>CAZFRE010000003.1:0-234711 GCA_964521195.1 uncultured Eubacteriales bacterium
ATTACCCGCGGTAGGACGGTAAGACCCCGTGAACCTTTACTACAGCTTGACATTGATCGTTGGTTTGTCGTGTAGAGGATAGGTGGGAGGCTGTGAAGCAGGGACGCCAGTTTCTGTGGAGCCACCCTTGGAATACCACCCTCGGCAAGTTAGCGATCTAACCCGACGCCGTGAATCCGGGTCGGGGACCGTGTCTGGTGGGTAGTTTGACTGGGGCGGTCGCCTCCCAAAATGTAACGGAGGCGCACGTAAGGTTGGCTCAGAACGGTTGGCAATCGTTCGTAGAGTGCAAGAGCATAAGCCAGCTTGACTGCGAGACCTACAAGTCGAGCAGAGACGAAAGTCGGTTCTAGTGATCCGGCGGCTCAGAGTGGAATGGCCGTCGCTCAACGGATAAAAGGTACTCCGGGGATAACAGGCTGATCCTCCCCAAGAGTCCACATCGACGGGAGGGTTTGGCACCTCGATGTCGGCTCATCGCATCCTGGGGCTGTAGTAGGTCCCAAGGGTATGGCTGTTCGCCATTTAAAGCGGTACGCGAGCTGGGTTTAGAACGTCGTGAGACAGTTCGGTCCCTATCCTCCGTGGGCGTAAGAGACTTGAGAGAAGCTGTCCCTAGTACGAGAGGACCGGGATGGACGAACCTCTGGTGTACCAGTTGTCGACCAACGGCACCGCTGGTTAGCTACGTTCGGTTTGGATAACCGCTGAAAGCATCTAAGCGGGAAGCCAATCTCAAGATGAGGTCTCTCACTGGGTTAACCAGGTAAGGCCCCTCGTAGACTACGAGGTTGATAGGCTGCAGGTGTAAGCGCAGTAATGCGTTCAGCCGAGCAGTACTAATAGGCCGAGGTCTTGATCTCATTCTGTGACGTGATCGCGCTATGCAGCATTCAGGGTGCAGGCACCCCTGGATGTGGCATTCACAAGTGAATATATTCCGATGAGAGCTGTCGGATGTGCTCAGTGGTTATGGCGGAGGGGGTACACCCGATCCCATTCCGAACTCGGTAGTTAAGTCCTCCAGCGCCGATGGTACTGCGGCGTCAGGCCGTGGGAGAGTAGGACGCCGCTGAGCACATCCGACGGCTCTTTTCTGTATTCCGGCGACGCGATGATGAGTCGACCGAATTCTTGACCAACTCTGTAAGGATTATGGTACAGTACTCGCTAGACCAGAACCGCACCCGGCGCACGTTGCCGGCGACTGCAGTTGGAACCCGCATGAGGAGGGTCACATGGACAAGGTTCGTGTTCAGGAAGTCCTCGACATGATTCGCCCGGCCCTCCAGGCCGACGGTGGAGATGTCGAACTCGTCGACGTCACCGATGATGGCGTCGTCAAGGTGCAGCTGGTCGGCGCATGCCGTGGCTGCCCCATGTCTCAGCTCACTCTCGCCAATGGCGTTGAGCGGGTTCTCAAGGAGAACATCCCTGAGGTGCTTCGCGTAGAGCCGGTCTAGCGCACGTCTTCAGAACCATCAGAGCGCCCCACCCGATTGCTCGGGTGGGGCGCTCGTCGTTTCGCCGCGTGTGCCGGCCGTCCGGCGCCTGATCCGATCCGGAAGGTGGCTCGGCCTACCGTTCGACGCACGGTCGCAGCGGCCCGCTGAAGTGCCTCTTGCGCCGTACGGCGCGTACGGCCCGCCGCTCGTCAGTAGTGAATTGACGCACTATATGTACCGTTCTACGATAACCAGGCCGCAATATGTAGTGTCTAACGCAGTTCCTGCGCCGCATGTGCGGTGTTGAATCGGCAGAGAGAGGGGAATCCATGTCCGACCTCAAGGGTGCGACCGGCTATTCGCGCGCCATTGACGAGATCCTGAGCCCGAACTCGCTCAAGGTTCTCCAGAAGCGCTATCTCAACAAGGACGAAGCGGGGAATCCGACCGAGAACGCCTCGGACATGTTCATTCGCGTCGCCGAGAATATCGCGGCCGCAGAGCGCGTGTGGGGTGCTGACGATGCGGCCGTAGCGGACGTCGCTGCGGACTTCTACGAGCTGATGACCTCGCTCGAGTTCCTGCCGAACTCGCCCACACTCATGAATGCCGGCCGCGAACTGCAGCAGCTCTCGGCGTGTTTCGTGCTGCCGGTCGAGGACTCGATGGAGTCCATCTTCGGCGCGGTGCGCGACACGGCGCTGATCCACAAGTCGGGGGGCGGTACCGGTTTCAGCTTCTCACGGCTGCGCCCGGGCGGCGACCAGGTCCGCTCGACGCAGGGCGTATCCAGCGGTCCCGTGTCGTTCATGCGCGTCTTCAATCAAGCGACGGAGGCGGTGAAACAGGGCGGGACGAGGCGTGGGGCCAACATGGGCGTGCTGCGCATCGACCACCCGGACATCCTCAACTTCATCAAGTGCAAGGCCGATGGCGATTTCTCCAACTTCAACATCTCGGTCGCACTCACCGAGAAGTTCATGGAAGCGGTCAAGGCGGGTACGTCGTATGACCTGGTGAACCCGCGCAGCAAGGACATCGCGGGGCAGCTCGATGCGCGCGAGGTATACGATCTTATCGTTGAGATGGCGTGGGCCACCGGTGACCCCGGCATCATCTTCATCGATCGTATCAACCGCGATAACCCGACCCCGCACCTTGGCGAGATCGAGTCGACGAACCCGTGCGGCGAGCAGCCGCTGCTTCCCTACGAGGCGTGCAACCTGGGCTCCGTCAACCTTGCGAAGTTCGTCCGCCTGACGGAGAGCGGTCCGGACGTCGACTGGGATCGCTTGGCCGATGTCGTGCATCGCGGTGTCCGATTCCTTGACGACGTGATCGAGGTCAACGAGTATCCGCTGCCCGCCATTGACGAGCTTGCCCGCGGCAACCGCAAGATCGGCCTCGGCGTCATGGGCTGGGCGGATATGCTGATCAAGATGGGCTTGGGCTACGACTCGGAACAGGGTGTCGCGCTCGGCGAGAAGGTCATGGGCTTCATCGACGCGGAGGCGAAGCTTGCCTCTCGAAAGCTGGCGGCTGAGCGGGGGGCGTTCCCCAACTTCGCGGGTTCCATCTACGATGCGCCCGAGGGTGGACCGATCCGGAACGCAACGGTCACGACCATCGCCCCGACCGGAACCCTCTCCATCATCGCCAACTGCTCCTCCGGGGTTGAGCCGTTGTTCGCGGTCTCGTACGTACGCACGGTGATGGACAACGACAGGCTCGTCGAGGTCAATCCGCTCTTTGAGGACTTGGCCGTGAAGCGGGGCTTCTACAGCCGAGAGCTGATGCAGGTGATCGCCGACCACGGCTCGGTTCACGGAATCGACGAGGTGCCCGAGGATGTGCAACGTGCGTTCGTCACGGCGCATGACATCTCACCCGACTGGCATCTGAAGATGCAGGCGGCATTCCAGAAGTACACCGACAATGCCGTCTCGAAGACGGTGAACTTCGCGAACGAGGCCACGGCCGACGACGTACGCTACGTGTACGACCTCGCGTACGAACTCGGCGTCAAGGGTGTGACCATCTACCGAGATGGCAGCAAGGAGGGTCAGGTGCTGACCACCGGCAAGTCGTCCAAGGTGGCGGTACCGTCCGATGTCGCGGTGGTTGTGCGCGGCGAGATAGAACCGCGTCCGCGTCCCTCCATCACGACGGGACGCACCGAGAAGATCCAGACGGGGTGCGGCAACCTCTACGTGACCGTCAACTGGGACGAACAGGGCGTGTGCGAGGTGTTCACCCAGATGGGTAAGTCGGGTGGGTGCGCATCGTCTCAGTCGGAGGCGCTTTCCCGGCTCATCTCGGTCTCGCTGCGTGCGGGTGTCGATCCGGAGGCAATCATCAAGCATCTGCGGGGCATCCGCTGTCCGTCGCCATCCTGGGCGGAGGGCGGCAAGGTCCTCTCGTGTGCCGACGGCGTGGGGATCGTGCTCGAGCACGCGCTGCAGTACGTCGAGACAGGGGTTGCGGGCGCCGGTGTCAGCAAGCATATGGATCACTTGGACAATCTGGCGGGGGCCTGTCCTGAATGCGGCGGTTCGCTCGAGCACGAGAGCGGCTGTTCGGTCTGTCGCTCGTGCGGTTACAGCAAGTGCGCCTAGGCGGTCCGAGGCGGTGAATCCACGCTCGCGGTCCGTGCCCTCTGGGCGCGGACCGCGAGTCGTTTAGAAGGGCGGAGTTGCCATGGTGTTATCCGACCACACGATTAAGTTGGAGATGGCGGCGGGGCGGATCGTCGTCGATCCGGTCGATCCGGACGATATCCAGCCTTCGAGCGTTGACCTGCATCTGGGAGACGACTTTCAGGTGTTCCGCAACTCGCGGTACCCCTACATCGATCCCGCGCGTGAGCAGCCCGGCCTGACCGAGGCGGTCAGAGCCTCACGCGAGGAGCCCTTCGTGCTGCACCCTGGCGAGTTTGCGCTGGGCACGACGGTCGAGCGCATCGGCCTGCCTGCCGACGTCGTAGGACGGCTTGAGGGCAAGAGCTCACTCGGTCGTCTCGGACTCCTGATCCACTCGACCGCCGGATATGTCGATCCCGGCTGGGAGGGTAGGCTCACCCTCGAGCTGTCGAACGTGGCGAACCTGCCGATCCTGCTTTCGCCCGGCATGAAGATCGGCCAGATATCCTTCTCGCGCATGACGACGGAGGTGGATCGCCCGTACGGGCATCCGGAGCTGGGAAGTCGGTATCAGGGCCAATCGGTCGCTACGCCGAGCCGGATGCACCAGAAGTGGTGAGACACGCGGATTGCAGGCGGCGACGGGCGTTGGCTACAGGCCCTTCGTGATGCGGCTGACCAGCGGCGTGGGCACGAAGCCGGCGAGGTACTTGCCGGTCCGCGACTCCATGAAGGGGAGCCACTTCAGCTTGCGAGCGATATTGTTCGCAATGTGAGCGCACGAATCGGAGTAGGCGCTGAGCGCGTCTCCGTTGCTCGCGTTGGCGATGGCGTTTCCGGCGAGACGGCCGGTGTTCAACGCGTAGGAGATGCCCTCGCCCGACGAGGGTGACATGAAGCCGCCGGCCTCGCCCGCCAGCAGAACACGACCGCGTCCCGGCACGACGTCTTCGGGCTTGCGCACCGACAGTGCGACCCACGCCTCACGCTTGATCGCCTCGCCGAGCGGAAGCCGCTCCCGCAACATCGTGATCGCCTGGTCGTGCTTCTCGTGTGGCCGCTTGGTCTTTGGGTAGAACACCGATCCGACGATCGCGACATCGCCCTTAGGCACGACGTAGGCATATGCGAACGAGTCGCCGATATCCCGCATATAGATGCAGTCGAAGAAGGGCTCGATCGGACCTTCGATCCGGCAGAAATCCTGCAGTGTCACGTATGTCGCGAACGCGCCTACTCCGAGTTGGCGTCGCACCGTCGATCGCGGCCCGTCCGCACCGACAAGATAGTCGCAGCTCAGGCTTGTCTCGCCCTGCGGTCCCTTGAGCGTCACCGAGACGCGCTCGTCATCCTGCTCGAATCCGCCCACCGCCGTCGCTCCCAGTACCGTGACGTTCTCGGGCAGGAGATCGACGAGCCAGCTGTCGAACTCCCTGCGGTCGACGTTGAGAAAGCGGAGTTCCGTCGGCTTGAGGATTGAACGGTCCCAATCGTGGTAGCGGAAGTTGACCCATTTGGGGTCGAGCGTCATCTCGGAGGGCAGTTCGCCGAACTCGGCGAGGAACTCTTGCGTGTACTCGTTCAGCATGCCGCCGCAACTCTTGTCGCGCGGCAGCGGTGAGGCGTCGACGAGTAGGACGGATCCGGACCGGGCGGCATGGTAGGCCGCCATCACGCCCGCAGGTCCGGCACCGGCGACGATGGTCGAGTAGTGGTTGTATGGGGGCACAGAAGACATCGGGCAGTAGTCTACCCCAAGGCAGCGCCGTTGCGGTCGGAACCTGGAGGACACACGAGCGTATCGGGCACGCCGTTCGCATAGTAGAATCGGACGCACGCTCATTCGAGGAGGCAACGCGGGTATGGCAAAGTGCTGGGAGCAGCGCGGGTGCGACGACGAGATGCAGGCCGAGTGCCCGCACTCGGTCGACTTCAAAGACAACTGCCCGACGAAGTGTGCCTTCGCCGCATGCGACAGGGCGACCTACGAACTCACGACCGACCCGGACTTGATCTTCGATCCGACCGTCGATCGTGACGCGGCGATCAAGGACGGATGCAAGTTCTGCGGCTTCTTTCTGACACACGGACCCCGCGTGGGCTAGAGCGCGATCGCTCCAGGGGTTCCACACCACAAGCGAGGAGGGGACTCATGGGTTGTTGTAGGGACGACGAGCCGACGGTCTACGGACTGGTGAAGGACCTGTTCTGTGCCGGCTCGATCTGCTGCATCCTCTACGCCGCGCACCGGATCGCTCGCGGCGTCTTGCTCGGCGCCGAGGTGAAGGCGTTCACGAAGTTCGAGGATGCCTACACGCCGGAGGAGCGTGAGGTGCTCATCCACAAGATCAAGGTGCGCTCACTCGGCTACTGATTCGTCCATGTCTGCCGTTTCAGCCTCCCCGGTCGCTCGCGAGCTGCTCGCCTACGGGCTCGAGCTGGAGCAGTCTGCCGCGGCCCAGGTCGGCGGCGGATTCACCGGCGACGCTGCTGCGGACCGGCTGCTCGAACGCGATTCGAACGCCTTCCTGCTCGGCGTGCTTTTCACGCAAGGCATCCCGGCCGAACGTGCGTGGCGCGGGCCGGCGCATCTGCTTGAGCGGCTCGGCACCCTCGACGTCGGGTTCCTTGCCGACAACCCGGACGCGGTGAGACTGGCCGTTCAGGCGCCACCGATGCTGCATCGCTTCAAGGAGACGGTGCCGCGGTGGATCGTCTCGGCGGCGCGGCGCCTGCGCGAGGAGTACGCCGGCGACGCCGCTCGCATCTGGCCCACCGGTGCTCACGTGCTCGACGTCACCGAGCGGCTCTCGGCATTCGATGGGATCGGCCGCAAGAAGGCGGTCATGGCGACCGAGATCCTGGTGCGGCACTTCGGCGTGGAGTTGCAGGGGCGGGAGTGTGGGCAGGTCGCCTACGACGTACAGGTCCGCCGCGTGTTCCTTCGTGCCGGGCTCATCGACATCGACAGCGTGGAAGCGGTCGAAGCCGCCGCGGCGAGCGTCTGTCCGGACTCGCCGGGAACATTGGACCTCGCCACGTGGCTCGTCGGCCGCGACTGGTGCCGCCCCAGGCGTCCGATGTGCACCGACTGCCGGCTTGGGCCGACGTGCCCGCGGCGAGTGTGGCTCACGGCCGAGGGGGTCGGCGTCCGCGCGAAGATGCGCTGACGACGGTGCGAGTGCACCGTCGAACGCTGAGACATGCGTGGGCTTGGGCTACTGTGCGGAGCGGAAGACCAGGCCGGAGAGCAGCTTGGGATAGAAGTACGTGCTCTTCTGCGGCATGGTCTCTCCCGCGAGTGCTACGGCGCGCAACTGGTCCATCCGGGTGGGCCGCAGCACGAAGACCACGTCGCGCTCGCTCGTCGACTCCAGCGCGTCCTCGGCGCCCTTCACGAAGCCGAGCCGATCGAGCGTCTCCGGACGATCGGGGTGGATGCCGAGAAGGGGATCGAGTACCAGCTCCTGCAACACCGCCACATCGAGATGCTTCCAGGCCGATGAGCGCTCGAGCCCGATCGCCTCGTCTATGTCGATATCGCCTCGCAGGCGCGCGATACGCGGGACTCTCTCGCCTCGCAACTTGACGAGGAACGCAGGCTCGGCGATTCCCTCGAGCGCATTCCAGGGCTTCTCGGCGGGGGCAGATGAGAGGTCGAAGTGGCGCAAGAGCCCCGACTCGAACGCCTCGGGGTCGAACGGACCCTCGGCCGTGGCCACCCTGTGCGTGGGCATGACGACGAGCTCCGGGTCTTCCATGTTCACGAGAGCCATCATCACGTAGTCATACGCGGGATCGGCGGCCGTCTCCCCAGCCGACGCCGCCGCCTCACGGCGAAGATCCCGGTAGGCGAGCGCGGTGGTGTAGCGGTGGTGACCGTCGGCGATGAAGATGCTCTTGTCGGCGAGCAGTGCTGTGAGGTCCGCTGCGAGGTCGGCGTCGAAGCTCGCCCACAGAGTGCTGGTGACGCCGTCGGCGTCCGTCGCGACCGCCGCGGGCTCGGCCGTCGTGGCCGCCTCGAACAGCGCGTCGCTCACGCCGGCGGCGTCCTCGTACAGGCCCAGTACCTGGCTCAGGTTGGCGGCGGTGGCCTTCGTCAGCTCGTATCGGTCGCCGAGGGCCTTGGGGAGCGTGCGCTCGTGCGGCAGGACCACGCCCGCCGAGAAGGGCTCGATGCCCACCTCCGCGATGAAGGCTCGCCGACGCACGGGCTTTCCGTGCACCGTGAAGCGCTGCTCGAGTACGTAGACCGCGGGCGACGGGTCGGCCTTCAGGGTCCCATCGGCGCGCCACGTGTTCCATGTCGCCGCACCGGTCTCGTAGCGGTTCCCCGGTACGCTCGGGTCGAGTGCGCCACTCGGGAGTTCGAGCGCCACGACGTTGTGCGGGTCGTTCGCAAGGTACCGTTCGCGCTGCGTGTCGGAGATGACGTCGTAGGGCGGTGCGATCACGGGAGTGATGTCTCGGCTGGTCCGGGCGTACCGGAGTCCGGCGAACGGTCGGACGCGGGCCATGCGTGCTCCTTTGGACGTCGCGGCGCGGCGGAGAAGGCTCGGGCGTGTGAGAGGAGGCCAGTCTAGCGCAGTGTCGGCGACGCGGGGAAGCGGGCCCGCTTCAGCCGATCAACAGCGGCAGCAGGCGCTGGATTGCCACGAAGGACGCCATGCCCGCGAGGGTCGCGCCGAGAAAGCTGCGGGTCCGGTGAAACACCAGCGCGGTGACGGCGGCGGCGTAGACGCTCGGACTCGCCAAGGGGTTCGTCCACTGCCCGCCGGGACGCAGCACCTCGCCTGCGACGAGCGCTCCCATCACCGACACGGGCACGAACGAGAGCCACCGCATCACGGGCGCGGGCAACTCCATGCGCGACACGACCGCGATGGGCACGAAGCGCAAGAGGAAGTTGGCGACGCCCATGCCGATGATGACCGCCCAGATCACGGTCGGGGAGATGCTACTCGTCACGCCAGATCACCGATCCGATCGTCGCGGCGGTCATCGACGCGATGATGATGAACCAGCTCGGTGACAAGGCGATGCCAAGCTGCGCCATCAGCGGGAGTGCCAGTGCGATAGCCGCCGCCAGCAGCCCTATCACGACGTGGCGGCGGTTCTCTGCGAGCGCGATGAAGAGGGCTGTGAACATCGCCGGCATCGCGAATCCGACACCGAAGCGGTTTGGATCGCCGATCCAACCCGCGCCGATCGCGCCGACCGCGGTGCCGAACACCCAACCGGTCCAAGCCACCGCACCGACGCCCAACATCGAGGCGGCGGTCGCGCGTCCGGCCCGCTGGTCGGCGATGTTGACCGCGAACGTCTCGTCGGTGAGAGAGAATGCGAGTCCGGACAGTGTGGGCAGTGACAGCCTGTGCAGGTACGGTGACAGCGTCGAGCCGAACAGCACGTAGCGCAGGTTCACGACGGTGGTCGCGGCGAGCACCTCGAAGACCGACGCGCCGGCGGTCAGGACCGAGAGGGCGATGAACTGGCCCGCGCCCGCGAGTGCGGTCGCCGAGCAGGTGATCGCGGCGACTACCGTGAAGCCAAGCGTGCGAGCCAAGATCCCGAACGCCATCCCAACCGGCATGTAGCCGAGGAAGATCGGGAACCCGAGCTCGAGCCCACGCAAGAACAGGGCGCGAGATGACGCCGCGGGCTCGATGGTGGCGTTCGGTTCCGCAGTGCGAGGATGCGTGTCTGCTGTGAGGGTGCTATCGGACATGACGGCAATCGTACCATCGTGGCGCGGTTCTTGCCGTGTGGCAGTTGTCGGTCTCTGCGTGAGGCGACAGGCCCGTCGCGGTACAATCATGGAAAGCGGGCTCCCCAAGGAGGCGGCCGGGATGGAATTCGAGATCACCTGCCCCGTGGACGGAACGATCACGGTGTCGCTGGAAGACATCGACACCGTCGTCATCCGTGAGTCCGAGCGTGCAGACATCACCTTCGTGTGCCCGCACTGTGGCACTGAGATCACCGTGGCCGCCATGGTGCCCAGCTTCCTCTTGTCGGCCATCGAGGCGCTCGCCGAGGATTCCGAGGGATTCGCCGCCCCGTTCGCCGGCATGGTCCACGTGGTCTCCGATGCGGACCCGGCACCGGTCGCCGACTGGGAAGATGACGGCGGTGTGAACGACGCGTACTGCGAGTACTTCCGCCGGCAGCTGTCGGGTATCACGTGCGTGGAGGACGCACTCGCGGAGATCGACACCGCCCGCACGGACTGAGCCCGCCCTCCGGCGATTCTCAGCCCGACCCATCTGCTAGGATTGCTTGTGGTCGCGCACGCGCCCGTGCTGAGACGCGGACGCGTCGTACAGTCTCGAGGGAGGGTCCCTGATGCAGGGTCTGTGGGCATGTTTCGCTCTTGGGGTGGTCCTGCTGGTCGTCGCGATGGCGGCCATCGCCATCTACAACCGGCTGGTCGTGCTCCGCAACCGCGTCGACAACGCGTGGTCCCAGATCGACGTGCAACTCAAGCGCCGGTACGACCTGATTCCCAACCTCGTCGAGTCTGTGAAGGGATACGCCACGCACGAGTCGGGCGTGTTCGAGAAGGTGACAGAGGCGCGTGCCGCTGCGATGAACGCGCAGGGTGTCGAGGCGCAGGGCGAGGCCGAGAACATGCTCAGCGGTGCGCTCAAGTCGCTGTTCGCGGTGGCTGAGGCGTACCCGGACCTCAAGGCGAACACCAGCTTCCTCGATCTGCAGGCCCAACTGGCAGACGCCGAGAACAAGATCGCCTACGCACGTCAGTTCTACAACGACTCGGTGATGAGCCTGAACACGGCGATCCAGTCGTTCCCGGCGAACCTGCTCGCTGGCATGTTCGGTTTCGTTGCGCGCACGTACTTCGAGATCGAGACCGGCGAGGGTGAAGCGCCGCAGGTGAAGTTCTAGCCGTGGCATCCACGTTCACCGGCGCAGCCGCACGCAGATGATGCTCGGATTCTTGGAGTACCCCGCGATCGACCCGGTCGCGCTCAGCATCGGGCCGGTTCAGATCAGATGGTACGGGCTTGCGTATCTGACGGCCTTCGCCGCCTCGTTCTTCATCATGCGCTGGCTCGTGAGGCGCTGGGAGATCGATCTGAGCGACGACGACCTGCTCACGATCGTGCTCGCCGCCGTCATCGGGGTCGTTGTTGGCGGGCGTCTCGGGTACGTGCTCTTCTACTCCGGGCGCGACGTGCTCGCAGATCCGCTCGGGGTGGTGGCGATCTGGAACGGTGGCATGTCGTTTCATGGCGGCCTCGCGGGCATCCTGATCGCCGCCGCGGTCGTTGCCCGCATGCTACGTGTCCCGTTGCTCACCCTCTGCGACCTCGGGGCCGCATGCGCCCCTGTCGGACTGTTCTTCGGCCGGCTGGCGAACTTCGTGAACGATGAGCTGTGGGGCCGTGTCGCCTCTGTCCCGTGGGCGGTTGTGTTCCCCGGGGCCGGCGCGTCACCCCGACATCCGTCCCAGATCTATGAGGCGCTGCTCGAGGGCGTGGTCATCTTCGCGGTGATGATGTGGCTTGCGACCCGCCGGACACAACCGTGGCGCGGACTACTTCTCGGCTGGCTGATGACGCTGTACGGCGCGTTTCGCATCTTCGTGGAGTTCTTCCGCGAGCCCGACGTGCAGCTTGGATTTCTGGCCGGCGGTGCGACCATGGGTCAACTCCTCAGCGTGCCGGTGCTTGTGGCGGGCGTTGCGCTGCTCGTGTGGGCCTATCGGCGCAAGCTTCCGCAGCAGGGCCGTGTCAAGCGCTAGCCGCCTCCGGGCGAGGTCGGCGCGGTAGGTATCATCTCGCGCCAGCACGGCGTGTCACGCTGGAGGCAGCGCACGCTCTCGCCGGGGGCGAGTTCTAGCGGCGGCGTACACTGCGCGCAGAAGAGCCTGGGGTACTCACCCACGACATCGCGAACATCGGGGTCAGCGTACGGATCGGCGTTGGGTGTCTCGATCATGTGGAGCAGGTAGCACGGCATGACGCACCTCCGGATGTCATGCTACGCGCCGTGCACCGTGCTCCGCAACGAATGTGCGGAGGGACACAGGCGCCGTCGCCTCGCGTTGCGGGCAACGGTGCGTTGCCGATTCGTGGCGACGGTTTGACCCCTGGCAGAGCGCTCTGCAAGACTGCCCTCAGGCCGACCACTAAGGAGTCCAGAGATGACCCGTACGCGCGCGTACACCACGATGGCAGCGCTCGCGATGCTGTTGATCGCGGCACTTGGCGCCGGTTGCACCAACGGGAAGCCTGCGGAGATGATCTCGGTGTGGCCGTTCGCCGATGCCGAGAAGGTGGTGCCCGCACCTCCGATCCCACCTGCGTGGCCGTTCACCGGCCTAGAGGCGCCAAGCAAGCAGTCGCTGTCCAAGAGGCCACTCTCGGTCAAGGTGGAGAACTCGCCGGCGGCGCGTCCGCAGACGGGACTCAACTCCGCTGACGTCGCGTACGAGACCGTCACCGAGGGCGGCATCACGCGCTTCAACCTCATCTTCCAAAGCAACGTTCCTGAGGTCGTCGGACCCGTGCGCAGCGCGCGACTGTCGGACCTGTGGATCGTCCCGCAGTATCGGGGGCTGTTCTTCTACTCGGGGGCGAGCGAAAGCGTCTTCAGGCGCGTTCGCCAGGCGAAGCTGCCCGACCTGTCCCAAGACAACGGGATCACGGCCCCCTACTCCCGTTCGACTGCCAGGAGTGCACCGCACAACCTGTACCTCGACACCAAGAAGGCCTACGCCGAGGCGAAGAAGCGCGGCAAGAAGGTGACCGCCGACCTCGTGCCTCTCGAGTTCGGTCCGGCGAGCCTGGCGACGAGTGCGACGCCGGTCAAGAGCGTCTACATCCCGTTCTCGAGCTTCAACAACGTGACCTGGAAGTGGAGCAAGAAGCGGCGTTCCTTCCTGCGCGAGAACAACGGCAAGGTCCATCGCGATGCGGAGACGGGCAAGCAGGTCGCCGCGAAGAACGTCGTGGTCATGTGGGCCAAGTACACGGTTGCCAGCCACGACAAGGTGGGCTCCACCACGTACGACATCAAGCTGGGCGGCAAGGGGAAGGCGACCATCTTCCGCGACGGCAAGCGGTACAACGGGAAGTGGATCGCATCGCGTACCGAACCGCCGCGTTTCGTCGACAAGAAGGGGCGGCCGATTCGCCTGGCGCCCGGCAACACCTGGATGCAGGTCGTTCCGCTCGATGTGAACATCAGCATGAAGTAGCTGCTCGGGCGGCTTCTCGGCGAATCAGGCCATTCCGCATGGTCGGAGTGGTTGTTGTGCCCGACACATGGCGGGTAGAATCCAAACCTACTCGCACCCGTTCGACATGCGCGATGACGCGCGCGTCGCGAAACCCAAAGGAGCCTCCACGTGGTTGACTCGAGCAGGGAGATCGGAACACTCCGCGTCAAGACGGGCCTCGCCGAGATGCTGAAGGGCGGCGTCATCATGGACGTCGTGACCCCCGAGCAGGCCAAGATCGCCGAGGACGCCGGCGCGGTCGCGGTCATGGCGCTCGAGCGCGTTCCTGCCGACATCCGCGCGCAAGGTGGCGTGTCACGCATGTCTGACCCGACGATGGTCGAGGGCATCGTCGCGGCGGTGACCATCCCCGTCATGGCGAAGTGCCGTATCGGCCACTTCGTCGAGGCGCAGATCCTCCAGACGCTCGGTGTCGACTACATCGACGAGTCCGAGGTGCTGACACCTGCGGACGAGGAGCACCACATCAACAAGCACGACTTCACGGTGCCGTTCGTCTGCGGCTGCCGCAACCTGGGAGAGGCTCTCCGACGCATCGCTGAGGGTGCCGCGATGGTGCGCACCAAGGGCGAGCCGGGCACCGGCAATGTCGTCGAGGCCGTGCGCCACATGCGCACGGTGACCGCTGAGATCGCCCGCATCAAGGGCCTCCGCGACGAGGAGCTGTTCGCGGCCGCCAAGGATCTGCAGGCGCCGTACGAGCTGGTCAAGTGGGTCGCCGAGAACGGCAAGCTGCCGGTCGTGAACTTCTCGGCGGGCGGGATCGCGACGCCGGCGGATGCCGCGCTCATGATGCAGCTCGGGTGCGACGGCGTCTTCGTTGGCAGCGGCATCTTCAAGAGCGGCGACCCGGCGAAGCGTGCCAAGGCGATCGTCGAGGCGACCACCCACTTCGAGAACCCGGATGTGCTGGCGGAGGTTTCGCGCAACTTGGGCGAGGCCATGGTCGGCATCAACATCTCAGACATCCCCCAGAGCGAGCTCATGGCTCCGCGGGGCTGGTAGCGTGCACATCGGCGTACTCGCTTTGCAGGGCGCGTTCCGCGAGCACGTGTACGCGCTCGAGGCGCTGGACGCGCACGTTTCGGCGATCAGGCTGCCCGATCAGCTCGCCGACCTCGACGGGCTGATCATTCCCGGCGGGGAGTCGACCGCGATCTCGAAGCTGATGGTCACCTACGGCTTCTACGAACCGATCGCGGCACGGGCAGCCGAGGGCATGGGCGTCTGGGGCACCTGCGCGGGGGCGATCCTGGTCGCGAAGTCGGTCATCGACGGCATTCCGGATCAACGCGGTCTCGATCTCATGGACGTCGAGGTGAGGCGCAACGCCTACGGCCGTCAGGTCGATTCGTTCGAGGTCGACCTCGACTTCGATCACATCGGCGAGATGTATCGCGGCATCTTCATCAGAGCGCCGTGGATCGAGTCGGTCGGTGAAGGCGTCGAGGTGCTCGCGGAGCACGAGGGCCACATATGCGCGGCTCGGCAGGGCAGGCTCATGGCGACGACGTTCCACCCCGAACTCACGGGCGACCCGCGCGTGCACCGCTACTTCGTGGAAGAGGTCGTCGGGTCGTAAGGCCGGAGCCGCGCCGCCTTCTAGCGGACGGGAATCGTCAGTTCACCCGCAAGGTTCGTCGTCATCAGGCCGCGCACCGTCTCCGGCGCATGCCCCTCGCCGAGCAGGACGCCGAGCTTCGTGAGCGCCGCCTCGCTCGTCAGGTCGTAGCCGGGCACGGCCCCTGCAGCCAGGAGTGCCGACCCGGTGGCGTAGGCGCCGGGCGACACGGTGCCACTCAGGCACTGTGTGATGACCACGATCACGATGCCGGCAGCGGTCGCACGCTCGATCGCCGAGACGAACGCGTGGTCGTCGGAGGGGCCGTTGCCTGTCCCGTACGCTTCGATCACGAGCCCCTGAAGCGGTGGGCGGCAGAGGTTCTCGATCACGCTGGCCTCGATGCCGGGAAACAGGCGGATCGAGGCGACGTGCGAACGACGGCACCCGAGCAGTCGGGGCCCGTCAGCCGGTGGGGGAGCGGGGACGTGGTCGTCGATCTCGATGGACGCCCCCAGCCGGGCAAGCGGCGGGAACGACGGCGAGTCGAAGGCGTCGAGGTTGTTCGCATCGACTTTGGTCGCACGGTTGCCGCGGAGCACCACCGTTCCGAACAGTAGGCACACCTCGCGTAAGTCGCCGGCAGACGCCACCTGCAGCGCCCCGATGAGATTCTGCCGACCGTCGCTTCGCGCGTGGTAGAGCGGCACCTGGGAGCCGGTGACGACGACAGGTTTCGCGAGGCCGGGCAGCAGGAACGAGAGCGCCGAGGCGGTGTAGGCCATGGTGTCCGTGCCGTGCAGAACGACGAACCCGTCCACGCGATCGCGACGCTCGAAGATCGTCTCGGCGATGCGAAGCCACGTGGAGGGCGTGGCATTGGACGAATCGATCGGCGGGTCGATCTCCACGAACTCCACTCCGGGCAGCTCGTCGGGTGCGTCTGCGACGAGCGACGCGACATACTCGCGTAACGAGCCGGCGCTCGGGGCGTAGCCTTCAGGTGTCGGCGCCATACCGATGGTGCCACCCGTGTACACGACGCAGACGCGTGATCTCATGGGTACTCCTCGGTCGACGTGAACGCTCGTCGCGCGTTGTCCTTAACGCGGGCAAGCGTATCGGGTATGCTCTGCGCGGTGAACCCCCGACCCGTACACGCGCAACGTGCGCGTGTACGGTCGTGCGAGGAAAGGAACGACGCAACCATGTCCGGACACTCCAAATGGGCGACGACGAAGCACCGCAAGGGCGCGGTCGACGCTAAGCGCTCGGTGCTCTTTTCGAAGCTGACGCGCATCATCACCGTCGCTGCCAAGACCGGCGGCGATCCGAATCCCGACAACAACGCCTCGCTCGCTGCCGCGATCGCCAAGGCGAAGAGCTACTCGTTGCCCAAGGACAAGATCGACTCCGCCATCAAGAAGGCGTTCGGCGCCGGGGCTGACGCAGCCAACTACGACGAGGTCGTCTACGAAGGCTACGGCCCGGCGGGCGTGGCACTCTACGTCGAGGCCCTGACCGACAACCGGAACCGGACCGCCGCTGACGTGCGCGCCGCGTTCACGCGTGCAGGCGGCAACCTCGGCGCGACCGGCTCGGTGGCTTTCCAGTTCGAGCGCAAGGGTCAGATCCTGGTTGAGAAGACCACGGCGACCGACGAGGACGAGCTGATGCTGCTCGTCGCCGATGCGGGCGGCGAGGATCTAGAGGACGGCAGCGATGACGAGTGGATCGTCTACACCGCACCGGGCGATCTTGCCTCGGTGAGCACCGCGCTTGAGGCCGGCGGCGTCACCGTGAAGGGCTCCGAGCTCATCATGGAACCGACCACGCCCACCGCGGTCACCGTCGAGGACGCCAAGAAGGTCATGCGGCTCGTCGACAAGCTCGAGGAGTCCGACGACATCCAGAACGTCTACACCACCATGGACCTCACCGAGGAGATCGCAGCCGCGCTCGACGCGTAGTCTTCGGCCGGTGGTCCTCGCACGCCCGCACGCTGCTTTACGGCGTCAGGGGCTGCTGCTACCCTGAACATATGTTCGATTTAGTGCGGGAGGGGCAGGTGAAGGCGTGATAATCCTCGGCATCGACCCGGGTCTCGCCAACACCGGCTGGGGAGTGATCGAGCGCTCCGGTGCTCGCTGCAGAGCCGTGGCGTACGGCTGCATCTCCACGAAAGCCGCCGAGCCGCTCGCGCAGCGGCTCACCGTCATCCATGACGGGATCCGCGACGTGATCGTGCGCTATTCGCCAGCCGAGTGTGCGGTCGAGAGCGTCTTCTTCGGCACCAACGCCAAGAGCGCGTTCGCGACCGGACAGGCGCGCGGCGTCGCGCTCCTTGCGACGGCGGACTCGCGCATCGAGCTGGCGGAGTACTCGCCGGTGCAGATCAAGAGCGTCGTCGTCGGCTCCGGCACCGCCGAGAAGCATCAGGTCGCCTATATGGTGCGCACCGTGCTCGCACTCGATCACGAGCCGCGACCCGATCATGCGGCCGACGCGCTGGCAGCGGCGATCACGCACGCGCACCTGCGCGACCGGCGCGCGCTCGAGAGGCTGGGCGCATGATCGCGTTTCTGACCGGCGCGGTGGCGGCCAAGGGCGCCGGCTACTGCCTGCTCGAGGTGCATGGCGTGGGTTTCCGGCTTGCGATGACCACCGGTTCGCTCGCCGCGCTTCCCGCGATCGGTGACGAGGCCACCGTGTACACCCACCTGCACGTCCGCGAAGACGAGCTGTCGCTGTTCGGTTTCGAGAGCGACGCCGAGAAGACCGCGTTCGAGCAGCTGATCACCGTCTCCGGTGTCGGGCCGAAGGTGGCGCTTGCGACGTTGTCGGCACTGTCACCCGAGGCGCTCGCGTCCGCCGTGGCCAGCGAGGACGTGGCCATCATCTCGGGCGTACCGGGCATCGGCAAGAAGACCGCACAGCGCATCATCCTCGACCTCAAGGACAAGCTCGGTGCCGGCGAGTTCGCCGGAGCCGCGGCAGGGCGCGGAGCGGGTGCAGGGGCGGCGCAGGCTGAGGCGACCGACGCGCTGCTCGCGATGGGCTTCTCGGCTGCGGAGGCTTCCGCAGCGCTCAAGGGTGCCGAAGCGTCGGATGCGGCCGGGATGCTCCGGCACGCGCTTCAGCGGCTGGGGAGCCGCCGATGAGCACGATCTGGGAGGCCGGGGCCTCGCCGGCGGGCGATTCCGACGAGGTGGAGCGCCTCGTGTCGGCGGAGTACACGGAAGACGATCTCGAGATCGACCGCTCGCTGCGGCCCAAGCTGCTCGGTGAGTACCTCGGTCAGTCGCGTGTCAAGGAGAACCTCTCGGTGCTCATCGAGGCGGCGCGCGGGCGAGACGAGCCGCTCGACCACATTCTGCTGTCCGGCCCTCCGGGACTTGGCAAGACCACGCTCGCACAGGTGATCGCGAACGAACTCGGCGTGAAGCTCAAGACTACGAGCGGCCCCGCGATCGAGCGCGCCGGTGATCTCGCCGCGATCCTCACCAACCTCGAAGAGCGCGATGTGCTGTTCATCGACGAGATCCATCGCCTCAACCGGGTCGTGGAAGAGGTGCTCTATCCCGCTATGGAGGACTTCACGCTCGACATCGTGATCGGGAAGGGCCCCGCCGCCCGGTCCATCCGCCTCGATCTGCCGCGGTTCACGCTCATCGGCGCGACCACGCGCACCGGGCTGCTCACGGGTCCGCTGCGCGACCGGTTTGGGATGGCGTTCCGGCTCGACTACTACACGCCCGAGGAGCTTTCGGCGATCGTCGTGCGCAGCGCCGGCATCCTCGACGTGTCGGTGGACACCGAGGGGGCGGCGGAGATCGCGAGACGCAGTCGCGGCACACCCCGGCTTGCGAACCGGCTGCTCAAGCGCGTCCGTGACTTCGCACAGGTTCGGCACGATGGCGATATCGACGAGAACATCGCCGCCGAGGCGCTCGCCTTCTTCGAGGTGGACCACCTCGGGTTGGACACGATGGACAATCGCATCCTCACCACACTCGCCGCCACGTTCTCGGGCAAGCCGGTGGGGTTGAACACACTCGCGAGCGCGGTGGGCGAAGAGCCGGACACGCTCGAAGACGTGTACGAGCCGTACCTGCTGCAACTCGGACTGCTGACGCGCACGCCCAAGGGCCGCCAGGCGACCGCTCGCGCCTACGAGCATCTCGGTCTCGCGCCGCCAGCGGGTGCGCCGGACCAGGCGGGGCTGTTCTGATGGCGGACAAGGGCGAGGTGCGCCTGCGCTCGGCCGACGAGCTGACTCCCGAGGAGCGCTTGGAGCTCGATCGTCAACTCGACAGCGGCGTCACGGAGCTCCCACCCAACCAGCCCAAGGGTATTCTCGGCGAGAGGGGCATCGACGTTCGCAGGGTGGACACCTTCGAGCCCGACCTCAACGCGGGCATCCTGCAGGAGAACGACCCTGGCGTGATGTGGCTGTGGATCGTCCTCGCGTACCTGCTGTTCTTTCCGGTCGCGTACGTGCTCCTCTGGAGGTCCACGTACATTCCGCGCCGCACGAAGCTGCTGGTGAGCGTGGTCGGCGCTGTCGGCATCGCGGCCTTCGTGCTCCGGTTCTGGGTCGCCTGACGATGGCGTCCGACGCGCCGCGTGGGCGCGCCCCCCGGATGCAGCCGCTCTGGGCGCGGGTCGATGCCAACCGCACCAAGCTGGCGGTCTTCGTCGTGCTCTTCCTTCTCGGCTCGGCGGCGTTGCTCACCGCCGCGCTCGTAGCGACACCGGGCGTGCTCATCGCCCTCGTCGCCGAGGACTCCGTACCTGACTACTGGGGCATCTTTCGACTCGTAGTCGGGGGTTCGTTCCTCGCCATGCTCGCCGTCGGCACGCTCATCGCCGCGGTCCAGCTCTCCAACGCCGAGGACTGGGTGCGCAACCGGTTCCTCGGCCGGCCGATGAGCCCGAATGAAGCACCTGAACTCGAGCGCGTCGTCGCCGACATGGCGCTCGCCGCGGGATTGCCCGAGCCCCCGTCGTTGCTGGTCCTCGACATCGGCACGCTCAACGCATTCGCGATCGGTACGGTGCGCAAACGAGCGACGCTCGGCGTCACGCGCGGCATGCTTGAGGAGTACACGCCGGAGGAGCTTCGCGCGGTGGTGGCGACACTCATCGCGCGCATCGTCGCGGGCGACATCATGTTCGGCACTGCGCTGGCCGCGCTCATGGGCCCCATCCGCGCCGTGCGCGAGTCTCGCAAGGCGGCGGGCGAGGCGACGACCGGGTGTGCGGACGCCGGCTGCTCGGATCCCGGCTGCTCGATGAACGGGATCGACGGTTGCCTGGATACGGGCAGCGGGTGCGCCGACATGGACGACTCGTGCCTCGGCCTCATCGGCGTCGTGCTGTTCGTGGCGCTGGTGATCGCCGTGACGTATGCGGCCGTGGTCACCGCAGCGTGGATCGTCACCATCTGGGGCCGCGTGCTCAACCGTGCGAGCTACGAGAAAGCGGATGCGGAGGGAATGCTCCTGCTCAAGGACCCCGCTTCGATGATCACCGCGCTGAAGCGGGCGATCCGGTCTTCGACGCAGGTCTCCGACGGCGACCAGTCCTACGACGGCATCTTCTACGCGCCGACGAGCGGCACGGCGCGTGTGGAGAAGGCCGAGCGGCGGCGATTCGAGCGGCTGTGCGAGGTGCTCGGCGTCGAAGGGCTCCAGGCCGACCTGGACGCGTAGCGGGCGGGTTTCGCGATTCCGGGCGTCACGGTAGGCTTGCCGGGTAGGGGTGGACCGGGGCGGACGCTGAGAGGAGGCGCACGCGATGCAGTATCGCTCGGACTACGTGTTGCGGATCATCGAGCAGATGGGCAGCGCGCTGCGCGAGGCGCTCTCCCGTTTCCGGGGCGGAGCCGGATCCGAGGAGTCGCTTGCATTGACGGAAGAGGCGATCGGGCTTGTCGTCGAGATGGACCCGAAGCTGTTCCTGCGTCTGTCACCGCAGTCCATGGTGTCGTTCGTCGAGATCGGCAACTACGACGAGCGGCTGGTGACGAAGCTGGTCGAAGCGCTCCGGCTCGAGGCCGATATCCTCGACACGGAGGGCAGCATCGTCGAGGCGGGCGTGCGGCGCGAGCAGGCTCAAGCGCTCGAGGCATCGCTCGATCCGCGTCGCGCCAACTAGCCTGAGGAGAGCAACGACGGCGCCGTCTGGAAGACGACGCCGTCGCGATCGAGCAGGGACGTCCGGCTCGGTCAGACCGTGACCTCGGCGGCCCAGACGCCATGAAGGTTGCAGCTCTCGATCGCCATGAGCTTGGTATCGGGATCGAGGTTCAAGACGGCCGTGACCTTGGGATCGACGGCGATGGCCGAAAGGTCGAACCGTGCGATCGGCACGTGATTGGCGAGCAACTCGATGTAATCGATGAAGTGGTCCGCCGTGTTGGGGTGCGCAACCCAGTGGCCGACCTCCACCGTCACGGTGACCTTGTCGCCGTCGCGCACGGCGTCGATGAACGGGGTGTGCTTCTTGGTGAAGTCATCTGCGGTGTTGAGATCTTCCATGGTGTGAAACCCGCCGAGGACGGGGGCGTCGCTCATGAGGAGCTCCTCTCGTGACGTTCGCGGACCGGGGCCGGCCGTTCGCCGGTAGAAGGCTATATACCCGACGAGCCCCGTGACAGAATCCTGTGTGCCGACGTCGTGTCCGGTGGGCGACTGCCAGCGCAGGTCGTGCTGTCGCTGCGTCGCATGGCGCCGGTCCTGCCAGCATGAGTCGAGGAGTCCTTTCATGAGCAACGCAGCGACGACCGCATGCGCACAGAGCGCCGTCCTGGTGGTGGTGGATATCCAGGCACGCTTGGCGGCCGCGATGTCGCGCCGCGAAGCGGTGCTCGTCTCGGCGAACAAGCTGATCCGTACGGCGGCACTCGTCGGGGTACCCGTGATCGTCACGCGGCAGTATCCGGCAGGGCTCGGTGACGTGGAGCCGCTCGTGCGCGAGGCCGTGGAGTCCGCGGGCGGCGCAACGGACGTGCGCTGGGCCGACAAGATGGCATTCGACTGCTTCCGGGAGCCCGCCTTCACAGAGGCGCTCGATGCGACCGGACGCACACAGCTCGTGATCGCCGGCATGGAGACGCACATATGCGTCGTACAGACCGCGCTCGCGGGGCTCGGCGCTGGCCTCGACGTGCATGTCGTAGGTGACGGATGCTGCTCGCGTGTCGATGCCTCCCATGACAGTGCGCTCGCTCGGCTGAGGGCGGCGGGCGCCACCGTCACCACGACCGAGTCGGTACTGTACGAACTCGTCGGCGAGGCCGGGACCGATGTCTTCCGGGCCCTTCTTCGCATCGTCAAGGGGTAGCCGGGCGCGGGGACGTCACGGGCCTGGGGAGGGGGCCTGTGGAGAGGCCGTGGATGCGCGGGAGCGCGTGATACACTATCGCCGCTCAGGCCCGCCCCAGGGCACGGTCCCCGCGTGAAGGAGCGTTCTCGCATGGCGCAGATCATCGACGGCAAGGTCGTCGCATCCGAGGTCAAAGCGAAGGCCGCGGCCCTCGTGGAGCGTGTGAAGACGGCCGGCGTGGAGCCGGGACTCGCGGTCGTCCTTGTCGGCGAGGATCCGGCGTCGCAGTCGTACGTGCGTATGAAGGAGAACGACTGCGCCCAGGTCGGGATCCGCTCGGTGGACTATCGACGTCCCGCCGACATCACGCAAGACGAGTTGAACGCCATCATCGATGAATGCAACGCCGATCCGTCGATCCACGGCATCCTCGTGCAGCTTCCGCTCCCGAAGGGCTTCGACGAGGAGGCGGCTCTCGAGCGCATCTCTCCCGAGAAGGACGCCGACGGCCTGCATCCCGAGAACCTCGGCCGGCTCGTGCGCGGCATCGACGCGGCGCGCGCGTGTACGCCGTGGGGCGTCATGGCGATGCTCGACCGCTACGGTATCGATCCGGCCGGCAAGCACGCCGTCGTCATCGGCCGTTCGTCGATCGTCGGCAAGCCGATGGCCTTGATGCTGCTTGAGCGGCATGCAACCGTCACGATCTGCCACTCGCGCACGCAGGACCTGCCTGCGGTGTGCCGCCAGGCGGACATTCTCGTCGCTGCCGTCGGTCGCCCCGAGATGGTGACCGCCGAGTACGTGAAGCCGGGTGCCGTGGTCATCGACGTCGGCATCAACCGCACCGAGAAGGGGATGGTGGGCGACGTGGACTATGCGTCGGTCGAGCCGATCGCGAGCTGGATCACGCCGGTTCCCGGTGGCGTGGGTCCGATGACGCGCGCGATGCTCGTCGCCAACACGGCCGAAGCGGCCGCGCGCGCTGCGGGGGTCGACCTGTGAGCCGCCGGCTCGCCGTCTGCGCGCTGACAGCGGCGCTGCTGCTTTCCCTGGGCGCGCCGCTCAGCGCGTTCGCTGCGACGGCGCCTCAGGCCGGTGGCGACCTCGACGTGCAGGCGTGGACCGAGTCCGGACAGCTCATCATAGTGACCGCCGTCGCGGTTCCCGAGGACGTGAAGCTGCCGGCCACCGTGCGCATCCCGGTGCCGGATGGAGCCAGCGTACAGTGGGCGGGCGAGGTGCTCGGCGGGGACCTGAGTGCGGATCCCGCTCGCGAGTACAAGCTCGTGAAGAGCCCGGCCGGTGGCCAGTACGCGGAATTCACCATCGAGGAGACGCGATCGGCGCAGGTCGATGCTCAGATGAGCGCCGTGACCGTCGACGGCGCCACGACGACGGCCACGTTCGAGTGGATCCAGGCAACCGCGTCGCCGCTCACGTCGTTCGCGCTCAGGGTGCCGCCGAACGCGCAGAACGTGAAGATGACACCGAGCCCCAGCGGTGCCCCCGACACCAACGACATCGGCGAGCGGTTGTACTCCTCGGCGCCCGTCAAGCTCGAGCCGGGTGCGACGCAGACGGTCTCGCTGAGCTTCACCGCCGGCACCGCGCCGGCTGCGGGGGCCGCATCGGATAGCGGGCTGAACACGCTCATCGTGGTGCTGATCGTGGCGCTCGCAGCCGCAGTGGTCGTGCTGTTCGCGGTGATCGCGCGCGAAAGACGAAGCGTGTCGGTGACGCCCGAGCAGTCCACGGGCGAGCATCGTCCGGCTCGTCGGTCAGAGCGTCCCTCCGCGGTGCCTGCCGAGAAGGCCGCCGATGATTCCGGCGCGAAGTCGTCACCCGACGACGACTGGGGATTCGACGACCTGGACTGAGGGTCCGCCGACGCCACAGCACGCGCGACCTTGCCTGTCGTGGGGAGTACCGATAGACTTTCGACCTGCGGGCCGGGGTTCGGCTCGCAGGTCTGCGGTCGTCGGGTCCGGATCGCGAGGGCACGGCCTCATCTGAGGCGACGCCGTCGCAGGACGGGTGAGGGGCCGCACGGTGTAAAGCTCCAGTATGGGGCGGAAGGTGAGTAAGGCATGGCTGAGGGTACCGTCAAGTGGTTCAATCCGGACAAGGGCTACGGCTTCATCTCGCGTGAGGACGGCGACGATCTGTTCGTCCACTTCTCCGAGATCCAGGGCGAGGGCTTCAAGACCCTCGACGAGGGCCAGGCTGTCGCCTTCGACATCACGACCGGCCAGAACGGCAAGCTGCAGGCGAGCAACGTTCGCAAGCTCTAGTCGCTTCACATACGCCACTTCGGAAGACGGCCCGCTTGCGGGCCGTCTTCTTGTTTCGCACACCAGCGAGAGGATCGTCGCGCGCTACACTGTGCGCATGCCCGACGGAGATGACATGACCCGGCGACCCACGCGCCTGCTGCTTCACGCATGCTGTGGCCCGTGCCTCATCGAGCCGCTCGACGCTCTCGCGCACCAAGCCGAGCACGTCACGATCGTCTTCGCCAACCCCAACATCCACCCCGCCGAGGAGTACGAGCGCCGTCGCGATACCTTGACGGAGTACGCCGAGTCGCTCGGCATAGAGGTGGTCGAACTGCCGTACGAACCCGATGTATGGGCCGAGAGGGTCGGCGGGCTGCGGGATGCGGGCGCAGAGCGATGCCGCGCGTGCTACGCGCTGCGGCTCGGCCAAGCGGCGCGTTACGCCGCCGAGAACGGCTTTGACGCGCTGGCGACGACGCTCACGGTGAGCCCCTACCAGGACGCCGAGGGAATCGCTCAGGAGGGTCGCCGTGCCGCCGCCGAAGCGCATGTCACGTACGTGGAGCGCGACTTCCGCGAGCGCTATCCGGATGCGACTCGTCGTTCGCGCGAGCTCGGCATGTACCGCCAGAACTACTGCGGGTGCGTGTACTCGAAGGCCGAGGCGGAAGCCGAGCGCGCCGAACGCCGCGCGCGGAGAGCTGCCGAGAAGGCCGCGGGCGGTGCGGCAGGCGGCGGTCCAGCCGACGGCGTCACGCGGTAGCGCGCGGCGCCACGTCCAGGCTAGCTCCGGTCGTCCGCCGCGATCTGGCCGAGATGGTCGGGTCCGCACGCCGCGCAATCGCCGCATGATGTCGCGATGCCGCGCTCGGCCTCACGGGCCTTGCGGTCCCGGTCACGCGCCTGGATCTCGGGTACCTTGCGCGCGTAGAAGAACGGGCGCACCGGGTTGAAGGTGGGACCGTACCCCCGTGACGTGCGGTTCTCGATCGCGGCGCGGAGGTCTGCTGCGGTCGAGCCGGGGAAGATCGTGCGGCTCGTGCCGATCACCGACAGCATGTGTGCGTCACTCCCGCCGGTCGCGGCGAGACGGTCGCGGTTCGCTCGCCAGTACGAGCGGGCGCGGAAGTTCGCGGCGAGCAGCATGGGAGTCGAGTTCGCAACCTCCACCCCGTCGAACTCGACCGCGTCGTAGACCTCGGTCTCACCGCGACACAGGCCATGCTTGTGCCACCAGCGCGGCGCGTAGGGGTGGGCTGCGACGGCCAGACCGCCCTGGTCGTGGATGTCTGCGACCGTCTCGGCGGCGCTTCGGCCGGGTGCGACGAGCTTGGGTGTCCACAGCCCGAGAATGTGCCCCTGGGAGCTCTCCACCTCTTGGCCGACGACCACCTCGATGCCGTATTCGTGCGCGTATTCGGCGGCCTCGAGCGCGCCCTCGTTGGTGTTGTGATCGCAGATCGCGACGACGGACAGTTCGGTCCTGCGCACGACGAAGTCGAGCACTTCCCTCGGGGTCGCGGTCCCGTCGGAGGCCGTCGTGTGCACGTGCATGTCGGCGGCAGAGTATCCGGTACGCATAGCGTGCTGATACTAGCACGCGTCCGCCGTGTCAGCAGCGGTCGAGAGGCGCTGCGCTACACTTCTGTCACCTTCAGAACCGACCCGCCGAGGAGTACGCGCGTGCGCACCGACGATTTCGACTACGACCTGCCCAGCGGCATGATCGCTCAGGAGCCCGCGCAGCCTCGTGACAGCTGCAGGTTGCTGGTACTCGACCGCGCGAGCGGCCAGGTCGATCATCGGCTGTTCTCCGACATCGTCGACTACCTCGGGGACGGGGATGTGCTGGTCGTCAACGAGACGCGGGTGCTGCCGGCGCGGCTGAAGGGCGTCAAGGACGAAACGGGTGGCGCGGTCGAGGTCTTGCTGTTGCGCGAGAGCTACACGAACGCGTGGGAGTGCCTCGTCAAGCCGGGCAGACGGCTCAAGCCGGGCGCGAAGATGGTGTTCGCCGACGGCGCGATGACGGGGTTGGTGGTTGACACCATCGACGAGAGCGGTGGTCGGCTGATCCAGTTCACGGTTTCTGCGGGAGAGTCGTTCCTCGACATCGTGCATCGAATCGGGGAGCTCCCCCTCCCGCCGTATATCACGCGCACCGTGGATGACCCCGAGCTCTATCAGACCGTGTTCTCGCGCGAAGAGCGCTCGGCGGCGGCGCCGACGGCCGGGCTCCACTTCACCCCCGAGTTGCTCGAGCGCATCGCCGCAGCGGGCGTCCGCATCGAGTCAGTCGAGCTCGATGTCGGGATCGACACGTTCCGGCCGGTCGCCGAGGACGACCCCGAACTGCATCACATCCACACCGAACACTTCCGCGTGCCCGCGCGCGTCGCTGAGGCGGTCAACGAAGCCAAGACCCAAGGGCGGCGCGTGGTTGCGGTCGGCACAACGGCAGTGAGGGCGCTGGAGAGTGCGTTCGACGACGAGCTCGGGGAGGTGGTCGCCGCCCAAGGGGCGACCTCGCTCTACATCCTGCCCGGCTACCGCTTCAACGTGGTCGACGCGATGGTGACGAACTTCCATGTCCCGCGGTCGACACTGCTGATGATGGTGAGCGCTTTCGCGGGCAGGGGTCAGGTCATGCGCACCTACGAACTCGCCAAAGCCGAGCGCTACCGCTTCCTGTCGTTCGGCGACGCGATGCTCATCATCTAGGGAGTCGCTCGCACCCACCACGTCCAGTTGGGGTTGCCGGCAGCCGGATCGCTCGTGGTCGTGCCGGGCGGTATCGCGATGCCCGCGCGCCGGTCGGTCCCGAGCCGGTGGTAGACGAGCGTGCCCGACGCGTCCTGCCCGTCGAACTCGAACGTCGGTGAGCCGTCGAGGTTGTTCTCCGGGATGGGCTTCGGAATTGAGGCGGGCAGGGTGGGCCATGCTCCGTAGCCGCCGAGTTCGGCGCTCTGCATGAAGTAGTCGGTCTCCAGATACCGGCGCTGCACGATCCTGAACGGCTGCAGCTCGTGCGAGTCGTTCGCGACGTAGATGTAGGCGGAGTCAGGTCCTCGCTGGACCTGTCGGCTCGTCGGCGGCAGGTTCGAGTCGAAGGTGAGTTGCGTCTGCCCGCCAGGCTTGAGCTGTTCGGATTCGGGCACGGCGGCATTGGGGTCGAGCACGTAGACCGCGCCTTCGTACAGCGTGTACATGTTCGCCGAGACGGACGACACCGCGCCGGCGGCATCAGCCGGCGCAGACTCCGCGCCCAGCTGCATGGCGGCCTCAGGTGCGGGCGCCGGCACCGCGGCGTCACTCGTCGAGGCCGTGCGATTCGAGGATCCCGTCGCGAGTCGCATGATGCCCAGCGCCGCGGTGATGCTGACGACGACGAGAAGCACGGCTGCGGCACCGCCCCATGCGATGAGCTGTCGGCGATCGAGTCGCCCGCCCACGCTGACCCGCGGCGTCGACAGCGGCTCCGGGATGTACCCCGGCATCGCCTCGCCGGGCGCGCCGGAATCGGCGTCGGACCCGGTATCGACTTCGCTCGCGGCAGAGATCCCCGCACCGTCGGCGGTCGCGCCCGCGTCGACCGCCTGCGAGGCCGCGGCCGCTTCGGCCCGGACCGTCGCCATGATACGGTCGGGCAGGTCACTCGGGGGCGGCGGCGGGACCGCTCGGCGGATCGCGCTCAGCGCGCGTACGTACTGGCCGCACTGTGGGCAGTCGCGACAGTGGGTCTTAGCTGCTTCGAGCGCGGCGGCATCGACGGGATGGCCGTCGAGGGCCTCGCTGATGAGCGCTTGTGCCTGGATGCAGTCCATCATGCACCTCCCGCGCCCATGCCCAGCGCGTGCGCGAGCGAGCGGCGCGCCCTGAACACGCGTGACTTCACGGTACCCGCCGGGACGCCGAGCTGGTCGGCCGCCTCGGCGTACGTCAGACCGAAGAGCGCCACCGCCGAGAACGCATCACGGTCCTCCGGCTGCAGTGTCGCCATCGCCGCCTCGACCGACGCGGTCAACGCGACCTCATCGGCGAGGTCGCCGGGAAGCGCAACGGTGTCGAACACCTCCACCGGGGCGGGACGGTGCTTGCTCGCGCGCGCGGCGTCGAGGCATGCATTCCGGGTCACCCGGTGCAGCCACGTGGAGAATCTGGCGCGTTCATCGAACGTTGCGAGCGAGCGGTACACCTTGATCCAAACCTCCTGAGCGACGTCCTCCGCCGTGGTCGGGTCGCCGAAGAATCGGAGCGCATGCGCGTAGACGGCACCGGTGTGCGCGCGGACGAGCGCTTCGAAGGCGTCGAGGTCGCCGTCGACCGCGGCACGGATGCGCATGTCGTCTGCTGCGTGTTCGGTCATGTCGCTCCAGATAGGACGCGCGGCGCTCGCGCAAGGTTCGCGTGTCTGTAGTCTAGCAGCGCGTCACGCCGCCCCGCGCGACACCGCGCTTCGGTACAATCGCCCCTATGACACTCTTCGATTTCGAACTGCTCGCCACCGATACCGATACATCGGCGCGGCGCGCCAGCTTCCGGACCGCCCACGGCCCCGTCGAGACACCCGTCTTCATGCCTGTCGGCACGCGCGCGACCGTCAAGGGTGTGACCACCCCGCAGCTGCACCAGCTCGGCGCGCAGGTTCTGCTTTCCAACACGTATCACTTGTTCCTGCGTCCCGGCTCCGACATCGTGCGCGAGGCCGGCGGGCTTCACCGCTTCATGAACTGGGACCGCGCGATCCTCACCGATTCCGGCGGCTTCCAGATCTTCAGCCTCGCCGACACCCTCAAGCTCACCGACGACGGCGTGGAGTTCAGGTCGATCATCGACGGCACGAAGCACTTCTGGTCGCCCGAGGACAACATGCGCGTCCAGGAGGACCTCGGCGCCGACATCATCATGCAGCTCGACCAGTGCCCGCCGTACCCCGCCGAGCGCGAGTTCGTGGCGACCGCCGTGCGCCGGAGTGCGGACTGGGCCGCCCGCTGCAAGGCCGCGCACCGCCGGGAGAACCAAGCGCTGTTCGGCATCGTGCAGGGGGGCGTGTTCGAGGACCTGCGCCTCGAGAGCGTGGAGCGCCTCACCGAGCTCGAGCTGCCCGGCTACGGCATCGGCGGCTACTCCGTAGGCGAGCCGCACGATCTCATGCTCGAGTCGCTCGGGCCGGTGTGCGATGCGATGCCGGCCAACAAGCCGCGCTACCTCATGGGCGTCGGCAACCCCACGACCATCCTTCAGGCGATCGGGCTTGGCGTCGACATGTTCGACTGTGTGCTGCCGACGAGGACGGCGAGGATGGGAACCGCGTTCTCCTCGGCGGGGCGGATGAACCTGAAGAACGCGCAGTACGCGCGGGACTTCGGTCCGCTGGATCCCGCGTGCACCTGCCCGGTGTGCTCGGAGTATTCGCGTGCGTACCTGCGGCATCTGGTGAGCACCAAGGAGATCTTGGCATCGGTGCTGCTTTCCGTTCACAACCTGCACTTCCTGCTCGACCTGACCGCCCGCGCGCGTGTGGCCATCGAGGAGGCGCGGTACGGGGCGTTCCTGCGTGAGTGGCTCGCTTCGCCCGCAGCCGACGACTACTGAGTCGCTCGCGAGTCAGATTCGTTCAGAATCGGATGCCGCGGCTCTTCAATCGTGCGCCGGGTGCGGGTATGATTGGGCGTCGGCCGTCCCGGTAGGGGCGGCGTTCATTCGGAAAGGGTGTCGTTCATGTCTGGACAGGGCGGTCTTGCGAGCTTCCTTCCACTGATCCTGCTCTTCGTGGCAGCGTGGTTCCTGCTCATCCGACCGCAGCAGAAGCGCGCCAGGGAGCAGTCGGAGATGCTGTCTCGGCTCAAGGCGGGCGACGAGGTCATGACCGCAGGTGGCATCTACGCCACAGTGGTTTCAGTGGGCGAGGAGCGGGTCCGCATCGCCATCGCCGACGGCTCCGAACTCGAGGTGGCCCGCCAGGCCGTTCGCGACATCCTCTCCAGCGCGCTTGACGAGAGTGATGACGACGAGCCGGACGCCGATGAGGACGATACGGAGTCGGAGGAGTCCGGCACGGACGTCGAGGCCGAGGGCGACAAGTAACGATGCCAGAGCCTGTGTCCCCGTCACTCGCGAGCCACGTCTCCCTTGAGGTCGTTCAGAACGATCCCGAGCTGCTCGCCTACATCGAGATGGGCGACAACTACCTGGGTGCGATCGGATTCACGGAACACGGTCTGCGTCACGCGAACCTCACCGCACACATCGCGAGCAACATCCTCCGGCGGCTGGGCTACGACGACCGGGTCGCCGAAGTCGCTGCTATCGCGGGCTTCATGCACGACATCGGCAACTGCGTCTCGCGCGATGCGCACTGGATCTCATCGGCGTTCCTGGCCAGGGATGCGCTCGCTCGCCTGGGGATGGCGTACGCCGACATCGCTATGGTGATGAACGCGGTCGGCAACCACGAGGAGGATGCATCGGATCCCGCCACACCGGCGGCGGCCGCTGTCGCGCTGGCCGACAAGGCGGACGTGCATCACACTCGGGTGCGCAACACGGATCCGGCCACGTACGACATTCACGACCGCGTGAACTACGCGTCCAAGCGAAGTTTCCTGCGCGTCGACTCAGACTCGCGTATGCTCACTCTCGAAATCGAGATAGACACGACCGAGATCCGACTCATGGAGTACTTCGAGATCTTCCTCGAGCGCATGCAGTTGTGTCGCCGTGCGGCGGCCGTGCTCGACGCGGAATTCTCGTTGGTGATCAACGGCACGAAGCTCCTGTAGCAGGGAGTCGACCCGCAGGGCAAGGAAGGCAGGAGAATGGACCCGAAGCAGCGCAACTACCTGTATCTCGCGATAATCGCGATCCTCGTGATCGGATCGTGGGTGTTGTTCACCCCGCTCGGCACGAAGATCAAGCAGGGCCTCGACATCCAGGGCGGCGTTTCGGTCATCTTGACCGCAGAGCCCAAGCCCGGCCAGCAGCTCACCAACGACGACATGGATCGGGCCGAGCTGATCATCCGCAACCGCGTGGACAAGCTGGGCGCGTCGGAAACGAGCATCCAGCGTCAGGGGCAGGACTCGATGCTCGTGCAGATGCCTGGTCTCAAGAACCGGGACGAGGCGCTCAAGATCATCAACGAGACGGGTCTGCTCGAATTCGTCGATGTCGCGTCGATCACGGACAGCGCCGCTGTCGCAGCACTGAGCGATCCACAGACATCCGAGGGATACAAGCTCAAGGAGGGCACCTACACCGCCCTCATGACGGGGTCCGTCGTCAAGAGCTCCTCGGTCGCCCAGGACCCGACGACCGGCAAGATCGAGGTCAACGTCGTGATGAACGCCGACGGGACCAAGACGTGGGCGGAGTACACCACCGCGAACGTGGGCAAGCAGATCGCCATCGTACTCGACGGCGTCGTCAAGTCCGCACCGGTGGTGAACGAGCCCATCACGGGTGGACAGACCGCGATCAGCGGCTCGTTCACGCCGCAGGAGGCGAAGTCGCTTTCGACGGTGCTGCAGACCGGCGCGCTGCCCGTGAAGCTCGTTCCGCAGGACACGCGAACCGTCGGCCCGACCCTTGGGCAGGAGTCGCTTCGTCAGGGGCTCATGGCCGTTCTCGTCGGCATGGCCATCGTCGCCGTCTACCTGATCATCTTCTATCGCGGCCTCGGCGTGATCTCGGTGGCGGCGATGTTCGTGTTCGGCTCCATCTACCTGGGTATCCTGGCTGTGCTCTCGCAGTTCGGCCTCTTCGCGCTCACCCTGCCGGGCATCGCCGGCGTCGTGCTGACGATCGGCATCGCAGCGGACAGCTCGATTCTCATCAACGAGCGGTTCCAAGAAGAGATACGCATGGGCAAGACGTACCGCTCGGCTGCCCAGTCGGGGACCCGCCACGCGATCGGCACCTCGATCGACGCCGACCTTGTGACCTTCGTTTCGGGCGTGGTGCTGTTCATCGTCGCGATCGGGCCGGTCAAGGGCTTCGCGCTGACCCTGATGCTCGGTATCGCGTGTGACATCCTCATGATGATCCTGTTCAAGCGCCCGATGGTGATCCTGCTCGCCGAGAGCGTGATTCCCAAGGCTCCTGCCCTGTGGGGCGTCCCGAAGGAGGCGGTCGCGACCGTCGGTGCGGCTTCCAAGAAGGGGGGTGCCTCCCGTGGCTAGGTTCAACATCGACTTCATGGGGCATCGTCGCTGGATGTTCGCCTTCTCGGCGGTGCTCATCGTCATCTCGATCGGCTCACTCGCCATCAAGGGCCTGACCCTTGGAGTCGAGTTCAGGGGCGGCACGGTCATCACGATCACCGACGCGGACAACGTGACGGAGGGTGCGATCAGCGAGGCGTTCATCGCTGCGGGCGCAGAGAACCCGGCAGTCCAGTCGAGCGTCGACAAGGGCGTGACGGGCTACATCATCCGCACAGAGTCCATCGATCCCGTCACCGTGAACGCTCAGGTCGCCAAGGCCGCCGAGGCCACGGGTCTGCAGGCCGATCGGTTCCAGGTCACGACGATCGGCCCGGGTTGGGGCAAGAGCGTGACTGACAGCGCGGTGCTCGCCTTCGCCCTCTCGCTTGCCGCGATCGCGCTCTACGTGTCGATTCGATTCGAGTACAAGATGTCGGCCACCGCGATGTTCAACATCGTGCACGACCTCATCATCACGCTCGGCATCTACTCGCTGGCCGGTCTCGAGGTCACGCCGAACACCGTCGCGGCCCTGTTGACGATTCTCGGCTACTCGCTGTATGACACGATCGTCGTGTTCCACCGCATCAAGGAGAACACGCAGGGCCTCGTCAAGCAGTCCTTCATGAGCATGGCGAACGAGTCGATCAACGAGGTCTTCGTTCGCTCCGTGAACACCGCTGCCACCGGCCTGATCCCGGTTCTCTCGCTGCTGATCTTCGGCGGCCCGACGCTCAAGGACTTCTCGGCGGCACTGACCATCGGCTTGCTCGTGGGCGCCTACTCGTCCATCGGTGTCGCGGCTCCGCTGTACGCCATGTGGAAGGAGACGGAGCCGAAGTACAAGGCCCTGGCGAAGAAGTTCGCCAACGCCTGATCGCGCGCTTCGCACGTGGAATGAATCGCACGGGGCCGGCACGCATGCGTGTCGGCCCCGTCGTCTAGGATGGGGACATGGTCGACTCCTGCGCGCAGACACCGTGGAGGCTCGCCCCGGCAGATCCGGAGCGGGTCCAGTCACTGGCCCGCGATACCGGGCTTTCGCAGGTGACCTCGCGGATCCTGGTCTCACGCGGCATCGACACCGCGGCGCACGTCGACCGGTTCCTGTCGCCGAACCTCGAGCGTGACTGGCTCGATCCGGACACGATCCCCGGCATGGCGCAGGCAGCCGACGCCGTAGCCGAGGCCGTTCGCTCCGGGCAGCGCATCGTCGTGTTCGGCGACTTCGATCTCGACGGCGTATCCGCCGCCGCGGTTGCCGCGCGCGGTCTGCGCGATCTGGGGGCCGACGTTCACGCGACAGTGCCGCACCGGTTCCGTGAGGGCTACGGGCTGTCTGAGGCGGCGATCGCGCGACTCATGACGCTCGCTCCCGACCTCGTGGTCACCGTCGACTGCGGCATCTCATCGGCGACTGAGGTCGCGCTGCTCGCCGAGGAGGGCGTGCGAGTCGTCGTCACCGACCACCACGAACCCGGCGCGGGGGTGCCGCGAGACGTGCCCGTGGTAGACCCCAAACTGGCGTCCGGGGACTGCGAGTCATGCGACCTGTCCGGTAGCGGCGTCGCACTCAAGCTCGTGCACGCCGTCGGTGTCAGGCTTGGCCAGCCGCATGCGTGGCGCGGGCTGACTGACCTCGCAACGCTCGGCACGGTGGCTGACATCGTGCCGCTTTCCGCCGAGAACCGCGCGCTCGTCACCGACGGAGTCCGACGCATGCGCGAGTCCACTCGAGTGTCCATCGCTGCGCTGGCGTCGATCGCGGGGGCGGCTCCCGTGTCACTCTCCGCCGACGGGGTGGCGTTCGCGCTCGCTCCCCGGCTCAACGCCGCCGGTCGGATGGCCGACCCGCAGCTCTCCCTCGACCTGCTTATGACGGATGACCCGGTCGAAGCCGAACGGCTCGCACTCGCTCTCGATGAATGCAATCGCCTGCGGCAGCAGGTCGAGGCCGATCTGGCGGACGCCGCGATGGCGATGGCGGAGCGCACCTACGGCGGCGAACGCGGCCTGGTGCTCGGGGGCGAGGGGTGGCACGAGGGCGTCAAGGGCATCGTCGCCTCGCGCCTCGCAGGGCGGTTCCGCGTGCCGGCGATACTGTTGACGATCGAAGACGGGGTAGCGCGCGGCTCGGGACGCTCCGTGGGTTCGGTGGACCTGTTCCGCGCGCTTGAGGCATGCGGCGACGTGCTGACGCGTTTCGGTGGCCACGCGGCGGCCGTCGGCTGCAGCCTGCCCGCCGAGCGGATCGACGAGTTCCGCGCCCGCTTCCTCGCGCACCTCGACTCGCTGCCCGCCGAGCAGTTCGCCGCCGAGACGCTCGTCGATGCGGAGATCAGGCTCGAGGATGTGAGCGTGGAGCTGGCGGCCGAGCTGGGGCTTCTCGAACCGTTCGGCCACGGCAACCGCAAACCCCTGCTTGCGAGCAACGGCGTATTCATGAACGGCCGGTCCAAGGTTGGCAAGACCGCGAACCACCTGCGCTTCTCGGCCTACGACGGTGTCACCAGCGTGCCGGCGATCGCGTTTCGGTGTAACGACATCGACGAACTGATAGGTCACGAGGCTGCGGTCGACCTTGCATACGAGGTGTCGGCGGACGAGTGGCGCGGCAGGGCGCGTGTGCAGCTGATGGTGCGCGAGTTCCACCGGCGATCGCAGTCGGCAGACGCTCCTGCGTACGAACTCGTGGAAGACCTCTTCGCGCGCGCGGACGAGATCCTTGCTCGCGAGGAGTACGCGGGTATCGAAGACGCGCCGTCGTTTCACACCAAGCTTGCGGGCGTGACGTTCGAGGGGCGTCAGGACGTGTTGGCGAGGCTGGAGCCCGGCTCCCCGCTGCGAATCGAGCGGCAGCCGGACAACGCGTTCGACGCCAACGCCATCGCGCTCTTCGAACCGCGCGGCGAGCAGGTGGGCTTCTTCAACCGTCGACTTGCGGCCGCGCTCGCGCCGGCGATCGACGCCGGGGTCGCCTACGATGCCGAGGTCACGGACGTGACCGGCGGCGAGGGGGACCGCACCCTCGGCGTGAACGTGCTCGTGACGCAGCGTGATGCAGGTGCGGCGGACAAGGAGCGCGACTTCGCGCGCAGCAGACGCCGCGCGGAGCTGTCCGCGCTGTCGGCAGCGGCGCTCGAAGCTGAGCTCACGCACGCGTTCATCGGCGGTCGTGAGTTGCACGACGCGCAGGCGGAGTCGCTCGCTCACCTCGCAGCCGGCCGGAGCACTCTGACGGTCATGGCGACCGGGCGAGGCAAGTCGCTCATCTTCCATATGCATGCGGCACGCACCGCGCTCCTCGACAGCCGCGCGAGCGTCTTCGTGTACCCGCTGCGCGCGCTCGTCGCGGATCAGTCGTTCCACCTGGGCGAGGCGTTCGGCGATGTGGGCCTGTCGGTCCTGACGGTGACCGGCGAGTCCTCGCCGTCGGAGCGCGATGCCGCGTTCGAGCGACTGGCTGCGGGTGAGCTCGATGTCGTGCTCACCACGCCTGAGTTCCTGCACCTGCATGCCGAGCGGTTCGCGCGCAGCGGCCGCATCGGCTTCCTCGTGGTCGACGAGGCGCACCACGTAGGCATGTCGCGAGCCGGCCACCGGCCCGCGTACGCACGTCTCGGCGAAGCAGTGGAGGCGCTCGGTTCGCCCGCGGTGCTCGCGGTGACGGCGACCGCCGACGATGCGACGGCCAGCGCGATCCGCGCGACACTCGGCATCACGGCGACGGTGCTCGACCCCACAGTGCGGGACAACCTGCGCATCGAGGACCGGCGCGATATACCCGACAAGGACGGCTACCTCGCGTCGCTCGCGGCTCGCGGCGAGAAGACGGTGGTATACGTGAACTCGCGCGAGCAATCGGTCAAGCTCGCACGCATGATCCGCAAGCGAGTCCCCGAGATCGCGATGCGCACCGCCTTTTACAACGGCGGGCTGAACCGCTCGACACGACACGCGGTCGAGCGCGCGTTTCGCACGTCGGAGCTCCAGTTCGTCGTGTCCACAAGCGCGTTCGGCGAGGGGGTGAACATCCCCGACATCCGCAATGTGGTGCTGTACCATCTGCCCTTCAACGCGGTGGAGTTCAACCAGATGTCGGGCCGGGCGGGCCGAGACGGCGCCCTCGCTCGCATCCACCTCGTCTACGGCTCGAAGGACGCGCGCATCAACGAGATGATCCTCTCCTCGCTCGCCCCCAGCCGAGACGACATGGCGGTCCTGTACTCGGTGCTTCGGACGGTGGCCGCCGCAGAGGGTGAGGGCTTTGAGATCACGAACGCCGAACTCGCCGAGCGTTCGAAACGCGTGCGCAAGCAGTTCGCGCTCGACGAGCGGGGTGTGTCGTCCGGCCTCGGCGTGCTGCGCGACCTCGGTTTCGTCACAGGCGAGGGTCACGGCGCGTACCGCCGCCTGACGTTCGTGCCCGGTGAGTCGAAGGTGGACCTCGAGTCCTCGGCACGCTACGCGGAGGGGCTCGACGAGATCGCCGAGTTCTCCGAGTTCAAAGCGTGGTCGCTTGCGGCTGATGCCGAGGAGCTCCTCGCGCGCTTCAACCGGCCCATCCTGCCGAGCGCGTAGCGCGGCCGGTACGTGGCGACGACGGCGCGTTCGCCGTCACCCGCTGCCCGTCGCGCTCGCGCTACACTAGGCGCACATGATTGTCGGCCGGTGAAGGAAGTCGATGCCAGCAACGCTCCAGCAGATCGAAGCGCAGGTTCGGGCGTACAACCCGGATGCGGATCTGACCGGGCTCGACGACGCGTACGACTTCGCGATCCGCGCCCACGAAGGCCAGATGCGCAAGAGCGGCGAACCGTTCGTGCACCACCCGATCGAGGTCGCGCTTATCCTCGCGGAACTGCACATGGACACGGCGACCCTCAAGGCGGCGCTGCTGCACGACACCGTCGAGGACTCCGAGGTCACGATCGCCGAGGTGCGCGAGCGATTCGGCGACGAGGTCGCCGAACTCGTCGACGGCGTGACGAAGCTCGGCAAGATCGAGTTCGAGTCCCTCTCCGAGGCGCAGAGCAACAACCTTCGCAAGATGCTCATCGCGATGGCCAAGGACATCCGGGTCATCCTCATCAAGCTCGCCGACCGGCTGCACAACATGCGCACGCTTTCGGCGTTGCCGGAGGCGCGACGCATCGAGAAGGCCCGCGAGACGATGGAGATCTACGCCCCGCTCGCGCACCGCCTCGGCATCTCGAGCATCAAGTGGGAGCTTGAGGACCTCGCGTTCTACTACCTCGAGCCGCACAAGTTCCACCAGGTCTCGCGCATGGTCGCCGAGAGTCGCAAGGCCCGCGAAGACTACCTGCAGAAGGTCATCGACCAGCTGCACGAGGAGCTCCAGGCCATCGGCGTCCACGCGCGCATCTCGGGCCGGCCGAAGCATCTGTACAGCGTCTACCAGAAGATGTCCCAGAAAGGAAAGGACTTCAACGAGATCTACGACCTCATCGCCCTGCGCGTGATCGTGGACTCGGTCAAGGATGTCTACGGGGCGCTCGGCACGGTGCACTCGATCTGGAAGCCGGTGCCCGGCCGCTTCAAGGACTACGTGGCGATGCCCAAGTTCAACATGTACCAGTCGCTGCACACGACGGTCATCGGACCGTCAGGCAGTCCGCTCGAGATCCAGATCCGCAGCGAGGAGATGCACCGCACCGCCGAGTATGGCGTCGCAGCGCACTGGCGCTACAAGGAGGGCCTGAAGGGCGAGGACGCGTTCGACGAGCGGCTCGCGTGGCTCAGGCAGATGCTCGAGTGGCAGACCGAGCTCAAGGACCCCCGTGAGTTCATGGAGGCGCTCAAGATCGACCTCTTCGAAGAGGAGGTCTTCGTCTTCTCGCCGAAGGGCGACGTGATCAGCCTCAAGCGCGGTTCGACGCCGATCGACTTCGCGTACGCGATCCACACCGAGGTCGGCAACCACTGTGTCGGCGCGAAGGTCAACGGATCGATCGTCCCACTCGGCTACGAACTGCAGATGGGCGACCGGCTCGAGATCCTCACCAACAAGAACTCCAAGCCCTCCCGCGACTGGCTCAACATCGTCAAGACCTCCTCGGCGAGATCCAAGATCCGCAACTTCTTCAGCAAGGTCACGCGCGAAGACGATCTCATCCGTGGCCGAGACGAGCTCGCGAAGGTCATGCGCAAGCACGGTCTCGGCATCGGCTCCAAGTCCGCCGAGAAGGCGATCGAATCGGTCGCCAAGGAGATGAACTACGCCCACGCCGAGGACATCCTTGCGGGTATCGGCGCCGGCAAGATCTCGGCCAAGCAGGTGGGGACGAAGCTGCTGAAGTTGATGGCGAAGGACGGCGACATCGCCAAGCCTGAGCCGAAGGTCGAGGAGTTCACCCTCGCGCAGCCGATGATCGCGCCGCGGCACAAGCGCCGCAAACAGGGCGGCGGCATCAAGGTCAAGGGCATCGAGGACGTGCTCGTGCGCCTCGCGCGCTGCTGCAACCCGGTGCCGGGCGACAAGATCATCGGCTTCGTGACCCGCGGGCGCGGGGTGTCGGTCCACCGGCTCGACTGCCCCAACGCGCGCGAACTGCTCGGCAGTCCGGAGCGCATCATCGACGTCGAGTGGGACCTCGGGACCGACACGACGTACCAGGTGGAGATCTTCATCGAGGCGCTCGACCGGCTGCGCCTGCTCCAAGACGTCACGGCCGCGCTCGCCGAATCGGGCGTCAACATCATCGCGTCCTCGACGACGACGCATAAGGATGGCCTCGTCGACATGCGGTTCCTGTTCGAGACTGGCGATCTGTCCCGGCTCGATGCCGTGCTTCGCGAGGTGCGAGCGGTCAACGGCGTCTTCGAAGCGCGGCGCATGCTTCCGGGCGAGGCGAACCAGCGAAAGCGCGGCGACCACTGATGCGCGTCGACCGGCTCGGGCTCGGCCCGCTGGAGACCAACTGCTGGGTGGTGGGCGACGACGCGGGCGGGTCGGTGGTGGTGGTCGATCCCGCGGGCGACGCGGATGCCGTCCTCCGGGTCGCGGCGGATCGGCCTGTCGAGGCCGTCGTGCTCACGCACGGGCACTTCGACCACCTCGGCGCGGTGGGTGAACTCATCGAGCGGACCGGCTGCCGCTTCGCGATGCACGAGGCCGACGCAGGCTCAGTCACCTCACCCGAGGCCAACGGCGGCGCGCTGTTCGGCTTCCACCTGATCGCTCCGACGCCGACCGGACTGCTCGCCGACGGGGACACCTTCGACGCCGGCGCGGTCAGGTTCACGGTGCTGCACACGCCCGGTCACACGCCGGGCGGTATCTGCCTTCTTGCCGAAGACGACGCCGGCGTGCCGCAGCTGTTCTCCGGCGACACGCTGTTCGCCGGCAGCGTCGGACGCACGGACTTCCCGGGAGGCGATGCACGGGCGCTCGCGCGCTCCATCGCCGAGAGGCTCGCGCCGCTTGCTCCCGATGTAGTCGTGCACCCGGGCCACGGCCCCGACACGACCATCGGGCGGGAGGCGGCGGTCAACTTCTTCTGGCCGCGGCGGGCGGCGGGTGACGGCGAGCGAGGCTAGAACGGCGAATCGAGGTCGAGATGGCGCGCGTGGCGCTCGTGTACGACCCGCGGATGGCCGGGTACCGCTTCGGCCGCGACCATCCCATGGTCCCGGAGCGCTACACGCTTGCGGTCTCACTCATGCGCGCGTGGGGTCTGCTCGGCGCCGAGGCACGCGATGGCGTCGCGGTCGAGATCGCGCCCGCGCCCGCGACCGAGGCAGACCTGCTGCGGGTGCATTCCCGTGCGTTCGTCGACGCGGTGAAGCGCGCGTCGCTCCCCGCCGATGAGCCTAGGTTCGGTATCGGTCCGGGTGACACACCTGCCTTTTCGCGCATGCACGAGATCTCGGCGCTGATCGCCGGGGGGACGATACGAGCGCTCGATGCGGTGCTCGAGGGCGAACTGAGCCGCGCGTTCAGTCCCGCCGGCGGCCTCCACCACGCGCATCGCGATCGGGCGGCCGGTTTCTGCGTCTACAACGACTGCGCGGTGGCCATCTCGCGCGTGACGGCGCGCCGCCCGGGCATGCGGGTGGCGTACGTCGACATCGACGCGCACCACGGCGATGGCGTCGAGGAGTGCTTTCGCGAGCGGGATGACGTGCTCACGATCTCGCTGCACGAGTCCGGGCGGTACCTCTACCCCGGTACCGGCGCCTCGCGAGACATCGGTGGGGGTGCAGGCGTCGGCTTCGCCGTGAACGTGCCGTTGCCGCCCCACGCCGGTCGCACCGAGTACGAGCTCGCCTTCGACCGGGTGGTGGAGCCCGCACTCACCGCCTTCGGACCAGATGTCGTCGTCGCGCAGCTGGGTGCCGACGCACATCGCAGCGACCCGCTGACGCACCTCGGGATGACGGTCGCCGGGCACGCCCGGCTGGTAGCACGCCTCGTCGACATCGCCGAGGAGCTGTGCGCCGGTCGTCTCGTCGCAACCGGGGGCGGCGGCTACGAGGCGTTCTCAGCGACCCCGCGCATGTGGGCGTGCGCGATGGCCGTCCTTCGCGGCATGGAGGCGCCTGCGAGCGTGCCGCCGGCATGGCTGGACGAGTCGGCCGCCGCCGCTCGGCGACTCGGACGGACGGCGCCGCGAATGACCGAGACGTACGGGGAGGTGCAGGCCGAGGAGCCCGTGCTGAGCGCCGAGGAGACGCATCGTCTCGCCGCGCACGCGATCGCGCAGACGGTTGCGAACTCGCCGCTTCTTGGGGGCGGCGCCTAGCCCACCACGACCTGGTCGCGCCCACGGTCCTTCGCCGCATACAGGGCCGTGTCGGCGCGCACCATGGCGGCCTCGGCGGTGTCACCCGCATGCGCAAGCGTCGCGCCGACGCTGATGGCGACCGAGATCGCGCGATCTCCGACCGCCACGGGGGTCGCCCCGACGGCCCGGCGCACGCGGTCGGCGAGGCCGGTGAGGGATGCTTCGTCGACATCGGGCGCGACGATGAGGAACTCCTCGCCACCGAGCCGGCCGATGGCGTCGTACTCGCGCAGCGTCGAGGAGGCTCGCGCTGCGATCGCTCGCAGGACGACATCGCCAGCGGCATGACCGTAGGTGTCGTTGACGTGCTTGAAGTGGTCGGCATCGAGTTCGATCACGCCCGTGGCCGTCTCGGTTCGCTCGCTGCGCGACAGCTCGTGCTCGAGCCGCTCGATGATCGCCCGCCGATTGGCGATGCCGGTGAGCGCGTCGGTCGTCGCGAGCTCGTGAAGCTCGCGTTCCGAACTGTCGATCTGCTCGGCCATCCGGCTCACCAGCCGCCAACCGGCGACAGTCGACACGGCGAGTACCACGAGGAAGATGCCCAGCAGCGCGACGCCTCCGTCCATGACGGCACGATCCGTCGCGGCGAGCGGAAGCGTGACGGAGATGCCGCCTCGCACGTCACCGACTGCGTACCCTTGGCGCTCGTGGCAGGGGAGGCATGTTCGGTCGACGACGAGGGGCCGGATGGTGCGCAGCGCGCGGCCGTCCTGCCGGTCCACCGTCTGCGTGATGTCGGATCGGTCGGACTCGAACCGCCGGAGCGCCTCCTCCTCCCAGCTGTCGGGCGCGTTGGCGGGGTTCACGGGCATAAGGCTCGTCAGGCGGAACTGCACGCCCTCGCGCTGCTCGGCGATGGCCGAGATCTCGTTGGTCATCGCGGCCGGGTTGCGGAGGGTGAGCATGGTGCCGGAGACCGTGCTCGTGTCGGGCTCCACTCCGAGTTCCCTCAGGTACGGGTTGGAGCGGGCGCTGTCTGACTTCACGACCCAGGCCCCGCCGTGCATCGCGTTCCACGCACGTGTGCTCACGATGAGGTCGAGATACGAGGCCGCCTGTTCCCGGGCGCCACGCTCGGCGAGGAAGAGGGTGATCCCGAAGATGCTCACGAATACGAGCACGGTGAACAGGCCCAGCGCCACACCTGCCCGCATCGCGAAGCTGCGGACCGGCCGGTTCGTATGCGTGTAGGTCTCGCGGGTGTGCGTCATCTTGGGCGACTCCGGAACAGTGGGTGGTTCACGGTAGTATCGGCGCACAGACGGTCCGGCTGCAGTAGAACTCGCGCGGCGTGCGATCGCGTCACCTCGATGGCACGAGCACCGCGCTCGCGGTACACTTGCGCCTTGCCGAGCCACTCCCGAGATTAAGGCTGAACCGCGCCGTGAGTATGAATGCCCGCGCTCCCAAAGGCACCGTCGACATGCTGCCCGCCACCGCGCGGGCGTGGGAGCATCTCACACGCACCGCGCAGGAGCTGTTCGCCCGCTACGGCTACGAGCCGATCTACACACCGCTCTTCGAGCACACAGAGGTGTTCACGCGTGGCATCGGTGAGGCGACGGATGTCGTGTCCAAGGAGATGTACACGTTCGAGGACAAAGGTGGCCGATCCATCACGCTGCGCCCTGAGGCCACCGCGAGCGTCGTGCGCGCGGCACTCGAGCACAATCTCACCGCGAACGGCCAGTTCGCGAAGGTCTACTACGCGGGTCCGATGTTCCGCTACGAACGCCCGCAGAAGGGCCGTCAGCGGCAGTTCTGGCAGATCGGCGCGGAACTGCTCGGCGCGGCGGAGCCCACGGCGGATGCCGAGCTGATCACGCTGCTGTGGCGCTTCTTCGAGGCGTGCGGCATCCCCGCGGAGAACATGCGCCTGCTCATCAACTCCATGGGCGACGAGCACTGCCGCCCGGTCTATCGCGACAAGATCGCCGCGTTCATCCGGGACCACGGAGACGCGCTGTGCGAGGAGTGCAACCGCCGAGCCGAGACCAACCCGCTGCGCGCGTTCGACTGCAAGAACCCGGGCTGCAGACAGGTCATGATCGAGGCGCCGCTGCTGAGAGACGAGCTGTGCGATGAGTGCGCCACGCACTACGCGGACGTCAAGTGCGCGCTCGATCATCTCGGGATCCCGTACGTGGAGGACCCGTCGCTCGTGCGCGGCCTCGACTACTACACGCGCACGGTCTTCGAGGTGCAGGCCGATGCGGGGCTCGGAAGCCAGAACGCCATCGGCGGCGGCGGTCGCTACGACCGACTCATGGAGGAGTACGACGGTCCGCCGACCCCCGGGCTCGGCTTCGCGCTCGGGTTCGAGCGCACCCTGCTTGCGATGGAGGCTGCGAGCGCCGGCATCGACAGTCCGCCGCGGGCCGACGTGTACGTCGCGCGCGTCGACGAAGCGTCTGCCGGTGCGGCGTTCGACCTCGTCTCGGCGTTGCGGGACGCCGGTATCGCGACCGAATGCGACCACCAGGGACGCAGCCTGAAATCCCAGCTCAAACAGGCTGACCGGCTCGGCGCGGGCGCAGTCGTCTTCGTGGGGCCCAGGGTTGTGTCCGACGGCGTCTTCGAGGTCAAGCACATGGGCGAGTCGAGCCAGAAGGACGTGCCGCGTGCCGGCCTCGCCGAAGAACTCACCCGGTTCGCGACAGGCGGACGTGTCGACGACGCGTTGCTCGCCAAGCTACTGACAGAAAGGTTCGGACTCTGATGCTCGACGCTCGCTACTCCATGCGCTCCCACATGTGCGGTGCCCTGTCCGCGGCCGACGTCGGCGAGATTGTGAAGGTCGCCGGGTGGGTCGGCAAGCGCCGCGATCACGGCGGACTCATCTTCATCGATGTCCGCGACCGCAGCGGCATCGTGCAGTGCACCTTCGATCCCGACACGTCCGGTGCTGCCTTCGCCACCGCCGAGCAGGTCCGGCCCGAGTGGGTCGTGCTCCTGACCGGCATCGTCCGCCGCAGGCCGGCGGGCACGGACAACCCGAACATGCCCACCGGCGAGATCGAGGTCGTCATCCGCGCCGCCGAGGTCCTCAACCGCTCCGAGACCCCGCCGTTCGAGATCGAGGCGGGTATCGACACTGACGAGCTCACACGTCTCAAGTGGCGCTACCTCGACATCCGTCGCCCTGAGATGCTCGCGGCGCTGCAGCTGCGCGACCGCGTCACGCAGCGGTTCCGCAAGTCGCTCGAGCACCGCGGCTTCATGGAGGTCGAGACGCCGATCCTCACCAAGTCCACCCCTGAGGGCGCACGCGACTTCATCGTCCCGAGCCGCCTGAACCCGGGCAAGTTCTACGCTCTGCCGCAGTCGCCGCAGCTCTTCAAGCAGCTGCTCATGGTCGCTGGTGTCGAGCGCTACTACCAGATCGCGCGCTGTTTCCGCGACGAAGACCTGCGCGCCGACCGGCAGCCCGAATTCACGCAGGTCGACATCGAGATGTCCTTCGTGGACCTCGAAGGCGTGCTCGCGATGATGGAAGACGTCATGCGCGAGGTCATGCACGAGGCCGGCCACGAGTTCAAGACGCCACTGACCCGCATCTCCTACACCGAGGCCATGGAGCGCTACGGCTCAGACCGCCCCGATGTCCGCTTCGGGCTCGAGCTGGTCGATGTCGGCGAGGTCTTCTCGGCAAGCGAGTTCAAGGTGTTCGCTGGAGCGCTCGCGAGCGGCGGAGCGATCAAGGCCATCAACGCGAAGGGCGCGGGCGACTGGAGCCGCGGCCGCATCGACGCGCTCAACCAAGTCGCGCTCGATGCCGGCGCCAAGGGGCTCGCATGGATCGCGTTCCCGAGCGACGGCGAGGTCAAGAGCCCCATCGCGAAGTTCCTCACCGACGCCGAGATGACCGCCCTGCGCGAGGTGATGGCTGTCGAGCCGGGCGACCTCGTGTGTTTCGTCGCCGACGCGCGCAAGATCGCCAACGAGGTGCTCGGCGTGGTGCGCCTCAAGCTCGCAGACGAGCTTGAGCTTGAGCGCAGCGGATTCGCACCGCTATGGGTGCTCGGCTTCCCTCTGTTCACGTGGGACGAGGAGGGGGAGCGTTGGGACGCGAGCCACAACCCGTTCATGCTCCCGTACGCCGAGCACGTCGACACGCTCGAGGAGAACCCGGGCGAGGCGCTCGGCTACAGCTACGACCTCGTGATGAACGGCTACGAGATCGGGGGCGGCACGCTGCGTATCCCGAACCCCGAGCTGCAGATGCGCGTCTTCAGGCTGATGGGCATGTCCGAGGAGGAGGCGCACGAGAAGTTCGGATTCCTGCTCGAGGCGCTCTCCTTCGGTGCGCCGCCGCACGGCGGTATCGCGCTCGGGCTCGACCGGCTCGTCATGCTGTTGTGCGGTGCGCACTCCATACGCGACGTCATCGCATTCCCGAAGACCTCGTCGGGCGGCGACCCCATGACCGCGGCTCCCGATGTCGTCTCGATCCGGCAGCTCAAGGACGTTCACCTGCGCGTCGATTAGTACTGTGCGCCCGTCACAGTCGCACTCCGGGTTGTTGGCGGCCGTGGGCAAGCGCGTTAGAATCGTGACAGGCTTCGCCTTGCGCGTAGCTCGGCACATACGGTCGAACCAACACTTCTTCACCGGGAGCCCTACCATCCCGAGGCGGAAAGGTATCCCTCGCGAGAGGGAAGCTTGAAGCCGACGTGCGGGCACCCACCTGCCGAGGCAGGTTCACCGCGTCGAGCACGCCAAGGCGGGGCGACATCGCAGCAGTTGGAGGAGCAGCATGCGCAGACTAGTCGTAGCACTGATGGCCGCAGCGCTCGTGTTCACCCTGTTCGGGTGTGGTGGAGGCGACGCCGAGACAACCACCACCGAGCCCGCTGCCGCTCCGGCCGAGGGTGAAGCAGCACCTGCGGCTGCTACGCCGGCCGCCCCCGCCGAGATTCCGCTCTCGGACAACGAGCCTCCCATCTTCGAGCCGTTCCCGTCGGGTAGCACCGTGCCCACCGAGGTCGCCGAGTTGGTCGAGGCCAAACAGCCCACACTCATCTACTTCTACGATGCGACGCAGAACGCGAGCAAGGAGAACCGCAAGATCATCGACTCGGTACTCGAGAAGAACCGAGGGCTCGTCGAACTGGTCGCCTACGACATCGGCAAGTACGTCAGCGATGACGCCGCGAAGCCGGTCACGCTGGACGAGGAGTTCGCGGACGATCCCAAGTACCAGGCGGCGGTCGCCCTTGCACAGGAGCTGAACGTGAGCTTCACGCCCTACATCGTGCTCACTGACAGCCAGGGCTACATCATCTGGAAGTTCAGGGGCCTCGCCGACAAGGACTTCCTCGAGCGCGAGGTACTCCGCGCCTCGAACTGACGCCGTGCGCTCCCTCTTCGACGACAGTGCCGACCGAAACCGCGCGGCGGTCGCGCCGCTTGCGGCCCGCATGCGGCCGCGCACGCTCGACGAGTTCGTCGGGCAGGACGCCGCGGTAGGCGAAGGAACGTGGCTGCGCAACGCCATCGACGCCGATGCGCTCTTCTCACTGATCCTCTACGGTCCGGCGGGGACCGGGAAGACGTCGCTCGCGCGCATCATCGCGAGTGCGACTGCGGCGAACTTCGAGGAGGTCAGCGCCATCACCGGCGGTGTCGCGGAGCTGCGGGCGGCCATCGCGGGCGCGGCCGACCGCCTGGGCCTGTCCGGCCAGCGCACGATCCTGTTCGTCGACGAGATCCACCGCTTCAGCAAGTCGCAGCAGGACGCGCTGTTGCACGCGGTTGAAGACCGCATCGTCGTCCTCATCGGCGCCACGACCGAGAATCCGTTCTTCGAGGTCAACGCGCCCCTCATCAGCCGGTCCCGGATCATCGAGCTGACGCCGCTGAGCGATGGGGACGTGGGCGAGCTCGTGCGCCGCGCCACCGAGGACCCGCGCGGCTACGAGGGTCAGGTGACGCTCGCTGAGGACGCCGCGGACGCGATCGTGCTCACCGCGGGCGGCGACGCGCGGGTCGCGCTCACCACGTTGGAACTCGCGGTGGCCTGGGCCAAGCCCGACGCCGAGGGGCACCGCGTCGTCACCCTCGACGCCGTACGGCAGGCGAGCCCGACCCGGATCCTGCCCTACGACAAGACCGGCGACGTGCACTACGACGTCATCAGCGCGTTCATCAAGTCGATGCGCGGGAGTGACCCGGACGCGGCAGTGTACTGGCTCGCACGGATGATCCACGGGGGCGAAGACCCCAAGTTCATCGCGCGACGAATGCTCATCTTCGCCTCCGAGGATGTTGGCAACGCCGACCCGCAGGCGCTGCTCGTCGCGCACGCCGCATTCAAGGCCGCCGAGTCGATCGGCTGGCCTGAGTGCCGGATCAACCTCTCACAGGCCGCCGTCTATCTGGCTCTCGCCCCGAAGAGCAACGCCTCGTACGTTGCTGTGGATGCCGCGCTCGACGACGTTCGCAACGGACCGGCTCGTGCCGTTCCCGATCACCTGAGAGACCGACACCGACCCGGGGCCGAGGGCTACGGCCCGTACCGCTACCCGCACGACTTCCCAGGCGCGTGGGTCGATCAACGCTATCTGCCGGATGGCCTCGGCCACGGTGCGTTCTTCTCGGCGTCGCCGCGCGGATGGGAGGCCGTACGGTCGAGCGCGCTCGAAGCGACGCGCGGCGGTACTCCCGACGCGCCGGACCTGCCCGGTGACACGCCGCCCGACACCGAGTAGGCGGCGATTCTCGGCGCCATCGTGCGGTCGCCCTCTGCTACACTGACGGGACTGCCATCGTGCTCTCGGAGGGCCTTGTGGATACCACAACAGTGCTGCTCAGCGTGCTCATAGTGGTCGCTTCGGCAGCATGCGGCGTGGCCATCTGGGCGCTGGTCGAGGCGGCCCGGACGGCGCGTTCCGTCCGCACGCTCTCCGACGACCTCGACGCCCGACTCGTTCCGCTGATAGAGAAGGTCGACGTCAGTGTGAACGCGTTCAACGCCGAGCTGCTGCGCGTGGATGCGATCGTGACGCGGTTCGAGGAGATCAGCGACAGGGTCGAGTCCACCTCTCGTACCGTGCAAGACGTTGCGAATGCGCCGGTCGAGATCGTCACCGATCTGGCCGACCGCGTGCGCCGTGCGTGGCGCTCGCGCAAGGCAGCCCATCCTGAGACTCCGCATCCGGAGGCCGACCAGGCCGAGCCGGAGCCCGCCGTCGACGCCGACGGTTCCGATGACGCCGGTGCCGCGCAGGCCGCGGCCGACCCGGCCGACGCCTAGAGGAGGCGAGTACACCCGATCATGCCGAACGATCGAGTAACGCTGACCGTGCCTGCGCGCAGCGAGTATGCGCGCACCGTCCGCATGACCGCCGCGGCTCTTGTCGGACGTACTGACATGTCCTACGACGATGTCGAAGACGTGCGTATGGCCGCCGAGGAGGCGTTCGTCTACGCGGTCGACACGCTGCCGGACGGCTCCGACGTGCGTTTCGACTTCCTCGTGTCCGACGATGCGCTCGAGATCGACGTGCCGCTGGGAACCGAACGTGTCGAATCGGATGAGGAGGGTGAGCGGGCTGCTGCCTACGCCGTGTTCATCCTCGAGTCAGTGTGTGACGAGTACGAGTTCGCGACCGACGAGCAGGGTGCGCACCTCCGACTGGTGAAGCGCGCCGGGAGCGCCGATGCCGACTAGGTCCGGTGCCCACAAGCAGTCCCGCCGACTCTCGTGGGACAAGGCATACACCAAGGAACTCTTCCGCAGGTATCGCCTCGATGGCGACGAGGATGCGCGTGACGAGCTGATCACGATGTACCTCAACCTCGTGAAGTACCTTGCGAGCCGCTTCCGCAACCGCGGCGAACCCGTCGACGACCTCGTCCAGGTGGGCACGATCGGCCTCATCAAGGCGATCGACCGCTTCGACATCGAGCGGCAGGTCGAGTTCACGACGTACGCCACGCCGACCATCGTGGGAGAGCTGAAGCGCTACTTCCGGGACAAGGGCTGGGCGATCAAGGTGCCCCGCCGCTTGCAGGAGCTCTCGTTCAAGGTCAACCAGGCCGTGGACGCGCTCACGCAACGACTGCAGCGGTCGCCCACGATCGCCGAGATCGGCGAGTACCTCGGCGTCACGCCGGAGGAGGTGCTCGAGGCGATGGAGACGAGCGAGGCGTACAACTTCGTGTCGCTGGAAAGCGATCGGGGTGGCGACGGGTCGGACTCGTTCTCGATTCTCGAGTACATCGGCAAGGACGATGCGCTCATGGCCGTCATCGACGACCGGACCACGCTGTCCGTTGCGTTCAAGCAGCTCACGCCGCAGGAACAGAAGGTGCTCTACCTGAGATTCTTCGAGGGACTCACGCAGACCGAGATCGCGCGGCAACTCGACATCTCGCAGATGCAGGTGTCGCGGCTGCTTCGGCGCACGCTGCGCGTCTTGCGCGAGAACATCGTGAGGGAGTGACGCGCGCGTGACGACTCCGGAGGTGCGCTACCGGCGCTGGCAGCAGTACGCGCTGACGGTATGGACTCTGATCGGCGTCCTCATCCTCGTGGCCGCCGCGCTCGCCGGGCTGCGTTGGATCGCAGCGGCCCTCGTGCCCTTCGTGATCGCATTCCTGATCGTATTCCTGCTCAACTGGCCCGTCCGCGCGCTGGCCGCTCGGGGCATGACGCGCGGTGCCGCGGCGATCGTGTGCCTCGTGGTCGGCTTCGCCCTGTTCGGCGCGGTGATGACGCTCATCGGCCCCTTCGTCGGCCGACAGGTGCTGTCCTTCGGTGAGGCCGCACCGGGCTATCTCGAGAGGCTGCAGACGCTCGCTGAGACGGTCCAGCAGCGCTACGCGGCTATCACATTCCCGGCGTGGCTCAGTGAGTTCCTGTCCGCAGCAGGCGAGCGACTCTCGCAACTCGCGCTCGCGTTCGGCAACAGCGTCGCACGCATGCTCGTCTCCGCCGGCGGGGGCGTGCTGACCGCGTTCATCGATATCGCGCTCGCGGTCGTGATCGCGTTCTGGGCGCTCAAAGACCTGCCCAAGCTCCGCGAGGAACTGCTGTCGATACCCGGGCCCAAGTACCACGATGACGTCGAACACCTGCTGTCGACGGTGACTCGTGTCGTCGGGGGCTACCTCAAAGGACAGACGGTCGCCTCGTTGTGCACCGGGACGCTCGCCGGCATCGGTCTGGCCATCCTCGGGGTGCCCTACGCACTGGTCATCGGGATCATCACGGTGTTCCTCAACTACGTGCCGTACGTCGGACCGTTCGTGGGCGGTCTGATCGCCGGCCTCGTCGGGCTCACGCAAGGCCCGTGGATCGCGGTGTTCGCGGTCGGTGTCGTCATCCTTGCGCAGAACCTGACGGACAACCTTGTGACGCCCCGCGTCATGTCCGAGCAGGTCGACCTGCATCCGACGCTCGTGATATTCTCGCTGCTTGTCGGCGGCTCCCTGTTCGGCGTCGTCGGCATGCTGTTCGCCATCCCCGTGGCGGCCACCGCCAAGGGGCTGTTCGTCTACTACTACGAGCAGCGCACTCAGCGGCAGCTGGCCAGCGAGAACGGCGCCCTGTTCAAAGGCCCGGGCTGCGATCCTGACCAGTCCGACGAGGAACCATGCGAGGACGCCGGTACTCCAGGGGCCGGCTGAGCTCGACCGTCCGAGAGCACATGAGGAGCGACACGTGAACTCCGCCGATGTCCGTGAGAGCTTTCTGACCTTCTTCGAAGGCAAGGGCTGTACCCGCCAACCCTCGTCATCACTCATCCCGGACGACCCGTCGCTGTTGCTCACGACGGCGGGCATGGTGCAGTTCAAGCCGGTATTCCTCGGCGTGAAGGACCTCGGGTTCACGCGGGCGACGACCGTGCAGAAGTGCGTGCGCACCACCGACATCGACATCATCGGCACGACCGGGCGCCATCACAGCTTCTTCGAGATGCTCGGCAACTTCAGCTTCGGCGACTACTTCAAGTCCGAGGCAGCCGCGTGGGCATGGGAGTACTCGGTCGAGGTGCTCGGGCTCGATCCCGAGCGCATCTGGGTCTCGATCTACGAGGACGACGACGAAGCTGAAGCGATCTGGGTCAACGAGGTGGGCGTCCCCGCTGAGCGCATCGTGCGCATGGGTGCGAAGGACAACTTCTGGTCCGCGGGTCCCACCGGTCCCTGCGGCCCCTGCTCCGAACTCTACTACGATCAGGGCCCCGAGCTCGGCTGCGACAGCCCGGACTGCGCGGTGGGCTGCGACTGCGACCGGTATCTCGAGTACTGGAACCTCGTCTTCATGCAGTACGACCGCGCTGAGGACGGCACCCTCAACCCGCTACCCAAGCCCAGCATCGACACCGGTATGGGCCTTGAGCGAATCGCGGCGATCCTGCAGGGCGTGAACTCCAACTTCGAGACCGACATCCTGCGCAACCTGATGGCGCTCGCCGAGGAGATCACCGGCGCCGGCTACGGCACCGACGAGAAGACGTCGACCTCCGTGCGCATCATCGCCGATCACGCCCGCGCGGTGACGTTCCTCATCGCCGACGGCATCATCCCGAGCAACGAGGGCCGCGGCTACGTGCTGCGCCGCCTGCTGCGCCGGGCGGTGCGCCACGGCCGGCTGCTCGGCGTCGAGGACGCGTTCCTCGTGCGCCTCATCGACCGGGTCATCGAGCTCATGGGTGCCGCGTATCCCGAGATCGTCGAGCACCGCGAGCTCATAACGCAGATCGTCGCAAGCGAGGAGGAGCGCTTCGGCGCCACATTGCGCCAAGGCGTGAGCTTCCTCGAGACCGAGCTCGCAGCCGTGCGCGCGAAGGGCGGGCAGCTCGACGGAGTCACCGCGTTCACGCTTCACGACACGTACGGTTTCCCCTTCGAGCTCACCGCCGAGATCGCCGCCGAGAAGGGCGTCGACGTCGACATCGACGCGTTCAACGCCGAGATGGACGCGCAGAAGGAGCGGGCCCGCGCGGCGGTCAAGGATGAGTCCTGGAACACCTACGGCGGCGTGTACGCCGAGCTCGCCAAGACGCTGACGCCGACGGACTTCGTCGGCTACGAGCATGATGCTGCGGCCGCGAAGATCGTCGCGATCGTCTCGGCGGGGGAGAGGGTCGATACGCTTGCCGAGGGTGCGCGTGGGGAGATCGTTCTCGACAAGACCCCGTTCTACGGCGAGCAGGGTGGCCAGGTGGGCGATCACGGCATCATCACCACCGACTCGGGTGCCCGGTTCGTCGTGGAGGACACCAAGATCCCGCAGCCGGGAGTCGTCGCTCACGTCGGCGTGCTCGAGGCGGGGACGCTTCGCGCAGAGGAGTCGGTCTCGGCGCAGATCGACGTGATGCGCCGCGAGCGCATCCGCCGCAACCATACGGCGACCCACCTGCTGCACTGGGCGCTGCGCCTCGTGCTGGGCGACCACGCGAAGCAGTCCGGCTCGCTGGTTCGCCCGGATCGCATGCGCTTCGACTTCACGCATTTCGAGGCGATGAGCGCCGAGCAGCTCGAGAAGGTCGAGCGGCTCGTGAACGCCAAGATCTTCGAGAATCACCCCGTCCGCGCCTACGAGACCTCGATCGTCTCGGCGAGGGAGGCCGGCGTCACGGCGTTGTTCGGCGAGAAGTACGGCGATTTCGTGCGCGTACTCGAGGCCGGCAACTTCAGCAAGGAGCTCTGCGGCGGGACGCATGTCGGCCGCACGAGTGAGATCGGTCTGCTGAAGATCGTCGGGGAGAGCAGTGTGGGCGCGAACCTGCGGCGCATCGAGGCCGTGACGTCGTTCGACGCCTACGACTACGTCATGACGGAGGAGAAGGAGCTCGTCGAGGCCGCGACTGCGTTCAAGGTTCCGCGCTTCGATGTCTCGGAACGCGCCGCCCAAAGCGTCAAGCGTCTCAAGGAGCTCGAGGCCGGCACTGCGCGCATGAGAGACGCCGTAGCCGACGACGAGCTCAACCGCATGATCGCTGAGGTCGTCGATGCCGGGTACAAGCTCGTCGTCACGCGCGCCCCGCAGGTTCGTCCGGTGGGCCTGCGCAACCTCTGGGACATCATCCGGGCACGCGGCATCGATGCCGCCGTGTTCGTGACCGCCGACGCCGAGACCGGTAAGCCGATCTTCGTTGCGGCCGGGACCGACGCCGCCGTAGCCGCCGGCTTCGACGCTGGTGCGGTCGTTCGCGCCATCGCTCCCATCCTTGGGGGTCGTGGCGGCGGCAAGCCCGCCATGGCGCAAGGCGGAGGCGAGGACGCGTCGCGCATCGACGAGGCGCTCACGGTCTCGCGCGAGACGCTCGGCATCGGGTAGCGGCCTGTGCGGGTCCTCGGGCTCGACATAGGGGAGAAGCGGCTCGGTGTTGCCGTTTCCGATCCGACGTTGACGGTGGCTTCGCCGCTTGTGGTGCTCGACGCGAAGAGTGAGCTCGGCGACGGCCGGGAACTCAAGCGCATCATCGACGACTACGACGTGGAGCTGCTCGTCGTAGGTCTGCCGCGCTCCATGGACGGTAGCGAGGGCCCTCAGGCCCAGCGGGTCCGGCGTGCGGCCGAGCGTCTGTCCGGCATCCTCGGCGTGCCCGTCGTGTACGCGGACGAACGGTTGTCCTCAGTCGAGGCCGGTAGGGCGATGAGCGAGGCGGGTCTGTCGGACCGCGCGAAGCGCGGCAGCGTCGACATGGTCGCGGCGGCACTGTTTCTGCAGAGTCACCTTGACGCGCGAGCCAAGGCATCGACCCCGGAAGACGAGTGATGACCCGCAAGCCCTTGTCCGGTAGTACATCCGCATCTCACACCCGCAGCACCGCACTCGTCCCAGTGTTCTGGGCGGTGGGCGTCGCCGTGCTTCTGGTCGCCCTCGGTCTCATCGGAGGGGCGCTGTGGCTCTACTACACGTCGCCTCAGACCGATGTGCTTGCCGGTGAGCCCGTACGCGTGAAGATCGAACGAGGATCTTCGACTCGTGAGATCGCGGAAGCGTTGCTCGAGGCCGGGGTGATCTCGAACGCGCAAGGGTTCGCGCTGCAGTCGCGACTCACCGGCTCCGACGGGCGGCTCCAACCGGGCACCTACGATTTCGCCACTCGGACAGCGAATGGCGAGGTCATCGCCGTGCTCAAAGAGGGCCCGACCGTCGAGTACGTGACGGTGACGATTCCCGAGGGCTTTCGGCTGGACCAGATAGCCGACCGCCTCAACAGACAGGTGGGCATCTCTCGGAAGAAGTTCCTGGCACTCGCCGAGAACGGTGCACCGCGCTTCGCGGCCGACCACCCGTATCTCGCCGGGGCGTACAAGGACTCGCTCGAGGGCTACCTCTTCCCGAAGACGTACGAGTTTCATAGGGGCATGAGCGCCGCGCAGGCGATCGAGATGATGCTCGACCAGTTCGACCGCGAGGTCGCCGGGCTCGACATGAGCCGCGCCCGGGAGCGCGGCCTCTCGCCACAGCAGGTGGTCGTGCTCGCTTCGATGATCGAGCGCGAGAGCCGATTGGATGAGGAGCGGCCGCTCGTGTCGTCGGTCATCTACAACCGTCTCGATCGCGGGATGCGCCTCAAGATCGACGCCACGATCGAGTACGTTCTGCGGGACCGCAAACTCAGGCTGAGCAACGCGGATCTCTATACGCGCACTCCGTACAACACCTACCTGCACGAAGGGCTTCCCCCCGGTCCGATCTCGAATCCGGGCCTCGCGTCGCTGCGTGCCGCCGCGGCTCCCGCAGACACGGACTTCCTCTACTATGTCCTGACGGGCAAGGACGGCTCGCACACGTTCACGACCAACCTGGCCGATTTCCTGGTCGCAAAGAAGAAGTCCAAGGAGGTATTCGGCAGGTGACGAACGCCACCCCCCGTTCGAGTCGAGCCGCCGCGCGCAAACGCCGTGGTGGCTGCGCCGTAGCTGTTCTCGTCACGACGGTCGTGCTGGTGCCTGTGGCCATCGTCGGCGGAATCGTCGCGTGGCGGTTGCTCTACACGCCGGCAACCAACGTCGCGCCGGGCACCAAGGTCGAGTTCACGGTCAAGAGTGGCCAGAACGTCGAGCAGATCGGGCAGGCGCTCGCCGAGAAGGGCATCGTCGCCAACGCGCTGATGTTCCGGCTGGAGGCGCGCAACTCCGACCTCGCGACCAAGCTCAAGCCCGGCACCTACGCCTTTGCGACCGGCATGCCGTACGACCTCGTGCTGGAGAAGCTCGCGAAGGGCCCCGACGTCGTCTACTTCGATGTGACCATCCCCGAGGGCTTCTCGGCGCGGCGTGTTGCGGCGCGGTTCGCCAAGGAGACCGGCGTCTCGGAGGACGAGATGCTCGAACTCGTGCTGCATGGCGCTCCGAAGTTCGAGGACGGACGGCCGTACCTGAAGGACTCGCACGATGGCTCGCTCGAGGGATTCCTGTTCCCCAAGACGTACCGCGTGAAGAAGGGGACCAAGCCCGAGGCGATCGTCGAGATGATGCTCGACCAGTTCGACGAGGAGATCGCCACGGTTGACATGACCTACGCCGAGGAGCACAACCTCAACGTTCGCGACGTCGTCACGATCGCCTCGATCATCGAGCGCGAGGTACGGCTGAAGAAGGAGTACCGCCTGGTCTCCTCGGTCGTGTACAACCGGTTGAGGCTGCCGATGCGCCTGCAGCTCGACTCCACGGTCTTCTACGGGCTGCCCGAGGGGACGAAGGTGCTCACGAAAGCGGACCTTGCCGAGCGCACCCCGTGGAATACCTATGCTCGTGACGGCTTGCCCCTGACCCCGATATGCAACCCGGGGATCGAGGCGATCGAGGCGGCCGCGAAGCCCAAGAACACGAAGTACCTGTACTACGTGCTCACGAGCAAGGACGGCTCGCAGACCTTCGCCACCAACTACGAGGACTTCCTGAAGGCGGTTCGCAAGTACCGCGAGCTCTTCGGCTACTGACGGTCTCGCTGAATCGGGACTCAAGTCCCCGGGCGCGGAATCCGAAACCGTTATCATGTCGGAAGTCGATGGTTCTCGATGCCTCGTGCGCATCGGGACCTGCGGAGGGGCGAGTAGCGACGTGAAGAGGGCGGGCAGCACGAGCATTCCGCGCGTGCGCGCGACATTGCAGCGCGAGGCCGTGGCGAAGATCCTCAGGGACTCGGATCGGTTTCGCACAGCGCAGGAGATCCACTCCGATCTGCGCGCCACCGGTGACACGGCGGGCCTGACCACGGTCTACCGCCACCTGCAGCTATTCGTCGATGAGGGCGTGGTCCACACCGTGCACCTCGACGACCGGCAGGTCGCGTACCGGTGGTGTCGTGAGTCGGCGAGCCACCACCATCTCGTCTGCCGCCGGTGTGGCGTCAGCCACGAGTTCGTCGACGCGGAGTCCGAGGCGCGAATCGCTCAGGCGGTCGCCGGACGCGGGTTCGTCGATCTGGACCAGAGTCTCGATGTCTTCGGGGTGTGCCCGAAGTGCCAGCAGTGAAGGAGGGGCGCGGGGTGACTGACACCACCATCACAGCAGCACAGCCCGGTGGGGCTGCTGCCGGCGCGGCGTCCGGTGAGTGCGCGATCCTCATCGAACACGCTCGCAAGGACTACGGCAGGGCTGCAGGCGGCAGACGCGAAGCCGTATCGGACGTCTCGATCAACGTGTCGCGTGGCGCGATCCACGGACTGCTCGGGCCCAACGGCGCGGGCAAGACGACGACGCTCAAGATGTTGCTCGGGCTCGTGCGACCGTCCGGGGGACGCTTCGAGATCCTCGGCGTACCGGCGAGCAAGCCGGGAGCCCGGGCGCGGCTCGGCTTCCTCCCCGAGGCGCCGTACTTCCCCACACAGTTGACCGCCGGTGAAGCGATGGCGCTCTACGGTCAGCTCTGCGGACTCACGCGGACCGAGCTCGCCGAGCAGAGCGGCGAGCTGCTCGATCGCGTCGGGCTCGATGGGCGGCAGAAGACACTGCTCTCCAAGTTCTCGCGCGGCATGCTCCAGCGGCTCGGGCTGGCGGCCGCGTTACTCGGCAACCCGGACGTGCTCGTGCTTGACGAACCGGCCTCCGGCTTGGATCCGGTCGGACAGCGTGATGTGCGCAACCTCATGGTGGAGCTCAAGAACGGAGGTGCCACGATCCTACTCTCGTCACACCAGCTCTCTGAGGTGGAGGCCATCTCCGATGAGGTCACCATATTGAATCGCGGCACGGTGGCGGCTCGTGGGCACATCGACAAGCTTCTGAACGTGGCCGGCATGACTTCGGTCACCGCACGCGGCGAGGGTGAACTGCCCGCGGACGTGCAGGGCGTCGTCGACTCCATCGCGGTCGAGGGCGCGACCCAGATCTTCTCCGTTGCCGACGAACATGTCCGTCGCGTGGTGGACGCGCTCGACGATGCCGGCTGGCGCACGGTGGCGCTCGCCCCCATGCGGTCGAGCCTTGAGGACTACTTCTCGACGATGCTGGACGATGCGGGTGGACAGAGCGATGCGGCCACTGGGGGTGATGACCGATGAAGAAGGTCTACGCGATCTCGAAGGCGGTCGTCGCCGATGCGATCCGTCGCAAGGTGCTGTGGGTGGTAGTGGTCTTCTCGGCGGTGCTGGCGCTCGCCATACCTGCGCTGCCGAGCTACGGGCTTGGCGTCGTCGATGCGGTCTACCGAGAGGTGTCGATCGCGCTCATGTACACCGCCGCGCTCGTGATGGCGCTGTCGCTCTCGGTGACGAGGATCCCCCTCGAAGTGGATCGCAGGACGGTCTTCAACGTCATCTCCCGTGACGTGCGACGCTGGCAGTACGTGTTCGCCACATGGCTTGGCATGTTCGTGGTCGTCGGCGTCATGTTGCTCGCATTCACGGCGGTGACGGTGTTCGTCGGTGCGCTGAACTACACGATCGTGATGTGGACGCTCTTCGAGGCCGCGCTCGCGGTGTGGCTCGAGATAGGCGTGGTCATGGCATTCGCAGTCATGCTGTCGTGCCTGTTCGGTCCTGTGACGTCGGCTATCGGCGCACTGGCGTTCGTCTTCGTCGGTCACGCGGTGGTGACGCTGCTCCAGCTGCCGGAGGGTACGCCGGCGCCCTGGTACATCCCGAGCCTCGAGGTGTTCAACGTGATCAACCCCGTGGCACACGGCTCGGGCTACAACGGCGTCTACGCCGGCGGGATGCTGGTGACGTTCGTCGCGTGGGTCGCGCTGCTCATGGTGGGCGCCGCAGCCATGTTCGCGAGGAGGGACCTGTGAGCGGGGCTGCGTCGAAGTCGACGATCGTGCTCGGCGTCGCCGTCGCGGTGCTGTGTGCGGTGCTTCTCGCCGGACAGGCGCTCGCGGCTGCATCCGCGCCTGCGGGCGGCGTCGCGTCGACCGGGCGCATCCTCGGCAAGACGAGCTTCGCGTACCTGGGCGGGTTGAGGACCTTCGCCTCAGCGGTACTGTGGAACCGGCTTGACCCGGTGTTCGACGGCTACTATCACGACAAGACCGTCGACGAGATCGTGATGTTCCTCCCGACGATGCGGCTGGTGCAGGTTCTCGATCCACAGTTCGAGCAGTCGTACTACAACGCGAGCTTCATCATCGCCCGCAACGGCAAGATGGAAGACGCCCTGAACGTGGCGCGTTCCGGTATCGCGAACAACCCGCGCAGCGGGCTCATGCTCGCGAACTATGCGCAACTCCTGATAATGCAGGACAAGAAGAAGAACCTTCCCGAGATGCTCGAACTCGCGAATCGCGGCCTTCGCCCCGACACCACGTGGGCCAACGTCGACGACCAGTTCGAAGGCTACGGGATCTTCCGGACGGTGTTCAGTCTCGCGGGCGACAAGGCGAAGGTGGCCGAGTTGACCGCCGCGCAAGAGGCGTTGTCCGCGCAAGGCGCGGGCCAGGTCGAGGACGACGATGGCCTCGACCACGAGGGAGAGTGATCGCAGCATCGTGCTGAGCCCGGACTACTACTACACGAGCGTCCTCGATATCGACCTCGACGCCCTGCGCGAGCGGGGTGTCGACACGCTGCTCATCGATCTCGACAACACGCTGACCGCACGCAACAGCGAGTCCATCCCGGACGACGTCCGTGCGTGGGCCGCGGAGTTGTCCGCATCGGGCATGCGTGCCTGCATCGTGTCCAACAACTGGCACGCCCGGGTCGCCGGAATCGCCGAGCAGTTCGGCTTCGAGCTCGTATCCAAGGCGCTCAAGCCGCTCCCGTTCGCATTCTTCGCCGCGCTCCGGCGACTCGGGTCCTCTCGGCGAAGCGCCGCCATCGTCGGCGATCAGCTGTTCACCGACGTTCTGGGTGGCAAGCTGACCGGGATCGCAACGGTGCTCGTCGTTCCGTTGTCCTCGTCCGATCTGCCCCACACGCTGTTGCTCCGTCGTATCGAGCGTGTGTTGCTGGCGGGGCGCAAGCCGCTGCCCTAGACTCGACACAGCACACGACCTCCGGAGGAAGCCGTACGCATGTTCCGCATCACCGGTACAACGAGACTCGCCGGTGTCATCGGTTGGCCGATCGAGCATTCGCTCTCACCGGCCATGCACAACGCCGTCTATGAGCAGCTCGGTCTCGACTGGGCGTACGTGCCGCTTGCCGTGTCCGATGAGATCGGCTTGCGCCGTGTCGTGGGCGCGGTCCGCTCGCTGCCGTTCATCGGGTTCAACGTGACGATGCCCTACAAGGCCGACGTGCTCGAGCTCTGCGACGAGGTGGCGATGGCCGCTCGGATGGCGGGCGCGGTCAACACGGTCCACTGCACGGACGGTCGGCTCGTCGGCTACAACACCGACGGCCGCGGCATGCTGGAGTCCCTTGCAGACGACGCCGGCTTCTCTCCCGAGGGCAAGCGGGTCGTGCTTCTCGGTGCCGGAGGTGCCGCGGGCGCGGCGATCGTCGCGTTCATCCTCGGACGCGCGGCACGTGTCGATGTCGTCGTGCGCGACCTCACTCGGGGCGAGGAGATCATCGCTCGGGTCGAGCCGCACCTCAAAGACACCGTCGCGACCGCGGTCACGTTCGACGAGGCGGAGGGCGCCGTTCGTGGTGCCGACCTCATCGTCAACGCTACTCCGGTCGGGATGTCCGAAGACGACGAGAGCCCTGTCCCGGGCGCATGGCTGTCGGCGAACCAGATCGTGTTCGACATGGTCTATGGGCGTGCTCGGCCCACAAGACTCATCGAGGAGGCCAGGGCGCGAGGCGCATCGGCGCTCGACGGACTGGGCATGCTCGTGAGCCAGGGAGCGACCGCCGTCGACATCTGGAACGAGGATCGTGACGGACGCAAGACGCCCCGCGACACCATGCGTGCGGCCGCCGAGACGGAGTTGGCGCGTCGGATAGCCGCGATGGGTGGTGTCCGGTGAGCGCCGCGACCGCAATGAGACTGGGCCGCATGCTGGTGGCGGCCGGCGTCATCAGTGACGAGCAGCTCACCGAGGCGGTCGCCGGGGCTGAAGGGCGCCCGCTGCCGCACGTGCTGTCCGAGCTCGGCTTCGCGTCCGAGACGCGGGTGGCGCAGGCGATCGCGGAGTCGATGGGGCTCGCATTCGTCGACATCGGCGCCTACGACATCGATCCCAACGCCGCGCTGATGCTCTCGAGCGATCTCATGCGCAAGTACTCGATCCTCCCGATCAAGCTGCAGGACGACGATCTTGTCGTCGCGATGGCAGACCCGGCGAACATCTTCGCCATCGACGACCTGCGCATCGTGACCGGCAAGGAGATCCGCCCGGTCGTTGCAGTGGAAAGCGATCTCGTCTCGGCGATCGACCGGTTCTCGGCGGGGCAGGCCAACGTCAGCGACATGGTCGGCGATCTCGAGCAAGCGGTGGCCACGACCTCGGATACCCAGGACGAGGACGGCGAGGGCGAAGAGTCGGGCGTCGCTCGGCTCATGAACCAGATCATCACCGAGGCCATCCGCCAGGGCGCCGGCGACATCTACATCGAGCCGATGGAGACGGAGGTGCGAGTCCGGTACCGCATCGACGGCGTGTGCCAGGAGATCACCCGCCGTCCGCGCAGCATCCACCGGCAGCTCATCAGCCGCCTCAAGATCAGCTCCGGCATGGACATCGCGGAGCGGCGCGTCCCGCAGGACGGCCGATTCGGCGTCGTGCTCGACGGCAAGTCGGTCGACTTCCGCGTCGCGGTGCTGCCCATCGTCGCCGGAGAGCTGGCGGTTCTGCGACTTCTGCGCAGGGACTCCATCATGATGTCCCTCAAAGACCTCGGGTTCCTCGAGTACAACCTCAACGCGCTGCTCGAGGCGTTGAAGCTCCCATATGGGGCCATCCTCGTCACCGGCCCGACCGGTTCCGGTAAGTCGACCACGCTCTACGCGGCGATCAACGAGACCAACGACCCCAAGTCCAACCTCATCACCGTCGAGGACCCGGTCGAGTACCGGCTCGCCGGTCTCTCGCAGGTCCAGGTGCACGAGAAGGCAGGCATGACCTTCGCCGCCGCGCTGCGTTCGATCCTTCGCCAGGACCCCGACAAGGTCATGATCGGTGAGATCCGAGATCGCGAGACCGGCACGATCGCCATCGAAGCCGCGCTCACCGGCCACCTCGTCCTCTCGACGCTGCACACCAACGATGCTCCGTCCGCCATCACGCGACTGACCGAGATGGGGATCGAGCCGTTCCTCTCGGCGTCGGCTGTCACGCTCGTGCTCGCCCAGCGCCTTGCGCGCCGGCTGTGTCCGGAATGCAAAGAGAAGTACGTGCCCGAGGAGGCCGTGCTGGAGCGGATCGGGTTCCCGTTCGAGAAGGGCAGCCCCCCGACGCTCTACCGCGCCCGTGGCTGCAAGAAGTGCGGTGGCATCGGCTACAAGGGACGCATGGGTATCCACGAGGTCATGACGATGAGCGAGCGCCTTGAGCGGCTCACGGTCGAGAACGGCTCGGCCGATGAGATCAAGCGCGCGGCGATCGAAGAGGGGATGCTGACCCTTCGCGACGACGGTTTCTCGAAGGTGAAGGCGGGCATGACGTCGATCGAGGAGATCCTCCGAGTCGTCGTATAGAGCCCGCCCGGGGCGTTTGCGCAGGTCGGTTGTGTCGCTACTGCCTTCGTGAGAGTATGGAATATCTCGTCGACCGGCGGGCTTGTTGTCGCGCGCCCACGGTCCGATGAGCACGGATTTCTAGTCAAGCGGAGGTGCACACTCGATGGCTGACAACCCGCTCGGCGACTTCTTCATCTCGGACGCCGATGACGATCTGCTCGAGTACGACGAGCCCATCGTCGCTGCCGTCGTCGTGCCCACGGTCGCGGCACCTGCCACGGCACCGGCGGCACCGGTAGTGCCCGCAGCTGCCCCGACCGCGCCCGCTGCGCCCGCGGCGGTGCCCGCACAGGTTCCGGCCGAGGCGCCGGTCGCGCGTGCGGCGGTCGCACACCAGCCTTCGCGCGAGGAGCGCCTGGCGCAGGCACTCAACGACCTCATGGACGAAAGCCAGGAGATCCAGGCCGCGGCACTCGTGTCGCTTGACGGATTCACGATGGCGTCGGCCCTGCCCGATGGCATGCACGAGGACCGTGTGGGCGCCATGTCGGCAGCGATTCTCGGATTGGGTGAGCGCGCTGCGGCCGAGCTCGGAAGGGGACAGCTGTCCCAGGTATTCATCGAGGGGGACGACGGCTACGTCATGCTCATCGCGGCAGGCGACAGAGCCGTGCTCACCTGTTTGGCCGATATCGAGGCGAAACTGGGCCTCGTGCTCTACGACATGCGCGGGGCGGCAGAACGAATCGCCGAGATCCTCGGCTAGGGCGAATGGAACGGTACCGACTCGACCACGTTCGGAGCGGCGACTAGATGGCGTTGCGCGGCAACCTCAAGGACTTCAGCCTACCTGACGTCTTCCAGCTGGTGACCTTCAGCCGGAAGAGCGGTGTGCTGCGCATCAAGCGGGCCGACGGTGCCGAGGGCAGCGTGTGGTTCCGCGAAGGCGACGTCTTCTTCGCGCAGTCGAACTGGCACGCGGAACTTCTCGGTGAGCGGCTCGTGCGTGCCCAGCGGATCACGCCGCAGGCGCTCGAGCGCGCGCTGTCGATCCGAGCCGACGAGTCCTCAGACGGGCGCCGCCTCGGTGAGATCCTCATCGCGGAGGGCTACATCACAGACAAGGTCCTCGAGGCCTTCGTGTCCGAGCAGATCCAAGAGACGATCTTCGATCTGATGCGCTGGGATGAAGGCGACTTCGACTTCGAGGCGACTCCGGAGATCGCCGACGAGGACATCGGCCTGTCAGTCTCCATCGAGAACGTGGTGATGGAAGGCAGCCGTCGCCTCGACGAGTGGACGCGCATCCGCAAGAAGATCCCCTCGATGGACGTCGTCTTCAAGATGGCTACCGCGCCCGGCGAAGGCACCTTCGAGATATCGCTGAAGCCGATGGAGTGGAACCTGCTGCTTCTGGTCGACGGCACTCGGAGCGTCGCGGAACTCGCGTATGCGACCAACCGCACCGACTTCGAGGTGGCTCGCATCATCTACGGCCTCTTCTCGGCGGGCCTACTGGAGTTCGCTACCGACGCCGAGGTCGCGAAGTTGCGCGAGGAGCGCGAGGAGCGCGAGGCGAGGCTGGCTCAGATCGAGGCCGAACGCGCCGCCGCAGCCAAAGAGCAGGCGGCGGCTGCGCAGGCGCGCGAGGCGGCGCTGCAGGAGCAGGCCGAGGCGCGCGCACAAGCGGTTGCCGCCGAGAAGGCGGCCGAGAAGGCGGCGGCCGAGACGCCTGCGGAAGCTCCCGCCGCTCCGGTCGAGCTGCCCGAGTTCCTTGCGGGCGGTGTCGGACCGAGCGCCGAGGACGCTGCGGTCCTCGAGGAGATGATGGGCGCGGTGCTGCAACCTGCGTCGCAGGCGGCGCCGGTGGAAGTGCAACCCGAACCCGAACCCGAACCCGAACCGGTGGCCGTCGTCGAGTTCGAGCCAGAGCCAGAGCCAGAGCCCGTGGCCGTCTTCGAACTCGAACTCGAACCCGAGCCGGAATCCCTGCCCCAACCAGTGGCTGTCTTCGAGCCCGAGCCGGAGGTCGTGGCTGTTCTCGAGCAAGCCGTGGAGCCAGGGCCGGAACCGGAGTCGGAGTCGGAGTCGGAGTACCAAGCGGTTGCGACGCCCGAGCTTGAGCCGGAGATCGAGACTCTCGAACAGGTCGCGCCCGCGGGTGCCGAGCAGCTGCTGTCGGACACGGCCGCGACGGAGCCCCAGGACGACACCCTGGCGCAGATCCAAGCGTCACTCGCCGGTCTCGCAGAGACCCCAGCGGTGGCGCAGGAGCTTCCGTCGGTGCCGGAGCCTCAGCCCGAGCCGGCCGAGGTGGCACCGCCTGCCAGTGACTTCGCGCATGACCTGATGGCGCTCGGACTGGGCGAGCTGCCCGCGGAGCCCGAGCAGCCGGTGGCCGAGATCGTCGTGCCGACCCGCGAAGAGGGTGCCGAGACCGTGGCTGCCACCCCGGAGTGGGAGGACGAGCCTGTCGAGCCGCTCGGCGTCGTCACCGCGTCCACCGAAGAACCGGCCCCGGAGGCATCGGAGACGGCGCCGGCTACCGACGCGGGCTTCGAGGGGCTGGCCGAGAGCTTCGGCGCGTCCCCGTACGCGCCGGTGTCACCAGCAGCGGAGGCTGTCGAAGACACCCCCGACTTCAGCGAACTCATCGGCTCGCTCGACTTCGAGGAGGGCGCTCAGCCTGCCCCGCCCGGTGGTGTGGCTGGAGCGGTGCAGACCGGCTCGCCCCTGTATGAGGCCATGCCGGATGCCTCGTTCGACTTCGATGAGGAACTGCTGCGCGAAGTGTCGCCACCCACGCAGGCCGGAGGCGTCATCTCCACCGACGTGTTCTTGGAAGACATCGCTCCGGACATCGACTTCGCATCCGGCGGCCTTACCGACGAGTTGTCGGCGCTGACAGGACTCGATCGACCGTCCCGACCGACGGCCAGCGTCAACAAGATCCCCGAGCCCGCTTCCGGTGACGTGCTTCGCCGAGACACCCGCGTCGACCGAGACACCCTGTTGAAGATAATCGACGGCATCAAGAGCCTCTAGAAGGAAGTGCGCCCAGTATGCAGTCTGTGAAAGTGGTCGTCACAGGCCCGTTCAACGCAGGCAAGACGACGTTCATCAAGGCGGTGAGCGAGATCACCGTGCTCTCCACCGAGCGCCAGATCTCCGACGCTGCGAATGAGGGTTCGGGTGAGACCACCGTTGCCATGGACTTCGGCCGGATCACCGTCTCCGATGACGTGGTCCTGTACCTGTTCGGCACACCTGGACAGTCGCGCTTCTCGTTCATGTGGGAGACCCTCTCGGAGGGCATGCTTGGCTTCGTCCTCATCGTCGACGCGAACGAGCCGCAGACGTTCGAGGACGCTCGTGGCATGATCTCGTTCTTCACCGAGATGTCGGACGTCCCGTTCGTCGTCGCAGCGAACAAGGTCGCTGCCGACGATGTGGCCCAGCTGCAGCAGGTCCGAGCCGATCTTGGTCTCGACGACGAGGTGCCCCTTCTGCCCGTTGATGCGCGCGACCGCGACATGGTCAAGGCGGTTCTGCTCGGGCTGCTGTACGAGATTCTGGAGAGCATGGGCGCGTGACGATGGATCCCCGGCTGTACATGCTTGCGGGGACGTTCGCACTGCTGGTCATCGCCGTGCTCGCCGCCCTGGTGTCTGTGCTGAGATCGGCCCGGCGGCGTCGCCTTCCGCATGTCGCTCCGCTTTCTGCTCCCGCGCAGTGGCCTGAGATGCCGACGGTGGATGACGCCGCGTTCAACCCGAGCCTGGACGGCCTCGAACTCGACGTCAGCGCGGACAGCCCGAGCGCGGCGCTGTTGGCGCCACTTCGGACCGGCGCTTGGATGCCTCCCGAGTCTCCCGCGCCGGCGGAGGTGCTTCCAGAGGCGTCGCTGGCGAACCGGATTGCGGAGTATCCGGCGAGCGCTGCACCCGTCGATGCCGCCGCCGTTCCCGCGGCGGTGACCGAAGCGGATGCCGGTCCAGCGCCGTCGGCGGTCTCCGAGATCACTGTGCCGGCACCGAGCGCCGCTCCGGAGGCGCCCCCTGCGGGCCATCACGCCGGCGCTGACGTGTCGGAGCTGCTCCGAAGCGTTCCGGAGGTTCTTCCGCCGACGGGTTCGGAGCGAGCACCGGACTCTGCACAGGCGAGGCGATCGGATGCCGTACCACCTGAGGCGGTAGCACCGATGGTCGTTGCGACTCCCGTGGTTTCCGGGCTCGAGGTCGAGACACCCGTTTCCGAGCCAGAGCCCGTCGTACCGGCGCCCGTCGTACCGGCGCCCGAGCCAGAGCCCGAGCCCGTCGTACCGGCGCCCGAGCCCGTGCCCGTGCCGATGCCCGTCGTGTCGGCACCCGAGCCAGAGCCCGTGCCCGTCGTGCCGGCACCCGAGCCCGTGCCCGCACCGGCGCCCGTCGAGGCCGTGCCCGTCGTACCGGCACCCGAGCCAGAGCCCGCACCGGTGCCCGTCGTACCGGCACCCGAGCCAGAGCCCGTGCCCGTGCCAGTCGCAACCGCGCCAGTCGCAGCCGCGCCTGCTATGCCCGCTCCCGCTCCCGAGCCCGAGCCTGTCGCAGCCACCGTCGAGATCGTTTCACCGCTGGAAGCGTGGGTACCGCCCCAGGTTCCGACGGAGCCGATCGCCTCAACGCAGGCGTCGGAGTCCGCGAGCATGCCTGCGGGCAGCCCGGAGCCTGCGGATTCGGTGTCGCCGGAGGGCTTCTGGGACTCGGTGCTGCGTGAACAGCAGGATCTGCCGACCATCGTCGCCGCTGATGCGCTGCTGCAGCCCGCGCCTGTTCCTGTGCCCGCGCCGACACCAGCGACGGCCCGTCCGGCGGTCGTCGTGCATGAGACGCCGTACCAGACTCCGCCAGTGACACCGTCGGTCAGCGCGTCCCAGGCGCGCGCTCGGCGACCGCGCGCCGTGGTCCGCGCCGCGGCGCCCCGTCCGGTCGCGTCGGCCTCCGGGGGCGGACTCGCTCCGCTGGCTTCGCAGACCCCTGGTGCCGCGACCGGCTCGCGCGACGCGGCGACGGAGATCACGATGGCTGCACCGGTCGAGATGTGGTTCGGAGATCACCGAGTCGGCGTGAAGCGGGGGACCAAGACGTACGATCAGTTCCAGCGCTACGCCTCGACTCTCTTCGATGACTTGAAGTCTGCCGGCGCCACGCGCTAGCGGGTGCGTGCCAGCGAGGTCGAATCGTCGTATCATGGTGCCGCGTTCGGCGCGTGGCGCTTACGTCACGTGTCGATCTCCGCAGTCGTAGAAGAGGTCGCAGATGGCGGAAGCGGGACAACGGCTCGGCACGCTCCTCATGCGGGCCGGCATCATCACCGAAAAGCAACTCAACGACGCCCTCGAGGTACATCGCGCGACGGGTAGCCCGCTGGGTCGAATCCTCGTGGACCTCGGGTACGCGACGCAGGGCGCCATTCTCTCGGTGATGGCGAAGCAGATCGGCATCGAGTACATCGATTTCGCCGAACACAAGCCGGACCCCTCCGCGGTCGCCCTTGTGCCCAAAGAGCTCGCAGTCCGCTACATCCTCATGCCGGTGGAGATCCGCGATGACCAGCTCGTCGTCGCCATGGCCGATCCCCAGAACGTCCTCGCGCTTGATGACCTTCGCATCATCACGCGACAGGAGATCAAGCCCGCGATCTCGACCAAGGACGACATCCTGGCAGCGGTGGAGGAGTACTATCGCGAGGCTGAGGCCGAGGAAGCGGACATGTTCCTCGGCACGGACGACATCTCCGATGAGGACTTGGCCGGGCTCACGGCGGTCGAGAGCGAAGCGCCTGCCGTCAAACTCGTGAACTACATCATCCAGAAGGCGGTGGCGGACCGCGCCTCCGACATCCACGTCGAACCGCAAGAGCATGACCTGCGGGTTCGGTTCCGAGTCGACGGCGTACTGCATGAGGCGATGGCGCCGGCCCCGAAGTCGATCCAGACGTCCATCATCTCGCGCTTCAAGATCATGTCCGAGCTCGATATCGCCGAGTCTCGCAAGCCGCAGGACGGACACTGTGCCGTTACGGTGTCAGGTCACAAGATCGACTTCCGAGTCTCGACGCTACCTACCGTGTATGGCGAACGCGTCGTTCTGCGAATCCTCCGCAAGGACGCCATCCTTCTCGAGCTCAAGGATCTCGGCTTCTTGCCCTCGTCCCTCGAGCGCTTCGAGGGCTCATTCACGAAGCCCTATGGGTGCATTCTCGTCACGGGGCCGACCGGCTCCGGCAAGTCGACGTCGCTCTACGCCGCCATCAACGTTCTCAACGACCCCGGTCGCCATATCATCACCGCCGAGGACCCCGTCGAGTACCGGCTGCCAGGCGTCAACCAATGCCAGATCAACTCGCGCGCCGGACTCACGTTCGCGCGCGCGCTGCGCTCGTTCCTGCGATGCTCGCCGGACATCATCCTTGTCGGCGAGATCCGAGACCAGGAGACGGCACAGATCGCCGTGGAGTCCGCGCTGACCGGCCACCTGGTGTTGTCCACCTTGCACACGAACGACTCCGCGGGAGCGATCACCCGTCTGATCGAAATGGGGGTTGAGCCGTTCCTCGTTTCCTCGGCTGTGGACTGTGTGCTGGCCCAGCGGCTCGCCCGCAAGTTGTGCAGTGACTGCAAACAGGAGTGGCGACCCAAGACCGAGGTGCTCATCGACGCAGGCTACCGTGCCGATAACCTACCCGAGACGGTGTACCGCGCCGTCGGGTGCAAGAAGTGCGGCGGCACCGGTTACAAGGGTCGAATCGGCGTGCACGAAGTGCTCGTGATGTCCGAGGAGATCAGCAAACTGTGTGTCGAAGAGGCCACTGCCGAGGTCATCAGGCAGGTTGCAATCGATCAGGGCATGCTGACGTTGAGGCAGGATGGCCTGGAGAAGGTCCGTTCCGGGCTGACGTCGATCGAGGAGATCGTCCGCGTCATCGTATAGCCGGCGCCGCCGGCCGAGAGCGAGAGGTTTGAGGAGTCGCCATGGCCACGTACGTATACTCGGTTCGCGACAAGGCCGGCAAGATCGTCAAGGGCAAACTCGACGGCGACAACAAGGATGCCGTCCAGAGCCGCTTGGCTCAGATGGGCTACATCATCCTCGAGCTCGAGCCGCAGAGCGGTCTCGCAGCGCTCAACAACATCCAGTTCGCCGTGTCGGTCAAGCCCAAAGAGGTGACGATCTTCGCGCGTCAGTTCGCGACTATGATCAGCGCCGGGCTCTCGCTGACGAAATGCCTCTCGATCCTCTCCGCACAGACGGAGAGCGCTGCACTTCGCGGCGTCATCACCCAGATCGGCAAGGACGTCGAGGCCGGACAGTCGCTCTCGGATGCGCTGTCGAAGCATCCCAAGGTCTTTCCTTCTATCTTCGTGAACATGGTGCGCGCCGGTGAGACCGGCGGTGTTCTGGACGAGGTCCTTGCGCGCCTTGCCGACCACCTCGAGAACGAACAGGCACTCAAGGGCAAGATCAAGTCCGCTATGACCTATCCGGTCGCGATGGGCGGGCTCGTGCTCGTGGTCCTTGCCGCCATGATGGTCTTCGTGGTTCCGACCTTCGAGAAGATGTTCGCCGAGATGGGCGGCACCCTCCCGCCGGTGACTCAGCTCCTGGTCGACATCTCCAATCTCGTCGCGAGCATCTGGGGGGTCGTGATCGTCGTCGCGTTCGTGGCGTTCATCAGCCTGTTCCGCTGGTGGTCAGCCGGCCCCGGCAAGACCATCTGGGACGGCGCGAAGCTCAACATGCCCGTCTTCGGCTCGCTGACTCGCAAGATCGCGCTCGCCAAGTTCACGCGCACGTTCGGCACGCTCGTGGCCGCCGGTGTCCCGATCCTCTCGGCGCTCGACATCGTGGCCGATACGGCCGGCAACGAGGTCGTGGCTAACGCAGTCAAGCACGCGAGGACCGCGATCAAGGAGGGCGAGACCATCGCCAAGCCCCTTTCCGAGTCGAAGGTGTTCCCGTCCATGCTCGTCCAGATGATCGCTGTCGGCGAGGAGACGGGCGCGCTCGACACCATGCTGAACAAGATCGCAGACTTCTACGACGAGGAAGTCTCGGTAGCTACCGACGGCATCACGTCGCTGATCGAGCCGCTCATGATGGCGTCGCTCGGCGTCATCGTCGGCGGCATGGTCATCGCCCTGTATCTCCCGATGTTCCAGGTCATCAGCCTCGTCAAGTAGCGGGGCCGCTCAGCTCGACCCACAACACCGCCTGCCGGTTCCGCGGGCGGTGTTTCCATCTCTCAAGGCGCGATACGGCCGAGCTGGACGGGCTCGCAGCAGCGTAGACGGCATCCGAAAACCTCAAGCCTGTGCGCCCGGACCCGATACATAGGGTGTCAGGTGGGGCTGGCCTGCTCGGCTGCGCGCGGGAGAGGGGGTGGGAACTCATGCAGATAATCAGGGACACAAGGGGCTTCACGCTCGTTGAACTCATGGTCGTCGTACTCATCATCGGTATTCTCGTCGCTGTGGCCATCCCGGTATTCACCGCTGCCGAGGCCAACGCGCAAAGGAAGTCGTGCTTCGCAAACCAGCGGATGATCGAAGGCGCGTGCCAGACCTACGCCGCGGACAACAACGACGGAGACCTGCCATCGAGCATCAGCCAGCTCGCGCCGACGTACATGAAGTCGGTTCCATCGTGTCCGGCAGGCGGACCCGCGTACTCGATCGACGGCAATGGAACCGTCGCAGCGTGCACCGGAGGCGCTCCGGCGCACGGGCACTTCTAGCCGCGCGTCGTGGGAGTTCAGCCCTACGAAAGTCGGTTCTGAGAATTCTCCAAGAAAACACTCAAGTCCTGACTCGAGCCACCGATACATAGGCTGTCAGGTTGGGGGCACAGGGTCCCCATCGTACCCCGCAAGGGGAGAGGAGGTGCGAGGTCATGAAGATGTTCCGTAAGGAAGAGGGCTTTACCCTCGTGGAACTCATGGTCGTCGTTCTTATTATCGGTATTCTTGTTGCCATCGCTATCCCGGTCTTCAACGCTGCCAAGGCCAATGCCCAGAAGAAGTCCTGCTTCGCGAACCAGCGCATGATCGAGGGCGCGTGCCAGACCTACGCCGCCGACAGCTCGACCGGTAGCCTTCCGGCCGCCGTCGCCGACCTGGCGCCGACGTACATGAAGACCGTCCCGGTCTGCCCGGCCGGCGGTCCTGCCTACTCGATCAACGGCAGCGGCACGGTTGCTGCCTGCACCGGTGGTAGCCCGGTTCACGGTCACTTCTAGGCCGACACCGATCGTTCAAAGCTCCTAAGTCGCAGGGCCGGCAGTCTGACTGCCGGCCCTGCTGCATGTGTGGCCGGCGCTTGCCGATGTGTGCGGGCCCGTTCGCGTAGAATGAGCAGAACGGACGAGCGACGAAGGAGCACGTGCTGGAGACCGCACTCTACTTGATCTGTTTTCTGTTCGGGCTGCTGTTCGGCTCCTTTGGCAATGTCGTCATCTGGCGCTTCCCGCGTGGGGAGTCCCTCTCCACGCCGGGCTCGCACTGCCCGCTGTGCGACACGCCCATCGCGTGGTACGACAACATCCCACTCGTTTCGTGGCTGGTGCTCTTGGGTCGTTGTCGCGCCTGTGGCGCACCCATCCCCGTTCGTTATCCGGCCGTGGAGCTCTTGTCCGGTCTGTTGTGGATGGCGGCTGCGGTGCGCTTCGGCATGTCGTTTCAGACCGGTGTGGCGATCGCCTTCTTCTACCTGCTGCTGCTGCTCGCGTTCATCGACCTGGATACGATGCGCCTGCCGAACGCGCTCGTGGGGCTGCTCGGAGCGATCGGTGTCGCCGGTGTCGCCCTCACGCAGCTCATGGGCGTCCCCGCCGTGCCGCTGATGCCTCTGGGCGTCGGGCTCATGGGGATCCCGATCGTCTTCTCGCTGTTCGGTGCCGTTGTCGCCGCTGGCTCGGTAGCGCTGATCGCGGCCGTCTACGCCCGTGTGAGAGGCACCGAGGGATTCGGCATGGGCGATATCAAACTGCTCGCGGTCATCGGGTTGTACTTGGGGCCATATGCGTTCCTGGTGCTACTCGTAGCGAGCGTCTTCGGCGCCGCATATGGACTCGTGGCATCAAGGCGTTCGGCCGACGGAATCCGTCACAAGTTCCCGTTCGGACCGTTCCTCGCGCTGGCGGCGGTCGTCGTGACGCTCTGGGGAGTCCAGCTGGTCGCGTGGTATACGGGTCTGCTGGTCGCGCCGGGCATGTGACGTCTGTCACAGATTGGGTCTACAGCACCATCCGTAAGCTGTCGATACAGTATGCGAGGTGCGCTGGTATGCACGTATAATCGTGTCGAATCACTTGTCGTGCGGCGACCCGGTCGGCTCTCGATCCGGACGCCGACACCAGAGTGAGGGGGGCCCTTGGCTCGGCGCATTGTTGACGATGCACTGTGTGGTATAGTTTCCACGGGTCCATCGCCGCAGCAACAATCGTGGTCTTTACGTAGCAGCAGTTGAGGGAGGGACGCGTTGGCTCCGGTATCGTTCGGCGCCGCAATGCCGCCCGTCGGTCTGGATATTGGGACTGACTTCATTCGCGCCGCCCAGATCAAGCCTTCCGGCTCGGGGAACTCCTTGGCTTCGTATGGCCTTGTCGCCATGCCGTTCGGCGCAGTCGTCGAGGGCGAGGTGGTAGACCCTGAGGCTGTAGCGATCGCGATCAAGGAACTCTGGCGCAAGAGCGGCATCCGGAACAAGACGGTCTCGGTGGGCGTCTCGAACCAGAAGGTCGTGGTCCGCCTCATCGACCTCCCGTACATGGAGCGAGCCGAGCTCGTCGGGGCGATCCAGTACCAGGCTCAGGACTACATCCCGATTCCGATCGAGGAAGCCATCATCGACTTCCAGATAATCGGCGACTACATGACACCCGCCGACGAGCACATGATGGAGGTCGTGCTCGTGGCTGCTCAGCGCGACATGATCTCCAATGTGGTCTCGGCGGTCGAGGGAGCGGGCCTGCGCCTTGCACAGGTCGACGTGACGGCGTTCGCCCTCGTCCGTTCGCTCCTCGGCTCAACCCCAAGCTGGTTCGCCGAGGAGAACGAGACGCCGGGCGAGGCCATCGGCGTGGTGCACGTCAGTTCGGGTCTGACCAACATCGCTGTGGTCGAGCGCGGCCTGCCCAGGTTCACGCGCGTGTCCTCGCTCGCAGGAAACCAGTTCACGCAGTCAATCGCGAACGTCATGAATCTCACGTTCGATGAGGCCGAAGAGCTCAAGACCATCGCCGGCCTGCCGAGCATCGACGCGCCGGATGATCTTCCGCCGGGGCTGGATCCGCAGATCGCGCAGACAGCACAAGGTGCCCTTGAGCGCGAGGCGAACAAGTTCATCGCTGAGGTCAGGCGGTCGTTCGACTACTACCTCACGCAGGCCGTGCAGGTGCGAAGCATCGGCCGGATCTACCTGACGGGAACCGGCGCCGGCTTGCGCAATCTGCCCACGTATCTCGAGCGCGGACTCCAGACACAGGTGCTGTTGGGCGACCCGCTGTCAGGCCTTCAGATGAGCGGGAACGCCGAGGCGGCCGCCCTCGCGGACCGGATGGGCTGCGCCGCCGCGATCGGGCTGGCGTTGGGAGGGGTGGCGTAGATGCTGCGCATCAACCTGCTCCCGCGCGAGGTACTCGATCGGCACCGGTTCGAGGGCTGGTACCGCTACGTATTCATCATCACCATCGGCCTGGTGCTCATCGTGCTGCTGGCCGCAGCTGGCCTGTACTTCGCGGTGCAGCAGAAGAGCGATGAACTGCAGACCGCGCAGGATCAAGCCGCACTCTACGCAGAACAAGGCAAGGCGTTCGACGTGTTCGAGAAGAAGGAGCAGGACCTCGCCGCGAGGCAGGCGGTCGCGCTGACGGCGTTGGCGGATCGCATCAACCTCGGCAAGATCGCCGAGGAGATCTCACTGGTGCTTCCGGACGAGGTGTGGCTCGATTCGCTCAATCTGGACCAGGTGACAGGCATGTCGTTCAACGGCGACACGCCGCGTTCCACCAGCCAGTCCATGAACATGTCGTACAAGTCGATCGCCAAGACGCTCGTGCGTCTGAACGAGCTTGAGCAACTTCGTGACGTGTGGCTCTCGACCGCCACGAACGGTCAGTGGAGTTCGTGGGATGCGGGAAGTGCGGTCGATACCTCGACACCGGTGGTCCAGTTCACCGCTACCGCCAAGATCGCAAGCGCCACGGTCGATGCGGCGAGTGCGGCACCTGCTCCCGCGCCTCAGTCGGGTACGACCGGGGGAGGAGGCGACTAGACCATGTCGATCTCTCCGCGCGACAGACTGATCGTGACGATCGCAGCAGCGGTGGTTCTGGTGCTCGCACTGGTCGCTGCGCTGATCTACCCGCAGTTCACGAAGCTCAGCGCACTCAACGCCCAGGTCGTGGAGGCAAACGCACAGGCGGATGCCGCTCGCCTGCAACTCGAGGAGCGTCAAGGGTTCAAGGACCGGGCTATCGAAACGAACGCGAAGTGGCTCGGGCTGATGAACCAGGTTCCCGATGCGCCGGACTTGCCTGCGTTCATCATCGAACTGCAGGACACGGCCTTCGCGAGCGGAGTCCAGCTCGTTTCGGTACAGCCGCTCGCCGCAGTGTCCAGGGACACCTACTGGGCCGTACCCGTCTCAGTTGAGATTCTCGGGACGTGGTCGGACACTGTCGATTACCTTGAGGCGCTACCGAAGCTCGATCGCGGCGTGCGGTTGACGTCGGTGAGTGTCACCCGTGGCACGTCCGGTGGCGACCCCACGCGACGCGCATCGAAGCTGCCGCCGTACGCGGTCGACACGGTCATCAACCTGGAGACGTATCTGATTCCGTCGACGTCTGACGCCCCGACGACCACGGCCGCGCCTGCGGCCCCGGCTCAGTAGGAAGGAGTGAGCGCATGGTAGATGACCCGAGCGGCCAGCCGACGATCCCGCCTGCTCCCGACTCCAAGCCACCGTCGTCGTTCGCGACCTTCCTGTCCTCGTCGACGGGCAAGCTCATAATCGGCAGTGTCCTTCTGTTCATCGTGCTCGTGGCGCTGGGCGCTGTGGCCTTCTTCTTCCTCTTCAATGCAGGTACAGACGTGGTGATCCCGCCTGCACCTGCAGGAGGCTCCGAGACCACGACCGAAGCCGCCGCCCCTACCGATCCGCCAAAGCAGACCCTCGACGAGACGTTCACCTTCCGCAACATCTTCGCGCCCACCGTCTCGCCACCGCCGACGCCCGAGGAGACCACTTCTGACTCGTCCTCGTCAGACGACACCTCCGACACGTCGGGGGTGCCCGAGGACACGCTCGTGCTGAAGTCCATCCACTCGGAGTCGGGCGAGCGGGTTGCGACGTTCATCTGGAACGGCAACACGTACGAGTGCAAAGAGGGCGATCAGGTGGACGACTCACCGTGGGAGGTCGTCACGATCAACTCGGATTCGGTTGTGATGCTCTACGGCGATAGCCGAGTCACTCTTACCGTGGGCCAGGGCTTCGGCGACAGCGGAGCGTACGACAAGTAGTGCGGCCGGTCCTGTGGCCGAGAAGCCCCTCCTGGTCAGGACCGGCTGAATCTCGACCGCCCGGAACCGAGAAAGGTCGCACATGCGCTATCACACAGCCGGCGAGTCTCACGGCCGCGCACTCACTGCAATCGTCTCATCAGTCCCTGCGGGTGTTCCCATCGACGTCGCTCGCATCGACGCGGATCTGGCGCGTCGCCAAGGTGGCTACGGTCGCGGCGGGCGTCAGCGAATCGAGACGGATCGCGTGACTGTGTTGTCGGGGGTCCGATTCGGGAAGACGATAGGCACTCCGATCGCGCTGACCGTCGCCAACAGGGACTTCGAGAACTGGTTGGACGTCATGGCGGTCGCCGGCGACCGTCCCGACGGTGTGCGTGAGACCGCGCCCAGGCCGGGCCATGCCGATCTGCCGGGCGTCCTGAAGATCGATTCCGACGACACGCGCGACATTCTCGAGCGCGCTAGTGCTCGAGAGACAGCGGCCCGGGTCGCCGCGGGCGGCATCGCCAAGGCGTTCCTCGCCGCCATGGGCGTCACTATAGCGTCGTACGTCGAGTCAGTCGGCTCCGTTTCCATGTCTCCTGTCGACGATCCGGCGACGATCGACCCGGATGCGGTTGAGGCCAGCGCGGTGAGGTGCCCCGATTCCGACGCGACCGAGCGCATGAAGCAGCTCATAGACGCCGCACGGGCAGACGGGGAGTCGCTCGGCGGCGTGTTCGTCGTTGTTGCGACCGGTCTGGTTCCCGGACTCGGCACGTACGCCGAACCATCGCGTCGGCTTGATTCCGGCCTTGCGGCTGCGGTCGTCTCGATACCCGCCATCAAAGGGTTCGAGATAGGTGACGGCTTCTCGGCGGCTCGTGTGCCGGGCAGCATGGCGCACGACGAGATCCATTACAGTCCCGACGAAGGATTCGTTCGTCCGACGAACCGCGCGGGCGGACTCGAGGGCGGCATGACCAATGGTGAGCCGCTCGTGATCCGTGCGGCGATGAAGCCGATACCGACACTCATGCGCCCGCTCCCGAGCGTGGACCTCGACACGCTGGAGCCGGTTGATGCGAGCAAGGAGCGCAGCGACGTGTGCGCAGTCCCGGCGGCCGCTGTCGTGGCCGAAGCGGAGGTCGCGTTCGTGCTGGCGCGGGCATACATGGAGAAGTTCGGCAGCGACTGCCTCGGCGACATTCTCGGCGCCAAGGAGTCGTACGTGGCACGGATCTCCCGATGAGCCACGTCTTCCTCATAGGCTTCATGGGAGCGGGGAAGTCCACGGTCGGCCCACTCGTGGCCGACGTCCTCGATCGGCCGTTCGTCGATCTTGACGAGCGGATCGCCAGAGAGCAGGGGCGGTCGATCGCCGACATCTTCGAGGCGGATGGTGAGCAGCACTTCCGCCACCTGGAGCGCGAGGCCGTCGAGGCGCTTGTCGCCGAACCCGACGCGGTCGTGGCGTGCGGTGGGGGCATCGTCACCGTGGCAGACACGGCGGCGCGGCTCCGCGTGCTGGGAACCGTCGTCTACCTCGAGACGACGGTGGATGAGGCACTGGCTCGCATCGGAGACATCTCGTCACGCCCTCTGCTCGCCGACGCCGGCGCAGCCGCCCGACTGCTGGAATCACGCCGAGAGGCATACGAGGCCGCAGCGGACGTCACGGTGGACACGGTCGGGCTCGAACCGGCCGCCATAGCCGATGAGATCGTGGTCGCGGTGGCGCGGGTCGAGGCGAACGCGCGCCCCGAGGTCGTGAAGGTCGCGGCCGCGAGCGGCTCGTACGAGGTCGTCATCGGTCCGGGAGTGCTGGATGACGTGGGCGTGCTCATGCGCATCGTCGCCGACTCCGCGCGGAATGTCGCGCTCATCACCGATATGAACGTGGGACACATGTACGCGCTTGCGGTCGAACGACGCCTCGTGCAGTCCGGGTTCGACGTGCATCCGCTGTCCGTTGCAGCTGGAGAGGAATCTAAGAACTGGATGCTCGCCGGAGAGCTGCTTGAGGCTCTTGCCGACTTGAGGTTGGACCGTCGCGACGTCGTGCTCGCGTTGGGGGGTGGGGTGATCGGCGACCTTGCCGGATTCGTCGCTGCGACCTATCTGCGCGGCGTCGACTTCGTACAGGTGCCGACGACGCTGCTCGCTCAGGTTGACTCATCTGTGGGCGGGAAGACGGGAGTCGACCTTCAGGCGGGAAAGAACTTGGCTGGAGCCTTCAAGCAGCCGTTGCTTGTGATCGCCGACACATCTGTGCTGGCCTCTTTGCCGGAGGCCGAGTGGGTGAGTGGACTCGCCGAAATCGCCAAAAGCGCAGTTGTGGACGGTGAAGAGTTCCTCGGATGGCTGGAGTCCAACGCCGAGGCGCTCGTGGAACGCGAGGAGGCGGTCGTGAGAGAGGCCGTCAGAAGGTCAGTCGAGTTCAAGTCGCGAGTCGTAACTGCCGATGAGACTGAAGCAGGACCACGCGAGTGTCTGAACTATGGCCACACGTTCGGTCATGCGCTTGAAAAGGTCTCCGGATACGGTTCGATCCCCCATGGAATCGCGGTCGCTGAAGGCATGCGATTCGCAGTGCGACTCTCGGTCGAGGTCGCAGGGGCGTCCACTGACTTGGTGCGGAGACAGGATCGCCTTCTGGACCTACTCGGACTACCGGCGCTGAGCGTCGACCTGAGACCGAGTGATCTCCTCGAGGCGATGCACTCTGACAAGAAGGCACGAGGCGGGAGCGTGCGGTTTGTGCTGATCGAAGCAGCCGGCGCATGGCGGTGCGAGCCGGTAGCTGACCGGGTGATAGGTGAACACGTTGCCGCGTGGGCCGCGGCGAGGGGCGGTAGTGCCCGATGAAGCGGGTGTTGATACTCAATGGGCCGAACCTCAACCTGCTCGGGAGTCGCGAGCCGGGCGTGTACGGCAATGTCGGGCTTGAAGAGATCGAGGCAGCACTTGCGCGGGTTGCGGACAACCTCGGAGTCGAGGTCGAGTTCGCCCAGAGCAATCACGAGGGCGAGTTGATCGACATGCTGCATGAGGCCCGAAAGACATGTGACGCCGTGGTCTTCAACCCCGGCGCGTACACACACTACTCGTACGCCATCCGGGATGCAGTGGCTGCCATCGAGACGCCGGTCGTAGAGGTTCATCTGTCGAACATCGCGCGACGTGAGGACTTCAGGCACACCAGCGTCATCGCGGCGTCGTGTGCGGGACAGATCAGTGGTTTTGGCGCGGACTCATATGAGTTGGGCCTGAGGGCTGCGCTGGCCGCGTGCGGCTAGTGCAGCACCTCAGTGGTGCGTGTAGGCCGGCGCATGAGCCGGACACCGGAGTGACAAAGGGAGTGGCACGATGAGTTGGCTCAAGCGGACAGCGCGAAGCGAAGACGGCTTCTCCATCGCCGAGCTTGTGGTCGCAGCCGCGATCCTCTTTGTCGTGTCGACTGGAATCGTCGGCGTGCTCGCGTACGCGGGCTCGTCGAACGCTGCGGATGCTATGCGTGAGATGGCGCTCGAACTCGCCAACGAACGCATGGAGCAGGCCCGGAACATGGACTACGACGACCTTGGCACCACGAACAACTACCCGACCGGCACGATCGTCACGCCCGAGACGGTCGTATTGGCCACTCCTAACGGAGATGCGACGTTCGTCGTGGCCACGGAGGTCGACTACTCCGACGACGTGACGGACCCGACGCAGGGGGCTTCGAAGAACGTGAAGATCACGGTCTCCTGGACCACTCCTCGTCCGGGGAACGTCAGCGTGATGTCGAATGTCGCCGGTGCGTCGGCGGTCACGAACGCGGGGTCGGTTGAGGTACTGGTCGTCGACTCCGACACGAGCGACCCCATTGCCGGCGCCGTGATCACGATCAAGCCGTCCGGCGGATTCTCAGCCTCCAAGACCACGGCATCCGACGGCATGGCGAAGTGGAAGCGTGTCGCGACGGGGTCGATCATCATCACCGGCACGTGTCCGACCCACTACCTGGACATGTCTCCTGTCGCGGGCGCGATCATCAACAAGGACCAGACCCTTGAGGTCACGATCCAGGGCGAGCGGGCCAGTGTAGGCACCGTTCACGTCGTCGACCAGAACGGCGCGGCACTTGCGGGCGTCACGGTGACGATCTCCGGTCCGGCGGGCGGGCCTGGTTGGAGCTGTCCCTCGGGGACCGGCACCGCCGTCACCGACGCCGATGGCAACGCGGTCTTCCCGAGACTGCGCAAAGGCAACTACGCGGTCACCGGTGTCAAGAGCGGCTATCAGGTTCAGACATCGCCTCCGACGCTCAGCATCATCGCCGGCGGCAGCTCGTACACCAGCCAGCTGCGTATGGACCAACGCACTCAGATGCTCGTCACCGTCGTCGACGGAAGCGGCAACCCGATCTCCGGGGCCACGATCGCGGCGACCGGCCCGACCACCGTCACGTTTGCCTCGACGACCGACTCCAACGGTGAGGCCGTCAGCAACGACATGGGTTCCATCGGAGACAACAAGACCTACACGGTCACCGCCACGAAGACCGGCTACCTGACTGCGTCCGGAATGCTGACGATGAGCGAGTTCAGCTTGGGGACCATCACGCTCTCGCCGGTGCCCATCCCGCCGACGACCATCAAGGTCACCGTGAAGGATGCCAGCAACAACCCCATCCCGGGTGTGACCGTCACGGCAACAGGACCGAGCACCGTTACGTTCGCATCGACCACGGACTCTAATGGCCAGGCGACCAGCAACGACATGGGTGCCATCGGCTCGAACAAGACCTACACGGTCAGTGCCGCCAAGAGCGGGTGGATCACAAATACGGGGCCGGTTACGTTGAGCCAGTACACGCAGGGCACGGCGGCCATCACGCTCACCGCCGCGCCCGTCAACGGGACCCTCGTCGTGTCGTACTCGTCGAGTATCGGCACCGGCAAGACCATCTACGTCTATTCGAGCAACGTGGCCAACGGTGCCCCTATCGCACAGAAGAACATCACGACGTCGAGCCCGACGGCCTCGTTCAGCCTTGCACCCGGCACATACTGGGTGAGCCGTCGAACGCCGTACGGTTCGTCCGGTGCGCTTCCCAAGTCGTGCACGGTGACGTCGGGCGGCACCACGAACCTTTCCATCTCGAGTAGCAACTAGGCAGCGTCATGCGGTGGATTGAAGACGACAGCGGCCTGACGCTCACGGAACTCATCGTCGTGAGCATCCTGATCGGCGTGATCCTCACGGCCGCGTACTTCATGCTGAACGCCACCCAGACCATGAGCGACTCGGCGATGGCGCGTAGCAACGCCACAGACGATGCGCAGCTGGCTATCGACAAGATGACGCGCGAGCTGAGGCAGGCACAGCCTGATCGGAGTCTCGACGAGACACCCACGGGCGGCGTGTTCAAGGTCGCAGCCAACAACGAGATCGTGTTCATGAGCGATCTGGATCACGACATGCGTCCCGAGCTGATTCGTTACTACGTGGAGTCGAACTCCCTGAAACGCGCCGTGGCCCCGCCGACGAACGCCCAGGCGCCGTTCACGTTCGGCACGTACGGCGCGCCGACGGTTCTGATCAAGCAGCTTGGAGCGTCGGCGTATCCGATCTTCTGCTTCCACACCCGAGTCGGAGACGACACCACCGTGTGCGGTCCGGACGAGCACGGATTCAAGAAGGTCACCACCAGTGATCCCTACAACACGAGTCCCAAGATCGCGATGGTCGGCATCCTGCTGTACGTGCCCGGGACTTCGGGCTCGAAGACGGTGACCGTTGCGACCCGCGCGCTCGTGCGGATTCGTACGATGGAAAACGAAGTGGAGTAGGACGATGAATGCGGAAGCACGCTCCAGCAAGTTGAAGCGGCTCATGGCCGACGACTCGGGCATCGCGCTCGCCGTCGTCATGTTCGTGTCCGTCATCCTGTTCATCCTTGCATCGGCGATCCTGTTGCTCGTCGAGTATCGATCGAGCCAGTCGCAGCGGATCATCCAGCGCGACAAGGCCGTTCACATCGCTGACGCGGGTCTCAACCAGTACATGTACCAGCTGAGCAAGGAGTACACGTTCTACAGCACCGAGGGCACACTCGGGCCGGTGGCCGTCGATGGTGGCAGCTACACCGTCGTCCCGAGTCTCAATGCATCGGGCAGCCTGATACTGACGTCGGTGGGAACGCTCACCAATGGATACAGCCGCACGGTCAAAGCGGCCGTGACGTTTCCCGGCTGGAACGACTTCATCGTCCTTGTCGACGAGGGGCCGTACAGCATCGGCGCAGGCGCCACGTTCTACGGGAAGATCCACTGCAACGGTGGCATCAGCAACTCCGGGGTTGTCACCGGTCTGGCCACGGCCGGCCCCGGCAAGAGCTGCACATGGAGCACATCGAAGGCGGTGAACTACCCGGGAGGGTGCCTCAACAATCAGGACGCGGTGAACTTCGCAGCGCTCACCAACGATCTCGCCGCGATGAAGGTTTCGGCACAGAACGCGGGGGCGTACTACGCGGCCTCGGGGCAGAAGGGCTACAACGTCATCCTCAACGGGACGTCAGCGACGATCTACAAGATCTCGAAGATCAACACGAAGGCGTCGGTCGCGGAGTCCCTGACTCCGTACGGCACCCTCACGCAGACCGCTCTGGGCACAGTCGCCATCCCGGGCGACGGCGTGTTCTTCTTCGACGACTACGTGTGGGTCTCCGGCAACTACGGGGCGAAGGTCACCGTCGCTTCGAGCAAGGGGATCGTGGTGTCCCAGAACCTCGTGCAGACCGTCAGCGGTTCCAACGCGACGTGCGGGCTTGTCTGCACCGAGGACATCCTCTTCCCCTGGTGGTACGACACCATGCCTGACAACCAGATCGTCCAGGCGGCCCTCCTGTCCCAGAACGGTGGCGTCGGACCGTCCGACGGAACGTACGGCAGTGACGGTACGCCTGGTCCTTCGGGTGCGGCGGACTTCACGGCAGGAGGCGCCACGCTTCTGAAGTGGACGTGGACCAAGACCTCGAATTCCCCGCTTCCGAACGGTACCTGGGAGTGGAAGAGCAGCACCTTCACCCCGACGAACAAGAAGAGCTCGGTCACGCTGAAGGGTGCGCGTGCCATGCGCCGGATGCTGGGCTTCTCATCCGGGTACGACGTCCGCAACTTCGACAAGGACCCGGTGCTCGCCGCCAACCCGCCACCCCTCTACCCGAGGCTCCCGGGCAAGCAGCTCGGCATGAGCACGTGGACCGAGTACTGACGCACGCGTCTGCACACAGGCGTAGAATCCCTCCGGGAGTACCGCTTCTCGGAGGGATTCTTTCATGAGTGGCACAAGCCAACGGGTTGCCAGCATCAGGTCGCGGCTGGCCGCCGAGGCGATGGATGCTCTGGTCGTGCGCGACGTCGCCAACGTCTCGTACCTGAGTGCGTTCGATGACGTATGGGACGAAGAGCCCGCCGCGCTGTTGCTGGTGACCGCGACGCTCGCGACCGTGTTCACCGACAGCCGCTACGAGGTGGCGGCCACCCAGGCTGCGCTGGAGACATGCTGGGAGGTCTCCGTCATCGCCGGGGACCTGTGGGATGCGCTGATTGAGCGCGCGGGGGCGGACGGCGTCAGGCGGCTTGCAGTTGAGGCCTCGTTGCCGTTCTCCGTGGTGGAGCGCGTGCGCGATTCGTTCGCCGGGGAGGTCATGCCGGTGAGTGGCTGGGTCGAGGGTCTGCGCGTCGCGAAGGACGCCGATGAGATCGCCCGCATCAAGGCGGCTCAAGCGATAACCGACGCTGCGTTCGATCACATCCTGGGATACGTCACACGGGGCATGACCGAGACGGCGATCGCACTCGAACTCGAGTTCCACATGCGTTCACACGGTTCGAGCGGTGTGGCGTTTTCGCCGATCGTCGCGAGCGGACCCAACTCGGCGTTGCCACACGCGCACCCCGGTGCGCGCCGCGTCGCGACGGGGGACTTCCTCAAGATGGACTTCGGTGCGCGGGTCGGCGGGTACTGCTCGGACATGACTCGGACGGTCGTTGTCGGCAAGGCGAGCGACCGGCAGCGCGCGATCTACGACGCGGTCCTCGCGGCCAACGAGGCCGGGATCGAGGCGGTCAGGCCCGGGCTCATCGGTCGGGAGATCGATGCGGCGGCGCGCGCGGTGCTCTCGCAGCGAGGCTACGGTGAGCTGTTCACCCACGGACTCGGACACGGCGTAGGGATCGAGGTGCACGAGCTTCCGGGAGTGGGCAGCCGCAGCGATGGCGTCGTGGGGGAGGGGAGCGTCATCACCATCGAGCCAGGCGTCTATGTGCCCGGGTTCGGCGGTGTTAGAATCGAGGACTTAGTGGTGGTCGAAGCGGCGGGCGCACGTGTGCTCACGCGTTCGACGAAGGAACTCATCGAGCTCTAGCCGACGCCGGCCGGAGCACACGTGTGGAGAAGGAGAACGGCTGTGCCAGTCACAACTGCCCAGTTCAAGAACGGCATGTGTATCGTCCACGACGGGAAGCGCTGGGTCATCATAGAGTTCCAGCATGTGAAGCCGGGAAAGGGCGGTGCGTTCGTTCGCACCAAGCTCAAGGAGCTGCAGTCCGGTCGCGTGGTCGACTACACGTTCCGCGCCGGAGAGAAGTTCGACGATGTGCGCATCGAGAACAAGAAGATGCAGTACCTCTACAACGACGGCGAGACCTACTACTTCATGGATAACGAGTCCTACGAGCAGATCGAACTCGACAAGGAGTTCGTCGGCGAGGCCGCGAAGTGGCTGCGGGAGAACGACGAGGTCGAGGTCATGACCGCCGATGGCGAGTACATGGGCGTCGAACCCCCGATGTTCGTCGAACTCGAGGTCACCGAGACCGATCCCGGCTTCAAGGGCGATACGGTCCAGGGTGGCACGAAGCCGGCGACGCTCGAGACCGGAGCTGTCATCCAGGTGCCGATGTTCATCAATACCGGTGAGCGGCTCAAGGTCGATACGCGCGACGGACGCTACATCACGCGCGTCTAGACTGCTCCGGCACAGGGTTGAATCCCCGAGGAGTCCCACGGTGTGGGGCTCCTCCGCCGTTGCGTGTCGCGGGTCACTCGGCTCGTATATACTTAGCGTTCTACACGTAACCAACCGGCGCACCTCTGCCTGCTAGTCGGCGCGCCGGTGTCTCGTTGACTGCACCTGCAAGGAGGGGCGATGCGACCGGTCCGGATCACCGACACGACACTGCGTGACGCGCACCAGTCGTTGTGGGCGACGCGCATGGAGGTCGGCGACATGTTGCCGATCCTGCCCAAGATGGATGAGGTAGGGTTCTGGTCCCTGGAGGTGTGGGGAGGCGCGACGTTCGACTCTTGTCTGCGCTTCATGGACGAGAATCCTTGGGAGCGCCTGCGCACGATCAAGCAGCACTGCCCGCGGACGCCACTACAGATGCTGTTGAGAGGCCAGAACCTCGTCGGCTACCACCACTACTCCGATGAGATCGTCACGCGCTTCGTACATGCCAGTAAGCGCAACGGCATCGATGTGTTCCGCGTCTTCGATGCGCTCAACGACATTCGCAACGTAGAGACCTCGGCGGCCGCCATCAAAGAGTGCGGTGGCTTGTTCGAGGGCGCCATCTCCTACACCGTCAGCCCGGTTCACACGCTGGACTCCTACCTCGAGTACGCACAGCAGCTCAAGGAGATCGGTGCCGACACCATCTGCATCAAGGACATGGCGGGCATGCTCACGCCGTTCCGGACCGAGAAGATGGTGCGCGCCCTCAAGAACGAGATCGGTCTGCCGGTCCACGTCCACTGCCACTACATCGGCGGCATGGCTCCGATGAACTACGTGAAGGCCGCGGAAGCGGGCGCGGACATCGTCGATACCGCGGTTGTCGCGCTTGCGTTCGGCAACAGCCAGCCCGCGGTCGAGACGATCGTCGCGGCACTCATGGAGTCGCCGTATGACACGGGACTCGACCTCGACGTACTCTTCGAGATCGCCGAGTACTGGGAGGCCGTGCGCAAGAAGAAGAACCTCAAGCGCGGCATCACCACGCTGCTGTCGATGGAGGTCTTCAGCCACCAGGTCCCGGGCGGCATGATGAGCAACCTGGTCAGCCAGCTCGAGATCCAGAAGGCGCTCGATCGCCTTCCTGACGTGCTCGATGAGATCCCGCGCGTGCGTGCGGAGGTGGGCTACCCGCCGCTCGTGACGCCGCTCTCGCAGATCGTCGGCACCCAGGCAGTCATGAACGTGCTGACCGGCAAGCGCTGGAACGTCATCCCGTCGGAGATGCGCGACTACGTGCGCGGGTACTACGGCAAGGCGCCGGGCCCCATGGACAAGGATGTCGTGGCCAAGGTCCTCGGCGACCTCGAACCGCTCGCGCCTGACGTGAAGCCGGGATCGCTCGTGACCACCACATACGCGGAGGTCGAAGCCGAGATCGGCGATCTGGCCAAGAGCGAGGAAGACGTGCTGATGTACGCGCTCTTCCCGAATGAGGCGATGACGTATCTGACCGCACACCGGGAGGGCGCCGAGAAGGCGGTCTTCCTCATGAGTGAAGAGCTGCACACCGTCAAGGAGGACGATTCAGTGGACGTCAACCAGATCCGCGAGCTCATCAAAGTCATCGAGGCGTCCGACATCTCGGAGATCGTGATCGAAGAGGGCGACACGAAGGTTTCGGTTCGCAAGGGTGGCTACGCCGCCACCGCGCCGGCCGCTGCCGTGGCGCCCGCCACCTCAGCTGCCGCACCGGCCGCTGCGACGCCTGCAAGCGCGCCCATCGCAGGCGAGCGCCCCGCGACGTGGAAGTCGGTCACGGCTCCCATGGTCGGCACCTTCTACGAGGCGGCGTCACCGGGTTCGGCGCCGTTCGTCTCGGTGGGTGACTCGTTCGCGGAGGGCGCGACCTTGTGCATCCTCGAGGCGATGAAGCTCATGAATGAGATCGTCGCCGAGGAGGCCGGCGTGATCCGCGAGCTTGGTGTGAAGAACGGCGAGGCCGTCGAGTACGGCACCGTGCTCTTCTACTACGAGCCCGCGTAAGCCACACAACGGAGGTCGCATTGTTCGATCGCATTCTTATCGCCAACCGTGGCGAAGTAGCGCTGCGCGTCATCCGGGCCGCCAAGGAGATGGGCATCGAGACCGTCGCGGTCTACTCCGAGGCGGATCGCGATTCCCTGCACGCCAGGATGGCCGACCGCGCCGTGTGTATCGGTCCAGCTCCCTCGGCGCAGTCGTACCTCAGCATGCCCAACATCATCGCCGCGGCGCTACAGACCGGAGCCCAGGCGATCCACCCCGGGTACGGCTTCCTCGCCGAGAACTCCGCCTTCGCGCGCGCGTGCGCGGACTCGGGTCTCGTGTTCATCGGCCCGTCGCCGGACGCGATCGACCGCATGGGCGACAAGTCGGTGGCGCGTGAGACGATGATGGCTGCAGGCGTGCCCACCGTCCCCGGCTCCGACGGCGCGGTCGAGAGCTACGAGGAAGCCCTGCGCTTCGCCGAGCAGGTCGGGTTCCCCGTGCTCATCAAGGCGAGTGCGGGTGGCGGCGGCAAAGGCATGCGCGTGGCCAAGTCCGCCGACGAGCTGCACGCCAATCTCACGGCGGCCAAGACCGAGGCTGCCGCAGCGTTCGGCAACGACACGGTCTACATCGAGAAGTACCTGCTGCGTCCGCGCCACGTCGAGATGCAGATCCTCGCCGACTCCCACGGCAACGCCGTCCATCTCTACGAGCGCGACTGCTCGATCCAGCGTCGCCACCAGAAGCTCGTCGAAGAGGCGCCGAGCCCGGCCGTCACGCCGGAACTGCGTGCTGCGATGGGCGAGGCGGCGATGAAGGCCGTGCAAGCGGTCGGCTACCAGAACGCGGGCACGATCGAGTTCCTGCTCGACACCGACGGCCGGTTCTACTTCATGGAGATGAACACGCGTGTTCAGGTCGAACACCCCATCTCCGAGCAGATCACCGGCGTGGACATCATCAAGGAGCAGATCCGCATCGCTTCAGGTGAGCCGATGCGCCACACGACGCAGGACAAGATCGAGTGTCGCGGACATGCGATCGAGTTTCGTATCAACGCCGAGGATCCCGCGCACAACTTCCGTCCGCACCCCGGCACCATCTCCGTGTTCAACCCGCCGGGCGGCCTGGGTGTTCGCGTCGACTCGCACGTGTACTCGGGGTACTCGGTGCCACCCAACTACGACTCACTGCTCGGCAAGCTGATCGTGTGGGGCGAGACGCGCGACGAGGCGGTGGCGCGAGCCCGCAGGGCGCTCGACGAGTTCATCGTCGTGGGGATTCCGACCACCGTCCCGTTCCATCAGGCGGTCGTCGAGAATGCGGCCTTCCAGAGCGGCGAAGTCTATACTGACTTCGTCGAGACCGAGATGAGCGGCTTCTAGCTGCGAGCCGCAAAGGAGAGCGACGCACTATGTCTGACGAACTTCGCCTCGAGGGTCTGGGTGTTGCACCCGGAGTGCTCGATACCATCGTGACCGTCGCCGCCGAGGGCGTGGAGGGTGTCGCGGCCGTCGGCGCGTCCGGGCTGGCCGGACTCGTCCAGAAGGGCGCTCTGACCAAGGGCGCCTCTCGTGCGGTCGATGTCTGCGTGGCCGAGGACGGCGCGCTGAGCGCCACCATCCACCTGCAGGTCCTCTACGGCCACAAGCTCAAGGACGTCGCGAACAGCGTGCAGGCCGCGGTCGCAGATGCGGTGTCCAGTCAGGTTGGCGTCGACGTTGCGGCGGTCGACGTCTACGTCGACGGCATCGTCTTCGCCGAGTAGGGCGCCGATGCTTGAGCGCAGCAGGGCACGCCGCCAGGCGATGCAGATCCTCTACCAGCGAGACATCACCGGCGAGAGTGTCGGAGCCATTCTCGGGACATCCTCATACTCTGTCGAGGACGGCGTCCCCGATGACTACTGTCGATCGCTCGTTCGCGGCGTGGAGTCGAACCTGCCAGAGGTGGACGAGATGATCGGAGCGGTCTCCGAGAACTGGTCGGTGTCGCGTATGCCGCTCGTCGATCGCAACATCCTGCGGCTCGCGACGTACGAGGTCCTCTTCGAGGACGACGTGCCGCCGAGCGTGGCCATCAACGAGGCTGTCGAACTGGCCAAGGTATTCGGCGGCGAGGACTCCTCCAAGTTCGTGAACGGGGTTCTCGGCAAGATCGCGGAGCGACACGCGGCCGACAGCGAGAAGGAGCCGGCACATGACTGACGAGTCGTACAGCTTCTCGACCGCGCGCGTGCGGCTGGAGGAGATCGTCTCGCAGGTGCGCAAGAAGGACACCTCGCTGGAGAAGAGTCTCGACCTCCTGGAGGAGGGCGTCCGCCTCGCCAACGCCTGCACCGAGCTGATCGACCACGCCGACTGGACCGTTGGCGGCGTCGGTGAGGCGGAAGGTGACGCCGCGACCTCAGAGGGTGCCGCCGATGTAACGGCGGAAGGTGGCGAAGCGGCGGATGGCTCGCACGTTGCTGCCGAGTCCGCTGAGCCGGAGGCGCGGGATGCCGCAGCCGGCGACCCGGCGGAAGCCGATGCGGCCGTCGAGGCGGACGCCGAGTTCGCTTCCGACGACGACGCGTTCGGCGACGCTGCGGATGAAGCCTGGGCCGACGACACGCCCGAGTTTCGCGACGACGAGGGCGTCGAGGCGTAGCCCGACCCGCCCGGGGAAGGCCCGTCGGATTTGTCCGCTCCGACACGGGCGAAGTATGCTCGACACTGCGGCGACCCGGTTCGGTCGCGCTACTGAGGGAAGAGATGGGACTCGTGCCCGAACGGATCTTGGACTCGATACAGGCGCCGTGCGACATCAAGGGCCTCAGCCAGGCCCAGCTCGCGCAACTCGCCGAGGAGATCCGCACGGAGCTCGTGACCACGGTCTCGAAGACCGGCGGTCACCTCGCACCCAACCTCGGAGCGGTCGAGCTCACGCTTGGCATCCACCGCGCGCTCGACTGCCCGCGCGATCGCATCATCTTCGATGTCGGGCACCAGTCCTACGTGCACAAGCTGCTCACCGGTCGGCTCGAGCGCTTCTCGACGCTGCGCCAGTACGGCGGCGTCTGCGGGTTCCCGAAGCGAAGCGAGAGCCCCTACGATGCCTTCGACACAGGGCACGCGTCGGACTCACTTTCGGTGGCGCTCGGACTCGCCCGCGCGCGTCGCGCGCAGGGCGGTGACGAGACGGTGCTCGTGGTGATCGGCGACGGTTCGATGACCGGCGGCATGGCGTTCGAAGCACTCAATCACATCGGCCATCTCGGCACGCCGCTCGTGATCGTCCTCAACGACAACGAGATGTCGATCTCCGAGAACGTCGGCGCGCTTGCGAGCTACTTGGCGCGCGTGCGACTCGACCCCCGGTACAACCGGCTGCGCGACGATGTCGAGAGCAAGCTCGCGACCAACCCCCTCGGCAAGGCCATGGTGGAGTTCGGCGAAGCGGTGAAAGGCTCCTTCAAGCAGCTCGTGGTGCCGGGCATGCTCTTCGAGGAACTCGGTCTGAAGTACGTCGGCCCGATAGACGGTCACGACGTGCAGCAGGTGCAGGAAGCGGTCGAGCGCGCGAAGACCTCCGATGGCCCGGTCATCATCCATGCGGTCACGCGCAAGGGTGCCGGCTACGTGCATGCCGAGGACTCGCCCGACGCCTTCCACGGCATCGCACCGTTCTCCATCGAGACCGGCAAGGCCTACAGCAAGTCGGATGCGCCGATCAGCTTCACCGAGGCGTTCTCGCGATCGCTCGTAGCGGAGGCTGAGAAGAACGAGCGGATCGTCGCCATCACGGCGGCGATGCCGTCGGGCACCGGCCTCGACCGGTTCGCCGACGCATTCCCCGATCGCTTCTACGATGTCGGCATCGCCGAGGAGCATGCGGTCGGGATGGCGGCGGGACTCGCGCTGGGTGGGATGCTGCCCGTCGTCGCGGTGTACTCGACGTTCGCGCAGCGAGCATACGACCAGATGATCGTGGACGTCGCGCTGCAGAACCTGCACGTGGTGTTCTGCCTCGACCGCGCAGGGCTGGTGGGCGAGGACGGACCGACCCACCACGGGGTGTTCGACCTGACGTACCTGCGTTCGATACCCAACCTGATGGTGCTCGCCCCGGTCGATGAGGCCGAACTCGCCGAGGCGCTGCACACGGCCCTCAACGCCGACGGGCCGGTCGCGATCCGCTATCCTCGCGGCGCGGGCCGTGGCGTCGATCTGCCCGAGGAGCCCGTCACGTGGGACGCGGGGCGCGCGCAGGTGCGCTGTACCGGAAGTGACGTCGCGATTCTGGCGGTGGGTCGCATGGTGACCACCGCCGAGGAGACCGAACAGCTGCTGGCCGAGCAGGGTGTCTCGGCGAGCGTCGTCAACGCCCGCTGGGTCAAGCCACTCGACTACGAGACGGTCTCGTGGGCCGCCTCGAACCACCGCCTGGTCGTTACCGTCGAGGAGAACACGGGCATGGGTGGGTTCGGCGCCGCGGTATGCGAGGCGCTCGCGGACCTGGACCTGCAGGTTCCCGTCTTGCGCCTCGCGGTGCCCGACTGCTTCGTGACGCACGGAGCGATGAACAAGCTGCTGGCTGATATCGGACTGACCCCCGACGGCGTGGCCGCCGCGATTCTCGGCAGGCTCGAGGGCGTCGCCGCGGCAGGTCCGTCGGCCTCGCGTGCGGAGGGGGACGCTCGTGACGCGACGCCGCATCGACGCAGCACTGGTTGATCTGGGGTACTTCCCCTCGCGCGAGCGGGCACGTGCCGCTGTTCTCGCAGGCGAGGTGCGGGTGGGCGGCGAGGTGGTCACGAAGGCCGGGCACTCCGTGGCCGACGACGCCCTGATCGAAGTCGCCGAGAAGCAGCGGTTCGTGTCGCGCGGTGGCGAGAAACTCAACGGCGCGCTCGACGCGTTCGGTGTCGACGTCAGCGGCGTGCGCGCCATCGACGTCGGGGCATCGACCGGCGGGTTCACGGACTGCCTCCTCCAGCGTGGAGCGGTACACGTCGTGGCGATGGATGTCGGCTACGGTCAGCTGGCGTGGTCGCTACGCACCGACCCGCGCGTCACCGTGTTCGAGCGACTCAACATCCGGGCAGCCGACCCGGACGCGCTCGGTGCGCCCTTCGACCTCGTCGTCATCGACGTCTCGTTCATCTCGCTTCGAGTCGTGTTGCCGCATCTGCTGCCGTTGCTCGGACCTGAGGCCAGCCTCATCGCGCTGGTCAAACCCCAGTTTGAGGCCGGTAAGGGACGTGTGGGAAAACGGGGCGTGGTCAGGGATCCGAGCGTGCACGAAGAGGTGATCCGGGGTGCGGCGGAGGCGGCGACCGATGCGGACCTGGTTGTCCGAGGCCTGACGTACTCGCCCATCAAGGGCCCTGAGGGTAACATCGAATTCTGGATGTGGGCGGCGCGAACGGGAGAGCCGACCGACATGACGCCGGAGCGCATCGTCGCGTCGGCGCACGAGAACCTGGGAGGATAGCAGGTGCGCGTTCTGCTCGTACCGAATACGCTCAACCCCGCCGCGGTGAACGCGACCGTCGAGCTCGCGACCTGGCTCGGGGGTCAGGGCTTCGAACCGGTACTTTCGGGCGATGACGCTGCGGGCGTCGGACTCGCCGACTACGGCGTCGCACCCTCGGATATCGGCGAGCCGCTGCTCGTGGTTGCCTTGGGCGGCGACGGCACCATCCTGAAGGCAGTGCATCTGCTCGGCGAACTCGAAGTGCCGGTGCTCGGCGTGAAGTTCGGCAGGCTCGGCTTCCTCTCCGGCGCGTCCGCTGGCTCGATGCGTGAGGCGGTCGGTACCGCACTCGCGGGCGAGGCCCACATCGAGCGACGGGCGACGCTACGCGCCGAGGTCGTGATGGACGGGCGCGAGGTGGGGTCGTATCGGGCGCTCAACGAGGTGGTCGTCACGCGTGGGGCGTCCGCGCGCGTGATCGCGCTGGAGCTCGCGATCGACGATCACAGGATCGCGCGATTGCGCGCAGACGGCATGATCGTGGCGACCGCGACCGGATCGACCGCGTACGCCCTCTCCGCCGGCGGGCCGATCGTGGCCCCCGGCTTCGGCGGGATGGTCGTGGTCCCGGTTGCGGCACACACGCTCAACGCCCGACCGCTCGTGACCGACGCCCATGAGGTCATCGAGATCACGCTGCCCGATCCTACGCGCCGTGACGCGTGCATCATCGTCGACGGAGAGCTGATGCCGTGTCGCCGCTCGATCGACAGCGTGACCGTCACGCGCGGCACCCACGATGTCCTCCTGGTCAAGCTCGACGGGCGGCACTTCTACGACACCGTCGCCGGCGAGTTCTTCGGGGGCTGAGGTGCTCGAGGAGCTCCACGTACGCGACCTAGCGCTCATCCGAGAGGCCCGGCTTGAGTTCGGGCCCGGGATGACCGTACTCACGGGCGAGACCGGTGCGGGTAAGACCGCGCTTCTGGGCGCCTTGAAGTTGCTGCTCGGAGAGCGTGCCGATTCCGGCGCGGTGCGTTCCGGAGCGGCAGAGGCCTCGGTCCAGGGCAGGTTTCTGAGCGCAGGGGAGGAGCTCATCGCGAAGCGGCGAGTCAGCTCGGACGGTCGGAGCCGCTGCAGCCTGGATGATGAGATGGCGACCGTTGGCGCGCTCGCAGAACGTGTGGGTCCGCTCGTGGACCTCCACGGCCAGCACGAGCACCAAGCGTTGCTCGCGGCGGCAACGCACGTCGGCTACCTCGACCGCAGGGCCGGATCGCCCGCGCACGCGGCGCTCGATGCCTACCGTGTGGCGCGTAGGGCGCATAGCGACGCCGTGGCCGCGCGCGATGCCTTGGCCGCCCGGCTCGCCGACGCGGCCCGCAACGAGGACTACCTGCGCTTCGTTGCCGAGGAGATAGGGCGTGTCGATCCGAGGCCGGGCGAAGACGACGAACTCGAAGCGCGACTGCCCGCGCTGCAGCACGGCGAGCGGCTTGCCGAGACGGCCGGCGAGGTCACCAGTCTCCTGCGCGGCGAAGGCGGCGGTCTTGACCGGCTCGCGGCCGCGGCTGCGGCGCTGCAGAAGGTATCGGGGATCGACCCCGCCCTCGACGAGCTCTCGGCGCGGCTGGCGGAAGCGAGTGCGCTCACCGATGACGTCTCGGTCGAGATGCGCTCGTACCGTGACCGCATCGAGCATGACCCGGCTGCCCTCGATGAGGTCCTGTCGCGGCTGTCGGCACTGAGCGGGTTGAAGAAGAAGTACGGGCCGCGACTCGAGGACGTGCTGCGCACGTACGGCGAAGCCCGCGACGCGCTCGCATCGGGCGAAGCCGGTGAGGGGGCGCTCGACGCGGCCGATGCCGAGGTCGTGGCTGCGGAGTCGTCGCTCCGCCAGGCTGCGGACACACTCGCGGCCGTGCGCGAGGCGGCGGTGCCAGGGTTCGTCGAGGCGCTCTCGGCCGCGGTCGCGGAGCTCGCGATGGCGGGCACGCACTTCGAGGTATCGATCTCGGTGCTGCCGTTCGAATCCTGGACGGAGGACGGACCGCACCGCGTCGAGTTCCTGTACTCGCCCGCACCCACGCAACCAGCGCGACCCCTCGCGCGCATCGCGTCCGGCGGCGAGATCTCCCGAGTGATGCTCGCGCTCAAGGGAGTGCTCGGCGAGGCTGACACCGTCGAGACCCTCGTGTTCGATGAGATCGATGCCGGTATCGGCGGGTCGACAGCGACGGCGGTCGGCCGGCGGCTTGCCGAGCTCGCCCGAGCACGTCAGGTCATCGTCGTGACGCACCTCGCGCAGGTCGCGGCGTTCGCCGACACGCAGCTTCTCGTGAACAAGGAGATCGATGGCGGTGACGTGTCGACGTCCGTGACGCCCGTCGATGGCGAGGCGCGGGTCGCCGAGATCGCCAGGATGCTCTCGGGCAACGAGTCCGAGGCGAGCCTCGCGCACGCACGGGAGCTGCTCGCGGCGTCGGTCTAGCCCGTCGACCGGGGTGCAGCGGTCGCCCGGCTGACACGCACGCGTGTGGTAGCATCGCTCTTGCGGTCAGCACCCGGACGAGGGTGCGTCCCAGCGCTTCTCCGTTCCGCCCGACCCGGGAGTCGAATGCGTCACCAGGGCATCGCTCGCCTCGACAAGCGGACCAAGGACCTGACCAAGCGCCTCGGTCCGGAGAACGTCGCCATCATCGACCACGTCGACATGGATCGCGTGAGCGCCGAGGGGCTCATCGAGACCGGGGTCGAGGTGGTCGTCAACGCTGCCCCGTCCATCTCCGGCGCGTACCCGAACGTCGGGCCGCTGTTGCTGACCCGCGCGGGCGTCACGCTGATCGACGATGCGGGGCAGGCCGTCTTCGAGCAGATCCGTGAGGGTGACACCGTCGACGTCATCGGCGACGACGTGATGCTCGGCGGCAAGCTTGTGGCCCACGGAACGCGACTGTCGACCCAGGATATCGAAGCCAAGATGGAGGCGGCGAAGGCAGGTCTCGGCGACCAGCTCGACCGGTTCGCGCGCAACACCATCGAGTATCTGGAGCGGGAGCAGTCACTCCTCACGGACGATATGTGGGTCCCTCAGACGCGCGTCTCGCTGCATGGGAGGCACGTGCTGGTGGTCGTCCGAGGCTACGACTTCAAGGCCGATCTCACCGCTCTACGACCCTACATCCGTGAGATGCACCCGGTTCTCATCGGGGTGGACGGTGGTGCCGACGCGATCATGGAGGCGGGCTTCACCCCAGACATCATCGTGGGCGATATGGACTCGGTGAGCGACGCCGCGCTGCGCAGCGGTGCGCAGCTGATAGTGCACGCGTATGCGGACGGTCGGGCGCCTGGTATGGAACGGCTCGATTCGCTCGGGCTCGAGGGTGTCGCATGGCCGCTCGCCGCGACGAGCGAGGACCTTGCGCTGCTCCTGGGGTGGGAGTCGGGGGCCGACCTCATCGTCGCCGTGGGAACGCACGCCAACCTCGTCGAGTACCTCGACAAGGGCAGAAGAGGCATGGCATCGACGTTCTTGGTGCGCCTGAAGGTCGGGCCCAAACTCGTCGACGCCAAGGGCGTGAACAAGCTCTACCGTGCCTCGATCGGCCCCACGCAGCTTCTGCCGATCGTGCTGGCGGCCCTGGTGGTCGTCACCGCCGTCCTGCTCATCTCGCCGTTCGCTCGCTCGTATGTCGAGCTCGTCATCTTGCGCATTCAGACGTGGTTCGGGGCCTAGTGCCGCTCACTGAGGAGTGACCCATGTACAACCTTCGCTACCATATCGCCTCACTCGTGGCGGTCTTTCTCGCACTTGCCCTCGGGCTCGTGCTTGGCGGGCTCGTCGTCCAGCAGGGGACGTTCTCGCAGCAGCAGAAGGCGCTCGTCACGAGCCTTCAGCGGGAGTTCAGGAAGATCAAGACGCAGAACAGCAGCCTGAAGGCGCAGGCTCAGATGCAGAGCGACTTCGCCGAGCAGATGACCACCGCGTGGGCGAAGGACCGTCTCGCCGGACACTCGGTGATCGTTCTCACGAGCGGCGCCGAGAAGGAGGGCGGCGAGGCGACGGTCGAGGCGATCAAGTCCGCAGGCGGCAATCCCGTGGTGGTCAAGCTCGTGAACCGCGAGTTCGGCGTCAACAACGAGAAGGTGGTCGAGATCATCCGATCGGTGGTTGCGACATCGGGCGATGTGCGCGGCGCGGTCGTCGAGAGCCTGACCGCGGAATGGACCACACCCGATGTCCCGCGGCCACTGACCCAAGCGCTGGTCGAGGCGGGGGCGATCGAGATATCCGGGCTCAAAGCGTCGCAGGCCGCGACCGATCTCGTGACGATCGCCGCATTCGCGAAGCAGCCGGATGAGCTCGCGCTCGACATCGCACGCGCGTACGCCGATGCCGGTTACTACGCCGTTGGAGCCCAGACGCTGACGAGCAGTACCGGCGTCGCACCGGCGGCCGTCGCACGGCGGCTGTCGGCATTCGACACGCTGGGTACCCAGCCGGGTCGGTTCACGCTCATCGCGCTGTTCAGCGGTGGCGAGCAGGGTTACTTCGGGATGAATCCGAACGCGGTCAAGCTGTACCCGGCGGTGCCGTAGCGGTCAGCCCCAGCTCCCGTCGGTGTCACGCTGGGGGGCTGCTTCGCGCGCAAGGCGCATGAGAGCGAGCGCGACATGGACGAACTGCCGGCCTCGGTGCACGAAGCCTTTCAAGTCGCGTCCGGTGGCCGCGTGAGCCATCGTGGTGGGCACTTCGGCGACGCGGAACCCAGCTCGTAGTGCACGTATCGTCAGTCCGACCTCGACGCCGTAGCCCGCCGAGAACGGTCGCACCGTGGCCAGACACTCCCGCGTCAGCGCACGCTGCCCCGACAACGGCGCAGTCGCGTCGAAATCGCCCCCGTAGCGCCTGATTCCCCATCGCGCGAGCCGCATGACGAGTCCGAATCCGGCTTTCCCGGCTGGCGCGGGGAACGTCGCGATGCTCATGTCGGCCTCTCCGGACAGCAGGGGGGCGAGCAGCAGCGACGCCTGAGACGCGGTGGGTCCGAGGTCACCGTCGAGCAGGAGGATGATGTCGGCGTTCTCGATGCGCTTCGCGCCTGCCTCCAGCGCGCCGCCCTTGCCCGCTGAGCCCCACATGCGAACGACCTTGGCGCCCGCCTGCTCGGCAAGGAGGGCCGTGTCGTCCTCGCTTCCGTCGTCCACGACGACGATCCGGGTGACCCCTTCGACCGCGAGGGCCGCAGCGACCGTCTCGGCGATGGACTCCGCCTCGTTGAATGCGGGGATGAGAACCGCGATGTCCACGTGTCAGCCCTCTCGTTTCGCACGTCGGAGGAGCACGCGTCGCGCCATGGCGGCCCCCTCGGCCACCTCGTCGACCCCGAACAGCCACGCGAGCCCGAACGCTGCGAGCAGGCCGGCCATACCGCCGGCGACCACCTGCACGAGCGCGCCGGTTGGGCTGCCGGAGAGAGGTGCCAACAGCTGCGTGATCCCCCACGCGAGCGCTCCGCCGCCGACAGAGGCGACCGCCACGCGCAGGAAGGTCCATGCGACGCCCCGGAAGTCGTAGCCCCCGATGCGCCTTCTCAGCACGAGCGCCAGCGTGGTCGAGACACACAGGTAGAAGACGGCGTCGGCGATCGGGATACCGTTCACGCCGATGCCCGGCCACGAGCCGGCGCCCGTGGACAGCAGCCAATACAGCGCGATCTGGACACCGCCGGTCAGCGCGAGGTTCACCCACATGGGCGTGTACGTGTCCTTGAGGGAGTAGAACGCCTTGAGCAGGAACATCGTGAGCGCGTAGAAGATCAGCCCGCCGGCCCACCAGCGCAGCGCGCTTGCCACGAGCGGGATATCCTCAGCCTTGAATTCACCGACGCGGTACAGCGTGACCAGGGGCACTGCGAGTGCGACCATCACCGCCGAGGTCGGCAGCGTGAGAACGCCCGTCGCGCGCAGACCCCGGGCGAACGTCGACTTGAACGCTGGCATGTCCTGCTTGCCGGCGGTGTCTGACAGTTCCGTGAACACGGCCGTGGCGAGCGCCACCGCGAGGATCCCGTACGGCAGCTGATAGAACACCCAGGCATACGTCAGAATCGAGACCCCGTTGGGAGCGACCGCCAGTGCCGACGCGTTGCGGAACGACACCGCAACGAGATTCGTGACCACGTAGATGACCGTGGGTACGGCGAGGCGCAACATCCGTCGCACAGCGGGATCGTGCCAGCCGATTCCACGGGAGTACTGCCAGCCGGTCTTGAGCACGGCCGGAACCTGCACCGCGAACATGACGAAGACCGCGAACGTCGTGCCGGCCGCCAGCACCGCCGGCGCCGGCCCCGTGGTGAGGGAGTCCCCGGTGACCCGGCCGCCGAGCGCAACGAACGCGAGCATCGCGCCGATCGCGACCAGGTTGTTGAACACGGGTCCGATCGCCGGCCAGAAGTACTGACGGTGCGAGTTCAGGAGCCCCGAGATGATCGATCCGGCCCCATAGAGCACGACCTGTATCGCGAAGAAGCGGAAGAAGAAGGTCGCGGCAGGCACCACATCCTGAGCCTGCTCGGGCGACATGCGGAACGTCTGCGTCCAGATGAACGGGCCCGGGAACAGCGTTCCGATGAGCGCGATGGCACCGAGAAAGAGCAGGGCGAGATTGAACACGTGGCTCGTGAAGCGCCACGCTTCGCTTTCGCCGTTCGAGTCGCGGAGCTCCATGAACATCGGGATGAACAGCGAGGAGATGATACCGCCCGCGACGAGCTCGAAGATCATGTTCGGGATGTTGTTCGCGACGCTGTAGGCCGACATGAGTCCGGTTGCGCCGAGCGCGAAGGCGGTAGCCCAGATGCGCATGAAGCCGGTCACGCGCGAGAGCAACGTGAGCGATGACATCAACGCTGTCGAACGGGCGATGGACGGCTTGCTGATGGCGACGCCTCCGTGTTGTGCGGCCCGCGATAGGCGGTCGCATGGGAACGGTCACAGACCGCCCGGTGCGGCCCGCACCAGTGTACCCGAGCCGCACGTGGGGCCGCCTGCGGCGCCTCGGGCACGCCGGACGCCCGTGAGCGTTCCTGCGCACCGAGCCGTTTCGGATATACTGGCGACGGGCACCTTTGCCCGGGTCGCGCGCGTCGCGCGCCCGCACCGGATCCCCTTGAGTCGAGCCGAGGCGGCGAGCGTGGCACGTGCGTGCCGTGGCAGCCGCATGGAGCGGGAATGAAGCGAGTCTGGCCGATAGCTGCCATGGTCGCCGCGCTGACAGCGGCGTGCCTCGCGACCGCTCCCGCCCAGTCCGCGCTCGCCTCAACGCCTTCGCCGCCCGCCCGTCAGGTCACGCTGGTTCTGGCACCGTACCTCACGTGGGATGACGTCACCGCGGCTTCCACTCCCGCGCTATGGCGACTCGCGTCGCGCGGCGCGCTCGCCAGCGTGAACGCGCGAAGCAGAGTCCGCCAGCCCGGTCAGGGCGCCACGCCGCTCGAGAGTGCCCTGGCGGTGTCGGCCGGCGCATGGGCGCTGCCGGAATGGGGAGCGCCCGCGGCGTATGAGGCTACCGAGACGTACGCGGAGGGCACCGCGGCCGATGCGTACCGCCGCATCTACGGTCACGAACTCGGCACCGCAGCGATCGCCTACCTCGGCTTGCCGATGACTCAGCGCGCCAACGCCGCAGCCACAGCCGACATCGTGTTGGGCACCCTCGGGGAGGCGGTTGTGGCCGACGGCGGCCTGACCGCGGCCATCGGCAACTCCGACACCGGCTTCTCCGCCGACGACGCACTACCGCAGCGTCCTGCGGCGGTCGCGGCCATGAACGCGTCGGGCGCCGTGCTCTACGGTCAGGTCTCGCCCGAGCTGTTGATGCCGTCCGCGGCGTCGCCGTGGGGTCGCAAGACCGACCTCTGGGCCTTCCAGCGTGCCCTCGATCGCGTCACGCAGCTCGCGCGGAGTCACGACGGACCGTCGCTCGTGGTGCTCGACGCGGGCGACCTCTCCCGGGCTCACGACTATGCCGATCAGGTGACGGATGAGGTCGCGCAGCGCCAGCGGGCGGAAGCACTGGCGACACTCGATCGCGTCGTCGCGCTCGCCGACAGGCGGACGGGCGAAGGAGGCGTGGTCATCGTCGCGTCGCAAGCGCTGTTCGAGGATGCTCAGGGTTCGCCGCAGGGGCTCGGGCCGCTGGTGATAGCCGGGCCAGGTTTCTCGGGAGGGTACGCGACATCGTCCTCGACGCACCGCCGAGGACTGGTCACGAACGTCGACCTCACCGCAACAGTGCTCGATGTGCTCGGCATCGCTCGTCCGGTCCAGGTGCTCGGAAACCCCATGACCGCGGTACCCGGGCCCTCCGACGTCGCGACCAGGGTCGAGCGACTTGGCCGGACGAATAACCGCTACATCGCGATCGACAGCCTCAAGATGCCTGTCGCGACGCTCCTCCTGATCACGGCGGTGAGCGTCTTCTCGTTGACCGTGCTTGCCTCATGGCTCGCCTCACGGCTGTCCGCGCGGGCGATCGCACTCTGGTCGGCGGTCCTGCGTTTCGGGCTGCTCTTCTTGCTCGCTGTGCCCCTTTCCGCGTCCGTGTCTGTGCTGCTCACACCGACATCGGGTACCGGGCTCGCTCTGTGGAGCGTGTTCCTGCTTGGCGCGCTCGCACTCGCCGGTGCGATGTATGCCGCGACGGGCGGCATGGCCTTGCGCGTGCCTGCGGCCGCGCTCTCGCTGCTGACAGCCGCGCTCTTGCTGGTCGACCAGCTGCTCGGTGCACCACTGTCCATCGTCTCTCTGCTCAGCTACTCGCCACTGCTTGGCGCGCGCTACTACGGCATGGGCAATGAGGCGGCCGCAATCGCGTTCGGTGCGTTGCTTGTCGGAAGTGCTCTGCTCCTCGACGAGTGGCCTGAGGGTGGCCGAGCCGAGCAGGTCCGCCGGTGGGGCATACCTGCAGCGGGCGCGGCGTTCGTCGGGATCGCCGCCGCACCGTTTCTCGGAGCCAACGTGGGCGTCGCGGTCTGGGGCACCGTCGGATTCAGCGCAGCATGGGCATTGCTTGGACGTCGACAGGTCACATGGCGCTACATCGGTGCCGTCGCGCTGCTGGTGCTCGGGGCCATCGCGCTGTTCTCGGCGGTCGATCTGTTCGCGGGCGGTGAGCAGACGCACCTGGGTCGGGCCCTGACCGGCGCCGATCAGGGCGGCCTGCGCACGCTGTGGACCATCATCGCGCGTAAGGCCGACACCAATGCACGCGTCCTCTCGAGCACGGGCCTGACCTGGCTTCTCGCCGTGGTTCTTGCGCTCGGTGTGTGGGCGCGGTGGCGTCCCGGGAGCGACTGGCCGGCGATGCTCGCGGAGAATCCGCACTTCTCGGCCGCGCTCCGGGTGGCTGCCATCACCTCCGTGGCGGCGTTCTTCACGGAGGACTCGGGCATCGCGATCCCGGCGCTGATCGCGCTCTACGTCGGCGTCGGGCTCGCATGGTTGATGGTCGCGCGTCTGGCATCCGCCTCTTCGACTCCGGCCGATGGTGAGTCGCGATGACGCCCGCGGTGAGCCATCTCATTGAGTTGGTGTTCGCGCTGGTAGGCGCGCTTATCGTGCCTTGGCTCGGCATGCGGATGCTCCTGCCGGCACTTGAAGCCGCACAACACGCGGCTGTCACGAACTATCGAGGCCGACGGGTCGTGGCGGGCCTCGGTCTCGTCTGGGTGTTGTGGGTCATCGGCGTGACGCTCGCCGGCGCGCTGCTCGACGTCGCCTCGGCGCGCTTGTCGGCGACCTGGACCTTGGCGCCGAGTGCGACGGCGCTCACGATCCTCTCGGCGCCGGTACTCGTGCTGGGCGCGTTCGCGCTCGGGTTCGCCGACGATGCGTTCGGGACATCGGCGGAGCGCGGCTTTCGCGGCCATCTGGCGGCGCTGCGCTCGGGCCGCCTGACGACCGGCGGGCTCAAGTTGCTCGGGATCGGCCTGCTGTCGGCGGCCCTGACGATGCGGGGGGCGTTCGCGGCGGTCGACGGACCGCTTGTGATCGGCATCGGTCGCTGGGCGCTTGCGACGTGCGCGGTCGCGTTGTCCGCGAACCTCATCAACCTCATGGATCTTCGCCCCGGCCGCGCGCTCAAGGTCTACTCGGCGGTGTGCGTGCTGCTCGTGGCGATCCCCGGTATCGCGTACGGGTTCCCCGATGGTGCTCTCGCGCTCGTGCTGCTGCTCGGTCCGGTCGTGGCGGTCTGGCACTTCGATCTCGGCGAGCGCGCGATGCTCGGCGACGCGGGAGCGAATCCTGCTGGGGCGCTCATGGGCTGGGTCGCCGTGCAGATGCTCGCGTCGTGGTGGCAGCTCGCCCTCTACGTCGCGATCGTCCTCGCACTCAACCTCGCCTCCGAGAAGGTCTCGTTCTCGCGCGTCATCGAGGGCACTGCGGCCCTGCGTTGGCTGGACGGGCTCGGCAGGTTGCCCGATGAGACACCGGCTACATCCACCATCGAGGAAACTCGTCGCACCGCTGCAACACCAGAGAAGTAGAATCACTACCGGGTCGGGTCTGCACGCGTCGTCTGAAGGAGCTGGGACAGGAACATGGGAGCAAAGCACATCTTCGTAACGGGTGGCGTCGTCTCTTCGCTCGGCAAGGGGATCACGGCCGCGTCACTCGGCCGACTCCTGAAGTCGCGCGGGTTGAAGGTGACGATCCAGAAGCTCGACCCGTACCTCAACGTCGACCCCGGTACCATGAGCCCGTTCCAGCACGGCGAGGTCTTCGTGACCGACGACGGCGCCGAGACCGACCTCGATCTGGGCCACTACGAGCGCTTCATCGACGAGTCGCTGACCCGCGACTGCAACGTCACCCAGGGCTCCGTCTACCAGACGCTCATCGGCAAGGAGCGCCGCGGCGACTTCCTCGGCGGGACCGTGCAGATCATCCCGCACGTCACCAATGAGATCAAAGACCGCATGAACCGCCTCGCCGAGCAGACCCAACCCGACGTCATCATCACCGAGGTCGGCGGCACGGTGGGCGACATCGAATCGCTGCCGTTCCTCGAGGCCATCCGCCAGATGCGCAAGGACAAGGGCCGCGACAACGTGTGCTATATCCACGTGACGCTCGTGCCGTGGATCGGCGCGTCGAGCGAGCTCAAGACCAAGCCCACCCAGCACTCGGTCAAGGAGCTGCGTTCCATCGGTATCACCCCCGATTTCATCGTCTGCCGAAGCGACCGGCCCATCGACGTGGGCATCCGCCGCAAGATCGCGCTCTTCTGCGACGTCGACCCCAAGGCGGTCGTCTCGGCGCTCGACGCACGCTCGATCTACGAGGTGCCGGACAACCTGCGCGCCCAAGCCCTCGACGAGATGGTCATCGAACGGCTGCAGCTGCAGTGCGGCAAGCCGGACATGAGCGAGTGGGATGCGTTCGTCGCGCACTCGGCATCGCTGTCAGACGAGGTCAACATCGGGCTGGTGGGGAAGTACGTGCAGCTTCCCGATGCGTATCTCTCGGTCAACGAGGCGCTCGACCACGCGGGCATCTTCCATGATGTGAAGGTCCACACCCACTGGCTCGACGCCGAGTCGCTCACCCCCGAGGAGGTCGACCAGCTTCTCGTGAAGATGGACGGCATCCTCGTGCCCGGAGGCTTCGGGATTCGCGGCATCGAGGGCAAGATCCGCGCAGCGTGCTACGCCCGCGAGAACAAGGTGCCGTACTTCGGCATCTGCTTGGGCATGCAGGTTGCGGTCGCCGAGTTCGCGCGCCATGTGGCCGGACTGAAGGGCGCGAACTCCGCGGAGTTCGACCCGGTCACCGACCATCCGGTCATCGACCTCATGCTCGAGCAGCAGGACGTCGAGGATATGGGCGGCAGCATGCGGCTGGGGACCTACCCGTGCAAGGTCATCGAGGGTACGAAGGGCTACGCCGCCTACGGCGAGGACCTCATCTACGAGCGGCACCGGCACCGCTACGAGGTCAACAACGCCTATCGCGACCAGCTTGTGGAGGCCGGACTCGTGATCAGCGGGCTTTCGCCGGATGGCAAACTCGTCGAGATGGTCGAGCTCCCCGATCACCCGTGGTTCCTCGGCAATCAGGGCCATCCGGAGTTCAAGAGCCGGCCTACGCGCCCTGCCCCGCTCTTCCGGGACTTCATCGGCGCGGCGGTCGCCTACAAGAACGGCCGCTGAGCCCATGAGCGATGAGCGCCTGCTCGGGACCTTTCTCGACCTGGTGCGGATTCCCTCACCGCCCGGTTTCGAGGCCGAGGCCGCGGCATACTGCGCTCGTGAGCTCGAAGCCGCGGGGTGCCGGGTGTGGTACGACGACTCTGCGGATGAGACCGGCTCCGACACCGGCAACCTGATCGCCGAACTGTCCGGCGACTTGCCCGGCGTGCTCGCGTTGTCGGCGCATCTCGATGTCGTGGAACCGTGCCGCAACATCAAGCCGGTCATCACCGACGGGATCATCCACTCGGCCGGCCCGACGGTCCTGGGCGCCGACGACCGGGTTGGACTCGCGGTCGCCATCGAGACGGTGCGGCGCGTTCGTGAGCGCGGCGAGCGGCATCCCACGATCCGAATCCTGTTCACCGTGCAGGAGGAGGTCGGGCTTCACGGCGCCAAGTTCCTTCGCGAGGAGGACACGGCGTGCGACCTGTGTCTCGTACTCGACGCCGAAGGTGCGCCCGGTTCGATCGTGACCGGAGCGCCGACACACTACACCTTCACCGCCGTGTTCACCGGGCGGGCGAGTCACGCCGGCGTCGCTCCCGAGAAGGGCACCAGCGCGATCACGATGGCGTCGCACGCCATCGCAGCGATGCCGCTTGGACGCCTCGATCGCCGCACGACCGCCAACGTCGGTTCGATCCGGGGCGGGCGAGCGACGAACGTCGTCGCCGCGCGCTGCGACATCACGGGTGAGTGCCGTTCGCTCGACCGCGATCGCGTGGAGCGAGTTCGCGCCACGATGGACGCAGCCATGCGCGACTCGGCCGATGCCTTCGGCGGGAGCGTCGAGGTGGTGTGGCATCTCGAGTACGAGGGATTCGAGTGCCGTGAGGACAGTCCCGAGATCGAGGCGGTTTCGGCCGCGATCGCCGACGCAGGCCTCGTGCCGAGCACGTTCACGACGGGGGGCGGTTCGGACGCGAATGTCCTGGCGGCCAGGGGCCGGCGAGTGCTCGCCCTGGGATGCGGGATGTCGGGCGTGCACGGTACCGACGAGCAGCTCGCGATCGAGGACCTCAATGCGTTGGCCCGAATCTGTGTCGAGGTCGCCGGCCGCATGTCCGGGGAGATGGTGGCATGAGGCTGGTGTGGGGCACGGTCGAGTCGGTCGAACGCACCCTCGGCGATATCCAGGACCTCACGGTGCGTGTGGACGGTGAGCCCGACGGTCGTGCGGTGAACTATCCGGCACTCGCCGGCGCGTGCGAGATCGGCGACCGGGTGCTCCTCAATACGACCGCGGTCGATCTCGCACTCGGAACGGGCGGCTCGCACTTCGTGGTCGCTCGGCAGGGCAGCGGCACAGGGGTGCACCTCGACATGCCGAGCGGGGGGCACGTCATGAAGGTGCGGTACACGCCTCTGCAGCGCGATGTCGTCTCGGTCGAGTCGCCTGAGAGCCCGCACCACTCCGTCATGGCGAACGCCGATGATCTCGCAGGATTGCCGGTGGTGTGCTGCGGGCTTCACAGCCACGTGCCGCTCGTCGCCGCTGCCGTGAAGCATGCCAACCCCGGGTACCGCGTCGCGTACTGTATGACCGACCAGGCGGCCCTGCCGCTCGCGCTCTCGGATGTGGTTCGCGCGGGCCGCTCGGCGGGGCTCATCGATGCGACCGTGACGTGCGGTCAGGCTTTCGGCGGGGAGTTCGAGTCGGTCAACCTGCACTCAGGTCTTCTGGCGGCGCGCACCGTTGTGCGCGCCGACGTCGCCGTGGTGGCGATCGGGCCCGGGGTGGTGGGCACCGCCACACCTCTCGGTCACGGCGGTGTCGCGCAAGGGGAGGCCATCAATGCAGCAGCGGTACTCGGCGGCGTGCCGGTCGCGTGCCTGCGTGTGTCCTTTGCGGACAGCCGAGAGCGGCACCGCGTCGTGAGCCATCACACGCTGTCGGCGCTCACGCGCATCGCACTCGCGTCCGCGCGTGTGGCGGTGCCGAGCCTCGCCGACGAGCAGGCGCGAGAGCTCGATGCCGCGCTGCACGCTGCCGGAGTCTGGACGCGTCACGAGCGCGTGGACGCGAACTCGGGTTCGGTGCCGCCCCCGGACATGCGAGGCGTGGGTGTCACCACCATGCGCCGGGGTTTCGGAGACGATCCCGCATTCTTTTTCGCCGCCTATGCCGCGGGCGAGGTCGCCGCACGCTTGGTCGAGCGAAAAGTAACGGATATTCGCTGAGTCCGAGCGTCAATGTATGCAGTTTGAGCAGGTTTGCATTCATTCTGCGGCGTTGTAGACTATCTTGGGCCGAATGCCCGAACGACTAGAATCCCGCACGATCCGCGCACGCGGATGCGGTTGAAGACCACGTATGAAAGGGAGTGCGCACGTGATCGTTGGAGTCCCGAAGGAGATCAAGAACAACGAGTTCCGCGTCGGCATGACGCCGGCGGGTGTCGCCGAGTTCGTGGCCCACGGTCACACCGTCCTCGTCGAGAAGTCGGCGGGCGAGGGTTCCTCGTTCCCGGATACCGAGTACGTGACCGCCGGCGCCACCATGGTCGACACCGCCGATGAGGTCTTCGCGCGGGCCGACATGATCGTCAAGGTCAAAGAGCCGCAGGCCGTCGAGATCGCCAAGCTGCGCGAGGGCCAGATCCTCTACACCTACCTGCACCTCGCCCCTGACTACGAGCAGACCATGGGCCTCATCGGCTCCAAGGCCGTCTGCATCGCCTACGAGACGGTCGAGCTCCCCAATCGTTCGCTCCCGCTGCTTGCTCCGATGTCTGAGGTCGCGGGCCGCATGGCTGCGCAGGTCGGCGCCACCTACCTACAGAAGCCGTTCGGTGGCCGTGGCGTCCTCATGGGCGGCGTCCCCGGCACCCATCCGGCGAAGGTCGTCGTTCTGGGCGGCGGTGTCGTCGGCACGAACGCTGCCTACGTCGCCATGGGCATGGGCGCCGACGTCACGATCATGGACATCAACCTCGATCGCCTGCGCTACCTCGACGAGATCTGGGGCAACCGCATCCGCACCGTCTACTCGAGCAAGCACAACATCGAGCAGGAGGTCTTCGCTGCCGATCTCGTCATCGGCGCGGTTCTGCTCCCGGGTGCCAAGACGCCGTTCCTCGTCACCAAGGACATGCTTTCGAAGATGAAGCAGGGCGCCGTGCTCGTCGACGTCTCTGTCGACCAGGGCGGCTGCATCGAGACCACGCATGCGACGACCCACGCCGACCCCACGTACTTCGTGGACGGTGTACTGCACTACGGTGTCGCGAACATGCCGGGCGCTGTGCCCAACACCTCGACGATGGCGCTCACGAACGCCACGCTGCGCTACGGTCTCGCCATCGCCGACAAGGGTTGGAAGCAGGCGGTCAAGGACGACGCCGCGCTCGCCAAGGGTGTCAACGTCCTCGACGGCAAGGTCACCTACAAGGAGGTCGCGGAGGTCCACGGGCTCGAATACACCCCGCTGGAGAGCCTCCTCGCGTAAGCCGCATCGCCGATACCGAGTGCCGACAGGGCCGCCCCACATGGGCGGCCCTGCTGTATGTGGCTGGAAGTCGCGCAAACGGAATGAAGGGGCTACGATGGAGCCTCAGGCCGCTAGGCGTCAGCGGAGGGGGAGACCGTGATCGCTCTTCAGTACCTGGTGAATGCCGTAATCACCGTCGTCGGCGTGTTGCTGTTCCTGTGGCTCATCGGATTTCGAGTCATCCGGAACGACCGTATCGCCATCGTCGAGAAGTGGTGGAGTCCCAAGGGCTCCCTCAAGGACGCGATCATCGCGGTCAACGGCGAGGCCGGATACCAGCCTGATGTGCTTCGAGGCGGCATTCACTTCCGGACTCCGCTCATGTTCAAGCTTCACGTCATGCCGCTCGTGACGATCACCCAGGGCAAGATCGGCTACGTCTTCGCTCGCGACGGTGTGCCGCTGCCCCCGGGGCAGACGCTGGGCAAGGTCATAGAGGGCAACACGTTTGAGAACGTCAAAGCCTTCATCTCGGCGGGCGGGCAGCGTGGTCCGCAGCGCCAGATCCTCCGAGAGGGTACCTACGCCTTCAACCTCGCCCAGTTCGTCATCATCACCGAGGCCCAGATCTACTACCTGCCCATGGGCACCACGGCGCAGGAGCAGGGCACGATCCAGATGATGGCGCAACATCTCGCCTCGGTGGACGGGTTCAACCCCATCGTCATCAGGGGCGCCGACGACAAGACCGGCATCGTGACCGTGAACGACGGTCCGTCCCTGCCGATGGGCGACATCATCGCCCCCAACGTCGGGGACAAGCAGGACGACCCCAACTATCACAACAACTTCCAGGACCCCGAGGCGTTCCTCGCGGGTGGCGGTTTCCGTGGCCGCCAGTACCAGGTTCTGACCGAGGGCACGTACTTCGTGAATCGCCTGTTCGCGACGGTCGAGCTCATCAACAAGATCGTCGTGCCCGTCGGCTTCACTGGCGTCGTGGTCTCCTACTACGGTCCCAAGGGCGTCGACACCTCGGGCGAGGAGTACCGGCACGGTGAGCTGGTCGCGGTTGGCAACCGTGGCGTGTGGAGCGAGGCGCTCATGCCGGGCAAGTACGCGTTCAACACGTACGCCGGCTCGATCGCTATGGTCCCCACCACGAACATCATCCTGAAGTGGATCGCCGGACAGAGCGGCGAGCACAACTACGATGAGAATCTCGCCGAGGTCAACCTCATCACCAAGGACGCATTCGAGCCCCTCCTGCCTCTCTCAGTGGTCATCCATATCGACTACAAGAAGGCCCCGCTCGTCATCCAGCGCTTCGGCGACATCAAGATGCTCGTCAACCAGACGCTCGACCCGATGGTCTCGGCGTACTTCAAGAACATCGGGCAGACGCGCACGCTCATCGAACTGCTCCAGCAGCGCGCAGACATCCAGGCCCTGTCGGGGGTCGAGATGAAGACGAAGTTCGAGCACTACAACATCGAGCTGGAAGAGGTGCTCATCGGCACGCCGCATTCACAGGTCGGCGACGACAAGATCGAGCAGATCCTCATGCAGCTCCGCGACCGGCAGGTCGCCGTCGAGAAGCTCGAGACGTACGAGAAGCAGCGCATCGCCGCCGACAAGGAGCGCGAACTCAAAGAAGCGACCGCAGTCGCCGAGCAGCAGACGGTGCTCACGCAGTCCGAGATCAACATCAAGATCCAGGAGAACTCTGGACGCGCCGAGCTCCAGAAGGCCACGCAGGACGCCGAGCGCGTCAAGACCCTTGCCGCCGCAGACGCCGAGCGCGTGAAGCTGCTCGCCGGCGGTGACGCGCAGAAGGTCAAGCTCATGGCCGAGGCGGACGCTCAGAAGATCAAGGTCACCGGTGAGGCCGACGCCACGAGGGTCAAGCTCATCGCCGAGGCGGACGCCGAGAAGGAGGCGAAGGTCGGTATCGGTAAGGCCATCGCGATCGAAGAACAGGTCCGTGCGTATGGCGGGCCGCAGCTGCAGCTCATCCAGGAGGTCATGGGCAAGCTGGCTACGGCCGTCGAGACCGCCAAGATCCCGATCGTGCCGTCGACGTACGTGAGCATGGGCGGCGGTGAAGGCGAGGGTGACGGCGGCGGTGCGAACGCGTTCAATCTGCTGATGACCCTGCTCGCCACCGAGAAGCTCTCGGCCAGCGGCGCACCCGCCGAGATAGATCCGGCCCAGGCGGAGGCCGTACGCGCGATCAAGGCGAATCTCCGCGAGCAGATCGCACCGACGTCGGCAGCGCCCGCCCGTCCCGCGACTCCGGCGAAGCCCAAGCCCTCGGCGTCGACCGGTGGTTCCGACGCCACGGCGAACGGTGCCGACAAGAAGCCATCCGAGTAGAGCCCACTCCGTGGTAGCTGCCGGTCAGCCGTGAACAGCCTCATCGCCGAGTACCTCGGACACCTGTCCGTGGAACGCGGGGCTTCGGCGCACACCGTCGATGCGTATCGGCGCGATCTCGATGCCTACGTCGCGTTTCTGGCGGGCCGCGGTGTCACTGTGCCCGATGCCGTGACCCGCGCCGACGCTACCGCGTTCGTCGAGTCCTTGTGGCGATCCGGGCTTGCGCCCTCCACGGTCGAACGCAAGGTCGCCGCGGTGAAGGGCTTCCACAAGTTCCTCGTCCGCGAGGGGCTGACCGAGAATCATCCCACCGCCCGGTTGCCGCTGCCCAAGGTGCCGGAGCGGCTGCCGGACGTCGTCTCGATAGAGGATATCGACCGGCTGCTGGCTCAGCCTTTCCCGGACGGCCCGACCGGGCTCAGGGATCGTGCGATGCTCGAGACCCTGTACGGCTGCGGACTTCGTGTGAGCGAGCTCACCGGTCTTGACCTGGGCGACGTGGACTTGGGGGAGGGCTTCGTACGCGTGTACGGCAAGGGCGGTAAGGAGCGCGTGGTACCGGTGGCAGGCATGGCCTTGCATGCCATCGATGCGTATCTGTCCAGCGGCAGGCCGCATCTGCACCCGAAGCGCTCGGTGGCGGCCGCCGACGGCGCGGCACTCTTTCTGAACAGCCGTGGTGGCCGCCTCACGCGCCAGAGCGTCTTCTCGGCTGTGCGAACGTACGGGGCGCGGGTGGGGCTGGACGGGCTGCACCCGCACACGCTCCGGCACTCCTTCGCGACGCACCTTCTCGAGGGCGGCGCCGACCTTCGCGCTCTGCAGGAGATGCTCGGCCATGCAGATATCTCCACAACTCAGGTGTACACGCATGTAGATAGACGCCATGTTCGGGAAGAATATCTATCGACGCACCCTCGCGCGCGTGTGCGGTGACCGGAGCAGCATGCGTGCATGAGGAACCAGACCAAGGGAAGGCCGAGACTGCACCGGTTGGTCTAGAATGTATGGAACGGCTTTTTCCCTGTATAGAGGAGGGAGATCTCAGTGAGATCGAAGTGGGTCAAGTATGTGGCGGCATTGCTCGCCGTAGGGCTCGTGGGGGCGCTCGTAGCAGGGTGTTCGCAGCCGGCACCGACTGAGCCTGCGCCGGCCGAGGAGCCGAAGACCGCCATCAAGGCGGCTATGGTCACCGACATCGGTGGTCTGGGCGACAAGTCGTTCAACGACCTCTCGAATGCCGGTCTGGAGCGCGCCAAGGCAGAACTGGGTGTCGAGACGAAAGTGCTCGAATCCAAGGCTCCGACTGACTACGAGAGCAACCTGACGCAGCTCGCCAGCGCGGGGTACAACCCGATCTTCGCGGTCGGATTCCTGATGACCGATACGGTCGCGAAGGTCTCCACGGCGACTCCCGACGTCACGTACGGTGGCGTCGACGAGTTCTTCGAGCCGACCATCCCCAACGTGATCGGTCTCAACTTCAAGGAGCAGGAGGCCGGCTACCTCGCAGGCGTGCTTGCTGCTTCGCTGACGACGAAGACCGATGCGGACGACCGCATCAACGACAAGAAGGTCCTCGGGTTCGTCGGTGGCATGGAGATTCCGCCTGTGCAGCGCTTCGCGATCGGCTTCGAGGCCGGTGCGAAGTCCATCGACCCCGACATCGAGGTCAAGTCGATCTACACGGGCACCTTCACGGATCAGCAGAAGGGCAATGAGGCCGCCAAGGCACTCATCGGCCAGGGTGCTGACATCGTCTTCGCGGCTGCCGGTCAGACCGGCCTGGGCAGCGCCAAGGCCTGCCAGGACGGCAAGGCGCTCTTCATCGGCGTCGATGCCGACCAGTACGAGACGATCCCGGGTATCGGCGACACGATCGTCACCTCGGCCGTCAAGAAGGTCGACAATGCGGTGTTCGACACGATCAAGCTCGCCGTTGACGGCACCCTGAAGGGCGGCGAGAACAAGCTCTTCGGTATCGCTGAAGATGGCGTCGGCCTCGCGCCGTACCACGACTGGGATGCCAAGATGCCGGCAGACGTGAAGGCTGCGGTCGACAAGGCCACTGCTGACGTCAAGGCGGGCACGGTCACGGTGCCTGCGGAGTAGCTACTGCGGTATCGTGTGATCAGGTGAGACCAGCAGGGGCGGTCGGCCGAGCCGGCCGCCCCTGACACGTAAGGAGCGTCTATGGCTGACGACAGTGCGGTCGCGGTCGAGGGTCACGAAAGCCGGTCCGAACGCGGAACACCCGTCCTGCATCTCGATCACATCACGAAGCGGTTCCCGGGTGTGCTCGCTGGCGATGACGTCTCGCTCGAGGTGCATGTCGGCGAGGTGGTCGCGCTCCTCGGCGAGAACGGCGCGGGCAAGTCGACTCTGATGAATGTGGCGTACGGTCTGCTCGGCGCCGATGGGGGGCGGATCCTCGTCGACGGTGAGCCCGTCGACATCAAGGGCCCTCGCCAGGCGATCGCCCTCGGGATCGGGATGGTGCACCAGCACTTCATGCTGGTTGAGACGCTGACGGTCACCGAGAACATCGTGCTGGGCGTGGAGCCCACCAGATTCGGCGTGATCGACGAGGCTGTGGCGCGCAAGGAGGTCGTGGAGATCTCCGAGCGCTACGGACTGAAGGTGGATCCGGACGCCAAGGTGCAGGATCTTTCGGTCGGCATGCAGCAGCGAGTCGAGATCCTCAAGGCGCTGTTCCGCAAGGCGCGGGTACTCATCCTCGACGAGCCGACCGCGGTGCTGACTCCCCAAGAGGTCAACGAGCTGTTCGTCATCGTCAGGCAGCTCGTCGAGTCCGGACTCGCGGTCGTCATCATCACTCACAAGCTGAACGAGGTGATGGCGTTCGCCGATCGCATCGTCGTGATGCGGGCGGGCAAGCTCGTCGGCGAGACCACGCCGAGCGAAACGAACGAGACCGGACTGGCGAAGATGATGGTGGGCCGCGACGTCGTCCTCCGAATCGACAAGAAGCCGTCCGAGCCGGGCGACGTCGTACTCAGCGTCGCCGACCTGAACGTGCTCGACGATCGGGGTCTCGAGGCCGTACGGGGGGTCTCCTTCGACGTGCGCGCCGGTGAGGTCGTCGGCATCGCGGGTGTCGATGGGAACGGGCAGAGCCAGATCGTCGAGGCGATCATGGGACTGCGGCGACCGACCTCGGGCAGCGTGTCGCTCAAAGGGCGGGATATCACGCACGCCAATCCGGCTGCCACCATCGATGCCGGGGTGTCCCACATCCCGGCCGACAGGCAGCGGCGCGGGCTGGTGCTTGAGTTCGACCTCGTCGAGAACATCGCTCTCGGCGATCATCGCAAGCCGCCCGTCGCGAAGCTCGGCGTACTCGATCGCAGGACCATGGGCGACATCGCTCGGAAGCGCATCGCCGACTTCGATATCCGCACGCCGAGCGAGTCGGTGAACGCGGGCAACCTCTCCGGCGGCAACCAGCAGAAGGTCGTCGTCGCCCGGGAGCTCGGGCGTGACCCGGAGTTGCTGATCGCCGCACAACCGACCCGTGGACTCGATGTCGGAGCAATCGAGTTCGTCCACAGACAGATCCTCCGCGAGCGCGACGAGCGCAAAGGCGTCTTGCTCGTGAGCATGGAGCTCGAAGAAGTCCTCTCGCTATCCGATCGCATCCTCGTGATCTTCGGCGGTCGCATCGTCGCCGAGTTCAAGGGCGGCACGGTCTGCGAGGAGGACCTCGGCGTGTACATGACCGGCGGCGGCACTCTCGAACCGGGTGACGCATTCGAGAGTGCCTGCGATACAGAGGGGGGGCAGGATGACTGACGAGCATGACACCACCTCGCAACGACCCGACTCCCCTGAGCTGCGGGCTCAGAGCGCCGAGGAGGTCGCCGAGAAGCGGTTTGCGGCCGAGCGCCAGCGTCAGGACACGATCATCCGCGTGCTGACGCCGTTCGTTTCGGTCGCGATCGCGGTCTTGATCGGTTCGCTGCTGGTGCTGGCGTCGGGCAAGGACCCGATCGCTGCGTTCGGCGCGTTGTACGACGGAGCGTTCGGCTCCCAGCGAGCGATCGGCGAGACCCTCCTGCGATCCACGCCGCTCATGTTCACGGGCCTGGCGCTCGCGTACGGCTTCCGCGCGGGCCTATTCAACATCGGAGCGGAAGGACAGCTCTTTCTAGGAGGCCTGGCGGCCGCGTTCGTCGGAATCCAGGTCGCCGGTCTGCCATGGGCGATATCGGTGCCGGCGATCCTCATATCCGCCGCGCTCGCCGGTGCCGCTTGGGCGTTCATCCCGGCGCTCATGAAGGCGCGGATAGGCGCGAACGAGGTCATCACGACGATGATGTTCAGCTACATCGGCAGGTATCTCGTGTCCTACCTTGTCGTAGGTCCACTCGCCGACGGTAGTGGTATTCCGCAGACCGCGCAGCTCCCGCCAGAGTCGATGCTGCCCAGGCTCAACACCATCCTGCCGTTCCTGATGCCCACCAGAGCGCACGCGGGCATCTTCCTGGCGATCGCCATGGCGATCGTCGTGTGGGCCGCGCTCAAGTACACGTCGATGGGGTTTGAGGCTCGCGCTGTCGGCTTCAACCCGTCAGCGTCGCAGGCCGGCGGTGTGTCGGTGCAGTCGACGATCATCAAGTCGCTGTGCATCTCGGGCGCGCTGGCGGGCCTCGCCGGTGCCACCGAGGTTATGGGAGTCTACGGACGGCTGTTCGACTCGTTCTCCAATGGGTTCGGTTTCACCGGCATCGCGGTCGCGCTGCTCGCGAAGAACAACCCGATCGGTGTCATCGCGGCGGCACTGCTCTTCGGAGCCCTGTCCGCAGGCGCCGGCACGATGCAGCTCGAGGCTGATGTCTCGCAGCAGCTTGTGGCGATCATCCAAGCGATCATCATCTTCCTCGTGGCCGCCGAGACGATCGTGACATGGGCTGTCGAACGCTATCGGAAGCGGAAGGCGGTGGCTCCCGTTGCTGGCTGATATCTTCACCCCAGACCTCTTCGCCGCCGCCGTCAGGCTTGCGACTCCCATCGCGCTCGCCGCGATGGGCGCTGCCATCTGCGAGCGATCCGGCGTCGTGAACATCGCCATGGAGGGCCTCATGCTCGTGGGCGCCTTCGGCGGGCTTGTCGGCGCACTGCTCACCGGCAATATCTACGTGGGGTTCGTCGCCGCGCTCCTCGCATCGCTCCTGTTCGCGGCGCTGCACGCATTCGCGTCCATCAACCTGCGCTCCGACCAGGTCGTCTCGGGTACGGCGATCAACATCCTCGCGCTGGGACTCACCGGTTTTCTCATCGAGATGATCTTCGGTCGACCGGGCAACGTCGGCCTGAACGACAGCGTGCTTGCAGCCGAGGTGCTCGGCCGCCCCCTCAAGACCGTCACATCGGTGCAGCCGGTGTTCCATTTCCCGGCTGGCGGCCCCGGTGTGCTCGGAACCATCTGGACGTGGATCAACACGATCCTGTTCAGCTACACCCCGATCGTCTACATGGGCATAGCCGCGGCATTCTTCCTCACCTGGGCGCTGTTCAAGACCCGGTGGGGGCTGCGGTTGCGCTCGCTGGGCGAGCATCCGAGGGCAGCCGACACCGTGGGCATCGACGTCATCCGCGGTCGGTGGGTGGCGGTACTCATGTCGGGACTGATGGCGGGTCTCGCGGGTGCCAACCTCTCGCTCGAGCAGGTCGGCGGGTTCTCCGACTCGATGACGAACGGACGTGGCTTCATCGCGCTCGCGGCCAACATCTTCGGGCGCTGGATTCCCGGTGGGGGCTACCTCGCGTCGCTCCTGTTCGGTTTTGCCGAGGCACTGCAGCTCAAGCTCCAGATCTTCAGCGACAGAATCCAGATACCGCCGCAGTTCTTCCTCATGCTGCCCTACATCCTGACGGTCATCGTGCTCGCCGGGGCCGTCGGCAAGGCTTTGGCGCCGGCCGCGCTCGGAAAACCATACAAGTCGAAGGGGTAGCCCCGCTCGTTCGGAAGTGACCGTTCGGACCCCGAGCCCGTCAGGCCTCGGGGTCCGTCGGGTTCTGGTCACGTGACTCTTCGCGTCGGTCTCGGCGGATGTCGTCCGCTCGGACCCAGCCGACGGCGGCGATCACGATGACCACGAGTATCAGCAGCAGCCCGTCTTGCGGAAGATCCGGTGCGAAATCGAAGCCCCGCATCGCGGAGCGCAGTATGTAGGCCGCAACGAGCGCGGCGACTGCTCCCCAAATAGGGAGTCGAAACCGTGGCCGAGCCATCACGGTCGATCCGACTTGTCAGGCATCCGGCGTCTCCTACTCCGCACTCTCGGGCGCGCTGGCCTCCGGCTCTGCGGCCTGAGCCGCCATGCGCTTGCGCCGACGTACGACGAGCGTACGAATCAGCGCGAACAGAAGGATCCCGAGGAGGATGAGCGGCGACAGCGCCAGGATCGTCGTGATGAGACCGCGCAGCACCGCCGCAGCGGCGCGGACGCCGTCACGAATCGCTGCCGAGAAGCCCCAGCCGCCCGCCGCCGGCGATACGAGTGTGCCGGGCTGGCTCAGCGAGACGGTGAGGGTCGCGAGCGCTGCCTGGCGCTCGAGGTAGGTGATCTGCGCCTGCATCGACTCGATATCGCCGCGCACCCGGGAGAGCTCCTGCTCGATAGCGAGCATCTCAGACACGCGCGTCGCTTTGAGGAAGAAGGTCCGCAGCCGCGCCTCCTCGGCCTGCAGGTTCTTGAGCCGTGCTTTCAGGTCTACGTGCTGTTGGGTCACGTCGTCCTGCGAGGAACTCTGGGAGATGACCCTGCCCAGCGCCGCCAGCTCCTTTTCGGCGGCCGGAAGCCTCTCCGAGGGCACCCGCAGCGTGATGCTGGCTCCGCCGGGTGTCGGGACCGCGTAGTCAGCCGAGGAACCGTCGCCAGAGAGCGGCACCGGCGACTCGCTGCCGGCGTTGACGGAGAGGTTCTGGATCGAGGCTCCATACTTCGCCGCGATGGCTCGCACCGCCTCGACACTGCCGTCCAGGTCCTTCACCTCGACGTTCATGCTTGCGTTGGTGATCACGAGCGCGTCTTGTCCCGGGGGTTGTGACACTGCAGCGGTGTCTGCGGACCCCGCGGACCCGGCGTAGCCGAGTGATGCTCTATCGGACTCGGCCGCAGGGCTCTCCATGGCCTCCGGGGTGGCGGGGGAGACGGAGGCGACCAATCCTGTGACGTCGTCTTGCGAGCCGTTGCTCAGCACGCCGCAGCCGGACGCCATCGCCGCCGCGATGAGCAGTGTGATGCCGAGCGCCCTGACCGCATTCCCGGGTCGTGCGTTCATCACGAGCACCTCCGTTGAATCGCTGCGTCTCGCCCATAACCGCAAAACGCCCCACCGCTGCGCGAGCGGAAGGGCGTTAGGCACCTACAGAACCGCGAGACGGATCAGGACTCGAGAGAGGCCTTCTCCTCGCGGGCGCCTTCGGTCTTCTTGAGCGCATTGGCTGCGAAGACACCCATAGCGATGCCGACCGCCGCAAGCGCAAAGAACGCGAGAACGAGGACGTTGACCACAGCCCCAGCCCAGTTGGGCGTCATAGACCGTTCACCTCCGAGTCGCCGATACGAGTCGCACCAGATTCTACGCGCACTCTGCGCTCGTCGGCAAACCCGCGTCCCCGCCTCCTCGCATCCCGTTGAAGCCGAACCCTTCGCTCACCTGCACACTCTGACGCAGTCAGGGCGGTTCTGGTTCGCGAGAGAGTGACGCTGTCAGCGCAGGGGTGTGCCACCGATGCGCCAAGCGCGACTCAGGAGGCGTGAGCGGCACAGATTCACGCGGTGGGGCGCTGTGTGACGTAATCCCATGAGAGTGTTGCAATGTGGGATGAAGTGTCATAGCATTCACCTTGCAGTCGGGGGGAGCGCGCAATCGCGTCGCCCTGTGGCGAGGAGAGGGTAGGGAGGCGAGTCGCGGATGTTTCTCGGCGAGTACCAGCACACGCTGGACGCCAAGGGCCGTGTCTCGCTGCCGGCGAAGTTCCGCGGTGAGCTCACCGGGAACGTAGTCGTCTGCAACGGTTTCGACGACTGCCTCTACGTCTTCTCCGCCGAGGAGTACCTGTCGTTCTCCGAGAACCTCGCGTCCGGCAACGACTTCGATCCTCGGACGCGCCGTATGCGCCGCTTCTTCCTCGGCAGCGCACAAGAGGTGCCTCTGGATTCCGCCGGGCGCATCTCGCTGACACCGGCTCTTCGCGACCATGCGTCGCTGAGCAAGGACGTTGCGGTCATCGGCAACGGTGACCGCATCGAGATCTGGGACGCCGAGAAGTGGTCCCAGTACAACGGCGGGGTCGAAGGCTCGATCGAGGACCTCGCGAAGGAACTGGCCGACGCCGGCCTGTTCTAGGGCTTGAAAATGGAATACCGGCACACCCCAGTTTTGCTGGCCGAGGTCACGCAGCAGCTATCGCCGCAACCCGGTTCGATCATCGTTGACTGCACCTTAGGCGGGGCAGGACACGCGAAACGGCTTCAACAACTCGTGGCCCCCGATGGACTACTCGTCGGGATCGACCAAGATGACGCAGCACTTTCCGCAGCAGCAATCACACTCCGCCTCGGCCAGCAAATGCCTGAGAGCACCATCCTGCTCAAGGGCAACTTCAGCGAACTGGACAGCCTGCTATCGCAGGCGCAGATCCCCTACGTCGATGGGTTCCTCTTCGACTTGGGTGTCAGTTCGCCACAACTCGACGTCCCTGAGCGCGGGTTCTCCTATCGGGAGGACGCGCCTCTGGACATGCGGATGGATCCGGGTCGTCAGACTCTAACCGCAGCAGAGGTCATCGCAGACTACTCCGAAGCCGACCTCGCCCGGATACTCCGTGACTTCGGTGAGGAACGGTGGGCCACGCGAATCGCAGCATTCATCGTAGACACGCGTGCCCACCGCCCCATCGAGACGACGACGCAGCTTGTCGACGTCATCAAGGCCGCGATTCCCGCGGCCGCCCGTCGCGAAGGGGGACACCCCGCGACCCGGACGTTCCAGGCGCTGCGTATCGAGGTCAACGGCGAACTCGAGGTGTTGAAGACCGCGTTGGATGCGGCGGTACGGTGGCTCGCTCCTCGGGGCCGCATCGCCGTCATCAGCTACCACTCGCTGGAGGACCGCATCGTCAAGACGACGTTCAACGAGCTCGCTCGGGGGTGTATCTGCCCGCCAGACCTTCCCGTCTGTACGTGCGAGCACACGCCGGTACTCCGAGTACTCACGCGCAAGGCGATTCTGCCGACGCCTGAGGAGATCGAGACGAACCCGCGGGCCCGGAGCGCCAAGCTCCGCACCGCCGAGAAGATCTGACGTGATAGCGGCATCGAGCGAGCCAGGCTCGCGGGAGAGGGAGGTGGGACGTAGTGGGACTGCCGGCGCTCAAGCACGACGCGCACGTCTCGCGCACCCGCCGACCGCACCTGCGGGTCGTCAAGCCGCGTGCCAACTCATCGGCCGGTAAGCGCCGCGCGCCGCAGACCCACGCCCGCGTGATGCAGAACTTCGTGTTCTTCGCGGTCGTGGTCGTACTCATGGCTGTGCTGGGACTGGGTCGTGTCTGGTTGTCCGTCCAGGCAGCGCAGGCGTCGATCGACTCAGGCAAACTCCGTCGAGAGATCAAGCTCGAGCAGTACCAAGGGGACATGCTGGAAGTCCAGCAGAGCGCGTTGGCGACGCCCTCCAGAATCCAGGCGATCGCCGGTCGCGCGATGGGCATGCGGCCCGGCGGCAAGGTAAGCTACCTCGACCTGCGCGAGATCGAGGGCACTGGGGCCACGGCCGCAGTCGCGGAGTCCGAGTCGGAGTCTGCCGGGTCGGGCGCGTTGAGTAAGGCAATGGAAGTTGCGGCCGGCGAGGCCCGCGTCCTGCTCGTGGGCGATGTCGGTCTCGCTTCGTCGAGATGAGGCGCGGATAGGAGGAAGCGTGGCGCAACGGCGCAGACGGTCGCCCGGCAGCGGCCGCTTCACCTTCCTGCTGTTCGCGCTCGGTGCACTTTTCGGAATCATCGCGATGCGACTGGTCTGGCTGCAGGTCGTCCGCGCGCCGGAGTACACGGCACGCGCGTCGAACCAGCGCATGCGCGATATCGAGGTGCCTGCGCGACGAGGGACCATCTACGACCGTGAGGGGGAGCCGCTGGCGAAGAGCGTCGCGGCGTCCACCGTGTATGCCGCGCCAAACACCATCGATGACAAGGCGGGGACGGCCGCAGCACTCGCTTCGGTTCTCGGCGGCAAAGCGAAGGACTACGAGCAGAAGCTCGATCGCGACAACGGGTTCGTCTACATCGCCCGCAAGGTCGACGTCGATCGTGCCAAAGAGCTCGAGGCGCTCAAGCTGACGGGCATCGGCTTCCTTGACGATTCGCGTCGCATGTATCCGTCGGGTGAACTCGCCTGCCAGGTCCTTGGCTTCGTCGGTGTCGACGGCGAGGGTCTCGCAGGTATCGAGAACCGCTATGACTCGGTGCTCGCCGGCAAGCCCGGGGCCCTGCTCGGCGAGCGGGATCCGTACGGGCGGCCGATTCCCGGCGGCGTTCAGAAGAACGTGGAGGCCGTGGACGGGCACGACATCGTCCTGACGATCGACAAGGATATCCAGTACCATGCGCAGCTCGAACTCGCCAAAGCGGTGAAGAAGTGGGCCGCGAAGAGCGGCTCGGTGATCGTGATGAACCCGCAGAACGGCGAGATCTACGCGATGGCATCCACTCCGGGCTTCAACCCGAACGACTTCTCGGAGGCCAAGCCCGCTGCATTCCGAAACCGGCCGGTCTCCGACGCGTACGAGCCGGGCTCCACGATCAAGTCCCTGACCGCGGCTGCCGTCATCGACAAGGGCCTGTTCAAGCCCAACTCGAAACTCGATCTCCCGCCCACGCTGCGCGTGGCCGGGCGGACGATCCACGAATCGCATCCGCGGGGCGCGGTACGCTGGTCGCTGGAGAAGATCCTGACGCAGTCTTCCAACGTCGGGGCGGTCAAGCTCGGCATGAAGCTCGGCAAGAAGGGTCTGTACTCGTACTTCTCGAAGTTCGGCCTCACGGAGGCCACGGGCGTCGACTACCCGGGTGAAGCGCGCGGGTGGTTACCGACGCCGGACCTGTGGTCCGACTCCTCTATCGCCAACATCCCGTTCGGACAGGGCGTCTCGGCGACACCGTTGCAGCTATCGCGTGCAGTCGCGGCCATCGCCAACGGCGGCGAACTCGTCACGCCCCACTTCCTGCTTGACGTTCCACAGGACAAGAGCGCGAATCGGACGTGGCAGAAGAAGCGAGCGATCACTCCGAGGGCTGCCAAGCTGACCAGCGGCATGATGGAGAAGGTCGTGACCGAGGGCACGGGAAGCGAGGCCGCGGTGTCCGGCTATACCGTGGCCGGGAAGACCGGAACGGCCCAGGTCGCGCTGCCGAACGGCCGCGGCTATGCTGCCGGCACCTACATCGGCTCGTTCATCGGGTATCTGCCCGCGGAGGATCCGCAGATCCTGATCTGCGTGAAACTCGATCAGCCGCGTAACGCCATCTACGGCGGCCTCGTGGCGGCCCCGGTCTTCTCGAAGCTGGCCAAGTTCTCGGTCGCCCACCTCAAGATCCCGCCTTCGACGGTCAAGACGGCGGGCGGGAAGCACGCCGCCGGGCAGAACAAGCGCTCACCGTCCAAGGCGGCCTCGACGACAGTTGACGCATCGGCATCCGAGAGCGAGGAGCGGTAGGCCGCATGCTAGAATCCACGGTCGGCCGTCGAGGGAGCGTGTGTGAGTAGCGTGAGTCTGATGAGTCTGTTGCAGGGGACCGGTGCCGAACCGCTCGGTCCTGCTGACGTTGCCGTCGCGGGTGTCCGGTACCGCTCCACAGACGTGCAGCCGGGCGACGCATTCGTGTGTATCCCGGGCTTCGCTCACGACGGGCATGACTTCGCCACGGATGCTGTGGCCCGAGGTGCGGCTGCGCTCGTCGTCGAGCGCCCTCTCGGTGCCCTCGATGTCCCGCAATACCGTGTCGCGTGCGCGCGCGAGGCACTGGCCGTGGCCTCTGCTCGGCTCCATGATGAGCCGAGCCGGTCGATCGAGCTCGTGGGAATCACCGGTACGAATGGCAAGACGACGACGGTGTACCTGACCGATGCGATTCTCCGGGCCGCCGGCCACAAGACGGGCGTCATCGGGACCGTCGAGACGCGTATCGGAGATCGGCGGCTTGCCGCGAAGCGTACGACGCCGGAGTCGAGCGATCTTCAGGAGTTGCTGGCGCAGATGCGCGATGAGGGTGTCGGCGCTGCGGCGATGGAGGTCTCCAGTCATGCGATCGACCTGCATCGGGTCGAGGCGGTGCGGTTCGCCGTGGTCGCGTTCACGAACCTCACACAGGACCATCTGGACTATCACAAGACGATCGAGGAGTACTCCTCGGTCAAGCGACGCCTGTTCACCGACTTCGAGGTCGGTGCGCGCGTCGTCAACATCGACGACCCGTACGGCATGCGCCTCTCCGAGGAGATCGGGGGTGTCACGACCGTGGGCCGCGACCCGTCAGCGGCTGTCCGTGCCGAGGACGAGGTGCTCACCGCATCCGGTGCGACGTTCACGTTGGTGTCGCCGCAGGGCCGTGCTCGCATCGAGTTTCCGCTGGCGGGCGCGTACAACGTCAGCAATGCGCTCGTGGCTGCAGGCTGTGCTCTGGCTACCGGAGTGCCGTTCGAAACCGTTGTCCGCGGCCTCACTGCGGCGCCGCAGGTGCCGGGGCGCCTCGAGAGGGTCGAGGCCGGTCAGCCGTTCGCGGTCATCGTCGACTACGCACACACCCCCGATTCACTCGAGAAGGCGTTGCTCGCCGTCAAGGACGTGACCGACGGCCGAGTCATCGTGGTATTCGGCTGCGGTGGAGACCGCGATCCGGACAAGCGTCCGCTCATGGGTGCCGCAGCCGCGCGCTACGCGGACGCTGCCGTCATCACGAGTGACAACCCGCGGTCCGAGGACCCCGTCGGCATCATTCTGCAGATCGAGGACGGCGCGCGGGGAACGGGTCTGGACTACTCCGTGGAAGTCGATCGCAGGCTCGCGATCGCGCGGGCCCTGAGCATGGCCGGCCCCGGTGATGCGGTACTCATCGCCGGCAAGGGCCACGAGGACTATCAGATATTCGCCGACAGGACGATCCACTTCGATGACCGCGAGGTCGCCCGAGAGGAGCTGGCCGAGCGATGCTGACGCGACACGCCCAGTGCCCCAGCCGCTCACTCGGTCAGGACGTGGTCGACCGATGATCCGCTTCGCACAGTACCCGACGTATCAGGTCTTCCTCGCGGTCGTCATCGCGATGGTGAGTTCGGCGCTGCTGTTCCCCTTGTGGATCCGGCTTCTGCGTGTCCGCAACATCGGCCAGCAGGTGCGAGCCGACGGGCCGCAAGGGCACCTCGTGAAGCAGGGCACGCCGACAATGGGTGGCGTGTTGATCCTTCTGGTGGTGACGGCGACGTTCCTGCTCATGGGGACGCCGACCCGCCGCAGTATCCTCGCACTCCTCGCGATGCTCGCGTGTGGGGTTCTGGGGTTCATAGACGACTGGTCGAAGGTGAGCCACGAACGTTCGCTCGGCCTGCGACCGCTCGCGAAGCTGTTCTGGCAAGGAACCGTGTCAGTGCTGTTCGGGCTCTTCGTGGTCAACTGGGCACACCTCCCCACGTGGGTCGGCATTCCTCTCACCACATACCGGCTCGAGCTTGGACGACTGCATTCGGTGTTCATGGTCGGCGGGAGCGAGGTGGTCGTTCCTTGGGTCTACCTCGCCTTCGTCGTGATCATGATCGTCGCCATGAGCAACGCGGTGAACCTGACCGACGGTCTCGACGGGCTTGCGGCGGGTACCGTGGGTATTGTCACGCTCGTGTTCGCCGCGATCGCGTTCCGCCAGAACTCCCTTGAGAGTGCCCTGTTGGCGGCAAGTGTCGCAGGAGCCTGTGTGGGCTTCCTCTGGTACAACAGCTACCCCGCCGACATCTTCATGGGGGACACCGGGTCGCTTGGACTCGGTGCTGCGATCGCCGCTCTCGCAGTCATCACGAAGACGGAGCTGCTGCTCCTCATCATCGGCGGCATCTATGTCGCTGAGACGCTCTCCGTGGTGCTGCAGGTCGCCTCGTTCAAGCTCACGGGCAAGCGCATCTTCCGCATGGCGCCACTCCACCACCACTTCGAGATGAAGGGGTGGTCCGAGACGAAGGTGATGGTGCGCTTCTGGATCATCACCGGAATCCTTGCGGGCGCGGGCTTCGCGATGTACTTCATCGGTACTGTGGTGGCGAAGGCCAAGTGACGCCGCTCGGCGACATTCTCGTGGTCGGCCTCGGTGTGTCCGGCGTGGAGTCGGCGCGCTACGTCGCGCGCCTGGTCTCAACGGGAGCGGCACGGTCGGTGACCGCGGTCGACTCGGGACGGTCCGCCGTGCTCGAGCAGCGCGCCGAAGCCCTCAGGGCGCTCGGGGTCGCGGTCGCGCTGGGTGCCGACGAGATCACCGGCCGATACGACCTCGCGATCGTCAGCCCCGGCATCCCACCCAAGGCCCCCGTGTTCGTCGCTGCCGCGCGCGCAAGCGAGCGCGTCGTCTCCGAGGTCGAGTTCGCGTACTCGCGCTCCGGCCACAGCTGGGTGGCGGTGACCGGCACCAACGGGAAGACGACCACGACATCGCTTATCGCGCATCTGCTCAACACGGCCGGAGTGCCGGCGAGAGCGGTGGGCAACATCGGTCCGGTCGCGGTGGCGGCCGTGGACGAGGCCGACGATGGCGTGGTGATGGTGGCCGAGGTGTCTTCGTTCCAGCTGGCCAACATCGAGACCTTCCATCCCCAGGTCGCCGTGCTCCTGAACGTGACGCCCGATCACATGAACTGGCACGGAAGCCTGCCGGAGTATGCGGCGGCGAAGGCGCGGGTCTTCGAGAACATGGGGCAGTCCGATCTGGCCATCATCGACATCGACGATGCCGGCTCCGCGCCGTACGCGCAGCACCTCGCCGAGCAGGACATACCTGTGTGCAGAATCAGTCGGGACAGCGCGACAGCGGGCGGTGCATCGCTTGTCGGCGATGTCTTGACGTTGCACACGAGAGGCGGCGCCATCAGCCTGGTCTCGGAGGACGAGCTGCGGATAAGAGGGGCGCACAACGTCAGCAACGCGCTGGCCGCCGCTGCCGCGGCTCACGCGCTCGGCGTCTCGGTGCACGACATCCAGCAGGGACTCGCTACGTTCGAGCCCATCGAGCACCGTCTTGAGCCCGTGGCCGAGATCGCGGGAGTGGAGTGGGTCAACGACAGCAAAGCCACCAATCCTGACGCGGTCCTCAAGGCGCTCACCGCGTTCGGAGAACGCCCTCTCGTCGTGATGCTCGGCGGACAGAACAAGGGCAACGACATGCGCCCGTTGGCGATGGCGGTGGCACGGCGGGCCAAGTCCGTCGTCGTCTTCGGGGAGGCGGGGGCCGAGATCGGCGCGGCGTTCACGGGACTCGAGATCTCCGTGACGGCGGCATCGGGATTGGCCGAAGCCGTCTCGCGTGCGCGTGAGCTTGCCGAACCGGGTGACTCGGTGGTGCTCTCACCGGCCTGCGCGTCGTTCGACGAGTTCACCTCCTACGAGCACCGTGGCCGCGTCTTCAAGTCGCTGGTCGCCGAGCTGTCGGGCGGTGACGACTGATGGCTCGCCGAGAATACGCGGGCGGTCCCGTGCCGCGGTATCTCCTGCTGGGTTCCGTGGTGTTCCTGACGGCATTCGGGCTCACGATGGTCTACTCGGCGTCGTCGATCTCGGCACTCGTGAAGGAAGGCAGCGCGACGCACTATCTGCTTCGCCAGATCGTCTTCGTCGTGCTGGGCACTATGCTCGCCACCATCGCTGCCCGGATCGACTACCGCCGATTCATGGGCAACCTCGGTACGCAGGCGTGGTGGGTCGCCATCGCACTCTTGGTGGTCACCTACGCGCTCGGTGTCGTCCGCGGCGGCGCTCGGCGCTGGATACCGCTCGGCTTCGTGAACCTGCAGCCGTCCGAGTTCGCCAAGATCGCATGCGTTCTGGTCGCCGCCGCATTGGCCATCGAGTGGCAGCGGGGAAGGATCGACTCGCGAACGCTCATGGTCCGCGTCGGTATCTACGTGGGCGTGCCTGCCGTTCTCATCGTGTTCCAGCCCGACTTGGGAACCGCAGTGCTGCTCGCTGTCGGCGTGGCCATAGTCATGTGGTTGGCCGGCATCGAGCTGCGCTGGGTCGTGGTGGCGCTCGGTGGCCTCGCGGTGTTCGGCGGCTTGGCGATCATGAAAGAGAGCTACCGGCTCGGGCGCGTCACGGCGGCGCTGAATCCATGGCTGGACCCGTCGGGGAAGGGCTATCAATCGATCCAGGCGATGTTGGCGTTCGGTACGGGCGGGATAAACGGGGTAGGGTTGGGGCTCTCTCGGCAGAAGTTCTTCTACCTTCCCGAGGCGCACAACGACTTCATCTTCGCGATCATCGGCGAAGAGGTCGGACTCGTCGGCACGCTCGCCATCGTCATCGCGTTCGCGGTGATGCTGTATGCGGGCGTTCGGATCGCCATGAGCGCCCGCGACCCGTATGGCAAGCTCGTGGCGGGTGCGCTGACCGGGATGCTGGCGTTCCAGGCGGCGCTCAACATGGCGGCCGTGACCGGCGTCTTCCCCGTGACAGGCAAGCCGCTCCCATTCGTGAGCTATGGCGGTTCGTCGATGTTCGTGACGATGATCTCGCTCGGACTGATACTCTCGGTGTCCAGGTATGGGGCGTGCGCGCCGGCTGCGGTTCGGACGCCTCGACGGAATGAGGAGCACGCGCGTGCGAGTGTGGATGAGCGGCGGAGGGACGGCAGGACACGTGTACCCCGCCCTGGCGGTGGCAGGTCTTCTCGCCGCGGAGCATGACGAGGTCACCTTCGTTGGCACTCCCGACGGGCTGGAGTCGCACCTTGTCTCCGAGGCCGGAGTCACCTTCCAAGGGTTGCGCGCGAGCGGATTCGATCGGGCCCGGCCTTGGACGCTGATCACGTCCTCTGCACGTATCGCGGTATCGACCGTAACGGCCTGGACGTGGCTCGGTCGCGCGAGGCCCGATGTCGTCATCGGATTCGGTGGCTACGTCTCCATCCCGGTGGGTGTCGCGGCGGCGCTGCGACGGGTGCCACTCGTGCTCCATGAGCAGAACTCGGTCCCCGGGTTGGCGAACAGGGTCCTCTCGCGGTGGGCGACGGCGGTGGGCGCCACCTACGGTGAGTCCGCGCCCCTGCTCGCACATCCTGAGAGGGTTGACGTCACCGGCAACCCCGTCCGGCCCTCGATCCTCGCGGCCGATCGGCAGCACGGCCGAGACGCGCTCTCGATCCCCCCAGATGCCACCGTGCTGCTCGTGTTCGGCGGCAGTCGCGGGGCGCGTCACCTGAACTCGGCGATCGTCGCGCTTCGCGAGCGGCTGCTCGCGCTCCCAGGGGCGCACATCGTCCACATCGCAGGCAAGCTCGAGATCGATACGGTTCGCGCTGCGCTGGAGGCCGCCGGGGGCGACGGAGGCGGGCGCTGGCATCTGCTGGACTACGTAGATGACATGGGTTCTGTGTTGGCGGCTTCCGACCTCGTGGTGGCGCGTGCGGGAGCGACGTCGATCGCCGAGATGACCGCGCTCGGTCTGCCGGCGGTGCTCGTGCCGTACCCGTACGCGACCGACGACCATCAGACCAAGAACGCCGCCACCATGGTCGCGTACGGCGCTGCCGAACTCGTGGCCGATGCAGATGTCGACGGGGAACGCTTCGGTGACATCATCGTCGGGCTTCTCGGCGACGCGGGTCGGCGTGCTACCATGTCCGACGCGTCGCGCACGCTGGGTAGGCCCGATGCTGCCGCCCAACTCGTGTTCATGGCCCGCAGTGCGGCCGGTGCCGACGCGAATCCGCAGCCGGATGCAACCACGGAGGACTCCGTTGTCTGAGCAGGTGTACGCGCACTTCATCGGCGCAGGTGGGGCGGGCATGAGCGGGATCGCGCTCGTGCTCGCGCAACGCGGCGTCAGAGTCACCGGAAGCGATCTCAAGGCGTCGCGGTACTCGCGAGCTCTCGAGGCTGCCGGCGTGCCCGTAGCCATCGGCCATGCCGCCGAGAACCTCGGCGATCCCGAAGTCGTCGTGGTCTCCTCGGCGATCCCGGAGACGAATCCTGAGCTGGCCGAGGCCCGCCGCAGGGGAATCCCGGTCTGGCAGCGGGCCCGGATGCTCGCACACCTCGCCGGCGAGCGTGATACGGTCGCCGTGGCGGGGACGCACGGGAAGACCTCGACGAGCTCGATGATAGCCACGATGCTGTCGCGCATAGGGCTCTCGCCGTCGTTCCTGATCGGCGGAGAGGTCGACGGATTCGACACCAACGCGGTCAACGGCTCCGGCGCGCACTACGTGGTGGAGGCCGACGAGAGTGACGGCTCCTTCATCCACCTCACTCCGACGATCGCGGTGATAACCAACGTCGAGGCGGACCACCTCGACCACTACGGAACGCTCGAGGCGGTCGAGGCGACGTTCTGTGAGTTCATGCAGCGCGTCGCCGCTGACGGAACCCTCGTGCTCTGCGGCGATGACACGCGCCTGTTGGAGCTTGCGGAATCGTCGAGCAGACGCAGGGTGACGTACGGATTCGCCGAGGGGTGCGATGCCCGCTGTCGCATCGTCGAACAGTCGGGGGTCGCGACCCGTTTCGCGGTCGAGTTTCCCGACGGCGTGACGGTGGAGTCTCTCACGCGCATCCCGGGCAGGCACATGGTCAGCAACGCCACTGCGTCGTTGGCCACCGCATGGGCGCTCGGCATCGACGTGGAGCAGGCGGCCCAAGCACTCGCGGAGTTCACCGGCGTCCGCCGCCGCTTCGACCTCATCGGCGAGGCCGGGGGCGTCACGGTGGTCGACGACTACGCACACCATCCCACCGAGGTCCGCGCCACGCTCACCGCAGCGCGCGAGCTCGGTTTCGAGCGGGTGATCGTGCTCTTCCAGCCGCACCGCTACTCGCGTACGAGCGCCCTCGCCGAGGAGTTCGCCGAGGCGTTCGGTCCCGCCGACAGGTCCGTGCTGATGGACGTCTACAGCGCAGGCGAGCCTCCGATCCCCGGAGTCTCCGGCAAGACCCTACTCGACACGCTGCTTCGCAAGCACCCTCGTTCGCAGACGACGTACCTGCCGCATCGAGCTGACGTCGTGCCGTACCTCACCTCCCGCGTGCGCGCGGGCGATCTCGTCTTGACGATGGGGGCAGGTGACGTCACGGCCGTAGGCCCGGAGCTCGTCACCGCGCTTCGCGCAACCGCCGACAAGGATGTCGCAGCGTGCCGGTAGCGGAGGCATACGACCGGCTTTGCGGCGCGCTCAGCGGTCCGGTGCGGCGCGCCGAGCCGATGACGCGCCACACCACGTATCGCATCGGCGGCCCCGCGGCCCTGTTCGTCGAGTGCGCCACGGTCGCCGATCTGGCAGCTGCGACCACGGTGCTTGCAGAAGAGGGCGTGGACTGGCGGATCCTCGGCAAGGGGAGCAACGTCCTCGTGTCTGACGACGGCTATCAGGGTGCGGTGCTCACGCTCGGCCGGGAGTTCAAGCGACACGTCCTCGAGGACGACCACCTGCGCACCGGCGCAGGCGTCATCTTGGCAGCCATCGTTCGCGACGCGTTCTCGGAGGGGAGGAGCGGGCTCGAGTTCGCAGTGGGTATTCCGGGCACCGTCGGCGGGGCGCTTGCGATGAACGCGGGCAGCCGAGACGAGTGGATCGGGGCGATCGTGGAGTCGGTGACCCTCTTCGTGCCGGGCGAGGGCCTGGTGGGCGTTCGGGGGCCGGAGATCGCGTGGGGCTACCGAACGAGCGGGCTGCAGGCGCGCGGGATCATCGTCGAAGCGGTGCTCGGCCTGACCGAGGGCGACGGCGATCAGATCCGCCGATCGATGGAGGCCAGCCTGCGTCGGCGCAAGCGAACCCAGCCACTCTCGATGCCGAGCGCCGGAAGCGTGTTCGTCAATCCGCCGGGGGATTCGGCAGGTCGGCTCATCGAGACCTGCGGGCTCAAGGGAACGAAGGTCGGCGGGGCGCAGGTCTCCGATGTCCACGCCAACTTCATAGTCAACGCCGGCGGCGCTACTGCGGCCGACGTCATAGGGCTTGTCCGGCACATTCGCGACACGGTGGAGGAGGCGCATGGCATCGAACTCAAGCCGGAGGTCCGGTTCCTCGGCACGTTCGACGGGTCGTAAGCGCGTCGTCATCGGTGCCACGGAGACCGTGCGAGTCCGGTACAAGAAGAACGAACCTCACGTCGAATCCGAACGCAAGCGCCACTCCGGAGCTCGGGAGCGCAGTGCTGAGAAGTCCCCGAAGGGGCCGGGTGCGCGCCTGGCCAACGTGAAACGAGACGAGCGCGAACAGCGCCGGCGGGCGCTGGCACGCCGGCGGGCGCTGGCCTACTTCGGGATCGCGATCGTGACGGTGTGCGTCGTGTGGGGAGCCGTCGCGCTGTGGAACGCGCCGCTGTTCTCGGTCGACGACGTGACGGTGACCGGAAACCGGCGGCTCACCCGCGCGCAGGTGTTGCAGCGCGCGCAGGTGCCCGAGAATGCGACGCTGCTGCGCCTGCCCAAAGCCCGGATAGAGAAGCGGCTCGAGGAAGACCCGTGGATCGCCGAGGCGACGGTCGACCGTGACTTCCCCCACAGGCTCGCGATCACACTCACCGAGCGCACGCCGGTCGCGGTCGTCGACGCGGGCGGGACGAGCATCTGGGTGGTCGATGGCTCGGGCATGTGGCTCGCGAAGCACTCCTCGGCCGACTCCGAGACGCTGGTGGTCGTCCGTGATGTCGAGAACCTGGTGCCGAAGGTGGGCACCGTGTCCGACTCGCCGGAGTTGCGCAACGCCCTCGCGATCCTCGTGGGGCTCAGCCCGGAGTTGCGGGACCAGGTGCGCACGGTGTCTGCACCGAGCATTGACCGCACGGCCCTGATACTGCCCCATGGGGTCCAGGTGTTCTTCGGCAGCGCGGAGGACGTCGCGAAGAAGGATGCGGTGACCCGGGCGATTCTCGACAAGAACGAGAACGTCGTCTCGGTGAACGTCCGGGTCGTGAACCGCCCCACGTGGCGCGGACTCGATTCCGGCGACTAGCTGCGGGAACTCCCGCCGCACCGGGGGAGTGGCCACACCCTCCGCTCGAATCTCGTTTACCCTCTTGCACTTTGGGTAAGGTTTATGCGAAGATTGAGCGTTCCACCCGTACAGTAACGGTCAACCTGAGGTTTAGAGTCGTAGCTCTGACCGGTCTCCAAGGGGAGGGCGAGCAATGCTCGAGACGGGCGCAAACTACCTAGCTGTCATCAAGGTCGTCGGCATCGGCGGAGGCGGAACCAACGCGATCAACCGCATGGTCGAGGCCGGCGTCAAGGGCGTCGAGTTCATCGCGGTCAATACCGACGCGCAGGCACTGCTGATGTCAGACGCCGACTACAAGGTCCACATCGGGGTCAACCTGACCAAGGGGCTGGGCGCCGGAGCCGATCCGGACGTGGGCTTCCAGGCCGCCGAGGAGAACCGTGCGGAGATCAAGGAGGCGCTGCAAGGCGCCGACATGGTGTTCGTGACGGCGGGCGAGGGCGGCGGAACCGGCACAGGTGCGGCGCCGGTCATCGCTCAGATCGCCAAGGAGGAGATCGGGGCGCTCACGGTCGGTGTGGTCACGCGACCGTTCGCGTTCGAGGGCCGCAAACGCGCCCTCCAGGCCGATGAGGGCATCAAGCGCCTCGGTGACGTGGTGGACACGCTCATCATCATCCCGAACGACCGACTGCTTCAGGTCGCCGAGAAGAAGACGTCGATCCTGGACGCGTTCCGCATCGCCGACGACATCTTGCGCCAGGGTACGCAGGGCATCACGGACCTGATCACGGTGCCCGGGCTGATCAACCTGGACTTCGCCGATGTGCGCACGATCATGGCGGATGCCGGGTCTGCGTTGATGGGGATCGGAGTGGCGGCGGGCGACAACCGTGCACACGACGCCGCGTCGGCCGCGATCTCAAGCCCCCTGTTGGAGTCTTCGATCCAAGGTGCTCAGGGTGTGCTGCTGTCCATCTGCGGCGGTAGCGACCTGGGTCTCTTCGAGGTGAACGAGGCCGCCGAGGTCGTAGCGGCCGCTGCGGCGCCCGACGCCAACATCATCTTCGGTGCCGTCATCGACGACTCGATGATGGACCAGATACGCGTGACCGTGATCGCCACCGGCTTCAACGGACGTAAGCGCCAGGAGACCATGCAGTTCGCCGCCGTCGGCGGCGACGATGATGCGGGCACGCCGCTCGGCGTCCCGTCGTTCGAGCCGATTCCCGAGGAAGACCTCGATATCCCGGCGTTTCTCAAGAAGCGCTCCTTCTAGCGGGACATAGCGTGAACTCAGAGCTGGCTCGTGCCCAGCTCGACGGTTTGGCCCCTGTGGCGACGACGGCGGGACCTCGTCGCCACAGGGGCCTCTCTCTTCCCCCGGTCTCATCCGGCATCGACGCAACAGTGCCCCCGTCGCCTCACGGCGGCGGGGGCACTGTTGTAAGCCGGTGGTCGACTACTGCTCGACCGGAGGTTCCGCAGGAGGCGCGGCGGGCTCGGCTGCGGGCGCAGCAGGCTCGGCCGCGGGAGGAGCGACGGGCTCGACTACGGGAGCCGGAGGGGCAGGGGGTGAGAACGCCGCATCCGGCGCGGGCGGTGCTGCCGGAGGAGCAGGCGGGGTAGCCGGCGCAGGCGGTGCGTACGCGGGTGGTGCCGCCGGTGCTTCGGAACCCTGAGGAGCGGCCGGAGGCGCAGGCGGTGTGTACGCAGGGGGTGCCGGGGGTGCGTATGCGGGCGGCGCCGCGGGCGGCGCAGGCGGCGCGTATCCACCCGGTGCGGGGGGCGCGCCGTAGGCGGGCGCTGCGCCACCGAGCCCTGGGAAGCCGTACGAGCGCGCGGCCCACTGACCGAAGAGGTGCGACGTGATCATGACCATGAGATACGTGGCGGCCGGATACAAGAAGCCGCCGACGCCACCCGTGACACCGGACACGATACTCATCATGACACCGATTGCCATGCCCACTACGACCGACCAGAGCCAAGCCGCAAAGTACCCGGACCCATCCCTGATGTGTGCCAGAATCTCGCCGAACTGGAAGAATGCGCCGAACGTGCCCTTCACCGCGTAGTGCACAGTCGCAGCACTGAAGAACAGCCACAGCGCAATCCAATACACAGTGGCCACAAGGATGAACAGGCAAGAGCCCCCCGCCAGGAGGCCGCCGATGGCGTTGCTATCGCCGCTCATGAATGCCGAGATCATTCCTGGGAGAATCAGAATCGCACCCAGGATCGTGATGGGCAGCGAGTAGATCATGCCTGCCAGTATGACCATGAAGCCCTTGACCCACTTGCTGCCGAAGTCAGACCAGTCGGGAAGCTCCTCATTGCCGTTTGCGACCCGCAGAGTGTATTCGATCTGTGCGCCGTAGACAGCCGGCGCCGTGACAACCAAGAAGCCCCACAGGAAGCCGAGAAGCGTCTTCATCGGCCATCCCTTGTCGTTGAAGGGCGCCTTGAGTGCCCTTCCGAAATCAACGCTGTCCATGAAGACCCCTCTCCATCGGTACGCGGCCGATGAATGCCGCTCGGGAAAGAGATACCCCTTTTCTCGGCCTAGGTTGCACACGGATACCAGCCAATCCCAGCGAGAGTGCGCGAAAGGACATCGACAGATGCTGCCCACACCGAGTCTGAGTCGCGTCACGAACGGGGCAGTGTCCTACTGGACCGATCGCCGGCTGCTCGAGGCCGGGGTGACTATCGGGTTCTCGGAGAGGACCGGGGGCGCGAGCGCCGCACCGTTCGAGAGCCTCAATCTCGCCGCTCACGTGGGTGACGACCCACGCGCGGTTGATGTCAACCGGTCGCGGCTGCTCGACGCCGCGGGCCTGAGTGACTACCGCGAGTGTCTGACCGTGCCGGAGCAGGTGCACGGTGACAGGATCGGCATCGTCTCGACGTGCGATGCCGGCGCCGGCGCCATGGCTACCGGAGGAAGGGAGGCTGTCCGCGCCACCGATGCGCTCGTCACGTCAGCCCCCGGCGTTCCGTTGCTGCTGTGCTTCGCGGACTGCGTCCCGGTCGTGCTCGTGGCGCCGGGGACTGCGGTCGCGGTCGCCCACGCGGGGTGGCGCGGTGCGCTTGCGTCACTCCCAGGAAAGGCCGCCGAGCGGCTGGCGAGCGAGGTGGGGTGCAAGTCATCTGCGGTGCTCGCCTACATCGGGCCACACATAGGAGCGTGCCACTACGACGTCGGCGACGAGATCATGTCGCAATTCGTTAACGCGTTTGGTACAGTTGCTCGGGCCGATTCGGGGGGTTTGGACCTCGACGCCGCCGTGACCGCAAGCCTCGTCGACGCAGGAGTCGCACCGTGCAATATCGCACGCCTCGGGATGTGTACCGCCGAGGCCACGAACCGGTTCTTCTCGTACCGCGCCGAGAACGGGCGCACGGGGCGCCATTCAGCGTTCGCGTGCGTGACGTCGGGCGCGTAGCCGGCCTATCCCTCATGCTTGCTGCCGTCTTGGTGACCGCAGGCTGCTCTGACCGTCCCCGCGCCACCGACAAGGTCATCGTGAGTGGGTCGACGACCATCCTGCCGATCGCGGAGCAATCAGGCGAGGACTTCATGAGGACGGAGCCTGAGACGCAGATCCTCGTCTCGGGACTCGGTTCGTCTGCCGGCATCGAAGCGGTGTCAGCGGGCACGGCGAACATCGGCACGTCGTCTCGCGATCTCAAGGAGGAGGAGGCCGGTCTGGGACTGGTCGACACGCCTATCGCCTACGACGGGATCGCCGTGATCGTGAGCCCCCTCAATCCCGTTGAGGACTTGAGCACCGATCAGCTCCGCGACATCTTCTCGGGCAAGATCCGCAACTGGAAGGAAGTCGGTGGCGAGGACAGGACGATCCATCTCGTCAACCGTGATGAGGCTTCCGGTACACGCGAGGCGTTCAAGAAGATCGTCATGGGCGACGTGACGTTCGATCCTGCCGCTGCCGTGCTGCCCGGCACGGGGCAGGTCCGTGACGTCGTCGCGCGCGCGGCCGGCGCCATCGGATACATCTCGGTCGGATTCGTCGAGCCGCGTTTCACCGACGTGACGGTCAAGGCGATCAAGGTGGATGGTGTTGTCGCGAGCGAAGCGAACATCGGCTCGGGCGCCTATCCCATCGGTCGCGTGCTGCACTTCTTCACCAAGGGCGAGCCCGAGGGTGCCACCGGACGCTACATCGACTACGTGCTCTCGGACGATGTGCAGAAGGGCGTCGTGGTCGACGCCGGGTTCATCCCGATCGCGGAGGGAGGGAAGCAGTGAGCACCCCATCCGACGCACCAAAGGGGCGAACCCTCCAGCTCGTGTCGAGGTCGACCTACGTGAAGGAGCAGGCGCTTCGTACGGTCTTCTTCCTGTGCGCGTTCATGTTCGTGCTCGCTGTAGCGCTGATCTTCATCTTCGTTGGCTGGAAGGCTCTGCCGATCTTCACTGAGTACGGCTTCTGGAACTTCCTCTCCGGGTCGACCTGGTCTTCGGGAAGCGAGAGCTTCGGCATCCTGCCGCTGCTCGTCGGATCACTGCTGGTGACACTTGGCGCGCTTGCCCTCGGTACACCGCTGGCCGTGGGGACAGCGATCTTCCTGTCCGAGGTTGCCTCGGACCGGGTACGGCGCATCGTTCGACCAGCGGTGGAGTTGCTGGCTGGCGTCCCCTCGGTCGTGTACGGCTTCTTCGGGATCGTGTTGCTGCGCTCGGTGGTCTCGCAGTTCACGGATTCGCTCGGTTTCGGGGCGTTCACGTCTTGGATCGTTCTCGCGATCATGATCGTCCCGACGATCGCGGCTTTGTCAGAGGATGCGCTGCGCTCGATCCCCGAGGGTATCAGGCACGCCTCGTTCGCGATGGGCGCGACCCGGTGGCAGACGATCTACAAAGTCGTTGTCCCCGCGGCGAAGATCGGCATCATCGACGCCATCATCCTGGGCATGGGCCGTGCGATCGGGGAGACGATGGCGGTGCTCATGGTCGTCGGCAACGCCCCCGTGTTCCCGAAGGGCATCTTCGCGCCACTATCGACCCTGACCACTCAGATCGTCATGGACATGCCGTACGCCGTGGGGCTGCATCGAACGGCGCTCTTCGCCATGGCGGCGATCTTGTTCCTGTTCTCGATGGGACTCGTGGCATCTGTACGCCTCTTGTCGAGGTTGAGGGATTAGCGTGAACAAGACTCTGGTGGACAAGCTCGCCATAGGGATGCTGTGGTTCATGGCAGGGAGCACGGTGGCCATTCTCGGCGCGCTGCTTCTCTACGTCTTCATCAACGGGATCCGCGTCATCTCGCCGGAGTTCATCTTCACGTGGCCGCACGGTGTGAACGCCGAGGGCGGCATCTGGCCCACCATCGTCTCGACGATCTATGTGACCGCGCTGGCGATGCTCATTTCGACGCCCGTCGCCGTGCTTGCTGCGGTCTACCTCGCCGAGTACGCCTTCCAGGGCCGGATCGTCTCCACGATCCGCTTCGCCGCAGACTCGCTGGCGAGCGTGCCGTCGATCGTCATGGGCCTGTTCGGATTCGCACTCTTCGTTGAGGCGATGGGGATGGGGTTGTCGATGATCTCGGCTGCTCTCGCCCTCTCGCTGCTCATGCTCCCGATCATCATGCGCGCCACCGAAGAGGCGATCCGTTCGGTGCCTCGCTACATGCGCTGGGGCTCGTACGGGCTTGGCGCCACCAAGTGGCAGACGGTGAGCAAGATCGTGCTTCCGGCGGCGGCGCCGCGCATCATCACCGGCATCGTGCTTGCGATGGGCCGTGCGGTCGGAGAGACAGCGGTGGTCCTCTACACGATGGGCCAGGCAGTGAACCTGCCGATCACGCCGCTGGACTCGGGACGCCCCATGACCGTCCACCTCTACCTGCTCGCGGTGGAAGGCATCAACTTGCCCGCCGCTTTTGGTACCGCCCTGCTGCTGATCCTGATGATCCTGGCCTTCAACCTGTCGGCCCGCTGGATCCTGGCTCGTTATCGGAAGGTGTGACGAGATGCCGGTGTCGTTTGGCACACATGAAGCTCCGCGTATCGAGCGGGCGAAGGTCCACGTCGACAAGCTGAACTTCTGGTATGGCGACTTCAACGCGCTGACCGGGATCACGGTCGACATATCCGAGCACGCCACGACGGCGTTCATCGGCCCTTCGGGATGCGGCAAGTCCACATTCCTGCGCTGCATCAACCGAATGAACGACCTGATCGAGGGCACGCGTGTCGAGGGTCTGATGCAGATCGACGGGCAAGACATCTACAGCACCGGCGTAGACCCGGTCGATCTTCGGCGTCGGGTCGGGATGATATTCCAGCAGCCGAACCCGTTTCCCCAGTCGATCTACGACAACGTGGCCTACGGGCCTCGGCTTCAGGGCATCAAGAAGCGGGCCGAGCTCGACGAGATCGTCGAGGACTCACTCAAACGCGCGAACCTGTGGAAAGAGGTCAAGGATATCCTCGGGAAGAACGGACTGGCGCTCTCGGGCGGTCAGCAGCAGCGGCTGTGTATCGCCCGCGTGCTGGCGGTGCAGCCGGAAGTACTTCTCATGGACGAGCCGTGCTCGGCCATCGATCCGACCTCGGTGCAGAAGATCGAGGACCTGATGGGCGAACTCAAGGATACGGTCACGATCGTGATCGTCACACACAACATGCAGCAGGCGGCGCGCGTCAGCGACTTCACGGCGTTCTTCCTGCAGGAGGTCGCCGGGGAGCCCGCCGAGCTCGTCGAATTCGGACGCACCAACGAGCTGTTCACGAGTCCGAACGACAAGCGAACCGAGGACTACATCACAGGCCGTTTCGGATAGGTCGCGTTCTGGCCGATGGCCGGGTACGAATTGTTGTAACAAACCGGCGCGCGAACCGCATCGGCGGCACCGCTATAATCGAACGACAGTCATCGGCACCGAGGAGTCGGCCATGCGCGAACAATTCAGACAGGAACTCAAGGCCGTCCACGGTGAGGTCGTCGACATCCTGCTCGTCGTCACCGAGCAGACGCGCACTGCCGTCCAATCACTCGTCAATGGGGACGTCGACCAAGCCGAGACGGTGATCGCGCGTGACGAAGAGCTCGATGCTCGGTGTGTCGGCGTCGAGGAACGCGTGCTCGAGATCATCGCCACGCAGTTCCCCGTCGCCCGCGATCTGCGGCTGCTGCAATCGCTGGCGTATATGGCCATCCATCTCGAGCGGATGGCCGACCTTTCCGTGAATATCGCGAAGGCGACGAAGCGCACCGCCGGCCGACGCGGCCCGCAGACACTGTTCGACCTGATCCAGGCGCAGGGTAACCTCGTCTACCGCGTGCTTGACGCCACTCGCGAGGCCCTCGCCAAGCGTGACCTGGAGCTCGCGCTGAAACTCCCCGAACTCGACGAGCCGATCGACCATCTCTACAAGCAGTTCTTCCGCGAGCTCGCGAGATTGCACGACGAGGAAGAGATCGAATGGGCCTCGTCAATGGTGCTGGCGAGCCGTTACCTCGAACGAATCGCCGACAACGCCGTCGACATCGGCGAGCGTGTCGCATATCTGATCACGGGGGACCGGGACGTGTACCCGGGCGATCATTCGCCCGAGCCGGCCTCGGAGTAGCAGCGTGGCCGCCGTCGCGTCGCGCTACGAGGCGGTACGGCGGCAGGTTGCCGACGCCGCCGATGTCGCCGGTCGCTCCGGTGATGAGATAACCATCGTCGGCGTCACCAAGACGGTGGGGATCGACGACATCCGTGCGGCGCTCAGCGCCGGTATCTCGGATTTCGGCGAGAACCGTGTCCAGGAGTTCCTCGGCAAGTACGGGTTGTTCCCCGATGCGCACTGGCACTTCATCGGGAGCCTGCAGACCAACAAGGTCAAAGATGTTGTCGGCCGAGCGTCGCTCATCCACTCGGTCGATTCGCTGCATCTGCTTGCCGAGATCGGGAAGCGGGCGGCGGCGGCAGGAGTCGTGCAGCCGGTACTGCTGCAGGTCAACGTCTCGGGCGAGAGCTCAAAGCACGGGTTTGAATGCTGCGACGTGCGCGAGGCGCTCATCGAGGCGTCCCACCTGCCCGCGGTGTCGGTGCGCGGGCTCATGACGATGGCGCCCTTCGGGCGCCCCGAGGATGCCCGATGGGTCTTCCGCGAGCTGCGCGAGCTGCGCGACTCGCTACGGGAGATGCCGCTCAATGGTGTAGAGTTGGACGAGCTCTCGATGGGCATGAGCAACGACTTTCGTGTGGCCGTCGAGGAGGGGTCGACCATCGTTCGGGTCGGCCGCGCGATCTTCGGCAGGTAGCGAAGAATAGAGGAGATACCGTGAGCTTGTGGCACCGCATCAAGGTCCGCCTCGGACTCGAAGACGAGTGGGATGACGAGTACTACGAGGACGAGGACGGGGAGTACTACGAGGAGGAACCCGCGGTAGACGACGAGGCGTACGCGCCGCGTCGCTCGGCAGCGTATGACTCGCCGTACGGCTCTGGTGCCTCGGCAGGTGCGGTCAAGCGTCTCGATCGCGGACCCGACCTCGACCGCGCCCGGTCCGGCGGCTCCTCGCTGCGCAGCGTTCCCTCCGGGCCCGCCTCGGTGACACCGGTCAATGCTCAGATGAAGATGCACATCGTCGAGCCGAAGTCCTTCACCGAGGCCCAGGCCATAGCTGACAAGTTCAAGCAGGGCACTCCGGTGATCATGAACATGGCGATGACCCAGCCGGACCTGGCCAAGCGCCTGCTGGACTTCGCGTCCGGGCTCACGTACGGCCTCGATGGTGGCCTGCAGAAGGTCTCCGACAAGGTCTTCATGCTCACGCCTCACAATGTCGACGTCAGTGATGCCGACCGTCGCCGCCTGCGCGACACCGGCATGTTCACGGGCCAGTAGGTGACTGGCGAAGCGATGGGTGACCACGTGACCTTCAGCGGAACGCTCGCCGTCATCGGTGGCGGGAAGATGGGCGAGGCGATCGTGCGCGGCCTGCTCGCGGCCGGCGCTGTGTCGGCTGGCGCCGTCACCATCGCCGAGCCAAACGTGTCCCGCCGAGACGAGCTCGCGGTCTCCTACGGCGTGACCTGCGTCGCCGACGGTCGGCAGGCGCTCCCTGCCGACGTCGTGCTCATCGCGGTCAAGCCGCAAGTCGCCGATGAGGTCATCGGCTCGTTCGCCCAGCTCGTCGGCTCGGCGCTGGTGGTGTCGATCGTCGCCGGGTTCTCCTCGGCGAGGCTCGAGTCGTTGCTCCCGGAGGGCAGCGCCGTGGTCCGCGTGATGCCGAACACGCCTGCGATGGTCGGCGAGGGCATGGCGGTCGTCAGCGGTGGCGCCGAGGCGAGTGCCGAGCAGGTCGCGCTCGTGGAGGCGCTCTTCGCGCAGATCGGGCGCGCCGTCGCGGTCGACGAGCGTCACCAGAACGCAGCAACCGCCATCTCGGGTTCGGGCCCCGCGTACTTCGCGCTCGTGGTGGACGCGCTCGCACGTGCCGGGGTCCGCCAGGGGCTGCCGCGCGACATCGCTCAGGAACTCGCCGTACAGACGATGCTCGGCACGGCCCGCATGCTCGAGGAGACCGGGATGCATCCCGAAGTGCTGATCGACGGCGTCTCGAGTCCGGGCGGTACCACCATCGCCGCGATCGAGGCGCTCGAGGCCGGCGGCCTGCGCGCCGCGTTCGCTGAGGCCGTCGCCGCCAACGTCGCGCGGTCGCAGGAGCTCGGCTCGTGAGCGGTGAGCAGCTGGCACTGGCCATTCGCGGTGTCGGGCAGTTCTACGCCCTGCTCATATTCGTCTACATCGTGCTGTCGTGGTTCCCGATGCGAGGAATGCCTCTACGACGTGTATCGGGTGCTGGGTAGTGTCGTGGAGCCGTACCTGAGACTCTTCCGCAATCTCATCCCGCCGGTGGGCAGTTTCGACTTCTCGCCGCTGGTCGCCTATTTTGTTCTGCAGATAGTCGTGAACTACGTACTGGTCCCGCTCGCGCTCTGGCTGTAGGCGCAGCGTGCGCCGGTTGGCACCTGAGGGAAGGAACGTTCGATGAAGCTCACCGCACTCGATATCCACCACAAGGAGTTCGGCCACGCCCTGCGTGGCTATAACGAGGAGCAGGTCGACGCGTTCCTCGACCAGGTGGCCGATGAGTTCGAGCGGCTGTTCAAGGAGAACATCGATCTCAACGAGCGGCTCGAGGCCGCAGATGATCGCGTGCGTGGCTACATGCAGATCGAGGCCTCGATCAACGCCACACTGCTTCAGGCACAGCGCTCCTCCGAGGAGATCGTCAACAAGGCATCGAACGAAGCCGACGCCATCCTTCGTGACGCCGAGCTCAAGGCGAAGGAGATCATCCACAACGCGCTGCAGCGCAAGCAGGCTGTTGCGAACGAGCTCATTCGCATCAAGGCCGCTGAGGAGGAGTTCCGCGCGCGCTACAAGGCCCTGCTCGAGGACAAACTGCACTCTGTCAACGAGATCAACCTTCCCGATGACGTGAGCCTGCTTCTCGGCGAGACCGATGCCGGCGTGGTGGGCGACGTGACGGTTCGGCCCGCTTCCACTGTCGCCGCGTCAGCTCCCGCTCCCGCACCGCGACCTGAGCCGCGTCCCGAACCCTCGCGCCCGGCGGGCGTCGATCAGCCCACCACCGCGATGCCCGCCGTCGAGCCCCCTGCATCGGGATTCGTCCAAGGTGTCGCTCTCGGCGAGCTTGCCGCGCCTGAGATCGAGCCCGAGGTCGAGCTGGTCGAGCCCGGCGAGTTCAGCCTGCCCGGCTTCGACTCGTTCGGCGAGCGCGAGGACGATCACGACATCGAGGAGATCGACTAGTCGCACATGGCGACGATCGCCGTGCATGTGACCCCGAAGTCCGGCCGCGACGAGGTGGCCGGCTGGCGGGGGAGCGAACTCGCCGTGCGTGTGACCGCTGCTCCCGAGGGCGGCAAGGCGAACGCCGCGGTGTGCAGGGTAGTGGCGAGCGCGCTTGGCGTGCCGAAGTCCTCGGTGAGCGTCGTTCGCGGCGACACCGCGCGGCACAAGGTGCTCGACATCCCCATGGTCGACGACGACACGATCCGCTCGACGTTCGGGGAGCCGGACGCGGCGCTGTTCTGAGGCGTCGTGGGTTTGACCCGCTCGGAGGGTCTGGGCGATAATCGGCGGGCTGCGCGGCAGGCGATCGTGTGGCACGAGTGCGACAGGCGATGACGGGGACGAGTAGGCCTCATCGGCGCATCTGGCAGCGAGCGGGGACAGTGCAAGCCCGCAGATGACGCGAGAGCCGAACATCACCCCACCAGCCTCGGACCGAATGCGAAGCGCACGCGCGTTTCAGTAGGCTCCGACGGAAGCCACCGTTATCAGGCAACCGAGTGGCGCGCAAGCCCGATGAGGGACTGACGCAAGCTGGGTGGTACCGCGGAGCAGGTGCTTACGGCACGCTTCGTCCCGGCAGTGGCGGGACGGGTGTGCCGTTTTGTTTGCCCGGGGACGGGCGGAAGGGACCGAGTGACGTGGGCAACGACTACAAGCAGACGATGAATCTGCCGCAGACGGATTTCCCGATGAGGGCGAACCTGTCCGCCCGGGAGCCGGAGTGGCTGGAGTTGTGGGATCGCCTCGACGTCTACAAACGGTCGCTCGAGATACGTGAGGGTGGCGAGCCGTTCATCCTCCATGACGGGCCACCGTATGCGAACGGTCACATCCACATGGGCACGGGATACAACAAGGTGCTCAAGGACCTCATCGTCAAGTACAAGTCGATGCGTGGCCACTACGCGCCGTACGTCCCCGGCTGGGACTGCCATGGTCAGCCCATCGAGCATCAGGTCGAGAAGAAGCTCGGCCCCGAGAAGATGGCGAAGATCTCGCAGGCCAAGCTGCGTGAGCTGTGCCGCGACTGGGCGATGGAGTTCATCGATGTCCAGCGTAGCGAGTTCAAGCGCCTCGGCGTGCGCGGCGACTGGGACGAGCCGTATCTCACCCTCAACCATAGCTACGAGGCCGGCGACGTTCGGGTCTTCGCTGAGATGTACGAGCGCGGCGAGATCTACAAGGGCCGCAAGCCGATCCACTGGTGCAAGCGCTGCCACACCGCCCTCGCCGAGGCTGAGATCGAATACTCCGACGAGAAGAGCGACAGCATCTACGTCGGCTTCAGGTTCACGAGTGAGACGCCCTGGGATGCCGATGGTGACGTCTCGATGTTGATCTGGACCACGACACCGTGGACGCTTCCGGCAAACGTCGCCGTGACCCTCGCCGACGATGCCGACTACGTGGGCGTGCAGCTCGCCGACGGGCGCGTGCTCGTCATGGCCGAGGAACTCACCGAGAGTGTGGCCGACGTCGCCGGCTGGAACGACGCCGAGTCGCCCGTCACGGTGCTCGCGCCGCGCATCAAAGGCCGCGATCTCGCGGGCCTGAAGTACGCACACCCCATTCACGAGGGTGTCGAAGGCGTCATCATCACCGGCGACCACGTCGAGCTCTCGACAGGTACCGGCGCGGTCCACACCGCGCCTGGCCACGGCGAGGAGGACTACCTGGTCGGTATGAAGTTCGGCCTGCCGATGCCCATGCCGGTCGACGACAACGGCGTGTTCGACCAGGGCGGCGGCCCGTTCGCCGGCCTCTCGGTGGACGAAGCCAACCCCGTCATCATCACGTGGCTCGCCGAGAAGGGCACGCTCGTCGCCGCCAAGTCGATCGAGCACAGTTACCCGCATTGCTGGCGCTGCCGCCAGCCGGTGATCTTCCGGGCCACCGACCAGTGGTTCGTGTCCATGGACGCAACCGGGCTGCGTGACTCGGCGATGCGCGAGATCGAACGCGTCGAGTGGATTCCCGGCTGGTCGATCAACCGCATGGCCGGCATGGTCGGCGATCGCCCCGACTGGTGCATCAGCCGCCAGCGCGCGTGGGGCGTGCCGATTCCCGTCTTCGAGTGCGTGAAGTGCGGAGAGACGGTCGCCACGCCGGAGACCTTCGCGGCGGTCGAGGGACTCTTCGCGACCGAAGGCGCCGACGCGTGGTTCACGAAGCAGCCGTCGGAGTACCTGCCGGCCGGCACGGCGTGCCCGCGATGCGGCGGTACCGAGGTCGCGCCCGAGACTGACATCCTCGATGTCTGGTTCGAGTCGGGCGTGTCGCACACGAGCGTGCTCGAGGCGCGCGAGGGTCTCTCGCGCCCGGCCACGATGTACCTTGAGGGCAGCGACCAGCACCGCGGCTGGTTCCAGTCCTCGTTGCTGACGAGCGTGGGCGCCTACGATGCGGCGCCGTTCGACAAGGTGCTCACACACGGCTTCATCGTCGACGGCGACGGTCGCAAGATGTCCAAGTCCATCGGCAACGTCATCTCGCCGATCGACGTGGTGGCGAAGTCCGGTGCAGATATCGTCCGTCTGTGGGTCGCGTCCGCCGACTACGGCCAGGACATCAGCGTCTCCGATGAGATCCTCGACCGCACGAGCGAAGCGTATCGCCGCATCCGGAACACGTTCCGCTTCCTGCTCTCGAACCTCTACGACTTCGACCCCTTGGCCGACAAGGTCGACTTCGCGGAAATGCCCGAGCTCGACCGCTTCGCCCTGGTCGAACTCCACGACCTCCTCGCACGCGTGACGACGTCGTACGACGAGTGGCGATTCCACCAGGTGTACCGCGCGATCTACGACTACGTCGGCGAGCTCTCGGCGGTCTACCTCGATGTCCTGAAGGACCGTCTCTATGCCGACGGAGCGGCGAGCACGTCGCGCCGCTCGGCGCAGACGGTACTGGCAGAGATCCTCGGCGTGCTCGTTCGGGTGCTCGCGCCGGTACTCACGTTCACGTGCGAAGAGGTCTGGCAGTTCATGCCAGACGGGATGCGAGATGCCGAGAGCGTGCAGCTGACCGATTGGCCGGCGCTGGAGGTCCCCGCGGATCAGGCGGAAGAGCTTCGTGCGGCGTACTCGGTCGTGCTGGACGCTCGCGAGGTTGTGACGAAGGCGCTCGAAGAGGCGCGCAACGCCAAGGTCATCGGAAAGAGCCAGGAAGCCGCGATCACGCTGACCGCGCCCGCCGCCGCGATGAACGCGCTTGAGCAACGCGGTGCGGGTGCGCTTGCTGAGCTGTTCATCGTCGCGCGCGTCGATGTGCGGCAGGGCGAGGAGTTCGGCGCGCTCGTGACGGTCGCGGAGGGTGAGAAGTGTCCACGCTGCTGGAACATCCGCGCACTCGACGTCGACTCGGCACATCCGGAGGTCTGCGAGCGGTGCGCGGGAGTGCTGTCCGCAGAGGCGTAGTACTCCGCTCGCGACCTGCGGCAAGACGAGTGAGCACAGGTCCCGGGTGGTACAATCCCAAGTGAACCCTGCGCTCCCGGACACAGGTCCGGCCGCGCGTCAGAAGACAAGGAGCCGGCCATGATCGATGACGCCACACGGGCTGCGCTTCGTGCGCAGCTTGAGGCCGATCTCGAGCGTCTCGAGGCCGACATAGCCGCGCTCGATCACGAAGAGCGGAACAGTCAGTCTGAGGCCAGCGGTGAGAATGTCTACCGCGATCACATGGCCGACCAGGGAACCGCCACCTTCGAGCGTGAGATGGACATGACGTTCGAGGAGAACGAGCGAGACGCACTGGACAGGGTGCGGGCCGCGCTCGATCGGCTCGAGGCCGGGACGTACGGTACGTGTGCGAGGTGCGGCGCTGACATCCCTGCCGCCCGCCTGGAAGCAGTCCCTTCGGCGATTCTGTGTATTCAGTGCAAGGCAGCCGAAGAGTCCCGCTAGACCTGCTCCATCCGGGGCGGGTCTTTGCGGCGGTCGCGATCAGCATCCTGGTCATCGATCAGGTCACGAAGGCCCTCGTGCGTGCCAACGTGCCGCGAGGCGTTTCGCTGCCACTCGTCACGGGGCTTCTCAACCTCACGCACGTGAAGAACATGGGCGCCGCCTTTGGCATCTTTCCCGGGCGGCAGCCGGTGTTCATCGCGACCTCATGCTTCGTGCTGTTCATCGTGGCAGCCTACTGGAGGCGAGCGAAGCCGCGCGAGTGGCCCGTCGTCATAGGTCTGGCGATGGTCAGCGCAGGGGCGCTCGGCAATCTGATCGACCGTTCGATACTCGGTCCCGTGACCGACTTCCTCGAATTCGCATTCGTGGAGTTCCCCGTCTTCAACGTGGCGGATATGGCGATCATCGGCGGGGTCGGCGTCCTGGCGTTGTGGATCCTCTTCCCGCCGGCCGAGGACGAGGTGCAGCCGACCGAACCGACGTCCTCTCCATCCGCGGGGGCAGCTCTCACGGACGCCGATCCGGACGGCGCACGGTGACGGTCGGATACTACGAGCACGTGGTCGCGCCGGACGAGACCGGGATGCGACTCGATGCACTTCTCGGCGGATTCGAGTTCATCGCGTCGCGCTCCGCTGCGGCGAGACTGATCGACGACGGCCTTGTGCTCGTGGACGGGACGAACGTTCCCAAGAAGCATGCCGTCAAGGCGGGGGAGCGGATCGAGATCGAGGTTCCCCCCTATGATCGCGGTGAACTGATCCCGGAAGACATCCCGCTCGACATCCGGTACGAAGACGCCGAGATGATCGTGCTGTCCAAGCAGGCCGGTCTGGTAGTACACCCTGCGGAGGGCAACTGGACGGGGACGCTCGTGCACGCGCTGCTCGCGCACTCCGACGAGCTCGGGTCCCTGCAAGGAGAGGATCGTCCGGGCATCGTGCACCGGCTCGATAAGGACACGAGCGGACTCATGATGGTCGCGAAGACCGACCGAGCGCAGATCGCACTGCAGCAGGCGATCCAGGTGCGCGCGGTGGATCGTCGGTATCTCACCCTGGTTCACGGTTGGATCGCGCCCGACACGGGACTGATCGACGCCCCGCTTGCGCGCGACCCGCGCGAGCGCATGCGTATGGCGGTGTCGGACTCGACCACGGCGAAGCAATCGGTGACCACGTTTCGCGTCCTCGAGCGGTTCGAGGCTGGAAGATTCGATGACGGCTTCACCCTGCTTGAATGCAAGCTCTACACCGGCCGGACGCATCAGATTCGAGTGCACATGGCCTACATCAATCACCCCTGCGTCGGCGACCCGGTGTACGGACAGCGCAAGATCAAGGCGGACCTTGGCCTCGAGCGTCAGTTTCTCCATGCCTACCGGCTTGAACTCGACCATCCGGTCACGGGCGAGCGGCTCTGCTTCGTCGATCCGCCGCCCGAGGACCTCGCCAGTCGCCTCGCACGGATCGCGGAGTACTCAAGCGGGCGGACATCTGCGGGCGATGAGGTGTTCGCGCGCATCGAGAGCGGTGGTGCGTCGCCGCAGTGATGCCGCTGCGCCGGGGCCACGGGGGCCTCTCGACCCCGCGCAACCGCACCTTGTCTCGGCAGACGCGGTGCGCTACTCTCGGTTCGACCTTTAAGCCCGGTCCCGTGAGGCCGGCAAGGGACGCAGACTCATACCGCAGCCGCGCCGGGACGTTCGGCGCACACGCACACAGATGATGACGTGCCTCTCTTGCCCACGGGCGGGGAGGCGTTTTCGTATCTGGAGGTGCGTGGTGGAGTACCGCACGAAGGCGACGGTGATGGATGCCGAGGCGATCTCTCGGGCCGTCACACGTATCGCGCACGAGATCCTGGAAGCGAACAAGGGTGCGGGCAACCTCGCGCTCGTCGGCATCGTCACGCGCGGTGCCGTGCTCGCCGAGGTTCTCGCAGCCAAGATCCGTGAGATCGAGGGAGCCGAGGTGGGCGTAGGCACGCTCGACATCAGCTTCTACCGGGACGACCTTGCCATCCGGCTCTCGCCGGAAGTGCACCGCACCGACATCCCGTTCGATGTCGAGGGCAAGGACATCATCCTCGTCGACGACGTGCTGTTCACCGGCCGCACGATCAGAAGCGCGATGGACGCGATCATGGACTACGGTCGGCCCTGTTCGATCCAGCTCGCGGTACTGGTGGACCGCGGCCACCGGGAGCTCCCGATCCGAGCCGACTACGTGGGCAAGAACGTGCCGTCGTCGCGCCGAGAGCGCGTGAAGGTGTACTTCGAGCAGCCCGACGGACGCGACGCGGTCGAGATCCTCGAGCGTACGGATGGGGGCGAGGCGTAGCCATGCTCTCGACCCGACACATCATCGACATGAGCGACCTGTCGCCCGAGGACATCACGCTCATCCTCGACACCGCCGAGTCGTTCAAGGAGGTCAACGAGCGCCGCATCAAGAAGCTGCCGACGCTTCGGGGCCGCACCGTCGTCAACCTGTTCCTCGAGCCGAGCACGCGCACGCGCACGAGCTTCGAACTCGCTGCCAAGCGCCTCTCGGCGGACGGCATCAACTTCTCCGCCTCGACGAGCGCCACGGTGAAGGGCGAGTCGCTGGTCGACACCGCCGAGACGCTCTCGGCGATGGCGTGCGACCTCGTCATCATCCGGCACAAGTTCGCGGGCTCGCCGCGCATGCTCGCCAGGCACATGGACGCGCACATCATCAACGGCGGGGATGGGATGCACCAGCACCCCACGCAAGCACTGCTCGACCTGTTCACGATGCGCGAGAAGCTCGGGCGACTCGAGGGGCTGAAGGTCGGCATCGTGGGCGACATCTGCCACTCCCGTGTCGCCGGCTCGCTCATCCCGGCGCTCAGGATGGTCGGCGCCACGCCGATCGTCATCGCGCCGCCCACGCTGCTTCCCGCCCGGCCCGACGTGCTCGGCGCCGAAGTCGCGACTTCGCTCGACGACGTGCTGCCCGAGCTCGACGTCGCCTACATGCTGCGCATCCAGATGGAGCGCGCCGAGGGGATGCCGTTCCCGAGCGTGCGCGAGTACGCGACGCTCTACGGCATGAACGAGCGCCGGCTCGCGCGCATGAAGCCGGACTCCATCGTCATGCATCCCGGCCCGATGAACCGCGGCGTGGAAATCACGTCAGCCGTCGCAGATTCGATCCGCTCGATGATCCTCGACCAGGTCAACGCAGGTGTCGCGGTGCGCATGGCCGCGATGTACCTGCTTCTCGGAGGTGACGCAAGTGGCAGTGCTGCTTAGGGGAGGACGGGTCGTCGACCCGAGCATCGAACTCGATCGCGTGTGCGACGTGGCTGTAGGCGACGACGGGCGCATCAGCGAGGTCGGTGACGATCTGAAGGCGGGGAAGGCCACCGTCGTCGAGTGTGCCGAGAAGATCGTGCTTCCGGGTCTCGTCGACATGCATGTGCACCTGCGCGAGCCGGGCTACGAGTACAAGGAGGACATCGAGAGCGGTACGCGTGCAGCAGCGCACGGCGGCTTCACTGCTCTGGCATGCATGCCCAACACGAACCCGATCTGTGACGAGGGCAGCGCGGTGCGCTTCATCGTCGAGCGGGCCGCCGAGCGCGGTAAGGTCCGCGTGCACCCGATCGGCGCGCTCACCGTTGGTCTCAAGGGCGAGGCGCTCTCCGAGATGGGCGATATGGTCGCCGCCGGGGCCGTCGCCTTCTCCGACGACGGCAAGGGCGTGCAAGACGCCGGCATGATGCGGCTCATCATGGACTATGCCAAGCAGTTCGACGCGGTGGTCATCGCGCATAGCGAGGACGAGGCGCTTGCTGGCAAGGGCGTGGTAAACGAGGGAGTCATCTCGACACGGCTTGGTCTCGCGGGCTGGCCTGCGGCCGCCGAGGACGTGATGGTCGCGCGCGACATCAGGCTCGCCGAGCTCACCGGCTGCCGTCTTCACGTCGCGCACATCTCAACAGCGGGCAGTGTCGAGCTGGTACGCCAGGCCAAGGCACAGGGACTGCCGGTCACTGCCGAGGTCACGCCGCACCACCTCTTCTTGGACGAGGACGCGATAGGTGCGGACTACGATACGAACCTCAAGATGAATCCGCCGCTCCGAAGCGCTGCCGATCGTGAAGCGTGTGTCGCCGGGCTACTCGACGGCACGATCGACTGCATCGCGACGGATCACGCCCCGCACGCCCCCCACGAGAAGGCGCTCGAGTTCGAGTTGGCGCCGTTCGGCTCTACCGGACTCGAGACCGCGTTGCCGCTCGTCATCACCAATCTGGTCGCGAAAAGGCTCGCCGACTGGCCCGATGTCGCCCGCTGGATGGCGATCAATCCGCGTGCGGCGCTCAACCTGCCCGCAGTGCGGCTTGAAGCCGGCGGGATCGCCGACATCACCGTCGTCGATCCTGAGGCCCGCGTCGAGGTCACGCCTGAGTTCTTCGAGAGCAAGTCGGCCAACTCAGCGTTCCTTCGGGCTACACTACTCGGCAAGGCGACGGAGGTGTTCGTGGGGGGTCGAATCGCCCTTCGCAACGGGAAGGTGGTCGACTAGGTGGCACTTCGCTCCGAGGCGCTCCTCGCGCTCGAAGATGGAACGGTCTTCCCCGGCTTCTCCTGCGGCGCGCCCGGCGAGGCTGACGGGGAACTGTGCTTCAACACGTCGATGTCCGGCTACCAGGAGGTCCTCACGGACCCGAGCTACGCCGGCCAGATCGTGACCATGACGATGCCGCACATCGGCAACTACGGCGTCAACGGCGCCGACATGGAGTCGCGCGGCGTGTTCGCGAAGGGCTTCGTGGTGCGCGACATGTGCGAGGAGCCGTCGAGCTGGCGAAGCGAGGTCGCGCTCCCGCAGTTCCTCGCCGAGCGCGAGATCGTCGCCATCAGCGGCATCGACACGCGCAAGCTCACGCGTCATCTGCGCGAGCGCGGCGCGATGCGCGCGGTCATCTCGACCACCGATCTGGACGCCGCGTCGCTCGTGGCCAAGGCGCAGACCGCGCCGGGTCTCGTGGGGCGCGATCTCGTCGCCGAGGTGGCGACAGCGGCGGCCTACACGTGGGGTGCGGACATGCCCGCCGGCTGCGAACTGCCGGTGGATACCGGCGTGCTGCCCGTGAGCCCCGCCTACCGCGTCGTCGCGATGGACTCCGGCATCAAGTACAACATCCTGCGCCGCCTTTCCGAGGCCGGCTGCGACGTCCGCGTCCTGCCACCGACCGCCACCGCCGAGGCGGTGCTCGCGCTCGAGCCCGATGGCGTGTTCCTCGCCAACGGTCCCGGCGACCCGTCGGCGGTCGACTACCTCTACGGAACGCTGCGCGATCTCATCGGCGTGAAGCCGGTGTTCGGGATCTGCCTGGGGCACCAGATGCTCTCGCTCGCGGTGGGGGCCGACACGTACAAGCTCAAGTACGGGCACCGCGGCGGCAACCAGCCGGTCATGAACCTGCTCAATGGCCGCGTCGAGATCACGAGCCAGAATCACGGCTTCTGCGTCGATTTCGCCTCGATCGGACCGCTCGACATCGAAGCCAGCGGTGGCGTGTCGCTCGATCCTGCCGACATCGGCGCGTGGGTGCGCGCGGGCGCGGCACCGGTCGTCACGAGCGAACGGTTCGGCCGGGTGCAGCTCACCCACGTCAACCTCAACGACATGACCACCGAGGGGATCCGGCTGCTCGACCGCCCGGCGTTCTCGGTGCAGTACCACCCCGAGGCGGCGCCCGGTCCTCACGACGCGCGCTACCTGTTCGGCGCCTTCACGCGCCTCATGGATGGCCGCGCGGACTACCTGAACGCGCAGGAGTAGGGAGAGCGGGATGTCTATCAGTTCGATGCTGGTGCCGGTGGGGCTCGATACGCGCGACGAGAAGGTGCTGCGCTACGTATGCGGCCTCTCGGTGCAGTCGGTACGCAAGGTCCTCATCGTCACGGCGGTCGACTCGTCGGGACTCGAGGCGCCTGTCGTGGCGGCTGAGGTCGACCGCGCGCGCGAGCGGCTTGCAGCGATGGCGGGAGCCGCCATGCAGGAATGCTCGATGGAAGTCGAGCTGCGAGTGGTCACCGGCGACCGCATCGAGTCGATCCTCGCACTCGCCGAGCAGGCCGACGTCGACGTCATCTGCTGCGGGACGTCGGGCAAGTCGGTCGTAGACGCGTTGTTCGCCGGTTCGGTGTCCGAGCGGCTGTTCGCCTCGGGAAGGGTGCGCACGATGACCGTGCGCTACGACCTGCTCGAATCGGTCGACGACCCGCTCGAACTCTCGCACGACTTCGCGAGGCGCCTCGTGATCCCGACGGACTTCTCGGCAGCGGCAACGCGTGCTTGGCTCTCGGCGGTGGAGCGTCCCGCCGAGGCCATCGACGTGGTCACCGCCCTCCACGTGCTGCCCGAGGACGCGACCCAGGATGACGAGCGCAACGCGGAGGTGCTCATGCGCGGGCTGCTCGCCATCGCCGAGGGGCACGGCGTGAAGGCCCGCACGGTCATCAGGCGTGGCGGGGATCCCGCCAGGGTCGTCCTCGACTACCTCGCCGAGATCGATGCGACCGGTTGCATAACGGGCCAGTTCGGACGCGGCGCGCTGCAGCAGGTCATGCTCGGCGGGCTCTCGTTGGAGCTGCTGCGCGAGGCGCCTTGTCCGGTGGTCGTCCAACCATAGACCCGATCGATCGCGTGCGCCCGACCGCGCGCGACAACCCGTACGCACGTGTCGCCCCGCACCGAAGCGAACAGGAGCCCCATGCCCCGCCGCACCGACATCAAGAAGATCCTCGTCATCGGCTCGGGTCCGATCGTCATCGGTCAGGCCTGCGAGTTCGACTACTCCGGCGCGCAGGCGTGCAAGGTCTTGCGTGACGACGGCTTCGAGGTCGTGCTCGTCAACAGCAATCCCGCGACGATCATGACCGATCCCGGGCTCGCCGACCGCACCTACGTGGAGCCGATCACCCCGGAGTTCGTCGAGAAGGTCATCGCCGCCGAGAAGCCCGACGCGCTGCTGCCGACCCTCGGTGGACAGACCGGGCTGAACTGCGCCGTGGCACTCGCCGAGGCCGGCATCCTCGACAAGTACGGGGTGGAACTCATCGGCGCGAAGCTCGATGTCATCAAGAAGGGTGAGGACCGCAAGCTCTTCAACGAGGCGATGGCGCGCATCGGACTCGACGTGTGCCGCGGCGACTACGCGTACTCGCTGGAGGACGCCGAACGTATGGTCGCCGAGATCGGCCTGCCGTGCGTCGTGCGTCCCAGCTTCACGATGGGCGGGGCCGGAGGCGGGATCGCCTACAACATGGACGAGTTGCGCGACATCGTCTCTCACGGCATCGCGCTGTCGCCCATCGGCGAGGTCCTCATCGAGGAGAGCGTCATCGGGTGGAAAGAGTACGAGATGGAGGTCATGCGCGACGTCAACGACAACGCCGTGATCGTGTGCTCCATCGAGAACGTCGACCCCATGGGCGTGCACACCGGCGACTCCATCACCGTCGCACCTGCGCAGACTCTGACCGACCGCGAGTACCAGACGATGCGCGACGCCTCCATCGCGATCCTGCGCGAGATCGGCGTCGAGACCGGTGGCAGCAACGTGCAGTTCGCGGTGAATCCCGCCAACGGCCGCATGACCGTCATCGAGATGAACCCGCGCGTCTCGCGCAGCTCCGCGCTCGCATCGAAGGCGACCGGCTTTCCGATCGCGAAGATCGCCGCGAAGCTGGCGGTAGGCTACACGCTCGACGAGATCGACAACGACATCACCCGGGAGACCCCGGCGTGCTTCGAGCCGAGCATCGACTACACCGTCGTGAAGGTCCCGCGCTGGGCGTTCGAGAAGTTCCGAGGCACCGACGAGACACTCACCACCCGCATGAAGTCGGTGGGTGAGGCCATGGCCATCGGCCGCACGTTCGAAGAGGCTCTCGGCAAGGCGTTCCGCTCGCTCGAGAACGGCCGCGGAGGCCTGGGCAGCGACGGCAAGGACAGCTTCGCCGAGCACAAGTTCGACGAGCATCTCGCGGTTCCCAACGAGAACCGCCTCTTCTACGTGGCCGAGGCGTTCCGCCGCGGCCGCAGCGTCGAGGACATCTTCGAGATCACGCGCATCGACCCGTGGTTCCTCCGCCGCATCGCCGCGATGGTTGCCGCCGAGAACACGCTCCGGGGCCGCACGCTCGACACGCTGTCCGCCGACGAGCTGCGTGAAGCGAAGCGTATGGGCCTGTCCGACGTCCAGATCGCGTTTCTGACCGGTGCGACCGAGGCGAGCGTGCGTGCGGTGCGCAAGGCGCTCGGCGTGCGACCGACCTTCAAGTCGGTCGACACGTGTGCTGCCGAGTTCGCCGCGTTCACGCCGTACTACTACAAGACCTACGAGGACGAGGACGAGGTCGCGCCCACCGACAAGCCGAAGGCGATGATCCTCGGCGCGGGCCCCAACCGCATCGGGCAGGGTATCGAGTTCGACTACTGCTGCGTGCACGCCGCCTACGCGCTGCACGACCTCGGCTACGAGACCATCATGGTCAACTGCAACCCCGAGACGGTCTCCACCGACTACGACACGAGCGACCGGCTCTACTTCGAGCCTCTCACCTTCGAGGACGTCATGGACATCGTCGACGTCGAACAACCCGCGGGCGTCGTCGTCACGTTCGGCGGACAGACGCCACTCAAGCTCGCGAACGCGCTCGAGCGCTCGGACGTGCCGATACTCGGAACCCTGCCGGAGGCCATCGACCTCGCCGAGGACCGCAAGCGCTTCTCGGCGATCCTGGACGAGCTCGAGATCGCGTACCCGGCCGCGGGTACCGCCAGGAGCTTCGACGAAGCGCTCGCGGTCGCCGGGCGGATCGGCTTCCCGCTGCTCGTGCGCCCGAGCTACGTGCTCGGCGGGCGCGGCATGGTCATCGCGTACAACGAGCAGTATCTCGAGAAGTACATGGCCGAGGCGGTCAAGATCTCGCCCGAGCACCCGGTGCTCCTCGACCGGTTCCTCGAGGGGGCCATCGAGGTCGACGTCGACGCGGTGTGCGACGGCGAGACCGTGTACGTCGGCGGCGTGATGGAGCACATCGAGGAGGCCGGCATCCACTCGGGTGACTCGGCGTGCTCGATACCGCCATACACCTTGGGCGAGGACATGATCGCGGGAATCCGGGAGCAGGCACGTGCCCTCGCCATGCGGCTGGGCGTGCGCGGCCTGATGAACGTGCAGTTCGCCGTGAAGGACCAGCAGGTCTACGTGCTCGAGGTCAACCCGCGCGCCTCGCGCACGGTGCCGTTCGTCTCGAAGGCGACCGGCGTGCCGCTCGCGAAGGTTGCGGCGCAGGTCATGGCCGGCCGCAAGCTCGCCGAGATGAACCTGCCGGCCGAGGACCGCGAGCTCGGGCGCTTCTGCGTGAAGGAGGCGGTCATGCCGTTCGGGCGCTTCCCGGGCGCCGACAGCGTGCTCGGGCCCGAGATGAAGTCGACCGGCGAGGTGATGGGCGTGGCGGGAGACTTCCCGGCCGCCTACGCCAAGTCGCAACTCGCCATCGACTACTCGCTGCCCACGAGCGGCACGGCGTTCGTCTCGGTGTGCGACCGCGACAAGCGGCAGATCGCTTCGCTGTGCAAGCACCTCACGATCCTCGGGTTCGACATCATGTCGACCCGCGGTACCGCGAAGGTGCTGCGCGCGGCGGGCATCCCGGTCACCGAGGTCCTCAAGAAGCACGAGGGCCGGCCCAACATCATCGACCGCATCGCGAACGAAGAGGTGCAGCTCGTCATCAACACACCGTTCGGGCAGGAGACCCGCTCCGACGGCTATCACATCCGCGCGGCGGCGATTCGACACGGCATCACCAACATCACGACCCTTCCCGCGGCAGCGGCGATCGTCCAGGCGATCGAGGCGGTCAAGGAAGGCAGACTCGACGTGTTCGCGCTCCAGGACTTCGAGTCGCAGGCGTCCAACGCGGGTCCGGAGTCGGCGTGACGCGCGTCTCGAATGCGCCCGCAGTCGAGCACGTGACCGTGCTTGCGAACGACCGCATCGCGCAGGGCGTGGGGCTCATGGTGCTCGAGGCTCCTCGGTGCGCGGCCAGCGTGCAGCCGGGCCAGTTCGTGCACCTGCGGGTGGCGAGTGGTGCCGACATCATCTTGCGCAGGCCGTTCTCGATCCATCGCGCCGAAGGCGCTCGCGTCGAGATCCTGTACCAGATTCTTGGTGAGGGGACGCTTCGCATGGCCGAGAAGCCCGTCGGCGACACCTCGATGGACATCGTGGGGCCGCTCGGTCGTGGCTGGTCGGTTCCCGAGGGGGCCGCGCATGCGCTGGTCGTGACCGGAGGTCTGGGCGCCGCGCCGCTCGGGATGCTCGCCGAGCAACTCGCGGCGCGCGGTGTCGCCGTCAGCGTCGCGATGGGCGCGCCCACCCGCGAGCGTCTCGTGGCACGCGAGCTCTACGAACGAGTCGCGCGCCGCGTCGAGGTGGCGACCGACGACGGCTCTGCCGGCGAGCACGGATTCGTGACCGGTCCGGCCGCGCGGCTGCTGGCCGAGGAGCGTTTCGACATCGTCTACACCTGCGGTCCCGAGCCGATGCAGCGGGCCATCGCCGGTCTGGCGTCGGAGGCCGGCGTCGCGTGCGAGATATCGCTGGAGCGGCTCATGGCCTGCGGCGTCGGAGCCTGTCTGTCGTGCGTCGTGTCGACGCGCGAAGGGCTACGGCGTGCGTGCGTCGATGGCCCAGTCTTCGATGCCGAGGAGGTGCTCTGGGATGCGACGCAGACACCGCCGAAGCACTAGGCCCCCCGTGGCGCCCGACGGCGCGCCCATCGCGTGCAGTCCCATGATCGCCAACCGACCGGGCGATCCGCGCGCAGCGGTGCTGGTGAGAGGGGGTGCGCGCTCGTGAGTCTGAACCTCGACATGAGCGTGCACCTCGGTTCGCTTGCGTTGCGCAACCCGGTTGTCACGGCGTCCGGTACCTTCGCTTCGGGCCGGGAGTTCGCAGACTTCGTCGATCTGTCGCGGCTTGGCGCGATCGTGACCAAAGGTGTCTCGCTCGGCCCGTGGGAAGGCAACGCAAGCCCACGCATCGCTGAAACCGCAAGCGGCATGCTGAACTCGATCGGCCTTCAGAACCCCGGGGTCGAGGCATTCGTCGCCAAGGACCTCACCTGGCTGGCTGAGAACGCGCCGTCCACGCCGGTGATCGTGAACGTGAGCGGGCACTCGGTCGAGGAGTACGCTGGCGTCATCGAGCGTCTCGAGCGTGAGCCCGCTGTTGCCGCATACGAGGTCAACATCTCGTGCCCGAACGTCGACGCCGGCGGGATGGCCTTCGGCACCGAGTGCGCCTCGGCGGCTGCCGTGACCGCCGCGTGCCGCAACGTCACGGCGCGCCCACTCATAGTCAAGCTCAGTCCCAACGTCACCGACATCGTATCGATCGCACAGTCGGTCGAGGCGGCGGGGGCGGATGGACTCTCCCTCATCAACACCTTGCTGGGCATGTCCATCGACGCGCACACGCGCCGCCCCAGACTCGCTCGCGCGGTCGGCGGGCTGTCGGGGCCGGCCATCAAGCCTGTCGCGCTGCGCATGGTCTGGCAGGTCGCGCGCTCCGTGTCGGTCCCGATCGTGGGGATGGGCGGCATCATGAACGGTGAGGATGCCGTGGAGTTCATGCTGGCAGGAGCAACCGCGGTCGCCGTGGGCACGGCGAACTTCGTCGATCCGACCGCCACGGTGCGCGTGCTCGACGGAATCGTGGAGTACTGCCACCGATACGGCGTCGAACGCGTAAGCGACCTCGTCGGCGCGATGGAGGTGTGAGCGAGATGACCAACCCGTTCACGTGGTTCATCGAGAACTTCGGCAAGGAGCCTGAACCCAGGCCACCCATCATTCCCGGACCTTGGCGGATCCCGTTCTTCATAGGGCTCAGCGTCGTGTCGCTCGCCGTCCTCGCGGCGGTCCTGTACTACGTCGTGATCCCGGGGATCCAGTCGATGCAGTCGCCCCCAGCGACCACCACGGTCGCGCCCGTGCAGTAGGGAAGGACCCGCGATGCCCGCTGACAACCCGATCATCGTCGCACTCGACTGCGGAGCCTCCGAGGCCGTCGCGCTCGCGCAAACGCTGCGGGGGCGCGTCCGATGGCTGAAAGTGGGCATGACGCTGTACTACGCCGAGGGCCCCGAGATCGTGTCGCGCCTCGCCGAGATGGGGTTCTCGGTCTTCGTGGACCTGAAGCTGCACGACATCCCGCACCAAGTGTCCGGGGCCGCCGCCCAGATCTCCAAGCTCGGCGCTGGGATGCTGACGGTGCATGCCTCGGGAGGTGCCGCGATGACGCGTGCCGCCGTCGAGTCCGCGCGCAGAGCGGCCGAGGAAGTGGGCGTCGCTGCCCCAGCCGTGCTTGCCGTCACCGTGTTGACCAGCACCGACGATGCCGGACTCACCGAGATCGGTGTGGCCCGCCCCGCGATCGAGCAGGTCCAGCTGCTGGCGAGAGTGGCTCGGGATGCGGGTGTGGACGGCGTCGTGTGCTCGCCGCGGGAGGCCGCGCTGATGCGGGATCTGCTCGGCGAGGAGGCGCTGGTCGTGACGCCGGGGGTGCGCCCGGAGTGGAGCGTCGCAGACGACCAGGCGCGCATCGCGACACCCCGCGCGGCGCTCGGCGCAGGCGCCAGCCATCTCGTTATCGGCCGACCGATCGTGGCTGCACCGGATCCCGCTCAGGCCGTGAGCCGAATCCTGTCAGAACTCGAAGGAGAGTACCGCTGATGCCTTTGAACGACGAGCAGATCCTGCAGGCGTTGAAGGATGCCGACGCCATCCGCACGGGACATTTCGCCCTCACGAGCGGGCGGCATTCCGATACATACGTCCAGTGCGCGCGCATCCTCGAGGACCCGGCGCTCACCACGCAACTCGCCAAGACCGCCGTTCACCGACTTCCTGCGGGTCTCGACATCGACCTGGTGGCCGCTCCCGCGGTCGGTGGCCTGATCATCGGGTTCGCCGTGGCGCAGGCGCTGGGGGTCAAGTTCATCTTCAGTGAGCGGGAGCACGGAGAGATGGTCTTCCGCCGGGCGTTCGAGGTTCCGTCCGGTGCCCGTGTGTTGGTGGTCGAAGACGTCGTTACCACAGGTGGGAGCGTTGGCGAGGTGATTGAACTCGTGGAACGCGCCGGCGGCGAGGTGGTCGGCGTCGTGTCGCTGATCGACCGCGGCGGTGCCAAGAAGTTCGATGCAGCGTTCTGGCCTCTCCTTATACTCGAGGTTGAGTCTTGGGAGCCCGAGGAGTGTGGCCTGTGCGCCTCAGGCACGCCTCTCTACTCGCCCGGTAGCCGACGGCTTTCATAACAGTGCTTGGCATCATCGCAGGTCAGGCGTAGCATTACGTTCAATTGGGGGTCGCTCGTCACAATCTGCCGGCAGCACGTCTGCCTGTGACGCGCGGCCAGTTGCCCCGCCTGTGTGACGAGGAGGAACCATGGCACTTCCGAACCTGTCGCCCGAAGATCGCCAGAAGGCGCTCAAGAAGGCCGCCGAGGCGCGCCAGAAGCGCGCCGCTCTGCGCGCCGACATCAAGGCAGGCAAGCTCTCATTTGCCGCTGTGATGAAGAAGAGCGACGACCCCGTCGTGGCTCGCATGAAGGTTTCCACTCTCCTGGAGTCACTGCCGGGTTACGGCAAGGCCAAGGCGCACAAGATCATGGCCGAGCTTGAGATCTCAGAGAGCCGTCGCGTGCAGGGCCTTGGCGCCCGCCAGCGCGAGCAGCTGCTCGACCGTCTCGGCTAGTCGGCGTTGCAGCGCCGCCATACGCACGTCACGAACGCAGCGGCCACGCAACGCATGAGAACAGGGAATCTCTTCATCATCTCGGGCCCTTCGGGCGCGGGCAAGGGAACCTTGGTCAAGGAGCTTCCTGATCGGGTACCTGACCTGTGGGTTTCGGTATCGGTGACTACGCGTGCCCCTCGACCGGGGGAGGTCGAGGGGCAGCACTATTCCTTCATCTCGCCTGAGGAGTTCAGGCATCTTGCCGATACGGGCGGCCTGCTCGAGTGGGCCGAGGTCCACGGAAACTGCTACGGGACGCCGCGGGCAGCGGTCGAGGCCAAGATCGCCGAGGGCCGTCAGGTCATCCTCGAGATCGACCCGCAGGGCGCGTTCCAGGTGAAGTCGCTCGCCCCCGATTCGGTCCTCGTCTTCATCATGCCGCCGTCGTGGGAAGAGTTGCAGCGCAGGCTCGAGGGTCGCGGAAGCGAGACGAAAGCGCAGGTAGAGCGTCGTCTGGAGACCGCGAAACGGGAGCTTGACCTTGTGGGGGAGTACGACCATGTGGTACAAAACGACGACGTGCCCCGAGCCGTCGGCGAACTCGTGGGCATAATCGATTCGTACGCCGACCACTAGGAAGTCTGAGGCTATGTCTGTCATCAATCCCCCGATCGACGATCTGCTCTCGAAGGTCGACTCGAAGTACACGCTGTGCATCATCGCGGCGAAGCGTGCGCGTCAGATCAACGACATGACGCACGGCCTTCGCGACCAGGCTCTGCTCACCATGCCGACGAGCCAGCTTGCCGATCTCATGAAGAAGAAGCCGCTGTCCAAGGCCCTCGAGGAGATCGCCAACGGCGACGTCGCCTACGAGCGCACGAAGGACAGCTACAAGTAGCGAGGCGGCGCCGTGTTCGAGCGCGTCTGCCTCATCCACTACGCCGAGATCGGCCTCAAGGGCCGCAATCGCGCACAGTTCGAGCGCCGGCTTCGAGACAACCTCGAGGCGGCGCTCGTTGCGCTTCCCGTGGCGCGTATCGAGAAGGTGGTGTCGCGTGTCGCGGTGCGCGTCCGCGAGCCGGAGCGCGTCTACGAGGTCGCCGAGAGGATCGCGGCCATCCCCGGCGTCGCGTTCGTTTCGCCCGCGTTCCGGACCGCTCGCATCCACGCCGAGATCGAAGAGGCGGCATTGCTCTCGGTCCGCGAAGTCGGAGCGTTCTCCACGTTCGCAGTCGACTCGCACCGGTCGAACACGGACTATCCCGTCCCGAGCATGGAGACCAACCGCCTGATCGGCCGATTCCTCTGCGAGCAGACGGGTGCGAAGGTCAACCTGTCCCAACCTGATGTGCGAGTGCGCATCGATGTCGTTCAGGGCGACGTGTACGTGTCCACTCGACGGGTGCCCGGCGTCGGCGGACTGCCGGTGGGGATGTCGGGCCGCGTCGTCTCGCTCCTGTCGGCCGGCATCGACTCGCCGGTCGCAACCTGGCGCATGATGAGGCGCGGTGCGGTGGCGGTGGGCGTTCACTTCTCGGGGCGTCCGCAGACCAACGACCTCTCGGAACATCTCGTCGGCGAGATCGGTGACCGGCTCGAGCTCACGGGAGGGCTCGGCCGCGTCTACATCGTTCCCTTCGGCGACCTGCAGAAGGAGATCGCGCTCTCGTGTCCGCCTGACCTGCGCGTCCTGCTCTACCGGCGACTCATGATCCGCGTCGCCGAGCAGATCGCGCACGCCGAGCGTGCCAAGGCCCTGGTGACCGGCGAGTCGCTCGGGCAGGTCGCCTCACAGACGCTGGACAACATCCGGGCCGTGGACGAGGCGGCGACGCTGCCCGTCCTGCGCCCGCTCATCGGCAGCGACAAGCTCGAGATCATCGCCGAGGCCAAGCGGCTTTGCACCTACGACATCTCGATACAGGAGCACGCCGACTGCTGCACGCTGTTCATGCCGAGGACGCCCGAGACCCATGCGCGCCTCTCGGCGGTGCTCGATGCATGGAACGAGTTGCCGCACGAGCGCATGGTTGACGACGCGCTTGCCTCGATGACCTGGCGGGACTACCGCAGCCGCTCGTACCGGCCGCCGCGCCGGTGGCCCACGGTGCACACCGACGAGCCCCTGTCATGACGAAGCTGCGGATCCTCGCGCTCGAACCGTACTACGGCGGGAGTCACCGGGCCGTGCTCGACGGCCTGGTGGCGCGAGTTGACGCGGAGTGGACCGTACTGACGTTGCCTGCCCGCAAGTGGAAGTGGCGGATGCGGGGAGCGGCGATGACGATGGCGGCGCAGGCGCGTGAACTGGCGGCCGGCTCCGAGTGCGCGGGCGAGTCCGCCGACGCCGCCCGTCCCTTCGACCTGGTCTTCGCCTCCACATTCTTGAACCTCGCGGAGTTCCGCGGGCTGGCGGGTGCTCGCATCGCAGCCGTACCGGCGCTCGTCTACTTCCACGAGAATCAGCTCGTCTATCCCAACCGCCATACCTCGGACTGGGACTACCAGTTCCCGCTCACGAACATCACGAGCGCGCTCTCGGCCGAGGTGTGCGTCTTCAACACGCGATGGAATCTCGAGTCGTTCTGCGCCGAGATACCCGGCTTCATCCGTGAGTTCCCCGATCACCACCCTCGGGGGCTCGCCGAGGCGATCGCCGCCAAGTCGCAGGTGATCGCACCGCCGTTCGACCCGGGCCCGTTCGACGCGGTGCCGACTGAACGCGGGCGGCGATGCCGCATCGTCTGGCCTCACCGGTGGGAGCACGACAAGGATCCCGAGGCGTTCTTCTCGGCGGTCATGGAACTGGCGGGGGAGGGACTCGACTTCGAGGTCGCGATCGCCGGGCAGAGCTTCCGCGAGACCGAGGGACTGATGCGAGACGCCGCCGCGGCGCTGGGCGACCGGCTCGTGCACTGCGACGAGCCGGGCTCGCGCGAGGAGTACGCGCGGCTGCTCGCGAGCGCGGATGTCGCCGTGTCGACCGCGCGCAACGAGTTCTTCGGGCTCGCGATGCTCGAGGCGTGTTACGCCGGTGCAACGCCACTCGTTCCCGATGGACTGGCGTACCCGGAGATCTACCCGGACGAGTACCGCTATCGGGATGCGGCAGAACTGGTTGCGCGGCTGCGCGGGTTCATCCTGCACCGGCCGGAGGCGTGCGCCGCCCGCGCACTCGCCGAGCGCTACACGTTCCAACGACTCGTACCCGAGTACGAACGGTGCTTCGCCGACGCCGCAACCGGGTAGGCCGACGGCGCGGGCAGCGACAGGCCGGGAAGCGTGCGGTCAGTCGCAGTTCGCGATGGTCGCCGCGATCCCGTCGAGTTCGATGTGGTCGCGCTCGACCGCACCGATGGCCAGGAAGGTCTCGACCACCTTGGGGTTGCTGGCACGACCGGCCACTTCGGCGTAGAAGTTGGACGCGCGCAGCTCGCGGGCGAGCGACTCCTTGACGTTGTCGCACCAGGTGCCGCGACCGTCGCCGGGTTCGTTGAGGTCGACCGGAACCGGCGCACCCGCAAGCTTGCAGAACACCGAGCAGTGCTCGGCCTCGACGCTCGCGAGTCGCTTGAACGCGCTGGCAAGCTTGGGATTCTCGATGTGGCCGGCGAGGGCGCGGTAGAAGCGCGCGTTCCCTCGCTCCATGTCGATGGCGTGAAGCACGTCCGCCCTCTCGGCTTCGGTGAGTTGAGGTGGCGTCCCGTTCTCGACATACTCGGTGGTTCGGACGAAGTTGTCCTCGGCCACGCCACAGAATGGACAGCGGCTGGGCGGTCTGACCCCCAGATACGTCTCGCCACAGATCCTGCACCGGTAGAAATCCACAGTTCCCCCTTGCGTGTGCACCGCCCCTGACGGTGCCGTTGTCAGTCCCTCGGCAAGCCGAGCAGATCGCCGACCCTTACCCCGAACTCAGTCGCCGCCTCCGGCCCGTTCGCCGTGACGATGCGTCCGTCCACGGTCACCGGTTCCCCGGTCCAGACCGCCCCGTGCGCGGTGAGGTCCTCCTGCTGCGTCGGGAAGGCGGTCGAACGCACGCCCCGAAGCAGTCCCGCGTGCGCGAGCGTGGACGGAGCGATGCAGATAGCGGCGAGCACGCCGTCGTGCCGCACGATCCGTCGGGCGAGTTCGTGCGAGGCCGCGTCGTCGAAGAACACCGTCGCACCGCCGCCTCCGACGAACACGACCGCATCCCAGTCCCGGCCCGTCGCATCCTCCACGGACAGCAACGCCGTCGCTCGCAAACCGAGCTTTCCGATACAATCGCCCGGTGCGGTGCTCGCCGTCGTGACCGTCGCGCCGCGCGATTCGAGCACGCGCTTCGGCTCGGCGTATTCCTCGTCACGGAACACGCTCGGGGCGATGATCATGAGTACTTCGGGCACGGGGCGTTCCTTCCGCGGAACCTTGTGCATAAGCTTTGCTAAGGATTATACCCCTACCGCGTGCGCGGCCGGCACCCGCACATACGACTTGAGAGGCGAGGATTCTTTGACACACGAAGCGCCGGCCGAGACCACCGAGACCGATACCGCACACAGCTCCGCCGACAGGTCTGTTGCACTGCGCATACGCGACGTGGTGACCGGCCGCTGGTTCGTGAAGACCGCGTACCTGGTGTTCTTCGTGTATGCGTGCGTCCAGTTGTTCCGTTTCGCCGCTTGGGCACGCGGCACCGGTCCGTTCGTGCCGCGACCGGAGGCGCCGGCGGGGCTGCTCCCGGTCGGGCACTACACCAGCTTCTTCGCGTGGCTCCGGGGCGGCGGTTGGGACACGCTGCTCCCGGCTGGGCTCGTGATCATCCTCGGCGCGCTGGCCGTGTCGGTCCTCTTCAGACGAGGTTTCTGTGGATGGATCTGCCCCGTCGGCACGGTGTGGGAGGCGTTCGCCGCCATAGGAAAGCGCGTCCTCGGGCGGAACTACCCGCTCCCGCGCTGGATGGACATCGCCGGTCGGATCGTGCGCTTCATCCTGGCCGCGATGGTCGTGGGGATGCTCATGTCTGTCTCATTGGCCGAGGCGGTCAACTTCCGCACCCTGCCCTACATGTGGGTCGCGGACCTCAAGACGATCGGGCTCATGATCGAGCCGTTGTACCTCATCGTCGTGCTGGTGGTCGGCGTCGTCTCGGCCGTGATCGGGCCGCTTTGGTGCCGGTACCTCTGCCCGGTCGGCGGCATCTACTGCGCGGCGGCCGCTCTGTCGCCGTGCGCCGTAGCGCGCGACGAGGACCTGTGCATCCAATGCGGCAAGTGCGCGAAGACATGTCACGCGTTCTGTCGGCCCGACACGGTTCGCACCGTCCGGGACACCGAGTGCGACGGCTGCATGGAATGCGTGAAAGTCTGTCCGGTCGATGGGTGCCTCGAGGCCAAGGTGTACGGCAAGGCCCGCATCGCACCGTGGGTGTGGCCCCTGCTGGTCGTGGGCGTATGGCTCGCCATATACGGCGCGGCGAAGGTGACCGGCAACTGGGACGCGGGGGTGCCACTGGAAGGCTTCAAGGCGGCCGTCAACTCGGGGATCCTCGAGCAGAAGAGCGTGCCGCAGGGCCAGTGACCGCATGTCGCGCCTGACCGTCGCGCCGCCGCAGGGGTGGCGCGACGGTCGTCAGCGGCCTCACGGGGTGGACTCGAGCCGTCATCGCGAGTGGTATCATGTACACAATCTTGTGTACAACCGTAGCGGAGCGACCGGGGTCTTCCGCCGCCGAGAGGGGATCACACATGCCTGACGTCACCTTGGTGCGCGATGGGGTCGACCTGCGTGTCGCCGAGTTCGTCGAGCGCAAGCGGCTGATGCGAGAAGCCGAACGCTACTTCTACCTGCAGCCGACCAAGGGTCCGGTGAACAACCGGGTGGCGATGGCGGACGGGCGCGAGATGATCATGCTCGCCTCCTACAGCTACCTCGGACTCATAGGCCATCCCCGCATCGATGCTGCTGCCAGAGAGGCCGTCTCCGCCTACGGCACCGGGGCAGGCGGCGTGCGGCTGCTCACCGGCACGAGCGACCTGCACGAGCGCCTCGAGGCGCGCATCGCTGAGTTCACGAAGCGTGAGGACGCGTGCGTGTACTCGAGCGGGTACGTCACCAACGTCGCGATCATCACCGGCTTGACCGGGCCGGGGGACGTGATCCTCATGGACAAGCTCGACCACGCGTCCATCGTCGATGGCGCGCTGTTGTCGGGCGCGAAGTGGCGCACGTACCGCCACAACGACATGGACCACTTGGAGAAGCTGCTGCGCAAGTCGCGCGAGGACAACGATGCCGCGACGATCCTCGTGGTCGCGGACTCGGTGTTCTCGATGGACGGCGACGTGATGGATCTGCCCAAGACCAAGGAGCTGTGCGAGCGCTTCGGAGCGCGCCTCATGGTCGATGAGGCCCACTCGATCGGATCGCTCGGTGCGACAGGACATGGGATCGAGGAACACTTCGACATGGTCGGCTCGATCGACCTGAAGATGGGCACGCTGTCCAAGTCGATCCCGAGCGTGGGTGGCTACCTCGCGGGCAGCGCCGAGATCATCGACTACCAGCGCCACATGTCCAGGCCGTTCATCTTCTCGGCGGCGCTCCCGCCTGCGTCGGCCGCCGCCGCGCTCGAGGCGCTGGACGTCATCGAGGACGAGCCGTGGCGCGTCACCGAACTGCACCGTATCCAGGACCTCTACACGCGCGGCCTCAAGGCGCAGGGCTGGAACACCATGGATTCGACCACATGCGTCGTCCCGGTCCTTGTCGGCGACGAGGGCAAGACGATGGACCTCACGCGGATGCTGTTCGACCGCGGCGTATTCGTCTGCCCGATCGTGCATCCCGCGGTGCCCCGCGGAAGCGATCGGTTGCGCACCTGTCTGATGGCGACGCACACCGACGAGGACGTCGCGCAGGTGCTCGACGCATTCGCCGAGTCGGGACGGGCGTTGGGGCTCATCTAGCGCCGCCTCGGTCTCGGTCACGGAAGTGCGCAGGTCCATGGGCTAGAATGAGCGCGGCCCCGCAGGGGTCGCGCAGCCATCAGTCTCGACGGCGCTCACGACGCCGCGCCCGTCGAGCCAGTGGGGGACCACGATGCCGACAGCAGACCGTGGAATCGAGACCGTCGAACAACGCCGCGTCCGAGTGGCCCGGACGGCGGTACCGATTCTCATCGGCTCGTTCTTCGTGCTGTGCCTGCTGCCGGGAATCGTGCCGCTGGTTCTCAGGCAGATCGTGTTCCTCACGCCGCTGACGGTCGCGGCCCTGTCGATAGCGACGATCGTGCGGATCGCTCCCAAGAGCGCCGAGCTCCGCGCGTGGTCGGCCTTCGGGCTCGCGGTGGCCGCGCTGCTGGCGAGCGAGACGTACTACTCGGCGTATCAGGTCTACGTCACGCCTGCGGGTCCGCCTTCGCCATCGGCGTACGACGCGCTCAATCTCGTCGCCGCGATCTGCGCGCTGGCGGCCCTGTTCTTCGCAGCCGGCGTGAGTCGGCTTCCGCGCGCCACGCTGTTCGTGCTCGTGTCCGACCTGGTCTCCATGTCGGCGGTGCTCTACGCGTCGGTCTTCTGGTTCTGGATGCGCATACTCTCGACCCCCGCGACCGCGTGGCAGATGGGCGCGCGCTGGGCCGCGTATTCGTCGCTTGGCCTCGCGCTGCTCGCGGGCCTGGCGTGGCTGAGTGCCGGCACCAAGACGTCCAAGGACCGCGACATCATCTATCTGCTAGTCGGATCCATCGCGATCTTCGCGATCGGCATCGTGACGTGGCCGCTTCGTCAGGTCGGGACGTTCGATGCGACGGCCCGTATTGCGAATGCGCTCGATTCCACGATCGTCATGCTCGGGTACTGCCTGACCATGATGGCCTCGCTCATCCGGCTCGTGCGCTCTGACGGGGGATGGCGCATCACGATGGGCCGCTCGGTGGACACGAGCCAGATGTGGCAGTCGTCGCTGGTCTCGGCGGTGGTGCTCGGAGCATCGGCTCTGATGGGCGTCGCAGCCTTCGGCATGCCCGCGACCGAGAGTACGCGGGGGCTGTACGTCGGCGCGGCAAGTGTGGCGATCATGGCGCTTGTGGCACGCACCGGCTTCGCGACGTATGAGACGAGCACGCTGCGCGACACGTCATCGACCGACCCGGTCACGGGCGCCCTCAATCACCGCGCGTTCCAGGAGGCATGTGATGAGCGCATCCTGTCGGGTCGCCGACGCGGCATCCCCTTCGTGCTGGTGGTGCTGGACCTGGACGGGTTCGGTCGTGTGAACACGTTGCTCGGACACGCGGAAGGCGACGAAGCGCTCCGCGCCGTGGTCTCGGCACTCCAGAACGCCGCAGGTCGTGCTGGAAGCGTATACCGGCTGTCAGGCGACGAGTTCGCTGTGATCGGCACGGGGGTCAGGACGGGTGATGCGCTGGCGTTCGCCTCCGCGCTGGTTGACGCGGTAGGCGCGGTCGAGCCGACGCCAGGCTTGTCGTTGTCGGCCTCCATGGGGGTCGTGAGCTGCGAGAACTGCCGCGACTCCAAAGAGGACCTGCTGCGCCGTGCGGATGCCGCCCAGGTCTGGGCGAAGTACCACGGCAAGGGCAGGGCCGTCGCCTACGACGAGCGCATCGTTCGCGCGCTCGATATCGAGGAGCGCATGCGGCTGAATGAGGAGCAGTCCTACATCGCGGTAGCCCGCGCACTCGCCGCCGCTGCGGATGCCCGCGATGCGCGCAACTACTACCACGCACGCAACGTGGCGTCGCTCGCGCTTCTGCTTGCCGAGGAGAGCGGGCTCGACGCACAGCACTGCCGGCTCATCGAGATCGCGGCTATCCTGCATGACGTCGGCCGCATCGCCATGCCCGATCCGGTCATGCCGGCGTTCAAGCGAGGGCAGCGGCAGTCCCGGGCGGATGAGGAGCACGCAGCCCTAGGCGCTCAGCTCGTCGGGGCGCTCGGCGTGGAGGGTCTGCCCGAATGGGTCCGGGCACATCACGAGCGCTGGGACGGCAACGGGTACCCGGACGGGCTTGCCGGTGAGGCGATCCCGATCGAGGCGCGGATCATCGCGCTGGCAGACGCGTACGACGGGATGACGGCGGGACGGCGCGGCGGGGCATCGATGTCGAAGAGCGCCGCGCTTCAGGAGATCGACCACGGCATCGGCAACAGGTTCGATCCGGTGCTGGCTGAGCGCTTCATCGCGGTCGTCGGTCGCACCGCGTCGCTCGGTTGGTCCGACGAGTGGCCGGCGGCCTGATGCCCACGACGCGGACAGGTCGGCGGATCCGGATCGCAGGCTGGCTTGCGTTCATCGGGCTTGTCGCGGTGGGTGAGGCGGTCATGCTCTCGCCGTTGGCCGCGCCCGAGCGTCAGCTGGCGACCGATATCGTGACGTACCTGACCCCGATCGCGCTCGCGCTCATCGCCTCGAGCCACCTCGCGTTCTCGGAGCACGGCGTGGAGCGGAGGCTGTGGGGTCTCGTCGCTCTCGCGAGCGCGTTCCTGTTGTGCAGCGAGACATACATCACCTGGTACTTCTACGCGGTGGACTGGCGAGGCCCGCAGCTTCCCGCCCCGTTCGAGCTCCTCCAGCTCGGCGCCATGTTCGCGTTTCTCGGCATCATCGAGATGATGACCGCGTTCGGGGAGACGCCTCTGGTCACGCGTGCCCGGGTTCACGTCGACGTCGCGGCGGCCGTGGTCGTCGCCGTCGCGTGGACCTACTGGCGCATCATGCTGCCGCTCATCGGTCCTGTGCCCGGTGGCGGATGGCCGGCGGCGGCGGTCACGGCGCTCTACCCGGTCGTCGGCGTCCTGCTCCTCGCCAGTGTCGGCTTCATGGTCTTCGCCTGGCGGACCTACCGGTGGCGCTCCTGGGAACGGCTTCTCGTCGGGGCACTCGCGTTCTACGGCGTTGGCCTGCTCTTCGAACCGATCTGGTACTCCGAGATGCTCAAGTCGCCGTATCCATCGGAGGGCGGCATCCTGAGCAATCTGTTCGGCCTCGGGTTCTACCTGCTGTTCATGACCATCGTGTATCGCGCCACGTCGAGCTCGGAGACCGCCGCGGCTGAGCGCTGGCCGGTTCCCCAGTTCCGCACGGTTTGGCTTCCGACCGTCTACCCCGTGGTCATCGCGTGCGCGCTTCCGGCCATGGGACTCGCTTCGTTGCGCGTGGGGCATCTGCCCGAGGGGATCGTCGTGGTCGTACTCACCGCCGCGCTGGGAATACTGCTGGTCGCGCGCGCGTGGCTGAGCAGCCTGGAGCGGATACACCTGCACGGCCTGGCGATCACCGACCCGGTATCGGGCGCCTTCAACCACCGCTACCTGCACGAGCGTCTCGCCGAGGAGCTCGCCCGCGCAGGCAGCCGTGACGGAGTGTTGGGTGTCGTCGTCTTCGACATCGACGACTTCGGACACCTCAATCACGTGTGGGGCCATGAACGCGGCGACGCGGTCCTGCGCGGCGTCGCTGAGCAGGTGGAGGCGCACGGCGGAACCCAGACCACCGTGTACCGGATCGGCAGTGACGAGTTCGCCGTTCTGTGCGTCGGCGCGACCGAGTCCGAGGTGATCGAGCATGCGCGCCGCACGCAGGCGCGAGTGCGGTCAGCCCCGCTGTTGCCCGTGTCGGCGGTGAGCATGAGCGCGGGCATCGCATTTCATCCGAGGCACGGCGCCGATGTCGACCAGCTTGTGGCGCATGCACTCGCCGCTCAACAGATCGCACGTGCTTCTGACAGCGCCGGCCCTGTCGTGTACGACGACGAGGTCGTCGGAAGCATAGACCCTGCGGAGCGGCTCGCGAGGGCGCGACGACGGTCCCACCGCGCGGTCGTGCGCGCCTTGGCACAAGCGGTGGACGAGCGGTACTCGTACACCAAGGAGCACTCGGAGAACGTCGCTCAGCTCGCGGTGTCCGTGTCCCAGGTGCTCGGACTCTCAGACGAGGCGGTTCGCGCCGTGGGGCTTGCGGCGCACGTGCACGACCTGGGCAAGATCGGCGTGCGCGACGAGGTGCTGCTCAAGGAGGGCCCGCTCTCACCGGACGAGCGCCGTGCGATGGAGGAGCATCCGGTGCTCGGCGAGCGGATTCTGGCGCCGACGGAGCTCGAAGAGGTCCTTCCCCTCGTGCGCCACCACCACGAGCGTTGGGACGGGGCGGGCTATCCCGATGGACTGCGCGGGCCGCAGATCCCCGTCGGCGCTCGGATCCTCGCGGTCTGTGACGCCTTCGAGGCCATGACCGCCGCTCGCCCGTACCGCGGGCCCCGCACGTTCGAGGCCGCCGTACGCGAGATCGAAGAAGGCGCCGGCTCTCAGTTCGATCCCGAGGTCGCCGGTGCCTTCGTGCGTATGGTCACGCATCTGCGCACGCCGGTAGCCGATCACGTCGCGCTCACCGTCAGCATGGAACCGACCGCCTGACGCCGCTTGCTCTTTGCGCGGTCGTACGTGCGAGACTCGCCGCGTGCCCTATGCGAGTTCTTCGACGAGGTGGGACACGTCCGGCTTCTCGGCGGCGCGTTTCCAGCCGGGCGTCTGCGCGGCGGCGAGGCCATCCTCGTACGTCGGGACCTCCTCGGCGCGGTAGTACACGCCGATCGGTACGCGGCACTCGTCGGGCGTGCAGGTCATCTCGCGGAAGCTCGTCATCGAGAGCTCGAACGCCGCCGAGAGGTTCGTCGGGTCCCAGTTCGTCTCCTCGAGCTTGTAGATACGCTCTTTGAACCAGGCCGCCGTGTTGAGCTTGTTCCAGGTGACGCACGGCTGGAGCACGTCGACGAGCGCGAGTCCCTTGTGCGTGAACGCCTGCTTGTACAGCTCGGTAAGGTGGGCGATGTCGCCCGCGAACCCGCGCGCGACGAACGTGGCCTGCTCGGCGAGTGCGAGGCCGATGGGGTTGACGGGCTGCTCAAGCACGCCCTGCGGCGTCGAGACGGTGGGCATGAGGTGTTCGGTGGTTGGGGAGGCCTGTCCCGTGGTGAGGCCATAGACCTGGTTATCGTGCGCGATGATCGTGAGATCGGGGTTGCGGCGGATCGTGTGGATGAAGTGGCCCATTCCCAGGCCGTAGCCGTCGCCGTCACCCATCTCGACGATGACCTTCAGGTCGGGGCGCGTGAGCTTGAGCGCGGTGGCCGGCGGCAGCGCGCGCCCGTGGAGGGCATGCATGCCCTGGACGTGCAGGAAGTCGGCGCCGTTACCGTGGCATCCGATGCCCCACACGACGCTGAACTCGTGCTTCCCCCAGCCCAGCTCGGACAGCGCACGCTTGAGCGCCTCCCACATGCCGTGGTTGCCGCATCCCGGGCACCACGTGGGCTTGAGCGGCGTCCTGAAATCATCGGGGGTCGGCATCAGTTCGCTCCTTCCGGGGCGTGGGGCGCGGAGGTGTCGGCGGGCGTGTCGCCGATGATGAGGTGGGTGGTCGAGTAGATCTGCTCGGGGGAGAAGGGTCGCCCGTCGAACCGGTTGATCCGGTGGCTCGGCTCGCGCAGGCAGTACTCGCGGATGAGTCCCTCGAGCTGGCCGGTCGCGTTGCCTTCGACCACGATGATTCGTCGCGACCGCTCCATGAACTCGAAGACTTCATGCGACGGGAAGGGCGAGAGCGTGGTGAGCTGCAGCATGTTCGCCGAGACACCGTCCGCCTCAAGCCACTTCATCGCTTCGCGCACGGGCATCTTCGAGCTGCCGAACAGGACGTAGGAGACGTCGGCCTCGCGAGGACCGAACTCGTGCGGCGCCGGCACGAGGAGGCGGGCGAGCGCCATCTTGTGGAGCCGCTTGGAGTTCTGTTCGACGCGGGTCTCGGCGTCCTCTCCGGGAGAGCCCCAACCGTGCGCATCGTGCTCGTAGGAGTTGACGATCTGCTCGGCACCGCGAACGCCGGGGATGGCGCGTGGCGAGACGCCGTCGGGGGTGGGCTCGTAACGGCGGTAGTCGTTCACCTCGCCGTCGACCTGCAGCAGGCCACGGTGGATGGTGACGGACGCGAGGTCGAACGGCGGTTGCGTCTGGGTGTTGTCCGACAAGTACGTGTCGCCGAGAAGGATCACGGGCGTCTGGAGCTGGTCGGCGAGGTTGAAGGCACGCCACGCGAACTCGAACGCCTCGGTGTGGTCGCCGGGCGCGAGCACGATGCGTGGGAACTCTCCCTGGGCGGCGTGGAGGGCGAAGCGCAGGTCGGACTGCTCGGTCCAGGTGGGCATGCCGGTCGCCGGTCCCGGTCGCGTGAACAGCCCCACGACGATCGCGCTCTCGCTCACGCCCGCGAAGCCGAACGCCTCGACCATGAGCGAGAAGCCGCCGCCGCTCGTGCAGCACATCGAGCGGGTACCGCCGAACGCCGCGCCGATGCACATGTTGATCGCTGCGATCTCGTCTTCTGTGTGCTTGACGACGACGCCTTCGCGCTCGGCGTGGGCGGCCATATAGTGCAGCACCGATGACGCGGGCGTCATCGGATAGGCGGCGTAGAAGCCGAGTCCGGCCGCGAGCGCCCCGACACAGACCGCCTGGTTGCCGTCGGTGAGGATGCGGGCGGGCGGGTCGGCGATCGGCGCCAGCCTGTACGGGAAGTCGCAGTGGGCCTCAGTCGCCTGCTCGTAGCCGGCGCGCGCGACCGCGACGTTCTGCTCGGCGATCTCGGGGGCCTTCTTGGCGAACTGGTGGCGCAGCGAGTCGAGCAGCCCGTCGATGGGGAACTCCATGTGGCCGAGGACCGCACCGAGCGCGGCGACGTTGCGCATGATGCGCACGCCTCCCGCCTCACGCACGATCTCGGTGAGGGGCACGGGGACGAGGCACACGTTGCCCGCCATCTCGCCGAGGTCGATGTCGTCAGCCGCGATGTCCTTGGGGTCGAAGACGATCGCGGCGCCGTCGGTGAGCTCGTCGAGGTGCAGGCCGATGGTCTGCGCGTCGAGTGCGACGAGGATGTCGGTGGGGATGACGTGGCTGAAGATCTCATCTTCGCTGACGCGCAGGTGGTAGGTGTTGTGGCCGCCCTTGATGAGGGAGGGGTACTCGGTGAGGTCGAACGTGTGGTAGCCGGCACGCGCGAAGAGACGAGCAAGCGTGGCGCCTGCCGCCTTGATGCCGAAGCCGGCCGGTCCGCCGATGCGGATGCGCACCTCGCGGCCGTAGGGAGCATGTCGCTCCATGGGTGAGTCCTTTCGTCATGAAGACGGCCCCTCTCGGAGCCGCGTCGTGTAGGTGTTTGTACCCGAGTGGAGGCGGTGGTTCGACCTCAGCCTGCGGATTCTCGGGGTCGTGCGATACTGGTACGCATGAATGCCACTCCCGACAAGCCCCTCGTCGTTCTCGGCGTGACCGGTTGCATCGCCGCCTACAAGGCGTGCGAGCTGGCCCGCATGCTCATGCGCGCCGAGTGCCGCGTGAAGGTCGTGATGACCGATGCCGCGACGCATTTCGTCGGGCCGACGACGTTTCGGGCGCTCACGGGTGAGCCGGTCGCGGTGGGCCTGTGGGACGAGGCCGACGCGCGCGTGCACCACATCTCGCTCGCGGAGGAGGCCGACGTGTTCGTGGTCGCCCCGGCCACCGCGAACAGCCTTGCGAAGTTCGCCGAGGGCCGCGCGGACGACCTGCTCGCGACGAGCGTGCTTGCGACCGAGGCGCCACTCGTGCTCGCGCCCGCGATGAACGTGCACATGTGGCGCGCCGAGCCAACGCGCGAGGCGATCGCGCGGCTGCGCGCTCGCGGGGCCGTCGTGGTGGAGCCCGAAAGCGGCGAGCTCGCATGCGGTGACATCGGCGAGGGGCGGCTCGCGCCGCTTGACGCCATCGCCGAGGCGGTGCTCGCGGAGGTGCGTCGGGCCCAGGACCTCGCGGGCGTGTCGGTGCTGGTGACGGCGGGCGGCACGCAGGAGCCCATCGATCCGGTGCGCTACATCGGCAACCGCAGCAGCGGCAAGTCCGGCTACGCGATCGCCGAGGAGGCCGCCCGGCGCGGCGCGCAGGTCACGCTCGTGAGCGGGCCTACGGCGCTGCCTGATCCGTTCGGTGTCACGACGATCCGCGTGCAGACGGCGGCACAGATGCTCGAGGCGGCGCTCGTGGCCTACGACGGCGCGGATGCGGTTGTGGCGAGCGCGGCAGTCGCGGACTTCCGTCCGGCCGCCCCGTCGGCGCACAAGCAGAAGAAGGACAGCGCCCCGGATTCACTCGTGCTCGAGCGGACGATCGACATCCTCGCGACCCTCGGCGCCGAGAAGCACGGCCGCGTGCTGGTGGGCTTCGCAGCTGAGACCGAGGACGTGCTCGAGGCCGCGCGCGGCAAGCTTGCCGCCAAGCACCTCGACCTCGTGGTCGCGAACGACGTGTCGGTACCGGGCCTGGGCTTCGGCTCCGACGACAACCGCGTGTGGCTTGTGTCGGCCGGCGAGGTCGATGAGCTGCCCGTACTCTCGAAGACGACCATAGCGCGCACGCTGTGGGACCGCGTCGCGCCGCTCGCGCGACAGGCCGCCCGCACGCGCGACGCAGACCGAAAGGACGCATGATGGCGCACGGACTTGAAGGGCCGGTCAAGCGGCTCAACGCCTACGTTGGCGAGGACGCGATCTACTGCGACGAGAAGCCGCTCTACCAGGCACTCATCGACCAGGCTCGGACGCAGGGGTGTGCTGGCGCGACCGCGCTTCGGGGCATCTGCGGCTACGGCGCTTCGAGCCGGGACGTCGCCAAGCACGGCCTGCGCATGTCGACCGACATCCCCGTGCTCGTGACGGTCATCGATGAGCCGCAGCGGATCACCGCGCTCGCGGCGGTCTGGTCGGCGATGATCCCGGCCGGGCTCGTGACGATCGAGGACGTGAAGGTCGTCCACTACTCGGCCGACAAGGACGGCGCCGAGTAGGGGATTCGGTGCCGATTCGCGAGATCGGTCGAACGACCTGCGGCATAGAGGTTGATGCTCGGGGGAGCGGCGGGTACCATATCGCTTTGCCGCTTGTTGGCATGTCGGGCTGTGGCGCAGTTTGGTAGCGCACTTGACTGGGGGTCAAGGGGCCGCAGGTTCAAATCCTGTCAGCCCGACCAGCGAACGAGACGAGGCACCCTTCTGGGTGCCTCGTTTGCGTTGCGCGGTCTCTGCGCGGGGGCGCGTCGCGCGCGACATCATCTCGTGCTTGGGCGGGTCTCGAGGGCGTACGCGGGCGCCGATGCCCTTGAGTCGACAACGCGCCTCCCTATACTTCGAGGAGCGGGCCATCATGCGTCGGGTCGTCCCAGCTCCGCCACGGTAGGGAGTGCAGTCAATGAAGCGAACGTCAGCGATCGAACAAGCCGCAGTCCGTGAGCGTGCCACATGGTGACGCGGTCGGTTGGCGAGGGTGCCGCATTCGTCGCCGCAGCGGTAGCCCGCGGCGGTCGTGCGCTCGACGAGTGGCAGGCGAAGGTCCTTCTCGGCGAGTATGGGATCGCGGTTCCTGAGGGCGGCATCGCGGGCTCGGAGGACGAGGCGGCGCGGATCGCTGCCCGGCTTGACGGCGCGGTGGCGATGAAGGCGATCGGCTCCGACATCAGCCACAAGACGGAGCACGGGCTCGTCGCCCTGAACCTGGTCGGCGAGACCGCCGTGCGCGAGGCCGCACGTTCGCTGCAGGCGCGTGCCGCCGGTCCGGACGCGACGCTGCTCGTCGAGCGGATGGTGCGGGGATCGCGCGAGTTCATGATCGGCATGAAGCGCGACCAGAAGTACGGGCCCGTCGTGATCTTCGGCATCGGCGGCATCTTCGCCGAGGCGCACAAGGACATCGCGTTGGGCGTCACGCCGCTCGCGGACCGCGACATCGAGGATATGCTCTCGGACATCAAGGCCAGCGCACTGCTCGGCGCGTTTCGCGGCATGCCGCCAGTGGATCGCATCGCGCTTGCGCATGCGATTCGTGCCCTCGCACGCATCGCCGAGGACTTCCCGGCGATCTGCGAGATCGACGCCAACCCGCTCATCGTGGAGGGGGCGACGCCAATCGCGGCCGATGCGCTCGTGATCCTCGACCCAGACGCCGTGGCCGATACGCCCGCCGGCGAGCCCTGCGCCGCACCGAACCTCGCCCCGCTCTTCGCGCCCCGCTCCGTCGCCGTCATCGGCGCCTCGGGCGATCCCGGCAAGTGGGGTGGGTCGCTCATGCGCAACCTCATCAACGGTGGCTTTCCCGGCCCGATCTACCCGGTGAACGGTCGCGGTGGCACGCTGTGGGACCTGCCGGCGTACGCGAGCGTCGCGGACCTGCCGCAGGCGCCCGACTTGGCGCTCGTCGCACTGGCGGCGCCCCGCGTCAACGACGTGGTCGAGCAGCTGGTCGAGCGCGGAACGCCTGCAGCGCTCGTGGTCGCCGCGGGTTTCTCGGAGGCGGATGACGAGGGCGCCGCGCTCGAGGTGCAGCTGGTCGAGACTGCGTGCGCGGGCGGGGTCACGCTCATCGGCCCCAACTGCATGGGCATGCTTGCGACGCACAGCCGCCTGCATGCCGTAGGCTTCCTCGAGCTTTCGCCCGAGCCCGGGGGCTTAAGCATCATCTCGCAGTCCGGCAACATCGGCGTGCAGCTCATCACGCGCGCCGAGCGCCGTGGCGTCGGCATCGACAAGTACGTTACCGTCGGCAATCAGGCCTCGGTGAACGCGCTCGACGTGCTCGACGCGCTCGGCGACGACCCCGAGACCACGGCGGTGCTCATCTACCTCGAGGAGATTCCCGACGGTCGCCGCTTCATCGACGTGCTGCGTCGCATCACGCGCAAGAAGCCTGTGGTGATCCTGCCCGGCGGGATGACCGACTACGGCCGCCGCGCCGCGGCGTCCCACACCGGAGCGATGGCCGGATCTACCGAGGTGTTCCTGGCCGCGACGCGCCAGACGGGCTGCCTTGTGCGCACGGGCCCGGACGAGAGCATGGACCTGGCGCTGTGTCTCTCGGCGCTTCCGCTCCCGGCCGGCCGCCGGGTCGCGGTGATGACGCTCGGCGGGGGATGGGGCGTGTTGGCGGCCGATGAACTGGCTCGCGACTCGCTCGAACTGGCTGCGCTCGAACCCGACATCCTCGCAGCGCTCGACGAGATCCTGCCAGGCTACTGGTGCCGCAGCAACCCAGTCGACCTCGTGGCGACGGTCACGCCCGACCTTGCCGGCCGGACCCTGACGATGCTCGCCGAGAGCGATGCGGTGGACGCGGTCGTGGTTCTCGGCATCCTGAGGAGCCCGGCGACCGGGTGGACGTCGGACGATCCGGCGGCGGCTGGTGTGCCCGGTGGGCCCGGCCGCGGAAGCTTCAACGACGCCGAGGCCTCGTTCCTCGAGCGCGTGGGCGAGCTCATGACGAGTACGGGCAAGCCGATCATCAACGTCCCGCTTCGCCCGCTCGAGTGCGCCACGTTCCCGAGCGGAACGCGCTACGACCCCGTCATCCTCTACTCGCCGGTCGCCGCGGTGCGCGCGCTGGCGGCGATGGCGTGGTACCGGGAGTACGTCGCCGAGCAGGCGGGCGCTGCGGATGCGTGACGCGAGCGGCCGGCACTCGGCCGAGCGCGGTGTCACCTCCGAACCCGACGGCTACGAGCTCCTGGACAGCGGTGACGGACGCAAGCTGGAGCGATTCGGTGGCGTGATCCTGTCTCGACCGTGCGGGCAGGCGGCATGGGACAGGCAGCGTCCGCGGATCTGGGACGACGCGGATGCGTCCTTCGAGCGCGGGGCCGGCTGGCGGGTGCGCGGTGCCGCCGGGCCGCCCGGCCCCTGGACGGTGACGATCGACGGCCTCGTGCTGAAGCTCGCGCTCACGCCCGCGGGCCACGTCGGCGTCTTCCCGGAGACGCGTCAGCTGTGGGGCCTGATCAGCGGGTGGCTGGGAGCGGGTGCCGAGCCGAGCTCCGCGCCGAGCGCCGCGCACGCCACCCAGGCGGCCACCGCGCCCGCCGCCGCGCCCGCGGCCGCGCCCGCCGCGAGCGTGCTCAACCTGTTCGCGTACTCGGGCGCTGCCACGCTGGCCGCCGCTCGGGCGGGGTGCTCGGTGTGCCACGTGGACGCCTCGAAGTCGATGGTGACCCGGGCGCGCGAGAACGCAGGCCTCAACGGACTCGCCGCCGCACCGATTCGCTGGATCGTGGACGACGTGAGCAAGTTCCTCGACCGTGAGATCCGCCGCGGCCGCGCCTACAGAGCGATCATGCTCGACCCGCCGTCGTTCGGCCGCGGTGTCAGAGGCGAGCAGTACCGGATCGACCGCGATCTGACCGCCACCCTCGAGCGCTGCAGGGCGCTCCTCGCCGAGAAGCCCGCGTTCGTGCTCCTCACCTCGCATACGCAGGGGATCACGGATGCGCATCTCGCGGGCTTGATGGAGGATACACTCGGACCGGGCGAGATCGAGACCGGGTCGATGGAGCTCACCGGTGCCGACGGGGTCCGTCCGGTGAGCGACGGGGTGTGGGTGCGCTGGGAGCGCGCGACCTGACGAGGCCTGCGACGCACGCCCCAAGCCGCCGCGGTGTGTGCGGCGCATGACGAACCGCTGGAAGGACGAGATGCAGCAGCACGACGTGGCGATCATCGGTGGGGGAGCGGCGGGTCTGACGGCAGCCATCGCATCCGCACGCCTCGGAGCGACGGTGCTGCTTCTCGAGGCCGGCCCGCGCGTGGGGAAGAAGATCCTGGTCAGCGGCAACGGGCGCTGCAATCTCACGAACCTCTCGGCGGGGCCGGAGGCGTTCAACCGACCGGAGTTCGTCGCGCCGGTGCTTCGGCGCCATACGTGCGGGGACATCTGCGGCTTCTTCGGCGACCTGGGCCTGCTCACGCGCGCTGACGCCGAGGGGCGGGTCTACCCGACGACGAACACGGCGAGCTCGGTGCTCGACGTGCTGCGCCTCGAGTGCGCGCACCGCGGGGCCGTCGTGCGGTGTGGGTTCGAGGCGCGCGGCATCGCGCAGTTGCCGGGCGCGGCAGGCGGGTTCGAGATCACGTCCGGGGAGGGCGAGACCGAGCGCGCCCGCACCGTGCTCGTGGCCACCGGCGGCGGCGACACGCTGCTGGGTGCGCTGGGTCACACGCTGCTGCCGACGTCGCCGGTGCTCGGGCCCATCCGGACCGACACCGATCCTATCCGCGGGCTCTCGGGGGTGCGCGTGCGCTGCGCGGCGACCCTCTACACCGACGCAAGCGCCGACGGCGCCGGTGGCAGCGCGATGGCAAGCGAGCGCGGTGAGCTATTGTTCCGCGACTACGGGCTGAGCGGGATCATGGTCTTCGACCTGTCGCGCTTTCTCACCGCCGACAGCGTCATCTCCCTCGACTTCTTCCCCGACATGGCCGCTACCGACCTCGAGTCGCTGCTGTCCGCGCGCCGGGACTCGATGCCCTGGCGTACCGCCGAGACGTTCTTCACGGGCATGCTCCACGACCGGGTCGCCCGCGCCGTCCTGCGAGCGGCAGGCGTGCACGCGACCGTGTCGGCGTCCGAACTGCCGCTCGCGCGTCTGTCGGGCGTCCTCAAGGACTTCCGGGTCCGGGCCCGCGGGATGGGCGACGCCGCTCAGTCGCAGGTGACGAGGGGCGGCGCATCCGTCTCGGAGTTCGACCCCGAGACGATGGCGTCTCGTCGCGTTCAAGGGCTCTTCGCCGCTGGCGAGGCGCTCGACGTCGACGGCCGCTCGGGCGGGTTCAACCTGCACTGGGCGTGGGCATCGGGCCTCGTCGCCGGTGAGGCCGCTGCACGGCAGGCCGCGGCGGGCGCCGGGCGCCCGGGCGCCGGCGGGTGCCTCGCGTGATCGAGATCCGCAATCTCTCGCTGCCCCTCTCGGCAGGCGATGCATCCGACGATGACCTTGCGCGTGTAGCAGCACGGCGCCTGCGGCTCGACGAATGCCGTGTCGTCTCCGTTCGGCTCGTCAGGCGTGCGGTGGACGCGCGGAAGAAGGGCAATGTCCACTTCGTCGCAACGCTTCACGTGGCTCTCGACACCGACGCCGCCCAGGAGGCGCGCATCGTCGCCCGACTCGCCGACAAGGACGTGCTCGTCGCCGATCCCGTGGTCGCGCCGCAGGTCGGCCGGATCGCCACCGCACCAGCGCTCCGTCCCGTGGTCGTCGGCACCGGACCCGCGGGCCTGTTCGCCGGACTCGTGCTCGCGCGCGCCGGCGCTTGGCCGCTTCTGCTCGAGCGGGGCATGAGCGTGGGTGATCGCGTTCGCGCTGTCGAGGACTTCCTTCGCGGCGGGGCACTTGACCCTCACTCCAACATCCAGTTCGGAGAGGGCGGTGCCGGGACGTTCTCGGACGGGAAACTCAGCACCAACACGCGCGACCCCCGGTGCCGAAGCGTCCTCGAGACACTCGTCGAAGCCGGTGCACCCGAGGAGATCCTCTGGGACGCGAAGCCACACGTCGGCACCGACCGCCTGACCGGCGTGGTCAAGCGGCTGCGCGAACAGATCGAGGCGCTCGGCGGCGAGGTGAGGTTCAACACGCGGCTCTCGGACGTGGTGCTCGACGCCGATGGCCGGCTCCGCACCGTGGTGACACAGGGCGAGCGGGGTCGCGAGGAGATCGCGGCCGAGGTGCTCGTGCTCGCCCTCGGCCACAGCGCCCGCGACACGCTTGGGGCGCTGCAAGATGCCGGTGCCCATCTCGCCAGGAAGCCGTTCTCGATCGGTGTCAGGGTCGAGCACCACCAGCACATGATCGACCGTGCGCAGTACGGCTCAGCGGCGGGGCACGCTTCGCTTGGCGCAGCGGACTACAAGCTCTCGTGCCACCTGCCGTCCGGGAGGGGCGTGTACACGTTCTGCATGTGTCCCGGCGGCTGGGTCGTGGCGGCCGCGAGCGAAGCCGGCGGCGTGGTCACCAACGGCATGAGCCGGTATGCGCGCGAAGGCGTGAACGCGAATGCGGCGTTCCTCGTGAGCGTCATGCCGGAGGACTTCGGTGCCGACGACCCGCTCGCGGGCGTGCGGTTCCAGCAACGGTGGGAGCGCGCCGCATTCGAGCTCGGGGGGCGCAGCTTCGCCGCACCCGCCCAGCTCATGGGCGACTTCCTGCAGGGGGTCGCCTCCTCTGCCGGCGGCGACGTCGAACCCACGTATCCGCTCGGCGTCGAGTTCACGGACCTCTCGGCATGCCTGCCGGAGTTCGTCGTCGCGTCGCTGCGCGAGGCGGCCCCGCTCTTCGACAGGCGCCTGCGCGGGTTCGCGACACGGGACGCCGTGCTGACCGGGGTCGAGACGCGCTCCTCGTCGCCGGTGCGCATCGTACGCGACGATACGCTGCAGTCCAACCTCAGAGGCGTGTATCCCTGCGGTGAGGGTGCGGGCTACGCCGGCGGCATCATGTCGGCGGCGGTGGACGGGATACGCTGCGCGGAAGCGGTTCTGGCGCGCTACGTATGACCGCGCTTCGCGTAGACTGAGCACAGGCGACATCCGCGTTGGGGAGGGAGCGTTCGATGCCATCTGTCGAGGTCCGGTGGGTGGACGCTTCGGGCGAGGTGCAGTCGCGCACCTCCGAGAAGGTCGAGCCGTACCCTGAGGACGCCACGCTGTGCTGGGTGGACATCACGGCGCCCGACGACGCGGTCTTCGAGGAACTCGCGCGCGGCTTCGGTTTCCACGCGCTCGCCATCGAGGACGCGCGGCACGGTCAATCGCGCCCCAAGCTCGATGTCTACGCCGACCACCTCTTCCTCGCATGGCTTTCGCCGCGGTTGCCTGAAGGGGACGGAGTGGTCGTCGACGAGCTCGACATCTTCGTGGGCCGAGGCTACCTGGTGACCCTGCATGACGAGCCGAACCTCGTCCTGCAGGATGTCGCGTGCGACCTCGAGCACAGCCTGCAACACGGTGCGGACTGGCTGCTTCATGCCATTCTCGATCGGCTGGTGGACGGTTCGCTGCCTCTGATCGATGACGTCGGGGAGAAGCTCAGCGCCATCGAAGACGCGATGCTCGAGGATCATCCGAGTCAGGACGAGCTTCGCGCGCTCCACCAGGTACGCCGACAGCTTGTTCGGCTGCATCGCATCGTCGCGCCCGAGCGCGACATCCTGCGCAGCTTCGCGCGGGAGAGCGATGTGATAGGCGCGGATGCCTACCGCTACTTTCAGGACGTCGGTGACCACGTCGCCCGGGCTCTTGACTCGATCGAGACCTACCAGGACGTCGGTGCTTCGGTGATGGACGTCTACCTGTCCGCCCAGAACAACCGGATGAACGAGATCATGAAGCAGCTTGCGGTCGTCGCCACGATCTTCATGCCGCTGACGCTGCTCTCGGGTATCTACGGTATGAACGTCGTCGCGGGTATGTGGCCGCCACCGCTCGCGGCGTGGTCCTTCTCGTTCATCGTCGCGATCATGGTGGTCATCGCGGTCGCCATGGCGCTCTACTTCAGGAAGAAGAACTGGTGGTAGAAGAGCGGACAGACACACAGCCCGCGCCGCAGTCGCAGGAGGCCGCGGACCATACGCATGACATCTACACCATCGCGAACATCGTCACCGTGCTCCGCCTCATCCTCGTGCCCTTCTTCTTCGCGGTGCTGATCAACGGTGAGAACAACGTGCTCGCCTTCGTGCTGTTCACGGTCGCTGCGTCGACGGACTGGCTCGACGGGCAGATCGCGCGTCGCACCGGAACGGTCACGGCCATCGGCAAGGCGATCGACCCGCTCGTCGACAGGTTGCTGATCGCCTCCGGTGTGCTGGGCCTGTACATGGAGCGCCGGTTGCCGGGATGGATCGTCGTGGTGCTGTTCGCGCGCGACCTGTACCTGATGTATGGCGCATGGCGCCTTGAGCAGTTCCACCACACACGGCTTCCCGTGACGTTCGCAGGCAAGACGACCACCGCCGTGCTGCTCGTGGGTTTTGCCGATCTGATTCTCGGCTGGCCGGTCGTGCCCGGCCTGAGTCTCATCGACAGCCCGTACCTGCCCGGCCTGGGTAGCGAACCGGTGGTGCTCGGCATGTACTTCGTGTACGTGGGTGTCGCGTTGTCGCTCGGCACCGCGATCCAGTACACGCTCCAATTCCGCAAGGCGATCTCTGAGGGAGCAGCATCATGAAGGCCGTGATCATGGCGGGTGGAGAGGGAACCCGGCTGCGGCCGCTGACGTCGTTGCGGCCGAAGCCGATGGTGCCGATCGTGAACCAGCCGGTCATGGAACACATCATCGGCCTCGTGAAGCATCACGGGATCTCAGAGATCGTGGCGACACTCGCGTTCATGCCGCGGGTGATCGAGGACTACTTCGGCGAGGGTGAGGAGTGGGGTGTCACCATCGGCTACGCGGTCGAGGAGTCGCCGCTGGGTACTGCCGGGTCGGTGAAGAACGCTGCGTCGTTGCTCGAGGGAGAGGAGCCGTTCATCGTCATCTCGGGCGATGCCATCACCGACATCGACCTCACCCAGGTCATCGAGTTCCACAGGTCGCGGGGGGCGGCCGTCACGATCGCGCTCAAGCGTGTGGATGACCCGCTCGACTTCGGCGTGGTGATCACCGATGGCGACGGGCTCATCGAGCGCTTCCTTGAGAAGCCGACATGGGGGCAGGTCTTCTCGGACACGATCAACACCGGGATCTACGTGGTCGAACCGTGGGTGCTCGACTACATCCCCGACGGCGTCGCCTACGACTTCTCCTCCGAGCTGTTCCCCAAGCTCATGGAGGACGGTCACAAGCTGTACGGCATCGCGGTCGACGGCTACTGGTGTGACGTCGGAAGTCGCGAGTCATACATCGACGTCCACCGCGATATCCTCGACGGCAAGGCGAAGATCTACGTTCCCGGCGTTCAGGCGCACGAGGGGGTGTGGGTCGCCGAGTCGGCCAAGATCGAGGAGGACGTCACCCTGGGCCGCGGAGTGGTCGTGGGCGACAACGTGCGCGTGCGAGCGGGCGCTACCATCGGCGACTTCACCGTGATCGGCGACAACTGCGTCATCGGCAACGATGCGCACGTGACCCACTCGATACTGTGGAGCGACACGTTCGTCGGCCGCGGCGCGAACGTATCGGGCGCGGTGCTCTGTCGCCACGTGGACGTGCGTGCGCGCGCCTCGGTCGACATGGGTGCTGTGATAGGTGACGAGTCCGTGGTCGGCAAGGACGCGCGTGTCGGCGCCGGTGTGCAGGTGTTCCCGTACAAACGGGTCGAACCTTCGGCGATGGTGAACTCCTCGCTCATCTGGAAGTCGACCGGCGTGCGGTCGCTCTTCGGGGATGCGGGCATCCAGGGGCTTGTCGGGGCCGACATCACGCCGGAGCTTGCGCTCAAGGCCGCCGAGGCGTTCGGCTCCTTGCTCCCGAGAGGCGGTCACGTCGTGGTCACGCGCGACACCACACGTGCCGCTCGCATGATCAAGCGTGCGATGTGCTCCGGGCTCAACGCCGCCGGCATCAACGTCCGCGACCTGAGAGTGGCGTCGCCCTCGGTGAGCCGCTTCACGACGCAGAAGACCCGGTGCGTGGGTGGGATCCACATCTCCGGATCGATGCGCGAACCGCAGTCGCTCGAGATCCGCTTCTTCGACAAGAACGGTCTCGACATCGCACCCTGGGAACAGAAGAAGATCGAGCGGCTCTACTTCCGAGAGGAGTTCCGCCGCGCGTTCTTCGACGAGGTAGGAGAGATCCTGTACCCGTCGCGGCCACTCGAGTACTACGCCGCTGCACTCAACGATGCGATCGTACAGGCGGACCTGGGCGGCGACTGGCGCAAGGTCGTCGTGGATATGGCGAGCGGGCCGGCGTCCTTCATCCTGCCCCAGGTCGCGCATGGCTGGAACATGAACATCGTCGCGATCAACGGCGTTGTCGACTCGGAAGCCACGTCGGCGCCGTCCGAGCTGCCTACGCAAGAGAGTACGGCCGACATCACCCGTGCGGTGGAGCTCTTCGGCGCCGACCTGGGCATCATCTTCGACTGGGGCGCCGAGCGGGTCCGACTCCTCACGCACGCCGGTGAACTGCTCGACGGTGACACGGCGATGCACGCCGTGATCGACTTGTGGTGCCGCACCAGGTCCGCGGAGCCCGGCGCGATCGCGGTCCCGCTTCACGCATCCCAGGTGGTCGAGGAGATCGCTGCGCGATACGGTCGTTCGGTCATCCGGCCGGGCCGCTCGCGACGCCCGCTTGCCGCGGCGGTGCTCAACGGCGACGCGGTCTTCGCCGCATCGATGAGCGGCGGCTTCATCTTCGGCGACTTCTTCCCCGCGTACGACGGCGTGCTGGCGACCGGGATGATCGCCCGCATGCTGGGCAGGTCCGGCGTACGGCTGTCCGAGATCGTCGACGGCCTGCCGCCGTTCCACAAGGCCGAGGAGGCCGTCGCATGCCCCACGGACCGCAAGGGCGCGGTGATGCGTGCCGTCACAGAGCGAGCGTCGGGCATGGAATCGGATCTGGCGGAGGGCGTGCGAATCCAGTACTCGGATGGCTGGGCGCTCGTCCTGCCGCATCCCAGCGAACCCGCCGTCTCGGTCTGGGCCGAGGGCGCGACAGACGAGGTTGCGAAAGCCCGTGCACAGCAGTGGGTGCGACTCGCGGAGGAAGCGATTCAGTCGACGTGACGATCCGGACTCGAATCTGCGTCGCTGACCTGCTATTATGTGCAATTACCGCAAACGTCTGTTCCCGCTTGAGCCCGTCTCGTCCTGTGCGCTGACCGGCTGGGGCGGGAGTACCCGACGCAACGCATGGCGTTCGGGGCGAGACAGGCACGGCCATTGCTTCGAGCGGACGCAGGCGATGACCGCCACACCTGCCAGAGAGAAAACGAGCTTCATTGACCGAGTACGACCACGAGACATACCGCCGCTCCACAACGCGTGAACGGCGCGGCCGGACCAGAAAGACCACCCCTTCGATGCCGTCGTGGCTCATGTGGGTGGTTCTTGGCATTGTGGCGATCACCGTGCTCATCGTCGTCGTCGAGGTGGCCGCCAGCGCCGGCCGGGTCCATCCCGGTGTCACCGTCGGAGGCGTGAAGGTCGGCGGAATGGGCCCGCAGCGGGCCGCCCAGACGCTCTCCGCAGAGCTCCCGAAGAAGGCGAACGAGCCCGTCGTCGTCTCCTACGGCGACAAGGAGTGGACCATCACGCCGGAGGACCTGGGCGTCACGTTCGATACGTACGCACTCGCCGAGCAGGCCATGGCGGTCGGCCGCACGGGCGGCTTCTTTGCATCCATCGGGCAGCGCGCAGGCGCGTGGTTCGGCTCGGCGACGCTTCCCGCGAGGGCGAACGCCGACCCCGAGAAGCTCTCTGGCGTACTGGCCGACATAGCCGACGACACCGATGTCGCTCCAACGGACGCCACGGTGAAGTTCAAGGGCACGACCGCTGTCCTCTCCGAGTCTGCGCCCGGTGCCGCGGTCGACCGGGAGCGACTGACGTCAGACATCTTGACGGCGTTCACCGGCACCGATCGGGCGATCGAGGCTCCTGTCGCCGTCGTCCAGGCCCGGATCTCAGATGACGTCGCCTCGGCAGCGAAGGCGACTGCGGAGCAGATGATCGCCGAGCCCGCACAGATCACGTGGGAATCCGGGAGGAGCTGGGAGCTCACGCCCGAAGACCTCGCGCGCATGATCGTCGTCGGCAAGCTCGAGGACACCGCCGCCGCCACGTGGACGTTCGAGCCGTACGTCTCGGAGAAGCGGGCGGCCAAGGTCGTCGCACCCAAACTCGGGGGCAAGATCGGACGCCCTGCTCGCGACGCCCGGTTCAAGACGCGCTCGGGCAAGGTCAGCATCGTTGCCTCGAAGACCGGCATCGGGCCGGACTTCGCTGCGCTCGCGACCGAGCTGACGAGTGCCCTGAAGAGCTCCGACGGTCAGGCCAGGGTCGTCGAGCTGCACACCACCAAGACCGAGCCGAAGATCACCACGGCGATGGCCAAGGAGATGGACATCCACGAGCGCATCTCCACCTACACGACGTACTACGTGGCCAGCAACCGGCCGCGCGTGAACAACATCCACCTGCTCGGCGATGCGCTCGACGGCAAACTCGTGAAGCCCGGTGGCTCGTTCTCGTTCAACGATGCGATCGGCGAGCGTACCGCGGCGAAGGGCTACCAAGAGGCGCCAGCGATCGTCGACGGCAAGCTCGTACCCCAGCTCGGCGGAGGCATCTGCCAGGTGGGGACCACCCTGTTCAACACGGTCTTCGAGTCCGGGTTGCCGGTGCTCGAGCGCCACAACCATTCGTTCTACATCTCGCACTATCCGAAGGGACGCGATGCGACCGTGTCGTGGGGCGGGCCGGACCTGGTCTTCAAGAACGACACCGACACCTGGATGCTCATCTCGGTGTCGTATACGAGCGGCTCGATCACGATCTCGCTCTACGGCACCGACCCCGGCTACAAGGTGACGTCGAAGACGAGCCCGTTCAGCAACGAGCGCAAGTTCTCGACCGAGAAGATCAAGGACCCCAAGCTCGCCGAGGGCAAGAAGGTCGTGGAGGATCCGGGCGTCAAGGGGATGACGTGCACGGTGACGCGCACGGTCAAGAAGGGCAACAAGACGATTCGGGTCGACAATTTCAAGTCGGTCTATCGCCCGAAGACCGAAGTCGTCAGAGTGGGTACGAAGCCGACGAAGTCCAAGGACACAACGGACAAGCCGGAGTCGAAGAAGAAGGACTAGGGACGCTTCTGCAGGTGTGGTGAAGCGGGGAGGGGGCAGCGTGTACCAACCGGAACTCGAGTCGATGCCGCGCGAGCAGCTCGAGGAGCTCCAGCTCGAGCGGCTCCAGGCACTGCTCAAGAACGTCTACGCGAACGTCGACCTGTACCGCGAGAAATTCGACGCCGCGGGATTCGATCCCGAGAGCGTGGCCAGTCTCGATGACCTGCAGCGCGTACCGTTCACCGTCAAGGACGACATGCGCTCGGCCTACCCCTACGGCATGTTCGCCGCCCCGCTTCGCGACATCGTTCGCGTTCACTCGTCCTCCGGCACGACCGGTCAGATCACCGTGGTCGGCTACACGAAGGGCGATATCGAACGCTGGTCGGATCTCATGGCCCGCACGTTCGCCTCGGCGGGGGCGACGCCGGACGACGTCATCCAGGTCACGTACGGCTACGGACTGTTCACCGGCGGCCTCGGTGCGCATTACGGTTCCGAGCGACTCGGTGCGCTCACCATCCCGGTGTCGGGTGGCAACACGAAGCGCCAGGTACAGATCCTCAAGGACTTCGGGGTGACGGTGCTCGCCTGCACGCCGAGCTACGCGGTCCTCATCGGTGAGACGGCGCTTGAGATGGGCATCGACCCGAAGTCGCTGCCGCTGCGCGTCGGCGTGTTCGGCGCCGAGCCGTGGAGCGAGAACATGCGCCGCCAGATCGAGGACCTGCTCGGCATAACGGCCATCGACATCTACGGCCTCTCCGAGGTCATGGGGCCGGGAGTCGCCTCGGAGTGCGTGCACCAGAAGGGGCTGCACGTCTTCGAGGACCACTTCCTCGTCGAGATCCTCGATCCTGAGACGCTGGAACCGGTGGTTGATGGTGAGTACGGCGAAGTCGTGTTCACCACGCTCACCAAGGAAGGCATTCCAGTCATCCGCTACCGGACCCGCGACATCTCGCGAATCATCCCGGGCCAGTGCACCTGTGGGCGCACGTTCCGGCGCATGGAGCGGATCACCGGGCGCACCGACGACATGCTCATCATCCGCGGTGTCAACGTGTTCCCGAACCAGATCGAGCAGGTACTTGCCGGTATCCCCGGCGTGGCGCGCCACTACGAGGTGGTGCTGACGAAACGAGGTTCGCTCGACGACGTCGAGGTCCGCGTGGAGGTCGCGCCGGAGTTCGCCTTCGACGAGGTGCGTGAGCTCGAGCGGCTCCAGCGTCGCGTGAAGGGCGAGATCGAATCCGCGCTCGCCGTGTCCATCAAGGTGAAGCTCGTGGAACCGAAGTCGATCACCCGGAGTGAGGGCAAGGCGAAGCGAGTCGTCGATCTCCGCAACGAGCAGGGGGGTGCCTGACCGATGATCCAGCAGCTATCAGTCTTCCTCGAGAACAGCACGGGGCGTCTCGGCCAGCTGACGCGCGCGCTTGGCAACGCCGGCATCAACATGCACGCGCTCATGGTCGCCGACACCGAGCAGTTCGGCGTCGTGCGGATCATCACCGACTCGCCGCACCGGGCGAAGGAGATCCTCGACGATCTGGGGTTCAGCGCCAAGCTGACACCGGTCGTCGCAGTCGAGGTCCCCGACAAGCCCGGCGGCCTCGCAGACGTGTTGGAGTCCCTTGGCGCCGCAGGCGTCAACATCGAGTACGCCTACTGTTTCGTCGAGCCGCAGGGCGATGCGGCGGTCGACGTGTTCAAGATCGATGCCGAGAACGCCGAGGAGGTCTTGGCGGCAGCCGGTTTCCGGGTGCTGACCGAGTCGGATCTCTACGCGCCGGATTCGGACTGACTTTCTGAGTCGACGTCGTCGGAGTGCAGGCTGGCCGCGAACGCCTTGAGTGCGGCGGCGTCGCCGTCCGCTCCCATCGCCGCGGCCTTCACGAGGTCGGTCTTCACGCCAAGCGTCTTCGCCACACCTGAGGCGAGCCGGTCGGCGACGATCGGCGCTGCGCTCCCGGGGGTGTGCGGCAGCAGTACGGCGAACCGCCCGTCGTCGAGGCGTGCGACGTCGTCGACCATCCGGATATCGTCTCGGATGAAGCTGGCGACCGTGCGGATGAGGCCGCGCAGCTTCTGCGGCCGCTGCGTGCCGGTGAGTGTCGCATCCAGCGTCAACGTGACCAGGGAGAAGGGTTCGCCGTAGCGTTCGTGACGGCCGATCGCCTGGGTGATGGCCTTCGCCGCATATGCCTGGTTGTACACGCGGCTCCAGTCGTCGATGACGTTGTTGCCGTTGGACCCGGCGAAGAGGTACTTCACGCGCGCGAAGATCTCGCCCCCCACGATCCCGACGAGGCAGTAGCCCGCGAAGCGGGAGAGGATGAGCAGGAACGCCTGCGGGGACAGTCCTGCGGAGAGCATCGGCAGCCGTAGTGCCAGATACAGCAGACACGCCGCCAACGCCGCGAAGGTGCCCGCGCGCCGACCCCAGTGCACCGCAGCGAACATGACGGCCACCAAGGCGAGCTGTCCGACGACCTCGGCGATGCCCAAGGGCCCGGTAGCGGCCGACGCGGCCAGGCTGATCAAGACGAGCGCTGCCGTCCCACCGACAATCAGGCGCTCGAATCGCCGATACTCCATCGCGTCTTCCCCCGTAACGCTCTGTGACCGTCCGGGCCGTCCGGTCAGAGCCATCGTAGTACACTGCCAACTGCCGCCGCGCCTTCTGTGCGCTGGCCTCGACGCGAAGCACTACAACCAGAAGCCGCAGGACGGGTATGCATCTGCTGTCGCCTATATCGACCGGAAAGCCTCATCGGTTAACCACATCTCTTTTCGCGCTGCTGACCGCTGCCGTACTCGCCGCGCCGACCGCGTCGCTGGCCGCGGGACGCACCAGCGACCTGGTGGACGGCCGCACCGCGGCCGAGCGCGACATCTCTCGGTCGGCACTCCCGGATGTCTCCATGAAGGCCGGCCTGCTCGCCGACGCCGATGGCAGGATGCTGTGGGCTCGCCGGCCTGCGGCGCGCCGCTCGATGGCGAGCATCACGAAGATCATGACGGCGGTGGTTGCGCTCGAGCACTCGGAGTTGACCGAGACGGTCAAGGTGCCGCAGGAGGCCGTCGTGGTGGGGCAGTCCACCGCGTACCTGGTGGCCGGTGAACGGCTCTCGATGCGCGACATGCTTGCGGCGATGCTCGTGAAGTCCGGCAACGACGCTGCGACGGCCATCGCGATCCACGTGGGCGGGAGCCAAGCGGAGTTCGTCGACATGATGAATGCGAAAGCGAAGCAGCTCGGACTGAAGAACACGCACTTCAAGAACGCACACGGGCTCGATGAACCCGGCCACTACTCCACTGCGGCCGACCTTTCCACGCTGTCGCGGTACGCGATGGGCAATCCTGAGTTCAGAAGGATCGTCGCCAAGCGCAAGGTGACCGTGGGCGGCAAGGTGCGTCGCCACGTTCTGGAGAGCACGGATCTCCTGCTCGGCAACTACCGGGGTGCGATCGGCATCAAGACCGGCAACACCAATCAGGCCGGATACTCGGTGGTGTCGGCGGCCAAGCGCAACGGTGTCACGCTGTACGCCGTGGTGCTTGGGACGTCGTCGGATCCGCAGCGGTTCCAGGATGCCAAGGAGCTGCTCGACTGGGGATTCGCTCACTACCGGCCGCAGCTGCTGGCCGCGGGCGGCACGATCCTGGGAGAGGCACCGGTGAGCGACTACCTCGACGTCGCGGTACCCGCGGCGGTTTCGGAGGACGCGTCGGCCGCCGTGCTCGATCTGAACGGCGTCATCAAGCGCACTGTCACGATCGCACCGGTGAAGGCGCCGGTGCGCGTGGGTGACCGCGTGGGATCGGTGACGTTCACGCAGGGCGGGACGCTGATCGCGGGGATGCCGCTGGTCGCGACTGAAGAGGTGAAGAGGCCGAACCCGTTCCTGCGGGCGTGGATCGGCACGGTGCGAGTGTGGCGGCGTCTGTTCGGGGAGTAGGCCGCCCGCCGGCTGTGATACGTTCACATCCCGCAAGGCTTTCAGCCGACCGCGAGTCGCGCGGCTGGTGCGATATCGTGACGAGGGAGCCGACGCTCCGTGTAATGGTCCGGCACGACGAGAGGTGGAGACCCGCATGTCCGACGCGCTCAAGCGCACGCCCTTGTACGAAGAGCACATCGCCCTCGGCGCCCGTATGGTGCCGTTCGCCGGGTGGGAGATGCCCGTACAGTACGGCGGCATCATCGACGAGCACAACGATGTCCGGTCGTCGGCAGGCGTATTCGACGTCTGCCACATGGCCGAGTTCCGCATCTTCGGCTTCGGGGCGTTCGACTTCCTGCAGGGCCTGCTCACCAACGACCTGCACAGGATCGCCGAGCTCGGCCAGGCTCAGTACACCCTGATGCTCGACGACGAAGGTCACATCATCGACGACCTGATCGTGTACCACACGGGCGACCTCGAGTACCTCATCATCGCCAACGCCAGCAACGCCGAGACGGACTTCGCGTGGATCACAAGCCACGCGCCCGCCGATCTCGAGGTCGTCGACGAGTCCGACCGGACCGCGCTCATCGCGCTCCAGGGTCCCAAAGCCGTGGCGGTCGCGACGGAGCTCGCCGGTTCGGGCTGGGAGGCCCCTGCCCGCTTCACCATCCGTGAGGCGGCACTCGACACGGTGCCGACGCTCGTCGCACGCACCGGCTACACCGGCGAGGACGGCGTAGAGATCCTCTGCCGAGCTGACGACGCACCCCGTCTGTGGCGCGCGATCCTGTCGTTCCCCGAGGTCAACCCCGCCGGCCTTGGAGCCCGCGACACCTTGCGCCTCGAGATGGGCTACCCGCTCTACGGCAACGACATGGACCGCACCATCGACCCGATCTCAGCCGGGCTGTGCTGGGTCTGCCCCAAAGCCAAGACCGGCTACATCGGCGCCGAGAAGGTCGCCGCCGTGCGAGAGGCCGGACCGGTCACGAAGCTCACAGGGCTCACCGTCGCGGGCGCGATTCCGCGGCCGGGAATGGCCGTGTTGCACGCAGGCGAGGTGGTGGGTAAGGTAGCGAGCGGCACCTTCTCTCCGACGCTGCAGACGGGTATCGCGACCGCGTACCTCCCCGTGGCTCTGACCGCCGTGGGGACCGAACTCGCGGTCGAGATACGCAAGAAGACCGTCTCGGCCGTCGTGGTGAAGCCGCCGTTCGTGTCGTCAACTTCGCTGTCGGCGTAGAGCACGCCGTCGCATCAGGCACCCAGAAAGGAGCGCGCTGCACATGGCACACCCCAGCGATCGCGTCTACTCCAAGGAGCACGAGTGGGTCATCGTCGACGGTGACGTCGCGACCATCGGCATCTCGCACTTCGCGCAGGACCAGCTCGGCGAGGTCGTCTACGTCGACCTGCCCGGCGAGGGCGACGCCCTGTCGGCGGGCGATTCCTTCGGTGAGATCGAATCGGTCAAGTCGGTCTCGGAGCTGTTCGCCCCGGTGTCCGGCGAGATCGTCGAGGTGAACTCCGCGCTGGGCGACTCCCCCGAGACGGTCAACTCGGATCCGCACGGTGCGGGCTGGATGATCAAGGTCCGCGTGGACGATGCCGGCGAGCTCGACGCACTGCTCTCCGCCGAGGACTACGACGCCTTCATCACCGAGGGTTAGTCCTTCATGCGATATATACCTGTCACGTGCGAACAGCGCGAAGCGATGCTTCGCGCTGTCGGCGTTACCACGATCGACGAGCTGTTCGCCGTCATCCCCGAGTCGGTTCGTTTCGACGGCGCGCTCGACGTGCCCGAGGGACTCTCGGAGATCGAGCTCGACGCGCTGTTGCGCTCACTCGCGTCCGAGAACGAAGGCGCTGCCGACCTCGTGAGCTTCCTCGGCGCGGGCTGCTACGACCACTACATCCCGAGCGTTGTGGACCAGGTGGTCAGCAAGCCCGAGTTCTTCACTGCGTACACGCCGTACCAGCCGGAGGTCTCGCAGGGGACGCTCCAGGCGATCTACGAGTACCAATCGATGATCTGCGCGCTCACCGGCATGGACGTGTCGAACGCTTCGATGTACGACGGCGCCACCGCGTTCGTCGAGGCGGCGCTGATGGCGGCGCGGGTGACCAAGCGTCACACGGTGCTGTGCGCCTCGACCGTGCATCCCGAGTGGCAGAACACGCTTGCGACCTACGCCGACGCCGGCACCCTCGAGCTTGCCGAGTTCCCGCACGTGGCGGGCGGGGTCGTCGACCTTGCGGACCTCGAGGAGCGGCTTGCCGCGGGCGACATCGCTGCGGTGCTCGTCCAGTCACCGAACTTCTTCGGCTCCTTCGAGGACCTCGAGACGCTTGGCCGCCTGGCGCACGAGGCCGGCGCCCTGTTCGTCGTCGCGGTCAACCCGCTCCTGCTCGGGATCGTCGACCCACCTAGCGCCTACGGCGCCGACATCGTGGTGGGCGAGGGCCAGCCGCTCGGTAATGCTGCCAGCTACGGCGGCCCAGGTCTGGGCTTCTTCGCCTGCGCCGAGAAGTACGTCCGGCAGATGCCCGGGCGCGTCGTCGGCCGCACGGTCGACGTCGACGGTGCGATGGCGTTCGTGCTCACACTCTCCACTCGCGAGCAGCACATCCGCCGCGAGAAGGCGACGAGCAACATCTGCAGCAACCATGCGCTCAACGCGCTCACGGCGTGCGTGTACCTCTCGGCGGTGGGGCAGCATGGTCTTGCGGGAATCGCCCGCGCGTGTGTCGCCAAGGCGCACTACCTTCGCGATGCGCTGCTCGCCACCGGCAAGTTCAGTGCGCCGTGGGACGAGCACTTCGGCTACGAGTTCACGCTCGCGTACGACGGCGATGTCGCCGAGATGCACGACAAGCTCCTCGCCGCCGGCTTCCTCGCCGGTGTGAGCGTCGCCGACGTCGAGGCCGAGTGGCCCACCGGCGTCGATGACGCGGAGCATCTCGTCGTATTCGCCGTGACCGAGAAGCGCACGAAGGAAGAGATGGATGCGTTCGTGGAGGAGGTGGCGTCCCTGTGACCGAGAAGCTTGCGAACACGCCGGGCGCAGCCCCCGTCCGCGGACCACGCTCGCTCATCTTCGAGTCCGGCGCGCCCGAGTCGCGCTGCGTCGAACCGCCCGCGATCGACGTGCCGCTCACAGCCGTCGACGAGATGCTCGGCGGTCGGTCCCGGACCCACGCCCCTGAGCTGCCCAACGTCACCGAGCTTGAGATCATGCGGCACTACTCGCATCTGGCCTCGATGAACTTCGGTGTCGACTCGGGGATGTACCCGCTCGGCAGCTGCACCATGAAGTACAACCCGCGCATCAACGAGGTCGCCTGCCGGCTTCCGGGGTTCTCGGGTATCCATCCGTACCAGCCCGAGGAGACCGTCCAGGGCGCTCTTGAGCTCATGGTCGGCCTGTCTGACGCGCTCGCGGAGATCTCCGGCCTGCCGGGCGTCACCCTGCAGCCCGCCGCCGGTGCGCACGGGGAGCTTGCCGCGCTCATGGTCATCCGCGCTGCTCACGAGGCCCGTGGCAACGCACGCAAGAAGGTCATCATCCCGGACACCGCCCACGGCACGAACCCCGCGTCGGTCACGATGTGTGGCTACGAGACCGTGACGATCCTCTCGGACGACAAAGGTCAGGTCGACCTCGAGGCGCTCAAGGCGGCACTGGACGAAGACGTGGCCGCATTCATGCTCACGAATCCCAACACCGTCGGCCTCTTCGACGAGAACATCGCCGAGATCACCGCTGCCGTTCACGCCGTGGGTGCGTACGCCTACTGCGACGGCGCGAACCTCAACGCGATCCTCGGCAAGGCTCGCCCGGGTGACATGGGCTTCGACGCGATGCACATCAACCTGCACAAGACGTTCTCGACGCCGCACGGTGGGGGAGGTCCGGGTGCCGGTCCGATCTGCGTGACCGACGAACTCTCCCCGTTCCTGCCGGGTCCGCTGCCGGTCGAGTTCGAAGACGGCAGCTTCGGCCTCGGATGGCCGGAGCACACCATCGGGCGGGTGCGCAGCTTCTACGGCAATTTCGGCGTGCTCGTGCGCGCCTACGCCTACATCCGCGCGCTCGGCGGCGAGGGTCTGAGGGAGGTCGCCGAGCAGGCGGTCCTCTCGGCGAACTACCTCAAGGCGAAGCTCGAAGGCGCATTCGAGGTGCCGTACGGACGCACCTGCATGCACGAGTTCGTGATGAGCGGGAGCAAGCAGAAGCGCGAGAGCGGCGTTCGTACGCTCGACATGGCCAAGCGCCTGCTCGACTACGGCTTCCACCCGCCCACGGTGTACTTCCCGCTGCTTGTCGAGGAAGCGATGATGATCGAGCCGACCGAGACCGAGCCGCTGTCCGCGCTCGACGCGTTCGCCGACGTCATGCTCACGATCGCCGAGGAAGTCGTGAACGATCCGGATCTCGTGAAGGGTGCGCCTTACACGACGCCGGTGCGACGCCTCGACGAGGCCGGAGCTGCGCGCAACCCCGACCTGCGCTGGAAGCCTGCAGGGGAGTGATCCGCTCGACGTGACCGCCACCTGGCGACTGCTGATAGACGACGGCCCGGCCGAGGGCGCCTGGAACATGGCACTCGACCGGGCCGTTCAGCTTGCGCGCGATGCCGGCGAGGTGCCGCCGACGCTTAGGTTGTACCGCTGGAAGCGGCCCACGGTGACGCTCGGACGGTTCCAGGATGTCGCGGGCGTGGATCTCGCGGTCTGCGCCGAGGGGGGCATCGACATCGTCCGCCGCTACACCGGCGGCCGGGGCGTGCTGCACGACGACGAGCTCACCTACTCGATGGTCGCCGGACTCGACGACGGGATCCCGCGCGGCACCGCGGCCTCGTACCGGATGCTGTGCGGCGGCCTGGTCGAAGCGTATCGCGAGCTCGGTGTGGAGGCCGCGCTCACCCCGCGACCTCGCGGCGACCGGTCGTCGGCGGCCTGCTACCTGCACGCGACCGCTGCGGACCTGTCGCTGGGCGCGCTCAAGCTGTCCGGCTCGGCACAGGTGTGGAGTGGCGCGACGGTGCTGCAGCACGGGTCGTTCACGGTCTCGCGTGACATCCGACGAGAAGCCCGCGTGTTTCGACTCGACGATACCGCCGCAGCACGTCTCGGCGAGCAGACCGCCACGATCGCTGATTCGCTGGCCCGCCACCCATCCGACGAGGAGCTGCTGAAGGCGGTCGTGACCGGCATCGCCCGCGGTCTTGGCATCGAGTTGGAGCCGGGCACGCTCGCGGACGCAGAGATCGAGCGCGCGCACCGCTGCGTGCCGGAGACCGATGCGACGACCATCCCGCGCCGAGAACGTGTCAGAACCTCAAGGTAGAGTTCACGTAGAGGCGGTACGAACGTCCGAGCATACGCTACAATCCGGTCAGAGCATCAGACATCGGGAGAAGGACGGCGATGAGCGTGCACGACGACAGCACAGATGCACTGCTCGACCTCGAGAGCAGGTCCAACGAGGAGCTCCGCGAGTTGCTCGACGAACTCTACGCCGAGGAGCAGCGGGTGTCGTACCGCCGCCGTGTGCTGCACGGGAAGATCGACATCCTGCGCTCCGAACTCGTCCGTCGACTCAAGGCCGGCCGCGAGGCGGGCGAGGACATCATCAGCGGGCGCGACGTCGATCGCCTGATCGATATCCTCGCCAACGATCTGCGTGGCGTCTCACGCTTCGACGTGACGAGCGACGATCCCGACGATGCCGACAACGGCCCGCTTGAGGGCTGACCTGGATTTCGAGACGCCCGGGCCGGTCAGCGGTCCGTTGCCGACAAAGGGAGGACGCGTGGCCAGCAGTATCAACGATCGCATGAAGCAGTTCTTCGCCGACATCACGGCAGACCCCGTGGAGGAGCGTGTCGTCGAGTACGTGATCCGTGAGGTGCACAACGGTCGCCGCCTCATGGAGGTCATGGAAGACCCGTACGTACGTAACCGTCTCTCCGACAGCAAACGTGCGGAAGTGCTTGAGAACACAGAAGTCATCGAGGCGCTCGAGGAGGAGATCCACTCCGCCTTCCAGACGCCGGACATAGGCTTCTCCCACTAGCGAGTCACAACCAGCAAGGGAGGACGACCATGGCTGAGTGTCCAGCCTGCGGTGCAACGGTCGATCCCGATACGAGCGAATGCTCGTCGTGCGGCGCTACCCTTGCCGGCACGACGGCGTCGTTCGCACCCGTTGCCAGCGAGGACTCGGCGCCGGTCGTGGGCGGCTCGGCGCCGGCGGAGGGCCCCGTCCTGGTCGTGCGCAAGGGGCCTCAGCCGGGCGAACGCTTCTTCATCGACCGCCCGCGTCTGACGATCGGCCGCGATCCCGAGAGTGACATCTTCCTCAACGACATGACCGTTTCGCGCATGCACGCCGTGGTCGAGCAGATCGGTTCGACTGTCACCGTGACGGACGCCGGTTCCCTCAACGGCACCTACGTGAACGGCGTGCTCGTCGACAGCGCGGAGCTCGATCACGGGGACGCCGTGCAGATAGGGACCTTCCAGATGGCGTTCTTCTGCGTGCCCGAGGGTGTCCGCTGATGACCGGCCGCGACTATCTCACCATCGGCGAGGTCGTGCAGCGGTTGCAGGGCGCCTACCCGGACCTGTCCATCTCCAAGGTTCGCTTCCTGGAGGAGGAGGGCCTCGTTGCGCCGGAGCGCACCGCCGGCGGTTACCGCAAGTTCTCACAGACCGACGTCGCCCGGGTCGAGATGATCCTGCGCCTGCAGAAGGAGCACTTCCTTCCGCTCGCGGTCATCCGAGAGAAGCTCGCCGACTTCGATCGCGGCCGGATTCCGGCCGAGCTGCAGCGTGCCGCCGTCGGCATGACTGCGCCACTGCCCTTGATGGCCGACGACGAGGGCCCGCTCCTGCTCGAGGACTCGCCCAGCGCGCTCAGCATCCCCGTGTCGTTCATTCGCGAACTCGCGGAGTTCGGATTGGTGCAGATCGCGCGAGGGGAGTCCGGCGACGAGATCGCGCGACCCGATGTCCAGATCGTGCATGCGGCATGGGAACTGCGCCGCTACGGCGTCGAGCCGCGGCATCTGCGCATGTACGAGAACTTCGCCGACCGCGAGGCCGCCCTGTTCTCGCAGATCCTCATGCCGGCGTTTCGACACCGCACGCCGGACACCAAGCAGAAGCTCTCGGAGACGCTCTCGGAGCTCGGCGTTCTCACGGATGAGCTGAAGAGTCGGCTTCTGCGCAGGGCACTGGGACGCGTGTTCGAGGACATCGGATAGGGATGACCACAGGCACGGACAGTCCCGGCGACACGGCGGCCGATACGACCGCGACTCACCCACCGCTCGATCAGATCGCATTCGCACACGCCAGCGAGCGCGTCGCTGCGGAGATTCTGGACTTCTACCGCATTCGCTGGCAGTACGAGCCGACCACGTTCCCTATCGAGTGGGACGGGCAGGGCAACGTGATCGCATCGTTCTCGCCCGACTTCTACCTCGTCGACTTCGACCTCTACATCGAACTCACCACGATGTCGCAGAAGCTCGTCACCAAGAAGAACCGCAAGGTTCGGCGTTTGCGGGAGTTGTACCCGGACGTGAACGTGAAGATCTTCTACCAGAAGGACTTCCGCAAGCTTCTCGCACGCTTTGGCGTAGGCTCCGCGCCGGCCGCACACGCCGATGGAGGGGGCATGATCGCAATCGGCTCCGAGGACGATTCCGGACCGGTCTCATGACGTCGCCGTTGCCTGATGAGTTGCAGTTCGTCCTGCTCGACGAGGCGGCGATTCAGAAGCGAGTCGCCGAACTCGGCGCGCGCGTGGCACACGACTACGCCGGACAGGATCTGCGCTTGGTCACCGTCCTGAAGGGCGGGCTGTTCTTCCTGGCGGACCTGTGTCGCGCCATCGACCTCCCTCTCACTCTCGACTTCATGGCCGTCTCCCCGTATACGCCGGGCGTCGGCGGGGCGGTGCGGGTGACGAAGGACCTGTCCGACGACATCGCAGGGGCGCGGGTACTGCTCGTCGAGGATGTCGTGGACACAGGTCTGACGGTCAACTACGTGTACACCCTGCTCATGGCCCGCGGTGCGGCGAGTGTCGAGATCTGCACGCTCCTGGACAAGCCGGCGCGCCGTATCGCGCCCGTGCCGATCGCGTACTGCGGGTTCGAGATGCCCGATCGGTTCCTGGTGGGCTACGGACTGGATCTGGGCGGACGCCACCGCAATCTGCGATCCATCGTCGCGCTGCGTGACGAGACGGTGCTTTCGTGAGCGGCCGCGGTCGGGTCGCGCTTCCGCTCGGAATCCTGCTGTGCGTGCTGGTCATCGGCGTGATCGGCTACACCGCCATCGAGGGATGGGGCTTTCTCGATGCGCTGTACATGACGGTCATCACGGTCGGCACAGTCGGCTTCAGGGAGGTCCACCCGATGTCGAGGGCGGGCGAGGCCTTCACCATGTTCATGATCCTCGCGGGAGTGGCGGCACTGGGTTTCGCGCTCGCGCAGTTCCTGGACTTCCTGCTCGAAGGGCACGTACGGGGCTATCTGGAGGGACGACGAATGGACAAGCGCATCGCCGGGATGCACGGTCACACGATCGTGGCCGGTGCAGGGCGCGTGGGCGCAGTCGTTGCGAGCGCGCTGGAGGACGAGGGGGCCGCCTTCGTCGTCGTCGACCTCGATCCGGAGGCCGGCGTCATCGCACGCGAACGGAGCTGGGCATTCGTCTCCGGCGATGCGACCGAGGAGCACACGCTCACTGAGGCGGGGATCGAGCGCGCCGGTGCGATCGTCACCGCGCTGTCGGGAGACGCCGAGAACCTCTTCGTGACGGTCACGGCGCGCGCTCTGAACCCGGACATCTTCATCGTAGCCCGTTCGTCACACGAGCCCACCGAGGCCAAGCTCCTCAAAGCGGGCGCCAACCGCACGATCACGCCCAACATCATCGGCGGTCGGCGCATGGCCTCGATGGTGCTGCACCCGACCGTCTCGGACTACCTTGATATCGTCACCCGCGGCGAAGGCGTCGAGTTCCGACTCCAGGAGGTCGAACTCGCCCAGCACTCGCCGTTCGTGGGCGTCTCGCTGGCCGACTCGCGCATCCGCGAACGCACCGGTGCGCAGGTCGTCGCGGTGCTCCATGCGGACGGTCGCGTAGACGCGAATCCGGCGGCGAGCTCGGTGCTCGAGGCGGGCGAGCGCCTGGTGGTGCTCGGCACGCCCGAGCAGGTCGCCACGCTCGTCGAGGCGGCGTGTCGGCTCTAGGTGCCGAGCGCACCCGTTTCGGGGTACCCTGTCACAGTCGTTCACCGCACCGAGGAGGCACCGTGGATCTCGCCAGCTACATTCGGGACATCCCTGACTGGCCCAAAGAGGGCGTCATGTTCAAGGACATCACCCCGCTGCTCGCCAGCCCCGAGGGTTTTCGCGCGGCCATCGACCGGCTCGCCGAGGAGTTCGCCGGTGTCGGCGTGACCAAGGTCATGGGCGCCGAGGCGCGTGGCTTCATCTTCGGTGGCGCTCTGGCATATCAGCTCGGGGCTGGATTCGTCCCTGCGCGCAAGCCGGGCAAGCTGCCGTGGAACACCACGACGGTGACGTATGACCTCGAGTACGGCACCGACACGCTCGAGGTCCATGCGGATGCCATCGGCCCCGACGACGTCGTCCTGATCGTCGATGACGTGCTGGCGACGGGCGGCACCGCTGCCGCGAAGGCCCAGCTCGTGAGCACGGTCGGCGCGACGCTCGCCGGGTTTGCATTCCTGATCGAGCTCGATTTCCTCGGCGGGCGCGCGAAGCTCGCACAGGACGCGAAGGTGGTCTCGCTCATCCACGTTGACTAGCGGAGTGAAGATGCGCCGGCGGTGGTATCATCGTGGTGTTCGGACCGCGTGTCCGGCCTAACCTCGAGTCGTAGCCGTACTTCGCAGCAGGAGGTCCTCTCTGTGCGGACCCTCGCACACACATCACTTCTCCGTGGAGCGCTGGTCTTGATCGCTGCCGCCTTGTTCGCGGCTTCCGTGCTGCCGGCGACGGCCGCCCCGTCGAACGCTGCAATCCGCAAGAAGCGCAGCCAGGCTGTCGCGGCCGAGTCCAAGATGCACGATCTCGCAGACAAGCTCGAGCTGCGTGGCGAGGAACTGGCTGAGATCGAGGCTGCGGTCGCGAAGACGCGACGCGAGATCGCCGCGACCGAGGCCGAACTCGTCCAGGCCAACTCCGACCTCGAGCGTTCTCAGGACATGCTCGATCGCCGCGCGTCGACCATCTATCGCAACGGCAGCGTGAGTGTGATGTCGGTCCTCGTCGGCGCCAGCGACTTCGGTGATCTGGTCAACCGGCTCGACCTCATGCGTCGCATAGGCGACAGTGATGCCGCCATGGTCGCCTCCGTCAAGGACGCCAAGGCCCGAGTCGAGGCGTCGAAGAAGGTGCTCGAGACCCGCCAGCAGGAGCAGGTGGCATTGCGGGCCGAGGCGCGCCACAAGGCCGACCAGGTCAGCGATGCGCTCGAGGAGCAGCAGAGCTACGTGGCGAGTCTCAAGTCCGACCTCAAGAAGCTGATCGAGAAGGAGCGCAAGCGGCAGGAAGCCATCAAGGCGAGACTGCGCGCTGACGCCCAGGCCCGAGCACGTGCGATCGCCAGGCGAGCGAACCGGACGTTCAGCGGTGAGCTCGGTAGCCCGCATCCGGAAGTCGTGTCGATCGCCGAGCGCTACCTCGGCGTTCCCTACGTGTGGGGCGGCACCACTCCGTCGGGCTTCGACTGTTCCGGGCTCGTGCAGTACTGCTACCGCCAGATCGGGATCTCTATCCCGCGCACGAGCAGGGTGCAGTTCCAGAGCGGCGACTATATCCCACCCGACCGTATGGACCTGCTGCAACCGGGCGATCTCGTGTTCTTCGGCTACGGAGGCGACCCGAACCAGGTGCACCACGTGGGGATGTGGATCGGCGACGGGATGATGATCGAGGCTCCCTACACCGGGGCCCGCGTCCGACGTGCTTCATTGATCGCCCGGATCAACTCCCGAGGCGACTACGTGGGCGCCACCCGCCCATAGCGCCCCGACTCCGCGAGAAACCGCAGGTGCGAGGCGCTCTCCGTGCCCATCGAGGCATGGCGCCGTGTGATATCATGCGCCTACCTTCTGGGATGGAAGAGGGGAGTACACCGCGCGTGAGTCGGATGCTGCTGTCGGGTAACGAGGCCGTCGCACAAGGTGCCTGGGAAGCGGGTGCCGCCGTCGGCGTGGGGTATCCCGGAACGCCTTCCACCGAGACGTTGCAGCACTTCCGCACGCTTGACGGCGTCTACGCGGAGTGGGCTCCCAACGAGAAGGTCGCACTCGAAGTCGCTGCCGGCGTATCGCTCGCAGGCGCTCGCTCGCTCGTCACGATGAAGCACGTCGGTCTCAACGTTGCCGCAGACCCGCTGTTCACGCTCGCCTACACCGGCGTGCGCGGCGGGCTTGTCATCCTTGTCGCAGACGATCCCGGGATGCATTCGTCCCAGAACGAACAGGACTCCCGCAACTACGCCGCGTTCGCGCGAGTGCCCGTGCTCGAGCCTGCGGACTCGGCCGAGGCGCTCGCGTTCACGCGAGAGGCCTTCGAGATATCCGAGCGGTTCGATGTCCCCGTACTCGTGCGCTCGACGGTCCGCGTGAGCCACACGAAGTCCCTGGTCGAACTCGGTGAGCGCACCGACCTGGCGGCGCCCGGGCCCTACAAGACCGATCCTGCGAAGTGGGTCATGATGCCCGCGATGGCCAAACGCCGGCGAGTCGATCTGGACCGCCGCATCGAGGAGCTGACCGAGTTCGCGGCGACGACTCCGCTCAACCGGATCGAGTCTCGGGATACCGCGATCGGTATCGTGTGCTCTGGGGTGTGCTACGAGCACGTGCGCGAGGCCATGCCGGACGCCTCGACGCTCAAGCTGGGCCTTGGTTTCCCGATCTCACCCGAGCTCTTGCGCCAGTTCGCGAGCGGCGTCGATGCGGTGTACGTCGTCGAAGAGGCGGATCCCTACCTCGAGCGCGCGCTGCTGATGGCGGGAGTGAGCGTGACGGCGCTGCCTCTCCCGCGTGCGGGCGAGCTGTCACCGGGCGCGATCCGCTCGGCATTCGGCCTGCCGGAGCCGGCGCTCCGGGAAGCCGATGACACGTTGCCGCCGAGACCCCCGCTGATGTGCCCGGGATGTCCCCACCGCAGCGTGTTCAGCGCGCTGCGCAAGAGGCGCGCGGTCGTCTCGGGCGACATCGGATGCTACACCCTCGGCGCGCTCAAGCCGCTCGCGGCCATGGACACCTGTGTCGACATGGGCGCGTCGATCGGCATGGCGCATGGCGCCGAACTCATCGGAGGGCTTGACGGGCGACCGGTGGTCGCCGTTATCGGCGACTCGACGTTCGCGCACTCGGGCATCACAGGGCTCATGAACACCGTGTACAACGGCGGTGCCGGGACAGTGCTGATCCTGGACAATCGCATCACGGCGATGACCGGGCATCAGGGCAATCCCATCAACGGCATCACCCTGCAGGATCGGCCCGGGCACGAGGTCGACCTCGAGGCGCTCGTGAGGGCGATCGGGGTGAGGCGGGTGCGTGTCGTCGACCCGCAGGACCTTGCCGCGACGTATGCGGCACTCGATGAAGAGACAGCCGCCGAGGAGCTGTCGGTGATCATCTACAAGGCACCTTGCGCGCTGCTCATCAGGGAGAAAGAGGATCCGTACGCAGTCGATGAGGACACCTGCACGAAGTGCGGTGTGTGCATCAAGCTCGGCTGTCCGGCGATCGGCAAGGACGAGAACACGTCCCGTGCATACATCGACGTCTCGGTGTGCGTGGGGTGCGGGCAGTGCGTCCAAGTGTGTCGCTACGGGGCGATCGTGCGCACCGGCCCCTCGTGCGACTTCAAGGGGGCTGATGCGCGATGAGCGCGCTGCCCTTCACCACGGTGATGCTGTGCGGGGTAGGGGGCCAGGGAACGATCCTCGCCGCTGACCTGCTTGCGAAGGTCGCCGCCGCGTCCGGCCTCGAAGTGAAGCTCTCAGAGGTGCACGGCATGTCACAGCGCGGTGGTAGCGTCGACACAGTCGTGAAGTTCGGCGAGGCCGTGCATTCGCCGGTGACCGATCCGGGTATGGTCGACCATCTCGTCGCATTCGAGCTCATCGAGGCGATGCGGCGCGTCCACTACGTCAGGCCCGAGGGCAGGCTGCTTGTGAATCCCTCGTCGATCCGGCCGCTACCGGTACTGACGGGCGAACTGGCGCCGCCGCATGGGCTCCAGGCGATCCTGGAAGATGAGGGCGCGATCTTCATCGACGCGGACGAACTCGCATGCGAAGCTGGGAGTCCCAAGTCCGCGAATGTCGTGCTCATGGGAGCGCTGTCCACCGGCCTGCCGTTCGGCGAGACTGTGTGGCGTGAAGTCATCGCGAAGCGCGTGCCGCCGAAGACCGTTGAGGCGAACCTGCGCGCGTTCGAGCTCGGCCGGGAGGCGTGTCAACGAGGGGAGTGCGCACTGTGAACGTCAAACAGCTCAGCGTCTTCATCGAGAACAAGGCTGGTCGAGTGAGCGAGGTGACCGACGTCCTCGGCGATGCAGGTGTGAACATTCGAGGCTTCTCGGTCTCCGACACGGCCGACTACGGCATCGTCAGGCTCATCGTCGATGATCCGGCGAAGGGGCACGAGGTTCTCTCGGCCGCGGGGTTCACGGTCAAGGAGAACCCGGTCATCTGTCTCGACCTGCCGGACCACCCCGGTGGCCTGGCTGGCGTGCTCAAGGTGGTCTCGGGTGCAGGAGTCAACATCGAGTACGTCTATTCGCTGATCTCGACCTACGTGGTCATCAATGTTGCTGATATCGAGCGTGCGGTCTCGCTCTTGGAGGGCAAGCCCGTGCGTCTCGTGACTCAGGAGGAGATTGCGCGCATCTGAATGGGCAGAGCGTGCGGGGAACCAGGAGGTAAGGACATGCGTGGGAGAACGTTGAAGATGTGTTTGGCGGTGTTGGAGGCGGCCCTCGCGGCCGCGCTCGCGGTGACCCTGATCGGGTGCTCGGGTGGAACGACCTCCTCGGGAACGGGGGGAAGTGGTGAACCGGCGGCCGACACCATCAAGATCGGCGCCATCGTCTCTCTGACGGGCACGTACGCGGGACTGGGCGGACCCGAGCAGAAGACCCTCGAAATGGAAGTCAAGCGCATCAACGATGCCGGCGGCATCAACGGCAAGCAGATCGAGGTCATCATCGAGGATGACGCGACTGACGAGGCCAAAGCGGTCGCCGCAGCTTCCAAGCTCATCGATCAAGACCAGGTCATCGCCATCATCGGCGCGACCGGAACCGGCCAGTCCATGGCCATACGCGGTGACGTCAACCGGGCCGGCATCCCTCAGGTCTCGATGGCCGGCGGCAGTGCGATAACCGCGGCCCCGCTCGACCCGCTCGTGTTCCAGACGCCGTGGTCGAACAACCTCGTCATCCCCTTCGAGCTGGCCTACATGAAGAAGCAGGGGATCACGAAGCTCGCGGCCATGAGCGACAGCGGAGGATTCGGCAAGGACGGCCTGGCCGTGCTTGAGGCCTCGGCCCCGAAGGCGGGCATCGAGATCGTCGAGAACCAGACGTTCAATCCCGGTGACACGGACTTCTCGGCCCAGCTGACGAAGATCAAGGGGTCGGACGCTCAGGCGATGATCCTCATCTCGTCGGGCAAGGAGGCCGCTGCGGTGGTGCAGCAGGCGAAGGAGCTGGGCGTCACCATTCCGATCTACGGCACGCATGGCAACGCCCGCATGGAGTTCATCCAGGGCGCCGGCGACGCGGCCGAGGGCTTCATCTTCCCGGCCGGCAAGATCCTGCTGCCCGAGAGCTACGGCACCGACACCGAGGCCTACAAGGTGGCGACCGACTTCGTCGAGCGCTACTCGGCGGCCAGTGGTGGCGAGGCGCCGAGCACCTTCGCGGGGCACGCTTACGACGCAATCAACCTCATCGCCGAGGCGGCGAAGCGCGTACAGGGTGACCTGACGCCTGCCGCCCTGCGCGACGAGATCGAGAAGACGAACGGCTTCGTCGGAATCGGTGGGACGTTCACGTTCTCGCCGACGGACCACAACGGTCTGACCGAGAGCGACCTGAACATGTACGTGGTCAAAGACGGTACCTGGACGATCGCCGAGTAGTCGCGGTCATGCTTCCGGGGGCGGGGTGCTTCAGTCGCGCCTCGCCCCCGGGTCTGAAGACGAGGAGAGCCGGAATGAACGGACGTCATGCCTGGAAGCGTGTCGCGCTCGTCGTGTTCGCTGCGTTGCTCGCAGTGTCGGCGGTCGCGTGCGGCGGAACGGATTCGACAGGTGGCGGCGGTGAGTCAACCGCTGATGCGTACAAGGTCGGCGCGATCCTCTCGCTGACGGGCACCTACGCCGCGCTCGGCACCGCCGAGAAGAACGCACTCGAGCTCGAGGTCAAACGCATCAACGATGCCGGCGGCATCAACGGCAAGCAGATCGAGCTGCTGATCGAAGACGACGGCACCGACGAGGCCAAGGCGGTCGCGGCCGCGTCGAAGCTCATCGGTCAGGACGGCGTGATAGCGATCCTTGGCGCGACGGGCACGGGCCAGACCATGGCTTCGCGCACCGAGGTCGACCGCGCGGGCATTCCCCAGATCTCGATGGCAGGTGGTACTGCGGTCACGTCCAACTTCGACAAGCTCGTGTTCCAGACCCCGTGGTCGAACACGCTGGTCGTCCCCTTCGTGCTGCAGAAGGTCGCAGCTGACGGTCACAAGAAGATCGCGGTTCTCAGCGACAGCGGCGGCTACGGCAAGGACGGACTCGCGGTGATCCAGAGCGCCGCAGGTGGCGCCGGGCTGGAGATCGTGAGCGACCAGACCTTCAATCCCGGCGACACGGACTTCTCGGCGCAGCTCACCAAGATCAAGTCCTCGGGCGCCGACGCGGTCGTCCTTTGGACGGCCGGCAAGGAGGGCGCCTCGATCGTGAAGTCCGCCGGAGACCTCGGCGTCAAGCTGCCGATGTACGGCGGATCCGGCCAGGCCAAGACGGAGTTCGTCGAAGGTGCCGGTCCGGCGGGCGAGGGCTTCATCTTCGGGACCGGCAAGAGCCTCGTTCCCGCGAACTGGGGCGAGGGTACGCCGGAGTTCGAGGTCGTCAACGGCTTCGCCGAGCGCTACCAGGCGGCCTACGGCTCGTCGCCTGACATCTTCGCCGGACACGCATTCGACGCGATCAACATCCTCGCTGACGCTCTCACGCGTGCGGGTGGCGACGCGAGTTCCGAGGCGCTCACCGCGGCTATCGAGGGAACGAAGGACCTGGTCGGCTTCGGTGGCAGCTTCACGTTCTCACCCACTGATCACAACGGCCTGTCCGCAGACGATCTGTCCCTGTACAAGGTGACTGCCGGCGCATGGGAGCCGATCCAGTGACCGTCACCTCCCGAGAAGGGCGCTGACGCGTGGCGGGATCGGCGCTTCTACAGTTCATCATCGCCGGGCTCAAGAGCGGTGCGATCTACGCGCTCATCGCGCTCGGCTTCACGATCGTGTTCGCGGCAACCGGCGCCATCAACTTCGCGCAGGGAGAGTTCTTCATGCTCGGCGGGTTGATCGGGGTGTGGCTCACACACCTTGGTCTGCCCTTGCCGGCGGCGGTCGCGGGGAGCGTGGCGCTGACGGCCCTGATCGGCGCGGGGTTCGAGTTGCTGGCCATCAAACCGATCTCGGACGGTGACCCGTTGCGCATCATCATGGTCACCATCGGGGGCTCAGTGCTGCTGCGGCAGGCTGCCCTGCACGTGTTCGGTCCCGACGAGATGCCGCTGCCCGACTTCACGGCCGGGCCGTCGATCATGATAGGCGGAGCGGCCATCGAGCGGCAGACACTGTGGATCTGGCTGATCACTGGTTTGGCTGTCGGTGCGCTGTTCGTCCTGTATCGCAAGACGATGTTCGGTCGCGCGATGCGTGCGACTTCGCTCCGACGCGATGCGGCACGCCTGGTCGGCGTCGACACCGGGCGCATGGTCACGGTGTCGTTCGCGCTCGCAGCCGGTCTGGGGGCGCTGGCCGGCCTCGCGGTGGCACCGCTCACGCAGACCGCCTTCAACGTCGGCGCAGGTATCGGCGTCAAGGGATTCGCCGCAGCGATCCTCGGCGGGCTGGGCAATCCGGTTGCCGCTGTGGGTGGAGGCCTCGTGCTCGGACTGCTCGAGAGCCTCACTGCGGGCTACATCGATCCCCTGTACAAGGACGCGGTGGCGTTGGTCGTGCTTCTCGGCGTGCTGTTCGTCCGTCCGCAGGGGCTCTTCGGGGGGTCGGGGAGGGAGAAGGTCTGATGCTGAACTCCAAGCCGGTCCGCATAGCCGTACCCCTCGTCGCGGCGGTCCTCGTGGCGGTAGCGCCGTTCGTCGTCACCGACCGCTTCCTGCTCAAGGTGTTCACGTACGCGGGCCTGAACGTGATCGTCGTGACCGGCCTCGCCTTGCTGTTCGGGTATGCGGGTCAGGTTTCGCTGGGACACGCGGCGTTCGTGGGGTTGGGCGCGTACACGTGTGCGATCCTCACCACGCAGTACGACGTCGCCTGGCCGCTCGCGTTCGTGGCTGCGGGTGCCGTGGCCGCTGTCGGCGGCCTGGTGCTTGCGTTGCCGAGCCTGCGGCTCAAGGGCCACTACCTCGCGATGGCGACACTCGGGTTCGGCGAACTCATGATGCTCGCGTTCGTGGAGGCGGTACCGCTCACGCACGGGATCGACGGCTACACCGGTATCCCGCTGCCAAGACTCGGTGAGATGACGCTTCGGAGCCCTGCGCAGCTGTATTGGCTGGTGTGGGGAGTCGCGGGGGTCGCGCTGCTGCTTTCGGCGAACCTGGTTTCGCTGCGGCCGGGACGCGCCATGCGCGCGATGCACGGCAGTGAACTCGGGGCGGCGGCGTGCGGCATCGACCTGGTCGGCCTGAAGGTGCGGACGTTCGTGATCTCGGCAGCGCTCGCCGGTCTGTCCGGCGCGCTGTATGCCTCGGTGATCGGGTTCATCTCGCCCAGCGTGTTCACCATCTCGGCCTCCGTGGCGTTCCTCGCGATGGCCGTCATCGGAGGCTCGAGCTCGCTTGCGGGTCCCGTCGCGGCCGCCATCGTGCTCACGCTCGTGCAGTACCTCGACGCGCTTATCCCGGGCATCTCTCGCAGCACGGCCCAGGTGGTGCAGGCGTACACGGCCGACGTGTACGGACTGGCGATCGTGCTCATCGTGCTGTTCGCCCCCGGTGGCATCGGCGCACTCTTCAGGCGACGTGAGGGCGCGGGTGAGCGCGGATGAGCCTGCTATCGGCGAAGGACGTCACGAAGCGCTTCGGTGGCCTCACGGCGGTCGACGGGGTGTCATTCGACGTCTTCGAAGGCACCATCAAGGCCCTCATCGGCCCGAACGGCGCAGGGAAGTCGACGCTCTTCAACGCCCTTACCGGCTTCGAGCGGCCCGACGAGGGGTCGGTGCTGTTCGACGGGCGCGAGATCGTTGGTGAGAAGCCGCGCGAAGTCGTGCGGGCGGGGCTTGCCCGTACGTTCCAGAACACCCAGCTGTTCGATCACATGAGCGCCCGCGAGAACGTCATGGTCGGGGCGCAGGCGCATCAGCGCCGAGGGTTCGCGGCGGCGGCCCTGAGGCTGCCGCTCGTCGTAGCCGAGGACCGGGACGCCTTTGCGGAGGCGGGGCGTCTACTCCGGCTCATCGGGATAGACGAGTGGGCCGATGCCCCCGCGACCGACCTACCGTCGGGCATCCGACGCCTGCTCGAGATCGCACGGGCACTGGCGACGTCGCCGCGCATGCTCCTGCTCGACGAGCCCGCCGCCGGTTTGAACGCCACCGAGACCGCCGAGCTTGTCCGGACGCTGTACCGCGTCAGGGACGCGGGCATCACCGTCCTGATCGTGGAGCACGACATGGGACTTGTGATGGAAGTCTCCGATGAGATCGTGGTCATCGACCGCGGGCGCAAGATCGCGGAAGGCCCGCCTCGGATGATCCAGAAGGACCCGGTGGTCATCGCGGCCTACCTTGGCGAGGAGGTCGACGATGTCTAGCACAGAGCTGCTCAGGGTCGAGGCCCTGCATGCCGGGTACGGTCGAACCGAGGTGCTGCACGGTGTCGACCTCACGGTTGGCGAGGGGGAACTGGTCGCCCTCATCGGTGCGAACGGCGCCGGCAAGTCCACCCTGCTCAAGACCATCGTCGGCATGCTGACACCCAAATCCGGCCGCATCGCTCTCGGCGACCGTGAGATCTCCGGCGTGCGGCCCGAGCGACTCGTACGGGAGGGTGTCGCGCTGGTGCCCGAGGGCCGCCTCCTGTTCGGCCCCATGACGGTCGCCGAGAACCTCGAGCTGGGGACGTACGCGCTCTCCGGGCGGCAGCGCGCTTCGGCAGGGCGCGAGCTCCTTACGCGCGTTCACGAACTGTTCCCGGTACTCGCGGAGCGCGCCGGCCAGGCCGCCGAGACACTCTCAGGCGGCGAGCAGCAGATGCTTGCGGTCGGACGCGCTCTCATGAGCCGTCCGCGGCTGCTGCTGCTCGACGAGCCGTCGCTCGGCCTCGCACCGAAGGTCATCGCGGAGATCTTCTCGGCGTTGGAGGTGCTCAGGGCCGACGGCGTGACCATCCTGCTCGTGGAGCAGGACGCGCGCCTTGCGCTCAAGCACGCAGATCGCGGCTCCGTCATGCGCACGGGACGCGTGGTGCTGGAAGGGACGTCGGCGGACCTGCTCGCCGATGAATCGGTGCGCACGATCTATCTCGGGTCGTGGCAGACGGAGGGGAGCGGGTAGATGATCTGGAATCCCGAGTACGAGTGCATGGAGCGCACCGAGCTGCATGCCTTGCAGCTTCGCAGGCTCCAGATGACCGTGGCGTGGGTCTATGACCGAGTGCCGTACTACCGTGCGCAGCTCGACGAACGCGGCATCAAGCCGAAGGATATCCGCACCTTGGATGACGTGCGCAGGCTTCCGCTCACCGACAAGACGGCGCTTCGTGACACGTATCCCTTCGGGATGTTCGCTGTGCCACTCGATGAGGTCGTGCGACTGCACTCTTCGTCAGGCACGACGGGTAAGCCCGTCGTCGTCGGCTACACGCGGGGTGATATCAACACGTGGACCGAGATGACCGCACGTGTCGGCGCTGCGGCCGGGGTGCACAGAGGCGATCTCGTTGACATGTCCTTCCTGTACGGCATGTTCACGGGAGGGTGGGGGATGCACTACGGCCTCGAGCGCATCGGGGCGACGATGATTCCCGCAGGCAGCGGCAACACCGAGCGCCACATCATGATGATGCAGGACTTCGGCACGACGGTCCTCGTCTCCACACCGTCCTATGCGCTCTACCTCGCCGAGGTGGGGGAGCAGATGGGGGTGGACTTCACCACACTGCCGTTGCGTCTCGGCCTGTTCGGCGGCGAGCCGTGTTCCTCGGCGGCGAAGAAGGAGATCGAAGCGAGGCTGGGTATCCGGGCCACCGACAACTACGGGTTGTCCGAGGTCATGGGGCCTGGCGTGAGCGGCGAGTGCGAATGCGGGTGCGGGTTGCACATCGCCGAGGACCACGTGCTGTGGGAGTTGCTCGATCCGCAGTCCGGCGAACCCGTAGCGCCAGGGGAACCCGGGGAGCTGGTCTTCACGTCGCTCACGAAGGAGGCGTTTCCCGTGCTGCGGTATCGCACGCACGACCTCACGCGCGTCACGACGGAGCGCTGCGAGTGCGGGCGCACGCTGGCTCGCATGGATCGCGTGCGTGAGCGCACCGACGACATGCTCATCGTTCGCGGCGTGAACGTGTTCCCGAGCCAGATCGAGGACGTGCTCTTCAGGATAGAGGGCGTGCGACCGCACTACCTCATCGTCGTAGACAGGCAGAAGGGTCTCGACGATCTTGAAGTGCGCCTTGAAGTCGCCGACGAGGTGTTTTCGGATATCATGGCCGATATGGTCGCGTTCCAGCGCAACGTGGCCGACCGGCTGCAGTCGGTGCTTGGCCTGCGCGCCAAGATCACACTGGTCGAGCCGGGTTCGATCGAGCGGAGTGCGGGCAAGACGAAGCACGTGCTCGATCTGAGAGAGAACAGCTGAGCCGGAGCGAGTAGGGACCGGCTCGATACGGAAGGTTGGTCGCTACGTGCCTCTATGGGGTGCAATCGCGCTCGGAACGGGCGTCGTGCTTCTGCTCGCCGCACTCGGCGTCATGGGATTCCTCGGCTGGCGCGCTATGGAGCGCCGCTATCTCGTGCGTCTGATCAGCCGGCGAGAGGCCGTGTACGCGGTCCGGCAGGCGCTCGAGGACGCTGTGGTGCGGCTTGCCAGCGGCACCGACGAGCAGCTGGCCCTCTTCGCCGACGAGCCGGACTCGCCCGAACGCAAGATGCTGCACGAGGTTCGCATCCGCGCGCAGATCCTGCGCGACGAGCTCGACACGATGTCGCTGCCAAAGCGGCTCGTGCCGGCAGCGGAGGCGCTTGGGGACGCGGCGTACGTGGTTGCCAAGGAAGCTGGAAAGATCAAGGATAGAGATACTGGCGCATCCGTGCTCGCTGAGCTGGGCACCATCGATCTCGGCACCGTCGCCGAGGTCTTCGAACGCGCCGCTGCAGCGGTGAGTCTGACGTGCCAGGTCTGCGAAGTCGAAGAGGACGCAGCGGTCTACGGTGGAGGGCTGTACCTGTGAGTGTCGCAAGACTCGTACGAGCGGGGCTGGGCATCGCCGTGATCGGCGTACTCGGATTCGTCGTCATGGGCTGGTGGAACGAGTACAAGACCGCTCCCAGGCCCGTGCCCACCGCTTCCTCGGAGACGTCGGCATCGACCGTGCCGTCATCGACCGTTTCGGGCCCCGCCGTGGTCAAGATGACCGGCGTGAACTTCCGCACGAAGCCCTCATCCAGCGCCAAGCTGATCCGCGGCATGAAGGAAGGGGAGGAGGTCACCGTCCTTCTCAAGGAGGGTGACTGGTACAAGGTCACGGATTCCAAGGGCAAGACCGGCTGGGTGACCGCGACCGGCGGCTATGTCGTCCTGACCGAGGAGCAGTAGGCCCGCTGATGGTGCGCATGATCGGTAACGCCGACGAGTTCTGGCGGGTCCGCATCACCCGGGTGGACACCACAGACGGGTTCGAGTTCGAGTGGCACGACGATATCCTCTACCGTGCGCCACGAGTCGATCCCGGCGAAGAGGTCGAGTACTTCCATGTCGAGGCCGTCAGGCTCGACGACCCCGACTCCGTCGTGCGCGTGGCGACGTTCGACAACGCCGACGACGCCCGGGCGCTGTTGGTCGAACTGGTTGAGGCGCTCGAAGAGTCGACCAAGTCGCAGTTCGAAGAGGCCTACCTCGATGGCGCGGAGATCGGCGACACGGGGGTCGAGTAGCCGCCCTCCCGTGTCGTCCGGGTGTCATCCAGCGGCTTCACCACACAGTGCCACAGCCAGACAGGGCGGCGCACGTAATTCCCGAACATTACATAAGATGTATTATCAGTCATAACGGTGTGCAGCACGCGCCGCCGAGAACCGCTCTGAGCTGGGGTATCGCCGTCCCATTCACGCCGAGCTGCCCGTCGACGAAGCGGCCCCGGACCGCGTTGTCGCAGCCCGGGGCCGTCAGAGTCGTAGTGCCGTAGCGTGCACGGCACGTGGTGCGTTGTGCGGTACTACTCGGCCTTTGCGGCTTCGGCCTGCGCCTCGGCGTTGAAGTTCGGTGCGTCGATCGCCAGACCCTCGCTCTCCTTGGGCAGCACGAGGTTCAGGATGATGCCGATGAACGCGGCCAGCGCCATACCCGGAATCGTGTACTTGCCCAGCGGGATGGCGAACCCGCCGGTCTCCATGCCGATGCCGATCGTGAGGACGACGCTCGCCAGGATCAGGTTCCGGCTGTGGCTGAAGTCCAGGCCGCTCTCGACGAGCAGGCGCAGGCCGCTCGACGCGATCAGGCCGAAGAGCAGCAGTGAGATGCCGCCCATGACTGCGGTCGGAATCGAGCTGATGGCGGCGCCGAACTTGGGTACGAAGCCGCCGATGACGATTGCGAACGCGCCGGCGAACCAGAACAGCTGGGTCGCGTAGACCTTGGTGACGGCCATGACACCGATGTTCTCGGCATACGTGGTCGACGGAGTGCCGCCCATGGCGCCGGAGATCGCGGTGGCGAGACCATCGCCGAAGAGCGACTCGGGCAGCATCGGGGTGAAGTCCTTGCCGGTGATCTCGTTGATGACGAGCAGGTGGCCGATGTGCTCGATGATCACGACGATCGCGACCGGGGCGATGATGAGGATGGCGTCAAGGTCGAACACCGGCGTCGTGATGTTCGGCAGGCCGATCCATTTTGCGCTCTTGATGCCGTCGAAGCTGACGAGTCCCAGCGGGATCGAGACGACGTACCCGACGATGATGCCGAGAAGGATCGGGATGGTCTTGATGAAGCCCTTGAAGAAGCTCGAGAACACGATGGCCGCGGTGAGCGTGATCGCGGCGACGCCGACCAGCTTGAGGTCGACGCCCTGGGTGGGGTCGGCCATCGGATAGAGCGACATCTTGACCGCCACCGCCGAGAGGCCAAGGCCGATGACGATGACGATCGAGCCGACGAGTGCCGGCGGCAGCAGCTTCGAGAGCCAGTCCGTGCCGAACATCTTCACGACGCCGGCCACGACCATGTACACGATGCCCGCGGCCACGAGGCCACCGAGCGCCGCCGGGATGTTCTTGCCGCCAGGACCCCCACCGACCGCGATGAGCGGCGCGATGAAGGCGAAGCTGGAGCCCAGGTAGCTCGGGATCTTGTTGCGGACGCAGATGAGGTACAGGATCGTGCCGATTCCCGAGGTCATGAGGCCGACCCCGGGATCGAGACCCGTCAGTATCGGCACGAGCACCGTTGCGCCGAACATCGCCATGAGGTGCTGGAGCGAAAGCGGAATCGCCTTGGCCAGCGGCATGACCTCGTCGGTCTGGACCACAGTCTGGGTTGTTGCCACTACCACCCTCCTATTCTTGTGCGGAAGGACCCCGGTCGCCCGGGGTCCTTCGGTGTGGTTGCTAGCCCGCGATGAGCTTGAGGATCGGCCCCTGCAGGAACGCTGCGAGGAACGCTGCCGAGGCGATCCACATGAGCAGGTGGACCTCCTTGGCCTTGCCGTGGAAGATCTTGATGAGGACGTAGCTGATGAAGCCGAGTCCGATACCCCAGCTGATGTTGTACGTCAGCGGGATGCCCACGATGGTGAGGAACGCCGGGAAGGCCTCCTCGAGGTTGTCCCAGGGGATCTCGGCAACGCCGCGGATCATCAAGAAGCCGACGATGATGAGCGCGCCGGCCGTGATCGGGAACGACGTGAAGTTGGTGCCGACGACGAGTTTCTCGGCGACCGTGCCCTGGAAGCTGCCGAATCGGACGGCGTTCTCGACAGGGAAGCCGCCGCCGACCATCTTGACGACCGGCGAGAAGAACGCGGCGATCGCGAACAGGATGCCGGTGACGATGGCGGTCATGCCGGTCCGTCCGCCTTCGGCGACGCCGGCTGCGCTCTCGATGTACGTCGTGATGGAGCTCGCGCCGAACAGGCCGCCAACACTGGCCGCGGCCGAGTCGACCAGGAGGATGTCGCGGACGCCCGGGACCTTGCCATCCTCGTCGACGAAGCCGGCCTGCTCACCGATTGAGAGCACGGTGCCCATGGTGTCGAAGAAGTCGGTGAGCATGATCGCGAAGACCGCGAAGAGCAGTGCGGGAGTGAAGATCTGGAGCAGTGCCATGCCCGTCTGACCGGTCGCCTTGTTCGTCACCGTCTGGAACGGGGCGAACATCGTTGAGAAGTCCGGGTTCGCGATGAAGCCGGCGGGCAACGTCGTGACGCCGAGTGCCAGCGCGGCGACGGTGGCCACGAGGATGCCCCACAGGATGTCGCCCTTCACTTTGAGCGCCATGAAGGCCAGGATCGCGAACAGGCCGATGATCGTGACCCACACGTACTTGCTCGTGAAGTCGCCAAGCGAGACGACGGTTGCGGCGTTGGGGGTGATGATGCCGCCCTCGACGAGGCCGATCAGCGTGATGAAGAGGCCGATACCCACGCCGATGGCGCGCTTCAGGTCGATCGGGATCGCGTTCATGATCGCTTCGCGAGCGCCCGTGAGCACGAGCAACAGAATGATGAGGCCCTCGACGAAGATCACGGACATGCCGACCTGCCACGGCACGTTGGACTGCGCGAAGCCGATGACCGAGAAGGTCACGACGGCGTTGAGGCCCATGCCCGACGCCAGCGCGAGCGGCCGGTTGCTGATGAAGCCCATGGCCAGACACATAAGCGCCGCACCGAGCGCCGTGGCGGTCGCGGCGCCCTCGAACGGGACGCCTGCGGCAGACAGGATGCCCGGATTGACGAAGACGATGTAGGCCATCGTCAGGAACGTGGTCACGCCTGCGAGAATCTCGGTCTTCAGGTCGCTTCCACGCTCTTGGAACTTGAAGAATGCGTCCATCTGTTCCCCTTCCTGATGTAGACAGTGGCAGTCAATCCGTTGCGTTACGGGCCCGGCCCAGCCCGACCGACACCCCTGCGTCCCCTCGCGAAGAGCGGGTAGTGTGCGAGCGCTGTCATCGGCCCACCGAGAACAGTGAACCGAGGTAGCCGGTGGTGGCCGACTCGCCACCGAGGTACGCCTGAATCGCAGCGGCGATCGGCGGTCGCAAGTCGAGGTCGGTCAACGACGCGGGCAAGACGAGATCGACCGCCTCGACGCGATGGTCGTCGGGACTCGCCGTCACGGCCCCGCCGATCGGCTCAGCCGCGAAGGTGAGGTTCACGACATGACGGGTCCCCGCGGGATCGATGGTGTCGTTGACGAAGAGCAGTGGCCCGAGCGTGACTTCAAGCCCGGTCTCCTCACGCACCTCGCGGAGGACGGCATGTTCGAGGGTCTCACCGTAGTCGACGCCCCCACCGGGCAGCAGATGGTAGACGGAGGAGCCGTAGCGGTGACGGGCTAGCACCACCTTGCTGTCGAGCACGATGAGGGCTGCGACCCGTACGCGAGGGCGATCAGGCGCCTGTGCTGCCAAAGCCACCCTCCCCCCGGGTGGTGTCGTCGAGCTCGTCGACCTCCATGACCTCGACGCGTTCGACGCGCTGGATCACGAGCTGGGCGATCTTGTCGCCGCGGGCCACGGAGATCGGCACCGCGGGATCGTGATTGATCGCGACTATCTTGACCTCACCGCGGTAGTGGCTGTCGATGAGCCCCGGCGTGTTCACGAGCGACAATCCCGACCGCAGGGCAAGGCCGCTTCGTGGCTGAACGAAGCCGGCGTAGCCGGCGGGAATCGCGAGTGCGACACCGGTCGGAATCAACACGCGTTGCCCGGGCTCGATGTCGACGGAGACAGTGGAGTACAGGTCGAGCCCTGCATCACCGGCGTGTGCGTAGCGTGGGAGCGGAAGGCCGGTATCGAGGCGTCTGAGTGTCAGCCGCACCGTCAGTTCGCCCCCCTGTGCATCGCAGGGTCAGCCACGGCGCCCCAGTGCCTTGAGCTCAGAGGTGAACTCGTCGAGATCCTGGAACTCCTTGTATACCGACGCGAAGCGCACGTACGCGACCTTATCCAAGTCGCGCAGCCGCATGAGGATCATGTCGCCGACCTGGCTGCTGCTCACTTCGTACCGGAAGGAGTTGTGCAGGTCGGTCTCGATATCGGTGATGAGCGCTTCGAGTTGCTCGACGCTCACACCGCGCTTGGCGGTTGCGACCATGAGGCCGCGCATCAGCTTGCCGCGGTCGAAGGGCTCGGCGGTGCCGTCCTTCTTGACCACCATGAGCGGCGTTTCCTCGCGGCGCTCGTATGTCGTGAACCGCTCGGAGCAGCTGAGACACTCACGGCGCCGCCGGATCGCATCTTGAGACTCCGACGTGCGGGAGTCGACGACTTTGGTCTCGTCATGACCGCAGAATGGACATCGCATCAGCTATCCCGCCCCCACATCTAGACTGACCTGAACGGTAGCACACAAGATATGGGGCAACAATGGCGAAATCGGCTGATGTACGATCAGGCCGGGTGCCGTCACTATCCCGGGCGGTGCGGGCGTGACGACCGCCTGGAGCGGGGTCTAGCGCAGCGCCACGTCGGTGACGGACTCCCCGAGGGCCGGCACTTCGATGGTCTGCCCTATTGCGAGCGCATCACCGGAAAGCCCGTTGGTCGCTGCTATGTGGTCCGCGGTCTGCGCGGTGGAGTAGCCGGGCATGGGGTGTGCCTGGGCGATGGACCAGAGGGTCTGGCCCGCGGATACCTGGACCTTCCTCGTGGGCGTCTGAGGTGCGGCTGTGCCTTGCCGGTCTACAAGCGTGCCGACGAGGAGGAGCAGTGCGATGGCGACCAGCACGGCAATCTCGACGGCACCGAGCGGGCGCCCCGCGCGACCTGACGAGCTGCGGTGCCGCCGCGTCGAGTCGAGTCTCGATCCCGTGCGCGTGGTGCGGTGTGTGCGTGCTGCGACTGAGCTGCTCATCTTGTTCTCCCCTGCGTATCGTCTGCATCTGTCGTCACCGTACGTGGCGGCTCTGACAACAACGTCTCAGCGGATACGAACGTGTGTTCGCTACAAGTCTATACGAACAGGTGTTCGATATGCAAGCACCCGTGCGAACGTCTGTTTGCATGCGGAGGAGCCACCAGTTAGACTCGGGTCGTACACGTGTTCGATACCGAGGGAGCAGACGATGACCTACCAGCGCGAGCTCACCAAGCGGCAGCAGGAGATCCTTGACTACATCCGCGGTGAGTTGCACCGGTGTGGTTACCCGCCGAGCGTGCGGGAGATCGGTGAAGCGGTCGGGCTGTCGTCCTCATCGACCGTACACTCGCATCTCGCCGCGCTCGAGGCGAAGGGCTACATCCGTCGCGACCCCAGCAAGCCGCGCGCCCTCGAGGTGCTCGACTTCCGCGACACCGATCGCGGTATCGATATGGGGCGGGTCAGCGTCGTTCCGCTTGTCGGTCAGGTGGCGGCCGGCTCCCCCATCCTGGCCGCCGAGAACATCGAGTCGACGATGCCCCTGCCTGCCGAACTCGCGGGCGACAACACCTTCATCCTCAAGGTGCGCGGTGAGTCGATGATCGATGCGGGCATCATGGATGGCGACTTCGTCGTGGTGCGCCAGCAGCAGACGGCCAACAACGGCGAGATCGTGGTCGCGATGATCGATGACTCGGCAACCGTCAAGACGTTCTACCGCGAGGCCGATCGCATCAGGTTGCAGCCGGAGAACTCCTCGATGGACCCCATCTACGCCCGCGAGGTCTCTATTCTGGGCAGAGTCGTCGCGCTCTTCCGGAAGCTGTAGTCGCGCGGTTCTCCGCGGCGCCCTACTCCCCGTCGTGAGCCTCGATGGCGTACTGCTCGAAGGCCGGCGCCCACTCCGGCGACACGCGTAGCGCGAGCTGGGTGCCCGCATCGGTGTGACGCTCCGACAGGATCTGCGCGCGCTCGTGCGCGAGGGCGACCAGGTCGCCCCGGGTGTACGGCACAAGTACCGTCACTGTCGTGCTTCCGGCGGCGGCCTCATCGGCGATACGCTCGATGAGCGTGTCGAGCCCTTCGTGCGTGAGGCCGGATACGAAGACCGCGTTGGGGTAGCGGCGTTCGAGCGCGGCTCGCTCGTCGGCCGCGAGCGTGTCGCATTTGTTGAAGACGACGACGCTGCATCCCCTGTGCGCGTCTATCTCCTGGAGCACCTCGCGGACGGCTGCCATCTGCTGCTCGCGCTGCGGCGAGCCGGCATCGGTCACGTGCAGCTGGAGGTCCGCCTCGTTCACCTCGTCGAGCGTCGACTTGAACGCCTCCACGAGCCCGTGCGGGAGCTTGTTGATGAAGCCGACGGTGTCGGTAAGGGTGATCTCGCGACCCTCGGGCAGCGCCATGCGACGGGTGGTGGAGTCCAGCGTCGCGAAGAGCATGTCTGCTTGCAGCACCTCGGCGCCGGTCAGGGCGTTGAGCAGCGTCGACTTGCCGGCGTTCGTGTAGCCGACGAGCGCCACTCGGAACACCCCGCTGCGTGCACGCGACTTGCGCTGCAGGTCGCGCTCGCCGGCAACAGCCCTCAACTCGCGCTTGAGCTCTGCGATGCGCCGGCGAGCGAGCCTCCTGTCAGTCTCAAGCTGAGATTCACCCGCGCCGAACCGGGCGCCTCGCCCGCCACCGAGCCGCTCCTTCTCGAGGTGGCCCCACATGCCGCGCAATCGCGGCAGAACGTACTCCTGCTGCGCGAGGTCGACCTGCAGCTTGCCTTCGCGCGTGACCGCGTGCATCGCGAAGATCTCGAGGATGAGCGCCGTACGGTCTATCACGCGGGTGTCCGGTAGCACGGCCTCGATGTTGAGCTGCTGGCGAGGCGACAGCTCGTCGTCGAAGATGACGAGGTTCGCCGAGAGCTCCTTGGCGAGTTCGGCGACCTCCTCGACCTTCCCCGAGCCGACGAAGGTGCGCGGGTTGGGCCGCTCCATGCGCTGCGTCGCTGTGGCGACGACCTCGACGTCGGCCGTCTCGGCGAGTCGCGTGAGCTCCGCGAGTGACTCTTCGATGGGCCAGTCGTCTTTGCCCATGTCAACGCCGACGAGCACCGCACGGTCGCGGTGCTCGAGGCGGTCCTGCTCGGTATGTGGCGTGAAGCGCTGAGTCACGAAGTACGGGTCAGCTCCCTAGAGGTTTGCCTTGATGCGCTCGAGTGCCTCGGCGAGCCGATCGTCGGGCGTGGCGAGCGAGATACGGATGTATCCTTCCCCATCCGGGCCGTATGCGCTGCCGGCGGGCATGATCACATGCGCCTTCTCGAGCATGAGCGTCGCGAACTCGGCCGAGGTGTAGCCCTCGGGAACCGGTGCCCACACGTAGATGGTGCCCTGCGACTTGCGCGCGCGGATGCCGACCTCCGCAAGCGTCTCGAGCACCATGTCGCGGCGACGCTGGTACAGCGCGCTCATCTCGGCGACGTCGTCCTGCGGGCCGAGCATGGCCTCGATGGCGGCATCCTGGATGGCGGTGAAGATGCCGGAGTCGATGTTGGACTTCACGGTGCCAAGGGCCTTGATGGCCTGTGCATTGCCGGCGGCGAACGCGACACGCCAGCCGGTCATGTTGTACGCCTTGGACATCGAGAACAGCTCGATGGCGACGTCCTTCGCGCCCGGGCGCTCGAGGATCGACGGGGCCTTGTAGCCGTCGAAGCTGATCTCCGAGTACGCGTGATCGTGGACGAGCAGCAGGTCGTGCTTCTTGGCGAACGCGATCGCGCGGTCGAAGTACTCGACCGGCGCAGCGACGGCCGAAGGGTTGTTGGGGTAGCTGATGAACATCATCTTCGCCTTGGCGAGCACGTCGGCTGGAGTGGCCTCGAAGTCGGCGAGCCAGTCGTTGGACTCGTTCATCGGCATGTAGTGCACGTTGGCGTCGATGAGGATGGCTCCGGTCGTGTAGACGGGGTAGCCGACGCCCGGGGCCAGCACGAAGTCACCGGAGTCCATGAAGGCCGGGAACAGGTGAGCGATGCCTTCCTTCGAGCCGATCATCGCGACGACCTCGGTGGCGGGGTCGACGGTCACGCCGAAGCGCCGGTTCATCCACTCGGCGCATGCCTCGCGGTACGGCTTGGAGCCCGCGTACGCGGGGTACTGGTGGTTCTTCGGGTTCTCGATGGCCTGATGCATCGCATCGATGATGCGCTGCGGCGTGGGACGGTCGGGATCTCCGATGCCGAGCGAGATGACGTCGGCACCCTGAGCCTGAAGCGCCTCCTTCTTCCGATCGATCTCGGCGAACAGGTACGGAGGCAGGTTCTCCATGCGCTTGGCGGTTCTCACTGGGCGTCTCTCCCCTTATGTCTCGGCGAGTGGTGCGGTACCACGGGTCATGTGCTGGACATGGTAGCACTACGCACGGTGCGAGCGGGTTGCGCGTACGTTACACCCGCGCACCGGATTGCCGGGTCGTGCGATAGGTTCCTACCGTGACCGATACGGTGACGGCGAGCGGATCCGCGAGCTTCGCGACGCGGCCGGCGAGATCGTCCTTTGAGACGTGTGCGGCGCTCGGCCCCATCGCCGCCGCAGCGACGGCGTCTGCGCGGGTGAGCGTGAGCCGATACCTCACCGTGTGCTCGTCGGTGTGCTCGAAGTGCGAGCCGAGCTTGACCGACAGTCGCTCGCTCTTGCGCGGATCCACCGTGATGAGTCCGAGGGGGACGACCAGCTCGGAAAGGTGATCGGGGTCGGGCGTCACGACGATGAGCGCGCCGCCGGGCGACAGGATTCGGGCGAACTCCTCGGCGTTGCGAGGCGAGAAGATGTCGAGCACCACCGCCGCACAACCATCCCGCAACGGGAAGCGCGTCCACACATCGGCGACGATCGCACCGGTGCGCTCGTGCGAGCGTGCCGCCACGCGCGCGGCGTACTTCGAGATGTCGAGCGCCACGCCCGCGCGCTGCGGCATCACGTCGAGGAGCCTGCCGAGCGCGTATCCCGTCCCCGCGCCCGCATCCACGATCGCTCCGCCGACCGTGTCGGGCACCGCCGCACGCGCCGCCGAGACGACTGCGTCCGCGATCGGCTCGAAGTGTCCTGCGTCCAGAAACGCCTTGCGGGCGGCGATCATCGACGGCGTGTCGGCGGTTGATGCGGTCGCGCGACCCGGCAGCAGGTTCACATAGCCTTGCCGCGCGACGTCGAACGCATGCCCGGAATCGCAGCCCAGCACCGTGCCGTGCAAAACGAGAGAGCCGCCGCACTGGGGACACGCGAGAACCGGGATGACGTCATTCAGCATGAAGGTCTGGCACTACTCGTCATCGGCGTCTTCATCGATCACGAGCGTCCCCGAGAAGACCTCCTCGGCGGGTCCGGTCATGTACACGTGGTCGTTCTCGGCCCACCGGATCTCCAGATCGCCGCCGAGCAGCTCGATGGTGACTTCCCGGTCGGTGCGATTCGTGAGTGCTGCCACGACCGCGGTCGCGCACGCGCCGGTGCCGCAAGCGAGCGTCTCGCCCACGCCACGCTCCCAGACCCGCAAACGAACCTGATTGTCGCCGGCGAGTTCGGCGAACTCGACATTGGTCTTGTTAGGGAACAGCGGGTGATTCTCTATGGCCGGACCGATGGTGCTCACGTCGGCGGCCTCGACGTCATCGACCCAGAGCACGACGTGCGGGTTGCCCATCGACAGCGGCGTGACCTCGAAGGTCCCGGCCTCGGTCTCGAGCGAGCACTGGATGACCATGTCGTCGTTGTTGCCGCAGCGCATCTCGGTGGGGACGTCGACGGGCTTGAGCACGGGTTCTCCCATGTCCACCGTAGCGAGGTAGAGCGTCCCGTCGTAGGCCCGCGTGACTTCGACGGGCTTGATGCCGCCGAGCGTCTCGACCCGCACCTCATCGCGATCTGCGGCGAGCTGGCCGTGGTCCACGACGTACTTGGCGAAACAGCGCACACCGTTGCCGCACATCTCGGCGGTGGTGCCGTCGGCGTTGTAGTAGAGCATGAAGAAGTCGGCCTCAGGCGTGGTGGCGGGGCGCACCAGGATGAGCCCGTCGCCGCCGATACCGAAGTTCCGGTCACAGAACCACTGCACCGCCTCGGGGGCCAGCTCGAGTTCCTCGGCAAGGTCGTCCATCACCACGAAGTCATTGCCCAGGCCGTGCATCTTCACGAAGTGGAGTTCCATCTCGCCGCGCTCCCCTCAGGGTCTATGTGGTCCCGGCGCCATGGCCCGCCGGAGGTGGGGCCCAGTCTAGCGTATCGTGCGCAGCGTCGGCTGCGTCTGCCAGCGACATTCCGGTGACGTCGATCCACGCGATCCGCGGATCCGAGCGAAACCAGGTGAGCTGGCGTTTCGCGTACCGACGCGATGCCTGTTTCACCGCCGCGACCGCCTCGCCGAGATCCGCGCCTTCCTCGAGTACCGGTACGAACTCCTTGTACCCGATTGCTTGCGCGGCAGTGAGCGCCGTGCGAAAACCCTCGTCCAGCAGCCGCTCCACCTCGCCGAGAAGCCCGGCTTCGAGCATCGCGTCCACACGCGCGTCGATACGGCGATAGAGCTCGTCTCGGTCCATCGAAAGCCCGACGAACCGTGCGTCGTAGATGCAGTCGCGCTGCGTGAACCCGGCGAGCTGCTCTGCGTACGAGACACCCTGGTCGGCCATCTCGAGCGCACGTATGACGCGTCGCGTGTTGTTGGGATGGATCGCGGCCGCCGAGGCGGGATCGCGCTTGGCGAGGAGCAGGTGCAGGGCCGATGTGCCGCGCTCTGCGGCATACGTCTCGTACGCGGTCCGCGCTGGATTGTCGGCCTGCTCGCCTCTCGGGAACTCCATGCGGTCGAGCGCAGCGCGGACGTACAGCCCCGTTCCGCCCGCGATGATCGGAAGCCGTCCGCGTGCGCCGATGTCCTCGATCGCCGCACGGGCGTCGCGCTGGTAGAGCGCCGCCGAGTACGGCGCACCCGGATCGACGAGGTCGATGCAGTGATATGGCACGCGGCGCTCGCTCGGTGCCGGCTTCGCGGTTCCGATGTCCATCCTGCGATAGACCTGCATCGAGTCGGCGCTGACGATCTCGCCGGCGAGATCGCAGGCGAGTCGCTCGGCGAGGGCGGTCTTGCCGACGGCCGTCGGACCGACGACCGCGAGGGCTCGACGTGTGGCTGCTGCGGATGGGGACATGCGCTAAGTGTAGCGGTCGACCCTGAACCGCTCGATCCGACACTCCTCGGTGGGCGCGATGCCGCCCTTGCGCATCGCGATCTCGACCTGCGTGGCGACGTCGTCGACGCCCTCGAGGTCGGGAAGCAACAGGCCACGCCGGTAGCCGCTCGTGACGATCACGCCGTAGGTCGCCGGGTCGAGGTCCGCGAGCGTGCATGACTCGGGCGCATGCAACACGTCGACCTTCACATCGAGGTCGACGAGCTCGAGCTCGTGCAGCGTCGGGAAGCGCGGGTCACGCGTCGCCGCTTCGATGGCGTTGTGCACGACCTCCTCGGCGAGCGTCGGAGCGGTTGGCGCGATGGTTCCGATACACCCGCGCAGGTCTCCGTCGCGGTGCAAAGACACGAAGGCGCCGGCCCGCCGCGGGTACTCCGCTCCGGAGAGATGGGCGTCGACAAGCACGGTGCCGTCGCGCACGTATGCCTCGATCGCCCGGCGCGCGAGTGCGACGATCTCGGACTCATCGGACCCCGCGGTGCCGCCCTTGCGGCCAGCAGTCGGTTCAGTCCATGCCGGCGTGTCGTCCGCGGCCAGAGCTGCGTCGCCGACGAGTGCGGTGAGGTAGCCGACTCCCCACGGGCCCTCATACGCGAGCACCCGGGTGGGGATGGGATCCTCGCCGGCGAAGCCGCCGAGTGCGATGAACGACCGCAGACCGCACTCCCCCGCCTCGTCATCGAGATCACGCTCGACGTCGACAAGCCTGCTGAGTCGGCCCGCGGCGATCGTCTCGCGAAGCCACCTGTCGAACTCGGCACCGCGTGGCGAGTAGCCGGCGGGAGCCGACGAGGTGAGACGGTGCGAGCAGTCTCCGCTCGCCACGAATGCGACACGCCTGCCGAGCCGCTCGGCGACCTCCCGCACCGCGGTGCCGAGCGATCGGTGGGTCGCAAGCGGGAGCCACGACAACGACAGCACCACGATGCGACGCGACATGAACGGGTCGAGGAACGCAAGCGGCACGATGGTCGCGTGATCGAGCCAGCCCGGCTTGAGCCTGGCGTCGGCCATGCGTGCGGCGGCGTCGATGCCCGCTAGCCGCGCCTCGTCGAGCAGCGCGCGGGCAAGATCGGAATCGCCTTCCCACCGGTAGCGCGTGCTGTCACCGAACTGGCCGAGGTCCCCCGAGTAGTCCTCGCTCGTGTCGATGAGCAAGACGTCGGCGGCCGACGGTGCGTGGGGCGACATGACCACGACCGTGTCCGGATCGTAGGACTCGAGCGCCGCACGAGCCGTGGCCAGCGCGTCCAACGACGCTTGCGCGGTGTGGGCCTCGGAGCCGCCGACGCCCGGCATGAAGATGGGCGGATGGGGTGCGATGATGCCGAAGACGTCCGCGGCCATGACGAGCCACCTCTCTCGAAGCGCGATGTGTGCTTCATGGAGCCGCGCGTCGTCGCCGACGCGGGCACCTAGAGGTTCCTACCCGCCAAGCGTCCCGAAAGGAACCACGTCTGGGCTTCCTCGATCTCGACATCGAGGATATGGCCGGTGAACTCCTCGGCAGCTCGACCCTCGGGCACGCGTACGTGCACCATGCGGTTGCTGGGGGCACGGCCCGCGAGCATGGTGTCGTCACGCTTGCTGACGCTCTCGAACAGCACAGGCTGCACGGTGCCGACGTAGGCGGTGCTGTTCTCGAGTGCGGACCGCTGGATGATCTCGACGAGGCGGTCGAAACGCGCCTGCGAGATCTCGCGAGGCACGCGGTCGTCCATGCGCGCCGCAGGCGTCCCTTCGCGCGGCGAGTAGATGAAGGTGAACGCCTGGTCGAACCGGCCCGCGCGCATGACGTCGAGCGTGGCCTCGAAGTCGGCCTCGGTCTCGCCGGGGAAGCCCACGATCACGTCGGTGGACATCGCGATGCCGGGCACGGCGGCGCGGATCTTCTCGACAAGCGCGAGGTAGCTCGCCTTCGTGTAGTGGCGGTTCATCGCAGCCAGGACGGTGTCCGAGCCCGACTGCACCGGCAGATGCAGGTACGGCATGACCGCCGGCACCTCCGCCATCGCCGCGATCGTCTCGTCCGAGAGGTCCTTGGGGTGGCTCGTGGCGAATCGGATGCGCGGGATGCCGGTACCGGCGACCGCTCGGAGCACCTCGGCGAAGCGGGGCTCGCCGTACAGGTCGCGGCCGTAGCTGTTGACGTTCTGGCCCAGGAGCGTGACCTCGAGTACACCCTCAGCCACGAGCCGCTCGACCTCCGTAACGATGTCCTCGAGGGTTCGGGATCGCTCCCTTCCCCTCACGTACGGCACGATGCAGTAGGTGCAGAAGTTGTTGCAGCCCACCGTGATGGGCACCCAGGCGTGCCACGGGTGCTCGCGCTCGGTGGGCAGGTCGCTCGAGAAATCAGTGCCCTCGGTGAGAATCTCAACCTGAGGTAGACGCTGGCGGCGCGCGGTATCGAGCAGCGCGGGCAGGTGCGCGATGTTGTGGGTGCCGAACACGACATCGATGTGGGGAATCTGTCGCAGCAACACTTCCCCGTCGCGCTGGCCGATGCAGCCGCCCACCGCGATGAGCTGGCCGGGACGCCCGGCCTTCACACTCTTGAGCGAGTGGACCTGGCCGCGCAGGCGCTCGTCGGCGTTCTCGCGCACGCAACACGTCATGAACACGACGACGTCGGCGTCCTCGGCGGTCTCGACGGGCGCGAGGCCCTGCTCGGCGAGCAAGCCCGCGACACGCTCGGAATCGTGCTTGTTCATCTGGCACCCGAAGGTGCGGATCAGGTAGGTCTCCATGGCTGAGGAAGTGTAGCACGCACGAAGTCGCCTATCTGCCCCGCTCGGCGCCGGCGGCGAGGAGCGCTTCCACCGCCTCCGGGGGGATCTCGATCGACCCCAGTGCAGGGTTGGGGGCCGCATGCCCGTGGAAGTCGGTCCCGCCGGTCACGAGGAGGTCAAGCCGACGCGCCCATGCGGCGTAGTGCTCGCGCTGCGCAGGCGTGTGGTCCGCGTGATACGCCTCGATGCCGAGAAGGCCCGCTTCGACCAACGAGGGCACGAGCGGGTCGGCCTGGGTGACGCCCGGATGCGCGAGGACGGGTATGGCGCCGAACCCCCTCACCGCAGCGATCACGGTCTCAGGCGATCTGCTGTCCTTGGGGACGTAGAACGGCATTCCTCTACCGATCAAGCGTCGAAAGGCGTCAGAAACGCTCTCAGCGGCCCCAGAGCCCACAAGCGCACGGGCCACGTGGCTGCGTCCGACCGCGCCACCATCCGAGAGGGCGAGAACGTCGTCGAGTGTGACCTCGTAGCCTGCACCCGCAAGCGCGTCGACCATGGACTCAGCGCGCCGGAAGCGTGCGGCGCGCAACTCCTCGAGCGCGCGGATGAGGCCCGGGTCCGAAGGATCGACGAAGTACGCGAGGATGTGGACATCGAGGCCGTCAGCCGAGACGGCCGAGAGTTCGACAGCGGGTACGAGAGTCAGGCGGGTGCCCAGCGCCGCCCGTGCGGACTCGGCGAGGCCCGCAACCGAGTCGTGATCTGCGATCGCGAGGACGTCGAGATCGCTGTCGAGCGCGGCGGCGACGAGTTCGCTCGGCGTGGAGGTGCCGTCAGAAGCCGTTGAGTGGACGTGGAGGTCGGCTCTCATCGGCGGCGTGGGGTGTCAGCGGTGCATATCCCGCGGCTCGACAAGCAGGCGGATCGCGGTGCGCTCTTCCCCATTGATCTCGATGTCCGCGAACGCCGGGACACAGGTGAGCTCCATACCCGAGGGCGCGATGAACCCGCGAGCGATGGCGATCGCTTTGATGGCCTGGTTGAGCGCCCCCGCGCCCACGGTCTGGATCTCTGCGGCGCCCTGCTCGCGCACGATACCCGCGAGCGCCCCGGCGACGGAGTTGGGGTTGGACTTGCTGGAGACCTTGAGGACTTCCACAGTTCCTCCCTGGTGGAAACGGAGTACGAACCGCGCTGGGCGCGGATGGCTGCGTGTGTGGCGTGACATCTGGTGCAATGACGATCGGCTACCGGAACGCGACGAGAAGTATACCGTCTGTTGACTGCTCGCGTCAGTCCTCTTTCTCGACCTCGAATCTGACGCGGATGTCGTCTCTGCCCACCGTGATCTTGGGTTCGCACTTGAGATGGAGGTAGTACCGCTCCGCGATCGTGTCGAACGCGGCCTCGAGGTCCTGCCTGAATCGGGCCAGATCACCGTGGTGCAGCTTGAGTCCGCGTCGGTCCCGGTAGATGTCCGGGCTTGTGGGCTCAGCCGGTTTCACCACGCTTCCTGAGACGAGCTCCAGAACCGACGTGAGCGGCACGATCTCGCCTCCGAGTATGCGGTGGGCGGTTCGCTCGGAGACTTCGACACCCAGCGACTCGGCGATGTCGACCAGTTCGCCGGCGTCGGCGGCGGCAGCCGGACGCTGCCAGACGGGCAGTTTCGCGACGTTGTCGCAGAAGAGAAGGTCTGACGAGTCGATCTCGCGCTTACCGATGGCCGACATCGTGGCGACGATCTCCGTCGGGGTTCCGTAGTAGAGCTCGATGCCCGGGTGCTCGACGGCGAACTCGACGATCCGTCGTATCACGTTGTGCGGGCCTCGAGCGACCCGGAGCACACCGGTGTCGTCAGTCTCGACTACGGGCCACGTCGACTGGTCGGCGCGCTCGGAGAGCTGCCCAGAGTCGGTCACGACGATGAGCGCCGCTCCCTTGTGCAGGTCCGACTCGGCGATTCGCGCCTCGACCGCGTTGCTGCGGATCGAGAAGAGCGCCATACCGCGCCCGTGTACGCCCCACTGGTCCATGACCATCGTCTCGAGCTTACTGGTGACACGGGGTTCGAAGATGCGTTCGTGCATGTGAACCGGGACGCCGATGCCGTCATCGAGCAGCGTGAGAGTGCGGATGTCACCCTCTCTGCCGCTCGCGAGGAAGATCCGCCGGGCGTGCGCGTCGCGCGAGTTGCGCAGCAGCTCGACGACGATGTCCTCAACGCCGCGGATGTCGTGCTTGGCCTGCCGGCGTTCGGCCTCCGAGACCTTGAGGCGCACGTACCCGTCGCCCAGCGTCTCTTCGACTTTGAGATAGGTATCACCGCTCACAGCGGTAACGAAGTTAAGAAGCTCATCATTAGGAGTCATGTGGTTCAGTCTACCGTGAAGCGACCCCGAGCCACACCGCGGACTTCGCTATCGCGAGCGGCGGAGAGCTGAGATTCGCGGGCGCCAAAGGGTGCCTCTGCAGGAAGGGGGCGGTGCCTGTGGCACCGCCCCCTTCCGAAGCCAGCACCCGTAGGTGCCCGCGAATCTCAGCGTGCAGGTGGCCTTACTTCGCGAAGTCCACGGCGCGGCTCTCGCGAATGACCATGACGCGGATCTGGCCCGGATACTCGAGCTCGTCCTCGATCTGCTTGGCGATATCACGTGCGAGCACGACGGAATCGGCGTCGCTGATCTGGTCGGGCTTGACCATGACACGGATCTCGCGGCCCGCCTGCATCGCGTAGGTCTTCTCGACGCCCTTGTGGCTGTTCGCGACGGCCTCGAGTTTCTCAAGGCGCTTGATGTAGCTCTCGAGCGTCTCTCGGCGTGCGCCGGGTCGGCCGGCGGAGATCGCGTCGGCCGCCTGCACCAGGACCGCCTCGACGGTGGCCGGCTCGACATCGCCATGGTGCGCTTCGATGCAGTGAACGATGGACTTGGGTTCGTTCATACGACGCGCGAGGTCCGCGCCGATCAGGGCGTGCGGGCCCTCGATGTCGTGGTCGATCGCCTTGCCGAGGTCGTGCAGCAGGCCGGCGCGCTTCGCGAGCTGGACATCCACGCCAAGCTCGGCGGCCATGACGCCAGCGAGGTAGCTGACCTCAAGAGAGTGCTTGAGGACGTTCTGACCGTAGCTGGTGCGGTACTTGAGGCGCCCGAGGGTGCGGATGATCTCGGGGTGCAACCCGTGGATGCCGCTGTCGAACGCGGCCTGCTCTCCCGCCTCGTGAATCGCCTGGCTGACAAGCTGCTCAGCCTTGTTGAAGAGCTCCTCGATGCGTGCCGGATGGATACGACCGTCCGCGATGAGCGTCTCGAGGGTGATGCGGCCGATCTCGCGGCGGACCGGGTCGAAGCTGGAGAGGATGACCGCCTCAGGCGTGTCGTCGATGATGAGGTTGATGCCGGTCATCTGTTCGAAGGCGCGGATGTTGCGGCCTTCTCGGCCGATGATGCGGCCCTTCATGTCGTCGCTGGGGATGTGAACGACGGAGACGGTGGACTCAGCGGTGTGGTCCGCGGCGACGCGCTGGATGGCGATGCCCACGATGTTACGAGCCTTCTTGTCGGCCTCTTCGCGCGCGCGAGTCTCAGCCTCGCGGATGATCTGAGCGGCGTCGCGGCTGACATCATCGCGGATCCGGTTGATCAGCTCGTTACGCGCCTGGTCGGCGGTCATGCCGGCGAGCGACTCGAGGCGGTTGCGCTCTTCCTCGATCATCTCTTCGAGGTCCTTCTCGCGCTTCGCGATCTGGCCCTGCTGGCTGGAGAGCTGATGCTCACGCTTGTCGAGCGACTCTGCGCGGCGGTCGATGGACGCCTCACGTTCGCTCATTCGGTTCTCGAGGGCCTGGATCTCCTTGCGGCGCTCCTTGTTGTCGGCCTCCGCATCCTGCTTCATCTTGAAGATCTGGTCCTTGGCCTCGATCAAGGCCTCTTTCTTGAGCGTCTCGGCCTGCTTCTCCGCATCCCGGACGACGCGTTCGGCCTCTTCAGCCGATCGTGCCGTACGGTCCTTGATCAGGTAGCGGTTGACGGCATAGCCGAGGGCGACGCCGATCACGAGTGCGACGACGGCGATGATCGTCTGCATGCGCGCCCTCCTTCCGGTAGTCGTGCGTTCACGTGTGTAGGGTGGACGCGACGGCGAGTGGAGGAGTCCTCAGAGACGAAGACACCGGACGGCCGCCCGTCCGGCATCGCGATCGGATACACCACGAAGAAACCCGGATACGCAGAATACGGCCTCGCAGGCCGTTCATTCGTCGAGTCTCTTGTCGCGCTGTACGCAAACCGCAGGCTTCGCTACCGAGCGACGCGCGCGGGTGATCTTGATGCCTGGCCGAATCCTACCGTGCGAGTGAGCTCAGCGTCAAGGCGTGCGCACGCATGCGCGGCCTCAACAGCGTGCTATTCGCGCAGGTCAGAGGCTTGGAGCGGCGGTGCTCCTAGGATGCGGTCAGTCCGAACAGTCGACCTCATCACCGCTCGAATCGAGCGCGCTGAGTGCGGTCGTCAGTGAGAATCCTCGTGTGACCAGTCGGCGAAGGAGCTTGTCGCGTGACGCACGATCGTGTGCAGTCCGTCCGCCCAGTGCACGCCGCGCGCGCTCGAGTTCACCCTCGTTCTCACTGCATTCCTCGAGCACCGCGGTGATGACCTCCGGGTCGATCCCCCGCTGCGCGAGTTCCTGTCGGATCCGACGGGCGCCGTAGCCGAGCGTTGTCCGTGAGCGAGTCCACGCAGCGGCGAACCGCTGGTCGTCGAGGAGCTCCACATCTTGGAACCGGCTGACCACAGCGGTCGCGACCGAGGCGGGGTAGCCGGTATCGACGAGCTTGCGGTACAGCTCGGCCGAGGAATGCTCGCGATACCCCAGCAGCCGGAGCGCGCGCTCCCTGGCGAGATTGGGTTCGACGTCGGCGAGCGAAGCCTCGACCGAGTCCCGCGAGATCGTCATCCCGGGTTCGAGACGAAGCTCCTTCACGGCAGCGCCCGCGGTCATCCGGGGCTCGAGCCCGTCATCGAACACGAGCCGCCGGGCCTTCGCGCCCGGCCCGGCGGTCTCGATGCGTTCAAGGTGTGCGCAC
>CAZFRE010000004.1:0-196488 GCA_964521195.1 uncultured Eubacteriales bacterium
CTGCGTCGCCGCCCCGCCGGGCCCGCGCGGGGGTGGCGGGGCCGCGCGGGCCCGGCGGGGCGGCGACGCAGCGCGCCCGGCGGGCGCCTACTCCCCCACGAGTTCGTAGTACTCCACACGCGGCGAGCCCGTCGCCACCCGGCGGTAGCGCGCGTCGACGAAGTCGGCGAGCGTGCGCATGTAGGGCTGAATGAGGCCGTAGGAGGTCTTCGTCGGCTGGATCACGCGCAGGTCCTCGATCGCCGGGCGGTCCGGCCTGAGGTACGACGAGTCGATGATGAGCTTCGGCGGGTTCTTCTCGAGCGCGCGCACGAACGCCGAGAACCGCGCCTCGCTCTGGTACCCCGGCGCCATGAGCACGTCGAGCGGGTGCCCGTACGGGCCCGCGGACAGCCGGCCCGTCTCGGCGTAGACGACCGGGTCCATGCCCCAGACGAGCACCGTCTCGGAGGGCTTCGTGCGCTGCTTCACCTCGCGGATCATGCGGTCCTGCGCCGCGCGGCGCTCAGTGTCCTCGTGGCGCACGACCGGCGGGAATGCACGCTGCAGGTCGAGCCGCTCAGCGAACTCGGGCGCCGCGAGCCATACGCCGGCAAGCAGGCCCGCGACCGCGAGCGCGTACGCCGGCCAGCGGGTCTTCACGCCACCGAGCAGCAGCGCCGTGAGCGCGGCGGCCGGGATGAGCCACGGCAGCGCGTAGTGGGTGTAGGCGAGCCCGTTCGCCGTCGATGCCCACAGCTCGACTGCCAACCACCCGCCGAGGAACCCGCCGATCCACGCGCGCTTCGAGTCGACACGCGCACGCCCCCCGAGCAGCCAGCCCACCGGCGCGGCGATGAGCGCGACCAGCAGCGTCGCGGTCACGAACGCGATGCGCGCGAGGCCTTCTCGGCCGGCTTGGAGGGCGGTGAGCCGCTCGCCGCCGAAGCCGTGCCTGGTCATGTTGACGCCGAAGACGATCCACTGGTCCCACCACGCAGCCGTCGCGCTCCAGAAGACGATCGGGGCGATCGAGACGACGGCGACCGCCGCGAAACCGGCCGCCATCAGGCCGAGAACTCGCAGCGCCTCGTTCACACGCAGCTTGCGAGCCGCCGTGAGCGCGACGACGAGCGCGAACACCGCCACCCACGTGCCGAGCAGGCTGACCTTCATCATCCCGGCGAAGCCTGCGGCCACGCCCGCGAGCACGAACAGCCACCGGTCGCGCTTCTGAGCGCCACCCACGAGAGCCCACGCGACCGCGAGTCCGCAAGCCTGCACGGGTAGGTTCCAGAGCTCGGTGATGTTGCCGCCGACGACCGACATCACGATGCCGAGCACGAGCATCACGACCGCGAGCGAGGTCGCCGGGACCGACGCGAAGCGCCTGAGCGTTCGGATCACGCCCCAGTACGCGAGGGTGAGGAAGATGAGCTCCAGCCACCAGATGCCAGTGTAGCGCCCCGGCGTGAGCAGTCGGCCGAGCATGTCGATCGCGTACAGCGGCAGCCCCTTGTTCTCCCACAACTGCAGGTACGGGATGCGACCCGCAAGCATGCTGTCCGCGATGAAGATGTAGGCGCTCGAGTCGTAGCTGGGAAACGCACCCGCGGGGTAGAGGTGGAGGATGCTCGCGAACGCGGCGGCGATCGCGGCCAGACCGGTCAGCAGCAACTCGCCCGGCATACGGCGGGGTGCGGCGCTTCGCCCGCTCCAGCGTGCGCTCATTGCGGCCTCACGGCGCCTTGAGCGCGGCCCGCCGCCGAGCTCCGGTCATGCGCGCGATGCCGAGACCGGTGGTGCGCAGCAGGGCCTCGCCGACGATGTTGCCGGATATCTTGGAGACGCCGCGCTCGCGGTCGACATAGGTGATCGGGATCTCGACGACCGTCGCGCCCGCGTCTTCGAGCGCCGCGAGCAACTCGATGAGGAAGCTGTAGCCCTCGGACTTGATATCGCCGACGGCGATGCGGGCAAGCGACGTCGCACGGTAGCAGCGGAATCCGCTCGTGCAGTCGTGGGCGGCGGTTCCAACCATGAAGCGGGCGTAGGCGCTGCCTGACTTGCTCACGGCGCGACGGACGGGGCCCCAGTCGACCTCGAGCCGACCGCCCGCGACGTAGCGCGAACCGATCGCGAGGTCGCAGCCCTTTGCGACGGCGGCGATGAGCTTCGGAAGCACCTGCGGGTCGTGCGACAGGTCCGCGTCCATCGTCGCAACGAGTTCGAAGCCGTGCGCGAGGCAGAACGCGATGCCGTCCTTGCTCGACGCCGAGTAGCCGCGCTCGCCGCTGCGATGGATGACGTGGAAGCGCGATTCGCGTGTGGCGATCGCATCGGCGAGGGAGCCTGTGCCGTCGGGTGAGCCGTCGTCGACCACCACGACCTCGAGGGCGGGCGTCAGCGCAAGCAGCGCCTCGGCGAGACGCGGCAGGTTCTCGGCTTCGTTGTAGGTCGGTACCACGACCGCTGCGCGCACGCACGCCTCCCCTCGGTATCGCGGGCTGCCTGCATACTACCGCGATGCCGCCGGAGGTGGCGGCTGGGTCCGCGCGTCAGCCCGCCGCACCGCCGAGAACCGCGCGCGCGGCAAGCACGCCGCTCGCGCTGGCCTGGATGAGGCCGCGCGTGATGCCGGCACCGTCACCGATGGCATAGAGGCCGTCGATCTGGGTGTGCATGTCGGCGTCCACCTGCAGGCGCGACGAGTAGAACTTGACCTCGACGCCGTAGAGCAGCGTCGACGGCCCGCTGATGCCGGGCGCGAGCGGCTCCATCGCCTCGAGGAACTCGACGATGTCGGTGAGGTGGCGGTAAGGCAGCACGGCCGCAAGGTCGCCGGGGGTCGCGTGCGCCAGCGTGGGCTCGGCGAGCGACTGCGCGATGCGGTCGGGCGTCGAGCGGCGACCGGCCTTCAGGTCGGCGAGACGCTGCACGAGGATGCCGTCGCCAAGCAGATTCGCGAGCTTGGCGATCGAGCGGCCGTAGGTGATCGGGTCGCGAAACGGCTCGGTGAAGCGCTGGCTCACCAGCACCGCGAAGTTGGTGTAGGGCGTCTTGGACTCGGCGTAGCTGTGGCCGTTGACGGTCACGACGTCGCCGTAGCTCTCAGTGGTGACCTCGCCGTGCGGGTTCATGCAGAACGTGCGCACCGTGTCGCCGAACGCCTTCGTGTGGTAGACGAGCTTCGCCTCGTAGAGCGCGTCGGTCAGGCGCTCCATGACGGGCGCGGGACATTCGACGCGCACACCGATGTCGACCGCATTGTTCACGAGCTTCAGGCCGAGCTCTTGCGCCTGCTCGGCGAGCCAATCCGCGCCTTCGCGGCCGGGCGCGGCGATGACCGCATCGGCGGTGACGGTGGTGCCGTCGGCGAGTTCCACGCCGGTGGCGCGGCCGTTCTCGGCGAGTATGCGGGCGGCAGCAAGCTCGGTGCGAACCGTGACGCCGACCGACTCGAGGTGGACGCGCATCGCATCGAGGACCTCGGGCGAACGGTCGGTGCCGAGGTGGCGGATACGCATCGGCACGAGTCTCATGCCGGCGAGCGTCGCCTCTCGTTCCAGCTCGGCTGCGGTGTCGGGGTCGGGACCGTGCACCTCGTGGGTCGCCCCGAACTCGAGCCACAGCTCATCGGCGTAGTCGACGAGCAGCTCGAGCTCGGGCTTGGGCACGAAGTCTCCGAGCCACCCGCCGACCTCCGTGGTCAGCGTGAGCTTGCCGTCCGAGAACGCTCCGGCTCCACCCCAGCCGGTCATGATGTCGCACGTGCGGCAACCCACGCACGCGGTGCGACGGGCCGGGCAGCGACGCTTGGCGATCGCATGACCCTTCTCAACGACGAGGACATCAGTGACGCCGCTCTTCGCGAGTTCGAGCGCGGCGAAGATGCCGGCCGGGCCGGCGCCGACGATGACGACCTTGTAGACGTGGGAAGACACTCTGGAGACTCCTCGTTCAGGCACCGCCCACTCGAGCGACGCGGGGTTGCAGGCTTTCGGGCCGTCGGTAATCATACCTGCGGTGTCAAGTCCGGAGCCCCGACGGCGCTCTGAAGCGACTGAGAGGTCGAAAGATGACGACAGACGGCAATCAGGGCCGCCCACCGAGGATCACCGTGTACACGAGCCCGTCGTGCCACTGGTGCCGTGTGGCGAAGCGCTACCTCGAGTCCAAGGGGTTGCCGTATCGGGAGATCGACATCATCGCCGACAAGCGCGGGCGCCAGGAGATGGTCCGCATGACCGGCCAGTACGGGGTGCCCGTGATCCGGGTGGGAGAACGCGCGATGGCTGGATGGGACCCGGCCGAGTTCGATCGGCTCCTCGACGGGCGACCCAAACGGCGCTGAACGACCGGCACCCCTACGAGCCGCTCGACTGCACGTTGCCGACAGTCGCCGCTACGGCGCCATCCCGCTCGGCGGGTCGACGAACTTGGTGTAGCGGTCGTTGAACACCAGCTGGATGGTGTCCGTGGGGCCGTTGCGGTGTTTGGCCACAATGATCTCCGCGGTGCCCTTCTGCGGCCTGCCCTCTTCTTCCTCGCCTCGGGGATCCGTGTTGCGGTCGATGAACATGACGACGTCCGCGTCCTGCTCGATCGCACCGGACTCACGCAGGTCCGAGAGTTGTGGCCGCTTGCCCGCACGCTGCTCGACCGCGCGCGACAGCTGCGAAAGCGCGAGCACCGGGACCCCCAGCTCCTTGCCGAGGATCTTGAGGCCTCGGCTGATCTCCGCGATCTCGGTCTGGCGGTTCTCCGAGCGGCGGCCTTGGGGCTGCATGAGCTGCAGGTAGTCGACGATGATCAGGCCCTTCTGCTTGTTCCGCAACTGTCGGCGGGCCTTGGCGCGAACCTCGAGGATCGAGATGGACGGCGTGTCATCGACCCAGAAGTCGAGGTTCGCGAGCTTGCCCATCGCATTGTGGATGGCGTACCAGTCCGCATCCTTCACATAGCCGGTGCGGACGTCCTGCAGGTTGATGCGGGCCTCCGAGCACAGCACGCGCTGGACGAGCTGCTCGGCCGACATCTCGAGCGAGAACACGGCGACCGCCGCACCCGACTTGGCTGCGTTGACCGCAACGTTGAGCGCGAGCGCGGTCTTGCCGACCGCAGGTCGCGCCGCGAGGATGCACAGGTCGCCGGGGTGGAGACCGGCGAGGAGCTTGTCGAGCTTCTTGAACCCGGTAGGAACGCCGGTGATGTGCTCCTTGCGTTCTGCCAACTCCTCGAGCTGCTTGAACGACGCGGTGAGCAGACCGCGGATGTCCTTGAAGTTGCTCTGTACGCGCCGGTTGGTGACATCGAAGACCAGCTTCTCGGCCTCGCCGACAACCTCGTCCAAGTCGTCAGGTGCGTCGTAGCCGAGCGCCACGATGCCGGTGCCGGCCCCGATCAGCTGCCGGAGCATGGACATGCGCTTGACGATGTCTGCGTACCGCGCCCAGTTGGCGGTCGTCGGGACGACGCCCGTGACGTCGAGCAGATACGGCTTGCCGCCGGCGGCCTCGAGCTCGCCCGTCGACTCGAGCCGATCGGCCACCGAGAGATGGTCGACCGGAATCGACTTGCTGTGCAGGTCCGCCATCGCCGAGAAGATCCGGCCGTGCGCAGGACGATAGAAGTCCTCAGGCTGGAGCAGCGTGAGCGCACCCTCGACCGCATCGAGCGACAGGAACATCGCACCGAGGGTCGCCTGCTCGGCCTCGAGGTTGTGCGGGGGGACGCGATCGAACCCGCCGGTGGTGCGGGCTGCGAGGTCGCGGTCCAGAACGTCGGCCATCTCATTTCCTCCTGAGTGCGCGCGCCACCCCGACTCCGACGGAATCGGTTCCGCTCGCGGAGCCGATTCTAGACGGATGCTCTGACATGCTGGTCGGGGGCCTCAGCGGTATCCACAGGCAGATGCCCGTGCTCACCTGCGGCATCGCCGGCTGTCCACCGAATCCACAGATTTGCGAGGTCTTTCTCAGACGGTGCCGGTCTGGCGAGCACGCCTCCGTGCGAACCGCCTGACCCAGAGCGCCGCGAGTACCGCAACGGCCACGAACGACAGGGCGAGTCCCTCACGAAGCCACGGCGTCTCGTACGTCAGGCTCACCGAATGTGTGCCCGGAGCGAGCGGAATCCCTGTGAACGCCGTGTTGACGCGCAGAGGTCGAACCGGCCTGCCGTCGACACGCGCGGACCATCCTTCGCTGTAGGGCACGCTCAGGAAGAGGATTCCATCCCGTGTGGCAGTCGCGGTACCGGTGATGCGATTGGGCCCACGCTCTATGTCGCGCATCCCGCCTGCCTGAAGCCGACGAACCCACTCGGCGTATCGGTCCATCGGAACGGCAAGCAGCCGAAGCCGGTCGAAGCTCACGGTTCCTGCCCCCGTGAGATCGAGGCGTACCCGAGGTGCGCCGTCGGCCTGATACCCGAGGTTGACCAGCTGGGACTCCAGCCCCCAGTAGTAGGGAGATGTGCGCGTGAACCATCGGTAGGGCTTGCGCCCGCCCCCGGCCGAGTACCATACGGTGGCCGCGCGCTCGGCGACGAACGGACCGGGCACGACGTGATCGTATCCCTCCATCGACAGGTAGAGCTCGGCGCCCGGCACCGGGTCCACCTCGAGCGTCACGCTCGAGGTCGCCGCGTGGCTCTCGATCCGGCCCGGTTGAAGACGTACTACCGCGCCCTCGGTGGACCCGACCGAGAAGGGGACCTCGATCACCGTGGTCGCCGGGGCACGCCTTTCGACTGACGTGGCGTCCGAGCTCTCAAGCACCACGCTTTGCAGGAGCGCCTGCTCCTTCTCCAGTGGTGCCAGCCGCTCGTAGTCCGTGCGATTCATCGCGGTCTCGTAGACGAACCCGATGGGAAGCGCGAACTGATTCCGGTGGAGAGAGACTCCCCGGCTCTCTTCGACTGCATCGAAACCGAATGGCACGAAGCTTCTCCGATCCGGGTCGGTCAGGTGCCACTTCACGCCGGCCAGGGTTGTGAGCGCCGCTCGGTCGTCGAAGCCTGAGTACCGGAATGAGAAGCCGTGTGACCGTACTCCGTTCTCGAGTAAGTACTGCGTGAGCCGCCCGTCCAGCACCGAGAAGTAGAAGGCGGTTCCGGGGTAGCCGTTGACGAGGGCATCGCCGTAGCTCTCTCGGCTGAGGTTCTCGACACGGTGGCCGGAATCGTCTGCCGCAAGGGCCGCCGCGATCTCGCCACCGCCCTCGCGGAATCGCTCAAGCGCGCTGCCTCGAGGCAGGTACTCGGCCAAGACGCCCGGAGGCGACTCGCGGTAGACGTACGCGGCGTTGCCCGCGAGATTGAGCAGGAGGAGAGCGAGCAGCGCCCACTGGGCAACCGGAGCACGCCATCGTGCGAATCCCACCGGCGGTCGGTCTCGTACCGCGGCGACTCGCGCATCGACCAGGAGTATCAACAACGTCAGCCCGCCCGAGAGCGCCGGGGCGACCAACGCAGATGGCGGCGGCCAGCCCCCGACGAGCGAGGCGAGCGCAGAAGCCCCCAGCCAGCCGAGATACGTTAGCCCCGCCGCGATCAGTTCCCCGCGACTCAACTCCCGCTGTCGAGACAGCATCCGCGCGGTGGCAAGACCGAGGAACAGCCCCCAGGCGAACGCGAAGCGGTTGCTCGGGAAGGTGAAACCGTTGAATGCGGACCCAAGCGCGGGGATGGCGATGCACAGCGGAATGAACGCGAGCATCACCTTGAGCGCGAAGTCGCTCGATCGTCTGCTGAAGACCACCGGCAGCGCCATAAGCCCGATGATCCCAAAGCCCAGATAGGTGGCATACCTCGCGGAAACCGGAGCCGCGAGTGCGACGACGAACGATCCGTACTCGGCGAGGCGGTACAGGGTCGGCACCACGCTGTGCCCAGCAGAGCGCCAACTGCCGAGAAAGCCGTGGGCCGTAGGCAAGAGCACGGGAGCCGCAAGGGCCACGCCGAGCGCATAGAACAGGGCCATCCGTCCGAGCGTCGGCAGGATCGCGGCGCGCCGACCGCCTCGGGGTGTGATCTCCACGTAGCGGGCGCAGCCGTACACGGCGGCGATGATCGTCGCAGCATACAAGAAATACAGGCTCCCGAGCGCTCCAAGGGCGACGCTGGCCACGAGCCAGGCGTACTGCCGTCGCTTCAGTGCCCGCTCGATTCCGATCAGGATCGCCGGAAGCAGCACAAGACCGTTCAGGAAGAACGGGTGACGTAGCCCGGCGAGCAGACTGAACGCGCCGAGGCAGTACACGAGCGCCCCGATCGCTGAAGGCAGCCGACGCGCGTCAATGACTCGAAAGAACACCCAGGCGAGCAGCCCCGCCAGCGCCACACGCGCAAGCATCATCACCTCGAACGCAGACTCCATCGCATCGGGCGGGAACGCGAGAGCGATCAGCGCGAAGGGGTCCCCGAGCGCATAGAACGAGAGCGTGCTGACGATGTCGGCACCAAGCCCCAGCTCCCACGACCACGTCGGCAGGACGGTATCCGCTCGTGCGAGCAGCCCGCGCAGCCAGTCGACGTAGTAGACGAGCGCTGGCAGATGCTGGTTGAGTCCGTCGTCTTCCCACACATTCGTGACACCAGCGAGATGCAGGCGGCCGTAGGTGAGCGCTATCGCAATGGCGAGAATCGACCCGGCGATCGCGAAGTCGGCGAATCCGTTGCGGCGCTCCGGACCCGCTTCGGGTTCGGAGACGCGGTGATCCGTGTCGGAGCCGGCGGGTGGCATACCCGATGCCCCTCCCGATCCGGGTGCTGTGCCGCAGAGAGTATTCCCGCAGCCAAACACGGATTCCGCCCGCACGTACGGCCTGAGAGTAGCGCGACGATGCCGCCCCCTTCCGGGGACGGCATCGTCGTGGCGTGCCTATGCGAGCGGCGCGGGTGCGCTACTCGGCGGTCTCCTCGGCGACTTCGTCGACCTCGGTGACTTCCTCGACCTCGGCGTCAGCGGCCTCTTCGAGCGCCACATCGGCATCGGCCTGCTCGGCGGTCTCCTCGACGACCTCGACGAATGCCTCGCCCTCGGCGTCCACGCCCTCGACCTCAACGACGACGGTCTCGGGGACGGCCGGCGCAGCGGCGGCGCCCTCGGCGACGACGTTGACCGTCAGCTCGGCCTTGACCTCGCGGTAGATCGATACCTCGATCTTGCGGGCGCCGGCCTCCTTGATGGTGCCGTGCGTCTCGATCTTGCGGCGGTCGACCTCGACGCCGAGCTGCTCGAGCAGCGCGGCCTCGATGTGGGCGTGCGTGATCGAGCCGAACAGGCGGCCCTCTTCGCCGACCTTGGCCTCGATGGTGATGACCTTGCCGTCGAGCTTGGCGGCGAGCGCCTCGGCGTCGGCCAGACGAGCGTCCTCACGCGTCTTGATGTTGTGCGCGCGGAGCTCGAGCTGCTTCAGGTTGCCCTTGGTCGCCTCGATGGCGATCTTGCGGGGCAACAGGTAGTTGACCGCGAAGCCACGAGCGACATCGACGACGTCGCCCTCGCCTCCCCGACCCTTCAGTTCCTGCAACAGGATGACCTTCATTGTTACTCCTTCGTGTCGCCGGACAGCGGTGCTGTCCGAACGGCAGTCGTCCAGCCTACCAGCGCCGGCCGTCCGGCTCGGCTGCTGGCGGCGCGGTGCCTTCCCGCGGAAGGCGCCGGAAGTTGACCCAGAAGTCCAGCAAACCAGTGAGACTGATCATGATCGTGAACGCGTCGAGCGCGGCGAGCACAGCCAGTGCGAGGATGCGCCCGCCGAGGCCGACGCCGGCCCGGTCAAGCACCCCCGCTGCAACGCTGATCCCCTGGAGGAAGAACAGCGTTCGAGCGCACAGTACGAGATTCAGTCCCACGATGCCGAGCGCGTCAGACCCGGCAAACGATGCGTATGAGGCGGCGGCGAGCAGCACGCCGGCCACGAACACCCACAGTATGTGTGGGGACAGATCCAGGGCCGAGAGGCCCGGGACCCCGAGGGGCCGGTCGACCCTGCGGGCCGCCCAAGCGACCGCGGCGATGACCAGGACCCCGATGAGCAGGGCTGCCTGGAAATACGTCGACGGCCATGCAGACGCGATCAGGCGTCCGGCCTCGTTGAACGCGTTGAGCGTCTCAGAGGAGGCCGATGCGCCTAGTGCCTTCGTCATCTCGGCGATGGCGGTCTGCGAGTCTTGCGCGATGGACGCCGCAAGCGTGGTGCCCTTCGAGCGGGCGAGCAAGGCATCGGCGAGCATGTTCGCGAGTGCGATCACGCCGACGAGCATCGCGCCCACCACTTGGAACGAACGCCTCGGCAGCAGAACGACCGCGAGTACCACGGCCGCAAGCTCCGGAGCGACGAACACCACACTGGACGCACTCAGCACCCCGACCACCGCGACTCCCGCCGCCGCCGCGAGGGCGGCGAGCGTGACTTGCCCGCGGTAGGCCAGACCTGCGATGCCGGCCGCCGCGATGGGCAGGCCGATCACCGGCAGGAGCGGGGCCAGCACGCTGCCGAGCACGATGCCTACGGTGAGCAGGATCGGATCGGCTATGCGCGAGATGCGTGCGTCCATGTGTAGACTACCTGCCGCCCCTGCGGTCGATACGGCCACTGATGACCGGAACGGTGTAGGGTACGAGCGCCATCTCGCGGGCACGCTTGATGGCGATGGAAAGCCGGTGCTGGTGCTGGGCGCAGTTGCCGGAGACGCGACGGGGCTTGATCTTGCCACGATCGGTCATGAACTTGCGCAGGAGCTGCACGTCCTTGTAGTCGATGTACTCGACGTGGTCCTTGCAGAACTGGCAGTACTTGCGCCGCGGCTTGCGGGCGAAATCGGACATGTCTTCTGACCTCCTTCCGCGATTCTCTCTCGCGGTTGTCGAATATCGGTGCGCGCCCGAGGGTCAGGCGCGCGTAGGTGGTTCGCCTAGAACGGGATATCGTCGTCGATCACCGGATCGGCAGGAGCTGCCGACGGGGCCGGAGCGCTGTAGCCGCCGCCACCGCCGCCTTCGCCACGCGAGCTCATGAACTCGATGTCGTCGGCCACGATCTCGACCTTGGAGCGCTTGTCGCCATCGGGGGTCTCCCACTGGCTCCAGCGGAGCTTGCCTTCGACGGCGACCTTCGAGCCCTTGTTGAGGAAGCGCGACAGCGACTCGCCGCGCGCACCGAAGACCACGACGTCGAAGAAGTTGGGCACGTCCTCCCACTCGCCCGACTGCGAGTTCTTCCGACGGTCGTTGACGGCGATTCCCATCTTGAGGATCGCCATGCCGCCGGCTGTCGAACGCAGCTCGGGATCACGGGTCAGGTTGCCGGTGATACACACGCGGTTGATGCTCATCTTCAAAACCACCTTCTGGATTCACGGTTTCGGCATGGGGTTCACCCATCCGAGTCCGCAGGGAACAGCTGCGCGCGAGGACTACTCGCGGTCTTCGCGATGCACGATCATGAAGCGGACCACGGGATCGGTGATGCGCAGCACGCGATCGAGCTCGGCGATAGCAGCCGGCGCAGTGTGGAAGTCGACCAGGACGTAGTCGCCCTCGGTCACCTTGCCGATTTCGAACGCAAGCTTGCGCTTGCCCCAGCCATCGACGGTATCCACAACGCCCCCGTCAGCGGTGATGATGCCCTGGACCTTATCCAGAACAGCCGCGCGGGCCTCCTCTTCGAGAGAGGGGTTGAGCATGAGCAAAAGTTCGTAAGCCTTCATTGAGTCACCTCCCCTGGGCTAATACGGCCCCGGAACTGTGAAGGCAGCGGTCCGGGGCAGGAAATGAGCCTGTGGAGTGTATCACCGGCTCGGCGCTGCGGCAACATCCTCTCCCGCGGCCCTGACACGGACCTTTCCCGCATCTTTCCGACCAGCCCGCCACAGAGGCCAGAGCGCACCGAGCGCCGCCATGACGCCGAGCAGAACGAGCCCCGCGAGCTGCAGCGTTCTGCGCGCCGCTCCTCGCGCCCGGGCAACCGTCTGCGCGAGCCACGCGGCCGGTGCTGACTTGGCCGCGGGCGCAGCCGCGCTCGCGGCGACCACCACGCCGTCGGCCGTCAGCACGGTCGCCTGCACCTGCGCCGTCCCGGCGCGACCCTGTGGCGCCCGTGCTCCGCGCGTCGTCGCCGCCTGCTGCTGCGCACCTGCGGCCGCCTTCCCGCGAACCGCGACACTGACGCCCGGCGAGATCTCGCCCGGCACCGCTGCCGGCTGGCCGGCCCCCAAGCCCGCGACATCGCCGCTCGGTGCGAGCGTCACGCCCGCTGCCATTCCCGCGCCCACGCCAGCGACCGAGTCGGCGGCTTCCGCACCCGAGCCGACCGTCACCCCGTCGCCCGATCCGCCCCCCTGCGCGGGCGCGGCGGGCGGTGCGATGAAGCCGAGCGGGTCGACGTAGAGGTCGCCCACACGCACGCCCACATGCAAGTGCGCCGCTGCACTCGAGCCGTCCCCCGAACCTGCGAGTGCTCCGATGCCCGCGCCCTCGCCCACCTGCTCACCGCGCGAGACCGATGCGCGCTCGAGCGGCATGAGCGTGACCTTCCCGAACCCCGTCTCGATGGTGACCGCCGTGACCCGCCCGCCGGCACCGCCGACGCCCGGTACGCTGCCCACGAAGCTCACGCGCCCCGCAACCGGCGCGACGACACGGTCCCCGGCACCGGCCGTCAGGTCCACGCCCCGATGTTGTGCGCTTCCGTCGCCCGCCGAGTAGACCGCGCCGAATCCCAGTGCGACGCCGGCGGGGGCCTCGAGCGGCCAGCCCGCGCGCGCCACACCGGGCCGTAGCACCACGCCCGCGACGACCAGCGTCAGCATCACCGCGGCGACTGCCAGCCGGCGCCGATCCGGCACGCCCACCGCTCTCGCGCACGCGCGCACGCGCATCCTCGAACCTTGCATGCGAAACACCCTGCCTTCTCGGCAAGGGCGGGTACGAGGGGCGGGAGTCGAACGCATGTTCGATACTACGCCGCGTGTCTGACAGGTTCAAGTCCCGACGCGATGCGATTCCCTGTGCAATGAAAAGCGACCGCCACAAAGGCGGTCGCGAGTGATCCTGGAGCGGCTGACGGGACTCGAACCCGCAACTTTCAGCTTGGGAAGCTGACGCTCTACCATTGAACTACAGCCGCGCGCAAGCGCGAGTGTAAACCAGCGCGCCGAGCCCCCGCAAACGCGAAACGCCGCCGGGGCGAACCTCGACGGCGTTTCGAACAGAAGCTAGCCAGTCCCTAGGACTTGCCGATCTTGAAGATCTTCGTGCCGCAATCGGGGCAAGTGCCCTGAGTCGCCGGACGACCATTCTTCATGGTGATGTCCTGGGGATCCTTGATCTCCTTCTTGGCCTTGCACTTGACGCAGTAACCTTCCTTAGCTGCCATTCGCGCAGTCACCTCCTTGTCGAAACGTCATTGCAACGGACTCACACCCGGGCAGGTGGGACCGTAGCGCTCTGCAAGAGTTCGTGCTCGAAGGCCCCTCGTGCGTGCCTCCCGCATGCAAGCATTACCGAACCGCGTCCCTTTGTCACGCCTTGACGCGAAGCAGCGGACGTGGTCGGTGAACGGCGTCACTGCCCGTGCGCGTGCCTGCCACCGCGCCGAAGCGCCCACGAGCCTGCCGCGAGCACCCCTGCACCCGCGAGCACGAGCCCGCCCCAGACCGCCCCGGCGGTCACCCAGAACGGCTCGGGGAACGTCTGTATCAGCAGCGAGTCATATGGAAACGTCCACGTCCCCGCCGAGAAGAACAACCCGTGGAACGCCGAGAAGAACGCCTCGAAGTCAGAGAACGCCGCGACCGCACACAGCACGACCAGCACGACACTGCAGATCGCGCCGGCCATCAGCGCGTCGGCGATGCGGTCTGTCCTCTTGCGCGCCACCTCGAGCCCCAGCCCGATCGCGAGTCCCAGCGCGAGCACGCCGGTTGCGATGCGCGCCGCCACAAGCACGTTGCGCACGTCGACGAGGTGCGAGGCGGCCGACTCGTCGAAGCCGGGGCGCCCATCGACGGTGGCGGGCAGGTCCGGCGCATCGGCGTGCACGACGAACAGACGGACCTGCTCGGCGACGTCGAGCATGCGCGACATCGGCAGGCCGGCTTCCTGTGCGAGCGCGAAGCGGCCGGCAGCGAGGCGCGTGAACGCCGGGATGGTGAGCGGCACGATAGCGATGCCCAGCAGGAAGACCGCCAGGGCGATGCCCGCAAGCCACGTCGAGACGCGGCGCATGTCAGATGTCCAGCGGGCGCAGGTCCGACGCGTCGAACCCGTCGGTGTAGTCGTCGTCGGAGAGGTCGTCGTGAGCCTCCGACTCGGTCGCGCGCCCGGCGACCGCCGCGGCCAGCGCGACCCGGTCGCCGCCCTCTTCAACCGCGCGCGAGAGCGCGGCGTCGGCGGCGTCGAGCAGCTCGTCGGCGCTGACGCCGTCAGCCGGGAGCGATGCCAGGCCGATCGACACCGTCACGCCCGCCTCGTCGATGGTCGTTTCGCAGATGGCCCGGCGGAGTTGCTCGGCGAGACGCAGCGCGTCGGACTGCTGCGGCGGATTGTCGAGGGTGTCGTCCTCGGCGAGCATCACCACGAACTCCTCGCCCCCGAAGCGTGCGACGAGATTGGAGCTCACGCTCGCATCACCGGTCTCGTTCACGCACGAGGTGATCGTGCGGGCGACGGCGCGCAGGAGCGCATCGCCGGTCTCGATGCCGAAACGGCGGTTGAACTCGCCGAAGCGGTCGATGTCGAGCAGCAGCACGTGCAGAGGGCGCCGGTCGCGCTGGGCTCGGCGGGTCTCCGTGGTGAGCGCACGCAAGAAGTAGCCGCGCGAGTACAGCCCCGTCGCCGAGTCGAGCACGGCAAGGGCGTGGCGCTGGGCCTCCTCGGCGCGCTGCTCGCCCACGAGCTGGGTCGAGACGGCCGCGGTGCCGGCGAGGACCGCCACCTGCCACATGTAGCGCACGAGCACATACACCGGATCGCTGTAGGCGTCTGCGGCTGCGAACGGGATGACCACGTGCGGCATCAGGTTGAACAGCTCGAGGAACTCGATCAAGCCAAGCAGGATCATGCAGCTGATGGCGAGGAGCCAGGCGGCTCGGCGGGTCTGGAGGATGAAGGCGGCCTCCAGAATGAACAGCGAGTACATCGACCAGAACCACGAACTCACGCCACCCGAGTAATACACGAGCACCGTCACGACGAGCGCGTCGAGCATGAGCTGCAGGTTGTTCCATACGGCGATGTTGCCGAAGCGCCGGTAGTTGATCTGGTAGAAGGTGTTGTAGACGACGACGAACGCGAGCGCCAGCGCGGGGATGAGCATGCGCGAGGCGAGCTCCGGGATCGAGAGCGACGCGGTGTACGCGAGTCCGGCGAGCACCGAGTACACCACGAGCACGATGAGCAGCGCCCAGCGGATGCGGATGACGAGGCCCACGCGACGCGTGTTCTCTTGCACGGCCTCGATGTCATAGCGCGTCGGTTGCTCGCGCCACGAGACCATGAGCGCGCGCGTGATTCGCTTTCTTAGCCGGCTCGGAGTCAAGCGGCCCTCCGTGGGTCCCCAGGGATGACACGCGCGCCCGATCTGGGGCGCGCGTTCGCCCCGAAGTGTACCTGCGCGCGAGATGTGCCCGCAAATCGTACGCGCCGGTACAACAGCACGGCCGACGCCCTGCGCGCGGCCCGGCACGGGCGCGACCCCGTATACTCATCCACGTGAACGCGCTTGCGACATACGAGAACATCATGCGGCTGCTCGAGGGCGTGGGCCCGATCGGCTCGGCGGCCGAGGGCGCCATCGCCGCCATGGGCGCCGTCGCGGTGCTTGCTGCGTTCCTGCCGGCCGCGAAGCCCTACCGTGGCTGGGTGCTCGGCGCGCTCGTGGGGTTCCTGATCGCAGGCGAGATGCTGCTCGGCTGGCTGCACATGCAGCTCTACCGGCTCATGCTCGTGGTCGACCCCGCGACCGGCATCATCACCGGCCGCGTCGCCGCACCGCTGTGGATCGAGTCCGAGAAGCTCTACGTCTGGGCGCTCATCGTGGGCGTGATGGGCCTGCTCATGCGCCAGAAGCGCGACGAGCTGCTGCCGGGCGTGCTCACGATCACCGGCGTGCTCGCGATAGGTGGCGCGCTACTCGGGCGGCCGTTCACCGACCCGCTGCCCGGGCTCATCGGCCAGTACACGGGCTACCTACAGGGTATGGCCGTGGGCGGACAGGCTGCTGCCGGCGCATTCCAGGGCATGGAGTCGGCTCGGCAGTTCTACTACAACGCGTGGTTCATGTGGGTGCACCCGCCACTGCTGTTCTTCAGCTACGGGGCGTTCGTGATCTCGTTCGTGGCGACGCTTCTGATGATCGCCCATCGCCACTCGGCGTACGAGACGGTCGCGTACCACTGGGCACGCATGGGCTACCTGACGCTGACCGCGGGGATGCTGCTCGGGTTCCCGTGGGCACTCATGGCGTGGACCGGCGAGTCGTGGTGGTGGTCGGGCAAGGTCAACATGTCCATCATGATGTGGGTGCTTTACACCGCCTACCTGCACGCTCGCCTGTACCTGCGCACGCGCGGGATGTGGAAGGCGGTCGCCGCGCTCGCGGTGCTGTCGTTCATCATCCTCGTGCTCACCTACCTCGCGACCTACGTGGTCCCCGGCGCGCACAGCTACGCATCCGCCGAGACGAACGTCGCGCTCGCGCAGGCCGCCGCCCACGAGGGCTCGTTCGCGCTCACGCGCATTCTCGCCCTGCTCGCGGGAGGTGGTGCCTGATGCCGAGCATCGAGGACATCCGCCAGCGGGTCTGGGACTTCTGGCTGACCGTCATCACCGTGGCCGTGCTCGCGGCGCTCGGCGTGCAGTCGTTCATCGGCACGGGGTACGTGTGGTGGGCCGAGCGCTCGATCCCGGGATGGGAGCAGGGGCCGGGCTACTCGGCGTACGTGGGGATGATGAACGCGATCGCGGCGCCGCTCGTGCTGGTGCTGGTGCTGGTCATGGGGCTGTGCGTGCCCAAGCGGTTGTTCTCTCGGCGGGTGCTGCTGGCCGTGTCGGCCGCCATGGTGGCGGTGGGCATCGCGGCGTGGGCGGTGACCGGCTCACTCTCGACGGGGCTCGCGATCTACCTCGCACTCGCGGCGGTCATCCAGGTCGCGGTCGTGGCGCTCACGATCGCGGGCGTACGCGGCCCGAGCTACCTCACCGAGGGTCGGCTCACCAAGACCGGCAGCGGCCTGCTGCACCTGGGGTTCATCCTGTTCGGCATCGTGGTGGTGGCGCTCCAGGCGTCACAATGGACGATGCCGGTCTTCACCGCCGCGAGCCTGCTGTCGCTCGTGGGCACCGCGATGGCGTTCTACGCCAAGCGGCTCGCCTGGCACCGTCCCGCGCCTGCCGAGGAGCACGCGTTCGCGTGGGACGGGGACTCGGGTGCGAGCGAAGGCGAGGCGTGGGAGACGGACGCGCGGGATGACGCCGTCTCGGCGCCACACCACGAGGACTAGGGCCCGTCTGCCGTTCTCTCGCGCCCCGTTCACGCCTCCCGGATCATGTGCGTGACCAGCTCGGCGGCCCGCTCCACGACCTCGGGCTCGATCTCGGAACTCGTGTCGGTCTTCCAGTGCCAGTTCACCGGCAGCCCGGCCGAGTCGAATGCCATGATGGTCATCGCCTTGAAGCCGCGCGCAAGCGCCGGCGTCGCATCGGTCGAGAGCCCCTTGTAGACGCGCGGCTTCACGAGGATCTCGTGCTCGCGCGAAACACGCTTGGCGAGTCCGGCGAGACGCGCGTTCGAGCGGTACTGGCGCGCCATGCCCTCGGCGGTGACCCATGAGAGCTGACCAGCGCCTACGTTGTCGAGGTTGATGATGAGCGCGTCTCGGATGTCGTCACCGTATTCGGCGAGGAACGCCTGCATACCGATGGTGCCGACCTCCTCGGCGCCGGTCGCGACGAACCAGACCTCCTTCTCCACCAGATCGCGGTCGACCATCTCGGTCACCCGACGGCGGATCCGCGAGGCCTCGTTGGCAGCGAAGTCGTCGTCCTCGATGGGATCGTCGCCGGCCCAACCGCCCTTCCAGCCGAAGCCGTCGTCTTCGTCGTCGTCCGATTCGTTGGTGTTGAACCGGTCCCAGCTGCCGAGGTCCTTGCCCACCGCCCGCGCGTCGAACTCGTCGTCGACGCCGAGCCAACCCTTCACGTCGTGCGACTCTTCCTTCTTCTTGCGACCCAGCTTCAGCCCGCCGAGGAACCCGCGCTTGGGCGGCTCCTCCGGCGTCGGGTCCATCGTCCGAGGCGCCTCAGCGGCCCCGAGCACGATCTCGTCCTCGTCGCGCGGCTCGTACTCGCGCTCGCGCGAGGCGATCTCATCGGCGTAGGAGCGCCGCGGGCGCTCTGACGCGGCGCGGACACCGCCGCCACCGAAGCCGTCCGCAGCGTCGTCGGCCCAGTCGCTATCGAGCGCGCGCGTAGAGCGCGGCTCGGGCGTGCGCGAGGGCGCGGGCGCAGGCACGCTCGGGCGCGGGGCACTGGCGCGGGGGGCGCTCTCACGCGGCGGCAGCTCGCCTCCGACCGCGGAGAACTCGATCGTCTCGAACTCCGGCAGCCGCGCCTGGCCGCGCGAGGGACGCGCCGGGGGCTCGCCGTCCGGCTCGGCCCACGTGAAGTCGTCGGGCAGCTCCGTGGACGTGTCGCGCCCGCCCGCCGGCGAGTAGCTGAGCAGCGAGCCCTCCGGCACCACGCCTGCATCGAGGGCAGCCTCGGGGCTGCGGCGCACGGGTGCTGTCGCAGCCGGGAACTGCGAGGTCACGAAGCGCGACGAGTCCGGCTCGGGCACGAGGTTGTGGAACACGCCGAGCATCGCCGCCACGCCCGACGCGTTGTCGCCGGCGCCATCGACGTACGGCATCGCCAGTTCGCGGTGGGCGTTGATGAGCAGCGGGATGAGCAGGTAGCCCGCGAACACGAGCGACGCGTACCAGACGTAGGTGTCGATGTCGCCGGGCACCGGGATGGGCAGCGCGACGAACAGCAGCAGCACCGGCACAAGGAACGTGCACCACTTCATGAGCGCGAACGTGATCGGGAACTGCCTGACCATGCCCGGTGAGAACGCGAGCGACGAGCGCGCCGTGTCGTAGTGCGCGACGATGACGACCTTCTTCATGCGCTCGCCTCGGCGGGCCTTGGGCACGTGCCGGGCGATGACGTTTTGGCTGGGCCCCTTGGGCATGATGCGCGACAAGCCCCAGCGCGTGTCGAGGTCCGTCCACATGAAGAACGCCACGATCGCCGAGAGCGCGAAGCCGGCCCACAGCAACATGCCGTCGAGCAGCCATGCCCCCGCACACACCGCCGAGACGATCGTGAGCAGGTGGTAGAGCACGTACGCCCACGAGTAGGTGCGCGGCGCGTCGAACTCCTGGAGCTCGGGCTCGAGACCACGGGCGACGAATACCGACTCGATGTAGGACGCGGCTTGGCGCTCGGCATCGGTCGTCGCGGGACGCGGGCCGATCTCATCGGCGAGCGCGGAGAGGTGCTGCATGATCTCGGCCATCGAAGACCTCCGACACGGTGGTGTGCGAGCGGTTGGGCGGCGATTGCGCGTCGCGTACATGGTAGCGCAGAGGGACGACACGCGAACGGCCCGCCCACGCGAACCCCATACCGCTCGCGCGCGTCCTACACACATGAGCGCGAGGCAGGAGCGAATACTCGGACGCGGGACAGCTGCGCACGAGCGCGGCGAGGATTCGAGGGGGCGTCGACATGAAGCGAGCGGCACTCGTCCTGACAGCGGTCGCACTGGTCGCGATGACCGCGGGCTGTACGAAGGACGCGGCGGTCTCGGCGGGTGGTGTGCTTGCGGCTTCGGCGGCGCCGACCGAGGGCTCGGCCAGCGCGGCTGTCGACCCGCGGCTCGCGGAGGCGATCAACGCGTTCGGGTTCGATCTGCTTCGCGCCATCGAGGCGAGCGGCGACCCGGTTGCGCGCGGCACGTCCGGAGACCCAAACGCCCGCGCGACCGTGATCTCGCCACTCTCAGTGCATGCTGCGCTTTCGATGGCCGCGAACGGCGCCAGCGGCGAGACGCTCGACGAGATGCGGAAGACGCTGCGCCTCGACGCGTTCCCCGAACACGACGCCAACGCCGCGTACGCGAACCTGCTCACGCGGCTCAACGCGAGCACGGGCGCCACGATGTCGGTCGCCAACTCGCTGTGGATCGATGAGGGATTCCCGGTCAAGGAGCCGTTCGTCTCGGCGAACCGGCGGTTCTTCGGGTCGGAGGTGCGCTCGCTCGACCTGCAGGACCGTGCGGCGCCCCGGGCGATCAACCGGTGGGTCTCGGAGCAGACGCACGGCAAGATCGATCGCATCGTGCCGGACGATCCCAGCGAGCAGAGCGTGCTCGAGATCGTGAACGCGACGTACTTTGACGGGAAGTGGGCATTGCCATTCGAAGCGCGGGCCACGGGCGAGGAGCCGTTCTACCTCGCGGATGGCGCGACCATCGGCGTGCCGATGATGCGCCAGTTCGCCGCGTGGCGCCATGTGATGAACGCCAAGTACGAGGCGATCGAGCTGCCGTACGCGGGCGGTTCCACGTCGATGGTCGTCATCGAGCAAAGCCCGCTCTCCTCGGCGAATCCGGGGATTCCGACGCTCGACGGCGAGTCGTTCGGGCAGCTGTGGAGCGAGCTGAAGTCGACGCAGGCCACGGAGGGCAGCATCCACCTGCCCAAGCTTGAGGCGCGGTGGGGCGATTCGCTGGTTGAGCGCCTCCAGGCACTTTCGATGACGAGCGTCTTCGACTCAGAGTCGTCGGACCTCTCGCGGCTGAGCGACGTCGAGCCGCAGCGGATCGACACCGTCAGGCACAAGACCTACCTGCGCGTCGACGAGGAAGGAACCGAAGCCGCAGCCGTGACCGAAGTGGGAGTAGCCGCTGGCGCCGCGATGGGCCCGCAGACCGAGCCGTTCCAGATGATCGTCGACCGCCCCTACCTCATGGCCATCGTCGACAACGACACCGGCGCCGTGCTCTTCCTCGCGACGGTCCACAATCCGGAACCGGTGGAGTAGCCCCTGCCCGCGCACGCCTACGGCTCGCGCGCGGGTAAGAATCTCCCATCAGCCACGCGCCACGCGCGCTGAATGGGAGAGGCGCATGTCGAGATTGAGTGAGGTACTCCACGGTGGCCCCGTCGATGCCGAGGAGATCGCGCGCGTACGGGCCGTCCTCATGTTCGAGGAGCCCAACCTCCGCGGTCGCGTGGAGCGCTTCACGGCGCTGCTCATCCTCGCCTCGGCGATCGCGACCTTCGGACTACTCGCCGACTCGGTGGCAACCGTCATCGGAGCGATGATCGTCGCGCCGCTCATGCTGCCGATCATGGGACTCGCGTTCGGGATCAGCATCGGTGATCGCAAGGCGGTGGTGAGCTCGCTTGTGGTGGGTGTCTCGGGCATCGCGACGACCATCGCCGTCGGCTACCTGCTGTCCATGCCGTGGTGGAACCTCAACGTCGGGGGCAATGCTCAGATCATGGCACGCACCGCGCCGCGCCTCGTCGACCTGTGTGCCGCACTCGCCACCGGCCTCGCAGGCGCGTTCGGCACCGGGCGACGCGACGTCTCGGATACGCTGCCGGGAGTCGCGATCGCGATCTCGCTCGTGCCGCCGCTCGCCAACGTCGGCATCCTGCTCGGCGCCGGTCGGCCTGACCTCGCCGCCGGCAGCATGCTGCTGTTCGTGACGAACTACCTCGCGATCCTGCTGACCGGCGCGCTCATGTTCGGACTCATGGGATTCCCGGCCGCCGTGCTCGGGGACGAGTCGCCCAGGGCGCGCCGAGTGGCGATCTCCATCGTGGTGGCACTTGCGCTCGTCATCGCCGTGCCGCTCGCCGCGCAAAGCTACCGAGTCACCACCGCCAACCTCGCCGCGACACGCGCGCACGACGCTGCGGAGCGCTGGGTGGAGGGCAGCGGTTACACCGTCGACTCGGTGCAGGCGGACGGTGAGGTGAAGATCGTCATCGCCGGCCGCGGAGAGCTGCCGAGGACCACCGCGCTCGAGGCGGCACTGCGAGGCAGGCTCTACGGCATGGACGTCTCGGTGAACGCGATTCCCGAAGACAGCTTCACCATTCGCACCCGCTGAGAACGCACAGCGGCCCAGCCACCGTTTCCGGTAGCCGGGCCGCGTGCACTGCGCCGGGGGGATGGCGCGTATCGCCTAGAGGATGCCGGGCTCCATGTGAGCCGGCCGCGTGTTGTGGCACTTCCCGCATTCGTTCATGTGACGCCGCTGATGTTGGGCGGAGAGCGTCGGGTCCTTGCTGTGGCACTGGCACCCCGGGATCGGGATGACGAACCGCTTCTGGATCGGCGCCGCCTGTCCGGCCGCGACCGCCTCGTCATACGCCTCGAGCACACCCGGAATCGCCGAGCCCGACGGGCCACCGAAGTTGTACAGCAGCAGCCCGCCGACCACCAGCAGCAGCACAAGCGATACCACGGTGATGCCAACGCCTTTGAGCACGCGCACCCACAGCGGACGCTTGGGCGCGCACTGCTCGGCGGGCACGGTCTGCTCGGCCGGGGCCACCTCCTCGGCGGAAGCTTGCGGCCCGCCCTCGGGGACGATGCTGTCGGGCTCGAACTCGCTCACGGTCTCTTACGCCTCCTTGGCGCCGAGGATCGCCTCGAGGTCCTCCCGCGGCGAGGACGCGATCGGCTTGAGATCGAAGTTCTCGACGAGCACGCCGAGGACGTTGGGCGACACGAACGCCGGCAGCGACGGTCCGATGCGGATGTCCTTGATGCCCAGGTGCAGCAGCGATAGCAGGACCGCGACGGCCTTCTGCTCGTACCACGACAACACGATCGAGAGCGGCAGGTCGTTGACGTCGCATTCGAATGCCTCGGCGAGTGCGACCGCGATCTTGACCGCCGAGTAGGCGTCGTTGCACTGACCCACGTCCATGAGGCGCGGCAGACCGCCGATCTCGCCCAGCTGCTTGTCGAAGAAGCGGAACTTGCCACATGCGAGCGTCAGCACGATCGTATCGGCAGGGGTCTGCTCGACGAACTCGGTGTAGTAATTGCGGCCCGGCTTCGCGCCGTCGCAGCCGCCCACCAGGAAGAAGTGCCTGATCGCGCCGGACTTCACGGCCTCGATGACCGTCGGGGCGACGGAAAGCACCGTGTTGCGGCCGAAGCCAACCATGACCTCGCCGGCGTCGGTGTCCTCGGCGAAGCCGTCCATCGCAAGCGCCTTCTCGACAACCGCCGAGAAGTCCGCGCGGGTGACGTGCGGCAGGCCAGGGAAGTGGACGGGGCCGGAGGTGAAGACGCGGTCGCGGTAGGTGTCCTTCGGCGGCATGAGGCAGTTGGTGGTCATCAGCACGGCGCCGGGGAACTGCGCGAACTCCTTGTGCTGGTTCTGCCATGCGGTGCCGAAGTGGCCGTAGAAGTGCGCGTGCTTCTTGAGCTCGGGGTAGGCGTGGGTCGGGAGCATCTCGCCGTGGGTGTAGATCTTGATGCCGGTGCCCTCGGTGGCCTTGAGGATGGCGTCCATGTCGGCGAGGTCGTGGCCCGAGACCAGGATCGCCTTGCCGGCCGCATGTCCGAGCGGGACCTTGGTCGGCACGGGCTGACCGTACGTGCCGGTGTTCGCCTCGTCGAGGATCTCCATCGTCCGCAGGTTGATCGCACCGCACTCGAGCGTGAGGGCGACCCAGGCGTTCAAGTCGAGCGACTCGTCGCTCATCGCGGCGAGCGCCTTGAAGAGGTAGCTGTAGATCGCGGGATCGGTCTTGCCGAGTGCGCGAGCGTGGTGCTCGTAGGCGCCGACGCCCTTCATGCCATAGAGGGTGGTCTCCTGCAGCGACTGGATGTCACCGTCGCGCGACGTGTCCCACGGCGAGCCGAACTCCTGGCCCTGGGCGACCTTGCCCTCGACGGTGGCGGCCGGGGTGAAGGTCGCGTAGATGCTCTCGTACGCCACCGAACCGCCCGCAGCCACAACAGCGGCCTTGAGGACGTCGCGCAGCTTGACGGCCTCGTCGACCTTGGCGGCGATGGACACGTCCTCAAAGTCCACGTTCGTGAGGGTGGTGAAGAGCGAGTCGGCGACGAACGCGCCGGCCTCAGCCGTGTTGACGCCGAGCTTCTCGGCATCGACGGCGACGAGCGCGATGCCGCGGCACGCGTTGACGAGCAGATCCTGCAGGGCGGCGACGTCTTCCTTCTTGCCGCAGACTCCTACGGTGGTGCAGGCCTCGCCGCGAGCGGTCTGCTCGCACTGGTTGCAGAACATCGACATGAGTACTTCCTTTCCAGGCAGTTCGTTCGAGTCGGTCAGTTCGGTGGTTCCAGAGGCATTCAACGCGGCCCATGCTGCCGCGACGTAGCCGAGGGAGAGCAGGCGATCGGCCGGCCGGGGCCGGAGCGAGATTCCGCAGCCGGGGGAGGCGCGAAGGACGCATCGCGTCCGTAGCGCCGAGGGCCCCCGGCCAGGACCGGCCGCAGCGAGGGCCCCGGCCGGCCGATCGCCGGCGGGCGCTACCCGTGAATCAACGCCGGCAAGCACCGCGTGCAGACCCAGGTCGACGTGCCCTTGGTCCTTACCGGCAGCAGCGGTCCATCATCTTCCGAGCGACCGCAGTTGAAGCAGTGCTGCGGGATGTAGAGCGGCGCGCCGGCAGCCTCGGCCTCGGCGGTCTGCTCGGCGGTGTGTGCTTCGACCGCGTCGTGGCTGTAGGGCACGGTCTCGCGATACTCGAGCGTGAGCGCGCCGGTGGGGCAGACGCCCAAGCAGAAGCCGGCGCCGTCGCAAAGCTCCTCCTTGACGACCTTGGCCTTGCCGTCGACGAGCACGATCGCGCCCTCGGCGCACGGCGACACGCAGACGCCGCAGCCGTTGCAGAGCTCCTCATCGATGTGGACGATCTGGCGGGTGACGGTGGCGGTACTCATCGGGCTTCCTCCTGGTGATCGGTGCCGGCGCCGACGGGCGCGGCGGTCTTCTCGGCGGTCAGGGCGGCCTCGCGGGCGCGGGCCTCGGCTTGCTTCTTGTACTTGCGGCCTTCGAGCAAGTGCTTGATGCCTTCGATCGCGTAGCCCTTCTTCCAGGACTTCGGACCGGAGTAGCGCATCATCGTGGTCTGCCAGTCGCGCTCATCGGACTTGTAGCAGTGGGTGTCGCAGTAGGCGCAGAACGGCTTCGGGTCCTTGGGGCAGTACGCGCGGCGCTTCTCGGCGTAGGCGAGGTGCGCCTCGCACTCGTCGCAGAGCACGAGCTTGGTGCGCGAGTAGATGCCGAGTTCGGCCGCGTCGGTGTGCGGCGCGTGACGCTCTCGGTCGCGGTGGTGGCCGTCGCACCAGATCTGGATGAAGTCGGCCACGGTGACGGTGTCGGTCGCGACCTCCTTGTCCTGCATCTTGGTGACGAAGCGCTCGTTCAAGTCGCTGCCTTTCGCGTGTCACATGCGGCGTGGCGCTGCGTGCGTGCTGCGATACGTCCCGAATCCGTGGTGCCTCGAGACAGTACCCGCCGCCGAGGCGACCGTTCTTTGACGCCGGTCAAATGTGACCAGAAAAGTAGGAAATCCTACGGACCGGTGCCGCCGAGCGGCCCCCCACGGTCGGCTCCATGCACCCCGGCGGGGCAGAACCTGCGCCTTCGCGGTATCGTTTACCCGTCCGCAACCCGATCAATCGAAGGAGCTCGCGTGGCTGCGACCGCCGAGATTCGTCCCGACGTACTCGCCGCACTACGCGCGTGCCGCCTCTGGCGCACCGCGTCAGACGCTGCAGTCGAGGCCCTCGCTCGCCGAGCCACCGTGCGCGACGTCCCCCGCGGAGCCAGCCTCGCGCGTGAGGGCGAACCCGCCGAGGAGTTCGGCGTGCTCGTGGCCGGCAAGGCGCGCGTGTTCTACCTGGGCGCCGACGGCCGGCAGATCACCTTCGAGACGATCGAGGCCGGCGAGCCGCTCGCAGCCGTCGCGGCGATCGCCGGCACGCGATACCCGGCCAACATCGAGGCGGCGACGCCCGCTACCATCGCGTGCCTCCCCACCGAGGCACTCTTCGACCTGCTCGCCGCCGAGCCGCAGGTCGCCCGCACGCTCGTCACCGACCTCGCGAACCGCGTCGTCAATTTCACGCAGGTCGTCTCCACGCTCGCACTCGACGTGCCCGCCCGCGTGGCGCGCTACGTCTTCCAGCGCTCGCTGCAGTCCGGCCGGCCCACGCCCCAGGGGCTCGAGGTGTCGCTCGGGATGAAGAAGGGCGAGCTCGCGATGGCGCTCGGCACGGTGCCGGAGACGCTCTCGCGCGCGTTCGCGCGGCTCAAGGACGACGGCATCCTCGAGGTGCACGGCCAGACGGTGACCATCTTCGATGTGCGTGCGCTCGCCGCACTCGGCAGTGGCTACGAGGAGGGCTAGCGTGCGACCGCGGCGTCTGACGCTGCTCGCAGCATGCGCGATCGTGCTGGTCGCGGTTGCGGCGGTCGCGGCGAGCCCGTGCGCTGATGCCTTGGCGGCCATGCGCACCCGAAAGACCGGCCCCGCCGCCGCGCTGATGCGCCCCGCCCCCGGCCCCGTCGTCGGACCACGCGCGATCATCGTGCTTGTCGACCAGGTCGGCTACGGCGAGGTCGCGGGCGGCGAGTACCCCGGATTCGCGGCGCTCTCCGACCGCGGCAGCGTGGCGCTCTCCACGATCCCGCTCGGCACCGGCGGCAAGAACGGCTCGGCGTACGCGACCATCGGCAACGGAGCGCCCATCTCGACGCGCGCGGTGCGATCCGAGCTCTCCAACGGCTTCAACGCCACCGAGACGGTCGACGCGACCGCGGCCGTCGTCGCGTACGCGCGCAACACCGGTGAGCCCACGACCGCGCGCGTCGTCAATCCGGACATCGTCGCGTTCTCCGACGCGTTCACGCGTGGCGGAGGCGGTCGCGCGGCGGGCGGGCTCGCGAACTCGCTGCGGGCGGCGGGCCTCTCGGCGGCGCTGCTCGGCAACGCCGACGGCAGCGAGCCGGATTCGCTCGACCGCAGTGCGATGCTCGTGGCCATGGACGCGTCGGGCACCGTGGCTGCGGGCGACGTGGGGAGCTCGCTCGTCGTGACCGACCTCGCGGCCCCGCTCGGCGTGCGCACCGACTTCACGCGACTCGAGGAGCTGCTGCGCAGCGCGCTTCCCAGCTCGACGCTCGTGGTGGCCGAGACAGGCGACCTGCAGCGCGCCCGCGTCGAGGGTCCGCTCGCGACCTCCGACGCTGCTGCGGCCGCGCACCGGGACGCGCTCCGGCGCACCGATGCGTTCCTCCAGCGGATCATCGGTCTCGCGAACAAGGACACGCTGATCGTGGTCGCATCGACCTCGGTACCCGCATCCGATACCGCCGCCGGCCGGTCGCTCGCGCCGGTCTGGCTCGTGGGCGGCGGCTTCCCTGCGGGTGGCATCCTCTCGAGCGCGACCACACGCCGCACCGGCGTGATCGCGCTGCACGACATCGCGCCGACCGTGTTGCTCCACCTCGATGTGAAGCGCGCGCAGCCGATGATCGGCCTCGTCCTGTCCGGCAAGGAAGAGCCCGCCCGCCGAGAGATGCTGCTCACCACGCTCCAGCGCGCCGGCGCGCAGCACAGCCAGCGCGCCACCGCCGTGGCCGCCTTCATCTTTCTGCAGACGCTGCTGTTCGCGCTGCTCGCGATTCCCTGGCTGCAGCGGCGCATCGTCGCCGGCCGCTGGTGGTGGACGCTGCCCTACGCGTGCGGCTGTGCGGCCCTCGCGATCGTGCTCGCGCCTGCGCTCGGGTCACCCGAGCTCGGTACCGCGCTCACCACGGTCGCGCTCATCGCGCTCGCGTGCGCGGTCGCGCTTGCGGCCATTCGCGATCGCGTACTCGCGCTCGGCGTGCTCGCGACCGCCACCGCCGGCGTGATCGCGGCCGATCTCGCAGCCGGCGCCCCACTCGCACGCTGGTCGTTCCTCGGCTACGACCTCGTGGTGGGCGGCCGGTTCTACGGCGTCGGCAACGAGTACGAGGGCGTGCTCATCGGCGCGGCGGTGGTCGGCTCGGCATGTCTGGTCGCGATCTCGGGGCGGCACCGGCGCTTCGCGGTCGCAGCGGTGGGTCTGGGGTGCCTCGCGTTCATCGGGATGTTCGCGCTACCACGGCTGGGTGCGGATGCTGGCGGTGCGCTCGCCGCGGCGATCGGTGTGGGTGTCACGTTCTACGGCTTCGCGGGCGGCCGCTTCACGGTCAAGAGAGTGCTCGTACTCGCCGGCGTGCTGCTCGCGCTCGGTGTAGCCGGCATCGCGATCGCGAGCCTGTTCGGCGGGACCGGCAACTCGCACGTGGGCCGCTTCCTCGCGCGCCTCGCCCGTGGTGACCTCGGCTTCGCGTGGACACTCGTCTCGGGCAAGCTGCGCGCGAACTACCACCTGTTCGTCACCTCGCCGTGGCGCTCCGTGCTCGTCGCAGCCGTCGCCGCGATCGCGGTCATCGGTGTGCGCTACCGGGCGGTGCTCCACCGCGCCTACGGCCTCGCGCCCGATCTCGCTCGCGGCATCCCCGGGCTCATCGCCGGCGGCGTCGCGGTACTGCTGCTCAACGACTCCGGCGTCATCGCGCTCGCGACGCTCGCGCCGTTCGCGATGCTGCTGCTGCTCACGCTCATCTCGCTCGCCCTCGCCGAGGAGCCCGCGCCGTGAGCTGGCTCGAGCGCACCTACGACCTGACGCGCCGCCAGGCTGTGGCGCTGCTCGGGATCTTGGGTGTGGCGACCGCTGCCCGCGTGTGGTGGCTGCTCTCGCATGCGTTCGCGCGCGAGGTCGGCACCCCCGACGAGCTCGGCTACGTCGCCGTCGCACGGCAGCTCATCGAACGCGGCTTCTACGGCTACAACGCGACGGTGCCCAACGCGTTCACCGTGCCCGGCTACCCGCTGTTCGTCGCAGCCATCTTCAAGGTCGCGCGGCTGCTGGGCCTGACCGGCGGCGCCGAGTTCGCGGCCGTCAAGGCGGTGCAGCTCGTACTCGGCATACTCGCGGTGTGGCTCGTCTTCGTGCTGGGCCACCGCGTCGCCGGCGCGCGGGCCGGGCTGATCGCCTCGGCGGTCATGGCGGTCTACCCCTCGGCGATGATGGCGCAAAGCCGAATCCTCACCGAATCGCTGTTCACGGTGCTCCTCCTCGGCTGGCTGCTCGTGGCGCTCACGCTACGTGAACGGCGCGCGTGGCAGTGGCACGCGGTGCTCGGCGCGTGGCTCGCGGTCATGGTGCTCGTGCGGCCGACGATCGCGCTGCTCGGCGTGGTGCTGTACGCCATCGACCTCGCCGAGAACCGTGACTGGCACTTCGCGCTCAACTCGCTCGTGGCGCTGCTCGCCTTCTGCCTCGTGATGTCGCCGTGGTGGGTGCGCAACCGCGTCGTGTTGCACGAGACGGTGCTGCTCGCCACCCAGACCGGCAACCCGATGCTGCGCGGCACCGACCCGTGGGACCCCTACGACAAGGTCGGCCCGTCGATCATTGCCGGTGTCGCCGAGGCGGACATGGCCACCGTCGCGAAGGCCCGCATCGCCGCCGGATTCCGAGATGACACCGCGAACTTCCTCGCCTGGTTCACTGTGGGCAAGTGGTGGTACTTGTGGCGCATGCCGTGGTACGAGGGCGGCTGGTTCTCTCGGCTGATCCACTGGGTGTTCGTGCTCGGGCTCGGATGGGTCGGCGTGGCGTGGGGGCTGTTCGACCGGCGCGTGCGGCTGCTGTCGTGGAGCGTGCTCGCGCTCACGCTCGCACAGCTCGCGTTCATCCCGATCCCGCGCTACGTCGTGCCGCTCACCCCGCTCGCGATGGTACTGGCGGCGTGGGTCGTCACACGGCTGTGGGAGCGGTTCAGCCCGCCAGCCGAAAGTCCGTCTGCGCAGGACTGAGCACGACGATCGTCTGGAACGTGCCGAGCCCGAGCAGGTGCGAATCGCCCGAGACGCGATGCAAGCCTACGCAGTCGGCTCCCCAGCCGCCTCACGTGCCCGCCGCTCGCGCCCAGCCTCCACCGACTCCTTCACGCCCTTCTCGAGCGTGCCGGCCATCAGGAACCCCGCGAGCAGGATCGCCGAGGCGACCATCTCGGCGGGGTAGAGGCCGACGCTCACGCCGGCCCGCGCCATGCTGCCCGCGGCTGCGATGCAGATCGTACCGAGCGCGATGAGCACGTTAGCCCACATGCGGTACGCGAACTCCTTCTTGCGAGCGAACCGCCAGATCGAGACAAGCGCGCCGCCGAGCAGGAAGAACGTGCCGGTGATGTTGAACGGCAGCGACATGATTCGCGGAAACGATCCGGCCAGGCCGAGCGCCTGCCCGCCCACGGTGATGCCGGGGACGAGCTTCTCGAGGCGCAGCGTCGCGGTGAATGCACCCCACAGGAAGACGACCTCCCACCCGAGCAGCATCCCCAGGTAGATGTGCGGCCCCATCTTCTTCTTGGCGAGCAGGTAGTAGGACCCGAGGCCGAGGTATCCCACCATCGATGCCGCGAGCACGATGTAGAACCGGTACACCGTCGGGTTCCACACGCCCATCAACTCCGACACCGCCTCCATCAGTGCGGCGACCGCGTACATGAGCAGGCCGACGGTCCACGCCATCTGATGCGGCTTGCGGCGGTCAAGCCACTGCCTGAAGACGAGCCACGTGAAGATGAAGCCGAGAACAGCCGTCAGTGCCGGCCACCACCAACCCGACCAGAACTCGATCGCGCTCACGCGCCCCCCTTTCGTCACACGTGCCGCACTGCGCGGCGCCGTGAGTCACTCACATAGTGCGAAGCGCCTCGTCTGCCTCGTCGGCCTTCTCGCGAGCCTTGAAGTACGCACTGGTCGTAGCGGTCGCGAGTGCACGGTAGGCGTTCTCAACAGCATTCGACGGCGAAGGCGGCAGCTCCTTGGCGGCCGCCACCGCCTTGGCGTCAAGGGTGTTGTAGCGCGCGATCAGGTCGTTCGCGCGCGCGGGATTGCCCGCGAGCCACGCCTTGTTCGCCGAAGACGACAGGGAGACCAGCGCGATCCGAGAGTCCGCGTAGTCGACGAAGACCGCCAGATCAGCATCTGGAAACGCGGTCGCCGCCTCGCTGAACAGGTCGCGCGCCTCAGCGAACCCCGCGGCCGCGGTCTTGTTGGTCTCAAGCGCACTTGAGACGCTCGCCTTGGTGAGCTTGTTGTAGTCGGCGACCGCCTGCTTGGCGAGCTGGTCGGCCGCAAGCGTCTTCGTCCACCCCTGGGTCGCCAGCGCATGAGCAGCCGCGGCGCCCTTTGCGGCAGCAAGGATGTCGCGCGAACTCTCCAGCGTGTCGATGCGCGCCTTCGCAGCCGCCCCGACAAGCACCGCCTGCTCCTGCTCGTCATCGGTGAGCTTCTCGGTCCCCGAGTTCGCGAGCTCGATCACCCGCGTGAGCTTCTCTTGCGCGGAGTCGATACGCGGCACCACGGCGACCGCTCGGCCGGCAGCCTCCGCACCGACGGGCGAGTGCACGATCTCATCGACGGCGGCGAGCGTCGAGTCGGTATCCTTGAGCAGCGCGATCGCCTCGTCGAGCTGCTTGGCCGCGGCCAATCGACCCTCGATCAAGCCCCACCCGAGTGCCATCACCCCAGCCGTCACGACAATGCCGAGCACGATGAGCGTCGTCCAGATCCGACGGTCGCGCCGCACCTCGTCGAGTTCGGCCTGCGTCATCTCGTCGGACATCGGTTCCTCTCGGCTGACTGTCTCCGTGGTGGTCCGTCGCCTTTGCGCCGCAACCCCCGCTCACTTGTACCGCACAGCCGGGCCCGGTGGAAGGGACTGCAACGCTACACGCTTGACCTCGCTTCGCCGCGCGGGTACCGTCACATTAGTTCGAATTTCTTCGAAGTAAGGGCATCCTCGTGACACAGGCGGGTACGCAAGTCCAACTGGATGAGATCTTCAAGGCTCTCGCCTCCGAGCACCGACGTGAGATCCTTCGCGTCCTCAGCGCCTCGACTCCCGTCGAGGGGAAGACCTGCTGCGCGGCCGACGAGGTCTGCGCGTGCAAGATCTCCGACCACCTCGGTCTTTCCGCTTCGACGGTGTCGCACCACATGTCCGTCCTTCGCACTGCCGGGCTCGTCGACGGGCGCAAGGACGGCACGTGGACGTATTACACGCTGCGTCGCGATGCTCTGGATGCGGCCGCGGCGGAGCTCAAGCGTCTGTAGAGCCCTCGTGCATCACCCGACGGGCACACCGCTCGGTTCTGCCCGCACAGATAGTTCGAACGATTTCGATGTATGTCGACGGAGGAGGCACGATGGTCATCAAGGTCTTGGGATCCGGCTGCGCGAACTGTCACAGGCTTGAAGAGGTCGCACGTCAGGCGGTGACCCAGCTTGGCATCGAAGCCGAGATCGTGAAGGTCACAGACATGAAGGACATCATGTCCTACGGCGTGATGTCGACGCCGGCGCTCGTTGTCGATGAGGAGCTCAAGCTCGCCGGACGAGTGCCCACCCTCGATCAGGTCGTCGCGCTCCTATCGCGCGCCGGCTAGCACACACCACCCGACCGGAGGCGCGACGTGGATCCGTTCTACCCGCTGCAACTGCTCTCAGACTGGCTGACCTACACCGTGCTTGGACTCGATCCTGAGAGCAAGCTCGGAGCCTCGGTCGACTTCTTTCTCTACGACGTCCCCAAGGTGCTCATCCTGCTCGCGGTGGTCATCTTCCTGGTGGCCATCGTCCGGTCGTTCTTCCCGCCCGAGAAGACCCGCACCCTGCTCTCGCACTCACGTCTCTACGGCGGCAACGTCGCAGCGGCCCTACTGGGCATCGTGACGCCGTTCTGCTCGTGCTCAGCGGTCCCACTGTTCATCGGCTTCGTCGAAAGCGGCGTACCCCTGGGCGTGACGTTCTCGTTCCTGGTCGCGAGCCCGATGATCAACGAAGTCGCGATCGTACTTCTCGGCGGGATGTTCGGCTGGAAGATCGCGCTGCTCTACGTGGTCTCCGGCTTGGTCATTGCGATCACGAGCGGCATCTTCATCGGAAAGCTCGGGCTCGAGAGTTGGGTGGAAGAGTACGTGTACGAGATCCGCATGGGAGACGCCGGCGAGCTGCCGGAGCAGACGTGGCCCGAGCGGTTCGCCTACGCGCGCGGTTATGTCGCGGAGATCGTCGGCAAAGTGTGGCCGTACGTCGTCGGTGGCATCGCCATCGGCGCGGTCATGCACGGTTACATCCCGGACGACTTCCTCGCGCAGTACGCGAGCGCCGACAACCCACTCGCCGTGCCACTTGCCGTGCTGGTGGGCGTACCGCTCTACAGCAACGCCGCTGGCGTGGTCCCCCTCATCGGCGTCCTGACGCAGAAGGGCGTCTCGGTCGGGACGTCACTCGCGTTCATGATGGCTGTCGTCGGGCTCTCACTGCCCGAGGCGATCATCCTGCGCAAGGTGCTCAAGCCCAAGCTCATCGCCGTGTACTTCTCTGTGAATGCCGTGGGAATCATGGCGATCGGCTATCTGTTCAATGCGATTCTGAGGTAGGCATGCGATGGAAGACGAAAGACCGGGCGGCCCGATGCAGGACACACCGGTGGTGCGCGAGAGCGGTGCCGAGGAGCCTGCCCCGCGTGCAGTAGCGACGAAGACCGTCGTCGCTCTCGTGGTCATGGCGCTCTTCGCCGGCCTGCTGGCGGCGAAGCTGCTCGAGCCAGCCGGTGTCACCGTCCCAGGCGGCGACGGCACCTCGATCACGTCCGTCCGCAACGACGCCTCTGCTGACTACCAGGCCGCCCTCGCAAGCGGCAAGCCCATCTACGTGCTGTTCCATTCGCTCAGTTGACAGTCGTGCCTCGAGATCTCGGCGGTCGCCGAGAAGGTCGTGCCGACGTACGGTGACCGGATCGTGTTCGTGAACGCCATCACCGACGACGCCTCCGCGCAGCGGCTCGCGTCCACGTTCTCGTTCCAGTACATCCCGACGTCGTACTTCGTGACGCGCGACGGCGCTGTGTCACAGCCGTTCACCGGCCCATTGACCGAGGCGCAGATGCGCGCCCAGCTCGACCGTCTGGTCGCCGAATGAACCCCGAAGCGCTCGCGAGCGAGCTCGCCGGGGGATCGCTCAGCGGTGCCGCCGCGATGAGCGTCGCCTTCGTCGGCGGGCTGGTCGCAGGGTTTGGCCCCTGCGTGCTCCCGATGCTTCCGGCTGTGTTCGGATACGTGACCGGCACGGTCGCCGACGCGGGTGTCGCCGAGAGGCCCCGCGGGCTTGTGTGGCGCGGGCTCGCGCTCTCAGCGGTGTTCGTGGTCGGCATGAGCCTTGTGTTCGCCGCGATCGGCGCGGTGGCTGGGTTGCTCGGACGGGCGCTCATCGTCGGCGCTTGGGCCTACTACGTGGTCGCTGCGATCTGTATCGCGATCGGACTCCAGATGCTCGGCGTCATCGATCTGCACTTCGAGCGGCTCACGCGCTTCCTGCCCCAGCGTCGACCGGAGCGCGGCGGATTCGCAGGCGCGCTGCTCTTCGGCATGCTCTTCGGGCTGGTGGCCTCGCCCTGCTCGACGCCGATACTTGCTGCAATCGCCACCATCGCCGCTACCACACGTAGCGCTGCGCAGGGCGGTGCGTTGCTGTTCGTCTACGGCCTCGGCAAAGGAGTCCCGCTGTTGCTTCTGGGCGTCGCGTCGGGGTCGCTTGCGTTCATGCGTTCGGTGTCGCGCGCCGTCCCGGCCCTCACCTATCTCGGCGGGGGCGGCATGCTGGCAGCCGCTGCGTATCTGGTCTGGATCGCCTGACCTCTATGCTGTCCGCAGCGCCTCCGCGAGTGTCGCCGGGAGTCCCGCCTCTCGCATGGCCTCGGTCACAGCATCGAGAGCGTAGCTGACGCGGTGCACGACGACGCCGATCCACACCTCGGTCTCGCCCACGCGGTCCACCGACTCGTCTGCCGAGCCGACCGCCGCCGCCACTTCGGACTCGTCGCCGAGCACGAGTTCGACCCAACACGCGCGCGGATCGCCGTCCTTGGGCTTGCCCGCCGAGCCGCTGCTCACGTAGTGCACGCGCCGCCCGTCGCCGCCGGACAGCACCCGGTGGTACGGGATGTGGATATGCCCTACGCAGACGACGTCGGCGTCGGCTGCGTCCGCCAAGCGCGCAAGCTGTGCGTCGGTGCGGTCCGGCAGCAGGTACTCGTTGATCTTGCGCGGGCTGCCGTGCGCTAGCAGGATGCGCGCGCGACCTTCCGTGAGGCGCAGGTCGTCGGGGAGCCTCGCCAGCCACTCGTGGTCGGCATCGCCAAGCGCTGCGTCGGTGAACGCGTACGACGCGGCGCCGTCGAGCTTGGCTTGCTCGGTCACGTAGTAGCAGCCGCACTCGCCGCGGCGGTTGCCGACGCCGTCATCGTAGTTGCCGCGGATCGTCGGGATGCCCCGCCCGCGCACGCGCTCGATGACGCCCGCCGGGTCAGGCCCGTAGCCGACGAGATCGCCGAGGCAGTACACCTCGCCAACCCCCGCCGCGTCGATGTCGCCGAGCACCGCATCGAGCGCCACCGCATTGCCGTGCACGTCCGAGAAGATCGCGATGCGCCGCATCAGTCGCGTCCGCGTTCGTCCAGCATCGCGCTGGCAGGGCACGCGTCCTCGAGCCGCGCCACGGCCTCGTCCGCCTCGCCGAGCAGGTCCGCCTCGAGCGGCACGATCTCGTCGGCGAAGTAGCGGCGGCGGAACGCGAGCGCGACGTTCACGAGTCCGATCAGCACGGGCACTTCAACGAGCGGCCCTATGACCGCCGCGAACGCAGCGCCTGAGTTGATGCCGAACACTGCGACGCACACCGCGATGGCGAGTTCGAAGTTGTTGCTCGCTGCGGTGAACGACAGCGTCGTCGTCTTGGAGTAGTCCAGGCCCATCGCCTTGGCCACGAAGAACGTGAGGAAGAACATCACCGCGAAGTACACGAGCATCGGGATGGCCACGCGCACGACATCGAGCGGCAACTGCAGGATGACCTCGCCCTTGAGCGAGAACATGACGAAGATCGTGAAGAGCAGCGCCACCAGGGTGACGGGGCCGACGCGCGGCACGAACACCTCGTCATACCAGCACGCGCCCTTGAGCCTGCGGAGCACCACTCGCGTGATCAGACCCGCGAAGAACGGCAGCCCCAGGTAGATCGCGACGGTGCCCGCGATCTCAGCCATCGAGACGTCGACCACGACGCCCTCCAGCCCCAGCAGCGGCGGCAGTACCGTCACGAACACGTACGCGTACACGCTGAAGAAGAGGACCTGCATGATGCTGTTGACCGCGACGAGTCCGGCGGCGAACTCGGTGTCACCCTTCGCCAGCCCGTTCCACACGATCACCATCGCGATGCACGGTGCGATACCGATGATGATGAGCCCCGCCATGTACTCGGGGTAGTCACGCATCATCGTGACTGCGAGTGTGAACATGACGACCGGCGCGACGATCCAGTTCATCACCATCGCGAGCCCCAGCGCCTTCTTGTCGCGCATCGCATCCGGCAGCTCCTCGAAGCGCACTTTGCAGAAGGCCGGATACATCATGAGGATCAGCCCGACTGCGATGGCGACGTTCGTCGTCCCCACCGAGAAGGTGCCGATGAACGCCGGGATCGCCGGGATCAGAGCGCCTGCCGCGACCCCCACGGCCATCGCGAGGAAGATCCACAGCGTCAGATAGCGATCGAGGAAGCTCAGCCGCTTGGCAACCGACTCGCCCATCAGCAACACCCCCGGGGCGCGGCACCGACGAGTGCGAGAAGCTCGGCTGCGACACTCTCGACGGCGTTGGGCTGCAGGCGGTAGTAGACCCACGAGCCGCGCTTCTCGGCGGTGACGAGACCTGCGTCGATGAGGCTCTTCATGTGGTGCGATACCGTCGGCGCGCCCAGCCCCAGCTTCTCGGAGAACACGCAGGCACACACCTCTTCCGCCGAGCAGCACCGCGAGTCGCCCTCGCCCGCGCCGGTGGCCAGGAGCCACAGGATCTCTCGGCGGGGCTTGGACGCGAGCGCTTTGAATGCGAGGTCCGTGCGCTCGTCGGGCGTGAGCTCAGCGGGCATGGTGGCTGTGTCCGCGTCACGTTTGGTCGGCATGGCTACTCCCTTGAGAGGGGCTCGCTTGACAGTTCGATATCTGTCGAAATAGTATCTGTATGACAGGAGTTCGACAATCCTCGAAATGTTACGAGTCGTGAACGGGAGGCCGAGATGAGCACGGTAAGCGGATTCGTGCGGGCAGCGATCGAGCGGCTGGGCACGCCGAGCGCCGCAAGCGACGCGGCGGTTAAGAGGCCCGTGGTGCTTGGCTCCCCGCCACGGTGCTGCAAGGGTGACGTGCCGGTGGCCGTCGAGATGGCGTTCGCCTCTAAGCTCATCTCGCGGTAGCGCCCTCGCGCGAGGGATGCTCTCGACGCAGATTCGTTCCGGTTCGCATGCAGAGTTGGCACACACGTTGCTAGCCATTTCGTCGAGTAGTGGCGACCCGCTTTCTCCTCCCCCCCTCAGAGGCGGGGCCCGCCCGCTCAGCATTGAACGACCCGCGCCCCCCACGCGGGTCGTTTCGCGTTCCGGGGTGCTCGGCCCGCAACATGGCGGGTCGCTCCCCGGGATGTCGCGGTGGCCGGCTCGCGGCACCCGCTCTCCGCCGCCTCATCCCATCTGCCGCTACCCGGCTGCCACTGCCGCACCCTGCCTGCGACGCCGCGCTACACTGGCACTGCAGCCAGCCAGCCGTACGCGTGAAGGAGGCCCGATCCGTGTCCGACGCCGTCGAGCGCCTGCTCAACCTCGCGCTCTACCTCGCCGACGCCCGCGAGCCGGTGACCGCCGAGCGCATCCGCGCCGATGTCAACGGCTACCCCTCCGATCAGGACACCGCCGCGTTCCTGCGCATGTTCGAGCGCGACAAAGAGCAACTCCGCGCCGCCGGTTTCTTGTTCACCGGCGACGAGTCCGGTGCCTACGCCCTCGACCGAGCCGGCACGTTCGCCGCTCCCGTCGACCTCACCGCCAAGGAGACCGCCGCCGTGCGCACGACCGCCTCGGCGATGCTGTCGGACCCGTCGTTCCCGTACGCCGACGACCTGCGCCTTGCGCTCGCCAAGATCTCCTCTGGCGTTGACACTGACGCCGTCCCGGCCGCTGCCCGCCTTGCTGATGAGGATCCGGCGCGTCAGGGCTCGGTGGTCGCCGCGCTCTCCTCGGCCGCGACACGCGGGAAGCGGGCGCGCTTCGAGTACACGAACTCGTACGGGACGAGCGCGCCGCACGAGATCGAGCCGTACGGCCTCTTCCTGCACGACGGTCGCTGGTACGCGGTCGGGCGCGACACCGCGCGCGACGAGACGCGCACCTACGCGGTAGCTCGCATCGAGGGCCTGGCGGTCGAGACCGCTCGGCCCGCGACGCCCGACTTCGAGCGGCCCGCGGACTTCGACGTCCGCAGCTTCGTGCGGCTGCCGTTCCAGTACGGCCCCGCCTCCGAGCAGTTCGATGCCGAGGTGCGGTTCGACGCGAGCGTGGCCTGGCGCGCCGAGTCGCTCGCCGCGGGACAGGGCTCGCTCACCGAGGCTGGCGACGGCACGGGCGACGTGCTCTGGCAGGTGCGGGCCGCCTCGCTCTCGCGACTGCTGCGTTTCGCGATCGAGAACGGACCCGGCATCCAGGTGACGTCGCCGCCCGATGCAGGCGCGGCCTTGCGCTCGGGACTCGAGGAGGTGGTCCGCGCTCATGGCTAGACCCAGCTCGAGTGAGAGCGCCCGCCGGCTGTTCGCCCTGCTCGGACAGCTCAAGCCGGGGATGTCGGTGCCCGTCGCGGAGCTTGCCGACACGCTCGGCGTGAGCGCCGCGCAGCTCGCGGACGACCTAGAGACGCTGTGCGTGTGCGGCGTCGCGCCCTACGGCCCCGACCAGATGCTCGACGTCTTCGTCGAGGACGGCATGCTCGAGGTGTACTCGCCGCTCCCGGTGGTGAGCGCGCCCGTGCGGCTCGCGCCCTCCGAGGCGCGCGCTCTCGCGGCGGCGCTCGCGGCGGCCGGCTTCGACGGGCACGACCCGCTTGCCGAGAAGCTCCTCTCGGCAGCTGCGACCGATTTCGACGCCGATGCGCTCGAGCGCACGTTGCGCAGCGCGATCGCGACCCACGATGGCGCCGTCTTCGAGAAGCTCGCCTCGGCGATTCGCGACCGGGCGGTCACGCGGATCGAGTACCACAGCGATGGCGCGGCTTCACCCACGTCGCGTGATGTCGAGCCGAGCCGGCTCTTCGCCGAGCGCGGCGCGTGGTATCTCTCGGCGTGGTGTCGCACCGCGGAGGGCGTGCGCACGTTCCGGGTCGACCGCATCCGCTCCGCACAGGCGACCGGCGAGCGCTTCGAGAGCGTCGTACAGCCGGACGCGAACGTCCTCCCGACCGCGTTCGCACCCGAGGGACTTCCCTTGGCGACGCTGCGGTTCGCCGCCGACGAGCCATTTGTGGCGCGGGAGTGGCCGGGCGGTCGCGTGGCCACGGCTGAGGCGGACGGCACGACTATCGCGGAGGTGCCGTATGCGGGAACCGGCTGGGTCGCCCGGCGCGTGGTGGCTCGGCTGGGCGCAGTCGAGTGCGTGGCGCCTGCAGAGGTGCGCGATGCGGTGCGGAAGCTCGCCAGCGCGGAACTGAAGCGGTCTGACGGGTAGAGACTGTAGCAAGCACTATCCGAGGGGAAGGTCACTGACATGATCTCGTCACGTCTCGCCAGGTTCCTGCAGTTCAAGCTGGTCGTGCTGGTCGCGTGCACACTTGTCGCGTCAGCCGGCGTGGCCACCGCGGCCTCGCCGGTCGGGTACAACGCGATCGGGCTGGTGAGCATCTCGACGACGGGGGGCGCTGCTGACGGTACCAGTCAGGACGCGTGCGTATCGCAGGACGGTGCGTACGTCGCCTTCGCCTCGAACGCGACCAACCTGACACCCTTCGGCGGCCTGCCGATGTCCCGGCGAATCTACCGGCGCAGCCTGACAAGCGGCGAGACCACGCAGGTCGACCTTGCGCCGGGAGCCGTGCAGCCGAACGGGGCGTCGTACTGGCCTTCGATCTCCGGCGACGGCAAGAGGGTCGCGTACTACTCGGCGGCCACCAACCTGGTGAGCGGCGACACCGAAGGCATGTACGACGTGCTTCTGTGGGACGAAGCCAGCCACGAGACCACGCTGGTCAGCGTGTCGACCGCGGGCGTGAAGGGTGATGGGCAGAGCTACAGCCCTGCCATCTCGGCGAATGGACGGTTCGTCGCGTTCGAGTCCGACGCCACCAACCTCGCAGGACCGGACGCCAACGGCAACAGTGATATCTACTTGCGCGATCTCGCCTCGATGACGACGACGCGGGTGAGCGTGTCCACGACGGGGACCGACATCAACGGAGGCGCCTGGGAGCCGAGCATCTCGGCGGACGGGCGATTCGTCGTGTTCTACTCGGAAGCGAGCAACGTGGTCGACGGCGACACGAACAACGACTACGACGTCTTCATCCGAGACATGCAAGAAGGCGTCACCGAACGCGTGAGCGTCGACAGCGATGAGATCGAGTCCACGCGAGGCGGCGACCTCGGCGCATGTTCCGCGGACGGGCGCTTCGTGGTGTTCCGCTCGTTGGGTTCATTCGAGGCGTCGGACACGAATCTCGGACTCTCAGACGTGTATCTGCGCGACACCCAGCTCGGCACCACGACGCTCATGAGCCAGTCGACCTCCGGCGTGGTGGGTGACGACAATACCTACGAGTTCGCGATCTCCGGTGACGGCCGCTACGTCTTCATGCAGACCTACGCAGGGAACTTCGATCCGCGAGACAACACCAGTCCCGAGAACATCTACGTCCGAGACACGCTGCTGAACACGACCACGCTCGTGAGCGTGACCGCCGCAGGAGTGCTCCCCGGCGGCCAGGCGATCAAGCCCGCGACGGACTACATCGGCAGGATTCTGGCGTTCGAGTCGTCGGCGGCCAACCTCAGCACCATCGACACCGACTCTGACGACGACATCTACGTCAAGGACCTGATGAGGGCCGGCAGCACGCTGACACTGTCGTCGCTTCCGGCGACGATGCCTGCGTATGGCGCGTCGTACGAGATGACGGGGACGCTGAACTCCGGCGTGAAGCCGCTCGTGGATCGTCGCGTCGTGGTGCAGGTCGCTACGGCGCCGGGCGGGCCATGGGCGGACACTTCGTACGCGGCGACGAGCTCGCCGAACGGCACGTTGTCGGTGTCGGTCGTTCCTACCGTCACGGCGTACTTCCGGATGAGCTTCGCAGGCGAGGGACTGGACTACGACGCCTCCGCGAGTGGCTCCGTACGGTTGGTCGCTCGGGCCTCCGTCGGCACCCCCAAGGCACCCTCGAAGATGAAGCGTTCGAAGTACTACACCGTGTACGGTTACCTCAAGCCGCGCCACACGTCCGGGACCTACCCGGTGCGTATCTACAAGTATCGCAAGGTCAGTGGCAAGTGGAAGAGCTACGGCTACGTGAAGGCGAAGGCTTCGGACTACAGCTCATACACGAAGTACTCGGTGAAGATGAAGCTCACGAAGTCGGGGAAGTGGCGCCTGCGGGCATACCATCCGGCTGATGCGGGACAGCTGTCCGGGTGGTCGAAGAGCTACGACTACGTGACGGTACCGTAGAGAGCACTGTCCTAGGTAGCACGGGGTTTCATGGCGTTCCTCGTGCGCCACGACTCGGCAGCGCCCAGACAGGAGCCGATACGTGCAGACGATGCTGCTCGACCTCGTCGTCATCTTCGCCTTGGCGGTTGTGGCAGCGGTGGTCTGCCATCAGCTCAGGATTCCCACCTCGATCGGTCTGCTGCTCGCAGGTGTGCTTGCGGGTCCTGATGTACTCGCGTTGATCCGCAACGTCCACCAGATCGAGCTTCTCGCAGAGATCGGCGTGGTGCTGCTGCTGTTCGTGATCGGCCTTGAGTTCTCTCTGGCCGAGGTCTCGCACCTCAGACACAAGTTCCTCGTGGGTGGTTCGCTGCAGTTCTTCGTGACCGCGGGCATCGTGGCACTGGGCACGGTCGCGCTCGGGTCCTCGACTCCTCAGGCGGCCTACATCGGCTTCGTCGTGGCGCTCTCCAGCACCGCAGTCGTTCTGCGGCTGCTGCAGGACAAGGCCGAGCTCGACACTCCGCACGGCCGATCGATCCTCGCCATCCTCATCTACCAGGACATCGCGGTCGTCCCGGTCATGCTGATGGCACCGCTCCTTGCGGGTACCGGCGGCTCGGCGCTCACCTCGCTCGGCGGACTGGCAGCACGCGTTCTCGGCGTCGCGCTGTTCGCGTACGTCGCCTACCGCTGGGCGGTGCCGTGGATTCTGGAGCGCATCACCCGCACACGGAGTTCCGAGGCGTTCCTGCTCGGCGTCTTCTTGCTGTGCGTGGGCATCGCGTTGCTGACGCAGTCGGTGGGACTCTCGCTCGCTCTCGGCGCGTTCCTCGCCGGCTTCATCATCTCCGAGTCCGAGTACTCCCATCAGGCCGTGAGCGTGATGCTCCCGTTCCGCGACGTCTTCATGAGCCTGTTCTTCGTGTCGATCGGCATGCTGCTCGACGTGCAGTACCTCCTAGACGACCCGCTCCGGATCGCGCTCCTCACGCTCGGGGTGCTCGTCATCAAGCCGGTGGTCGGCGCAGCGGCCTCGCTCGCATCGGGACTGCCGCTGCGCAACTCGGTGCTTGCGGGACTCGCGCTGGGACAGGTGGGCGAGTTCTCGCTCGTGGCCACTCAGGCCGGCGTGACCGCTGGGCTGCTCGGCGCTGACGTGTTCCAGACGGTACTCGATGTCGCCGTGCTCAGCATGATCCTGACGCCCGTTCTTCACGCGATCGGGCCGCGCTGCGCCGATGCGGTGTGCCGGACGCCGCTCGCGCGGCTCGAACGCCGGATGGGCTCGAGCGACGGAGGAGGCCGCTCTTTCGCGCACGCGAACCACATCCTCATCGTGGGATTCGGCGTGACCGGACGTAATCTCGCCCGCACCGCACGACTCGCCGAGGTGCCCTACGCCATCATCGAGGTGAACGCGGGCACCGTGCGCACTGCGCAGGCGGCTGGCGAGCCGATCTACTACGGCGATGCGACGCGCGAGCCGATTCTTGCGCTGGCGGGCGCCGACAAGGCACGCGCGATCGTGGTGGTCATCGACGATCCCGCAGGCGCAAGGCGCGTGGTCGAGCTGGCGCGGCGTTTCGCCCCCGACGCCTACATCCTCGTGCGTAGCCGCTACCTCCGAGAGGTCGGGCCCCTGATGGACCTCGGCGCCGACGAGGTTGTCGCCGATGAGCTGGAGGTTTCGGTCGAGGTGTTCTCGCGCGTCCTGTCACGGATGCTCGTGCCGAGGGAGGACATCAAGCGCTTCATCGGCGACGTGCGCGGTGACTGGAGGCGTATGGCGCGCGGCCTCTCGCAGGAGGCGACGTCCGTGCCCGACCTGCGGGTGGGCGTGCCGGATCTCGAGACGCACTCGGTCCGACTGTCGGCCACCTCGCCGATCGTCGGCAAACGCATCGCCGAGAGCCAGCTGCGCGCCGTCCACGGCGTGACGGTGCTCGTGGTGACGCGCAATGGCGAGACGCTCGCGAATCCACGTGGCGAGACGATGCTGATCGAGGGCGACGTTCTGTTCGTGATCGGCCCCACCGATTGGGACCCGACGACGGTGGCGTAGAGCGACCCGGCCACCGAGCGCTCCGGTTAGGCGTGGGTACAAGTACGTGTGAACCGTTCGGGGATTGGGGGCCGAACATGAAACGCGTGCCTGCGTTCATCTTCCTGCTCGCCATGGTCGTGATCGTGACCGGGTGTTCATGCGCCAGCGATGACTACTCGCTGCTCGGCGGTACAGACACGTCCGCTGCGGACCTCGGCAACGCGAGCGGCGTTGCGCTCAAGGCCGCACAGGAGAAGGTGAAGTCGGTCGCGCCCGACGCGGTGCCGGTGATGATCGGATCGAGTGGAGTGGCGATCGCCCCACCACCCGAGCAGTGGTCGGTGATGTTCGTCTCGCCTTCGAAGGGCAGACTCTACAGCGTGGATGTCAGTCACAAGCAGGCTGAAGCCGCCCGGGAGATGGGCTCATCGGAGAAGTTGCGGAAGGCGGACATCGACGTCGCGGTCGACTACAGCACGCTCAAGGTCGGAAGTGACGAGGCGTACGAGAAGGCGAAGGCTGAGCTGTCGAAGACGGGGGATGTGCCTCCCAACGTCATGGAGAGCATCACGCTCGTGAAGATGCCGGTCGCCTCACGCGTCGCGGTGTGGCAGGTCTCGTTTCTCAAGGGGACCAGCACCGACGGCATGCGCACCGCCGAGGTTGACGCGATGACAGGCGAGGTCACGGAGACCACCAAGTAGTCGCCCGCCCGATCCCGCGCCCGACCCCGGCTCCCTACCGCCCGAAGCGCTCCCCGATCGCGCCGATCGCCTGTGCCGCAGGCATGCGCTCGATGTCGGCGACCGGTAGGGCCGCGACGAAATCGCGGCCGTAGCCCTTCTGCACCAGACGCGCGTCGGCGATCACAAGGCAGCCGGTGTCGGTCGTCGATCGGATGAGCCGACCGGCAGCCTGCTTGAGCTCGATGATCGCCTCGGGGAGGGTGTATCGGCGCCACGCCACGCGACCCTCTCTCAGCTCACGCTCCTTGGCGAGCGGGTCGGTCGGCCGGCCGAAGGGGAGCTTGGGTACGACGACGCAGCGCAGGGTGTCGCCCTTCGCGTCGAAGCCCTCCCAGAAGCTCTTGAGCGCGAACAGCGACAGGCGCTCGTCGGCGAGGAACTCGTCACGCAACCGCTTGGCGCTCGTACCGCGCTTCTGGCACAGCAAGGCGATGCCCGCTCGCTCGAGCCGCGGCTCGAGTATGGCGTGGAGATGCTCCATGTCACGTCGGTTCGTGAAGAGCGTGAGCACGCTGCCACCCATCGCGAGGTGCACGCCTTCGAGGAGCGCCTCGAGGTCCGCGAGGTAGCCGCGCTCGGCGGGCAGCGCGATGTCGGTGGGGACGTAGACCGCCATCTGCCGCTCGAAGTCGTAGCTACTCGTGAGTCGCAGCGCACGCCAGCCGCCCTCGTCGATGCGGTCGAGCCCGACGCTACGCGCGAAGTGGTCGAAGCTCTCCCCCGTCGCGATCGTCGCCGAGGTGAACACGACGCTCTTCACCCGCGGGTACAGGTCGCACGCGAGCACCTCGCCCACATCGAGCCGCTCGGCGATGAGTCTCTCGGCGGGGCGGGTGGGACGGCGGTCGAGAGCGACGGAGTACACGAACGACTCGTCCTCGCCGTCGAGCACGGCGATGAGCCCGGCGCGTTGCTCCGCGAGGCGCGACATGAGGCCGACGAGGTCGGCTCGCCCGTCGGTGACGTCGGGGCCCCACTCTTCGAGTAGCGTCACGAGCTCGCGCCCATCAGCGAGCACCGCCTCGAGCCGCTTGGCGAGCGAACGGCCGGTCGACGCGACGGTGCCCCACGGACCCGTGTCGCGCACGCCCTCGGTCACCCAGATGTTGGCCGCGTCATACTCGCTTTCACCTGCAAGCGCCGAGAGGTCCTTCACGAAGTCGAACAGCGAGTCCGTGAGCGTGGCGCACCTCGCGACCTGCTCCTCCATGCGCGCGATCACGCCCAGCACAGCCGATGTCGACTCGGCGCCTCGCAGCTGCTTGCGGACCGTGTCGAGCAGCCCACCGCGACCGCGTGACGCAAGCGCGCCCAGCACGACCGAGAGCTCGATGTGGCTCGCTCCCATGGTGAGCTGTTTGCGCGCCTCGCTCTCGGCGGCGTGCGCCTCGTCCACGACCCAGTGCCGAAGCGGCGGCAGAATGCCGCCTTGCGCCACGACATCACGGAAGAGGAGTGCGTGGTTGGTGACGACGACGTTCGCGCTCGCCGCGCGGCGGCGCACGCCGTGCAGATAGCACAGCTGCGGGAAGAACCGGCAGCGCTTCTTGGTGCAGTCGGCCTGTGACGCCTGTATCGCGGTGCGCAGCTCGCGCTGGCCCCAGTGCAGGTTGATCGCGTCGAGGTCGCCCCAACTCGACTGCACCGACCACGCGTACAGCGCACCGAGTGTGGCGAGCACATCGCAGCTGGCGTTCTCGGCATCGAGCTCGCCGGCGAACCGCTCGAGCTTGCGCAGGCACGGGTAGTGGTCGTACCCCTTGAGGGCGACGTACCGCAGCTCTCCGCCGAGGGCTTCGTTCAACTTCGGGAGCTCGTGGTAGACGAGCTGGTCCATGAGCGCGTTGGTCTTGGTGGCGACACCCACGCCCACCCGGTTCTCCAGCGAGTACAGCGCGCTCGGCACGAGATACGCGATCGACTTGCCCACGCCGGTGCCGGCCTCGATGGCCACATGCGCGCTCGTGTCGAACGCCGCGAGCACGGCGCCGGCCATCTCGAGCTGCTCGGCGCGCGACTCGAAGCCCTCATACATCCGCCCGGCGAGACCGTCCGCCGAGAACTCGCCAAGCACCTCGGCTGCATCCGGGCAGGTGCACGCGACCTCATCGGCATCGTGGAGTGCCTCGGCCTTGTCGGCGGCCACGCGCTTGCGGCGCGCATCGCGCAGGTCGAAGACCGCGCCAGGCGACGCGGCGGCGATGTGCGCGAGTACCGCGCGCGTCGGCCACTCGAAGTCGCGTGCGAAGTCGGTGATGCGGTGTAGAAGGCCCGGCGGCAGGTCTGAGAGCCCTACGAGCGCGATGCGCCACACCGCGGCGAGCGCCTCGACATCCGGCAGCGCGCGGTGCGCGGGGCCGTCGGGCGCGATGCCGAAGGCGGCCGCCAGGTCCGTGAGCCGATGCGAGCGCAGCCGCGGCACGGCGATCCGCACGACCTCGAGCGAGTCGATCCAGGTGCCGCGCAGGGCGTGGCGCCCGGCGACGCGCTCGACGAACGCGCGGTCGAAGCTCGCGTTGTGCGCGACGATGTCGCGATCGCCGATGAACGCGAGCAGCTCGCTCACTGCGGCTTCGGGACTCGGCGCACCGCGCAGCATCTCGTTGGTGATGCCAGTGAGCTTGGTGATCTCCGCGGAGAGCGGCACCACGGGATCGACGAGGGTCGTGAACGTCTCGACGATATCCGGCCCGCGCATGATGGCGGCACCGATCTCGATGATGCGATCGCGGTCCGGATCGTAGCCGGTCGTCTCGAGATCGACGATCGCGATCTCCTCCTCGAAGCCGAAGATCGCGGTTCGCGCGCGTTCGGCAAGCGTCGCGTACGCGGCGCACACATCCGGGTCGGTACCGGGGACGAGGAAGGTGTCGAGAGGCTCTGATGTCACCCGCCGAGAGTAGCATGCGGCAGCGACAGGAAACGCTGCGATTCGCGGCGCGCGACACGCGAGTCGACCGGCACCGTCGAGCGGCCGGGAACGCGAACGGGGCACCCCGAAGGGTGCCCCGCAGACAATGCGATGGGTCCCGTGCTACTCGATCGCGCCGCCCATGGTGCGGGAGACCACGAACAGCTGGTCGCCGACCTTCTTGAAGGTCCAGGTGTAGGTGATCGGCATGGCGGGGTTCTCCATCAGCGCGACGATGGTCGTCTGGTCGCCGTCGGTGGTCGCCTTGCCGAGCTTGTAGCCGGTGATGCCGTAGCCCTTGACCTGCGAGCCGTACGAGGCGGCGTCGCCATAGCTCTGTTGCTTGTCGATCGGCAGCATCTTGTAGGCCTCGTCGTACTTACCGGCGACGACGTCCTCGTGATAGGTCTTGAGGAAGTCCTCGGGGCTCGTGCCGGCCGGGACCTTGGTCGCGGTCTTCTCATCGAACGGTGCGGCCTCGCCAGTGGTGCCACCCATGCCCGGAGGTGCCTGCGCTGCGGGATCGGTGCCGGTGGCCGCAGGCGGCGTCACCGAGGCGATGGACGCGGCCTTGGACTGCTGGTAGATCAGGACGCCGACGAGGGCGGCCAGCAGGACTGCCACGACCACCAGAGCGATGACGATCGTCTGGGAGTTGTTGGACTGAGTCTGATCGGACATTGAGCCATCCTTTCGAAACGCGCGTGACGCTTGCCTGAACATGCACGAAACGTGCTCGCACACTATACCCTCGCGAGCATAGACGCGTACAGCATCGCTAAGGTTCACGGATGATACGATGAGCGAATGCCGCGCCAGAGAAGCGTTTTCGACATTGTAGGTCCTGTGATGATCGGCCCGTCGTCGAGCCACACCGCCGGCGCGTGCCGTCTTGGCGAGCTCGCACGGGCCATCTTCGGGGCCACTCCCACTCGGGCGCACATCCTGTTGCACGGGTCGTTCGCATCGACCGGGCACGGCCACGGGACCGAACTCGCGCTGGTGGCCGGGTTACTCGGCATGCACCCGGATGACGCACGGATCCCCTCGGCCTTCGGCCTCGCCGAGCGGACCGGTCTCTCCTTCGACTTCGCCGAGCACGACCTCGGCGACGCGCACCCCAACAGCGCGGTCTTCCTCCTCGCCGATGAGGACGGGCGCGAGATGACCGTGCAGGGTTCCTCGCTCGGCGGTGGCGACGTCGTCGTCACGCGCATCGATGGCTTCGACGTCGAGATCTCGGGCGATCTGCCGGTACTCGTCGTCGGGCACTTCGACCGTCCGGGCGAGATCGCCGCGGTCACCGGGGTGCTCGCAGAGACGCACGTCAACATCGCCTCGATGCAGGTCTCGCGAGAGCGCAAGGGCGCGAACGCGCTCATGCTCATCGCCACCGACGCACCGGTCGATCGAGTCACGTTGCAGCGTGTCGCTGCACAGACCGGCGTGACTAGCGTCCGGCTCATCGACGCGGTGTAGCGTCCGCGCGATCGCTAGCGCTCCAGCGGCGTACCAGGATGCTCGGCGTCTTCGTTTGCAGCCTCGCTCGGGCGCGTCGCACCCGGTGGCATCGGCACCTTCCCGGTCTTACACGAGCTGCCGCACACCGAGCAGGCGCCGCTGCAGCCCACGACCTTGAGCGCGTTGCAGCGCGGGCAGCGCACCTCTGGCGATTCGAACCCGCATGCGGGGCAGGTCTGCAGGATGCTCATCTAGGCGACCCCCAGCAGTTGGAGCACTCGCCACACGATACCGCCAACGAAGAACGCGAGCGCGATCGAACCGGCGAACAGCCCCACGAAGTAGCGAGTGCCGCGCTCCTTCAGGATCACCATCGCACTCGCGATGCAGGGAACGAACAGCGTGATCGTGACCATCGCGACGAGCAGCTGGGCGCTCGTCAGGTTCATCTGGAAGAAGCCCGCAGCGCCGAAGTCGCGGCGGACGAAGCCCATCACGAACGCCTCGGCGGACTGGGCCGGTAGTCCGAGCCACGTGACGGTGAGCGGCTGCGCGACGGTGATGATCCAGTTCAGCGCGCCGGTCAGACTCAGCGCCGACATGATGAGCGCGCCGATCGCAAAGAACATCGTGACTTCCTTCATGAACTGCCACACCTTGACCGCCGACTTGCGCACGACGTTGTCCAGACGCGGCAGCCGCAAGCTGGGCAGGTCGATGAGCAGGTCGGTGGACTCGCCAGGCACGACCTTGTGCAGCACGCGCCCCACGAGTCCGAACACCGCGACGATGAAGAACAGGTACGCGAGCGAATACCACGGCCCTGCCTGCGTGATGAGCGCGACGATGACCGCGATCTGCGCCGAGCATGGCACCGCGATCGCCATGAGCGCGGTGGCGATGAAGCGCTCGCGCTTGCTGCCGAGGATGCGGGTCGTGAGCGTGCCCATCGTCACGCACCCCAAGCCGAGGATGAGAGGGATGACCGCGCGACCGTTGAGGCCGACCGACGTGAGCGCGCGATCGGAGAGCGCGGCGATCCGAGGCAGGTAGCCGGAGTCCTCGAGCAGCGAAAGCAGCAGGTAGAAGCCGGTCACCAACGGCAGGATCACGCCGATGAGGTACGTCGGTGTCATGGTGAGCACGCCGAACTCGCCCGCGAGCACCTGGTACAGCGCACTCGTCGGCGCGGCGAACCCAGCTACGATCCCCTCGACGAACGGCACCCAGTAGCCGAGCATGATCGTCTCTTCGAGGAAGCCCACGACGCCGCCCGCCACCCACTGCCCCAGCACGATCCACATGAGGTAGAGCAGCCCCAGCAGCATCGGGATGCCGGTGAGCGGGTGCATCATCCACTGCGACAGCTTCGCCGAGAAGGACGCGCCCTGTGTGGTTTCGGAGATGACGTGGCCGCACACGTCGTTGACCCGGTTGCGCCGGCGCAGGTAGATGCGGTCGCGGTCGACTCCCGGCTCGATTCCGTGACGCTCGCTGACGACCTCGTCGCCCTCGAGCACCATCAGCGCCTCCGCACGCGAGCCCACGCGCGACGCCATCTGGACGATGTCGCCCTCGAGCTCGACATCCGCGTGTCCGTTGCGCGCACGCGAGATGGCGGCCTTGAGCTCGTCGAATCCCTTGCCCTCGACCGCGACGGTCTCGATCACCGGCACGCCGAGCAGGTCCTCGAGCAGGTCGCGATCGACCGCGAGCCCTCGGCGGCGGGCTTCATCGGCCATGTTGAGCGCGACGACCATGCGCTTGCCCATGTCGACGAGTTGCAGCGTGAGGAAGAGGTCGCGCTCAAGATGCACTGCGTCGACCACGTTCACGACGATGTCGCCGTTGAGGATGACGTCGCGTGCGACGGTCTCCTCGTCGTTGAAGCTCGAGACGCCGTATACGCCGGGCGTGTCGACGACGTCGTGCTCGCCGAGCCGCCCGCGCGTGAGCTCCACGGTCGTGCCGGGGAAGTTGCTGACGTCGACGTAGGTGCCGGTCAGCTCGTTGAAGACGACCGACTTGCCGACGTTCGGGTTGCCGGCGAGCACGATCGTCTCGCAGCCCGGGCGCGCGGCGGTGCCCGCAGGCGTGTGACAGTGCGCGTCACTCATGAGGTAACTCCTTTGCGTTGTGCTGGCCGAGCAGGCCTGCGAGCGCGGGCGGTCTCACCGCCGCGAAGAAGCGGTCGCCGCTTTGCGACCGCAACGGTCTCGCTGGAGTTAGCTGCTCAACCTGCGGACGCTGATGCGCTTGGCGAGTTCGCGTCCGACGGCTATTTCCTGACGGCCGCTCTTGATGACGAGCGGACCGGCGGGGATCCGGGTGATGCATTCGACGCACGCGCCCTCGGACATGCCGAAGCGCAGCGCTTGGACTCGAGCGTGACCGTCGTCCACCGAGACGATCTCGATCTGCTCGCCCTTGCGAACGCGGTCCAGCGAGCACACGTCGCAAAGCGAAGACTCGCTGGCAGGGGCGGTGACAGAGACGAGGTTGTCGGACATGGTGACGCTCCTTGGGTGGCTCGTAGGTGCTCGGTGGCGTGTGGACTTAGTATATGCTAAGTCGGCTGCAGTGCTCATACTACGCCGACCCCGATGCCCGGTCAATAATCCTGAGCGGATTCGTGCGGATTGCCCCGAGCGCTACAATCCGTCGCGGGCCGGCAACGCGCGCCCGCAACTCGAAGGGACCCACCATGGCGTACGCGTCGTTCTCAGATCTGCTCGCAGCCGCGCTGGAAGAGGGCTCGCTCGGCAAGGCGACACTCGCACGCGAGGTCGCCGAGTCGGGACTGCCCGCCTCCGATCTGCGCGCACGCATGCGCGAGTCGCTCGGCGTGATGCGTGAGGCCGTCGGGCACGGGTTGTCGGGCAACGCGCGCTCACGCTCCGGGTTCGTGGGCGGCGATGCCGCGAAGGTCGCCTCGTCACAGGCCGGGCCTCTCGGCGGCACCTTCGCAGATACGCTCGCTGCCGCTCTCGCGACCGGCGAGGTGAACGCGAGCATGGGCCGCATAGTCGCCGCCCCCACCGGTGGGGCCTCGGGCGTGCTGCCTGCGGTGCTGCTCACTGTGGGCGCGCAAGTCGGCGCGAGCGAGGAGGCGCTCACCGAGGCGCTGTTCGCCGCCGCCGGCATCGGTGCCGTGATCGCTACGCGCGCCACCCTATCCGGCGCCGCGGGCGGCTGCCAGGCCGAGATCGGCTCGGGCGCCGCGATGGCGGCCGCGGCAGCCGTCGAGCTCTCAGGCGGTACGCCCGAGGCGGCCGGCCACGCCGCCGCGCTCGCACTGCAGGGGCAGATGGGGCTCGTGTGCGACCCGGTCGGCGGGCTCGTCGAGGTGCCGTGCGTGTATCGAAACGCGACGGGTGCCTCGGTTGCGCTCGCCTCGGCGGAGATGGCGATGGCGGGCGTCGAGTTCCCCATCCCGTTCGACGAGGTCGTCGACGCGATGAGTCTCGTGGGCCGCTCGCTGCCGCCGAGCCTGCGCGAGACCGCGCTCGGTGGCCTCGCGATCACGCCGTGCGGACGTGACATGGCGTCTCGCGCGCGCGGCCCCCGAGAGTAGCCGCGCACTCGGCCGGACGCGGGCACACTGCTCGCCTGCGCTACCATGACACCATGACTCACGCATCCATCGACGACATGTCGATCAACTACGAAGCGGTCGGCGACGGCCCCGTGGTCGTGCTGCTACACGGCTGGGGCGGCTGCATCGCCGCGATGTCACCCATCCGCGAAGCGCTGCGCAGCGAGTACACCGTCGTCAGTCTCGACCTGCCCGGCTTCGGGATGAGCGACGCGCCGAGCGACGTCTGGGGCAGCGACGCATACGCGCGTTTCGTGGGCGCGACGCTATCGAGCGCCGGCTACACGGACGTCCTCTGCGCGATCGGCCACTCGTTCGGCGGGAAGGTCGCCGCACACCTCGCGCTGCAAGGTGCCATCAGCGTGCGCTCGCTGATGCTCGTCGGCACGCCCGGAGCCCGCCTCCCCCTCTCCGAGGAGACCAAGCGGCGTATCGCGCGCACGAAACGTGGCAAGAAGATCGCAGCGATGCTGCCCGGTCCGATCCGCCGCTCGATCGAGAAGCGCTACGAGAAGCTCGGCTCGGAGGACTACCGGAACGCGCAGGGAATCATGCGGTCGATCCTCGTGAAGACCGTCAACGAGGACATCCGAGAGCGGCTGAGCGGCATCGTGGTGCCGACTCTGCTGGTGTTCGGCGCGAACGACACCGCCACGCCGGTCGAGATCGGCCGCATCATGGAGGGCAAGATCGCGGGCAGCGGGCTGGTGGTCATGGAGAACTCGGGCCACTTCGCGTACCTCGACGAACCGGCCGCATTCAACGCCGTCGCTCGCAGCTTCCTCGGCTCGGTGCGCGGCGGCGCGGCGCCGGCAGCGGGAGCCGCCTCGTGACGCTCGCCCTCATCATCATCTCACTCGCAGCCATCGACGCTCTCGTCGCGAGCGGCTACCAAGTCGTGCACACGCTGCAGCTCGAGGGCTACCGCACCGAGCGCTACTTGCGCCACGGCTGGGAGAACCGCTCGCTCGTGAGCGCGGCGCACGTGTGGATCGCGCTCGGCACGCTCGTGCTCGGCCTCGCGCTGGCCGGGCTCCGCGTTCCGTACGCCGACGTCGTGCTCGCGGTACTCGCCATCACCGAGACCTTCGTGTTCGCGCTGCGCATCTGGCTGCGGCCACGCAAGAAGCCGATCGTGCTCACCGCGCGCGTCTACCGCATCATCACCGCGATGACGCTGCTCGTCCTCGCGGTCGTCGCCATCAAGATCTGGGGCATCCGCCTGTTCGGTTTCGCCGAGACCCCCGCATCGGCGGCGCTCTCGTACTACGCGCTCTTCGCGGCGCTCACGCTGCTCATGCCGTTCGTCGGCGTCGCGGCGATCTGCGCGCTCGGGCCGATCGAGGCACGCGGGCGCCGCAAGTTCGTCGAGCAGGCTCGCGCGCGCCTTGCGAGGGTGAGCCCGATCGTCGTCGGCGTCGCGGGAAGCTACGGCAAGACCACCACGAAAGCGGCGCTCGCGGCGGTTCTCGGCGCGAAGTACCGCGTGCTGGCCACGCCGGAGAGCTACAACACGCTGCTCGGCGTCACGCGCACCATCAACGAGCAGCTCACCGACGACGTCGAGGTCTTCATCGTCGAGATGGGCGCGCGGCACGAAGGCGACATCGACGAGATCTGCCAGCTCGTGAAGCCGAAGTACGGCGTCATCACGCGACTCGGCCCGCAGCACCTCGAGTACTTCAAGACTCCCGAGACGATCGTGCGCGCCAAGACCGAACTCGCGCGCTCGCTGCCGGCGGACGGTGTCGCGATCGTGGACGCCGACGGCTACAGCGACTTCTCGGCGCCGGACTGGACCGCGCGCACGGTGCGCGTGTCGGCGGATCCGGGGCGAGGCGCCGAAATCGGCGTGGGTGATGTCGCTGTAAGCGGTGCGGGCACCACGTTCACGCTCACGCGCGCGAGCGACGGCGAGCGGCTCGAGATGACCACGAAGCTTCTCGGGCGCCACGCCGCATTCAACTCCGGGCTCGCGGTGGTCGCAGGGCTCGAACTCGGCATCGACCCGATCGCGATCCGCGCCGGGCTCTCGCGTCTCGCGCCGGTCGATCACCGGCTGCAGATCGTGCGCAGCGACACCGTCACCATCATCGACGACGCCTTCAGCTCCAACCCCGAAGGCTTCGCGGCGGCTCTCGAGGTGCTCGGCTCGTTCCCGGGGCGGCGCATCCTCATCACGCCCGGCATGATCGAGCTCGGTGACCAGACCATCTCGGCGCACATCGCAGCTGCGAAGCAGGCCGCCGAGAGCTGCGACATCGCGATCGTCGTCGGCCGAGCCGCCCCGCCCGAGTTCGCGCAGACCCTGCGAGACGCGGGGTTCGGCGAGACGAAGCTGTTCGTCGTCGCCAGCCTCGCCGAGGCGACCGAGGTCCTCGGCCACCTGCTCGCTGCGGGCGACGTCGTGCTCTTCGAGAACGACCTGCCCGACAACTTCGAGTAGGGCACCGCGCGCTCGCGCGCTGCAGGCGGTAAGCTTCGCGCGGGGCGGAAATCAACAACCCGTGCACAGCGCGCACGCATTTCGCGCCCTCGTGAGAGACTATGCGTCGCTTTGGGGCGGCTTTCCGCCGGTGGCGGAGTCCGTGAGTCGAGTCGTGGGAGGCAGCAGTGGGCAAGTCGGTAGTCGCAGTCATCTTCGGTGGTCGCTCCGCCGAGCACGAGGTATCGATCCTGACCGCGCACGAGGCGATGGCGGTCCTGCGCGAGATGCCCGCCTACGACGTCGTGCCCGTCTATATCACCAAGACCGGCCGCTGGCTGACCGGCGAGACCTTGAACGACCTCGACAAATTCGCGCATCCCGAGCAGATCGAGGCCGACTGCCGCCCCATCTCGCTGCGCCCCATGGACCGCGAGGTCTTCGCCTCCGAGAAGACCGGCCTGTTCGCCAAGGCCGAGACGATCGCGGTCGACGTCGCACTCCCGCTCATCCACGGCCCCAACGGCGAGGACGGCACGCTGCAAGGCGCGCTCGACATGCTCGGCATCCCGTACGCGATGTCGGGCGTGCTCGCCTCGGCGCTGTGCATGGACAAGGTCGCGTCCAAGCGCATGCTCGCCGCCGCCGGGCTCATCCAGGTGCCGTTCGTGGTCGCGACGCGCGCAGGTTGGAATGCGGACCCCGCGAAGGAACTCGCGAAGGTGGGCGCGCTCGCCGACGGCCCACTGTTCGTGAAGCCGGTCCGCGGTGGCTCGAGTATCGGCATCACCTTCGTCGACGACCGAGACAAGCTCGCCGAGGCGATCGACCTCGCGCTCTCCTTCGACGAGGAGGCGATCATCGAGGCCGGCGTCATGGAAGCCATCGAGGTGAACTGCTCGGTGATGAAGTATCACGGGACCGTCGAGCCGTCGGTGCTCGAGCTCGTGGACGCCGAGGGCGGCTTCCTCACCTACGACCAGAAGTACCTGCAGTGGAGCAAGGGTCCGGGCGGCGCGAAGACGCCGGGCGGCGCTGCGAAGGCGGCGCCCGTGAAGGGCGCACCCGTCGAGGGCGTGCAGGGCCACCGCATCCCCGCGCCGCTTGCAGCCGAGCTCACCGAGCGCATCCAGGGCGACGCCGTGCGCGCGTTCGAGGCGTGCGGCTGCGACGGACTCGTACGCGTCGACTTCCTCGTGCGCGGCCATGAGGTCATCGTGAACGAGATCAACACCATCCCCGGATCGATGGCGTTCTACCTGTGGGAAGCAAGCGGGGTCCCGTTCCCGGAGATGCTGGACCGGCTGCTCTCCTCGGCGATCGAACACGCGAAGGTGCGCCGGGCGCTCACGTTCTCGCTCGACCGCAACCTGCTCGCGGACATCGAGGCGGCCAAGGGCGCGAAGCGGGTCTAGCCCCTAGCCCCGAGCGAGCGCCGCGCTCACGATGCGATCGACGTACTCCTCGAAGCTGATGCCCACCGACTCGGCACTCATCGCGAGTACCGAGGTCTCGGTGAGGCCCGGCGATGTCGAGCACTCGAGCACGTAGGGCGTGGTGTCCTCGGCGATGACCATGTCGATGCGGCTCACGTCGCGGCAGCCGAGCGAGGTGTAGACGCGGGTCGCGACGTCGCGGGCGCGGTCGCACACGTCCTGCGGCAGCCGAGCAGGCACGAAGTACTCGGTCTCGCCTTCGGTGTACATCGACTCGTAGTCGTACAGGCCGTGCTTCGGGACGATCTCGACGGCGGGCAGCGCTTCTGGACCGTCCGGGCCGTCGAGAATCGGCACGGCCACCTCGGTGCCCTCGATCCACTTCTCGACGAGCACCTTCGTGTCATAGCCGAGCGCGGTGAGCATCGCCTCCGCGAGCTCGCCTTCGTTTTCGATCTTGGTGAGCCCGAGCGCCGAGCCCTGCTCGGCGGGCTTGACGGCGACGGGAAAGCCGCCGATCTGCTCGGCGACCAGGTCGAGGGTGCGCGCGGCGCCCATGTCCTTGATCGCCTCGGCCGAGAAGGCCACCCACGGCGGCGTCGGGATGTCGTTGGTGAGGAAGAGACGCTTGGTGAGGTCCTTGTCCCACGCGAGCATCGACGCGAGCACGCCGGGGCCGGTGTAGGGGATCTTGAGGAACTCGAGCAGCTCCTGGATCATGCCGTCCTCGCCGAACTTGCCGTGCAGCGTGATGTAGACAGCGTCGGGCCGCTCGGTGCGCAGCGTGTCGACGAGCTTGGGCACGAGATCGAGCGCGAGCACCTTGTGCCCGCGCGCCTCGAGTGCCGCGACCACGCGCGCGCCGGACTGCAGCGAGATCTCGCGCTCGAGCGAGCGCCCACCCATCAGGACCGCGATCTTGTGACCCACGGTGTCGTCCTCCCTCGACCGTGCGCGCGGCGGCCGCGCGCTTCCGTAGCGAACAGTCTACCCGAGGCGGGGCAGGCGTTCTTCGTTCATCGTGACCACGCTCAGGCCCCCGCCTGTGCCCGCGCCTGTGCCCCCGTTATGCCGCCGCGAGTCTATGATGTGCTCAACACTCCAAGCGACCGCGAGCAGGGAGATCCCGAGGATGACGAGCGACCATTCGCACAGCGACTCTCCCCTCGCCTCGCCCGAGTCGGCCCCATCCCCGGCCACGGCCCCCGACTGCGTGTCGCGCGAGGACTTCGCCGTCTTCGCCCATGAGCTGCGCGGCGCCCTCACCGTCATCTCCGGCTACACCGAGATGCTCCGGCGCCCGCTCCCCGAGGACGACCGGCTCGCGGCACTCGAAGGCATCCGACGCGCGATCGGCAGGGCCGACACGCTGTGCACCGAAGTCCTCGAGGCGCGCCCCTCCCGGACCAGCCCGGAGCAGACGCGCGAGCGCGTCGACGTCCGCTCCCTCGCCGAGCAGGTCGCCGAGGAGCAACGCGCGGCCTGCGGGCGCGACATCGCCGTCGAGGCGACGGCGGCGCCGATCGTCCTCGGCGATGAGCAGGCACTCGCGCGCGCGCTCGCCAACCTCGTCTCCAACGCCGTCAAGTACTCGCCCGCCCCTGCCCCGGTGCGCATCGCCGTGAGCTCGGAGCAGTCCGCCGGGGCTGGCCGCACGGCGGTGATCGAGGTGTGCGACAGCGGACCGGGTATTCCCGCCGATGCTCGCGAGCGCGTGTTCGATCCGTTCGAACGCCTAGGGCGCACTGCCGACACGCCGGGTACCGGCCTGGGGCTCACCGTCGTCGCCGGTGTCGTGAGCGCGCACGGCGGCGCCACCCGGATTCTCGAGAACCCGGGTGGCGGCACGATCGTGCGGATCGAGCTGCCGGCGGCCGGCTAGCCTACGCCGCCTGCAGCGATGCCGCGGCGCGGGCGTCTCGGCGGCGCTTGATGAGCTTCTCGACCTCGACCGCCCAGAAGACGATCGTCGACATGCCCAGCGCCACCGCGAGCTCGACAGCCGTGAGCGGCTGCGTCTTGAATATGCCTTGGAGCAGCGGTACGTAGATCGTCGCAAGCTGCATGACGATCGTGAGGCCCACAGCCCCGGTCATCGCCATGTTGGAGCGCAGTCCTTGGCTGAACAGCGACTCGCGGTCGGAGCGCACGGCGAGCACGTGACCCATCTGCGAGAAGCACAGCACCGTGAACACCATCGTCTGCCAGTGCCAGCCGACCTCGATGGCGAACGCCTGCGTGAGCAGCGACGCGCAGCCCATCAGCAGGCCCACCCAGACAAGGTGCGCGGCGAGACCGTCGGCGAAGATGCTCTCCTTCGGCGGACGCGGTGGGCGATTCATGATGCCCTTCTCCTGCGGCTCGGAACCGAGCGCGAGTCCGGGCAGCCCGTCCGTCACCAGGTTGATCCAGAGGATGTGGATGGGCAGCAGGGGAATCGGCAGCCCGAAGAACGGCGCAAGCAGGATCGTCCAGATCTCGCCCGAGTTCGACGCCATGGCGTACTTGATGAACTTGCGGATGTTGTCGAAGATGCGGCGACCTTCTCGGACGGCGCCCACTATGGACGCGAAGTTGTCGTCGAGCAGCACCATCGCCGCGGCTTCTTTCGCGACGTCGGTGCCGGTGATACCCATGGCGATGCCGATGTCGGCCCGCGCGAGCGCGGGAGCGTCGTTGACACCGTCGCCGGTCATCGCAACGAACTCACCCTTGTCCTGCAATGCCTGGACGATCTTGAGCTTCTGCTCCGGAGCGACCCGCGCGTACACGCGGATGTCCTCCACGCGCCGCTCGAAGTGCTCGAGGTCCAGCGCGTCGAGCTCGGCGCCGGTCATCATCTCCGAGGCGTCCTCCGCGATGCCGAGCCGGCGCGCGATCTCGAGCGCTGTCGCCGGATGGTCGCCCGTGATCATGACCGGCACGATACCGGCGCGCTTGCACTCCGCGACGGCTTGCGCCGCTTCTTCACGCGGCGGATCGACGAGGCCCACGTAGCCGAGAAGCACGAGGTCCGTCTCGAGCTCGTCGTAGTTGCCGTCTACAGGCAGCGCGTCGAGGCGCCGCATCGCGAAGGCGAGTACCCGCAGGCCGTCGGCCGACCAGTCGTCGATGAGCGTCTGAGCGGCCACCGGGTCGACCGGCATCATCGCACCATCCACGCCGAGGGCTCCTCGTGAACGCTCGACGACGGACTCCGCAGCTCCCTTCGTGAACGCGACATACGTCCCGTCGCCGGCCGAGTGCACCGTCGTCATGAGCTTGCGGTCCGAGTCGAACGGCAGTTCGGCGGTCCGGGGCAGCTCCTGACCCAGCGCCGATTGGTCGTAGCCGGACGCCTCGGCACCGACGAGGAACGCGACCTCAGTCGGGTCGCCCACGTGCTCTTCGCCGCTGCGGGAGACGTCGTTGGACAGCGCCATCGCCGCGCCGAGCCACTCCCAGACCGACTCGCCGAGTGCCCCGTCTCGCGCCGGCAGTGCGTCGGCCGACTCGCCACCGGCGGCCACGCGGTCCACCGTCATCCGGTTGACCGTGAGCGTGCCGGTCTTATCGGTGCAGACGAACGTCACCGAGCCGAGCGTCTCGACCGCGGGCAACCTGCGGACGAGCGTGTGCGTCTTCACGAGCCGCTTCGCGCCGAACGCCAGCGTGATGGTGGCAACCGCCGGCAGCGCTTCCGGCACGGCCGCCACGGCGAGGCTGACCGACGTGAGGAACATCTCGAGCAGGTCCTCGCCACGCATCATGCCGATGAGGAAGACCAGCGTGCACAGCCCGATCGCCGCGAGCCCCAGCCCCTTGCCAAACTGCGCGAGCCGCTTCTGCAGCGGCGTCTTGACGTCCTCGCACTTGTCCAGCAGGTCGGCGATGCGCCCGAGCTCGGTCTGCAGGCCGACTGCGGTGACCACGCCGACGCCTCGCCCGTAGACGATCTGCGTGCCCTTGTAGACCATGTTGCGCCGGTCCCCGAGCGACGCCTCTTCCGAGACGACCAGCCCCGCGTCCTTCTCGATCGGCATCGATTCGCCGGTGAGTGCGGCCTCAGCAGCTCGCAGGCTTGCGGTCTCCACGAGCCGCAAGTCCGCCGGCACCACACGTCCTGCGTCGAGGAGCACGATGTCGCCGACCGTCAGCTCGGCGGCGGGAATCTCGACGACCTCGCCGTTGCGGCGCACGACGGCCGTCTCGGCAGCCATCTCCTTGAGCGCCTCCATGGCCCGCTCGGCACGGTACTCCTGCACCACACCCATGACCGCGTTCAAGATGACGATGACGAGGATGGCGATAGTGTCGGCCACCTCGCCGAGCAGCCCGGAGATCAGCGCCGCCGCCATGAGCAGCAGGATCAGGAAGTCCTTGAACTGGTCAAGGATCATCGTGGTGATCGAGCGACCTGCCGAGTCGGGCAGTTCGTTCGGCCCGATCTCATGGAGCCTGTTCGACGCGTCGGCGGTCGAGAGGCCCTGGGCGGTCGCGTGGACGGCATCGAGCGTCTGCTCTGCCGACAGAGCGTGCGGGCATTCAGGTGTGCGGGGTACTTCGGCCATGCTACCTCCTCACGCGGCACTCCGGCCGCGTTCGATGAAGGTCTCGCACGGGTGGTGGTGTCCGCGGCAGGACCGGAGCCTTCGGTGGCTCGTGATGACGGCCTGCCTCCCGACCCGCGAAGCGGGTGGGCAGCTACTCCCCTTCGGAGGCGATGGTACCGCAAGGCGTGCGTGCGGGCGACCACAAGAATGCGGCCCCACCGCCCCGCGACGCGTTACATGAACCGCCCGAGCCTGAGGTAGTCGAGCGCCACGATCGTCCCCCACCACAGGACCACGCCGATCAGGATCGCCCCCGCGCCCTTGATGAACGCCGAGGTGAACAGCCCGGCACGGTGACGCTTGGCGCTGGTTCTGGAGACGAGCCAGACGGTCGGGATGAGGAAGACGCCGGCCGCCGCGAGTACGAGGCCGCCGAACACGAACAGCGCGTACTCCTCGGCTTCGTAGACCGCCGATCCGAGCGGCAACTGCTCAAGCTGCCACACAGCGACGCCTGCGAACGCTACCCATAGAACCAGGTAGATGGCGAACGGCCACCAAGGTGCTCCGTAACGCTTGTCGGCATCGTCATCCGCCGAGACGGGCGGGGCATCCTGCTTGGTGCCAGGAGCGATGTCGTCGAGCGTGGGTTCGACTTCGACCTGCTCGGCGGCGGCGGCCACCGCGGCGGCGATATCCTCGTCGGACGGCGGCTCGACGGGCTCGGTCTGCTCTAGGGACTCTGTGGGCTCCGCGTCTGCCGACGGCTCCGCGGCTGGTTCCTGTTCCGGCTGTGGCTCCGCGGTCGGTTCAGGCTCAACCTGCTCAGGCTGTGGCTCCGCAGTCGTCGCCTGCTCCGCGCTCAACTCCGCGGTTTCCGGCACAGCGTCGTCAGAATCCGGCAGTTCGACTGCAGGTTCCTCGGCCACGGGAAGATCGCCCGTGACCTCGGCCTCGATGTGCTCTTCCTCGAACTCCCCCATGCACCTCTCCTCGCTCGCCTCTTGGTGAGTCTACGCACGAAGGCCCCTCGGCTCAACTCGTACCTGCCCGGACGGCCCGATTGGCGCTGTGTAGATGTGATGGAATCACCGGAATCCGTCCAGAGTCTGGCACGAACCGCGCGTATGCTCGAGTGGAAACGACACACGCGATCGCACGCGAGGCAGCACTCTGCCCGCGCGAACCGAGAATGAAGGAGCACCTCATGACCGACGAGAGTCGCACGGACCTCCCGGCGACGACCGAGCCGGACCCGGCCGCCGCGCAAGAACCCCCCGCGCCTGCACCCGAGCCAGCGGCCACGGAGCCGACGCCGCCCGCGCAGTACGCTGCCGCGCCGTCGTACATGCCGCCCACGCCACCTGAGCCCGCGCCGTACCAGCCGACTCCTCCACCAAGCCCGCAGCCGCCTGTATCGCACAGCGGCAACTCGACGATCGTGCTCGCCGTCATCGCTGCGCTCTTCATGGGACTGATCGCGGGCGTCGCCGGCGGGTTCCTTGGCGGGAAGCTCGTGCAGGGGAACTCAGGTGGCGTCGCGGTGAAGTCGCAGAAGGTGACGGTCGTGCCCTCGACCACGGAGGAGCCCGCGGTCGCCGCAGCGGCCGCGGCCGTGCCGAGCGTCGTCAACATCGACGTGAGTTCGGGCACCGCGTCCGCAGGCGAGAACGGTCTGCCCAACTCCCACCCCACGGTGCCCGTTCAGGGCAACGGCTCGGGCGTCGCGTTCAAGCGCGTGGCGTCCGGCGGGACCTACATCCTGACCAACAACCATGTCGTCGCCGATGCCGCGACCCTCAGCGTCGCCGACGCGACGGGCAAGAAGCACAAGGGTACGCTTGTCGGGCGTGACCCCGACACCGACATCGCCGTGGTGCGTATCGACGCGGATCTTCCGCTGATCGAGGTCGGCGACTCGAGCGCCCTCCTCGTCGGCCAGTCGGTGATCGCCATCGGCTCGCCGTTCGGTTTCGAGCACTCCGTCACCTCCGGCGTCGTCTCGGCGCTCGAGCGCTCGCTCTCCAACGGCAGCGACGGCTCGACGGTCGGCTACACGCTCTCCGACATCATCCAGACCGACGCGGCGATCAACCCCGGCAACTCCGGCGGAGCGCTCGTCGACCGCGCGGGCAAACTCGTGGGCATCAACACCGCGATCTACAGCGACACTGGCCAGAACGGCGGCATCGGCTTCGCGATCCCGGTCAAGACCGCCGCGCGCGTCGCCGACGAGCTCATCGCCGGCGGCAAGGTCGGCCACCCGTTCATCGGCCTGATCGGTTCCGACGTCGACGCTCAGAAGGCCGCCGAGAAGAAGCTCGCCGTGGACCAGGGCGCATACGTCGAGTCGCTGACTGAAGGTGCACCCGCCGAGAAGGCCGGTGTCGAGGTCGGTGACGTCGTGACCGCGGCCGATGGCAAGGATGTCCGCACGATGAACGACCTGATCGTCGCCGTGCGCCGGCATGAGATCGGTGAGAAGGTCAAGCTCACGATCCGCCGAGGCGAGCAGACGTTGACGATCGAGGTGCCGGTCGGTGACAAGCCTGCCGACTTCAAGATGCCGTCGACCGAGACTACCGAGACGACCGGCACGCCCAACCGCGACTAGGCGCGAGACGCCGCACTCAGGCCTGACACGAAGAAGGCCTCCGGCACGCAGCCGGGGGCCTTCGATCGTCACGGACTGCGAACCCGCCTTACGCGCGACCCGTGCCACGCCGGGCGTACAGGGCAGCACCGATCCCGATCGCGATCACGAGCAACGCCCCGCCAACGTAGAGCGGCACGCGCGAGCCGGAGGTGCCGGCCTCGGCGCTCCCGCTCGAAGCCTCAGCCGGAGCAGGCTTGGCCGCATCGGCGGCCTTCGCCTCCTCGGTCGTGAAGACGCGCCTGGCCGCCTCGGCCATGTTCGTCGCGGGATTCTGCACGCCGGCCTTGGTCGCGAGCTCGTCGGGCGCTGACTTGTACATCAGCCGCGCGGTGAGGTCGGCGGCCTCGACACCCGCTGGCAGCGCGACCTTGTATGACTCAACGAACGACTCCATCGGTGCGATCCGGTCGTCCGATGCGACGCCGACGGCCTCCCACAGCTCGACCGGATGGTTGCCCTCCTTGTCCTTGAGTTCGGTTCCGAAGACATGACGTCCCAACTCGATCTCCTTGCCGGCGTCATCGACCGCGACGACCTCGAGCCACATCTGACGCACCTCGGTCAGGCCCGTGGGCAGGTAGTGCCCCGCACCCACGTTCGTGACCGTCACCGTGACGTCTGCCGAGGACCCCACGATCTCGGGCGCCTGCATCTCCACGACGGCAGCGCTCTTGAGCAGCGCCGTCGCCCGCTCGGCGTCACCCAGCGCGACCTGTGCTCCGGCGAACGTCATGTGGTAGATGTTCTGGCGCTCGGGTCCGCTGGATGCCGCCCGTCCCACCGACGGCCCGACGGCCGGCGGCATCTCACTCATGTGGCAGTCCTGGCACTGAATCCCCTGCTTGGCCTGCGGGCTCTTCTCCCACTCGGCGTACGTCGACTCGAGGTGCATCCCGTTGCCCGGGTGCATGACGTTGTGACAGCCGCCGCAGAGCTCGGACTTGGTGTGGTACTCGGAGTACACCGGATTGTGCGGCGACTGCGGATCCTCGATCTGCGCGCGGTAGACCCCGCTCGGCTCGACCAGCTGCGAGACGTTGCCCACCGGCTTCGTGCCACCCGTGATCTGGTGGCAGAACGTGCACGAGATCCCCTCGGCCGAACCGGGGCTCATCTGCGACTTCCCGTCCTCGCCCGTCATGTTCGCGACCGGCGCGTGACAGCGGCGACAGAAGGGGCCGAGCTTGCCGTCCGTAGCGGCGTCGGCCTCGGCCACCTTCGTGGTGAAGAGCGGGTCATCGAGCGCCTTCGAATGCATCGAGCCGTTCCATTCCGAGACGAGCATGCCGTGGCACCCGCACGACTGCGACGGCGGGAACTGCGCGGGCTGTGCGACCCCGGGCTTGACCGGCGTGGACGCCGCGAACGCGGCTGTCGCGCCGGCGAAGGCAAGGGTGACCGCCAGAACCGCGATGCGCGCTGTGGAACGTACGTGGATCATCGGAACCTCCCATGAGATGAAACGGCCACCGCCCGGCAGCGGTGCCCAGTGGCGATATGCTATCACGTCACACCCATTTCAGGCGGACCTGCGATTTCGAGGCACGACCGCACGGCACCGCACGCTCGACGTTACGCCCCTGGAGAGCGTCTGCTTCGCGCCCAGAGCGCCGCGGCACCGGCGAACGCCAGCAGAAGCAGGCCGCCGCAAACCAGGAGTGCTTTGTTCGTGTCGATCGGTTCGACGTCCGAGGCACCCTGCGTCGACTCCTTGGAGGGTGGTCGGGCCGCATCCGCAGCCTTGGCCTCCGCGGTCGCGAAGACGCGCAAGGTCTGCTCGGCCATGACGGTCGTCGGGTTCGAAACGCCGGCGTGTTCCGCGACGCTGTCGGGAACTGACTGGTAGAGCAGCTGCGCCCGGACATCCGCCGCCTGCGCGCCCGCGGGAAGCTCGAGCCGATACGTCTCGGTCACGGACTGCATCGGTGGGATGCGGTCATCCTTGGCTATGCCGGCCGCCAGTTCGGCCGCGACGGGGTGCTTCCCTCTGGCGTCCTTGAACTCCGTCCCGAACTCCCGGCGACCGAGCTCGGTCTCCGTTCCGTCGCCGTCGCCGACGGTCACGCTCAGCCACATGCGACGGATCTCCGTCACGCCGGTGGGCAGGTAATGGCCCGCACCGACGTTCGTCACCTTCACCGTCACGTCGGCGGCCCCGCCGGCGGGCATGATGTCGGGTGCGCTCAGGTCGATCTTGGCCGCGCTCTTGAGCAATGCCGTCGCCCGGCTCGGATTGCCCAGGGCGACCTGAGCGCCGGCGAACGTCATGTGGTAGATGTTGTCGCGCTGAGGTGCGGCCTCGGCAGCGAAACCCGTCGACGGTCCCACCGCCGGAGGAGCTTCGCTCATGTGGCAGTCCTGACATTGGACGCCCTTCTCGGCCTGCGGGCTGCCCTTCCACTCCGTATAGGTGTTGAGCAGCCTCACTCCGGTTTCCGGATGCCGCAGGTCGTGGCAGCCGCCGCAGAACCGGGAGGATTCGTGCAGCGCGGAGTACCTGGTGAAGTGCGGTGCCTGTGCATCCTTGAGTTGAGCCCTCATCACGCCAGTGGGGGCGAGCAGGTGCGAGACATTGTCGGGCGGCTCCGCGACTTTGGTCACCTGATGGCAGAAGGAGCAGACCACGCTCTGTCCGGCTGCCGGCGTCAGCTGCTCGGCGCCCTCCTGGCCGGTCATGTTGGCGACCGGCGCATGACATCTGCGGCAGAACGGACCCATCGCTCCACCCGTCGCCCCGTCGGCCTCCTCGACCTTCAGCTTGAAGATCGGGTCTTCCAGCGCGCGGCTGTGCAAGGACTCCTGCCACTCGGTGAGCAGCATGTTGTGGCAGACACACTGCAGAGCTTGCGCGAAGTCCGTCGCAGCGGCATTCCCGGGCTTTACCGAGACAGCCGCGAACGCGGGCAGCGCGCCCAGAGACAGCGCGCAGGACACAGCCACCGCGCCCACCACTCGCCACGAGACGCCTCTCATCGCTCCCCCGCTCACCCGACGTCTTGCCGTCGATCCGCGATATGCTACTATGCACGGCGCAATTCGTGCCGCTGCGTCGGGTATGAATGTACTTACCGTAATCGGACGTACTCAAGTCGAAAGGAAGCGACCCATGGTTGAGCTCAATCGCTGCGTATGCGGCTACCTGCACGTCGGTCCCGCCCCCGAGAAGTGCCCGGTTTGCGGTGCGCCCGCCTCGTCGTTCTCGCCCGTGACCGAGCTTCCCGAACTCGCCGGCACCAAGACCCTCGAGAACCTGAAGGCCGCCTTCGCCGGAGAGTCGCAGGCCAACCGCAAGTACACCCTGTGGCGCCGCATCGCCGAGCTCGAGGGTGCGCCGCAGTCCGTGCTCGACGCCTTCGATCGCGCCGCCACCGAAGAGACCGCGCACGCGCTGGGACACCTCGCCTACATGGGCGGCTTTGGCACCACAGCCGAGAACCTCAAGGCCGCATCCGAGGGTGAAGGCTATGAGTGCACCGAGATGTACCCCGAGTTCGCCGCCACCGCCGAGGCCGAGGGACTCGACGTGCTCGCGACGTACTTCCGCAGCGTCGGCCGCTACGAGAAGCAGCACCGCGAGGCGTACCTCACGGCTCTCTCGGAGCTCGAGAACGCCTAGTGACCGACTCGCGCTCAGCTGCCGGCATCAAGTCGCTCGACCGCCAAGGGATCGAGGACCTGGTGTCTGCTCTCGGACAGCCGCGGTTTCGGGCGAAGCAGCTCGAACGCTGGCTCTACGGCCGGGGCGCGCACTCCTTCGAGGAGATGACAGACCTGCCGACCGGCCTGCGAGATGATCTCGCAGGCCGGTTCACTCTGCCCACGCCGTCCGTGGTCCGCCGGCAAGAGTCCGTCGACGGGACGCGCAAGTACCTGGTCGAGTTCGCCGACGGCGCCAGCGTCGAAGTCGTCGGGCTACCCACGGGAGACCGTCTGACCGTCTGCTTCTCGACCCAAGCGGGCTGCGCGATGGGCTGCTCGTTCTGCGCCACAGGCGTCGCGGGATTGACGCGCGATCTCGGACCCGGCGAGATGGTCGACCAGGTCAGGCTCGTCGCCGACGACTTCGGCCGGCGGGTGACCAACGCGGTGGCGATGGGCCAGGGCGAGCCTTTCGCCAACTACGACGCCACACTCGGCGCGCTGCGATTCCTCAACTCGGCCGAGGACCTCGGTATCGGCGCACGGCACATCACGGTGTCGACCTGCGGCATCATCCCCGGCATACGTCGCTTCGCCGAGGAGCCCGAGCAGTTCACGCTCGCCGTCTCGTTGCACTCGGCGGTGCAGGGCACGCGCGACCGCATCATGCCCGGGGTCCGTGGCATGAAGCTGCCGGCCCTTCGCGAGGCCCTCATCGCCTACGCAGAGAAGACCAGCCGGCGCCCCTCGTTGGAATACGCCCTCATCGCTGGCATCAACGACACGCCTGCCGAGCTCGACGCGCTCGTCGCGTTCGCCCGCGGCCTGCTCGTCCACGTGAACCTGATTCCCGTGAATCCCGTGACCGAGAGCGGGCTCTCCCGCGCGTCCGAGTCGCGCATGCATGAGTTCGAGCGCGCGCTGCACCGCGCGGGCGTCGAGGTGTCGGTACGAGCCGAGCGGGGCATGGACATCGACGCAGCGTGCGGCCAGCTGCGACAGCGCGTCACGAACGCGCGTTAGGGCACAGCCCCACCGGCGCCGGGCAGCCCCGGCACACCCGCTCGTCGCGGCCTGCAAGCGGCTCGTACTCGCTGGCTACCACCTGCTCGCAGCGTCCGTCGATCTCGCCACGAAGCCGCTCCGCGTCACGCGAGTCGAACGTGAACACGACCTGCTCGGGCTCGCCCGCCGCGTCCGCAACCTCCGGCCGGACGAAGACGACCTCGACCGTGTCGCACCCGTCCAGCAGCGCTACCAGCGCGTAGCACTCCGCCTGCAGCCGGTAGCGATCCAGCAGCTCGGGACTGTCCCCGGAGACTCCGGACTTGTAGTCGACGATCAGCGCGCTCGTGCCACTACGCGCGTACAGGTCGATGGCGCCCGCAAGCAGCGTGCTGCCGCCGGCCACCGGGAGTGCGAACGACGTCTCCCGTGCGACCGACTCAGCGAGAACCACTCGGGCGGCAACCGCCGAGCCGGTGTAGCGTGCCGCCGCCGACCCAAGCCTGGTCGCCATGGCATCGGACAGCTCGTACTGGCGCACGATCGCCGCCACTCGCTCGGCCGCAGGCAGTCTCCCGCGGTCATCGACGAGCTGCAGCACGGCGTGAAGCGCACTACCGAAGCGCACGGGGTCATCCTCCGCGGTACCTGCGAGCTCTTCGATGCGCGCGAGCCCGAGCACGTGGCTCGCGAAGTAGCGTCGTGGACACTGCTCGAAGGTGCGGAGCGTGGAGTACGACACCCGGTCGAGCCCGCCGTCCCGGACGGTCCGGCCGACGATCAGCGCGCCGGCGTCGGGCGCTGGCGCGCACGGCTCGGCATCCGGGTCGATCTCTTCGGCCGCGGCGTCCGGCACGTCGAGTGCATCGACCACCGTGACCCTCGCCCTCGCGATCTGGCCCGTGTCCCGGTCGCGAAGCGTTCGCTCCCATACGCCGAACCCGTCGATCGGCGTCGACACGCCAAGGAGCCCCGCAAGTCGATTGAGGTGGTGCGTGGCCGTCGAAGGATTCTTGGTGCGCAGGTTCATCGAGCCGCTGACCAGCAGCGCATCGCGCGCCCGTGTGAATGCAACGTAGAGGATGCGATTGGTCTCCTCTGCGTCCCCACGCTTCTCCGCTTCGTCGAACTCGGCCGCCCACGTACTCGGGGCGAGCTTGATGCCGGCGTCCGTCGGTGGCGAGCTGAGCGCCAGACGCACGCCCGAACCGCTCGGCGCTATGCGTACGATGCCCCGGTCCCCGTTGCCGCTCGACGCGAGATCCACCACGACTACCACCGGAAACTCGAGCCCCTTCGACGCGTGGACGCTCATGATCCGTACAGCGTGCGACCCGTCATCGGCGACTGAGGCGGGCGCTTCCGAATCGCCGAGCAGCTCCTTCTGGTCGATATACGCCGAGAACCCCGCGGGGCCGGTTCCCTCGGTCGCCTCGAACGCAGCCGCCTGCCGCGCGAACTTGAGCACGTTGGCGAACGCATCACGGCCCTCGTTGCCGCGAGACAACAGGCGCAGGTCGTATCCGGCAACTTCAACCGCGATGAGCAGGATGTCCGAGAGCGGTCGTGTTCCGATCTCCGCTCGTGCCTGCTCGATGATGTGCACCAGCCTCAGGGCCGCTTCGCGGTCGTCGCCACCGAGACCGTTGGCTCCGGCGCACAGCACCGACCACAGCGGTGCGCGGCGCTCTTCGTCCTGACCGAGCAATCGCAGGCGGGCCAACCCGTCATCCGAGATGGGGCAGAACTCCGATGCAAGCAGTTCACCGACGGCAGAGCCGTCCGCTGGGTTTGCGATCGCGCGGGTCAGCGCACGCATGACAGTCGTCTCGGCGAGTCCGAAGAACCGGCGACCACCGACGATCACAGCTGGTACGCCCGCGCGAGCGAGCGCCTCCGAGTAGACGTGGGCGTGGGAGTAGCGCCGCACAAGGATCACCATGTCGCCGGGGTCGACGCCCGACGCATGCAGTGCGGCGAGACGAGCGGCGATCCCGGCAGCCTCGGCGCGACGACCGTCGGAGCCCGACACCTGGTTGCAGTCGACGAACAGCACCTCGACGCGCGGTGATTCGCCGAGAACGGCATCGATCGGCTGCTCGGCACGTCCGCCTTCGGGGCTAGTCAGGCGCAACAGGTCACCGTCGAAGTACTGCTCGGACGAGAACACCGCGTTCACGAACGCGAGCACCTCAGGGTGCGACCGGTAGTTCACGCCCAGTGGGACCGGGATGGCCCGGGCCGCCAGCATGTCCGCCCTGTGCTGCCGGTACACCTCGATGTCGGCGCCGCGGAACCGGTAGATCGACTGCTTCTCGTCGCCCACAGTGCACAGGTTGCCGTCCGACAGCGCCGACACGAGCCGCAGCTGAAGCGCGTCGGTGTCTTGGAACTCGTCGATCATCACGAGCCTGAACCGCTCGGCGTAGCGGCGGGCCAGTGCGGGCTCGCGCTCGAGGAGCTCGGCTGCTCCGACCTGCAGGTCGTCAAAGTCGAGCAGCCCGGCACGGCGCTTGGCTGCCGAGAACTCGGCTGCGAATCGCTCGGCCAATCTGATGAGGCCCCTGGCATGAGGCGCAACCATCGTGGCGGTGATCTTGCCCTGCAGGGACGTCATTCGCTCTCGGCCCTCGAGCGTCACGTGCTCGACGCCCTTGATGTTGGCCCGCAGCGGCTTGTATTCCGAGACAAGCTCAGACAGCCTCGTGAGCGCGACTTCCTCGGGCTCGGCACGCAATGCCTGTACTCGCCCCGCCCAGTCGACGCACGCGGCCGCATGCTTCGCGGGAGTGTCTGCCGACCCTGCGTACGCCTGGCAGCCACAGGCGTCCGCTTCGAACGCCGCCTGCGCCTCGTCGAGCAGCGTCGGCACGCTTGCGGCGGGCTCGATCTCGATGTCCGCGAAGCCGATGCCGCGTGTCGCGAGCTCGCCCGCCAGCAGCGACACCGCCGAGTGGACCTTCTCGTAGGCGTAGGCGTCGAACAGGCCGGCGACGTCGTCGTCGGAAGCGATGAGTCTCGCAGCCACAGACTCGAACGTCGCGGCGCGGACGGTGCCCGCCGCGACGGTGTCAGCCACCGTGAACAGCGGGTCCACGCCCGCTTCGAAGGCGTGGCGGCGCAGAAGCCGGCTGCACATGCCGTGGATGGTTGAGACCCATGCCGAGTCAACGCGACGGGCTGCGTCGCTCAGCCCCTCCCCTCTCAGTTCCAGACGGACCCGCTCGGCGAGCTCGCCCGCCGCCTTCTCGGTGAACGTGATCGCGACGACCTCGTCGACATCGGCGGGCTTCCACCCTTCAACCCGACCGGGCACCACGGCGTTGATGAAGCGCTGCGTGAGCATGCGAGTCTTCCCCGAGCCTGCGCCGGCCGTGACGAGCACGTTGCGGTCGAGAGCGGTGGCCGCGAGCTGTTGATCGTCATTGAGCTCGAATGCCATCAGACCGCCTCCTCGCACTGCGGCTTCAGCGCGCAGAACACGCATGCGCCTCGCGTCGTGGGCGCGCGGGGTATCCGCCCGGCTCGCATGCCAGCGACCGCCTCGGCAATGGAGGCCTCTGTCCTCTCGAAGAGCGCCATGGCCTCGTCGCGGTTCAGGCCATCCCTCTCGTGCGAGAAGGGTGGTGCACCCCCCATGAGGTCCGTGCGCCAGAAGCCGCGCCAGGAGCGAGAGCGCAACGACCGGTACACGGACCCCGCAACCGGCGCGCCCAGAAGGCCTTCGGCCGCCTGTGCGTAGACGATCGCCTGCACCTTGCCTTCCTCGGCAAACTTCTCGTGGCCGCTGACCTGACGCGATGACTTGTAGTCTGTGACGAATACGGCTGTGTCCGATACGTCTATGCGGTCTATGCGCCCCCGAAACCGCACTCCTCCCACAACCACATCCGGTCCGCCCTCCCCGCCGAACGCAAGCTCGTGGTGCTCGGGTGCGAACCCGGGCAGCGCCAGCGCGTCGTCTCGGATCGCCGTCTCCACCCAGCGCTCGGCGCGAGCGCGGCTCAGCTCCTCCGCCAGCCCGTCTGCGCGCACCTCCGGCTCCATCTCACCTCGGATCCGGGCGAACAGAGCGAGCGACTCCTCCAGCCGCCCGGGAGTCACGCGCTCAACGCCCAGCTCCGCATTCAGTCTGCTGTAGAACGCGCTCAGCAACCCGTGCGAGAGGTTTCCGATCACACGAGCATCGAGCTCCGCATCGATCTCCTCGGGTCGAACCACCCGTTCATAGAACCACCGGTACGGACACGCGAGGTAGGCCTCGATCTCCGTCGCCGAGAACACCGACGTCGCCGCGAGTGCCCCGCGCACCGCCGCGTCGTCAAGGCGACCCCTGGCCGCCGGCCTCACGTCGCATCGGCCGTCCTGAGCATCTCGCCGCGCGCCGGCGCGACCCTCCGTGAACGCCGGCGCGGACCGGGCGCTGTCCGCGGCTGTCAGCCGAACGCGGTCCGGGCCTTGAGTCGGCCACTCCTCCACGTCCTCGCCGGGCTCGCGATACGCGTCAACGACCTCTTCCCACAGCACCGACGGGCGGACGGCGGCTCCCTCGTCATCAGCCATGCGCCGAACGAGTACCAGCTTGTTCCGCGCCCTCGTGATCGCGTGATAGAACTCCAGCCGCGCGAGATCCTCCCCGCCCGCCCGCGAGCTTGAGGAGAAGACGTTGCGCAGATCGTCGTGGAGCGACTCCGATGCGTCTACAGGCAGCTCCGACGCGGTCATCCCGCCGATGATAACCACGTCGAAGCGCCGGGACCGAAGCCTTGCGAGTTCCGTGACCTGCGCCTTGCCCGGGCTCTCGCCCGCAGTCCCGCCCGCAACGACGCGCCTGAGTGCGGCTCGGACGTCTTGGAGCCCGAATGGAGTCCCTGACACAGCCGACATCTCGGCGATGAGTCGCAGGAGGGTGCGCGCGGCAGGGGCGTCGGCCTCGAGTGCCCGGGATGCGTCCGTCGCCGACATGTCGGCCGCCACGCCGCTCCCCTCGAGCCGGCCCGCCAGTAGGTTGTCTACCAGAACCTGCCATGCTTCGCGACTCTCCGCCGTCACCGGTCTGCGGCTCATGCTCGCCACGCCACTGGCCGCCGCACGCGAGCGCGGCGCTTCGGCGAGCTTGCCGATTGCCGACAGCAGAGCACTTGGGTCGGTAACCCTGCGCCTGCGCCACTCACGGTCGAGCTTCACGGCGTCCGCCGGGCTGGCGTCGCTATGGGGCCCCAAGAGGAACGCGTTCGCGTCACTGCGTCCTCCCGAACCGCATGCGAGCGCAAGTAGCGCGTCGAGCGATCTGCCCAGGGGCGTCGCCGCCACAGGTCTGGCGAGGTCGACTTCGTATGGCACACCGTGCCGGGCCAACGCCGCCTCGAGCCGGTGCAGCTGCGCATCCAGGCGCGGAAACGCGATCACGAGACGCTCGGGCGGCGTACCCTCAGCGATCTGGGCTGCGGCGGCCTCCGCGACGAGAGTCACCTCGGCCTCCGAGCCCCCGGCCTCGGCGCAGCGCACTCGTCCCGACGGCCTCACGGTCGTCCCTGGCGTGTAGAGCCCGTCGGCGAGCAGCGTAAGCTCTGACGGCTCTCCGCCTTCCGCGGACAGATGTGACACCGTCGTCGCTGCTGCTCGCAGCAAGGTCACTGCCGGGTCTGCAGCGCGGGTCGGAGCGAAGTCGGCCTCCCACGAGATGGCGACGACGACATCGTTGTCTTGGGCGAGTCCTGTGATCAACGTGATCTGATCGTCGTCGAAATCGATGAACCGGTTGAATGCGAGCACACCGCGTAGGCGCGGGGGGGATGCCACCAGTTCCTTCCAGGCTGCCGTACGCTCGATCAGTCCCGCACAGCGAATGCTGTCGGCGTACAGCCGGCAGACCTCTGCGAACTCCCGCACGGCGGGTGTGCCTTGCTCGCCCCACGCCGATTCGTCCGTCATCGTGGCAGCGACCCGTGCCACCAACCGCGCGAGTCCCGGAGTGGCGGCCACCGCCTCAAGCGCTGTGAGGTGCGCCTCGCGGATGGCCTGGGCGGCCAGCGCCTCCCTCGCAACGTCGGACACGATTCGGCGACCGTCGCCGTAGAGCCGCCACAAGCCGTCAGCCCAGCTCACGAACGGTGTCACCGTGATGCCGAGAATCCGCTTCGCAGCGAGTTCAGCGATGGCGCGACGCTGATCCGCGACGCTTGGAACGATCAGGACCGGCTGTTCGCCCCGGTCCAGTGAGTCGAACAATCGCGCGTTGACCTCGCCGGACTTGCCGGCGGTCGCTCGACCTGTGATCAGATGAAGCGGCATCTCACTCCCCTACTCGTCGCAGACGAGGATGCCGCAGGGCTCTGACACTATTCCTGCGCTTGGGTGTAGCGCTGCACGCCTTCCCGAATCTCACGGACCTTGCGCCACGCAAGCTCTTCGTCTCGACCCAGGTAGTGATCGACGCGACCGCCGAGAACCTCGGCCGCGTGCTCCGCGCGCTCGGCCAGCGCGCGAGCGACGTCGGCCGCCCTCAGGGCCTCGTCAGCGAGGCGCTGCCTTGTCTTGTGGCCGCTGTTCGGCGCGAACAGGAGGCCCGCCACGAACCCGACGATCGCGCCGACCACCAGTCCAATGGCAAGATATTCCAGATTCCTCTTCACTCTGCGCCTCCCGGGCCCTCGCCCGCGTCGCTCGTCGTCAGCAGTAGGAAGATGCGCTCGAGTTCCTCTTCCCCTTGGAAGTCAATCTCGATCTTCCCCTTGTCCTTCGTGAGTCGCACGCGGACGTTCGTGCCGAGCAGACGGCGTAGCTTGCGGGCCACCACCTTGAACGACTTCGGGGAGGCTGGCCGAGGCGCCCGCTCCGTCTGGCCGGCCGCGTACAGTCGCGCCAGGTTCTCAGCCTCGCGTACCGACAGCCCATCCTCGACGATCTTGAGCGCGAGCTTCATGCGGACCGCATCGTCCGGTACCGAGAGGACGGCCCTCGCATGCCCGGCTGTCATCTTCCCCTCGTACACGAGCTCCTGGACCTCTTCCGGGAGATCGAGCAGTCTCAACGCGTTGGTGATCGTCGATCGGGACTTCGACACCTTGTCCGCGAGTTCGGCTTGGGTCATCCGATACTCGGAGAGCAGCCTGCGGTAGCCTCGCGCCTCTTCGATCGCGTTCAGGTCTTGGCGCTGCAGGTTCTCGATGAGCGCAAGCTCGAGAGACTCCGTCGCGTTCTTGGACATCACCCGGACCGGGACACGCTCCAACCCCGCCTGCCGAGACGCCCTCCAGCGTCGCTCTCCTGCAATAATCTGGTAGCCCTCACCATGTGCCCGTACGATGATCGGCTGCAGAAGGCCGACCTTCTTGATGGAATCGGCGAGTTCAGCGATTCCCTCCTCTGTGATATCCGTCCTCGGTTGCTCGGGATTCGGCATGATCATGTCGACTGCGAGATCGGTGATCTCGCCGGATGTCTGTGACTCCTGTGAGGCGCTCGGGATGAGTGCCGACAGGCCGCGGCCCAGCCCCCTCTTAGACACGGTCCATCACTTCCTTCGCCAGGTTGCGGTAGGCGCTCGCGCCCTTTCCGTTGGGATCGTAGAGCATCACAGGCTGGCCGAAACTCGGCGCCTCAGAGAGGCGGACGGTTCTAGGTATAAGGGTCGCAAAGACCTTGTCCTCGAAGAAGTCCTTGACCTCGTCGACCACCTGCTGTGCCAGGCGCGTCCTCGAGTCGTACATGGTCATGACGACTCCGAACACCTCCAGCTGCGGATTGAGGTGTGTGCGCACGAGTCGGACGCTGTCGAGCAGCTTCGAAAGTCCCTCTAGCGCGTAGTACTCGCACTGGATAGGGATGATGAGGCCCTCGGCCGCCGTTAGCGCGTTGATCGTGAGCAGACCCAGAGAAGGGGGACAGTCGATGATCACGTAGTCGAAATCACCCTTCACCGGCCCGAGTATCGCCTTGAGACGCCCCTCGCGACTTATCGCCGAGACGAGCTCGATTTCGGCCCCGGCAAGCTGGATGGTCGCCGGGGCAACGAACACGTGTTCGATTTCTACCGGCTCGATGATGGCTTCGATCGGAGTATCTCCCAGCAGCGCGTTGTAGATGCACAACTCGCGCTGATTCTTGTTGAGACCGAAGCCTGAAGTCGCATTCCCCTGAGGGTCAAGGTCTAGCAGCAACACCTTGCGCCCCGCCTGGCCGAGTGCGGCCGCCAGGTTCACTGCGGTGGTGCTCTTTCCGACCCCGCCCTTCTGGTTCACGACGGCCAGTACCTTGGCGCCGGCGGTGTCCGCGCCACGGTCGACCTGCCATTCCATGCGCTCCCCTTTCATCTTGGCCCACCCGAGAACGGATTATAGTCCAAGTCGGGGCCACAGGCACCCCGCCTACGCCAGTGGTGAGTTCTGTGCCGCGCCGATACGTCTGGGCAGCCGGACCTTCGACTTCGCCCACTTCTCATAGGTCACGATGCAGCGACGCTCGCCAGACTCAGGTAGGGCTATTCGCCGCTCAGAGGACTCTCTCATTCCCACCAGTTCGGCGACCCTCCGGCCTCGATCGAGCTCCTGCTCGGTGGGCGCACCCTTGAGCGCCACGAGTCGGCCACCCTGCATGAGCAGCGCGGATGCGAGCTCAACAAGTGCCGGCAGCTCCGATACTGCTCGAGCGGTGACGACGGCGTACCTCCCGGGGTGATCCAGAGCATGTTCCTCGGCTCGCTCCGCGGACGCGCGGACCTCGTGCGCGACACCGGCGGTCTCGAGCAGGTCTTGCACAGCCCTCGCCTTCTTTCCCACGGAGTCGAGCAGGACTCCTTGCCGCCCGCCGACGACGCACAGAGGTACCCCCGGCAGGCCTCCGCCCGTTCCGATGTCCAGAAGGGCGCCTTCAGGCGACGACTGTATCTCCGGAAGTGCAAGCAGCGAGTCAAGTAGGTGCAACCTAACGCCGCTCTCAGCGGTAGCGATACGAGTGAGGTTCAGCCGACTATTGGTCGCGATAAGGGCATCCAGGTACGTCAACAGCGTCTCCTGGTGCCCGAGCACCACGTCGAGACCAGCATCCATCAGCAGCCTGGCGAAGAGCTCTTGCTCGGCCGCGGTCACATGTTTCACGTGAAACCTCCTGCGAAAGGCGTATGCGCACCGAGTCTACCATCTCGTCGATGTTTCACGTGAAACACCGATGGCTGTCCCATGAGTGCCGGAGGGCCGTTCAGGCGGCATCCGAGTTCGACGGGTGAACCTGACACAGCGAGTTGCGCGTCTGGAGTGTTCGACCCGAGGAACTCGGGCGCGGCATACGCGGCCTGAGAGATGGCTCTGGCGGCTCCCGCCAATCAGCCGCCCACGAAGCGGCACCGATCCGGGTTGGGCTCAGGTCGACGATATGGTGGTGCTCGGCGTACATCGGTGACGGGGGCAATTGATGACTGAAACCTTTGGACCGCAAGTCCGAGACATCTCCCGCGCGACATCGACTACTCTGTCGCATCGCGCGGCGATTCCACCGGGTCATGCTGAGGGCGGCCGTTCACCACTAGATGGGCACGCCCAGGCTCGGAAAAGGAACGGGGTGCCCGCAGGCACCCCGTCTTCGCGCTTCAGTGCAGAAACGACCTACTTCGGTGTGATGACCACCAGGCGGAATGGGTCCTCGCCCTCACTGCCGGTAGACACCCTTCGGTCGTCACGCAGGGCCACATGGACCACACGGCGCTCGTAGGCTGTCATGGGTCGCAGCCGGACGGCGGTACGCTGTCGAATCGCCCGATCGGCCGATCGGCGGGCGATGTCTTCGAGCTTCTGCCGCCTGCGGTGCCGATAACCCTCAACGTCGACGATTACCGGATACCGAAACCCGAGCTGGCGATTCGCTATCGCGGACACGAGCGCCTGAAGTGCGTCAAGCGTCCTCCCATGCCTCCCGATCAGGATCGCCAGGTCGCCTCCGACGACATCCAAGATGATCTCGCCCTCGTCGCCCTCGTACTCCTCGATACTGCTCTCGGCTATTCCGAATGACTGCAGAATGGACTGAAGGACCTGCACGGCGGTATCGGCGACTCTGTCCAGCTCCTCATCGGTCAGTTCGACCGGCGAGGGACCAATCGAGTCAGCTTGGCCGGAGTCCTCTATGACCACCGGCGCGCCCGGAATCGACTCCTCGACCTCGAGAATCTCCCTCGCCACACGCTTGGCGTCCTCGAGCTCCTCGAGATACTCCTCCTTGACCCATACCCGGACCTTGGCGCCGCGATCTCCGCCAATGCCGAACATCTTGCGTCCCGGCTCCTCGAGTATCTCGTAGCCGACGGCGTCCTGCTGAACACCAAGCTCCTCGAGCGCGGCGTCGACAGCTTCGGCGACCGACGGCGCTTCTGTGATGCACTCCCGTTCCATGCAACCGCCCCTTCTGTGCAGCGCCCGCGGGCGCGAGACTAGCTCTTCTTCGACTTCTTGGAGCCCTTGTTGGCCGCCTTCTTGGTCGAGACCTCGTTCGCAGCGTCTCCGGACTTCTTCCCGGCGCCCGCTTCAGCCTGAGCGGCCGTACCTGCGTCGGCGCTTTCCAGCTGTCTCCGCGTGACTGACATAGTGATCTGCTGCTGCACTACACCGAAGATCGACGAGACATCCCAATACAGCAGCACGCCGGCCGGGCTGATCCAGCCGAAGTACAGCATCATGATCGCCATGTACCCGCCGATCATCTTCTGCTGCTTGTCTCCCGGCATGAGGAACTGGGGGAGCCAGATGCTGACCGCGAACAGGATCACCAGCAGGATGTAGGGGACAAACATGGCGTAGTCCCCGGAAGCCCACACTTGCTTGGGGGTGAGCACAAGGTCGGGAAGGATGTTGTAGAAGCTGGCCGTCTGCTCCGGGGGACCTGCCAGGTAGGTCATCATGACGCCGGGCTTCGCCTCAGTTCCGCCAAGCACCTGATACAACGCGAAGAGGATGGGCATCTGCAGCAGGAGGGGGAGACACCCGCCGAGCGGGTTGACCTTGTTCTCCGAGTAGTACTTCATGGTCTCCTCGGAGAGCTTCTCCTTGTCATCCTTGTACTTCACTTGAAGCGCCTTGAGGTGAGGCTGGATTCGCTGCATCTCCACCATGGACTTCGTCTGCTTCCACGTGAGCGGTAGCAGCAGCACGCGCATGCCCAGCGTCAGCAGAATGATCGCCATGCCCCAGTCGTTGGTAATTCCTTCCAAATAGAGGAGCACCTGGAAGATCATCTGTTGAAACTGAGCCCACATAGAGGGACCTCCTGGTCTATGAGATGCCGTTCCCTATGGAACGGGGTCGTGTCCACCCGGGTTCCACGGATGACAGCGCCCGATTCTCCGCAGCGCCATCCATCCTCCGCGCAACAGTCCGTAGCGTTCGACTGATGTTAGCGCATATGCCGAACATGTCGGCGTGAACCTGCACGCATTCGGCAGTCCAGGCGAGATGAACACCTGATAGAAGCGAATCAGAAGCATCGCGAGTCGGCGGGGGAGTGATACCACGAAGATGAGTATCGCCTTCACGAGGCGATCCCCGCCCTGGAGAGCACGCCGCGCAAGGCAGCGTCCAGATCGGCCGCGCGTGCTGCGGCTGTGCCTTCGCGGGCGATCAGGACGACGTCCCAGCCCGGCCAGGGGCCTCCCACACGAGAGGTGGCCGCCCGCATCACCCGCCGGCTACGGTTGCGCAGGACGGCGTTTCCCAGACGCTTGCCCGCGACAAAAGCAACGCGGCCCTCGGGGCCGCGTTCTTCGGTGACTTGTGCGACAAGCGCAATTATCAGGGGGTGAGCAACCCGCTTCGCCGTGCGGAAGATCGCGTCGATCTCTCGCGTCGACCTGATTGTGCTCATCCGTTCACGTCCTTGCGAAACGTAGGCCGCCCGGCCTACGCGCTCAGGACCTTGCGCCCCTTGCGACGACGGGCGGCAAGCACCGCACGACCACCACGGGTGGCCATACGCGCACGGAAGCCGTGCGTCTTCGCACGCTTCCGAACATTAGGCTGGTATGTCCTCTTCACGTTTCCTCCTCGTTGCGCCCCGCTGGTTCTGGGGCAAAGCCCGACGATTATATGCGGGTGCTTTCCGCAGTGTCAATGGCAACTGCTCGCAGGTGTGAACGTCCCCTGTGACCCCTGCCGCGCGTGGGCGTGGTATCTGCCCGCTATCCGATCGGACGCTCCGTCGCACATCTTGGGAAGGGCCGGCTCCAAACTGCTCGTCAATCTGTGGATACTGTGGAAAACGCAGGATTCACGCTTGTGGAACCTGTGGACAACCGCTTGGCGCGGATTGTTGGCCTGGTAGGCCTTTGCTATCATCGGCCCCTCGCGTAGACCTGTGCATAACTACTCTATTCACCTTGAAATGCCCCGTTTGTCGGCCAATATCTACCGCTTATCACCGATTCGGTGCTTGTCTCCATCTCGCGACGGTCGATCCCGATTCCGGACGACTCCTCGTCTTCTCGGGAAGGCGCGTGGTTTCCACAGTGGCGCTGACGGCCGGCATCGCTTTCCACACAGACTGACCGTGCGTTGAACGCAAACGCGCTCCGAGAGCAGGAGGATGGCCCTCTTGACGGCCACTTCACGGAAAGTGCTTTCCACAGGTGTGGAAAGCACTGTGGACAACGAAGGAAAGTGCACGTTAGAGACGGTGTCTTCTGAAAGGAAGATTGAACGGCAGGCGGTGGATACGGCCCTGAGCAGGGGCTCTGATGTTGCCGGGGGTTGCCCGTCCTGTGGAAGAAGCTGTGGACGGGCCTGAGAATCTGGAAAGCTAGGGGGCAATGAAATCGTTTTACTCGGCGGACGCCGTCTCGAACCTGGATCTGGGCTCTGCAGCTGATCATAGGACCTTTCGACCCGATTCAACACCCTTACATATACGTACGCGCGCGCGCGTGGCTGTGTACGAGGCGGCAGGGGCGGCTCCGAGGGTCGAAGACGTCAGTCCCGCTCCCGTGGCCGACTTCATCGAGTCCCTTACGACCCGCGTGTACGAGCTGGCCCGCGAGCAGGGCGGGTCGATTCCCTACACCGCGATACGGGAAGTCGTGGAGAACTTCATCCACGCCGATTTCGAGGAGCCTGTGGTGTCCATCCTCGACTCCGGCATGACGCTGCGGTTCGCCGATCAGGGGCCCGGCATCGCAGACAAGGATCGCGCTGCGCTGCCGGGGTTCACTACCGCGAACGGTGAGATGAAGCGCTACATCCGGGGCGTCGGTTCGGGACTTCCCATTGTCCGAGACTTCCTGTCGATGTCGGGCGGCACGCTCGTGATGGAAGACAATCTGGGTGGGGGATCCGTCGTGACGCTCTACGCCCACCGCACGCCCGCGGTTCCGCGAGCCAATTCCCTGCATGACCTCCCGACCGCCCCGGTCGAGACGGCCCCGTTCGGGTCACCCCATGCTTCGGTCGTGCAGGACGATCTCGCCCTTGGGGGGGCAGGACAGCCTCGGTTGTCCACTCGCCAGAAGCAAGTACTCGCACTCGTCATGGAGTCAGGTTCCGCGGGTCCCAGTCTCGTAGCCCGAGAGTTGGGGTGCGGCGTCTCCACTGCCTACCGCGACCTGGCGTCTCTGGAGGAACTCGGATTGATCTGCTCGGATGGCGGAAAACGAACCTTGACCGGTCTCGGTCTCGGCTGTTTTGAGAACCTCGTTACGCGATAGATGAATACTCACCACACAAGCACCGAAGGGTCCATCATGCCGGTAGACATCGATACGGTCTGGTCGAACGTACTCGAGATCGTCAGGGACGAATTGAATGAGCCGAGTTTCAAGACCTGGTTCGAACACACAGAAGCAGTGCGTCTCACAGACGATGGCGTATTCGTGGTCGGGGTCCAGAATGACTTCGCCCGGGCGTGGCTTGAGGATCGTTACTCACAACGCTTGAGCGCCGCCCTCACCCAGGTCGTTGGAGACGACTTGGCTGTCCAGATCATCGTGGACAGTTCGCTGTCTTCAGAATCTCCTGCTGAAGATACCCCTCTGGTGGCCGTGCCGGAGGAGGCCCCTCTTCCGGCTGAAGCCACGGGGGAGCGGGGAGATTTCGACCCCAAATACACGTTTGACTCGTTTGTGGTAGGTGACTCGAACGCCTTCGCGCGAACCGCCGCCCTCTCCGTCGCCGAGCAGCCCGGACTCAAGTACAACCCTCTGTTCATCTGGGGCGGACCGGGGCTCGGTAAGACCCATCTTCTGCAGGCCATCGGCCATTATGTGAGTCAGAACTTCCCTCACAAGAAGGTCATCTACGTCACTTCTGAGCAGTTCACCAACGACTACATCGATTCGCTCGGGCCCAAGACCACCGACCGGTTTCGTCAGAAGTACCGGTCAGTCGACGTCCTCCTGATCGATGACATCCAGTTCCTTGAGAAGAAGGAAGGTATTCAGGAGCAGTTCTTCCACACTTTCAACGAGCTGCAGCGCCACGGGAAAGCGGTGGTACTGGCGTCCGACCGCCCTCCCAAGGATATCAACATGGAGGAGCGCTACCGTTCTCGCTTCGCATCGGGCCTCCAGGCCGATATCCAGCCCCCTAACTACGAAACCAGGCTCGCTATCCTCAGGCAGTACGTTGACAGCGAGGGGCTCCCTATCGAGCCCGACGTACTCTCATATGTCGCTGACATCACAACCCCGAACATCAGAGAGATGGAAGGCGCGATGACCCGGATCGGCGCCTGGCTCCATCTCTCAAAGCGGTCGGTGGTCGATCTTCAGATGGCCAAAGAAGTACTTCTCACCGTCTTTCCCGAGCACTCCATGCGGCCGATCTCGATCGCCTCGATCCAGCGAGAGGTCTGCCGCTTCTTCGGCATCTCACATGCGGAGCTCGTGGGCAGCAAGAGGTCTCAGTCTATTGTCTATCCGCGGCAGATAGCCATGTATCTATCTCGTGAACTGACGGACCTCTCCCTCCCGAAGATCGGGGACGAGTTCGGTGGACGCGACCACACCACGGTGATGCACGCCACCGCCAAGATTCAGAAGCTGATGAGCGAGCAGCGTGATGTATACAACCAGATCCAGCAGTTGACGAACACCATCAAGCAGAAGAACTGAGGTCGTCTTCTTGCAGGGGTGTTGAAAACCCTGAGGACAACCTCTGGACAAGATGGGCACAACCGCGCCGTCGGAAGGATAGACTCAGTTCGTTGGGGAGAGTGTGGAAACACAGCACATGTCGTCCACACCCCCAGAGGAGGGGATACACCTTCTGTGAACAGCGAGAACGCGATGTATCCACATATGCACACCCCTTATTACTTCTAGTGCTAGTTCTATCAAGAAAGGAAACACCATATGAAGGTCAGCATCGCCCGGAGCGAACTACTCGAGTCTCTCTCGGTCGTCGGTAAGGGGATGTCAGCTCGATCCACACTTCCGATTCTGTCCGGAATACTCTTCACGGCAGCTGAAGGAGAGATCCTTCTGCAATCCACCGATCTGGAGATATCGGTGAAGAACACCGTGCCAGCCCTGGTGGAGCAGGACGGGCAGATCGTCCTTCCCGGCAAACTGCTTTCCGACATCGTCAGGAACCTGCCCGAAGCGGCAGTCACGATAGAGACCGAAGGTGACACCGCTCACGTCAGGTGCCAGCATTCGTCGTTCACAGTCAAGACCCTCAACCCTGCGGACTTCCCCAAGTTCCCGGAGGTTGCAGTCGACAAGAGCATCACCCTCCCCTCGCAGACCCTCACCTCGATGGTGAAACACGTGTCGAGAGCAGTGAGCAGAGACGAGACCAGGGCGGTGTTGACAGGAATCCTGCTGGTCATCGAAGGCCCCGGGGTTCGAATGGTAGCCACTGACTCGTACCGTCTTGCGGTCAGAGAAGTGGTGCTCGAGAAGGTGGCCGGAGAAGACGTTGAAGTTGTGGTTCCCGGAAAGGCCCTCGAAGAGGTTACGAGGCTCGCTGGAGAGACCCCAGAGATCGTGCTTGGGGTCAGCGAGAATCAGGTAGTGTTCGAGTTCGGCAGCACGGTCTTCGTGACCAGGAGGATTGAAGGGTCCTTCCCCAACTACAAGCAGCTGATCCCAAAGGAGTCAGAGACCACAGCAGTCGTCTCGGCGGAGGAGCTCACGGCCGCCGTCAAGCGTGTGTCACTCATGGCTCTCCACAACACGCCCTTGAAGATCGCGGTCAATGTGGCGGATCAGACCCTGTCGTTGTCGGCTACCACTCAGGACGTCGGAGATGCTTCAGAGGATCTGATGGTGAAAGCCGACGGCAAGGACGTCGAGATCGCCTTCAATCACGGGTTCTTGATGGATGGCCTGACGTCAGCCGGCACAGAGAATGTCAGGCTCGAGGTGCAGAACCCTCTCAAGCCGGGGCTACTGAAGACAGAAGGAGACGAGGGTTTCTTGTATCTCTTGATGCCGGTGCGTCTCGGCTAGAAGAGTGAGTCTCACTGTCAAACGAGTGGTCCTGCGTGACTTCAGGGGCTATGAGTCTGTCGAGTTGAGCCCTGATCCGGAACTGACGATACTAGTCGGCCCGAACGCGGCAGGGAAGACGAATCTGGTGGAGGCTATCCAGCTGATCACGGCGGGGACCTCATTCCGCCGCCCTCAGCTTGGCGAGGTGGTGCGTTGGGGGTCGCCGGAGGCAGAGGTCCTTCTCGAGGCGGAGGGTGAAGGACGGAGGTTCGAGACGTCACTGGTCATCACGGAGTCCGGCCGGAGAACGTATCGAGTCAACGGCAAGATCAGGCGCAGAATCACCGAGGTGACCGGCATAATTCCCTGTGTGGTGTTCACGCCGGATGATCTCAGGATGGTGAAAGACTCCGCCGACAGGCGGCGGGCTGCGATCGACGGGGTGGGAGATCAACTGTCACCCGCCTTCTTCACCGCCCGCATGGAGTACGAACGGGTGGTTCGGCAGAGGAACGCCCTCCTCAAGACGGAAGCACTCAACACAGACGTGTTCGACGCCCTCACCGAGAGACTCGTGGCACAGGGGGCGCAGTTCATGGGCCACCGGCGCCGGCTGTTCGATAGGGTCTCGCGCAAGATGTCTGAGGTCTATGGCGAGCTCACGCAAGGGGAACAACTGCTCGCTGAATACAGGCCGTCGTGGACACGGCTAGGATTGGACGGTTTCTCGGGCCGAGATGAAGCCCAGATCATGGCGGAGGCACTCGGTAGGGTGAGCAGAGAAGAACGAGCCCGCGGCGTGTCCCTTGTAGGGCCCCACAGGGACGAGATCGTCTTCTCAGTGAACGGCCGAGAAGCACGGGCCTTTGCTTCACAAGGACAGACACGGACGATTGCCCTTTCGTGGAAGCTGGCCGAGGTGAAGGTAGTGGCAGAGATAGCCGAGCAGACCCCTCTATTGCTACTCGACGATGTCATGTCGGAGCTGGATGAGGGCAGGCGTCATGCGTTGGCGGCATTCTGTGGGAAGGTGGCCCAGACGTTCATAACGACAACCACCCTCGGATACTTCGAAGATGAACTCGTCTCGAGGGCGAGAGTGGTGCAGGTGTCATGACCAGACGCCACGGGAAGAACGTCGGGCTCGGACGAGCTCTTGATTCACTAGTAGGGAGGCTGGACCGGCGGACCGGCGGTGCGGGGACATCCGCCAAAGTCGCCACTCTGTGGGCTGAGGTGGCGGGTCCGATGGTCTCCTCTCACACGACAGGCGTCCACCTGCGAAACAACGACCTGGTCGTATACGTCGACTCTCACGCATGGGCGAGCGATCTTTCGGCGCTGTCGGAACAGTATCGAGGGCGGATGAATGAAGGGCTTGGTAAGGAACTGGTACGGAGCGTGGTATTCACTGTCTCTCGCAAGGTGGCCGACGAGAGGGTGTTCGCAGCCCGAGAGATGGAGACCGAGGAGTTCTACAGGGAGGACGACGTCGAGCCGGTCCCGCTGACGGACCTGGAGCGACGACAGGTGGAGGCCTCGGTCCAGGCGGTGCCAGGGGAGGAGCTCCGGGAGGCGGTCCTGAGAGCAACGGTAAAGGACCTGGAGTGGAAAAAGGGCATCGCGCTCAAGAACTCCCGCGAGAAGGCGTGAGAACGCTCCAGAGGCCCTAGAAATGGCAGTTCAACCCCAGTTGTTGTGGTACGATACGGGGGGCCACAACAAGATGTTGTGTACTCGGCGTGGGGCGTGAGGGCCCCAGGTCCCCTTGAAGGTCTGAAAAGGAGTCAGTGTGCCCAAAGACGCCTCGTACTCAGGGAAAGACATCCAGGTACTGGAGGGTCTGGAGGCGGTACGCAAGCGGCCCGGCATGTACATCGGCTCCACGGGTCCTCGGGGTCTCCACCATCTGGTGTACGAGATCGTGGACAACGCCGTAGACGAGGCCCTGGCCGGGTTCTGCACGAGCGCGGAAGTCGTCATCCACGCCGACAACTCCATCAGCGTCACCGACAACGGGCGAGGCATCCCGGTCGATAAGCACCCCAAGCTGCGCAAGCCCACCGTCGAAGTCGTTCTTACCGTGCTGCACGCGGGTGGCAAGTTCGGCGGAGAAGGATACAAGGTCTCCGGCGGCTTGCACGGCGTAGGAGCCTCAGTCGTGAACGCGCTCTCCACCCGACTCGATGTCGAAGTCAAGCGGGACGGTGTCTTGTGGACACAGTCATACGATCACGGAAAGCCGATCGCCCCGCTGGCGCAGTCGGGGAAGGTGAAGGGCACGGGCACCAAGATCACGTTTTGGCCCGACCCGAAGATCTTCGAGACGATCGTATTCGACTACGACACCTTGGCCACGCGATTCCGCGAGACGGCTTTCTTGAACAAGAACATGAAGATCACCCTGACGGACGAGCGAGAGCTCGAGCCCAGAGTCGAAGAGTTCCGCTATGCCGGTGGCATCGTGGACTTCGTCAAGTACCTCAACGAAAACAAAGAGACGATCCACAGCAAGCCGATCTACTTCGAGGCTGAAGGACCGGAGGGCACGGTCGAAGTTGCGTTGCAGTGGAACACGAGCTACTCGGATTCCGTTCTGGCCTTTGCGAACAACATCAACACCCACGAGGGTGGCACCCACCTCGACGGGTTCAAGAACGCGCTGACGAGGACCATCAACGAGTACGCGCGACGCCAGGGGATTCTCAAGGAGAAGGACGAGAACCTCTCAGGCGAAGACATCCGGGAGGGTCTGGCGGCGGTCATCTCAGTGAAGCTTCGAGACCCGCAGTTCGAGGGACAGACGAAGACCAAGCTCGGCAACACGGAGATGAGGGGCCTCGTCCAATCAATCGTGACGCAGGGGCTCTCCGAATACCTGGAAGAGCACCCGAAGCCCGCCCGCTCGATAGTCACGAAGTCGGCTCAGGCGGCCAAGGCGCGGGCGGCTGCGCGCAAGGCGCGCGAGCTGACGCGGCGCAAGGGGTTGCTCGAGTCCTCCACGCTGCCCGGCAAGCTCGCCGACTGCTCCATCAAGGACGCAGCCCTGTCCGAGATCTACCTGGTAGAGGGTGACTCGGCGGGAGGTTCGGCCAAGCAGGCTCGCGACCGGAGTTTCCAGGCGATCCTTCCTCTGCGTGGCAAGATCCTCAACGTTGAGCGCGCCGGGCTCAACAGGGCGCTCGCGAGCGAAGAGATCCAAGCGATGATCACGGCTATCGGAACGAACATCGGCGAGGAATTCGACATCGAGGCCGCGCGCTATCACAAGGCGATCATCATGACCGACGCGGACGTCGACGGAGCACACATCCGCTGCCTGATCCTGACGTTCTTCTACCGGTTCATGCCGCAGATGATCGAGGAAGGCTACGTCTACATCGCGCAGCCGCCCCTCTACAAGATCAGCGTAGGCCGCAAGCATTCGTACGCCTACAACGACGCCCAGCTGCAAGAGGCGCTCGGGAAGCTGCCCGAGGGCAGCAAGTACTCGATCCAGCGCTACAAGGGTCTTGGTGAGATGAACCCGCAGCAGTTGTGGGAGACCACGATGGACCCGTCATCCCGAACACTCCTGCAGGTCTCGGTCGACGATGCCCTAGCCGCCGAGAAAGCCTTCACCGATCTCATGGGCGATCTTGTCGAGCCGCGCAAGGAGTTCATCCAGCGGCACGCCAAGGACGTACGGTTTCTGGACATCTAGGCGACGGGGGAGGGCGAAGCGGCAGGCGCTTCGATGGCAACCGACGGAGACATCCGCTTTCCGCCAGGGCGGCGACGCGAGAAGCCGAGCTTCGAGCCCCCGCCGTGGGAGCGCGACCAGTTCGAGGAGCTCGCCCGACAGAAGCAGGCGGCCGAGGAAGCCGAGGCCGCGAGCGTACCGGTCGCACAGGACGCCGAACGTGAGCCTGTGGCGGAGCAGACACTGCCGCAGCAAGTAGCGGCGGCAGCGGGCGACGAGAGCGCCGCGACGGGGGGATCGATGGCCGAGTCCGAGCCGGCCGAAACGGCAGGCGGAGATCTCGACCCCAAGCGCGTCGAGATGCTGATGATGGGCCTTCGGGCGGAGGAGCCGCGTCCGGAGGAGGCGTACTGGAAGGTGACGACTGCAGCAGGGGTCGTCAGCACGTTCATCGGACTTGTGGTCACCACGTGGGGCATCATCGCGCTTGCCGCGCCGCGGGAACCGGGCGCTGGAGCCATGATGATGGTTCTGATGCTGCTGGTCTTTGGGATCGGTTTCACGGTCGGCGGTGTGTGGGTTGTGTTCAATGCGTTGCGACAGCGAGGAGTGCTCTAAGTGGCAGACGAGAACGGGACGATCGACACAAGCGGGACCATCACGCTCCCGATCGAGATCCAGCGAGAGCTGAGAAACTCGTTCCTCGAGTACTCGATGAGCGTCATCGTCTCCCGAGCGCTCCCCGACGTCCGGGACGGGCTGAAGCCCGTCCACCGACGCATCCTCTACGCGATGAACGAATCCGGACTGACGCCATCGCGCGCCTACAAGAAGTCGGCGTGGACCGTCGGCGAAGTAATCGGCAAGTACCACCCACACGGTGACGCGGCGGTCTATCAGACGATGGTCCGCATGGCGCAGCCGTTCGCGATGAGGGCTCCGCTCGTCGACGGTCACGGCAACTTCGGATCCGTGGACGGCGACGCTGCAGCCGCCATGCGCTACACGGAGTCCCGCCTGCACCGCCTGGCGATGGAGCTCCTGCGCGATCTCGACAAGGAGACCGTAGACTTCGGCCCGAACTACGACGAGTCGCTCACCGAGCCGATGGTCCTGCCCAGCCGGTTCCCGAACCTGCTCGTCAACGGCTCCGCCGGTATCGCGGTCGGCATGGCCACGAACATCCCGCCGCACAACCTCGCCGAGGTCATCGACGCGACGACCATGCTCATCGACAACCCCGAAGTCAGCATCGAAGAGCTGATGACGGTGATGCCGGGACCGGACTTCCCGACCGCCGGCATGATCATGGGCAAGGACGGGATCCGCTCGGCGTATGAGACCGGTCGCGGCTCGATCACCATCCGCGGCAAGGCCCACATCGAGCAGACCTCCACCGGCCGCACGCGCATCGTCATCACCGAGATCCCGTACCAGGTCAACAAGTCCAAGCTGGTCACGAAGATCGCGGACCTCGTCCGCGAGAAGAAGCTGACCGAGATCAGCGACCTGCGCGACGAGTCCGATCGCAAGGGCATGCGCATCGTCATCGAGCTCAAAGCGAACGCCGGCATTCCGCAGGTCGTCCTCAACAAGCTCTACAAGCACACCCAGCTGCAACAGGGCTTCGGTGTCATCATGCTCTCGCTCGTCGACGGCGTACCGCGGACGCTCAATCTCAAGGAGATGCTCCACTACTACGTCGAGCACCAGAAGGACGTCATCACACGACGGACGAAGTACGAGCTGCGGAAAGCCGAGGAGCGCGCCCACATCCTCGAGGGCTACATCATCGCGCTGGACAACATCGACGAGGTCATCAAGATCATCCGGGCCTCTGAGACCGATGTCGAAGCGAAGTCCCGACTCATCGAGCGGTTCGGCCTTTCGGAGATCCAGACCGATGCGATCCTCGAGATGCGCCTACGCCGCCTGACCGGCCTCGAGCGCCACAAGATCGAGGACGAGCTCGAGGAGCTTCGCAAGAAGATCGCGTGGTACAAGCAGGTTCTGGGCGACATCAACCTCGTGCTCGGCATCATCAAGGACGAGCTTGCCGAGGTACGGCAGAAGTTCGGCGACAAGCGCCGGACAGAGATCTCCAGCGCCGCCAAGGACCTCGATGTCGAAGACCTCATCGCCGAGGAAGACATGGTCGTCACCATCACCAAGGCCGGGTACGTGAAGCGCCTTCCCGTTGCCACCTACCGTCAGCAGAAGCGCGGTGGCAAGGGGCTGCAGGGCGTCAACCTCAAGGATCAGGACTTCGTCGAGCACCTCTTCATCGCGAGTACCCACGACTACGTCCTCATCTTCTCGACGCGAGGCAAGGTCTACCGCCTCAAGGTCCACGAGCTGCCCATAGGCTCGCGTCACGCACGGGGCGCCGCCGTGGTCAACATCCTGCCGTTCGAGCAGTCCGAGAAGATCGCCGCGGTCATCAATACCAAGACGTTCTCGCCGGACGAGTTCCTCATGTTCGCGACCAAGCACGGCATGGTGAAGAAGACGGCCATCCAGGCATATGACCGTTCGCGCCGAGACGGCATCATCGCCATCAACCTCCGAGACGAAGACGAGCTCATCTCGGTTCGCCGCGTGAAGACCGGCGAGAAGGTGATGATGGTCGCGACGTCGGGCAAGGCCATCAAGTGGGACGAGGCCGAGGCGCGTCCCATGGGCCGCGACACCATGGGCGTCAAAGGCATGACTGTGAAGCAGGGCGAGGCGATCCTCGGCATGGAGATCGCGCCCGACAGCGGAGAGCTGTTCGTGGTGACGGAGCGCGGCTACGGGAAGCGGACGCCGGTCAGCGAGTACCCCGAGCACCATCGTGGCGGCCAGGGCGTCAAGACGATTCAGGTGACGCCCAAGAAGGGCGCGCTCACGGGCATGAAAATCGTCCAGCCGCAGCACGAGCTCATGCTCATCTCGGAAGAGGGCGTCGTCATCCGCGTCAAGGCTGACGACATCTCCAAGCTGGGTCGCTCAACGCAGGGCGTCAAGGTCATGAACGTCGCGGAGACGGACCGAGTCAGCGCGATCGCCCGCGTGAGCGGCGGCAAGAAGAAGGCCCCCAAGGCTCGAGGCATCGGGGAGGGTCAGGGGTCGCTGCTGGAAGCCAACGGTGCGGCGGCCGCCTCGCCTGACGCCGGGGAACCTGCCGAGATAGACGACGAGACCGAAGACCTCATGGCCGAGGAATTCGAAGACGCCGAGGACGCAGAGGCGGCCGAGACAGACGAGTAGAAGTCACGAGATGGCCGACCACACCGGCACAGCTGGACCCGATGCAAGGCTCGGTACCATCGAGGTCGTGCTCTTCGACCTCGATGGTACGCTCATCGACACCATCGACCTCATCCTCGCGTCGATGCGTCACGCGACCACCACCGTCCTCGGTGAAGCACTGCCGGACAACGTACTCATGCACAACGTGGGCGTGCCGCTGCTGGTGCAGATGCGCGAGTTCGACTCCGAGCGCGCTGAGGAGCTTCTGGCCTGCTACCGCGAGCACAACGCGATCGTGCACGACGAGCTCGTCGCCGAGTACCCGGGCGTGGAAGAAGGGCTCAAGGCATTGGCGGACCATGGATATCGCATGGCGATCGTCACCTCGAAAAGCAAGCCCGTGGCGATGCGAGGGCTGAAGGCGTTCGGTCTCGAAGACTACTTCGAGACGGTCGTCGCGTACGAAGACACCACCATCCACAAGCCGGAACCAGAGCCGCTTCATGAGGCGGCGCGGCGCCTGCGGGTCCCCATCGATCGGTGTGCCTACGTCGGAGACAGCCCGCACGACATGAACGCGGCGATAGCGGCCGACGCTGTCGCCGTGGCGGCGTTGTGGGGCCCGTTCGCCGAGCGTGTGCTGGAGCCCGGACCGGTGGTAGCACTCGAGCGACTCGAGGACTTGGCGGTATTGCTCGGACCGGCGAAAGGGAGCATCTCGGCGGAGGACTGACGTCAGACGCACCAATCGTGGTCCCAAGTGGGAAGCCGAGGCCACGTTGTGGAACAATGCTGGAAGTGCCCACGTCGCTCAGGTACGAGCGGTCACCACCCACGGGCGGGTCTTGAGGAGGATCGCGTGTCGAAGAGGACCAAGATCATCATCGGCGTCGTCGTGCTGCTCGTGGTCGGAGGCGTTGCTGCGTCGTTCGCCCTCAGGGCAGGTGGCGGTGGACCTCAGATCAAGACCGCCACGGTCTCTCAGACCGAACTCGGCGTGACCGTATCGGCGTCAGGCAAGATCCAGGCGGGTTCGCGGGCCGACGTCTATCCGCCCACCGCAGGCACGATCGCGCGCGTGTTCGTGAGCGATGGGGCGACCGTCACTGCAGGTCAGCGGCTCGCAAAGATGGATACGGGACCCCTGGAGCTCGCCGTGCAGCAGGCCAAGGCGGGCCTTTCGCAGGCGCAGGCGGCCTACGACAACATCGATGCCCAGAACGTGTCCTCGGGCGACATCGCCGCTGCCGAAGCGAATGTGAAGGCCGCGAAGAGCGCATGGGACTCCGCGAAGAAGGCCGCTGACGCGGTCGCCGGCCCCACGGACGGCCAGCTCGATGCGGCGGAGGCCAGCAAGGACGCGGCTGAGTCGGCCTACGACGACGCCACTGCCGCCTACGACGCCGCGCTGCTCGCTTACGGCTCCACGTCGCCGACCACGGCCGTCGCGCTGACCGCCAAGAAGTCGGCGTACGCGGGCTATCTGAGCGCGAAGTCGACCTACGACTCCCTTGCGGCCACCGACATGGACCCGGCGCAGGCTGCGGCTGACGCTGGCGCTTCCTCGGCGTATGCGGCGTACAAGGCTGCCGAGGCCGCGCTTACGAAGGCCCGGGTCGCCGACCCCGCGAGCTCGAAGTCGGCGGCACGTGCTGCGGTGACGAGTGCCGCGAAGGCGCTTGAAGTGGCGCGCAACAACCTTGAGGCTGCGACGCTGCGGGCGCCGATCGACGGCACCGTCTTCTTCAACGCGTCAGGGACGCCCGGATCGGACGGCAAGACGCCGCTGCCCGCCGCGGGTTCGGCGGTCGCCCCACAGGCGGCGCCGTTCTCAGTGGTCGACTTGGGCGGCTCGACCTTCATCGCCGAAGTCGACGAGGCCGATATCGACCGCGTCCGAGTGGCGATGGAGGCGGACGTGACGCTTGACTCGTTCCCGGGCGAGACGTTCGCGACGAAGGTCACCCACATCAACTCAGCGGCCCAGCCCACAGCGACCGGCGGCACCATCTTCCCCGTCGAGCTTGCGATGACGGACACCGGAAAGAACATCCTCATCGGCATGAAGGGCGATGCGACGATCAAGGTGTCGTCAATCCCGAGCGCGCTGACGATTCCGCTCGAGGCGCTGTTCAACGAGAACGGCACGAACTTCGTCTACAAGGTCGAGAACGGCAAATTGGTCAAGACGACCATCACCATAGGCGCCCAGACCGACACCGAGGTGGAGGTCATCGAAGGGCTGAAGAAGGACGAGGTCGTGGCCCTGGCCAGCCCCACCACCTATACGGACGGCATGGCCGTGACCGTGAAGAACTAGCGGCTGGACGAATGCCCGAGGCACCGCACGTGCCCGAGATCGACCGGATCGGAACCGAAGAGGGGCCCTCGTGTGCGATCGACGCGGTCCTCTCGGTGACCGATGTCTCGAAGTGCTACGTCTTGGACGAGGTTCAGGTCAACGCCTTGCGCGGCGTGGACATGGAGGTCTGCCGCGGCGAGATGCTCGCGATCATGGGCCCCTCAGGGTCGGGCAAGTCGACGCTCATGCACATCGTCGGCCTGCTCGACCACCCGACGACCGGCACCGTTCAGGTCGATGGCGAGGACGTCTCGGGCATGTCACCTAACGAACTGGCGTCCGTGCGCAACAAACGCATCGGCTTCGTGTTCCAGTCATTCAACCTGCTCGCGCGCACCACGGCGCAGGCGAACGTGGAGTTGCCGCTGATCTACGCGGGCGTCTCGGGCGCGGAACGTGCGCGGCGCGCTCGCGAGGCGTTGGAGCGCGTCGGGCTCGGCAACCGCCTTTCGCACATGCCCAATCAACTCTCGGGCGGGCAGCAGCAGCGCGTCGCGATCGCTCGGGCGCTCGTGACCGAGCCCAGCATCGTCCTCGCGGACGAGCCCACCGGCAACCTCGACTCGCGCAGCGGTGTCGAGGTCATGTCGATCCTCCAGGGCCTGAACGACCAGGGCATCACGGTCGTACTCGTCACCCACGACGCGCGTGTGGCCCGGCATGCACAGCGGGTCGTCCACATCCGAGATGGGCGGATCGTGCTCAACGAGTGCGTCGAGGACCGTATCCTCGCCTCCGATGAGGTGGCGGCGGAGTCGGAAGGCTCGGCCGAACAGGATACGCGAGGACTGTCCGTGAACCGGGCGGTGGGCCCGTGAACCTGGTCGAGTCGTTCGCCATTGCGATCCGTGCGCTCAATGCGAACAAGGTTCGAAGCGCGCTCACCATGCTCGGTGTGATCATCGGCGTGGCGGCGGTCATTCTGCTGGTGTCCATCGGCACCGGAGTGCAGTCGCAGGTGACGGGCTCGATCGAGGGGCTCGGGTCCAACCTCCTGTTCGTGTTCCCCGGCAACTACAGCGAAGGCGGGGGCGGCGGCCCGGGAGGGCCGGGGGCCTCCATCCGCAAGCCGTTCACGCTCGATGATGCTCAGTCACTGCAGGTCAGACTCGGCGCCGATGCGATCGTGGTGCCCGTGGCGCAGGGGCAGACCGCGCTCAAGGTCGGGAACCGCACGTGGCGCAGTTCCATCTCGGCGGGCAACGAGCACGGCATGGAGGTCTTCACGGCCGACCTTGCCGGCGGGCGCTTCTACAACCGGTCCGAAGTGACCGCGAGTCGCCGCGTCCTGCTCCTGGGGGCCACGGCTCGCGACGAGCTGTTCCCCGGCCAGAACCCGGTCGGCAGGACCGTCTCCGTGGACGGGCAGCCGTTCACTGTGATCGGATTCTTCTTGCCCATGGGAGGCTCGTTCTCCGGCGATCAGGACAACACCGTCTACATGCCGGTCACGACGGCCCAGCAACTCCTCGGCTCCAAGGACATAAGCACCATCATCATCAAGGCGGTGGATGCCGACAACGTCGAGCTGCTCAAGTCCCGCGTGACCCAGCTGCTCCGGCCCCGGTTCAAGGACCAGTTCACCGTCTTCACGCAGGAGCAGACGCTCGGGCTGCTTTCGACGCTGCTCGGCACGCTCACGGCGATGCTTGCGGGCCTTGCAAGCATATCGTTGCTCGTGGGCGGCATCGGCATCATGAACATCATGCTGGTCAGCGTCTCCGAGAGGACCCGCGAGATCGGCATCCGCAAGGCGGTCGGCGCGCGGACATACGACATCCTCAGCCAGTTCGTGATCGAGGCAGTCGTACTCTCGGTACTCGGCGGTTTCGTGGGGATACTCGTCGGTGCCGGCGGAGCGCTTGCGCTGCGGCCGTGGGTGCCCGCGGAGGTCTCCCCGTGGGCGGTCGTGCTGGCGTTCGTGTTCTCGGCGGCGGTCGGCGTGTTCTTCGGCGTGTACCCGGCGTTTCGTGCGTCGAGGCTCGACCCGATCGAGGCGCTGCGCTACGAGTAGGCGAGGGGCTGTCGCGCGGGAGCGCGCGGATCAGCCCTGGAAGTCCTCGGGGTTCACGGTATCGAGGAAGTCACGGAACGCTTCAAGTTCAGCCTCTTCATCCGGAGCCGCTCCGGATTCGTCCTGGACGGCGGCTACCTCGAGGACCGACTCGGCGACGAAGATGGGCGCACCCATGCGGATCGCGATCGCGATCGAGTCTGAAGGGCGTGCGTCCACGATGCGGGTGCGCTCCTCAGCACGCAGAGTGATCGCGGCGTAGAAGGTGCCCTCTTCGACGCGTGTGATGTCGACCCGTTCCACGTACGCGTCGAGAGCCTCGAGCATCTCGCGCATCAGGTCGTGGGTGAACGGGCGCGGCGGCTCGGCGCCCTCGAGCGCTAGTAGTATCGCTGTGGCTTCCGGATGGCCGATCCAGATCGGGAGGAGCTTGCCTTCGCCTGGCCCATCCTCAAGCGGCTTGAGGATGATGACAGGCTGATTGGACCGGGAATCGAGCGCGAGACTGGCTATGCGGACCTCGACCATGAATGGCACCTCCCGCGTGTCTACTGGGTGGGGTAGGGTGAAGGCGAGGAGCGACTCGCTCCATCATACGCGACACTCGCAGGCACACCGGGAGGATACCCATGCAGTTCGACGTCGCCACATCCTCGCGAGAACAGCTGGTCGACATCACCCCGCACGTGGCGGAGGCGGTACGGACGACAGGAGTCCGCCACGGTCTGGCCCACGTGTACTGCCCCCATACGACTGCGGGAATCACCATCAACGAGAACGCCGATCCGGACGTCGTGACGGATCTGCTCGCCGGTCTGGAGCGGCTGGCGCCGCGTAGCGCGGGCTGGCGGCATCGCGAAGGAAACAGCGACGGGCATCTCAAGGCATCGTTGATCGGGTCGAGCGCGACCGTACCCGTCGAGGACGGGCGAATGATGCTGGGCACGTGGCAAGGCATCTACCTCGCAGAGTTCGACGGTCCGCGCCGCCGACGAGTCATCGTCACGCTCATCGATGCACGAGTCTGAGCTGGAGAGACGCGCCCCGGTGAGCGCGCGCACGTCCGGCCCGGGCGTTTCTTGACCGCCCACCAGCGCTGGTATAAGGTATCCGAGCGTTTCGCCCAGAACGGGCCCGTAGCTCAGTTGGTTAGAGCGCACGGCTGATAACCGTGAGGTCGCTGGTTCGAATCCAGCCGGGCCCACCACACGCATTGCGACCAGGCGGCTACAGGCCGCCTGGTTTTTCGTTTGCGGGCGTGCGCGCCGTCGAGCCCGCGGGGGGCCCTGATGGTAGCGCGAGGCCCCGTCAAGAGAGTGGGCCCCCGGCCGCATACGCGGCCGGGGGCCCACATCGTTCGGTGCGAAGGACTGCTGCTAGAACTGGATGGTCGCTGTCATGACGGCGCCGTTCTTGGTGACCGCCAGCAGCGACTTGTTGAGCCGGCCACACCACGAGCGGACATCCTCTTCGAATGTGTCGCAGTCGGCTTTGAGCTCGACGATGTCGCCCGCCTTGATCTCGGGCATCGCTATGGTCAGCTTGAGAATCGGTTGCGGACACCGCAACCCGGTCGCATCGATCACCTGTGTCGCCAAGGCCTTGCCCCTTTCCTCTCCAACATCACACGCAAGCAGGCATGCTCGACCCACGTACGCACGAGTCGAGTGTAGCGACCGCTACCGCCGGCTCTCTCGCGCAGAATGAGACAGAAGTTATCACAGCGAGGGGCCTCTCGCGAGGCCCTCGGGCTCCCGTCAGGCTCCGGCCGTGCCGCCTTGACGTCGGCGCCTGCGCGCGCCTCCACCCGGACGACCCTTGCGACCGCTGCCGGGGGTCTGCCGATGCTGCTGTCGGACCGGCTGTGCCGAGCGCTCGGGATCCGGGACCAGCCGCGCATCTGAGTAGTGGAAGCCCTCGTGATCCTCGCACTCGATCACCGCGTCGATCGTCTTCTCGATGTCGCGCAGCTGGTCGTGCTCCTCCGGAGAGAACAGCGAGTACGCGGTGCCACTCCGTCCGGCGCGGGCGGTGCGCCCGATGCGGTGGACGTAGTCCTCGGGGACGTTGGGCAAGTCGAAGTTGATGACGTGGGTGATCCCGTCGACGTCGATGCCGCGGGCGACGATGTCGGTCGCGACGAGGACGCGATGCCGTCCGCGCTTGAAGCCGTCGAGTGCCTGCTGGCGCTGGCCCTGCGAGCGGTTGCCATGGATGGCGGCTCCGGAGATGCCGCTGCGGTCGAGTACGCGGGCCACGCGGTCGGCACGGTGCTTGGTGCGCGTGAAGACGAGCACGCGCTCGAGACGGTTGTCGCTGATGAGCCTGACCAGCAGGTCCATCTTCTGCTGGCTGCCGACCGGGTAGATCGACTGCGCGATCTTGTCGATCGGCTTGCTCGGCGGCGAGACGTCGATGTGCACGGGGTCGTGCAGGGTGTCGCCGGCGACGCGCATGACCTCAGGGGTCATCGTCGCCGAGAAGAGCAGGTTCTGGCGTTTGCCCGGAAGCAGGGCCAGGATGCGCTTGACGTCGGGCAGGAAGCCCATGTCGAGCATGCGGTCCGCCTCGTCGAGTACGAGCACTTCGACGCGAGACAGGTCGCAGTCACGGTTGTTGCACAGGTCGAGCAGGCGGCCCGGTGTGGCGACGAGCACGTCGACGCCTCGGCGAAGCGCCTTGGCCTGCGGCTGGTAGCCGACGCCACCGTAGACCGATGCGATGCGGTGCTTGGTGAACTTGGATGCCTTGCGGGCGACGTCCTCGATCTGGGCGCACAGCTCGCGGGTGGGGGTGACGATGAGCGCACGCGGCGACTTGTTGCCACCGGAGACGCGCTGGAGCAGCGGCAGCGTGAAGGCGGCCGTCTTGCCGGTGCCGGTCTGCGCACAGCCGACGATGTCCTTACCGGCAACGATGGAAGGGATTGCCTGTTCTTGGATGGGCGTGGGCGAGGCATAGCCCATGGCGCGCACGGCATCAAGGATGCGTGCGTCGAGACCCAGATTGTCGAAACTCAAGTATGAAACTCCTCTTCTGTGCGCCTGTACGGCAGCACTGCGTATAGACGCAGCTGATCCGACGGCAACAGAAGAAGCGAGGGACAACCGAGTCTGGGTGGCGCGCTGCGACGAGTCGCGGCGCGGTCGTGAGGCCGTAGTCTACGCGCCCGGACGCGAAAAGGGAAATCGCCCGCGCCGATGCGGGTGCACTGCGCCCTGCCGCACGCGCCTTCTCACACGTCGAGCCTCACCTGCATGACGTCGATCGTGCCCTCTGAGAAGCCCGCGCGGCAGTACGCGAGGTAGTACCGCCACAGCCGCACGAACCGCTCGTCGAAGCCCAGCTTGCGCACGGCGGGAATCGCGGCTTCGAAGCGCCGCTCCCACGCGGCGAGCGTCTCGGCGTAGCTTTCGCCGAAGAAGAGCGGCTCTCCCACCGACAGGCCCTGAGCGCGGGCTGCTTTCGAGAAACGCTCGGGGCTTGGCAGCATGCCCCCCGGGAACACGTAGCGCTGCACGAAGTCGGGTTTGCGCCGGTAGTCCTCGAAGCGGTGGTCCTCGATGGTGATCGTCTGCAGCGCGACCGCGCCGCCCGGCGTGACGAGTTCGCCCAGTCGCCGGAAGAACACGGGCCACCACCGCTCGCCGACCGCCTCGAACATCTCGATCGACGCGATCGCCGAGAAGCCCTCGCCCACGTGCCGGTAGTCCTGCAGGCGGATGTCGATGCGGTCATCGAGCCCGGCCTCCTCGGCACTGCGCGTCGCCCAGGCATGCTGCTCTTCGGAGAGCGTCACGCCGGTCACCCTGCAGCCGGCCTCACGCGCGGCGTGCATCGCGAAACCGCCCCAGCCGCAGCCGATCTCGAGGAGGTGGTCCTTGCTCGACGGCTGTAGCAGGTCGAGCAGGTTGTCCCACTTGCGGCGCTGAGCCGTTTCGAGGTCCTCGTCCGCCGCGCCGGTTCCGTCCGCATACAGCGCCGAGGAGTACGTCATCGTCTCGTCAAGCCACAGTCGGTAGAAGTCGTTGCCGAGGTCGTAGTGCGCGGCGATGTTGCGCTTGCTGCCCGACGGCGTGTTGGGACGCATCGCGTGGAACGCGCGGTGTACGGGGTCGAGCAGCGAGTTCGCGCCTGCGGGCTTCTCGGCGAGGTTGGCGACGCCGAGGGAGAGTACGGCGTCGAGGTCGGGGGTGTCCCATTCGCCGGCGAGATAGCCCTCTGCCAGTCCCATGGAGCCGTCGATGATGGCGCGCGATGCAGCGCGGGAGCGGTGTAGCTCGATGCGCGCAACGGGACCGGTTTCCGCGCCCACGAACTCGCGCTCTTCGCCCGTGGCCGAGACGAGCGTGAGGCGGCCGCGGCGAAGTCGGGAGAGGGCCGCGTGGAGGATCAGTCCGGAGATGCTGAACGGGTTGTGACGGGGTTCTCGCACCATCTAGGTCGTCTCCTCGTTCGGATCCGGCGAAGGCGGTATGTACGGGATGCCCTTGCTGACGATTCTGAGCGCCTGCAGATGTATCAGCAGCCAGGCGCGCGCGGACATCGGCCCGTAGCGGCGAACGGCTCGGACGAGCGCGGCGTCGGTGAGCTGCTCGGCGGTCAGTTGCAGATTGGCAGTGAGCAGCAACGGGCCTGCCACGAAGTCGTGGATCGAGACGCCCAGTTCGTCTCCGGGTTCTGAGAACGCAAACTCGTAGCGGGCGTCCATGGCGATGAAGGGCGATACCGAGAAGACCTTCTCGGTGGTGGGGCGCAGCGACCAGTCGTACGGCTCCCCGCCGTTGTGCAGCAGGTAGTTGTGGTGCCCGCCGAAGGTGTTGTGGACCTCGGCCAGGATCGCGCGCGGCGTGCCGTCGGCGTGGAAGCAGTACCAGAACGACACCGGGTAGAAGCCGAAACCGAGCACGCGGGGGAAGCACAGGACACACACGCGGCCGCCTGCCAGGTCGATGTTGCGGCCGGCCAACAGCTGCTCGATCCAGGGCCGAAGCGGCGAGCCATCGCGCGGCCCGTGATCGCGGTCGCGGAAGCTCACGAGCGCGCGACCGTTGTGGGCGAAGTTGGACAGCGTGGCGTTGAGCACGTCGAGCTCTTCGAGGTCGACGTAGAGGAAGTACGCGCCGTAACGAAACGCATTCTCCTTGGGCGCGGTGCGCGCGTGCGCGACGAATCCGGTGTAGAGGCGGCTGTTCACGATGCCACCGTGGCCGCTGGCGGGAGCAGGGCTCGCGTGCGGGTCTCGTCGAGTTCGTCGCCCCACGGGACGGTCGCGCCGAGCGCCTCAGCGACGCGTACCGCCGAGAGCAGGCCGTCCTCGTGGAAGCCGTATCGCTGCCAAGCACCCGTGTACCAGACGCCTCCCGCGCCCTGGATCTCGCCGAGCCGCCGCTGCGCCGCGACCGCTTCGCCCGAGAACAGCGGGTGCTCGAAGTCGATGCGGGCGATGACGGAGCCCTCGGCGTAGGGCTTGTGCGGATTGAGCGTTTCGAACACGTGCGGCGCGCCCTCGGGCATCTGCTGCAGGTTGTTGAGCCAGTACGTGAGCACGAGCGCGTCCTTCTCGGCGTCGCCGGTCTCCGCGTACCAGTTCCACGACGCCCACGCGCGCGTGGAGCGAGGCATGAACGTCGCATCGGTGTGCAGCGCGATCTCGTTGCACCGGTAGTGGAATGCGCCGAGGATCTCGCGCTCGAGCTGGGATGCGTCGGCGAGCATCGCGAGAGAGTCCGGGGCGTGCGTGGCGAGGACGACAGCGTCGTAGACGAGCGCGCGCTGTGCGGTCGCGACGCTCACGCCGCCGCCCTCGAGCCGCTCGACGCTGAGGACCGGCTCGTCCAGGTGCACCTCGCCGGAGACATCGCGGGCCGCCGCCTCGACGTACGTGCGGCTCCCGCCGATCACGCTGCGCCACATCGGCTTCCCGGTGATGTGCAACAGCCCGTGGTTGTCGCAGAAGCGCAGGAACGTGCCGGCGGGGTAGCAGCGCAGCATGTCCGGTGGCGTCGACCAGATCGCGCTGCCCATCGGGATCAGATACCAGTCAGCGAACGTCGCCGAGTAACCCTCGCGCTCGACAAGCTCGCCGAGCGTGATGTCGTCGATCGACGGGTCGGCGAGCAGCCGGTCGGCATCATGGCTGAAGCGCACGATGTCGGCGAGCATCGCGAGAAAGCGCAGGTTCACGATGTTGGTGCGTTGCGCGAACACGGTGTTGAGGTTGGTGCCGGACCACTCGATGTTCTCGGCGGCGACCTGTACGCCGAAGGACATGTCGGTCTCGAGCCACTCGATGCCGAGCACGGCGAAGAACCGGATGAGGTTTGGATACGTGCGGGTGTTGAACACCTGGAAACCGGTGTCGGCGGGGAAGGTGACGCCTCCGACGGTGACGTCGAGCGTGGCCGCATGGCCGCCGAGCCGAGGCGCCGCCTCGTACACGTCGACCTCGTGTTCGGGTGACAGCAGCCATGCCGCTCCGATACCGGCGATTCCCGAACCCACCACTGCGATCTTCATGCGTCGAATCCCTTCGTTGTGCCCAAGGGCGCGCGAACGGTCCATAATCAACGGGTTGTGATGACTATTCCCGTCCTGCGTCATGAGGCGAACACGCAAGGAGTCAACCGGCGACATGAACGAGCACGCGCAGGAGCGGAGTTCGACGAGCCGCGATAGCGCGCGCGCGGCGACGGTCGCAGTCGGCGGAATGACGGTCGCCGCGCTCATCACGTCACTCGCGGTACTCGGGGTCGGCGGTGAACGCACCGCCGAGGGGATCGGCCTGTACGGAGCTTCCGTCGTGGGTTTCGCGTGTGCTGCGATAGCCCTGATCGCGGCGGGTCGGATTCCTGACCGGCTCCTGCGTAGCACCTGGCAGCTCATGGGCACCGGCATCGCCCTGCTCGCTGCAGGCGACGCGGCGTGGGCGATAGGCCACACCGCTCGTGAGCTGGACAAGGCCGTGTTCTCGTTCGCCGACCTGTTCTACATCTCCGCCTACGTCGTGCTTGGGGTCGCGATGCTGCGCTACGCGGCGAGCTTCCGCAGCCGGGTCGACATGGCCTGGATCGTGACCGAGACGCTCGTTGCGACCGCAGCGCTCGGCATCACGGCGTGGATGGTGTTCCTCGCACCGGCGGTGCGCGTGGTCGGCGGGCTCGAGCCGCAGATGCTGCCCGACCTGATCTACGTGTTGCTGGACTTCGTACTGCTGATCGCTCCGATGACGTGCCTCATCCTGAGCATGAGCCGCGCGCCCGATCACAACGTCGCGAGCCCCTGGTCGGCGGTCGCGCTGGGCATCCTGGTCATGACCGCGGCTGACATCGCGTGGTTCTTGGAGCGGGCGCACGAGGGGTGGGAGGCGGGCTCGCTTGCCGACTTCGGGTTCATGGTGAGCGTGGTCTTGATCGCCACCGGCGCTGCGGCCGCAGTAGATGCGTATCGGCGTGCCGAGAGGCAGCGCGTGATCGCCGAAGCCTAGCCGCCCAGCAGCGTGACCGTGACCGCGTGCGTCTTCCCGTCGTCTGACAGTGAGACGTCGCAGCCTTCGAGTACCGTCCCGTCGAGCTCGACTCGCGCCACACCACGGTTGACGCCGCGCGGGTTGTTCACCGTCACGTCGTACGTCGCCGATCCGTGGCGGATCCTTGCCGAGAAGCTCGGCCAACGCTTCGGGATGCACGGGTCGACGACGAGACGGCGGGTGCCGTCTTCGCCCGCGGCTTCGACCCGGATGCCGAGCAGGGATCCCAGCGCGACCCGGTAGAACCAGCTTGCCGAGCCCGTGTACCACGTCCAGCCGCCCCGGCCGGTGTGCGGCGGGGCCGCGTACACGTCCGCGGCGACCACATAGGGCTCGACCACGTAGCGCTCGGCATCCTCACGTGTGAGAGCGTGGCCGATCGGGTTGATGAGATCGAGCATCGAGTGCGCCTCGTCGCCGTCGCCGCGCATGAGGTACGCGAGCACCACCCACAGCGCCGCGTGCGTGTACTGACCGCCGTTCTCCCGGACACCCGGCACGTAGCCCTTGATGTAGCCCGGATCGCGCTCCGTCTTGTCGAAGGGCGGTGTGAGCAGGGCGATCAAGCCGTCTTCTCGGCGGACGAGCTTCTCCTCGACACTGTCGAGTGCGGTGGCGGCCCTGTCCTGGTCGCCCAGCCCGCTGATCGTCGCCCACGCTTGCGCGATCGCATCGATGCGGCACTCTTCGGCGTCGTGTGTCCCGAGTGGCGTGCCGTCGTCGAAGTACGCGCGCCGATACCAAGCGCCGTCCCACGACGCTTCAGCCGCCTCGGCCAGCCGAGCAGCCCACGCGCGGTAGTCGGCGGCCCGGTCGGTGTCACCGCGAGCCTCGCAGATGGGCGCGAAGCGCATCAGCACGTGGCCGAGGAACCACGCGAGCCAGACGCTCTCCCCGCGACCCTCGTGGCCGACGCGGTTCATACCGTCGTTCCAGTCCCCTCCGCCGATGAGCGGCAGCCCGTGATCGCCCGTCAGCCGACCCGCTTCGAGCGCGGCGATGCAGTGTTCGTACACGCTCGCAGCTCGCTCGCTCGTGACGGGTTGCAGGTACAGGTCCTCGGCCTCCTGTTCGAGGGCCGGACCCTCGATGAACGCGGTGCGCTCGTCGAGCACGGACGTGTCGCCGGTCGCGCCGAGGTACTCGGCGACCACGAGCGGCAGCCAATGGCGGTCGTCGGAGATGTGCGTTCGCACGCCGCGGCCGGAGAACGGCTGCCACCAGTGCAGCACGTCGCCCTCGGGGAACTGGTGCCGGCTCGCCTCGACGATCTGCTCGCGAACCAGGTCGGGCCTGGCGAGCAGCAGCGCCATCGAGTCCTGCAACTGATCGCGGAAGCCGTACGCGCCGGAGCTCTGGTAGGTCGCGGTGCGTCCCCACAGGCGACACGCGGTCGCTTGGTAGAGCAGCTGGCCGTTCACGAGCAGGTCGAGTCTGGGGTCGGGGGTCTTGACCGTGACCGAGCCGAGCAGGTCGTCCCAGAACGCGAGTGCGCCCTGCAGCGCCGCCTCGACAGCACCCGGCTCACGGAAGCGCGACACGAGGTCGCGCGCTTCCTCGAGCGTGGCCGTCTGCCCGAGCAGGAAGCTCACCTCCGCCGTCTCGCCCGCACCCAGCGCGATCTCGCAGCGCACTGCGCCGCAGGTGTCGTGGTAGCGGCCGGACGCCTTTCCGAGTCCCGCGCGTTTCATCGCGGCCGGATCGCATGGGCGACCGTTGCGGCCGACGAACTCGCTGCGGCTCGCGGTCCAGTCGGCGAGGTCGCGATCGGTCGCGAGGAACCCGCAGCCACCGGGGAAGTCGAGGTTGAAGTGGTTGTGCGCCGTGAGCATCGAGCCCTCGGCGTCAAACCACGTCACCGCGAGCTGCTGGGCTTTGCTGCGCGAGTCGCCGAGTACCCACTCCACGAACTGCGTCGCGGAGAGCCGCCGGTCGCGGCCGGAGCGGTTGGTGAGCCGCAGGCGGCACACGCGCACCGGGTCGCCCGCCGAGACGAACCAGTCGAGCTCGTGGGCGATGCCGTGCGTCTCGTGCTCGAAGCGTACGCGCCCCTTGCCATGGCGCACCACGTAGGGCTCGGGCGTGCGGACCGGCAGGGGGGTCGGACTCCAGAACTCGCCGGTCTGCTCGTCTCGGATGTAGATCGCCTCGCCGGAGCCGTCGCTCACCGGATCGTTGTTCCAGGTGGTGATCCGGTTCTCGTGGCTGTTGAGCGCCCACGTGCACCCGACGCCGGCTTCGCTCACGGTGCAGCCGAACTCGCGCGAGGCGAGCACGTCTATCCACGGCGCCGGAGTGGAATCGCCGTCCTCGAGCACGATGACGTACTCGCCGTTGTCCGGGTCGAAGCCGCCGAACCCGTTGTCGAAGTCGAGATCGGGGCGCACGAACGCGGCCGCCGGGTCGGTCACCGGCTTCTCGCGCGGGTGGTACGGGTCCGGCTCGGCGGGGCGCTTTCCTCGGCGGTTGAGCTGCAGTTCGATGGAGCCGCCGTCACCGTCGAGCGTGGCACGTGCCACCGAGCAGAGCAGGTTGTGCACGTCGGGGTGCATCTGGTCGATACGGCGAAGGAACACGCCGCCGGGCCTGTCGAGGAGCTGCAGGGCGTGGCCGGTGCGCACGAGAAGGCGCAGCCGGTCGTCGAGCTCGTCGGAGTAGCCGGTGGGGCGCGTGTTGAGGATGACGAGATCGGCCACGAGTCCCTTGTGCCGCCAGTACTGGTGTGCGAGCAGCGCCTGGCGCACGAGCGGCGCGTGCTCGAGCTCCTCGACGCGAACGAGCAGGATCGGCAGATCGCCGCTGATGCCGATCGACCACAGCCCGCTCATCTGCAGCCCGTTCTCGGCGGGCGTCTTGAGCTTGAGCGGGGAGATGGGGTCGGTCAGCAGCAGCCGGGACGCGAGCCGCTCGAGCGTCACCGCCTCCTGCGGGCTGATGCCGAGGTCTCGCAGCTCGAGCTGCGCGGCCGTCCACGCGAGGTCGACGGCTCGCTGTGCGCTGCGGACGTCGTGGTACTTCTCGGAGAGGCGGACCGCCGCATCGCGCGTCTCAGCCACGCCGGTCGCGAAGACGATGCGGGCGCTCTCGCCGGGCGGAACCTCGATCGCGCGGCGCAGCGCGCAGCATGGGTCGAGCACGGGACCGCGCGTGCACGAGAGCTCGCCATCGCGCTCGAGCGCGATGGGGTCGTCGACGCCGCGCAGCCTGCCGATGAAGGCGGCGCGGTCGGTCTCGTAGCTCACGGGAGACGCGGGTTCCTGGTCGCACGCAAGCACGTGCAGGCCCCAGAACCGGGCCTCGTGCGAACTGCGTGGCCGCCGCGTGAAGAGCGCGGTGTCGGTCTCGGGCAGCCACTCGGTCTCGACGAACAGGTTCGAGAACGACTTGTGCGCCTGATCTGACGCCTGCATCGTGAGCGCGATCTCGAAGTAGCTCGTGACTTCGAGCGTGCGCGAGGCGAGCCCGTGGTTGGAGATGGTGATCCGGCGGATCTCGACATCGTCTTCGGGCGAGACCGACACCTCGACGTGCGTCTCGAGGTCGCCGTCGCGCCGGCGGTACTCGGCCTTGTCGGGAGCGAACACCACGTTGTAGCTGTCGGGTTTCGACGGGTGCGGGTTGTGCGGAACCGAGAAGACCTCACCGCTTGCCGTGTCGCGGACGAAGAAGAACGTCCCCCAGCAGTCGCGCGTGACGTCCTCCCGGTAGCGCGACACGGCCATCCCGTTCCAGCGCGAGTATCCGCCGCCGCCGTTTGTGACCATCACCGAGTAGCGGCCGTTGGACAGGAAGTGCGTCGCGGGTACGGGGGTGTTCGCGGTGGAGTACGAACGCGTGACCGGAGGCGGCAGCTCGCGCACCGAGCGCACGCTTTCGACCTCCTCGACGTGCGGCGCGACAAGCTGGATGTGCCGAGGCAACCGCTCTTGCAGCAGCAGCTCCGCCGAGCCGACCACCGGGTCCTCGTGGAACCGCTCGCGCATCCGTCCGTTCGCGAGCGAGTTCCCCAGCGCGAGGAACGCCATGCCCTGATGGTGCGCGAAGTAGCTCGCGACCACCGCGCGCCGCTGTCCGGCCGGCACGCGGCCGGCGGTGTAGTCGAGCGCCTCGTAGTAGCCGAACCAGCCCTCGGCCCCCTCCGCCGAGAAGACCGCGAGGTTCGCGATCACCGACGCGGTGTCGACAGGCAGCGCGATGATCGAAGCGTACGGCGCGACGACCACGTCGTCTGACAGGCCGCGCTTCAGGCCGAGGCCCGGCACGCCGAACGCCTGATACTGGTAGGTGAGCTGCGCGTCCTTCGCGTTGAACGCGGATTCGCTCACGCCCCACGGGACACCTCGTGCGGTGCCGTAGTCGACCTGCGCCGCGACGACCGTGTCGTACGTCTCGGCGAGCAGGGTCTGAGGGTAGTCACGCATCACGAGCAGCGGCATGAGGTACTCGAACATCGACGCGCTCCACGATACGAGCGCGCGTCCGCCGCGCACCTTCGTAAGGGACCGCCCGAGCCGGAACCAGTGCTCCTGGGGCACGTCGCCCTTCGCGATCGCGAGGAAGCTCGCGAGGCGGCACTCGCTCGCGAGCAGGTCGTAGTAGCTCGGGTCGAGCCGGCCCTCGTTGAGGTTGTAGCCGATGGAGAAGAGCTGGCGGTGCGGGTCATAGAGCATCGCGAAGTCGGTGTGCTCCCACATCTCCCGCGCGATCTCGGTGGACAGCCGCAGTCGCGCGAGCAGTTCGACGGCGGCAGGCCGCGTGTCGCGGATTCCCGAGGCGAGTTCCGACGACCACGCGGCGGCGGCAGACCCGGTCTCGGCCGTCGCATCGAGCGCGTCGAGCGCCTGCGCGAGGCCTTCCGCGAGCCCGACGAGGCTCGGCACGCGCTGGGTCAGCGGTTCGAGGGCGCAATCGTCACGGGCACCCTGCGGGAGGTCCGCGAGCAGGTGCGCCCACGGTGCGAACTCGCCGAGCAGCCGCGTGGGGGCGGCGATCGCGCCGGCGGCGTCGGCGACTGCGGCGGCGAGCCGGTCGGAGGGCGTGGCGGGCAGGCTCGGCCCGCCGTCAGCCGGAAGCTCGGCGGGGGAGGTCGGCGCGGGCGCCGCTGCCGCCACCGCTTGGGCGAGCGCGGAGAGGCGCTCGAGCAGCACCCACCACTCGCCGAGGTCGCGCGGGCTCTCCGCGACATCGAGCGCGCGCCCGAGCGAGTCGAGCGATTCGCGCAGGGAGCGGGCGTCGAACTCCTCGGGCAGCGCGGTCTGCTCGGCGACGAGTGCCTCGAGTGCGAGTCGGACGGCGTCGGATGCACCGTCGAGCAGCTGCACGCCGAGAAGCGGTGACTCGGACGCCTCGACCAGGGCGATGCGCAGCACGAGCAGATGGCCAGCGAGGTTGCCGGAGTCGACGGTGCTCACGTAGGCAGGGCGCAGCGGCGACAGCGTCTCGATGTCGTACCAGTTGTAGAAGTGGCCGCGGAAACGCTCGAGTCCGGCCATGGCCGACAGCGTGTCGGCGACGTTCTCGCTCAGGCCGCGAATGGTGAGATAGCCAAGATCGTAGGCGGTCGAGTACGCGAGGAGCTGCAGGCCGATGTTGGTGGGCGAGGTGCGCCATGCCACGACCGAGCCCGGATCCTCCTGGTAGTTGTCGGGCGCCAGATGGTGACCGCGCTCCGTGACGAAGGTGTCGAAGAACCGCCATGTCTTTCGGGCGACGCGGCGCAGCGCGCGAACCTGTTCCGCCGAGAGGGGCGTGGGCTCGCCTCCCGGGCGCGGCTGCGAGAGCCACCACGCGAGCCAGGCTCCGCCGAGCCACGCGCCCGCGAGCGGTGCCGCGAGGAGCGCGCGCTCAAGGCCGAGCGGGACGCCGTCGCCCGCTGGTCCGGCGAGTGCCGAGGCGACCCCGGTGATGAGCACGACGGTCGCGACCGCCCCGGAGGGCAGCATCGAGCGGACGAACGCGGCGGTCGTGCGGCCGGCGCGCTTCTCGGCGTCTGCGGCGGTCTCCCACTCGAGCAGGTTCTTGTGTGAGATGGTCATGCGGTACACGGCGCGGACGATCGCATCGCCCATGAGCCACGCCTGGTAGGGGAGCGCGGCGACAGTGAGCAACGCGCGCCACGAGTCGGTCGCGAAATCGCGCAGCACCGAGGGAGCGGTCGTCACGAAGCTCACCGAACGCGGGCGGAAGATCATCGAGTCGGCGAGCGAGAAGTACGCTGGGAACAGCAGCACGAGCGCCATCAGGAGCAGCCAGGACGCACCCGCCTCCGGAAGCAGCAGCCACCCGAGCGCGAACAGCGCGAGCATCGTGGGTGCCACGAGTGAACGGCGCAGGTTGTCGGTGATCTTCCAGCGGTGCAGCCGCGACAGCGGGTTGGCGACACGCGCGCCCTTGGCGTCGGGCACGTGGCCGAGCAGCCACGGCACCGTCTGCCAGTCACCACGCACCCAGCGGTGCAGTCTCGAGGCGGCCGCGAGGTAGTTGGCCGGGTAGTCGTCGAGCACCTCGATGTCGCTCGCGAGCGCGGTGCGCAGGAACGAGCCCTCGACGAGGTCGTGGGAGAGCAGCGAGTTCTCCTCGAAGCGGCCCTCGAGCACGCCCTCGAACACGTCGACCTCGAAGACGCCCTTGCCGGTGAACGACCCCTCACCGAACACGTCCTGGTACGTGTCGGAGACCGCGCCCGCGTACGGATCGATGCCGGTGGGTCCCGAGTACAGCGCGGCGAACCGGCTGCGTCTCGCGCCCTCGAGCGTCATCCCCACGCGCGGCTGCACGAGCCCGTAGCCCGCGTACACCCGGGGCTGCCCGAGGCTCCACCGCGCACGGTTGAGCGGGTGCGCGATCGCCGAGACGAGCTTGCGTCCGCCGTCGCGGGGTAGCACCGTGTCGGCGTCGAGTGTGATGACGAACGCGCAGGAGTGCCTGAACGCCGCGTCGCCGAGCTTCGTGGCGAACGAGGTGTCGGGACGACCGCGCATCTCGCGCACGAGTTCGAGCAGTGCGCCGCGCTTGCGCTCCCACCCCATCCACACGCCCTCGGACTCGTTGTACGTACGGGAACGCACGAGCAGATGGAACGGCCGCACGCCGTGCTCGGCCTCGTAGCGCTCGTTGAGTTCGGAGATTCCGCGTACCGCCGACTCCACGATCTCGCCGTCGTCGGCACGCGTGGGCTCATCGCTCGCACGCACATCACCGAGCAGCGCGAATCCGAGATTGGGGTCGCGGTTCGCAAGATAGGTGATCTCGAGATGCTCGATGACCTCGCGCGTCGAGTTCACCGACGAGAGCAGCGCCGGGATCACGGAGAGCGTGCGGTGGGCTTCGTCGAGCGGACGACGGTAGTCGAGCTTCGCGAGCCGCTTGGGCGGGAAGACGAGCGATGCGAGGCGGTTCACGACCACGAGCGCGAGCTCGGTGGCGGGCACGACTCCCAGTACGAGGAGCAGCGCGATCTGCCACAGGGCGGCCGCCTCCGAGGACGCGTACCACCCGAGCAACCCGAGCAACACCGCGCTGAGTGCCGTGAGCGTGCCCCAGTAGAACAGCCCGTGGCGTCGGACGACGGCGCTGCGGTAGAAGCGCTCGCGCTTGCGTGGCCGGTATCCCACAGTCCGCTCGAGCCGGAAGCGCCCCTCGTCGACGAGCCAGTAGCCAACGTGGCCGAGCACGTAGTCCGACGCGTTCTCGGCAAGCGCCTCACTCGCGAGATCGAGGACCGTCTCCGCGACTGAGATCTCCGAGTGCTCCGAGCGCTTGGCGATCTCCTCGACCGCGTGGCGATAGCGGTCACGGCTCTCGAAGTCCATCGCGGCGTACGTGAGTGCCGGGTCCTTGCGCAGTCGGGCCTCGACCGCCGAGACGCTCTCGAAGAACTCGCGCCAGTCGAGCGCGTCGAGGAGACGGATACTCGTGATCGCGTTGGCGATCGAGACCTGGTTGGCCGCCTGCTCCTGCTGCGCCTCTGCAGCCGCGGTCTCGAGCACGACTCCCTGCGAGGAGAGGCGGTGCTCAAGCCAGGCGTTGACGGTCTCCCCCCCGCGCTCCAGCTCGCCGAGCCTCTGGACGAGGCGCACGTAGAACGCGGGCGCCGCGCTCTGTGTCGACGACTCCAACTCGCCGAGAAGCGACGGGAGTGCTTCAAGGCGGTCCTGTGCCACGAGCACGAGCTTCTCGGCCCACAGATCGGCGGAGATCTCAGCGCGCTGTGACAGCACGACCGCGCGGGACAGCCTGCGGAGGTTCTCCACGAGTCCGATGCGCAACATGATGGGAATCGCCCACGTCTCGCCGATGGTCAGCGGCGAGACCTCCTGGTAACCCTCGGTGAAGCGAGCCAGGAACTCTTCGTCGAGGCGAGAATCTGTGTGAGCGACGAGTGTGAGCATCGCTTCGTACAGTCGCGGCAAGTCCGCGTACGCGCCGCCGACGAGGCGCGGCAGCTCGAGGCCGTAGTGAGCGGGCAGGTCGGCGCGCACGAGCAGGACCTGTTCTTCGATCAGGTAGTAGTTGTCGAGCAGCCACTCGCCGGCAGGCGGCGTCGCCCCACGTTCGCGCGCGCCCGTGGCGAGTTCCCGGTTGTCCGCGGCCAGGGCCGCGGCGGCCTTCTCGGCGAGTGCGAGAAGCGGCGTCGCCCGGATGTGTCCGCCCGTGGTGTGGTCCTGCGACTGGGCGAGAAGGCGTGCCTCCGTGGCGAGCCGCTCGGCCGAGAGCAGCTCGGCCCGCAGCGGAGCGTCGCCGGCGACAGCGGCGGGTGCGATCGGGCTGCGAGGCTCGGGCATCAGGCTCTCTGCGGCGGATGATGGCGCTCGCCGTCTTGGTCAGCGGTTTGCTCTCGTGCTGGCTGCACGCAGCTTCATTATTCCCGACCTGCGCGGCGTGCGCGGGGGTAGTTGTCATACGCATACCCCATGGGGTATGATGCCTCGGCAACCAATTGGAGGTGCAGCGGGTGAAGAAGGCAGCCATATGGGTCGTGATCGCCGCGGCAGTCGTCGCCATCGCGTTCATGGCTTTCAAGCCGGCCAGTGGCGGCGGCGTCAAGAACGTCGACTCCGAGGGAGTCGTGGCGGCGCAGAACGCGGGCGCCCAGATCATCGACGTGCGCTCGCAGGGCGAGTACGAACTCGGACACATCCCCGGTGCGGTGATCGTTCCGGTCGATACGCTTCAGAGTGCGGCCGCGAACTGGGACCGCGACGCGAAGTACGTGGTGTACTGTGCGACCGGAGCGCGATCGGCACAGGCCGTCGAGATGATGACGGCGATGGGCTTCAAGAACATCGACCACTTCGCGCAGGGCATTCAGGCGTGGACCGGCAAGCTCGACAAGGGCGGGCAGAGCTCCACCCAGAAGGTCGAGACCGCAGGCAAGCCGGTGCTCATCGAGTTCTACACGAACTCTTGACCCACCTGCCAGGAGATGGAGCCTCTCGTGAAGAGGCTGGAGACTGAGTACAAGGACAAGGTCGAGTTCCGCCGTCTCAACGTGGAAAGCGATCAAGCCGCGATCGAGCTCGCCAACAAGATGGGCGTGCAGTACGTCCCCACGTTCGTCTTCGTGAACACCAACGGCATCACCGCCAAGAACGTGGTCGGTGGCATGACCGAGCAGGACATGACGACCGCTTTGGATTCGCTGCAGTAGCGTTCATCAGAACATCCGATACGTTCGTCCGCGTTCTACAACCGAGCGGCCTCCAAGAGAGGCCGCTCGTCTTTTCGGTACCTGTGAAGGGTGGCGGAGGGTCGCGGCCGGCGTATATTCATGTCAGGACGCTTTGCTCGGCGTCCGCACCCGTCGGTCAGGAGGTTTCAACTGAAGGGCGAAAGTACTGTAGAGCAGAACGACCGGACCGGGATGGCAGAGAAAGGCCTCCGGTAGCGAGCGTGTCGGATTCGAGTTTCACCGCTGCCGGTGCGTCGGGCATAAGCCCTTGGAATGCCGGGGATGACGTCGCAGGGACACAGTCGGCGAAGAGTCCTCGAGAATAGCCCTTTGGAGGGGCGACTCGGGCGGTGCGAAGGCCATTCCGGTCACAGGTACACAGCCCGGCGGGCAAGCCGCCGGTACGAGAAGGGAGCGGACCCCGTGGTGGGGGCCCGCTCCTTCTTTCTCGCGTGCCAAGTGGTGCTTGTCACAGAGCCTCGGGGCCGGACTCGCCGGTACGGACCCTGATGACCTGCTCCATCGGCGAGACGAAGATCTTGCCGTCACCGATGCGGTCGGTGCGTGCGACCTTCACGACCGTATCGACCAGGTCTTGCACCTCGTGGTCGTTGACCACGGCGACGATGGAGACCTTGGGCAACAGGTCGATCACGTACTCGGCGCCGCGCCAGTGTTGCGAGATGCCGCCCTGGGTGCCGTGACCCTTGACCTCGGTGATGGTCAGGCCCTTGTGGCCTAGGGCGATGACGGCCTCCTTGACCGCATCGAGCTTCTCGGGGCGAACGATGGCTTCTACGCGCTTCATCTATGCCTCACCTCCGACAGGTACGGTGTCAGCACCGTCAGTGACGGGGCTGGTGCTCACGAAGTCCGGGTAGGCCAGCACGCCCATCTCGGTGGCATCAAGGCCGGCGACCTCGTCGGTTGCCGAGGAGCGGATACCCATGATCGCGTTCTGGGCCTTGAAGAAGAGGTAGAACAGTCCGAACGCCCACGACGCGGCGACGATCACCGCGATGAGCTGAGCGACGAGCTGGCCGGGGTCGCCGTAGAACAGGCCGGTGACCGGGGCGGGATTGCCATTGAAGCCGGCACCGTAGCTACCATCGGCGAACAGGCCGAGAGCGATCATGCCCCACGCCCCGTTCACGCCGTGGACTGATGAGGCACCGACCGGGTCGTCGACCTTGAGCTTGCGCTCGATGAAGATGACGGAGTAGACGACGAGGATGCCGCCGATGCCGCCGATGATGACCGATGCCCACGGGCCGACGAAGGCGCAGGGAGCGGTGATCGCGACGAGTCCTGCGAGAGAACCGTTGACCGCCATCGAGGGATCGGGCTTACCCCACAGCTTCCATACCAAGAACATCGCAGTCATCATGCCGGCGGCTCCCGCGAGCAGCGTATTGGCGATGATGATCGAGAAGCGCATGTCGCCAGCGGCCAGGGTGGACATGCCGTTGAAGCCGAACCATCCGAAGAACAGGATGATCGTGCCCAGGATGGCCATGGGGATGTGGTGGCCGGGGATGGCGATCGGGGTGCCGTCCTTCTTGAACTTACCGATGCGGGGCCCGATCACGATGGCGCCTGCAAGCGCCGAGAACCCGCCGATCATGTGCACGACCGACGAGCCGGCGAAGTCGAGTGCGCCGTGACCGAGGCCCAGGTTGTTGCCCAGCTGCGAAAGCCAGCCGCCGCCCCAGACCCACATGCCGTAGACCGGGTAGACGACGATCGCCATGAACACGCCCATCGGGACGAACGCGGAGAACTTCCAGCGCTCAGCCATTGAGCCGGTGACGATGGTGGCGGCGGTGTCCATGAAGACGAGCTGGAAGAGGAAGAACGCGAAAATGCCGACGTCGAGCGTGCCGTCACCGAGCGACCCAAGCAGGAAGCCCTTGTAGCCAAACAGGCCCCAGCCAGGAGCGGCGGCGACGACCTTGTCCATTGCCTCCACACCGCCGAGAAGGGCGATAGAGCCGAGCCCACCGAACTGGATGGCGAAGCCGACGAGCCAGTAGGCGAGGGCGCCGACGCCGAAGACGATGAAGTTCGTCATCGCGACGTGGGCCGCGTTCTTCGAGCGGCAGAAGCCTGTCTCGACGAGCATGAAGCCTGCCTGCATGAAGAAGATGAGACAGACGCCCACGATCACGAAGAACATGTTGACGCTGATGGTCAGGTGCCCGAGGCCGGCTCCGACTTCCTCCAGCGTCGGTGCTCCCGGAGTGGCCGCGGTGACCGCGTTGATGTCACCGGTGGCGGCGCCCGTCGGGTCACCGGCGACGGCGAGGCTCGTGAGGAGCACGAACGCCACGATCGTGAGGACCAGCGTGCGCACTCCTGCGCGCCTGAGAATGTCGGGCATTCGCCCACGTACTGCGGAAGGGTCGAAGAACCGCGTAAGAAGCGACTTCAACGCCCACACCTCCTTCGGTTGCGGCGGCCCGCGGGCAGCGGACCGCTCCTGGGGGTACAAGCGCCGTACGTCGTTGGACGGCGGTTCTCGGAGTTGCGCGAATCCCCGAGGTGGCGGCACACACCACGCCTGAACCGTAAGCGGCTCGTGTGTCGAAGGGGTTTCGCCCGCGCGAAGGCGACATGAAACTTGGGTTTCGTTTACCGACGAATCGCTACCGACCACCGCATTCCGTCTAGTCTGGGAGCTCGGAAGTCCGCAACACTGCAGTCACTTCTGCCAGCGAAAGGGCGCGGGGATGGAAGAGGGTTCGCACGTACTTATCGCCTTGTTGGTCGTGTTCGCGGCCGGCAAGTTCATGGGCGAAGTGTTCGAGCGGCTTCGGCAGCCCGCGGTCATCGGCGAACTGCTCGCCGGCATCCTCATCGGCCCCGGCATGCTCGCGTGGGCCCAGCCGTCCGAGACACTCTCCACGGTCTCGACCATGGGCGTCATCGTGCTGATGTTCTCGGTGGGCCTCGAGACGCGTCCGTCCGAGCTGTTCAAGGTGGGCATCAGGTCCGCGGTGGTCGGAGCCGTGGGCATCGTGCTACCGCTCGTCGCGGGGTTCTACTTCGGGACGGCGATGGGTTTTGGTCGGCCCGAGGCCATCTTCATAGGGACGGCGCTCGTGGCAACGTCGGTCGGCATCACCGCTCGAGTGCTGGCAGACCGGGGGTTCCTGTCCACCACTGAGGCGCGAATCATCCTTGCGGCCGCGGTCATCGACGACGTGCTCGGCATGCTCGTGTTGTCGTTCGCGATCGGGTCGGCCGAAGGCGCAGTCGATTTCACGCACATCGCCATTCTGGTTGCGCAGGTCGTGCTGTTCATCGGATTCGAGCTGTGGCTGGCGCCAATCATCGTGAAGCGGCACGGGCACTGGCTCGACCGGCTCAAGATCCCCAATGCGGGCTTCGTGGTCGCCCTGATCGTGATGCTTGCCATGGCGGCGCTCTCAGAGCTCATCGGGCTCGCAGGCATCGTCGGTGCGTTCTTCGCGGGAATGATGTTCGCCGAGACCGAGGATCGATGGGAGCTTTCGCGGCAGGTCCGCCCGCTCTACGAGTGGCTGGTGCCGTACTTCTTCGTTGTCACCGGTATGCACGTCGAGCCCTCCCTGTTCGCCTCGTCCAAGGTTCTCGTACCGGGCCTCGTGCTCGTCGCGATCGCGATCGTGACCAAGATCGTCGGCTGCGGCCTTGGCGCCTGGGGCATCGGCTGGAAGCGCATGCTCGCAATCGGTGTCGGCATGGTTCCGCGCGGCGAGGTGGGTCTCATCATCGCTTCAACGGGCCTGGCGATGGGCATCATCGGCGATGTCACCTATGCGATGGTGATCCTCGTCGTCATGCTCACGACGATCGTGGTGCCTCCGCTTCTCGCGGTGCTCTTCCCGTGGGCGACAGGCGCGACGCCGCATCCCGTCGACATCGACACCGACGAGGTCATCGCGTAGCCAAGGCGCCATCCACTCGCCCGCCCTCACACGCCGCTCGCCCTCGGCGCGGTTTCACCGCTTACCGTTCTCTGAGCACCACTCACCACCGTTCGTCCGCCACTCACCAAAGGCGGCCGTCTGCACCACTTCTCAGGGGTCTAACCTGCACGTGTCGGCGTGTCGCGCCGGCTGCGCACACGTTGGCACCAGATGAGGAGAGGTGAGGTGGATGAAGGTTTGTATCAAGGGGGCAGCCGAGGACGTCAAGCTTGAGGACCTCCAGGACGTATGTCTCGACTTCGACCGGATCCTGCTCGCTACTGACGGCTCTGAGCCCGCGGTTCTCGCGACGCAGTACGCGGTGACCTTGGCGAAGACCTACGGCGCGAGCATCCTGGCGATCTACGTCGATGACGGCATGGATGCAATGCAGCTTCCCGAGGAGATCGAGAGCGACGACTCCTGGGAGGGCTACCACCCGTCTGTCAAGGGGCTGGCGGTCGCCAAGGTCATGGCGGAGCGCAACGACGTGCCCGTGACCGCGAAGGTCGTTCGTGGCGGCGTCGCCAAGCAGATCATCAAGGTCGCGCAGGACATCGATGCTGACCTGATAGTGCTCGGCGAGACCGGCCGGACAGGCCTGAAGCGCCTCGGGATGGGCAGCATAGCCGAGACCGTCATCAAGGGCGCCGAGACGCCCGTACTCGTCATCAAGTAGACACGTCAACCAAGAATAGGGAGGTGCGAAATGGGAGAGGGCATCACTTCATCGAAAGGCAAGCTCAGCGTCGTCAATGGCATGACGATCATGGAGGTCGGCGGCCACGTCGACACCATGGAGACTGTCGACACCGTCTTCAAGGAGCAGCGCAAGCTGAGCTTCACCTACGGCGCGATCTTCTTCGCGGTCACTCTGGGCATCCCGGCGGGGTCCGTATGGGTCGAGTCCTGGTATGGCAAGCCGATCTGGGGAGGGTTCACGCCCAACTACCTCTTCGTCTCGCTGCTGTACTTCGTGTTCCTCTGGGTCATGGCGTGGACGTTCTCCGCGCAGGCCGACAAGCTCGACGACAAGATCAACGCGATGGCTGACGCCGCGGAGAAGAAGCTGAACCGGGGCGGTGATGCGTCGTGAACACAATCGCCATCACACTCGTCGTCGTCCTGATCCTGTTCACGATCGGCCTTTCCATCTTCTCGCGTAGGTTCACTCGTACAACGGCGGACTTCTACCTCGCCGGACGCAAGGTCGGTTCCTTCACGAACGCGTCGGCGATCTCCGGCGACTATCTGTCAGCGGCCTCGTTTCTGGGCGTCGCGGGCGCGGTGTACGCGTCGGGCCTCGACGGCGTGTGGTACGCGGCGGGCTTCGCCGGCGGCTTCATGGTCGTCGTGCTCTTCATCGCCTCGCCGCTTCGCCGGTTTGGTGAGTACACGGTTGCTGACTTCGCGTTCGGTCGCTTCGGCACGAGCCGCATGCGGCTGCTGACGGTGCTCGCAGTTCTGCTCACGTCGCTGTTCTACATGGCGCCCCAGATGTACGGCGCGGGCACCACGTGGCAGGTCCTCGTGGGCACGGGCATCTTCGGTATGGACCCGTACACATCCGGCGTCGTCGTGGTCGCCGTCATCATGATGTTCTACGTCGCCGTGGGTGGCATGAAGGGCACCACGCTCAATCAGGTGTTCCAGTTCTGGTGGCTCTGGTTCGCCATGTTCCTGGTCGTGATCTTCTCCTTCGGCAGTGGCTTCAACTACTCGGATGCCCTGAAGCAGATGAGCTACGCCGCCGACGGCACCGGCAAGAAGCTGGTTGCGACGAAGACGATGACCATTGCCGAACTCAATGCACCAATCAAGAACCCGCAGACTGGTCAGGTCGTCATGGGTGATGACGGCAAGCCCAAGACGGCGTACGCCAATGCCAAGGCCACGATGAAGCCGGAGACGTTCGCGGCGATCGAGGCCACCATCGCAGCTCACGCGGGTGACGAGGCGTGGGCCAAGAAGACCAAGGTCAACGTGCTTCTGGGCCAGGCGAACAAGCTGCACACGCTGCGCGTGATGCTCTTCAACGAGCCGGGCCACCGCTACAACTGGCTCGACCAGTTCTCGATGGTGCTTGCGCTCGTGCTGGGCACCGCAGGCCTTCCGCACATCCTGAACCGCTACTACACCAACCCGTCCGGTAAGGCGGCTCGCCGTTCGACCTTCTGGGTGCTCGTGTTCATCGGCACGTTCTACATATTCGCGCCGATCGCCGGTCTCGCCGGTCGTATGTTCATCTCTGACGCGACGTCCAATGGGACCTTCACCGGCACCGCGCCGCTCGTCGACGGATTCCTGGTCAAGTCCGACCAGCTCATGCCGGCGATCGGGCAGCTGCTGGGCGGCGACTGGCTGATGGGTATCGTGGCTGCCGGCGCGTTTGCCGCCATGTTCTCGACCATCGGTGGACTGTTGATCGCGGCCGCCTCGGCCATCGGTCATGACGTGTACGAGAAGTACATCAACACGAACGCCTCCGAAGCCAAGCGTGTCGCGGTGGCCAAGATCTCCGTCGTGTCGTTCGCGCTCATCGCTCTTGGCCTCGGCCTTGTCATCCCGGCCTCAGGCCTCGACAAGGCGTACCCGGCGCTGATCGCGATGATGGTCACGTGGGCGTTCGCGGTGGGTGGCTCGGCGTTCGTGCCCATGCTGCTGACGGGCATCTGGTGGAAGAAGACCACCGAGGTCGGTGCGATCACGGGCATGTTCGTGGGTCTCGCCGGCTCGATCACCTTCATCTTCCTGAACATCCTCCAGCAGCTGAAGATCATCCCCACCACGGGCGCGCTCGGCTTCCTGGGCTCGCTCACCTTCCCGACGATCTTCATCTTCCCGCTCGCTGTTGCGACGATCGTGATCGTGAGTCTGATGCACCGGAAGCTCCCGGCAAACGTCGACGAGATCTGGATGCGTATCCATGGCACCGCCTCCGAGCGTCACGAGCGTGACATCGAGGCAGCCATCGAGAAGGGCTAACCGCAAGGCGCCCGCTCGAAGCTCGCGTCGCACGATGGACCCCCGGCCGTACAGCTCGGCCGGGGGTCCAGTGTTTCTCGCTTCAGGGGGAGGCCGGGGTCGGTCGTGCATCTCGCGCGGACGATGCTATACTCTCCCGCGCACGGGGACGTAGCTCAGCTGGGAGAGCATCGGCTTTGCAAGCCGAGGGTCGAGGGTTCGAGCCCCTTCGTCTCCACCATGCATACGCGCAGGTCGAGGGCCTATCGGGCTCTCGGCCTGCTTCGTTTCTGAGCCGCTTGTAAGCATTTTGTCATCAAGATTCTCACGCACAGCCCCGAAGATGGTCGCGTCCAGGCGGCTGCTCGCGTCTCGCTGTGCATCCGGAAGCAGGTGCGCGTAGCGGTCTACTGTCGTCTTGATCGAGCTGTGCCCGAGCTGTGACTGGACGTACTTCAGGTTCTCGCCTTGGTTGATGAGCATCGAGGCGAACGTGTGCCGCAGGTCGTGGAAACGGATGCGGCGAAGTTCGGCCCTCTCAAGCGTCGGGTCGAACACTCGCTTGCGCAGGTTTGCACCGTCCATCGGCGTGCCAGTCGGTGTCGGGAACACCAGATCGTAGGGCGAGTACTCCACCGTCATCTGATGCCCGAGCAGGATTGCCGAGAGCCTGTCGCTCATGGCGATGGTACGAACCGAGTGGTTGGACTTCGGCTCAACGAACTGCCCCTTATACAAGCTCCTGCGCACGCGTATGGTCTGCCTGTGCCAGTCGATGTCGCCCCACTGCAGCGCCAATAGCTCGCCTTGGCGCATCCCGGTCATCACGGCGGTTGCCAGCAGCGCGTAGTGGCGCTCGTCGGCTGCGGCGAGGAGTGTGCGCACTTCGTCGGGCGTGAGGAAGTCCATCTCCACGTGTGGCACGCGCGGGGCTTTGATGCCAGTCGCTGGGTTACGGGACAGGTGGCCCCAGAGCTCCGCGTCGCTGAACATCTTGCGCAGCAGTACCAGGTGCGCGCGCAGGGTCGCAGGGGAGAGCCCTGCGCCGCTCTGCTCGGCAAGGTAGCGCTGCACATCGCCTGTCGTGATCGCGGAGAGCTTCTTGGCTCCGAACGCGCGCCTATAGGGGCCGTTCACGCGGCTGGTGTAGGTCGCCAGAGTCGAGGCCTTCACGTTCACGGCGGCGTAGTCGGCAAGCCAGCGCTTGGCGAACGCGCCGAACGTGATGTCCTCGATCTCGCGATACAGACCCGCATGAAGCTGCGCCTGAACGGTGTCCAGGTACTTCTCCGCGTCCTTCTTGCGCGGGCTGACTGCCTTGCTGCGCTGTCGGCCCTCGCCGTCGCGCCAGTAGGCGTAGTAGGTCTCGCCGCGCCTTCGTATGAATCCCCGTGCCATATCGAATCACCTCCTTTCCGAGTGGTTTTGCATCGCGCTATTCGGGCTGCTCTGATCGCAGCCGATTGATGAGCAACTGGACGATTCGCTGATCGTCGGTCGTCAGGTCGTCCCAACCGTCTGGGCCGTTCGGTACGGCGGGCCCGCTGCTGACCCACTGTGCGAGCTCGGGGAGCTCACGGATGATGCCCTCGAAGTAGATGAGCTCGTCGCCGTGCAGCCGGTCTTTGAGCCAAGCAACAGCCCGGTCGATGTTCTCGAAGTACGCGCCGCTATCGAAGGTGAACCCCGCAGGCTCGAGCAGCTTGTAGTTGGGCACTTCAAGCGCGCCAGCAATCCGCATGAGCACGGCCTTCGAGGGCCTGCGGTCTCCCGACTCAATCTGCGTGAGATAGGGGGCACTCACGCCCGCCCGTCGCGCGAGCTCGGCCTTGGTCATGTCCTTTGAGTCGCGAATAGCTGTCACTAGTAGCCCTATGTGCCGCTCAGTCGCCATCGGGGCGCTCCCTTCTCTGTCAGCAGGATTGTCCCAAACTGAGCAGGACTTAGCAAGAGCAAACGCCAGAAGGTTTGCAATCCATCGCAGGCGGCGCTAGTCTTAGCCGCAGCAAAGCCAAACGGCATTGCAGTAGAAGGGAGGTGAAAGATGGAGCAGAAGAACAGCGAGGCCGCACGCCTGGTCACAGTGGCCGAGCTCGCGGAGTTCTTGCAGGTGCCCGAGACCTGGATTTACGAGCGCACCGCCAAGAACACGATTCCCGTTGTGCGCGTGGGTCGCTACGTACGGTTCAGCAAGGGGCAGGTGATCGCATGGCTCTCGGCGGGTGGGCACTAGCAGGCGGGGTCGCGGCAGGCCGGATGCGGGCGGCTCGGGCGCACCGAAGGGTGCGCCGAGCGGCCCGCGCCGACCCGCAGCGCCAGCGCAGGCGGCAGCACCGGGGCGGGGCGAGAATCGCCCTGCCCCTAGTCTTGTCCATAAGACGAAAGAGTCCACGCAAGACCCGCCCGATCTGCGTCTGCGAACCGATGATGTCGGGCGCGGGTTCCTCTACCAACCTGTCGTCGGGGACAGTTTCCGGGTGCCCGGGCCGTGCACCGGGCAACGCTCAACAGACAAGCTCTCGCGGCGCGCCGTACGTCAGATCAAGGGTGCGGCGGTCAAGGCTCACAACCTAGGGATGGGCCTGGGGACGTTCATGACGTTCACCGTCGCCCCTCAGTATCGCCAGCGCTTCATCGACGGCGAGCTCGTCATGGGTCGCGAGATGAAGAGGGTGCTCAACGCGTTCAGCGAGTGGTTGCGTCGCCGTGGGCTGGGTCGGCTGGTCTACATCTGGGTTGCAGAGAACAAGGGAGACGCAAACCCTCACGTGCACCTGCTCACGAACTACCGGGTGCCACGCAAGGAGTTCGATGACTTCGCGCGGCACGTCGAGGCGCTCTGGGGCTTCGGCTGGGTCAAGATCGAGAAGGTCAGGAAGCCCGAGAGTGCGGGGCGATACATCATGAAGGCGCTCGGCTACACGATGAAGGGTGCGGAGGATGACCAAGGGACTGTGATCGGCAACCGCTACGGAATCGCAAGGGCCATCATTCCGAGGTACGAGACCATCGACCTGTACGACTGTGGACAGGCCGCCGACAGTCTGCGCCTGCTTCAGTCAGAGATGACCGAGGAGATCGAGGAGCTTGCGCCGGGAGTGTGGCTCACGCCATACGGGCTCGCCTTCGCTGCCGGCACCGAGCTCGAACGCATCGGGGAGGTGCTCGATGAGCTGTCGAGGCCGTCCACATGAGCGGGGCCGGGAGCAGCTGTCCCCAGACGGGAGAAGACCGCGAGCCCGAAGGGCGTAGCTCGCGGTCTTCTGTCTGTGGTCAGGTGCGCAGGTCGCGTGATTGTGGGCGGGCGGATGCACCGATAAGCTGGTGGGACTAGAACTCTGGGAGGGGAGCAACCAGTGCAGGTGCTTGGGTTTCGGATTCGGAACTTCCGCTCGATTGTCGACAGCAAGTGGTGCGACCTTTCCGGGGATGGAGTCACCGCATTCGTGGGGCAAAACGAGTCGGGAAAGAGCTCGATTCTGGAGGCCCTGCGTGCGTTCGAGACGGGGGAAATCCAGGAGGACGATCTTCGCAGTGATAAGTCGTTTCCGGAGATTTCGGTGTCGTATGCGGTGGACAAGAAGGTGAAGTCCGCAGTCCCCCTTGCGCCTGCGGGTCTGTTCACGGCGAAGATGAATCCGCGTGGCCGCCTCAACTTGACCAAGACCTGGGTGAGGGCCGAGTCGGGCGAATTCACAGAGGTTATCGATTTCGAAGAGGAGTGGGCCCGGCAGCTCTTCCCGGTCGAGTACACGGACGACGACGGCACGAACGCCTTCTTCAGCTCCTCTGAGTGCGCGGATGAGGTGTGGGCGATGGGCGCGTCAATCAGGCTGTTCAAGGACGACGAGTCACTGTTGCCAGCCAGCATCGATCTCGCCGACCTGGAGAAGAAGGGGCAGTCGGCGTCAGGTGGGCGCGCAGCAGCTCTGAACTTCGTGCAGATTGCCGGGGTGTCGCTTGAGACCCTCAGGAGCGGTTCAGCTCGGAACGTCAAGAAGCATCTTGAGGACGCCAGCAAGGCAATCTCCGCCGACTTCGCGACGTTCTGGAGTCAGACCTTCGAGAAAGACAAGCCGATAGGGTTTGAGTGCACGCTCGATCACCACAATGCAACGTCAGGGGGAACGCTCGGTGAGCCCTATCTGACCTTCTGGGTTCGAGATGAGAGCGAGACGTTGTACGCGCGTCAAAGAAGCAAGGGGGTCACTTGGTTCCTGTCGTTCTATCTCCAGTTGCGCGCCCGCGCGAAGGCGGGGTCGGAGACTGACGTGCTGTTCCTCGTTGATGAGCCTGGTGCGAGCCTGCACGCGAAGGCGCAGCAGAACGTTCTGGAGATGTTTGAGGATCTCAAGACGCGCATGCAGATCGCTTACACGACGCACTCGCCGTACTTGGTGGATGCCAGCAAACTGTACAGAGTCATTGCCGTTCAGCGCGGCACACGAAGCCAGAAGTACGCGACGAAGTTGATTACCGCTCACGAGCTGGGCAACGCGAATACGGATACGCTCTTTCCCATATACACCGCCATGGGATTGGACTTGTGTCACTGTCCCGCCATTGCCGCGAAGCACAATGTCCTGCTTGAGGAGATCAGCGCGTACTACTACATCAGCTCGTTCCGGAAGATGCTCGGGCGCACTGACGAGCTGCATGTCATTCCGTGTCAGGGGGCCAGCAACGTGGTCACGGTTGCGAACCTGATGTTGGGGTGGGGTCTGGAATTCGGCGTGGCAGTCGACGACGACTCGGCGGGCCGAACCACGTTCAACAAGCTGAAGACAGACCTCTACGGTGACGATGATGCGAGGGCTCGCGAACGACTCCTCAAGCTCGCATCGGGTGACGGAATAGAGAATGTGTTCAGTGATGCCGACTTCGAGAAGTGGGTTCTCGAGAAGGCAAAGCCCGCAAACAAGACAAACGCGGGGGCCGTACACGGAGGGTCGAAGGGTATCATCGCAGGGCGGTTCTTCCAGAAGGTTGAGGCAGGCCAGGTGACGCTCGCTGACTTGGACAGCGAGACGCAAGCGAACGCCGAGGCGCTTATCGACGAGATTGCGCGAATCGCGAAGTAGGCCCAAGCGTGTAAGCATTTTGTCATCAGAATGCGCCAGAACAGGCCATATCAGCGTCTATGGGCACGGAAATGCCCCCCAACCTTTGTGCAGGTCAGAGGGCATGTCCTGTACTGAGAGGGACTAGCAGGGAAGTCCCCTGGGAGCCTTTGCAAGCCGAGGGTCGAGGGTTCGAGCCCCTTCGTCTCCACCACTGAACACACAGGTCAGAGGCCACTGGGGCCTCTGGCCTGTTCTTCTTGTGACGCGCGTCGCTACGGGGGAGCGACGCGGGGCCACACAGGGGCGAGTTCGAGGCGTATCGAGGCGGGTATCAACCGTCGAGTGAGAGTTGCATGCTCCACCGGGGGCAAGGCTCGTGAGCTAGGGGGTGTCGCACAGATGAAACACCAGTGGTTTCCAGTGAGCGACGCGAGGCGGCTGCGGGAGCGGAGGCGAACCCGAGCAGAGGGGCTCACTTCGTGGGGACTCACACTGGTCCTCACGGTGGTCGCGCTCTTCGCGAGCGCAACGATAGCTGCTGCCGTCCCCGCCGTCCTCGGCAGTCCCATTGCGGTGGGTCAGTACCCGTACGACGTGGACTTCAACGCGATCACAAACCGCGGGTACGTTCCCAACGCCGACGACAACAGCGTGAGTGTGATCGACGGTGCAACCGGCAGTGTCGTCGGCAGCATCACCGTGGGCGAGGACCCAGAGTCCCTGGCGGTCAACGAATCCACCAACCGTGTCTACGTCAGCAACTACGACGATGACACGGTGAGCGTCATCAACGGCGCGGTCGGCAGCGTCATCGGTACTATCGCTGTGGGCGACAGTCCGGGCGGCGTGGCCGTGAACAAGGTCACCAACCGCGTCTACGTCGCCAACTACAGCGACGACACGGTGAGCGTCATCAACGGCGCAACCGGAAGTGTCGTCGGAACGGTTGGCGTAGGCGACGGACCGTGGACCTTGGCGGTCAACGAGTCCACGAACCGCGTCTACTGCGCCAACTACACCGATGACACCGTGAGCGTCATCAACGGCGCGACCGGCAGCGTCGTGGGCAGTGCGACCGCGGTGGGGGGGACGCCGTACGACATCGCGGCGGACAAGGCCACCAACCGTGTCTACGTCGCGAACTCCGACGATGACAATGTGAGCGTCATCGATGGTGCGACCGGCAGCGTCATCGGCACCCTCCCCGTCGGGGATTACCCGGGGGGCGTCGCGGTCAACGGGCCGACGAACACCGTGTTCGTGTCCAGCTACTACGAGGACTACGTGAGCGTGATCAACGGCGCCACGGGCAGCGTCTTCGCCACCATCGCAGTGGGTGACGGACCGTGGGGCGTGGGGGTGAACGAGGCCACGAGCCGCGTCTACGTCGCCAACTACAGCGACGACACCGTGAGCGTGATCCAGGACGCCCTTATCGTCTCCAAGGCCTCGATCGCCAGAACGCCCGCCAAGTCCAAGGTCAGCTACCGGCGCAAGAGCGGCGTGGCCAAGTTCACGCTTTCGGCCATTGTGAGGGTCCGGGGTCACGCAGTGGCGGGGCGCACCGTCTACCTGCAGAGCTCGACGAACGGCAAGAGCTGGAAGAACGCCTACAAGCTCAAGACGAGCTCGGTCGGCAAGGCAAGCAAGTACTTCAAGATCAAGACAAAGCGGGTGCGCTACTACCGTTGGTACCTGCCTGCCAAGTCACAGACAAACCTCAAGACGTACTCCAAGACCACCAAGGTCACCGTGAAGTAGGCAAGCAAGGCGGACGGCGGTTGCACAACGGCTTCCGTCTCGGCCAAGTGGCTGAGCAGGTCGAGGGCTCATCGGGCTCTCGGCCTGCTTGGTCTTTCGCGCGCCATGCGGCGCGTTCCCATCAGTCGTCGCGGTGCCGCTGCCTGAAGCGGCGGAAGATGATCGACGCGAAGAACCAGACGCCGACGCCCGCGGCGCACACGAGCGCGAAGTCCGCGATGAGCTCCATCCACAGCGGCAGGTCCGCTCGGGTGAGCAGCGTCGCGAACCCCACGACGAACGCCGAGACCACGATCGCGAACGCGAGGCGGTCGACCGCCTCCTCGACGCGCGACATGAGCGGATCGAAGCCGGCGGGGCGCACGGTCATCCGCAAGTCGCCGTCGCCCACGCGCTTGAGCGCGCGGCTGATGGAGTCGGGGAGGTTCTGCAGCGCCCGTCCTGCTCGGCGGAGCGTCGCGCCGATCTGCTGCACAACGGCCTCGGGCTTCATCTGCTCCTCGACGAGCCGGCGCGCGAAGGGTGTGACCGAGTCGACGAAGTGGAAGCGCGGGTCGACGCTCGTGCCGAGTGCCTGCAGCGTCGCGAAGGTGGTGAGCAGCAGCGCGAACTCCGAGGACATCGTCAGCCCGCGCTGGCCGATCAGCGACATCACCTCGACGATGAGCTCCTTGCTGTCGACTTCGCGCAGCTCCAGGTCGTAGTACTTGCCGATCAGCGAGGTCACGTCGCGCTGCAGCGCGAGGATATCGATGTCGGCCGAGCCGCCGGACACCTCGAGCAGGATGTCGGTCGAGGTCTGCCCGTCCTGCTCGATGATGGCGACGAGCAGGTCGGCGACGAGCCGCCGCGCATGGTCGCTCAACCGCCCGCACCGGCCGAAGTCGGTGAACGCCACGCGTCCGTCGGGCAGCGCGAAGAGGTTGCCGGGGTGCGGGTCGGCGTGGAAGAAGCCGTGCATGAAGATCTGCTCGTAGTAGCAGACGATGCCCTTGCGGGCGGCGGCCTTGCGGTCGACCATCTGGCGGTCGAGCTCGTCGAGCCGGTTGAACGCGATGCCGTCGATGCGTTCGAGCGTGAGCACCGTCGGCGTCGTGCGGTCCCAGTACACCGTGGGGAAGTGCACTTCCGGGTCATCTGCGAACGTGGTGCCGAGCCGCTCGCAGTTCTCGGCCTCGTTGATGTAGTCGCACTCCTCGCGGATGGCCTTTGAGAACTCGTCCACCAACCCCACGAGATCGTACTTGCGGCCGAGTTCGGTACGACCCTGCACTCTGCGCGCCTGTGTGCGCAGGATGTCGAGATCGGCCTCGATCACCTCGTGGATGTCGGGTCGTTGGACCTTGACCGCGACCGGCGTGCCGTCGGACAGCACCGCCATGTGCACCTGCCCGATGCTGGCGGCAGCCGTCGGGGATTCGTCGAACTCGGCGTACAACTCCTCGAGCGGCTGGCCGAACGAGCTCTCGATCTCGGCTCGCACCTGCTCGAACGGGAAGGGCTCCATGGTGTCTTGAAGCCGCGCGAGCTCCTCGGCGAACGAGGGGGGGATGAGGTCGGGGCGTACGGAGAGCATCTGGCCGATCTTGGCGAAGGTGGGACCGAGACGCTCCATGGTGCGCCGGACGCGCTGCTCGGGAGTGAGGTTCGCGTCGGGACCCTTCGCGCGATCGCCGCGCAGCGTCGAAACCCACGACGCCCGCATGCCCAGCTGGTCAACGAACGTGCCGAAGCCCTCGTCGAGCATCACGGTCACGATGCGGCGGTAGCGTTCGCTGCGGCTGATCGGCGGCATGACAGCTCCTCGGTAGCGGCGCGTTCGACGGCGCGTCGAGCGCACAGGACCCTCTCAAGCGGTATACCACTACGCCCGCGCGTCGCAACGGGGGCTTCTCCCGCGCGCTGTGGGACACTATCCTGTGCAGATGTTGTCGTTCGGGGGTGTGGGATACACCCCTGCGTGCACCCGAGGGTGCGCGGTTCTCTGAGGGGTCGTGCGTCAGATGCCCAGTCGCGTCAAGAGCCTGTTCCTCGGCAATGCGCTGCACAACGAGGAATCGGGCCACCAGCGCCTCTCCAATCCCATCGCCCTCGCGGTCTTCTCGAGTGATGCGCTGTCATCGACCGCGTATGCCACGGGAGAGATCCTGCTGATCCTCGCGATGGCCGGGTCGGCCTATCTCTACCTCACATGGCCGATCGCGCTGGCGATCGGTGTGCTGCTCGTGGTGGTCGTCACGTCGTACCGGCAGACCATCAAGGCGTACCCGCTTGGCGGTGGGTCGTATCGGGTGGCGAGCGACAACCTGGGCACGAACGCCGGCCTCGTCGCCGGCGCGTCGCTGCTCGTCGACTACGTGCTCACCGTAGCCGTGTCGGTGTCGGCAGGAACTGCAGCCGTGACCTCGGCGATTCCGGCGTCAGCCCCGTATCGTGTCGAGATCGCATTGTTCTTCGTGGCAGTGCTCGCGATCGCCAACCTGCGGGGCGTGAAGGAGTCGGGCGGGCTGTTCGCCGTGCCGACGTACGGGTTCGTCTCGCTGATGGTCGTCACCATCGTCACCGGGTTCTATCTCTACCTGACGAAGGGCGCGGCCGCTATCCAGGTGCCCGCGGGCGAACCGATCGAAGCGACCACCGCGCTGACCGTGATGCTCGTGCTCAAAGCGTTCGCCTCGGGATGTGCGGCGCTGACGGGCGTCGAGGCCATCGCCGACGGCGTCGCGGTGTTTCGCGAGCCGACCGCGAAGAACGCGCGCATCACGATCACGTGGATGGCCGGCATCCTGCTGTTCATGTTCCTGGGGCTCTCGTGGCTTGCGGTGCAGGCGCACGTCCAGCCGACGCACGAGACTGTCATCAGCCAACTCTCCCGCCAGTTCTTCGGGACCGGCATCCTGTACTTCGTCATCTCCGGGTTCACGACGGCGATCCTCGTCGTCGCCGCCAACACCGCGTATGCGGACTTTCCTCGGCTGGCCTCGTTCATGGCGGCCGACAGCTTCCTGCCGCACCAGCTGCGCGACCTTGGACACCGCCTCGTCTTCAGCAAGGGCATCATCCTGCTCACGCTGACCGCCGCGGGCCTGATCATCGGGTTCGGCGCCGAGACGAGCCGCCTGATCCCGCTCTACGCGCTCGGCGTGTTCACGTCGTTCACGCTGTCCCAGGCTGGCATGGTCGTCCGTTGGCTCAAAAGCAAGGAGCCGGGCTGGCAGACGAGCGTGGCCATCAACGGGTTCGGCGCGATGGTGACGGCTGTCGTCCTCGTCGTGGTCACCGTGACCAAGTTCCGCGACGGCGCGTGGGTCGTCGTGCTCCTCATCCCGCTCATGATCGCGGCGTTCCTTTGGGTTCGCCGGCAGTACGAGCGTGTCGCCGATGAGCTCGCGCTTCAACCCGACGAGCTCGTCGACCTCAACTACCAGGCGTACAACCGCCTGCACAATCACGTGATCGTGCTGGTCAAGAACATCGACCGTCGACTGATCCGGGCGCTCCAATACGCGAGGACGCTGCGTGCCGATGAAGTCGAGGCGCTGTTCATCGACTCGACCGGCGGAGACATGGTCGATGAGATGAAGCGGCAGTGGAGCGAGGCGGGCTTCGGCATCAAGCTCACCGTCATCGAGTCGCCGTACCGCGAGGTGATCCAGCCGGTACTCGACTACGTGCGCGCGTTCCCGCGCCCGACGCCGGATGACATCGTGACCGTCATCATCCCCGAGTACGCGCCGATGAACGCGGCGGACGCGATGTTGCACGACCAGACGTCGTTCTGGATCAAGCAGCAGCTCTTCGGTGAGGAAGGCGTCGTCGCAGTCGACGTGCCCTACCACCCGAGCTTCGATGAGATCCGCAAGCAGCGCGAGGCCGGTGCGCCCGTGCCCGCGAAGGGCGAAGACGCACCGTAGCCGCGAAGCGTCCCTCGGCCTATCGCTTGAACGCGCGGAGCTTGCCGTCCTGGCTGCCCACGTAGATGGTGCCGTACTTGCCGATGGCGGGCGAGGACCGGATCTGGTCGCCCGTCGTGTACGACCACGCGACCGTGCCGTCGGTCTTCAGCGAGTACAGCTTGCCGTTGTAGCAGCCCACGAAGATGCGGCCGTTGCCGTCGATGGCGGGACTAGAGTAGATGCCGGCGCCGAGCGTTCTGGACCACTTGAGCGTCCCGTTGGGGTTCAGCGCCATGAGAGCGTGGACCGGGTCCTCTTCGTAGAAGCCGTTGCCGACATAGATCGTCCCGTCGCGGCCGATCGCCGGTGACGACAGCGCGGCGCCGCTGATCGCGTAGCGCCAGTACTGCGTCCCGTTGGAGTTGATGGCGTAGATCGCGCGTGATGCATCGTCGTACTCGCCGCTCCCGACGTAGATCTTGCCGTCGGCGCCGATCGCCGGCGATGACGAGATGTAGCCGGTCGTGAGGAACTTCCACGAGAGCGTGCCGCTTGAGCTGATCGCGTACACGTAGCGATCGGCGCAGCCCACGTACACCCTGCCATCGGTGCCGATCGCCGGCGACGAGGACGATGGAGTGCCCATGTCGTAAGACCAGCGGTACGTGCCGTTGGAGTTCACGGCATGCAAGTGGCCATCACCCGACGTGATGTAGATGACACCGGTCGAGCTCACCGCCGGTCCGCAGTTGATGTAGTTGCTGGTGTGATAGGTCCACTTGAGCGTGCCGTCCGTGTTGAGCGCATAAAGCGTTCCGTCCGACGTGCCGAAGTAGATGGTCCCGTCGGCTGCGATCGCGGGTGCGCCCCAGATCTCGGACCCGGTTGCGTAGTACCACTTCCGTGTCCCGTCTCGGTTGAGCGCATACAGCTTGCCGTTCGTGGTGCCGAAGTAGATCGTTCCGCCCTTCGCGACCACGGGCGACGAGTTCACGTCGTCACCTGTCGAGTAGCGCCAGCCCAGCTTCGCGGAGGTTGGGCCCACGAAGCCGCTGCGCGCGGTGTGCAGCGAGTTGGCGCGGAAGCGGCTCCAGGGCGCGCTCACCGATGGGCGCTTCGAGACGGCGTCGTAGGTGGACGAGCCGGGGAAGAGGAACCGGTAGCGGTTGCTGTCGCTCACGGCGAACGAGAACTTGCCGGTCGAACTCGTCGTCACCTCGCGGTCGTAGACCCAGCCACCGTAGCCGTTTCCGATGTAGAGCTTCACGGTCTTGCCGCCCAGCGCCTTCCACGATCCGGACCGCTTCGCCTGCAAGTACCCGGTGACGGTCCGAGACGTGCCGGTGATCGTGTACACCGAGCCGACGCCCTTCATCCGGGTGTCGGTCTTGCCGAACGCTGGAGCGGCGCCGAGAACAAGCACGGCGAGCAGCGCGAAGGCGACCAGCGCTCCGCCTCGAACCACGCGATGCGAACGGATTCGCTCAGCAGGTCGGTGTTCCATTGTTCCCACCCTCTCAGTCCGATGTGCTCCCCAGCACCCCTCTGATTATGCTCGCAACTGGCTGAGTTGTGACGCGTCAGAGTGAACCGGCATGAGGGTGCCCTCCGGAACGCCGACGGGCGCCCTGTCGGACGCCCGTCGCATGGCGCATGTGTGTACGCCGTCAGCCGGCGTGCCCGCTCTGCGGATCATCGGCGGGGCGCACGGCGGGGACGGCGATCCCCAGCGCCTCGCGGACCTCGTTCTCGTGACCTCCGTCGGAGAACATCAGCAGCTCGTCGCCGCCCTGAAGCACGGTGTCGCCCCGGGCGACCGTCAGGCCCGACTCGGCATTGATGATCGCCATGACGTGCGAGCTCTCCGGCAGCTCGATCTCCGCGAGCGTCTTGCCCACGGCGGTGGCGTAGTCGGGCAGCGTGATCTCTTCGATCGAGACATTGTCGGCCTGTAGGCGCAGCAGCGTGACGAGGTCGCCGAACCCGACCTCCTTCTCGACGAGCGAGAGCATCATCGCGCTTGAGGAGACCGGCACGTCCACGCCGAAGTCCTTGTCGAACAGCCACTCGTTCTTGGGGTGGTTGATGCGGGCGAAGACCTTGCCCGCCCCGAAGTGCTTGGAGAGCATCGAGACGACGAGGTTGTCCTCGTCGTCGCCGGTCACGGCGATCACGAGGTCGGCGTCGCCGATCTTCGCGTGCTCGAGCACTTCGGGCTCGCACGCGTCGCCGTGCACCACGTCGATGTCGGGCATCATCGCCTCGACGGTCTGCGCGCGGTCGAATCTCGTCTCGATCAAGGTGACGGTGTGCTGCTGGCGGAGTTCCTGGGCGAGATAGAGGCCGGACTTGCCGGCGCCTACGATGACGATGCGCACGGTAGCCTCCTACTCTCCGGCCAGGAGCTTGGAGAGCTCCGGGGCATAGGCGCGGTCGACTGCGAAGAACAAGTGGTCGCCGAGATGGACCTCGTCGATGTCGGCGAACATTCTGGTCACCCCGTCACGCTCGACGGCGACGATCGAGAGCACGCGAGGCAGCTCGATGTCGAGCACGCGCTTGCCGGCGAGCGCCGGCGTCACCTCGGCGTCGAGGATGACGACCTCGCCCTGGCCGAACGCGAACTCGCTCGGCGCGTCCGGGTCGGTGAGCATCGCGAGCAACCGCGAGCTCGACCACTGCACCGCCGAGACGGTCGGGATCCCGAACTGCTCGTAGATGACCGCACGCTTGGGGTCGAAGATGCGGGCGACGACGAGCGGCACTTTGAAGCGCTCACGCGCGACACGCGCCGCGATGATGTTGCTGTTGTCGCCGCTCGTGCACGCCGCGAACGCGTCGGCGCGTTCGATGCCGGCCTTGATGAGCGTGTCGCGGTCGAAGACCTCGCCGGCCATCCGGCGGCCCTTGATACTCTCGAACTCCTCGAAGACGTCCGGGTTGCGGTCCACCACGGCGACCGTGTGTCCCAGACGCTCGAGCTCGTGCGCGAGGTAGCGGCCCACTCGGCCGTACCCCCCGATGACGACGTGCATACGCCCACTCCCTCGTCCGGCATCCGGCCGGGTCTGCGACCCGCCGAGTGTGCATCGCACAATCCTAGTACCCGTAGCCTCGTGCGTCATCAACAGAATCGCAGATTGCCGTGTCGATGCGGTTTCGTGCGTATCGGCAATCTGCTCGCGGTACTATCTCCCAAAGCCCGCGTTGTAGCAGGGGGAGCACGAATGCGCATACAAGTCATCCAGCACGTGCCGTTCGAAGGCCCCGCCCTGATCGGCGAGTGGGCAGCGGAATGCGGCCATTCGCTCGAGGTCACGCATGCCATCACCGAGGAGTACCCGGACCCCGCCGACATCGACTTCCTCGTGGTCATGGGTGGCCCGATGGACGCCGACGACAACGAAGCATCGCCGTGGCTCGTCCCCGAGAAGCGGTTCATCGCCGAGACGATCGCGGCCGGTCGGCTCGTGCTCGGCGTGTGTCTGGGCGCGCAGATCGTCGCCGAGGTACTCGGCGGTCGCGTGAGGCGTGGTGCCGAGAAGGAGATCGGCTGGTATCCGGTCGCCATCACCGATACGGGCGCCGGCGAGCCGCTGTTCGAGCGCTGGCCCGACCAGGTCGTCGTGGGGCACTGGCACGGCGACACGTTCGAGTTGCCACTGGGCACGGATCCGGTCCTGTACAGCGAGGTCACGCGCAACCAGGCGTTCGTGTTCGACAACCGGGTGGTGGGCCTGCAGTTCCACCTCGAGTGGGACGCTGGAGCGGTGGTCTCGCTCATCGAGGCGTGCTCGGACGACCTCGAGGAGGGCGGCGACCACGTGGTCGGCGCAGAGGAGTTCGCAGCCGATGCGATCGTGCACATCCCGGAGTGTCGCGAGCTGCTCTTCGAGCTGCTCGACGGGCTCGAGCAGATCGGCCCGCGGACGGCGGGGATGGCGTAAGCGATGGGTGCAGAGTCAGAGGGCGCCGGCGGTCCGATCGTCTCGGCGAGCGGGCTCGTCAAGCGGTTCGGCGACTTCACAGCGGTCGACGGTGTGAGCTTCGATATAGCCGAGGGCTCCATCTTCGGGTTGCTCGGCCCCAACGGTGCGGGCAAGACCACCACCATCTCGATGATCTCGTGCCTCCTCGCCCCCGACGAAGGCGACGTGCTCGTCGACGGGCACTCGGTCCGCAGCGACTCGCATGGCGTGCGACGGGTGCTGGGAGTGGTGCCGCAGGAGATCGCGCTCTACCCCACGCTCACCGCCGCCGAGAACCTGCGGTTCTGGGGCAAGATGTACGGGCTCGCTGGCAAGCAGCTGTCCGATGCGGTCGACTACGGCCTGCGCATGGCGGGGCTCGAGGATCGCGCGAAGGGTCGCGTCGAGACGTTCTCGGGAGGGATGAAGCGGCGCATCAATATCGCCGCCGGCATCCTCCACCGCCCGCGCGTCCTGCTCATGGACGAGCCGACCGTGGGCATCGACCCGCAGAGCCGCAATCACATCCTCGAGACGGTGCGCGAGCTCAACCGCGAGGGCATGACGGTGCTTTACACGAGCCACTACATGGAGGAGGTCGAGGCGCTCTGCGACTCGATCGCGATCGTCGACCACGGCAAGGTCATCGCGAACGGCTCGCTCGAGGAGCTGCGCGCGCTCGTCGGCGACGAGGACCGCATCCGGGTGAAGGTGGGCTCGGGGCTCGACGAGGCCGCAACGCCGGTCCAGGCCGATGACGCCGAGACGCCCGACGCTCCGCTCGAGTCCGATCTCATCGAGGAGACGCGGACAGAGCTCGGGCCCGAGGTCGCCGCGGCGCTCGCGGCGGTCCGCGCGCTGCCGGGCGTCTCGCGCGCCGAGATGATCGGCTCGGCGATCGACGTGCTGGTGCCGGCCGCCGCCCCGGTCCTCGGCGACGTGGTGGGGGCCATCGCGGATGCCGGTGCGCACATCCGCGCGATCGAGATCGTCGAACCCGACCTGGAGTCGGTGTTCCTGCACCTCACCGGCCGAGGCCTGCGAGACTAGTGGGCCGCGCGATCGACATCGCGCTCAAGGACCTGCGCGTGTGGCTGCGCGACCCTGCAGCGCTCGGGATCCTCATCGGCATGCCCGCGCTGCTCATCGTCATCCTCGGCGCGGCGCTCGGCGGGATCATGTCGGGTAGCGGCGCACAGATCCGCGTGGCGATCGTGAACCTCGATAGCCGGCCGTTCGCAGTGGTGAAGGACCAGGCCGCCGAGCTCGAGGAGTCACTCACGAGCGCCAAGCGCATCAAGGCGCTCTTCACGATGGAGCGCACGCGCGACCTCGCGAGTGTGGAGGATCGGGTCGCCAACGGCGACCTCGCCGCCGCGCTCGTGATCCCGGAGGGGTTCAGCGACGCGCTGGGGCAGGACACCGTGAAGCTCGAGGTCCTCGTCGATCCGGGCTCGCAGGTCTCGGCTGGGATCTGGGAGAGCATCGTGCGCTCGGTGGCGGTGCGCTACTCGGCGGTCGTGGTCGTCGTGCGCACGACGATGGAAGCGACCCAGCGCGCGAACTCGCCGGCGCTGTCGCAAGGCGGCGGCGCGGGGGCGGTTGTCGCGTACGCGATCGCGGAGGGGTCGCGTGACGACGTGTTCGACGCGGTCAAGGTGACCGACGGCGTCGCCGGCACGACGACCGAGGTCGGCGCGCTCGACTACTACGCGCTCTCGATGACCGCGATGTTCCTGATGTTCGGCGCGATGTTCGGCGCGATGTCGACGATCGCCGAGCGGCTGCAGAAGACGATGGAGCGGATGCTGGCGTCGCCGGCGCCACGCGAGGCCATCGTGGGCGGCAAGATGCTCGGGACGTTCGTACTCGGCGCCGCGCAGTTCGTGGTGCTGTACGTGTTCACCCGCTACATGCTGGGCGTGTGGTGGGGGACGAGCCCGGAGGCCACGTTCTTGGTGGCGCTCGCCGAGGTGGCTGCGGTGACCGGCCTGGCCACGCTCATCACCGCGTTCGCGAAGACGCAGCGCGCCGTGGGCGGCATTGCACCACTCTTCATCCAGATCCAGGCGGCGATCGGCGGCGCGTTCTTCTCGATCGAGATCCTTCCCGACTGGATCCAGTGGATCAAGTACCTCTCGCTCGTGGGCTGGGCCATGGAGGGCTGGCGCAAGATCCAGATCGAGGGCGCGGGTGTCTCGGAGGTGCTGGTTCCGGTGCTCGCCCTGCTTGGCTTCGCCGTCGCGTTCTACGGCGTCGGCGTCGCGCGGATGAGGGCCGAGCAGTGAAGCGCGTGGCGGCGATGGCCGGCCTGAACCTCACGCAGCTGTTCCGCGACCGCTCGGAGCTGGTCGGCGTGATCGCACTGCCACTGCTGCTCACCTGGGTCTTCGGCACGGCGTTCGGGTCCGGATCTGCGCAGCGGCTCGTGGTGCCCGTGGCCGACATGGACCGAAGCGTGTACGCGGCCGCGATCGTCTCGGCGATCGACGAGCCGGAGGGCTTCGAGATCGAGCGTGTGCCCCCCGCCGAGGCGTATAGGCGCGTGCGCGAGGGTGAGGCGGCGATCGCGGTCGTCATCCCGCGCGGGTTCGCCGAGGACGTCGAGCACAACCGCGGCGCCGAGGTCGAGACGCTGCGCGATCCGGGCTCGTCGGAGGCGCAGGCGGTCGTCGAGGTCGTGACCGGCGCGGCGAACCGCATCGCCGCCGACGCGAAGGCCGCTCGGGTCACCGCTGAGGTGCTGATGCGCGGCAACGGCGGCGTCTACCCGAGCAACGCGCCGGACTTCCGGGAGCTCTACGCCGAGGCGGACCGGTTCTGGGCGCCCGACCCGCCGGTGGGGATCGTGACGCGGACGATGACCGCTTCGGCGACGCGCGCCTCCGAGCTCAAGGCGTCGGCGAACACGCAGTACTCGATCGGGTTCACGGTCTTCTTCGTGTTGATGGTCGCGCTCTCGGGGGCGGGCGGCATCATGGAGGAGCGCGAGCTCGGCACGTTGCGGCGGCTGCTCGCGACACCGTCGACGCGCGGCGAGATCCTCGGCGGCAAGGTGCTTGGCGTGGCGACCATCTCGTCGTTCGAGGCGGCGATGCTCGTGGGGTTCGGCGCGCTGCTCTTCGGCGTCCCATGGGGCAATTCGCCCCCGGCCGTGGTGCTCACGCTCGGCGCGCTCGTACTCGCGTCCACCGGGCTCGGCGTCATGTTGTCGACGCTCACGAGGACGCGCGACCAGCTGGGAGCGCTCGTCCCGGTGGTCAGCACGGCGATGGCGATGATCGGCGGCTGCTACTGGCCGGTCGAGATCACGCCGCCGTTCATGCAGACGCTTGCGAAGCTCACGCCCACAGGTTGGGCGATGGTCGCACTCAAGAACACGGTATCGCGCGGCATGGGTGTCGAGTCGGTGCTGCTACCGGTGGGGGTGCTGCTCGTGATGGCGGCCGCCTTCTTCGTCGTGGGACTCTCGCGGCTGCGCCTGGAGTAGGGTGCGATTCGGGAAGAACCGCGACGCCCCGCTGCGCTAGGATTGCCGAGTCCGCAACGATTCCCCGAGACCCGAAAGGGCGTGCCCACGCGACATGACCGACTGGAGACGAGAGCCGAAGACCTGGGCCGCCATCGCCATCACGCTGCTGCTGTGGGCGTCGGCATTCGCGGGCATCAAGGCAGGGATGCGCCTGACGCCCGAGGGGGCGATCGGCCCCGACGGCTACGGCCCCGGCGAGGTGGCGCTGCTGCGCTTCGCGGTCGCCTCGCTCGTGCTCATCGGCTACGCGCTCTACACGCGCATGTCCTTGCCCCGCAAGGAAGACCTGCCGCGCATCGCGATCGGCGGGTTGCTCGGCATCACGATCTATCACCTGGCACTGAACTTCGGCGAGGTGCGGGTGAGCGCAGGGGCGGCGTCGCTGCTCATCGCGGCAGGGCCGGTCTTCACCGCGATCATGTCGGTGATGTTCCTGCGCGAGCGGCTCACGTGGATCGGCTGGGCCGGGATCGCCGTCGCGTTCGCCGGCGTCGCGCTCATCTCGATGGGCGAGAGCGGCGGCTTCAGCTTCGAGCCGGCAGCGGGACTCGTGCTGCTCGCGGCGGTGTCGACGGCGGGCTACTTCATCGTCTCGAAGCGGGGCCTGCGCGCGTACTCTGCGCTGCAGTGGACCGCGTTCACGATATGGGCCGGAACGATCCCGATGCTCGTCTTCGCGCCTGGGCTCGTGCGCGCGATGCCGCACGCCGCGCCCTCGGCCACGCTCGCGATCGTGTACCTGGGCGTGTTCCCGGCGGCGATCGCGTACGTCCTGTGGAGCTACGCGCTCTCGCGCATGCCCGCGTCGCTGCTCTCCACGTTCCTCTACCTGTCGCCGGTGCTTGCGATGGCGATCGCGTGGGTCTGGATCGCCGAGGTGCCGCAGGCGCTCACCATCATCGGTGGGCTCATCGCAATCGCCGGCGTGGTGATCGTCCAGACGAAGGGCCAGCCGCCGACGGCGGCTGCCGAGATCGCGGCCAACCCTGTCGAGGCGTCGGAGGCCTGACATGCCGTTGCGCATCACCGCCGTCACGGCAGCCGATGCCGACGACCTCGCCGAGGTCCGCCGGCTCTTCGCCGAGTACGCCGAGTGGCTCTCGCCGTTCGTGACCGCCTCGACGCTTCCGGCCGAGCTCGAGAGCCTGCCCGCACCCTTCGCCGAGCCGAGCGGCCGGCTCCTGATCGCGCGCGACGAGGCGACAGGCTCGGCCTGCGGCTGCGTGGGCGTGAAGCGACACAGCGACTCCGAATGCGAGATCAAGCGGCTGTTCGTACGGCCCGGGTGCCGGGGGAGCGGGGCGGGTGCTGCGCTCTTCTCGGCGGCGATGGATGCGGGGCGCGAGCTGGGCTACGCGGAGGCGCTCGTGTCGACGATCCCGGCGTTCATGGCGGGCGCGAACGCGATGTATGAGGCGTTCGGGTTCATGGGGACGACGTGCTTCGAGGACCACACGCATGCGAACGTGGAGATCCGGTACCTGCGGTGCGGGTTGGGAGCGTAGAAGCGCGAACCGCCCTATCGCGTGATCGCGAACCCCCTCAGCCCCTCCGGCTCCTCGACGGTCTCGACGAGCGACGTCACCACCGCAGACGGCGGTCCGCTGCGCGCCCACGCGACGGCCTGGGCGACCTGCTCGGCGGGGCCTTCGAAGACCGCCTCGACGCCACCGTCGGGGAGGTTGCGGACCCAGCCGGCGACGCCGAGCTCCTCGGCGGTGCGGCGCGTCGACTCGCGGAACCAGACGCCCTGAACACGACCCTCGACCACCACGCGCGACCTGGCTTCGACCATTGCGCACTCCCCAAAACCGACTGACGGGTATACCATTCGTGTTCCCAGACGAAGGAGACTCTCGTGCCTATCGTGCGCATCGACATCCAGTCGGGCAAGTCCACCGCGTACCGCCGCGCGGTGCTGCACGGCGTGCGCGCCGCGCTCACGATGGCGCTCGGAGTCCCGGACGAGCGCATCATGCAGCGCATCGTCGAAACGCCCTCCGACGACATCGACGTCACGCCCGACCGCTCCGGCTCGCTCACCATCATCGAAGTGGCCATGTTGCCCGGGCGGGGCCCGGAGAAGAAGAGCGCGCTGTACGAGGCGATCGTCACGAACCTCTCGGCGGATCCGGGCATTCACGCCAAGGACATCATGGTGCTCGTGAACGAGCCGTCCGCGGAATGCTTCGCGCTCGGCGGGGTCATGCAGTGCACTCTCACTCCCGCAGGCGATGCCGAGGAAGACGACGAGATCTGACATGGCCGACGCACCCGCTCACATGAACGGCAACGCGCCGGCGGCCCCGATGGGGACCACCAAGCACCGCCCGTACACGCTTGGCGAGGAGATCGCCAACAGCATCATCCATGGCATCGGCGTGGTGCTCTCGATCGCCGCGCTCACGATGCTGCTCGTGTTCGCCGGGTGGGCGCAGAACGGCTGGGCGATCGCGAGCGCGATCGTGTACGGCGTCTCGCTCGTGCTCGAGTACACGGCCTCCACCCTGTACCATGCCTTCCCGCAGCCCAACGTGAAGCATCTCTTCAAGATCTTCGACCACTGCGGCATCTACCTGCTCATCGCCGGCAGCTACACGCCGTTCTGCCTCATCACGTTGCGCGGGAGCGGCGGTTTGTGGATGTTCGCATTCATCTGGGCCTTCGCGATCGCCGGCATCTCTGCCGAGGCGTTCTGGCCGTACCGGCCGCGCTGGCTGTCGGCCGCCGTGTACCTGTGCATGGGGTGGGCGGTCATCTTCACCATCAGGCCGCTCATCGCCGCGCTCGATCCGGCGGGCCTGTGGCTGCTCGTGGCCGGCGGCCTGTGCTACACGCTCGGCACCTTCTTCTACGTGCTCAAGAAGGTCCGCTACATGCACGCCATCTGGCACGTGTGGGTCCTTGCGGGCAGCATCTGCCACTTCCTCGCCATCCTGCTGTACGTGATCATCCCGAGCGGCGCGTAGCAGCGCCCGGAGAGCGAGCCCACGGTGCCGACGCGCTACCCTGTCGAGCTTCTCACCACGGACCACTGCGGCGACGACATCCTGACCTGCCGCTTCTCTCGGCCTGACGGCTACGGGTTCCGCGCCGGACAGTGGTTCCGACTCCACCTTCGCACCGCTGAGGGCGATGAGGCGAAGACCTTCTCCCACTGCGGCGCGCCGGGCGATCCGGATATCGTGATGACGACGCGGCTCTCCGACTCGGCATTCAAGCGTGCGCTCGCCCAGCTCGAACCCGGCGCCCGCGTTGAGATCTCGGCCTCGGGTGGCCGGCTCGCGCTGCCCGAGGGTGCGAGTCGCGTCTGCTTCCTCGTCGGGGGCGTCGGCATCACCCCCGTTCGATCCCTGCTCCGCCACGCCGAGCAGACCGGCCGAACCTTCGACGACGCGCTACTGCTCTACGGGAATCGCGACGAGAGATGCGCGCCCTTCGCCGAGGAGTTCGCGGCGATGGGCCCGATCGGCGTGCGTGTGGTTCTCGTGTACGAGCATCCGTCGGTGGAGTGGGTGGGGGAGCGCGGTTTCATCACCGCAGAGACGGTGCGGCGACACGTCGGCCGGGTCGACGACAGCGTGTTCCTCGTCGCCGGGCCACCGGTGATGGTCGAGGCGATGGAGCGCGTGCTCGACGTCGTGGGGGTGGAGTCCGGGCGCCGGATCGTCGAGCGTTTCGGGACGGCTTCGAGCTAGCAGGTTTCGCCATTCGCCGATTGTGCGATTCGTCACACTTGTCCGAGAAAGTTGCATGTCAGGACGCAGCCACTGCCTGTCTGATACCGTTCGCACCCCAAACGGGCCCTTTCAGCCCTCGCTCGTGTTAAACCGTCGGATTGCCTGTAAACTTGACCTGGACCGCCTGTCTCCTCGGACGGCGGACAGACGTCTTCCGCGGCGCGGACATGGCCGCTCCGCGAAAGGCCGGACAGAGGAAGACGAACAGCCTGTGTACGACCTCGAGGGGGTCCTGGGCCCCACGGTCACCCAGTTCGTCGAGAACCATGTCAGGTCGCTCCTGGCATGGGATATCCTCGTGTTCTTCCACCGCAACCCCGACTCGCTACTGGACTGCGCAGGCCTTGCCGCGCGTCTTGGACGACGGGTCGAGGAAGTCGAGCCGGAGATCGACGCACTGTGCCGGGGTCACATCCTGCAGCGCACTGGCGACCTGATCGAGTACCGCCCCACGCCCGAGCTTCGCGCGCAGGTCGCCGAGTTCGTCGACGCGTGTCAGGACCGCGGTCGCAGGCTCGCGCTCATCGCGCTCGTCCTCCATCGCATCGGCAAGACCGCGCCCGGACTGGTGTGAAGTCCCGCTGCCGTGCATGCGTCCACGAGAACGCGCCGCGCGCCGCAGCGACTAGAGCAGCTCCGACACGTCGATGTCGAGCGCCTCGGGTGCGATGATCTCCACGATCTCGAGCGATGATGTCGAGAGATCGATGTCTTCCGGCTCCGTGACCTCGAGGCCACGCTGATCGAACGCGGTTCGCACGACCGGCTCGAGCGGGTCGTCGCCCATGCGGGAGACCACGCCCACGCTCTGATCGGAGAGGCGTACCACGCATCCCACCGGGAACGGGCCGAGCATGTTGGCGAAGAGCCTTGCGAGGAACGGGTCGAAGTACTGGTTCGCCTCGCGCAGCACCTGCACGAGCGCTCGGTCGGGCGTGAGCGCAGCCGATCCCGACGTGGGGCTCGTGAGGTTCTCGAACCGGTCGGCGATGCTCACGATCCGGCTGTACGGGTGCGCGACATAGCCCTGGTCGCGGGGCGGGAAGCCCGAGCCGTTCACGTACATGTGGTGCTCGTAGGAGACCAGCATCGGCGAGACGTCGTCGAGCGCGAGCCGCTGCAGCATCTCGGCGCCGACGCGCGGGTGCTCGAGCATCATCTGCTCGGCCTGGGCGGGGTCATCGGGGTCGAACGCCGACTTGCCGATGTCGTGCAACAGCGCGGACGTACCGAGCGACGAGAGGCCCTCGGCGGGCAGCCCGAGCCGGTGGCCCAGCACCAGCGAGTAGCACATGACGTTGAGCGAGTGATAGAGCTGGCGCTCGCTCGGGCGCCGCGCCGCGGCCATCGAGAGCACGGCGGCCGCATCTTCCTCGAGGCGGGGGATGAGGCTTTCAGCCAGCGCGCGGGCCTCGGTCACCGCGGAGAGGTCACCTGCCGAGACCTGTTCGAGCATCTTGCGCACGGACGTGACCGAGCGCTGGAACAGCGCCTTGTCCTGCTCGCGGACGATGTCACGCGTGCCAGTCTCCTCTTCCTCGACACGCGCCAGCACCGATACGGCCACCGAGTGGATGTTGCGCTTGGAGAGCTCGAGACTCAGGTCGAGGTCGGGGGAGGGGCGCAGCGACAGCACCTCGGTGAGCGCGACCGCCTCCTTCTGCGTGAAGTTCGCCTGGAACACGAGCGATTCGACCTCGAGCGACTCGAAGATCTCGACCACGGCCGGCAGTCCCGGCACGTCATCGGAGATCGGCAGGCTGCCGTGGTAGAGCCGGCCCTGGTGGAGGTTCAGTACGAACGGCTCGGCCGCTGCCGCCTCTCGGATGGCGGTCTCGAGCTCAGCGACGGCCTCGCCGTACGCGGGGTGCGCCGGCGGGTACAGCTGTACCGCGCGCCGAGCGCCCGCGAGCGCCGTGATCGCCGAACCTGCGCCGTGAAGCGTCATGAGCCACCACCTCGCTGCCTGACCGTGATGGCTTGGGCTACGAGCTGCTGGACCTCGGCAAAGTGGCCACGCTTGATGAGCGCACGGCGATTCGCGATGCGAGCCAGCGCCTCGTCGGCGGCCGGCTCGGGCGAGCGGGCAAGCGCGCCGATGAGTTCGCGCGCGAGGCCGAAGTCCGCGTTGTCGACGTCGATCTCGGCGAGGCGGGCGCCGATGAGCGCGGCCGCGCCGGGCATCCCGCTCTTCACGAGGCCACGTGCGGCGGCCGCGGCGACCTCCTCGGCGGGGTCGCGCAACGCCGAGCCGAGCAGCGGGAGGACCGCGGGCTCGCCAAGTGACGCGAGCGTGGTGACGACCTCGCGACGGGCCTGCTCCTCAGGGCGCGTCAGAAGTGACTCGATGGTCGATATCGAGCGCGGGCTGCCGTCGGCGACGAAGCGCTCGACGATGGGTCCGAGCTGGAACCACTGCGCCGTGCCGACCAGGCCGTACAGCAGGTCGATGAGCCGTTTGCCGAGCAACTCGCTTGCGACCTCGAGCCCCTCGGCCTTGAGGGCGACGCCTTCGGCCGCGATCGCGGGCTGGACGGACTCGCCGGCGAAGCGCAGGACCTCGTGCGCCGCCGGCACGAGCTCGCGGTTCTCGACACACGCGCGCACGAGCGCACCCGCGCCCTCGACGTCGACCGCGCTCGCAAGCGCCATCTGCAGGCGACCGCTCAGCTCCGGCCACTCCGGATGCATGCCCTGCCGCTGCTGCAGGCTCTCGATCACGAGGCTGACGAGGTCGAAGCGCTTGCGCTCGATGAGCTTGGGGATCATCCGCGCGATGCCCTCCATGCCCGAGCAGAACCGCTCGTAGTCGGTCTGCTGGTCGAGCAGCGTCAGCATCGTTCGGATCCCCACGTCGTCAAGGACCGACGTGGCGGCGGTGGTGACTTCGCGGGCGCGGGCGACGTCGTCCTCGCTCACCGAGCCGGCATGGACGATCGTGCGGAAGGTCTTGTCGGCGTCGACCAGCGAGGGCTCGACGAGGCGCGCGCCACGGACCTCGAGCATGTGCGCGAGAAACGCTGTCTCGTTGGGACCGTGGCCCGAGGTCGGGAGTATGTCGAGGACTTCTCGGCGGACCGAATCGGCGACCTCGTCGAGCGGCAGGTTGGCCAGCGCGCTCGACAGGGCGAGCATGTTGCGGCCGAACTTGCCGTCCAAGACGGCCGTGGCGATGTCGCCGGCGTCCATCATGGCGAACATGCGTGACGCGATCTGGCGCGCCGGTCCGGGCTCGAGCGCGAGTGCCAGGAGCGCGTCGCGGTTGTCGGCGGGCTGCTGGACGAGCGACCCGGACAGCGCGTCCGCGAGATTATCGGTGCCTTCGTCGCCGGTGACCGACACGAGCTCGCCGAGGCTCTTGCGCAGCCCCTCCTTGTCCGAGGAGACCGTCGTGAACCACCGGCCGAGTTTCGCGGGGCTGTCGGCGATCTCGAGGAGCATGTCCTCGGAGGCGAGCGAACTCGCGGCAGTGTGGTCGAGCGTGACAAGCTGGACGTCGGTGAGCGTGACCGTGTAGACGCCCATCTCGGCGATGACCGCGTTGATGCCGCCTTGCGCGCGCACGTCCTCGGGGGCGCGCGACACGACCGAGAGGAAGTTCAGGAGGTCTTGCGCGCTCGCGTTCTGCGCGATGTCGAGCTGCGCCACGCCGTGGTCGCGCAGCGTGTTGGCCAGCTCGACGCTGACGGCGATGTTCGTGGCGACCGGCTCGCCCTCGTAGGCGAACCCTGTGGCCGCGACGGTGAGCCTCAGGTCGGGATTGCCTCGATCGAAGTACTCGGCGAGCGCGGCGATCGCCGCGTCGACGGTCTCCTTGGGGATGGGGCTCGTGGGCGGGTACAGCCGAAGCGAGCGCGTGCCGGTGGAGAGCGCGCGAAGCACGTTCTCCAGAATGCGCACGTATTCCTGATCGATCGCCATACTCACCCCCTCTGCACGTCCATCATCGCGTCACGGGCGCATGCCAGCAAGGCGCGATAACGCAGGTAATTCATCTTATCGGTGTTCTGAGCACTTTGGTTGAATACGACATTGCCCGAGCACGAGGTGCGCGAGCAGCGGGTTTCGCCGTGGCGTTACTGGTAACCTACTGCGCATGAACAGTCTTGCGCTGCAGGTGCTCCTGATCGTCGTCCTCATCGGCATCGAGGGATACTTCGCGGCTGCGGAGATCGCGCTCATCTCGGCGCGACGCGCGGCGCTGCAGCAGAAGGCCGAGGAGGGCTCGAAGGGTGCGAAGTCCGCACTCGCCCTCACCGACGATCCCACGCGCCTGCTGGCGACCATCCAGATCGGCATAACCTTCGTCGGCTTCCTGGCGGCCGCGGCCGGTGCCGTGTCGCTGTCGAAGCCGCTGGAGGAGTGGCTCACCGGCTTTGGCATGCCGCTGCTCGCTCGCGTGGCGCCCGGCCTGTCGGTCTTCGCGGTCACCATCCTCATCAGCTACCTCACGCTCGTCTTCGGCGAGCTCGTGCCCAAGCGCCTCGGCCTCCAGCGCGCCGAGAAGGTCGCGTCGGCGGTCGCGGGGCCGATCACGTGGCTCGAGGCGGCGTTCGCTCCGCTCGTCGCGCTGCTCACCGTCTCCACCGCTGCGGTCGCCAGACTCGTGGGCGTGTCCGGGGACGGCGGACGCCCGGGTGTCTCGGAGGAGGAGATCAAGCTCCTCGTCACCGAGCAGGGCAGCCTGCTCGACGAAGAGAAGCGCATGATCCACGAGATCTTCGAGCTCGGCGACACGGTGGCGCGCGAGGTGATGGTGCCCCGCGTCGACATGCAGCTCGCCGAGGACATCGAGACGGTCGCGCGCGCGGCCGAGATCATGCGTGGCACCGGCTACTCGCGACTGCCGGTCTTCCACGAGGATCACGACAAGATCGTCGGCATCGTGCTGCTCAAGGACCTCGTCGCGCCGCTATCCGAGGGTGGTGGCGACGACCTCGTGACCGGGCACATGCGCGAGCCGGTCTTCGTGCCCGAGACCAAGGGCATCCTGCCGCTCCTATCGGAGATGCGCGCGACGCGCAACCAGATGGTGATCGTCGTCGACGAGTACGGCGGGACGGCGGGGATCGTCACGCTCGAGGACATCGTGGAAGAGATCGTGGGCGAGATCGCCGATGAGTTCGACCGCGACCACCGCTACATCACACGGATCTCCGACTCGGTGTGCGTGATCGACGGGCGCTACTCCATCGAGGAGGCGCTGCAGCGCGGCATGCCGGTCGAGGAGAGCGACGAGTACGAGACGATCGCCGGTTGGATGCTCGCGAAGCTCGGCCACATCCCGGTTCCGGGCGAGCGCTACGAGCGCAAAGGGTACGAGTTCCGGGTACAGACGATGCGCCGCAGCCGCATCGCGCGCATCCGCGTGACTTCAACGACCCCGCCATGCGATCCGCCGCAGACCGCCACAGAACCCGACGAGGACGGCGAGAGGGACTAGCCGCCCCGCACACGCACCGAGGAGCAGCACATGCCGAAGATGGCCGCCGCCACGCCCACCCGTCCCGGGGATGCGATCGACGCGCACGTCCACCTGTTCACGAAGCCGCTCATGATGGAGTGGGTCGAGCGCCCCGAGACGCCCGCACGCTTCAAGCAGGCCGCGAAGGAAGGCAAGTGGGGCCGCCGAGGCGAGATGACGCTGCCGGATCTCTCGGCCGAGCAGGCCGCGGCGTGGTATGTGGAGCGCATCAACGCGGCGAACGTCGCCAAGGCGCTCATCGTCTCGGTGCTGCCTGAATCGCAGTACACGCGCGACTTCATCCGCGCCGCGAACGGCCACGTGCACGCGCTGTGCAACGTGGATCCGCGCGACCCCGGTGCGCCCGAACTGCTCGAACGTGAGATGGCCGCCGGCTTCCGTGGCGTGAAGCTCTACCCGGTGAACCGCTGCTACCGGCTCTCGGACCCGGCGTGCCGACCCTTCTTCGAGGCCGCCGACGAGCTGAAGGCGAACGTCATCGTCCACTACGGCGTGACCGTCGACCCCACCGGCGACCTGCGCTACGCCGACCCGCTCGACATGTCGCCGGTCGCCCGCGACTTCCCGGAGCTCATCTTCACGATCGCGCACTTCGGTGCCGGCTGGCTCGACTCGGTGCTGCGTCTCGCGTACCAGTGCAAGAACGTGTGCGTGGACACGAGCGGCACGAACAACTGGATGGACTACTACGTCCCCAAGCTCACGCTCGCGGATGTGTTCGAGCGCTGCCTCACCGCCATGGGGCCGGAGCGCATCCTCTTCGGCACCGACTCGGGAACCACTGCCCCCTACCGCCACTGGATCCGCTACATGCAGCAGCGCACCATCGAGGAGATGGGGCTGTCGGCCGGCGACATCGATCTGATCATGCGCGGGAATGCCGCGCGCATCTTCCGACTCGACGAGCCGCTGCTGCCAGAAGGGGAATGACGATGCACGTCCACGATCACGACCAGCCCACCGCGCCGCAGGTCGACTACGACACCTTCGTCAACTGGCCCGCGCGCCTCGAGCGCGAGGCACCGCTCTTCCGACGGCTTTTCGACGAGGTCGGCGCCCGAACCGTCATCGACGTGGGAGCGGGCAGCGCCCGGCACTCGCTGATGTTCGCGTCCTGGGGCCTGACCGTCGACGCTGTCGATCCCGACGACTCGATGCTCGAGGCCGCCGAGGCCAACATCGTCGAGAAGGCCGCCGAGGTGGCTGAAGCGGGCGGCGCCGTCCGCCTGACGCGCAGTGGCTTCGGCGAGCTGGCGGCGCTGGGGCTCGGGCCTGCGGACGCGCTCGTGTGCACCGGCAACGCGCTGCCGCACGTCGGCGGCGTCGATGGGCTGCGGGCAGCATTTGCGGACTTCTCGGCGGTGGTGGGCCCGGGGGGTGTCGTGGTGCTGCACATGCTCAACCACCAGCGGCTCCTCGACAAGCAACCCCGGGCGATCCCGCCGGTCGTGCGCGAGACGCCCGAAGGCACGATGGTGTTCCTGCGGGTTCTCGCGTACTCGGAGGACCGCTCGACGATCAACTTCGACTTCGTGACGCTGGTGCGCGACGCCGAGGGTGTCTGGTCGCTCGCATCGCGACGCTCGGATCACACGGCCCTGCCGGCATCGCTGTTGCGCGAGGAGCTCGAGGCGGCCGGTTTCGAGCGAGTGGAGCTGCTCGGCGGGCACGACGGGCACGCGCTCACCGACGCCGACGAGAGCGTCATCGTCGTGGCGCGGCGGGCAGAGGGCTAGCGCCGCCTGCTACGCGCCGTCGAGCACCGACGGTCCCAACTCGCACGCCCGGCACAGCGCCGCGTTGCAGGCTGCGAGAGGTGAGGTCGGCTCGGCGGGAAGCCACGCGCGTACGTGCGCATCGTCTCGGAGCGCGGCGTACAGGTGGCATAGCGGCAGTCCCGCGACGTTCTGATAGCAGTCGCGCACGCCCACCTCGGCGACTTGCGCCTCGATGTTGTACGCGCCCGCACAGCCGAGGAACGTGCCCATCGCCATCCACGCCTCGATCTGGCAGTCGGTCAGTGGCTTCATGGCGACGTCGGTCGTCACGGCGAAGGAGCGTGGCGCGTCGAGTTCGGGGGTGAGCAGGGCGACGCCGGTCACGACCTGATGAGTGCGGCCGGACAGGGTGCGGAGCATCCGCCAGGCATCGGCGACGTCCACCGGCTTGCCGAGCACGGCGCCGTCGAACACGACGATCGTGTCGAAACACATCACCAGCCGGTTCTTGGCGTGACCTTCCTCGCGAGCGGCGAAGGCCTTCTCGGCGGCGAGGGAGGCGGCGAGTGCGACGGGGTCGCTCGCGAGCGGCGAGTCGAGGTCCTCCGGCGTGTCGACCGCAGTCGCCTCGAACGGCAGCGAGAGCCACTCGAGCAACCGGCGCCGTCGCGGAGACTGCGAAGCGAGCACCACCTCGGCGGGGAGCGGGGTGGGTTGGGAGGGGCTGTCAGGGGTACGCTCTCTCATACTCTGATGATAACGCGGGCGGGCGCCGCTTCGGGCGCACCCGCTCGCGTATTCGAGTCCCTATAATGGGGCGAGGCGTCGAATGATCGAAACCTCGCTTGGGGGAGTGTGCATGGCGCAGGAGTCCGAGAGCGAGCTCAGAGTCCCCGCGGTGATCGAGCGCTTCGTGCGCCAACTCATCGTTGCGGACAAGGCCGTGGCGCTGTACCCGCCGTCGAGCGCGATTCCCCGCGACACGGCGCGCGATGCGGTGGCGGTGTTCGCCGAAGCGCTGCGCGAGACGCCCGAGGTCACGTTCGCGGTCACGCGCGACGGGCTCATCTACGACGGCGCGCCCGTCTTCCCCGGCCACCAGACGTTCATCGCGTTCGCTCGCGAGTTCTACAACCGGATGCTCGCCGAGGTTCGCTTCCACGCGGGGCTCGAGCCCGACGACCTGATCGCGTTCCTCACGGTGCTGAACTACCCGGCGGACGAACTCGTGGCGGCCGGCGGATTCGAAGCGCGGCTGTGGGAGCACAACGTCGGGACGATCACGGTCACCGAGGCGAAGATCTCGCTCATCGAGGCCGAGGCGCCCGGGCTCTTCGGGGGGGATTCGCTCACCCTCGAGGAGATAGACGACCTCATCGCCAACGCACGTCGCGGCGGGACCAGCGAGGTCACGACGATCGCGCGGTTCATGCACAACCCCGAGGCCGTGCGGACCTACCTCATGGATTCGCTCGTGGCCGGCGGCTCGCGCGGGTTCGAGCGGATGACCGACTCGTTCCTGAAACTCACCCAGATCGCCTCCACGCTCAGTACGGTCGAGCGAGATGAGAAGATGCGCGCGCTTGCCGAGGCGGTCCTCGAGCTCGCCGAGGAGGTTCGCGCCGAGCTCGTCGCGGAACACCTGCTTCCCGAGGCGCGCAGCTCGGCACCGGTCGCCGCCGTGGTCCGGCAGATGGACATCGACCGGCTGTGCCAGATGCTCGCCGCGGACGCGAGCGGTGACGGGTTGCGGACCGCCATGACGCGGGCGGTCCGCAATCTCAGCGCGATCTCGGGCGTCGATCCCGACGAGGTGTCGCGGGCGGCGGGGGCCGTCTTGCTCGAGGACGGGTTCGCTCCCGAAGAGGTCGACGCGATCCTGGAAGAGGCGGCTCCGAGTCAGCTGACCGTGCGTGATGCGACCGGCAACCCGTTCTCGCGCCCCGCCGATGCGGTCATCGAGATGATCGACCAGGCGCCCGTCTCGGCGGAGATGCAGTCGCGCGACCCCGATATCCTCGCACTCAAGGACGAGGCACGGCGGGGTCTCACCGACGGCGATGTCATCAACGCGCTCGTCACGCTGGTCACGCTCGACAACAGCGAGGACGGGTTCGACATGACGATGTCGCGCCTCGAGAGCGCGATCGGCCTGCTCATCGAGCGAGGCGAGATCGAGACGGCGGCCGAGGTGACAGCGACGCTCGGCATGGCGGCGAAGAATCCGGCGCACTCCGAGACGCAGCGCCGCCGCCTCCTGCATGCGGTGGGGCGGTTCGCCAACGCCGAGGACCTGAAAGGCATCACCGAGGCGATCCGCTTGTACCCGGACGGCTCGAGCGAGCACGAAGCGGCCGTGCGCCTCATCGACATGCTCGGTCCGGTGGTGCTCAAGCCGTTGCTCGAGCAACTCGCCGACGAGCCCGACATGGCCGCCCGCAAGAACCTTGTCGACACGATCAGCAACATCGCGCCGTCCTACATCCTCGAGCTCGGCGAGGAGGTCGCCGATCCGCGCTGGTATTTCGTGCGCAACGTCGTGAGCATCCTTGGGTCGACGAAGTCACCGAGTGCGCTCCCGTTCCTGGAGCGCACCCTGCGCTACCCGGAGGCGCGGGTCAGACGCGAGACGATTCGCGCGTTGTCGATGCAAGGCGACCGGCTCGCGTCGCAGATGCTCGTGTACTGCCTTCAGGATGACGATGCGCAAAACGTGCAGCTTGCGGCGCGCTACATCGGGCAGAAGGCGATTCCCGGTGCGGTGCCGATGCTCGAACAGGTGGCGCGCGGCGAGGGGCGCGGCAACCGTGACAACGGACCACGCGTCGAGGCGATCGAGACGCTTGGGCGGCTCGGCGCACGCGAGGCGCTCCCCACGCTGCGCTCGCTCGCTGGGCGGCGCGCCATTCTCGGCGGGTCGAAGTCGCGCGAGCTGCGTAGCGCAGCCGTGGCGGCGATCCAGCGCGTAGAGGCTGCGGGAGGTGCGCGATGAGCGGCGGCTCGAGCACGCCAAACCCGGGCATCATCGGTGGCGGCTATGGCCCGAGTCCCGGGCTGGAGCCCGGCGTCTACACCATCGAGCAGATGCGTCGCGCTCGCGAACTGCTGACCAGGATCCACGCGGTGCGGCGCGCGGCACGGTTCTACCCGTTCGAGCATCCGTCGGTCGATGCCGCGATCGGGGCGCTCGACGGCGTCCTGCGCAGCTACCACGCCGAGCACGTCGACGTGCAGCTGGTCTTCCTCGACGGGGAGGTCCTTCTCGGCGAACAGCTGCTGACCGAGGAAAGCGTCGCGTTCGACCAGCTCATCCGCGAGCTGACGGCTGCGGGCATCGGCTCGCTCGTGATGCGCGAGGGCGCGTCGCGTGCGGAGCTCTCGCGGGCCATGCGGGTCGTGTCGTCGGACACGGCGACGATCGAGGCCGCCGGCGGTGTCGAGGCGATGGCCAAGGAGGCGCGGCTCTCGTTCATCCAGATAGGCCTGGTGGGCGTCATAGAAGCAGGCCTTGGCGAGCGCGTCGAGATGTCGGAAGACGTGCGCATGGCGTTCGGCAACGCGGTGTCGGTGATCAAGGAGATCCAGCAGGCGATGCGCGGCAACCGGCCGATCGAAGCCAAGCAGGTTGCCGGTGCGACCAAGTCGCTCGTGGACAACGTGCTCGCCAATCGCGACGCCATGCTCCAGATGACGAGCCTGAAGAACCACCACGAGTACACGTTCTACCACTCGGCGAACGTCGCGATCCTCTCGGTGGCGCTGGCTTCGACCATCTCGCGCGATGCCCGGTTCCTGTCATCGCTGGGGTCGGGGGCGCTGCTGCACGACATCGGCAAGCTCGAAGTCGGGCTCGACATCATCGAGAAGCCCGGCCGGCTTGACGAGCGGGAGTGGGAGCTCATGCGGCTGCATCCGATCTTCGGCGCGAAGATGGCCGCACAGATGCCGGGCGTCGACAGCGCGGTCCTCGTGCCGATCCTCGAGCATCACATGGCCTGGGACGGGAGCGGCTACCCGTCGCGTACCCCGCGGCGCAAACAGCACCTGGCGAGCCGCATCGTCGCGGTCGCCGACAGCTACGATGCGATGACCTCGAAGCGAAGCTACTCGTCGGCGCGCGTACAGGACCAGGCGATGAAGCTCATCGCGGACGCAGCGGGCACGTCACTCGATCCGGTGCTCGTCAAGCTGTTCATGCGCATGATGGGGGCGTACCCGCCCCGCTCGGTGGTGCTGCTTTCCGACGGCAGCGTCGCGATCGTGGTCGCGCCATCGGAAGCCGACGCGTACCGGCCGACGGTTCGGGTGCTGACCGACCCCGGGGGCAAGCTCAGGACGCCTGACGACATCGCACTGACCGAGCGACCGGACCTCACGATCACCGGCCTCATCGATCCCCGCCGGCTCAACATCGACATAGACGACTACCTCTAGCCGTCCCGAGGAGGACCTCATGCCCGCTCGCTCCGGCCGTTCGCGCGCCGTCGCCATCCTCACCGGCTTGGTGGCCGGCTTCTTCTTCATCGTGTTGCCGTTCGTGACGTGGCTGTCCGGTGTGTGGGTGGACTACGCGTGGTTCTCGGACATGGGCCAGCGCCAGGTCTTCCTCACGAGGATCGCCTCCCAGTTCGCGGTGGGGATCGTGTTCGGGCTCCTCGCGTTCGCGATCCTCTACACCAACCTGCGCGTCGCACGGCGGATGGCGCCCCGAGCGCAGCCCGTCGCGCTGCCTGAGGGCCTCCCCGAGCAGGTCGAGGTGTTCCTCATCGGCTTGCGCCAGAATCTGGGACCACTGCTGGACAAGGCGATCCTGTACGGGTCGATGGTCCTCGCGTTCTTCAACGGGGCGGGAATGTCGCAGAACTGGCAGACGTTCCGCCTCGCACTCTCGGGCGTGAGCTTCGGCTACAACGACCCCCAGTTCGGTCGGGACGTGGGGTTCTTCGTGTTCCAGCTGCCGGTGCTCAACCTGCTCTGTGACTGGCTCACCGGCATCCTCGTGCTGACGATCCTGCTGTCGCTGCTGGTTCACGTGCTCGACGGCGCCGTGCAGCCGTGGGCGAAGCTCGCGGGCTTCGCGCCGCACGTGAAGGCACACGTCTCCGTCCTCATGGCGCTCCTCGTGCTGACCTGGGGCTTCCGGTACTGGATCAGCATCTACGAGTTGAACTACTCGCCGACCGGCCAGATCATCGGCGCCGGGTACACCGACGTGCACGCCCAGATTCCCGCGTACACGGTGCTCATCTTGATCTCGATCGCGACGGCGCTGCTCCTGCTCGCCAACATCCGCTTCCAGGGCTGGCGGCTGCCGGGCATCGCGCTGGGCGTGTGGATCGGCGCCTCGATCGTGCTGGGCGTGATATGGCCGGCGATCGTTCAGAAGTACATCGTGACTCCCAACGAGGCCGTCGCCGAGGCACCCTACATCGAGCGCAACATCGCGATGACGCGGCAGGCATTCGGCCTCACCGACGTTGTCGGGCGTACGTTTCCGGCGTCTGAGACGCTCACCGCGGCTGACGTCGTCGCCGACCGGCAGACGCTGTCCAACGTGCGGCTGTGGAACCCCGAGATCGTCGCGCAAAGCTATGCGCAGCTGCAGTCGATCCGCACCTACTACGAGTTCTACGATGTGGATGTCGACCGCTACACGATCGATGGCGTGAGGCAGCAGGTGCTGATCTCGGCGCGCGAGATGAACAGCGCACAACTGCCGAGCACGTCGCAGTCGTGGGTGAACAGGCACCTCGTGTACACCCATGGCTCCGGTGTCGTCATGAGCCCGGTCAACAGCTCCGACACGCGCGGCATGCCCAAGTTCATCATCGGCGACGTGCCGCCGAGGACGACGACCGACCTCAAGATCACGCAACCGCGGATCTACTTCGGCGAGGTCACCGACGACTACGTCATCGTCGACACCGGGATCAAGGAGTTCGACTTCCCGCTCGGCGAGAAGAACGCTGAGTACGAGTACGAAGGCACCGGCGGGGTGAGAGTCGGCGGACTGATCACCAGAGTGGCGTGGGCGCTCAAGCTCGGCTCGAGCCAACTCCTGTTCTCGGGCTACGTGAAGCCCGAAAGCCGCGTGCTGATCCGGCGCACCATCATGGACCGCGTCGACGCGCTCGCTCCGTGGCTGACGTACGAGCGCGATCCCTACCCGGTGCTCGCAGACGGCCGCATCGTGTGGGTCATCGACGGCTACACGACCTCCGAGCACTACCCCTATTCCGAGGGCCTCCCGAACTCCAAGGTCAACTACCTGCGCAATCCCGTGAAGATCACCATCGACGCGTTCGACGGTACGACGCACTTCTACGCGTTCGACCCGAGCGACCCCGTGCTCCAGGCGTGGATGTCGGTCTTCCCGTCCCTCGTCGAGCCCGCCGACAGGATCCCGGCGTCCGTGCGCGAGCACCTTCGCTATCCGCAGGGACTGTTCGAGGCGCAGGCCGAGATCTACCGGACCTACCACATGACCGATCCTCGCGTCTTCTACAACAAGGAAGACCAGTGGGAGATCCCCGGCGAAAGCTCAGGGACGCCGATGGAGCCTTTCTTCGTGCTCATGAAGCTGCCGGGCGAGCGTGACGAGCACTTCTACATCATGCAGCCGTACACGCCTCGCAAGCGCCCCAACATGATCGGTTGGGTTGCGGCGAACTCGGACCCGCAGGACTACGGCAAGCGCACCGTCTACCAGTTCCCGAAGGAGCGCGTCGTACTCGGCCCCGAGCAGGTCGCGGCACGCATCCAGCAAGACCCGTTGATCTCGCCGCAACTGTCGCTGTGGAACCAGCGTGGCAGCAAGGCGGTCTTCGGCGACATGCTGGTGATCCCCATCAAGGACTCGATCATCTACGTCCAGCCGCTCTACCTCCAGGCCGAGCAGGCGGCGATCCCCGAGCTGATCCGTGTACTCGTCGTCTACGCCGACAAGATCGAGATGGAGCGCACGATCGAAGCGGCGCTGCTGAAGGTGTTCGGCGAGACGCCCACCTCCGCCGAGACGACCGGCACGCCGTCCGGGGAGGGCACATCGACCGCCGCCGCGGCCGACGCGCGCAGGCTCTTCGTGGAGGCCATCGCGGCTCAACGCAAGGGCGACTGGTCCACCTACGGCGCCAAGCTCGAGGAGCTCGGGAAGGTGCTCGAGAAGCTCGCCAGCCAAGAGGCATCAGCCACGAAGTAGCATCGCAAACCGCATAGATCACGGTGCGAACCGCATCGAGAAGGTGCGCCACAAAGGCCCCGGCCAAGTTCGGGGCTTTTGTCGTTTCGGTAACAATCCGATATACTGCGCGAGTCCTTCAAGCGTACGTGGCCCCACCGTGCTCGGCCGGATGACGATCAGAACGGCCGTTGGACCGCGCGGTGGACGCCGAACGACACGAGACTGATCGGATCGGCCAGAACCACCCGCCGCCACAGAACATGGCGAGTGCACAACGACCGAGAGACACGACCAGGTCCACCGCCAAAGTGCATAGCGCTTCTCTGGTACGAGACGACGGCGAGCGATCGCCCCTCGTGGCCGGATGCGAGGCAGCTAGCCATCACCCCCCATCTCCATCTGCTGTCTAGGGACCTTGAGCCCCCTTGTGCCTCCGTGCCGTCGTCTGCCTCCCGCACCACGACCTGCCCCCTTTGGAAGGAAGAAGACTTGTATCGCAGCACGAATCCGTCATCGCATGTAATCAAGGCCGCTCTGATTCTCATGCTCGCAGTCGCGTTCGTCGTCGGCGCAGTCTCCCCGGCGATGGCTCTGAGCAAGAAGCAGAAGCGAAACATCAAGATCATCAAGATCGAGGCCCGCAAGAAGAAGCTGAGCAAGTCGCAGATCACCGCGCTCCTGAAGATCTGCAAGCGTGAGAGCTGGTACGTCGCGACCGCGCGCACGGGCAGCTGCAAGGGTCTGTTCCAGCTCAAGACGAGCTATCCCCGCAGCAAGTGGGCGAACCCGGCGTGGAACACGCGCAAAGCGATCCGCTACATCAAGCACCGTTACGGCACGCCCAAGAAGGCGCTGGCACACTGCTATCGCTACGGCTGGTACTGAGCCGACGGCACGCCGCACACATAGAGCCGACGACGGCACCGGGAGACCGGTGCCGTCGTGCGTTTTGGGTATCTTGATACAAGCTACAAGCGCACCCGCGACCGTTCTGCACAGGGAGGGCCCATCGATGACCATGGCCGACGGCAGCGATCCTTTCGCCGAGTCGCCCGGCTCCCCCGCACAGGAGCCCGTACCGTCCGTTCCGCCGACGGAGCCCGACGCGGCATCGGCACAATCGGAACCTGAGGCTGCGGCCGGGTCGAAGACGGGCGCGGCTTCCGAGCCGCTCCCCGAGCGCGAGACGCTTGCGGATGCGATCGCCGATCTGCTCCAGATGTTCGTCAACTGGCTTCGGGCGGAAGCGTCCGACATCATGCGCGACAAGGTCGTGCTGCCGGTCCAGCAGCTTGGACTGACGCTCTCCTCGGCCGCCGCCGCCGGCTGTCTTGTCGTCATCGGCCTGATCTTCATCTTCATCGCGATCCTGCTCGTGCTCGCCGAGTGGCTCGGGTGGCCTGGCGCGTTGACGTTGGTGGGCGCGGTCATCCTCGTTGGGGCGGGCATCTTCACCTACGTCAAGATGAGGAGCATCCAGAAGTGAACGAAGACCCCAAGCAGCCCCTGTACGTCGCGCCGGAGGAGCGGGTGACCCTCGACCAGCTCAAGCACCGCGTGGGGCAGATCTCGGACCTCGCGGTGAGCGAGTCCAAGCGCGTGGCCAACGACGTCTACGAGCAGAACATCAGCAAAGCCGCGCTCGTCGCGGTCGGCGTGGTTCTCGTGGCGGCATCGCTGGCGTACTTCATGGGTACGCGAGCTGCGAAACGGGCCGCCGCGGCTCCTCCGCCCCCGCCACCGTACGGCTACTAGGAGCGTTGGATACGCGATGGCCACGCTGAGGATCGAGCGCATCGACGTGCGCCCCAGCCAGGTCGAGGCGTTCGTGCGTGTCACCGACCGCGCGTTCGCGCGCACGTCGGCCGCCGATGGGCTTCCCGAACGGGCGCTCGAACTGCTGCCTGGCCTGTCGCGGCATACCTGCGAGAACGGCTCGGCGCACGGGCATGCGGCCGAGCTCGCCGACACAGAGACTCCTCACCTGCTCGAGCACGTCGCATGCGAGCTCATGGCGCTCTCGGGATCGCCACGCACGCTGCGCGGCGAGACCGAGTGGGACTTCGCGGTCGACGGACCGGGCGTCTACCGGGTGCGGCTCGACTACGACGACGATCTCGCGTGTCTCGGCGCGCTGCGCAACGGCGTCGACGTCGTCGAGTGGCTGCTCGACCCCAGCGGCGAGCGGCCGGATGTCGAGCGCGTGGTCGCCGAGCTGGCCGTCGTGCGCGGGCGCGAGGTGTAGCCGCAGGTGTCGTCGCGCGGCATGGCCGTCGTCGGCGTGCTGGTCGCCGGCCAGATGCTGTTCGGGCTCGTGGCTGCCGCCGCGCTCATCGCCGCGCGCAAGCGCGCGAGCCGCCGCGCGGTCGTTCAGGTCGCGATCATCATCGGCGTCGTGGAGTCGCTCGTCATCGCAGTGGGGGCGGCCGCCGTCAACGCCGCGCGAGGGGGGACTGAGTCGGTGACCGCCGCGCTTCTCTGGTTCGCGGGGGCGGGTTGGATCGCTGTGCAGGCGGTCATCATCGTGTGGCTCGTGTGGGCATGGCGTCACTCTCGCCGCAGCTCCGGCGACCGGACCGCTGACGGCTCGTAGCGTTGACCTGCGCGGACGCGCGGTGCTATCGTGCGCGTCACACCACGGCGCTCCAGCGCAGTGGGCTGGATAGCACACCTCGGACGTGAGGGAAGAGGGCGCAGGATCGCCCAGCCACCCCTCCGATGTCCTCCGCCAGGGCAAGCACGCCGGAAGCGGATCGGCCCCGGACCGGTATCCCGGGAATGAGGTCTCGGCACGTGCGCTCCCGGTGCCGCCGAGACGAAGATTGGTGGTACCGCGAATGCCCCCTCGCCCAATCAGGCGGAGGGGGTGTTGTTGTTTCCGGGCAAGGGTGGACGACATGGGTACTGCCAGAGTGGTGTTCGACCGGTGGCACGATCGCTACGCCGACAGGCTCGCGGGCGTGCGTTCCAGTGCGGTGCGCGACCTGTTCGCGGCCGCATCGCGACCCGACATGATCTCGCTCTCGGGCGGCATGCCCGCAGTCGGCATGGTGCCGCACGACCTGGTCGCCTCGGCGGCCCGCGATGCGGTCAGGCACGAGGGCGCGGCAGCGCTGCAGTATGGCTCGAGCAACGGGAGGCCGCAGATCCGAGGGCTCGTCGCGGAACTCATGGCCGAGATCGGTGTGCGGCTCTCGCCTGACGCGGTGCTCGTGACCGCCGGCGCGCAGCAGGCGCTCGACCTGCTCGCGAAGACGTTCATCGACCCCGGCGACGTCATCATCGCCGAGGGGCCCACGTACGTGGGCGCGCTCCAGGCCTTCTCGGCGTACCAGCCGGAGATCCGGTGCGTGGCGATGGACGACGACGGCATGCGCATGGACCTGCTCGAGACCGAACTCAGGCGCGTGGGGCCTCGGGGGGCGAAGTTCATCTACACGATCCCCAACTTCCAGAACCCCGCCGGCGTCACGATGTCGCCGGAGCGGCGTCGCAGGCTGCTCGAACTCGCGCGCGAGTACGACATCCCAGTGGTCGAGGACGACCCGTACGGGCGGCTGCGCTTCGACGGCGGTCACATGAAGCCGTTGCGCGCGCTCGACGACGAGGTCATCTATCTGGGGACGTTCAGCAAGATCTTCGCTCCCGGCCTGCGCCTCGGGTGGGTCACCGCACCCAAGCCGATCCTCGCGAAGATCCTGCTCGTGAAGCAGGCCGCCGACCTGTGCGGCTCCAACTTCGCGCAGGTCACGGCCGAGCGCTACTTCAAAGGCACGCGTTGGCGCCGCGTGTTGCAGGGACTCACGAGCACGTACGCCGAGCGACGCGACGCGATGCTCGCCGCGCTCGAGGAGCACTTCCCTGCCGAGGCGCGCTGGACGAAGCCGGACGGCGGGTTCTTCGTGTGGGTGGAGCTCCCCAAGTTCGTCGACTGCAACGCCATGCTCGCCGAGGCGGTCGAGTGCGGCGTCACGTACGCGCCGGGCGATGGCTTCTACCCGGATGGGATCGGCAAGAACTGCATGCGGCTCGCGTTCTGCTACGCCGAACCGGAGGCCATCAACGAGGCGATCCGGCGCCTCGCCGAGGTCGTCGAGGACCGGCTCGCGCTCTACCGCGCCTTCATCGATGCCGGCGCGCTCGACGCCGAGGAGGGCGCCGCATAAGCGTGCAGCGCGCCGTGCTGCTCGGCTAGAATCTCTCGTGCACCCGTAATCTTGGAATCGGGTACATACCGTGCAGATGGCTCGGCCGCACCTTGCCGGGCCAGCGGTATCAGGGAGTCTCGCATCGAACACGGAGGTGCTTTCAGATGTATGACGGTTACTACCGGCGCGGGGGATCGGTCATCGGCGCGTTTCTGCTCGGCGGGCTGGTGGGCGCGGTGCTCGGTCTGTTGTTCGCTCCCCGGAGCGGCAAGGAGACGCGCGACCTGATCGCCGATAAGGCCGGCGAGTACTGGGGCGAGGCCGGCGAGCTCTACGAGACCGGCAAGGAGAAGGTCACCGAAGCAGCATCGAGCGCCAAGGCCACCGCCTCCGAGAAGGGTGAGGAGCTGCGCGCCAAGATCGACGAGGCTCGCGGTCGGCTGCAGGAGACCGTAGCCAAGTCCGCCGAGACCGCGAAGTCGAAGATCGAAGAGGTCACGCCGGCTGCCAAGGAGGTCGTCGACAAGGCGGCCGCCGGCGCCAAGGGCGGACTCGACGTCGCCTCGACCAAGGCCGCCGGGGGCCTGGACTTCGTGGCGAAGAAGGCTGCGACTCCGGCCGACGTCGATCCGGCCGAGGCTGTCGCCGAGGTCAAGTCGGCTGTCGATGACGCCGTCGCCGCCGCCGCGGACAAGAAGGGCGACAACCCGCTGCCCCAGGTCTAGTCGAAGGCTGCACTCTGCTACGCTCGGGTCGGTCTCTGGAGACGGGGGCCGGCCCGATGTCTTGGAAGGACGGGAATGCTCTCGATCCGCGAAGTGGACCGCGTGAGAGTCCTCGGTTCGCCGAACAAGAAGACCGGCGTGCGCCGCGCCGTCGGCACCGTCGGCTACGTGCTGTTCCATCCCACGGAGCTGCGCGTGGTCGGCTTCGCCGTCGAGCGTTCGGACCTCGCTCTCATGATCGAGCGCAAGGACCGCTATGTCGCGCTCGACCGCGTCGAACTTGTCGAGGGCGAGCTGCACACCCACGGTACCGCCGTCTGGGACACAGCCGCAGCCAGGCGGCTGGGCATCGACTGGGACACGACGGTGGGGTGGCTCAACATGCCGGCCCGCACGCAATCGGGTACGCCGCTCGGCACGGTGCGCGACGGCGTGTTCGACGAGACGACCGGCGAGCTTAACGCGCTCGGCCTGTCCGAGGGGGCAGCGCGCGACGCTGCGATCGGCGTGCGCGACCTGCCGGCGCGGATGGTGATCGGCTTCGACGGCGAGGCGGTCGTGGTCACAGACGAGGCGGCGAGCGTCGAGGTCGACGGCGGCGCGGCCGCCGCGGCCGGCCGGGCGACGGCCGTCGCCAAGGTCAAGACCGACATCGCACTCGACACCGCTACCGAGAAGTTCGACGACGTCGCCGTCGCTGCAGGCGAGGCTGCGGGCAAGGCTGCCGCGTACGCGAAGGTCACGGCGAAGAAGGCGGCCCAGTCCAACGCCGGCAAGAAGGCGATGGGCTGGTTCAAGGCGCTCAAGGACGAGGTCGTCGATGCCATGGGCGACCCCGACGAAGACTGACCCGAACGTCCGTGCCCGCAGCGCCGGGCACGACCTATACTGGTGAGACGTTTCCCCGAGACGACGGTACGACATGACCCGAAAGCTCCGCCCCCTCCAGCTCGACGACCTCGACCGCCTGCCGACGGGCTGCTCGGGCTGCGCGTTCTGGGAGAGCGCGGGGGAACGCGAGCGGCGTTGCTGCGGCACCATCGATCTTGAGCTGCAGCGCTCGTGGTTTCGGCGGGTCGCCGACGAGTGGGGCGCGTGCGGGCACGTCGCCTACGAGGACGACGAGGTTCTCGGTTTCATCAAGTACGCGCCGAGCGTGTACTTCCCGCAGGCCGCCTCGTTCCCGTCGGCACCCGACGACGGCGCGGTCCCGCTGATCAGCTGCCTGCACATCGCGCCCGACGCCCGTCACCGAGGCCTCGGCACGGTCCTGCTCCGCTCCGCCCTGCGCGACCTCATCCGCCGCGGGGAGCGCCGGGTCGAGTCGTTCGCGTTCACGGCTCAGGGCGCCAACATCGACGACATGCCCATGCTCGGGATGCCGTTCCTGCTGCGCAACGGCTTCGTCGTCGAACACGCGCACCCCACCTATCCGCTCATGCGTCTGGACCTGCGTTCGCTCGTCGTCCTGAGAGACGACCTCGAAGCCATGCTCGAGTCCCTGCGCTTCCCGCTGCGCGTCCCGTCCAGGGCGCCGGCGTCGCTCTCGAACGAAAGGTAGTCCACGTGGCCGATCAGCCGAAGAAGTCGGGCTCGCGCGAGCGTGTCCGCGAGTATCTCGAAAGCCACGGCCTCGCCGATGAGATCGTGCATTTCGAGCAGTCGACGAAGACCGCCGCCGAGGCGGCGGACGCGATGGGTTGCGAGCTGGGACAGATCGTGAAGTCGCTCGTCGTCGTGGTCGACGGCGATCGACCGCTCGTGGCGCTGGTCGCCGGCGACCGCAAGGGGGACCTGCACGCGATCGCGAGCGAACTCGGCGGCAGCAAGGCGAAGATGGCGGACGCTGATACCGTGCGCGCGGCCACCGGTTTTGCGATAGGTGGCGTGTCACCGTTCGCGCTCCCGCAGGATCTGCCGGTGCTCGTCGACGACTCGCTCTCGAGGTTCGAGATCGTGTATCCGGCCGCCGGCACGCCGACCTCGATGGTGCGCATGCAGCGCGAGGCGCTGCTCGGTGTCTGCGGGGGTCGCGTGGCACGCATATCGCTCTGACCGCTCTGACCGTTCGAGCCTGACTGGGGGACCCACCACTCGTGTCCGAGAAACACCATCTGCATGCTCCGACGCTGCGCCAGTCGCTGTGGGTTCTCGTGCCCGCCGGGCTCGCGCTGTGTGGCCTCGCGCTCGGTCTCGCGCTGACGCGCGAGCGGCCCGTGCCGGTCACGGTGAACGGTACGCAGATGGTGCTCGACGAGGGTACCAAGGTGGGCGACCTGGAGTCCCGTCGCGTGCTCGTCATGCGCCCGGGGCGGCTGCTTTCCGTGAAGGGTAGCGTCGTCGAGACGGAAGGCGGAGCTCCGGGGATCGTCACGGTCAATGGCCGGCCCGCCGAGCCGGACAGCTATCTCTTCAAGGACGACGTGATCGTGAGCCGCGACGGCTCCGATACAGTCGAGTCGACCGTCACCATCCGCGAGCCGATTCCCGTCAAGACGCGCATCACGGGCAGGGGCCCGGTCATGCGCCTCGCCAACCCCGGCTCGGTCGGCGTGCGCACGCGCATCGTAGGCGAGAAGTCGAGACTCGTCGTCTCCGAGCAGGTCGTCACGCCCGCTGTGGACATGGTCGTGGTCCGCACGCAGCCACATCCCAAGGAGAAGCTCATCGCGCTCACGTTCGACGACGGCCCGTGGCCGGGGCAGACCGACAAGATCCTCAAGATCCTGCGCAGGGAAGGCGTGCACGCGACGTTCTTCATGCTCGGCGTCCGGGTCAAGATGGCGCCGAAGCTTGCGCGCCAGGTCGCCGAAGACGGTAACCAGGTGGCGAATCACTCGCTCGGTCACCGGCTCCTCACGAAGAGCAAGCCCAAGGAGATCAGGCGGCAGATCAAGGGCGGCTCCGACGTGATCTACAAGGCGACCGGGGTGCTGCCCACGTGGTTCCGGCCACCGTACGGCGCGATCGACAAGAAGGTCTGGAAACAGGTGCGCACCCAGCGCCTGCACGTTGCGCTGTGGACCGTCGACACGCGCGACTGGGCACGGCCCGGCGTGAAGCACATCGTGAACACATCGCTGAAGCACGCGCGCAGTGGCTCGATCCTGCTCATGCACGACGGCGGGGTGAACCGCAAGCAGACGATCAAGGCGCTTCCGCAGGTGATCCGCAAGCTGAAGAAGCGCGGGTTCGTGTTCGTGACGCTCGAGGAACTCGCCGACGCGCAGGACTAGCGGGCCGGTGGCTCCAGGCGGATCACCCGCGTCGGGGTGACCACTACGTCGACGTGCTCGTCGTGTTCCTCGGCGGGAATCTGCGGCAGCAGCTGCTCGTCGAAGGCGACGCCGATCCTCGCGCAGTCAGAACGCAAGAGCGGCAGCAGCCGGTCGAAGTAGCCTCCGCCGTACCCCAACCGCGCGCCGTGCTCGTCGAACGCCACACCCGGAATGATCGCGGCATCCACGTCGAGGTGATCGACGCGCGGTGCGCTCTCGGCCGGCTGGCGGATCGAAAGCGGGCCGGGTACGAGATCGGTCTCGCTCGTCACGCTGTGCAGGCCGAGCACACCCGGTGCCTCGATGCGCGTGTACGCGATGCGCACGCCACGTGCAGCGAGTTCGGCGATCGCCAGGCCCGGGTCGAGTTCTGCGGGAAGCGCCGCGTACGTCAGCACCGTGCGGGCGCTCTGGAGCTCCGGAAGGCCGAGCAGCAGCTCGGCGACCGACGCCGCGTGCGCGCGGCACACCACGAGATCGAGGCACTCGCGTGCCTGCTGCGCCCGCTGCCGAGCGGCGTGCTTCGCTACCGCGACCGTGTTCTCGGCGTCCACGTCAGTTCACCCCCAGCGCCTGCATGACGAGCAGTGCGACGGTCAGGCCGATGACGACGACCACCGTCGACCAACCGATCACATTGTAGGCGCGGCCGTTCACGTAGCGGCCCATGATGCGGCGGTCGTTGACGATCTTCATCATGAAGATGAGCAGGAAGGGCAGGAGCACGCCATTGACCGCTTGCGAGAGCACCATGATCACGACGAGTGGAGCATTCGGCACGAGCACGAAGAGCGCACCGAAGAAGATGACGAAGGTGTAGATCCCGTTGAAGATGGGGGCCTCTGCCCAGGTTCTGTCGATGCCGCGCTCGAAGCCGAACGCCTCGGTGACCGCGTACGCCGCGGTGAGCGGCAGCACGAACGCCGCGAGCAGCGACGCGCCGAAGAGCCCGATGGCGAACAGCGCGCTCGCGTACTGGCCTGCGACCGGCGCGAGCGCGAGCGCGGCCTTCTCGGCGGAGTCGGCCCGGATACCGGCCGGGTAGAGCACCGTGCCGGTGGTGACGATGATGAACCACGCGACGAGGTTCGCTGCGACCGCACCACCGATCACGTCCACGCGCTGGTAGAGCAGGTCTTTGATGGTCGCGCCCTTGTCGACCATGTTGCTCTGCACGAAGAACTGCATCCACGGAGCGATGGTCGTGCCGATGGTGGCGATGACGATGAGGACGAAGGCCGGAGTCGGGATGAACGTCGGCACGAACGTGGACTTGATCACCAGGCCCCAGTCCGGCTTGGCGAGGAACGCCGCGACCACGTAGGCCAGGAAGACGCTCGACAACGCGAGCAGCACCTTCTCGACGTTCTTGTAGCTGCCGCGCACCACGAGCAGCCAGACCACGACCGCCGCGATCGGCACCGAGACGTACTTCGAGACGCCGAAGAGCTGCAGCGCCGCCGCGATGCCGGCGAACTCGGCCACGCTGGTGGCGGCGTTGGAGGCGAGCAGGCACAGCATCGCAAAGAGCGTGGGTCGGATGCCGAAGCGCTCGCGGATGAGTGCGGCGAACCCCTTGCCGGTCACGGCGCCCATGCGCGCGGCCATCTCCTGGACGATCACGAGCGAGAACGTCATCACGAGGATCATCCACAGCAGCGCGTAACCGTAGTTCGCGCCCGCCGCCGAGTACGTGGCGATGCCGCCGGCGTCGTTGCCCGCCGAGGCCGCGATGATGCCCGGTCCCAGAGCCGCCAGCAGCGGCAGCACTCGCCACCTGCGCGAGCGCTTCGTCTCGGCCGCTGTGCTCGTGTCCGGAGCCATCGGGTGGGGTCCCTACGCCCCGGCCATGGTGACGAACGCCGCGCCGGCGCCAAGTGAGAGGCCGAGGTAGAGCACGGCGGCGATCACCATCATCGCGATGCCGAGCATCGTCGCCGAGACGGGCTTGTCGGCGAGCATGCGGCGGCGTGCGAACTCGGTGACTCCTACGCCGGCGACCATGACGAGCATGACCGCGATGCCGGTCGTGACGGCGAACGTCGCGGTGAGCGCGGCGCCGAGCTCGAGCAACTCGCCGAGGCCGAAGATGACCGCCGCCACGATGACTCCGAGTGCGAACCCGAACGCGGTGTCGCGCAGGAGGTGGCGCCAGAACGCGCCCTCGCCCTGATCGGCGTCCTCGATCATCTCGGCGATGGCCCGCTGCGAGATGTCCTCGGCCGTGCGGAGGAGGAGGGGGAGCAGCAGGACGGCCGGCAGGATGAAGACCGCGGCATCGCCGAGGTCGGGGAAGAGACGCGGGGTGCCGGCGACGACCGCGAAGGCGATGGCGGTCCACACGAGGATCCAGGCGTTGCGGCGAAGGAGCCACCACAGCATGTTGGCGACAGGACCGCCGTGCTCCGAGGAGCCCGTGGCGAGCGCGAGGTCCTCGGCGGACTCCTCCTCGAGGACGTCGAGCGCATCGTCGACGGTGACGATGCCCAGCAGCTTGCCGGTCTCGTCGACGACTGGCAGCGCGAGCAGGTCGTACTTGCTCATCTGCTCGGCGACGTCCTCCTGGTCGTCGTCGACATGGGAGACGAACAGGTCGCGCTCGGCGATCTCGGCGACCGTGGTGGTAGGGGAGGCGAGCAGCAGGTCGCGGAGGGAGATGACGCCCGCGAGGCGGCGGTTGGCCTCGACGACGTAGACGTAGTAGATGCTCTCCTGCTCGTCGGCTTCCGCGCGCAGCTGGTCGATGACCTGCTGGACGGTCATCTCGTCGGTGACGGTGGTGACCTCGGGGGTCATGATGCCGCCTGCGGTCTTCTCCTTGTAGCCGAGCAGCGAGCGGATCGCGCTCGACTCCTTCACGCCCATCAGCCGCAGCAGCGCCTCTGCCTTGTCGTAGGGCAGGTCGCCGATGATGTCGGCGGCGTCGTCCGGGTCCATCTCCGCCAGGAGGGCGGATGCGCGGCGCTCGGAGAGGTCGTCGATGACGTCGGCCTGCAGCTCGTCTTCGAGTTCGGAGATCGTGTCGGCGGCGGCTTCGTTGTCGAGGTGCTCGAACACGCGGGCGCGCTGCGCCGGCGCGAGCTTCTCGAGGATGTCGGCGACGTCAGCGGGGTGGAGCTCGTGGAGGCGCTTGTGGGTCACGGACAGCTTGACCTGCGACAGGTCGCGGTCGAGCAGGTCCATGTAGTTCCACGCGATGATGTTCTCGTGCAGCTGCCGACCGAAGAGCCTCGCCGCGCCTGCGACCATGCGCTCGAGCAGCGGCGAGATCCCGCGCAGAATGCCGCGAACGCCCACCTCGGCGCCGAGGAGGCGCAGCTGGTTGCGCGACTCGGAGAGCTTGAGGTCGTTGACGCGCACGACCTTCATGCCCTGGGTGTCGACGATCTGCTTGCTCATGAGATCGCGCGACAGCAAGACCTCGTCGGGCTGCAGGTAGCTGAATCGGATCTCCGGTGCGGGCACCGACAGCACGATCTGCTCCCCGTCGAAGGCCGCCACGAACTTGCGCCACGACAGCATGAACGGCGTCTTGTCCGGACCGACGAACGCGAGCGAGGTCACGCGAGGGAATACCTCGCCGGTCGCAATCGCGATGTCATTGATGGTGCCGATGTCCTCGCCAGCGGCATCGACCACCGGCTTGCCCAGCATCTGGGACAGGTAGATCACGGTTTCCCCTCCCTCCGGGTCTCACTGCGCGCGAGGGCGCAATCCCAGTGGGTCGTCTGGCGGCTGCTCCCCCGAGGAGCCGCCGACGAATCGGGGTCGCCTCGGGGCCTAGGTACTGTGAGGTTTCACGTAGGCCCTTGTCGTTCGGTTACAGGTCGGACAACGAAAAAGCCCCTGCGTCCGGGCGGACGAGGGGCAGCGGCTGGCACGCGCTCCGCGCGTGCATGCCCGACACGGATGCCTGCCAAAGGCGCACGTGACGGACGGATTCACCGCTCACATCCCTCGTCAATGGATTTGGCACTGTCCGACGTAGGGCGCACGACGCGTGGTGTCGTCGACGCAGCGGGAATGCCCGCCTCCGCAGAGCCCAGCCACCTTAGCCTTCGCCTTAAGCCGGCGAGGGCTGTTCTACCCATTGGCGTCTCTCGACATTTCCGGGCAGTGGCCTGTGTTCGAACAGGAGCCGCACCGTAACGGACGGAGCTGACTTCCTCGATGTCAACGCCACAAGCCGAGGCTTGCAGCACAGGCATTGTATTCCCGCAGCTGGGCAAGGGCAATAGCGGCGCCGAGGAGGTCGGTCGAGGACGGTGAGCCCATGTCGGGTAGAAACGGGGTAGCCCGATTCCCGCGGTGCGCGAGGCAACCGACCGCGCCGCTGCCGACCAGCGCGAAGGAGTCACCAATGGCCTCGAATACGAATGCCGGCACGCTCGTGCGTACCGAGATCCCGGCCGGCTCGGCGGTCGTCGTGGTTGTCAGCTCGGGTGCGCCCCCCGCATCGGCGCCATCAGTGTTCGCGCCCGCAGTGACCGGCATGTCGCAAGCCGATGCGCTCGGCGCACTTCAGCAGGCGGGCCTCAACGCGCAGTTCTTCTCCCAAGCGAGCGAGACGCTTCGCAGCGGCACGGTGATCGCGCAGTGGCCCCGCGCGGGCGAGTCGACGCAGCCGGGCGGGCCCGCCGTCGTTCTGGTGTCCTCTGGGGCGCCGGCAGAGGGCAGCGCACTGCTCGGCGTGCCGAACGTGATCGGCCAGCCGGAGTCGCAGGCACACGCGACGCTGCAGCAGTCCGGCCTGCGCGCCACGAGCGTACAGGTGCCCAGCGCCACGGTGCCTGCGGGCGTCGTGCTCGGGCAGCTCCCCGAGGAACGCTCGCTCGCGCCGGCGAAGCGTGGCTCGGCGTGGGTGTGGATCGTCGTGGCCCTCGCCGTGCTTGCGCTCGCCGCAGGCGCATTCTTCCTGCTGAACAAGCCCTCTGTGCCCGCCGAGATGGTGAAGGTCCCCCAGATCGTCGGCGAGAGCCGGGAGTCCGCCGAACAGGCGCTGACCGAGGCGGGGCTCGCCGTCGGCACGGTGACCGAGAGTCCCAGCACAACCGCGACCGCAGGCGACGTCATGTCGCAGGACCCTGTCGCCGGGACCGAGGTCGCCGCCGGCTCGAGAATCGACATCACCGTGGCGACGAAGAGCGACCTCGTCGAGGTTCCCGACGTCGTGGGCATGTCGAGGGACGCGGCCATGCAGGAACTCGCCCGCGCCCAGCTTGAAGTCGGCACGACCGAGGCGCCGAGCGACAGCGTCGCTTCCGGAAACGTCATCTCGCAAAGCCCGAAGGCCGGTCAGATGGTGCCTGCCGACACCGAGGTCGGGATCGTCGTATCGAGCGGTGCCGAGCAGACCAACGTGAACGTCCCCAACGTTGTCGGGCTCTCGAAGAGCGACGCGACGAGCGAGCTGTCCGACGCCGGCCTCAAGGTGAAGTCCGTCGACACCTACAGCGACTCGGTTCCCAGCGGCGAGGTCATCGGTCAGGCCCCGCCGAGCGGTGCGTCCGTGGCTCCCGGCACGGTTGTCGCGCTGCTTGTCTCGGCAGGGCCGCCCCCGGCGGCGAACCCGGCGGTCAACGTGCCTGATGTGGTGGGCATGTCGCTGGCGGACGCGAAGACCGAGCTCGCGAACGCCGGTCTCAAGGCCACGTCGTATACAAGCGATGGAAGCGGCAAGCCCGCTGACGAGGTGCTCTACCAGACACCCGCGGGCGGCGAGAGCGCGCCGCAGGACAGCCAGGTGGTGCTGGTGGTCTCGAGCGGGAACTGATCGCGGGAGTCGCTCTCGTACGGTGCTCAGCGAAGCGTGAAAGTGCGCCACCCTGACGTCGCCGCCGTGTACTCGCGGTAGGGATCGGCGATCCCGCCCGCCGTCGCGGCGCGGACCCGGTACGTGCCGGCCTTCTTCACGAGCTGCCGCGTGGTCCAAGCGCCGGTCGTCTTCGCCTTCACGTTGACCGACTTGTACGAGCGCCATTTCCCGTGCAGACGGCGCTGGATCGTGACCTTGACGGTGGCAGCGCGTCGCGGGCTGATCGATCCCGAGAACCGGACCTTGGTGCCGCGCCGTGAGCCTGTCGCCTTGGGCGTGCTCGCCTTGCCGGTGAACTTGGTCGCGTTGAGGGTGATGATGCGTGAGGCCCGCCAGGTGCGGTCCCCGTTCCAGGTGAAGCCCTCGGTCAGCTGGGCCTCCATCTCGATCTTGTAGGTGCCCGCCTCCGTCATCGTGAACGGGTAGTTCACCACCGAGGGATACCCGTCGGTGAACGTCGGATGCGGGCGAAGCAGGTTGGGATCGTGACGCTCGCTCCCTCGAGCCTGCGGTATGGGCACGCGCGTCCACGCGTAGCGCTGCACCGGGGTGCGGTGCTTGTCACGGATCGTCGCGGTCGAGAGACGGTAGACGCGGACGGCGACCGGACCGCTGAGCTGCGGACTCCAGCTGACGGGGTCGTCGCCGAGCCTGAGGTTGTCGCCATCGCCCGGCACGTCCATCGTCACCACGAACGGGCGCTCGTACAGCGACCGTCCGTATCGGCTGCGCATGGCCATGCTCGCCGCGTAGCCGCTCGTCGGGCAGCTGCTCGAGAGGGTGACCGGCGCCGTGACCACTACGGACGCTGTCGCAGGGACCGACTGCGTGGTGCCGCCGTCGTAGAGCGCGACACCGCGCAGGTCATAGCGGGCACCCATCGGCGCCGAGAGCCTCGCGAACGCCGCCGGCGGGTAGTGGATCTCGTATTCGTGCCAGTCCCGCTCGGCGCCGGTGCCCTGGCGCACGTTCTCGGCGTACCACTCGATGAGCGCTCCCGAGTACGAGGTCGGCGGGTTGGTCCACGTGGCGCCGATGACGTAGCCCTGGGCGATAGCCTGGAGGTTCATCAGCGGGAGCATCGGCTGGGCACTGGGGTCGCGCACGATCACTCGGACGGTGACCGTGCCGGCGGTTGCCGTGCGCTCCTGTGTCGCGTCCAGCGCGGGGGCAGCACCGAGTGCGATGCTGATCGCAAAGACCAGAACCGCAAGCGAGCGTATGAAGCTCTTCATCGATGCCCCCTTTCACACGAGGCGCGTACAGGTTCGACGGCTCGTGCCATGGGATCGTGCCCGGCGCCGTCGTCAAAGCCGTCGCCCGCTGCGCATGGCGACATTTCTGAATCTATTGTCGGCGCGTTTGGCCTGCTGCTCGACCATATGTTTGGTATGGGAGCTCGGGGGACGCGACGCGAGGACGGTCGCCGAGAACGGTCGCGCCTGCGGATCAGCCGCGCGAAGAGAGCCAGAGTCCGGCGAACTCGGACCAGCCGTCGCCGCGCTCGCCGCTTGTCGCGAGGACGTTGTCGCGCGCCTGTGCGGCGGCGAGCACGCGCGAGTCGTGCAGCGCGTTGGCTACCACGACGCCGAGCGACACGGCGTCCGCCATCTCCGCATCGGTCGCGGAATCGCCGAGAGCGGCTGCCTGTTCCGGGGCGAGGCCGCGGCGCGCGAGATCGGCTGCGACCGATCCGGCCTTCGTCACGCCGGCGGGCATCAGGTGATAGGCGTGCACCTCGGTGATGTCCTCGGCGAGCCCGGTCGAGAGCGGGTGGATGATGCCGTTGTCGACCAGGTCGAGCGGCAGCTCGAACTGGCTCAGCAGCGCCTGCGCGGCCGCGATGTCGAGCGAACCGCGCAGCATATGGGTGGCCTCGCGGTTGTGGTGGTAGGGCGCGTGATGCTCGAGCCGGCCGGGGAACGCCTCGAAGAGCGCGTCCAGGGCGCCGATGCGCTCGATGGCGTGATGCGGTGTCTCGCCCGGCTCGAGCGCGTCTGTCGGCCAGTCACCGGCAAGGAAGATGGGCTCGGCCCCGCGGTCGGGAACGATCACGCACCCGAGCTCTGCGATGAACCCCCGCCAGCCGAGCAGCCGGGCGATCTCGGCGCACTGGATGCGGTTTCGTCCGGTGGTGATGACGACGGTCAGGCCAGCGGCGTTGACGCGGGCCACGGCGTGGGCCGTGCTGGCCGAGGGCGCGCCTGAACCATCGATGAGCAACGAGCCGCCCAGGCCGAGCAGCGTGCCGTCCAGGTCGGTGTAGAGCGTCTCGACGGCGGCGAGCGCCTCGAGCGCGGACGGGGACGCTGAAAGCAGTGGGATCGTCATACGCCGATGATACCCGAGCCCGCGGCTCGCTCGCGTGGGGGCACCGGGAGGTGACCGCACCAGCCGCCCCGGAGTCGGTGCCGTGGACATTCAGGCCGTTTGCCCTGCTCGCACTCGCGGCCCGCGCGCCGTCGCGGTATAACTGAACCGCCGCAGATGCGGCGTACCCAGAGGAGTACCGATGATGAACGACGCCTTCGAGCTTCCCTTTCCGCAGTACCGTTGCCCGACGTGTGGCAAGGACCTGCCGCTCGGCGAAGCACGCATGACCGTGACCTGCGCCTCCCACATGCACCGCGAGTCGCCCGAGTTCTCCGTGAGGCTCGCCGAAGCGGCCGATGCCGACGCGGTCGCACTGCTGTGCGAGCGCGCTCTCGGCGAGACCGACGTCGATGTGTTCGGCCGGACGTTCGACGTGCTCGCGGGCGCCAACCTTGTGGCCGTCGCCGGCGACGAGCTCGTGGGTCTGCTCGCGCTCGCGATCAGCCGAGGTGAGCTCACTGTCGTGCTGCTCTCCGTCTACCCGGACTTCCAGGGCGCCGGCGTCGGCTCGGCGCTGCTGGCCGCGGCCGATGAGTTCGCAGCCAAGCGGGGACTGAGCTTCATGCGCGTCGCCATCACCAACGACGACATCCCGCAGCTCTACTTCTACCAGCGTCACGGGTTCTCGATCTACGAGACCGCGGTCGGCGAGGTGGCCGATCGCTTCGGTGCGGCGACACCGGGCTTCTCGGGCATTCCCGTCCGAGACGAGATCCGCCTGCGCCGCGCAGTCTGCCCCTCCAGCTAGCACGTCGTTTCGCGAAGGGAGTCACCGAATGACCCGCACCATGCGTGTGTGTGCCGTTGCATTCATCGCGTTGCTCACTGCGGCGTCTCTGTCCGGATGCGGCCTGCTCGGGCCGACGAAGGCCGAGCCCTCCGGCGGTGCCGAGGCGACCTCGAGCGTCCCTGCCGCCGAGGCGATCCCGGTCAAGATCGGCACGCTGGCCACAGAAGACTCGCTGCCCCTGTGGGTTGCCGAGAGCATGGGCTACTTCTCGACCGAGGGTCTGCCCAAGGTCGAGATCGTCGTCTTCCAGTCGGCGCAGGAGCGCGACGTCGCGCTGGCGTCCGGCGCGATCGACGGCTTCATGGGCGACCTCATCGCCGCTGCGAACCTCTCGGCGAGCGGGAAGGGCGTCAAGGTCGCCACGATCATGCTCGGCGCCGATCAGTCGCAGGGGCGCTTCGGCGTTGCCGTGCCGCCGAAGTCCGAGGTCGCCGAACTCGCCGCGCTTGCGGACACGCCGGTCGGGACCTCCTCGGCGACGATCCAGGAGTACGTGCTCGATGGCCTCATGGCCGAGGCGGGCGTCTCGGCGGATCGCGTGAAGGTCGAAGAGGTCAAGAAGGTGCCGGTGCGTTTCGAGCTGCTCATGGCGAACAAGCTCAAGGCGGCCGCACTCCCCGAGCCGTTCCTCACGCTCGCCGAGCAGGGCGGCGCGAAGATAGTCGGCGATGACACCAAGGCCGAGAAGAACCTCTCGCAGACGGTGCTGCTCTTCTCCGACGAGTTCCTCGCCAAGACGGGCGGACCGGAGACGGTCGCCGGCGTGCTCGGGGCGTGGGACATCGCGGTCAACGACATCAACAAGAACCCGGAGCAGTATCGCAAGATGCTCGTGGATAAGGCGCGCCTGCCCGCTCCGCTCGCCGAGTCGTACAAGGTTCAGACGTACCCCACGGCCGTGCTCCCGACCCAGGCGGACGTTGACGCGGTTCTCGAGTGGATGAAGGCCAAGGGCTACCTCAAGAGCGACGTCACGTACGATCAGATCGTCGGAACACCGACGGACTGACGCTGCACGTGGCCGCACTCACTTTCGACAAGCTGTCGCTCACGTACGAGGGCTCGGACCGCTCGGTCCGGGCCCTCGACGCGCTGTCGCTTTCGATCGGGGCCGGAGAGCCCGTCGCCGTCATCGGCCCGAGCGGTTGCGGCAAGTCGACGCTGTTGCTGCTCGCGGCGGGACTGCTCGCGCCCAGCGGCGGGCGAGTCCTCGTCGAAGGCTCGGCGCTCGTGGGTCCGCGTCGGGAGACCGCGCTCATCCTCCAGGACTTCGGGCTGCTGCCGTGGAAGACCGTCGCGCACAACGCCGGGCTCGGACTCGAGGTGCGGCGTGTCGCTCGTGCGGATCGGCAGCACCGGGTGGCCGAGGCGCTCGAGCGCGTAGGGCTCGCGGAGTTCGCGCACGCATATCCAAGCGAGCTGTCGGGCGGCATGCGCCAGCGGCTCGCCCTCGCGCGAGCGGTCGCGCTCGACGCTGATGTGCTGCTGATGGACGAGCCGCTCTCGGCGCTCGATGCGCTCAAGCGCGAGGACCTGCAGGATGTGCTGCTGGAGTTGTGGCGCCGAAGGGGCCATACGCAGGTGCTCGTCACGCACTCGATCGAGGAGGCGGTGTTCCTCGGCCGCCGGGTGGTCGTGATGACGCCGCGACCCGGCCGTGTGGCTGCGGTCGTCGACAATCCCGGTATGGGCAGCGACGGCTACCGCGACAGTGAGGCGTACCACGAACGCTGCGTCCGGCTGCGCCGCATCCTCGCCGGGGAGGGCGCGGTTCATGCTGGCGACCGCGCGGGGGACGGCGGCGGGGGCCCCATGCTCAGACAGTCCTCGCCGGGAGCCCCCGCCGCCGTCCCGAGCGAGGGCGCGTCATGAGGAGTCCGCTCATTCGCAAGGTCGTGGGCTACGTCGGCGCGCTTGTGATGCTGCTGCTTGCCTGGGCGGCGTTGGCCGTCGCAGTGGGGTCACCGGCCCTGCCAGGTCCCGCCATCGCGATCCGTACGTTCATCGAGCAGTGGCCCCAGATATGGCCTGAGATCGTCGTCAGCTTCTGGCGTGTCGTGGCGGCGATGGCGATCGGCACCGCGCTGGCGGTCCCGCTCGGGCTGCTGCTGGGCCGCTCGCCGAGAGCCGATGCCGTGGCTGCGCCGCTCATCTTCCTGACGTATCCCATCCCCAAGGTGGTCTTCCTGCCCGTGCTGCTCGTGCTGCTGGGGCTGGGGCACGCGCCCAAGATCGCGCTCATCGCGCTCATCGTGTTCTTCCAGATCCTCGTGACAGCCCGTGACGCCGCTAAGGCGGTTCCCGAGCCCAGCGTGCTGTCGGTTCGCTCACTGGGCGCATCGCGGCTCGACATCTACCGCCACGTGGTCGTTCCTGCGGCGCTTCCGGACATCTTCACGGCGCTGCGGATCGGGACCGGCACCGCGATCGCGGTGCTCTTCCTCGCCGAATCAATCGCCGGCTCGAACGGCATCGGTTGGTACATCGTCGATGCGTGGGGATCGATCGACTACCCCGCGATGTTCGCCGGGATCATCGGCATGGCGCTGCTCGGCGTGGTGCTCTACGAGGCGCTCGACGCAATCGAGGGCTGGGCGACGCGGTGGCGTCGGGCCGGGCGGTAGCGAGCGGCCGAGTCCACTCCTCGTGTGGAGTCGCGCGTCAGCGCATGCGGCTGACGGAGGCCATCTTCGACAGCGTCACCATCTTGTAGCCGCGCGCCTTCAAGGTCGCGCAGATGCGCGGGAGTGCCTTGACCGTCTCGGGATGTGTCTGGTGTATGAGGATCACATCACCGGAGCGAACATGGTCGACCACGTTGTGGTAGAGCTTGTCCGGCGCTGTGTACTGCGCGTGCGAATCGTAGGAGTCGACCGACCAGATCGCGCACAGCTGGCCCGCATTGCGTATCGCCCGGTCACCGGTCGCGTTGATGCCGCCGCCCATCGGGCGCACCCAGATCGAGTCGTATCCTGTCGCTCCGTGTATGGTGGCCTTCGTCGACGCGATGGACGCATAGTTGTCGGCATACGGTCCCATCAGCATGTCGTGTCGCGCGGTGTGATTCTCCACTTCGTGCCCGCGGTCGTAGATCTTCTTCGTCTGGCCGAGGTAGCCGCTTCTCATGAGCCGCCGGACGAAGAAGAACGTGCCCTTGGCGTCGTACTTCTCGAGGATGCTGCAGATGGCGAGCGAGCGTGCGTTGGGCCCGTCGTCGATGGTGATCGCAACCATCTTGCGCGGCGGCTTCAGGCCGTGCACGCGCTTGCCGACGTAGCGCTTCCGCCAGTTGGTGACCGTGACGTAGCGGCTCTTGCTGTAGGAGCGCGCATGGCTCACGTCGTCATGCCGGACGCGGACGCGCCAACTCCCGGTCGAGGGAATCCGGAACTTGCCCGCGTAGTAGCTCTTGCCGTTCTTGTTGGTGATCTTCGTGGGGAAGGTCCTCTTGACGACCCACTTCCCGTCCTCCTTGCGCTCGCACACGATGCGCGTCGAGGTGCTCGTCTTCGAGTGCTTGGGCCACAACGTGCCGCGCGCGGGAAGCCACTGACCGGGGGATGCGAACTCGTCGTGAGTCCACGGTTTCGACAGGGCGACCTTGGGTGTGATCGCCGCGGTCGCGCTCTCGGAAGCGAGGTACTCGATGTCGCCGGCGAATGTGGCACGTACGACGAGGCGGGACGTGGGCTGCACCACCGCCGAGAAGTGCCCGTCACTGTCGGTGAAACCGGCGGCCAGCGTCGTCTCGGTGGTCGAGGTGGAGCGCAGGATCACGACTGCGCGACCGGCGACAGGTACCCCGGCGGTCTGCTCGAGGGTCGCGACGACGGTGGTGGACTCGTGGGCGGCGATCACGGCTGGCGCCGCGAGGGCCAGCGTCGTGGTCGCGGGTTCGGAGATTGGCGGCTCGGCGAAGGCGGCGGTCGCGAACCCAGCCGACGCGAGCACGAGCGCACACACAGCGGGCATCACCCGTCCGAGCGCTGATGCGCATGGCCGGAGGACAGCGGACGAACAGGCATGGCGGACCACGGGGTCACGCTCCAAAGGCTGCAGGGATGCGTTCGCGGGCTCAGGACACCCGCACACGTTCCATTCCCGCCAGACCAACGCCCGAATCGGTATCAGCGCGTGTTGGCGAGCGAATGGTGCGCGGAGCTACTCCGTGTCGTCGCCGGCTGCGAACAACGGCTCGCTGTCGAACTCCTCGGCGATGAGCGCGGGCAGTTCGAGTACGGCTGAAGCCTCGCCCTCGGGCAGGCTCTCCACACCGCGCAGCTTGCGCTCCATCGCCCGGCTGCGGCGCTCGGTCTCGCCGATGGTGTTGGCCGCGGTGTTGAGCTGGCGCTTGACCTTCACGAGCACGTCGCCGAACTTCGCGAACTCGGTCTTCACGGCGGCGAGCACCTTCCAGACCTCCGCGGACTGCTGCTCGATGGCAAGCGTCTGGAAGCCCATACGCAAGCTGTTGAGCAGCGCGGCGAGGGTAGTGGGCCCGGCGACCATGACGTGGTACTTGTGCTGGAGCTCGTCGAGGAGCGACGGGTGGCGCAGCACCTCCGCGTACAGACCCTCCGTGGGCAGGAACATGATCGCGAAGTCTGTGGTGCATGGAGGGCACAGGTACTTGGAGCTGATGAGCTCGCCCTGGGTCTTGATCGAGCGCGCGAGCGCGTCGGTCGCCTTCTGGACCGCCTCCACATCACCGCGCTCGGCCGCGTCCTGGAGCCGCAGGTAGTCCTCCTGCGGGAACTTCGAGTCGATGGGCAGCCACACGACCGCGTCCGGGTCGTCTTTGGGGCCGGGGAGGCGGATCGCGAATTCCACGAGCTCAGCCGAGCCCTCCTTCGTCTTCACGTTGCGCCCGAACTGCGACGGCGTGAGGATCTGCTCGAGCAGCGCGCCGAGCTGCACCTCCGCCCACGTGCCGCGCGCCTTCACGTTCGTGAGCACGCGCTTGAGGTCGCCGACGCCCGTCGCGAGATTCTGCATCTCGCCCAGTCCGCGCTGAACGGCCTCGAGCCGGTCGCTGACGAGCTTGAACGACTCGCCGAGCCGCTTCTCGAGCGTCACATGCAGCTTCTCGTCGACGGTCTTGCGCATCTCGTCGAGCTTCTTCTCGTTGCCGTCCTGCAGCTCCTTGACGCGCGAGTCGACGGTCACGCGGATGCGCTCGAGCGAGGCCGTGTTGGACTCGCCGAGCTCCTTGACCTGCTTGCCGACCGTGTCGAGCTGCGCCCGCTGCATCTCGCCGAGCGTCGTCAGGTTCGCGGAGATGGTGCTGTTCGCCGAGGCAAGCGCCGCGTTGAGTTCCTCGCGCGACTCGCGGGCGGCACGCGCGGCCTCTTCTCTGCTCGCACGGAGCTCTTCACGAAGCACGTCCTCGCTCTTGGTGCTCGCCGAGGACCGCAGCAGCAGCACGACGAGCAGCGCCGCGTTGAGCAGGCCGATGACGAGCAGGACGATGGCAAGCGTGCCGTTCATGGAGGCGCCTCACAGGAGTCGTCGACGGTGTGCGGTTCGAGTGTACGGCAACTTGGACGCCGCAGACGCAGCGTATCGCCCGGCTCTGACATCCGTCCTTCTGCGGCGCGCGAGCCGGTTGGGGTATCGTCCCATCTGGGGCCGGACACCCCACGCCGCGGCCCCCAGGAGCGGCGAGCCATCGGGGAAAGGGGACACCATGCAGGTCAGCGGGAAGACCATCGCCGTCACCGGCGGCGGCAACGGCATCGGTCGACAGATCGTGCTCGCCCTGCTCGCGCGTGGTGCGCGCGCGGCCGCCATCGACCTGAGCGAAGCCGCGCTGCAAGAGACCGCGGGCATCGCCAAGGCAGGCGACAAGCTGTCCGCCCATGTCGCCAACATCACGGACCGCTCGGCGGTCGAAGCGCTGCCGGACGCGATCGTCTCGGCGCACGGGCAGGTCGACGGGCTCATCAACTGCGCGGGGATCATCCAGCCGTTCGTGCTCTTCAACGACCTCGCGTACGACGCGATCGAGCGCGTCATGAACGTGAACTTCTGGGGCACCGTAACCATGACCAAGACGTTCCTGCCAGTGCTCCTCGCGCGCCCGAGCGCGCACATCGTCAACATCTCGAGCATGGGTGGCTTCCTGCCCGTCCCCGGTCAGACGATCTACGGGGCCTCGAAGGCCGCGGTCAAGCTGCTCACGGAGGGTCTGCACTCCGAGCTCACCGAGACCAACGTGAGCGTCACGGTCGTCTTCCCCGGTGCCATCCGCACCGACATCTCGAAGAACTCAGGGGTCGGCGTGCCCGCAAACGCCGAAGAGGCCGCCAAGAACGCGCCGCAGATCAAGATGACCGAGCCCGAGGAGGCCGCGCGCATGATCCTCGACGGCATGGAGCGCGACGCGTACCGCGTGTGCGTGGGCAAGGACGCGACGGCGATGGATCGGCTCGCGCGCTACATGCCCGAACGGGCGGCGAAGATCATCTACAACAACATGCGTTCGTTGTTGCCGAAGTAGGAGGTCGTATGGTCTACGTCGCTCTGCTGCGCGGCATCAATGTCGGCGGCAACAACAAGGTGCCGATGGCGCAGCTCAGGACCGTCTTCGAGCGTGCCGGGATGCAGCGGGTGAAGACCTACATCAACTCGGGCAACGTGGTCTTCGCGCACGAGACGCTCGACGCTACCACGCTCGCGACCCTGCTCGAGGACGCGATCGACGCGGAGTTCGGTCTCTGCCTCAGGGTGCTCGTCCGCGACGCCGAGACGATCCTCGCGCTCGCCGAGGCGCTTCCCGACGACTGGCGCAACGACGACGCGACCAAGTGCGATGTGATGTTCCTCGCCGATGAGATCGACGGGCCCGAGGTCCTCGACACGCTCACGATCAAGCCCGAGTTCGACCAGGTCCGCTACGCCCACGGCGCGGTGCTGTGGCTGGTGGCGCGCAGGAACGTCACCCGCAGCGGCCTGCTGAAGATCGTCGGGACCGACATCTACAAGGCGATGACGGTGCGCAACTGCAACACGCTTCGCAAGCTGGCCGTCCTGGTGCGCGAGGCGCAGGCCGCCGAGGAGTGACGGCCCGCGTCGTCGGCACGCGTCACTTCACGGTGATGTAGCGCTTCGAGCTCGTGGCCTTGGCGTTCAGCGCGTCCTTCGAGTGGACCGCAACCAGTCGCCACGAGCCCTTCTTCGTGAGCCTGATCTTGGCCGAGCATTTCGAGGCCTTCACGCCGCTCAGTGTCACATTCTTCGCGGTCGCGAGCACCGACTTCTTGGTGATCCACTTGCCTGATTCCTTGCGCTGGCACGCGATGTAGATCGGCTTCGTGCCCGAGGTATGGCGCGGCTTGAGGTAGCTGTAGCTCGTGAACGTGGTGCTCGTCTTGGCCGACGACGGGCCGGCCGGCTTGGTGAGCGAGACCATCGGAAGCGTGCTCTCGATGTAGCTCGTCGAGTAGGCATACTCGGCAGTCTCCTCGAAGACAGCCTGGTAGTCCGTCGCGTACTTGGGCTTGACCGAGAGCGTCCACTTGCCGTCCGAGTCGGTCACGTCGGTGCCCGCGGTACCGTAGCCGCCGTTTGACCACCACAGGATCTTGACCGGACGGTTCGCGAGTGGGGTGCTGTTGTACGTCAGGTAACCGGACAGCTTCGCCGACGCGTAGCTGCACGTGCTCGGCGCGACGATCGTGACGGTGGGCTGAGGCTTGGGCGCGACGAGCCGGAAGTCGATGCCGGTGAGCGTGTCGCCCGGGATGGTGATGGTGGTGGCCGAGGATTCCGTCGAGGCGAGGTTCCACCACTGGTCCGCCCAGCCGTCGTTCTGGTACACGTGCACGAGATACTTGCCGGCGTCGTAGATCGTGAAGCTGTAACTGCCGTCGCCTATCGTCTCGGCATAGCTGCCGACGTACCAGGCCTGATCGCCGTCGTGCCAGTACCAGGTCTTCACCTTCAGGCCTCCGAGCGGCGCGCTCGTGGCGGAGTTCACCACGCTTCCGGTGATGGTGTACGCGAATGCGGGCGCGGCTACGGCAAGTGCCAGGCAGCACGCGACGATCGCCACGGCGAACGCCGCGGCCCTGCGGTTCGATCTCGTGAACATCTCGACCCCCTCAAACGACTGCCGAGGCAAGGCGAGGCGCACGGTGTGCCGGACTGCCACACGCCGTCGAAGCGCTCGGCACTGCAGACCCGAGGGTGTGTATACCCGCGAACGGCGGCGGAGTCAGCCCTGCGTGACCGCCCCTGCCGAGAGAAGCATCACGAGGAGTCCGATGTTCAGCATCACGGTGATCCAGTACGTCACCTGGAACGACACCTTCCGCGTCTTGTGCCGAAACACCTGCTGCGCGACGAGCGCACCGGGCCACCCGCCGAGCAGCGACACGATGTGCAGGCCAGCCTCGGAGGTGCGCCGGCGGCCGTGAATGGCGGCGCTCTTGTCGGCGCCGTACATGGCGAACGCGAGGACGCTGAGGACGATGTACCAGCCGAGGAGCCAGGGCAACGCGAGAGACGTCATGGCTGCGGCTCCGCGCCGGCACCATCTGCAGGCTCGAGCGCGAGCAAGAACTCCGGCAGCCGCCGCCCCGGTGGCCGGCCCTCGATGACGCCGACCCGCTCGGCGCCGTGGCGCTCGTAGAAGCCGGCGGCATTCGGGTCCGAGACGATACGCATCCGCGTCGCGCCGGCACGACGTGCACGCACCACCGCCGCGCAGAGCAGCGCCTGCCCCACGCCGGTGCCGATGCGCTCGGGCACGACCCACAGGTGCTCGAGTTCGACGCCGTCGGTGATAGCGCACAGCGCTGCGAAACCGACCACCGAGCCGCGGTCGACCGCGCAGAACACGGTGTGCTCGGCGATGAAGTCGGGGGTGACGGCGAGCGCGTCGCTCCACAGTTCGAGCAGCTCCTCCGAGTAGCCCCAGTGCGCTTTCGACGCGCGAGCGATCGCGGAGAGGGCGGCGGCCTCGGACGGGGCTGCGGGACGGATGAGGGTCACGGGCTGCCGACGCCTCAGGCCTTGCCCCACCCGGGGAGCTTGCTCGCCTGGGCGACCCACTCGGCGAACTGTGCTTCGTCGAAGCCGTCCTCATAGATGCTGAGGTACCGGACGTTCTCGTCCTTCGACTCGCCGGGAGGAACCGGATCGAGCGACATCCCGTCGAAGAACGCGACCTTGATGTACTTGGTGAACACGTGGAAGTTGAGGAACCAGCCGCGTCCCTCCATGCCGTAGAAGGGGGAGTTCCACTTCACCGCCTTGCGGACATCGGGGACCGTCTCGGTGATGATCGCGTCGAGACGGCGGCCGATGTCGGCCTTCCAGCCCGGCATGGCAGCGAGGTAGGCCTGCACGGGAGCATCGCCCTCGCCCTTCGGGATCTGCGGATTGCCGCCGGACAGGAGCACGGGTTCATCGGCGGAGGTCGACTTCTTGCGGCTCGCGGGTGTCATCGTTGTCACGTCCTCTCAGGGCGGGCTCATCTGTCGATTATGTCCTCTTAGCAAGAGAGCGTACCCGCTGGGGGAGCACAACGGGCGGCAGCACGCCGAGTGCCGCCGCCCGCGCAAGAGTCCGGTTGGTGGGGCTACTGGACGATCACGCTCCCGCCGGCGCTGCTCATGCCGCACGTGAGGGGATACGTGCCCGCTTCGAGCGTGCCCAGATCCATGGTAGCCTCGCCGGTCTGAGTGAAGTCGGCCTGCTTGTTCAGTGCCTCGATCTTGGGCTTGCCGGAGCAATCCTTGGCCTCGCCCGTGAAGATCAGCTTCGCAGGCATGCCGGCATCGAGGGTGATCTCGTTCGGGGAGTAGTAGCCGTCCTTCAGCGTGATCCTGACCACCTGAACGCCGTCTTCCTCGGTCGCGGAGCCCTTCTCGACGGCAGGAGCTCCCACGTTGCACATCGGGCAGCTCATCTCCGCCATCTCACCGCCGCCCATCTGGCTCTCGGCCGCCGGCTCGGGCGCCGCCGGCTGGCTGGAGCAGCCCGTGACAAGGGCGGTCATCACCGTCAGCGCGATGACGAATCCGACGAGGGTGATCCTTCGCGTGGCTGTGCTGTGCATCTGTGGCTCCCATCTACCGCTGCTTGTCTGCGACCGAACACGTTACGCTCCTAACGAACTTCGGTATGTCCATACCGAAGTTGCGTAGTCCCGTAACACTCAAGGTGTTAGCCTGCGCTCAATCCCGTGAGGCGCATCGAACGAAGCCGCCGTCGAAAGGTCGCTGGTGAAGGCACTCGTCACATCCATGTTCGTGCTCGGAATCGTGACGAGCCTGCACTGCGTCGGCATGTGCGGCCCGATGATCGTCACGTACGCCGTCAAGAGCGTCAGGGAGGACTCGTGGCTTGCCGCCGTCGGTCCCAACGTGGCGTACCAGGTGGCTCGGACGCTCAGCTACGTGCTGGTGGGGGCGGTGCTCGGTGCGATCGGCTCGGCGTTCGACCTGACCGGGATCCGCCCGTGGATCCTTGTCGCCGCCGGCGTGTTCATGATCATCCTGGGACTCGGGATGACCGGCAAGGTCCCGTGGGCGGCCCGGCTGTCCCCTCGGCCACCGAAGGCGCTGGTGAGAGCGCTGTCGAACCTGCGTCGCCGCGCAGTCGCCGAGGAGAACGCGGGCGAGTCCACGTGGGCGACACCGCTGGCGTTCGGACTGCTCACGGGGCTGCTGCCCTGCGCCCCACTCCAGGGAGCGCAGGTCGCCGCTGCGGCGAGCGGCAGCGCGGCGGCGGGTGCGGCCGGGATGCTCGCGTTCGCGCTGGGCACGATGCCGCTGCTGTTGGTCTTCGGCACGACCGCAGGCCGCATCCCGCTTGCCTGGAAGCACAGACTCAACGTGGCACTCGCGGTGGTGGTGATGATCTTCGGTCTGGCCTTCATCGACCGGGCGGCGTTGCTGCTGGGCTCCCCGGTCACGTTCGAGGCCGCGCGTCTGGCGGTCGCGGATGCGGCGTACGAGCGCGCGAGCGGGTTCACGACCGGTGCCGACGGGGTGGTGGAGGTGCCGTTCGAGATCCTGCACGACAAGTACGTGCCGCGGACCGTGGTCGTCCCCGCGGACAGACCGGTTCGGCTGCTGGTCAAGCGGCAGCCGGGCGACTGCAAGCACGGTGGCATGTGCGCCGAGGGCCTCGTCATCGGCAAGCTCAGCATCGAGGCCTCGCTCACGGCCAACGCCGTGACACCGGTCGAGCTTCCAGCGACCGCCGCAGGCACGTACATGATGTCGAGCCCGTGCGGCATGATCTCCGGGCGGATCGTCGCGCGCTAGCCTGCCGCCGGCCACGTCCACGCGTACCAGGCGATGGCGCCACACGCGACGAAGCCCACCCCGATGAGGAAGTTGTCGTACGCGCCGGGGTAGGGCAGACCCATCAGGTTGAAGAGCGCCCACAGCGCCGCCGCGACGATGCAGACCCAGCGGACCGCGGGGTACGGCAAGACCAGCGTCAGCACCATCAGGACGATGGGCGTCAGCATGATCACCGCGACCAGCAGCCACATCATCGGCGTCGCCGGCTGCCCCGCCAGCTCCCCGGCCTTGTAGTCGCCCGCGAAGATGCGCAGTACGTCTCCCAGCAGGAAGACCAGCATCAGCGCGCCCCACAGTGCCGAGAGGATGATCCGTACGTCCACCACCATCTTCGCGCCCCCTTCCTGAGAGCCGGTCATCGTTCGCTCGCGTCGACCGTGATGACGACCTTGCCGCGCGCATGTCCCTCGTCGAGGTACGCGAACGCGCTCGCGGTGTCGCGCAGCGGGTAGGTGCGATCGATGAGCGGGGTGACCTTCTCGGCTTCGATGAGGTCGCGGAGGTCGTCGAGCGTGGCGGTGTCGTTCGTCGACACGAACGGCGCCCCCTGTTGCCGCACCACCATCGCCGAGAAGGCCGCTGCGATGATCCACCCCATGCCCGCGTGCCCGCTGCTGGGAAGGAGCAACCCGTCGGGCTTGAGTGCGCGCCTCGTCTGCGACAACGAGTGGCTCGCGACGTTGTCGAGGATGACGTCGTAGCGCGCGCCGCCCTCCGTGAAGTCCTCGCGCGTGTAGTCGATGACGTGGTCGGCGCCGATGGCGCGCATCGCATCGATGTTGCCCGTGCTGCAGACGGCGGTCACCTCGGCGCCAAGGGCCTTGGCGATCTGCACGGCGAACGACCCCACGCCGCCGGACGCTCCGTTGATGAGCACCGCCATACCGGGTTGGACCTTGCCGTGGTCGCGTAGCGCCTGAAGCGCCGTGCAGCCCGAAGTGGGGACGCCGGCCGCCTGCTCGAAGGTCAGGTTGCTCGGCTTGCGAGCGATCGAGCCGGTCTTGGCGACCGCGAACTCGGCGCACGAGCCATGACACTCGCCGTACACCTCGTCGCCGATGCGGAACCCACTCACTCCGTCGCCGAGCTCCTCGATGACGCCGGCGAAGTCGATGCCCACGACGAAGTCGGGCTTGGGCGTGGGGAACCCGATGTAGAACCGGATCGGGAACGGCTTGCCGCGCATCCCGAAGTACTCGCCGGCGGCCAGCGAAGCGGCCACCACCCGGACCAGCACCTCGCCGGCGCCGGGCGTGGGCCTGGTGACCTGCCGGTACTCCATCACGTCCGCCGAGCCGTAGCCCGTTTGCACGATCGCATCCATGGTCGATACCTCCTTCAGAGCCCCGCGTCACGCGAGGCGGGTGGCATGGCGAGTGGCGTGAGCTCAGCCGGCCTCGAGGCTGCGCTCGAGCCCGTCGAGGATGAGGTTGAGCCCGAAGTCGAAGACCGCCTTCTCGTCGTGCGGGTTCGCCGAGAAGTCGCTCGCGATTCTGAGCAGCGCAGGGTAGGCGTCCTCCTGGAGCGTCGCGAGGAGCTCATCGGCGACGTCGAACGTCTCGATGCCTTCGGGCAGGGCGAGGCTGGATTGCTGGCGCTGGAAGCCGTAGATGTAGGTGTCGAGCACGAGGAACGCGTTGGCGGCTGCACGGGGTGAGAAGCCGGCGGCGAGGAGCGTGCCCAGCACGCGGTCCGCGTACGCAAGTTGCGCTGGACCGCTGTGCTCGCGGGAGTCGATGAGCGTGCTCGCCCACGGGTGGCGCGCGAAGACGTCTCGTGCCGAGATCGCGCGCTTTCGCATGGCGTCCTTCCAGTCCGGAAGGCCGACCGGCACTTCGATCTCTGAGGCCACAAGATCGGTCATCGCGTCGAGCAGGTCGTCCTTGTTCGCGATGTGGTTGTAGAGCGACGCACCCTCGACGCCGAGCCGCTTGCCGAGCTCGCGCATGGTGAGCGCATCGATTCCACGTTCGTCGGCGAGGTCGATGGCGGCCCGCAGCACGCGCTCTCTCGTCAGCGTATCTCGCGGTTCCTTCTGCCGAGCGGCCCGTGCGGTCATTGTCGCTACCCCCTGTGCCTGCGGCCCTGCGAAGCCGCAAATACTAACGCTGTTAGTATGAATACTAACGCCGTTAGTATCTGAATGCAAGGGGATGTGCGACAGCGACGTCGTCTTTCGTCCTGCTACGTCGACTCCCGGCGCCCGCCCAACCGCACCCGCCAGGAGTTGCCCACCACGGCGAGAGACGACACCGCCATCGCCGCGGCGGCCGCCACCGGCGAGAGCCGACCCGTCACCGCGAGCGGGATCGCAACGAGGTTGTACGTGAACGCCCACGCGAGGTTCTGGCCGATGATGCGTCGCGTGGTGGCAGCGAGCTTCAGGAGCGGGGGCAGCGCCGAGAGCGGCGACCCTTCGCGCGTGAGCACCACATCCGCAGAGAGCACCGCTACGTCGGCTCCGGCACCCATCGCGACCGCCACGTCGGCCGCACCGAGCGCAGCAGCGTCGTTGATGCCGTCGCCCACGTACGCGAGCGCACCATCCAGCGGGGCGAGGTCGCGCACCGCGCGCTCCTTCTCGTGGGGTAGCACCTCGGCGCGCACGTCGTCGATGCCGAGATCGGCGGCGATCGCCTCGCAGGTGGCGGCCGCGTCGCCGCTCACGATGGCGGTCCGCACGCCGGACGCGTGGAGCGCAGCGATCGTCTGTGCAGCCTCGGGGCGCTCGGCATCCGCGAAGCACAGCCCCCCGAGCACGGCACCGTCGGCTGCGACCCACACGACGAGCGCGCCACCCGCGCGCGCGGCTGCGGCTGCCCGAGCGAGGGGTGTTGCGAGACCGACGCCCTCCTCGGCGAGGAGCCGCTCGCTGCCGACGAGCACGCGGGAACCGGCCACATCGCCGAGAAGCCCGGCACCCGGTCGGCGTTCGACTGAGGCGGCCTCGGGAACGTCGAGGGTCGCGGTCGCATCGGCGACGGCGGAAGCGACCGGGTGCGGGTCGCCGGCCTCGATAGCGGCGGCGAGTGCGAGCATGCTGTCGCATGCCGTGGGGTCGAGCGTTGCCGGTAGCACGCCCGCGAGTTCAAGCGATCCGCCGGTGAGCGTGCCGGTCTTGTCGAAGACGACGGTCGATATGCGCCCTGCCCGCTCGAGCGCGGGGCCTCCGCGCAGCAGCAGGCCCCGCTCGGAGCCGGCACCGATGGCGTTCGAGACCGCGAGGGGTGTGGCGAGCGCGAGTGCGCACGGGCACGACACCACAAGCACCGCGACCGCACGCTCGACGGCGTCGCCGATCGCCGATCCGGTTGCGGCGCCGATGAACAGCGTCGCGGCGGCGATCGCGATGACGACCGGGACGAACACGGCGGCGATCGCATCGGCGATGCGTTGCGCGTTCGATTTCGCGAACGCGGCGTCCTCGGCGAGGGAGGCGAGCCGGCCGGCGAGCGTGTCAGAGCCGAGACGTACGGTCCGAACACGCAACATGCCGGCGAGGTTCACCGTGCCGGCCCATACGTCGTCGCCTGGCCCCACGGCCGCTGGCAGCGGCTCGCCGGTGAGTCGTGAGCGGTCGAGTTCGCTCTCGCCCGCGAGCACTACGCCGTCGACCGGCACGCGTTCACCTGCGCGCACGATCACGGTCGCACCCGGGGAGAGTTCGGCGACAGGCACGCGCTCGGCTTCGCCGCAGCTTGCGCCGCCGCCTTCAGCTCGCGCGAGCCACGCGCTCTCCTCGGCTGCCTGCGCGAGGCGAGCGAGCGAAGCCGTCGCGTCGCGCGTGCCCACCGCCTCGAGCCAGCGGCCGGCGAGCACGATCGTCACGATCATCGCTGCCGACTCGAAGTAGGTCGGCGCGCTCGAGGTCGCGGTCGCCCACGCGCTGTACGCCCACGCGGTCCAAGTGCCGAGCACCACGAGCGTGTCCATCGTGGCGCGCCGCACACGCGCCGCGCGCCAGGCGCCAGCGATGAACGGCCAGCCGCCGTACACGAGCACCACGAGTGCGAGCGCACCCGTGAACGCCTCGTACATCCGCACGCCCTCGAAGTCGCCGCTCGCGAACGCGGGCCACAGCACGAAGTACGTCGGCCACATCACCCACATGCCGATGACCGCCGACACGAATGCGCGCAGGAACAGCCCCTCGGCGTCGCCGCGCGCCTGAGCGACCTCACGGGCGGGCGCCGCGCGATAGCCGAGCAACGCCACGCGCTCGAGCAGCGAGTCGAGCGCCGTGACCGCCGGGTCCCAGGTCACGCGGACGAGCGACGCCGAGTAGCTCGCTTCGGCATCGAGCACGCCGGGCAGCGTCATGAGCGCATCCTCGAGCACGAGCCCGCACGACGCGCACCACATGCCATCGACTCGCAGGGTCTCGCGGCGCGCTCCGGCCGCTGCGGCTGCCGCGGCCTTGCGCGCGTTCGCGCCGCCGGCCCCTGCCCGTCCCCGTCCGCGCTCGGCGCGGGTCTCGGGCGACGCGAGCAGGTCGGCGATACCGGCGTCCTGCGCGGTCGCGTACACGCGGCGACACCCCTCGCAGCAGAAGTCACGGTCGCGATCGCGGACGGGCCGCCCCAAGACCGGGAGGCCGCACAGGTCGCACGAGGTCGACTCGGCGGGCATGAGGTGAGGCCTACAAGACGCCGGCGATGGCGAGCCCCTGCGCGAGCGTCACCGCGCCGAGGACGACGACGGCAGCCGCGGCGGCCGGTGCGAGCCAGCCTCGCGCTCGGGCGCCGATCAGCCCGACGGCCGCCCCGAAGCCGGCGAGCGCGGGCACCGTGCCGAGGCCGAATGCGAGCATCACCAGTGCGCCGTACAGCGGCGTTGCGGTGGCGAGCGCGGCGAGCTCCACCGGCAATAGGGGCGCGCACGGCAGCAGCCCCATAAGCGCGCCGAGCGGGAAACCAGCCCAGCCGCCGGAGCGCGACAGCCGTGTGACCGCCCGGCCGAACCACGGCAGCGAGGTCAGCCATGCCGTGGGCTCTGGCAGCTGCGCGCGCCGGCCTCGCACCCACGCGACCAGCATGAACGCGCCCATCGCGAGCATAAGGGCGCCCGCCGAGAGCTTGAGCCACCGCGTCACGACGGTGGGCGAGAACGGCCCGCCGAGCGTGGCGAGCGCTCCTGCCTCGCCGAGCAGTCCCAGCACCGCGCCGAGCAGCGCGTACGTCGAAAGCCGGCCTACGTGGTACGCGACCTGGAAGATGCCGCTGCGTTTGGCCGACCCGCGAAGTGTCGCGTCGCATCCGGTTCCGCCGGCCGCCGCCCCGCACGCCGCGCCATCGGCGAGGCTTGCGGCAGCGACGAACGGTCCACACATCGCGAGGCAGTGGCCGAACCCGCCGACGAGCCCCAAGAGGAACGCTCCCCACAGGGACAACGAGGACAGGCTCGCGCCTGACATCTGCATGTGTCCGCCCATGTCCACGCCGCGTCTCCCGGTCCCAGGCATGTCTCGCTAGCTGAAGGTGTAGCCGTTCTGCACGAAGAGCACCACGTACCCGATCGCCCACAGCGTGAACGAGATGATCACGATCTTGACGATCAGTGGCACCGGACCGTGCGCCTCGGAGATGCCCTCAGGGTAGTCATGCACCGGCGCGATGGGTTCCGGCATCGAGGACTCGTCGCGGGGGTCGCCGACGACCGGCTTGCGGAACCACCCGCCACGGATCGTCGCCCACACCACCACGATGAGCGCGACACCTATCCCGAGCCCCCAGAGTACGGCTGCGGTCTGCTGGCTGATCGGCATCTAGAACGCCCCCTCTTCGCGAGTCGGCATCGGGTCGTCGCCATCGAGTACCACCCGGGAGGCGGCGTCGAGATTGCGCCAGTGCCCGCCCGCGATCGAGAGCCACAGGCCGACCGCGGCCCCCACGGTGAACGTGGCGACCACGGCGGTCACGAGGTAGACGGAGAGGTCCATCACTCGCCACCTCCTGTCGGAACCGGCTCAGGTGCGCCGTCGGCCTTGGCCATGTTCATGCCGTAGAAGACGACGGCCCACTTCTGCTGCTCGGTGAGGATGTTGCGCCACGCCGGCATCGCTGTGGGGTGGGGCGTGGGTGCCGCGCCGTCGGTCGCGGGGTCACTGCCCACGACGCCGGCGTCGATGCGCCAGTACCAGAAGTCCACACCCATCGTCTTGGCGGGCTCCTCGGTCAGGTTGGCCGGGGTCGGCGCGAGCACCTTGCCGAACTCACCGTCACCCAGCGCCGTGGCGCCATGGCATCCGGCGCACAACCGCGTGTAGACCGCTTCGCCCTCAGCCATCATGTCCGGCGTCGGTGCGTACGGGGTCGAGTCGAGCGCCACATATGCAGGTGGCACTTCGTCGCTTACGTCGGTGGGCTCGGTCGGGTTGGCGAACGTCGCCTTCACGTACTTGATGGCGTCCCACCGATCGCGCTCGGAGAGGAGCAGGCGCCATTGCGGCATCGCGGCGTTACCGATGCCCTGGCTCACCCGCCAGTACCAGTCGGAGTCGGGCATCGTCGTGGGGTCGCCCTCGACGAACGTCGCCGGTGCAGGAGCGAGGTGCTGACCGCTTGGGCCTTCACCCTGGCCGGCGTCGCCATGGCACATCCAGCAGCGCTGCAGGTAGACCTGGCGGCCACGCATGATGTCGGCGTCCGCGGGCATGTGGTACTGGGCTTCCGCTTCCTTGGGGGTGTCGGGATCGACGGGCTCGGCGGCAGGGTCCGGGAAGATCAGGATGTTCTTCACGTAACCGGCGACCAGTTCGATCTGCTCGGGGGTGAACCACGTGTGCCACTGCGGCATTGCGCGCATCGGCAGCGATTCGCTCACTCGCCAGTAGTAGTCGCCCGGTTTCCAGTCGACGTACGTCGCGGTCTCCTCGAAGTTGGGAACCGCGGGAAGGAGGCCCGCCGCACTCGGCCCATCGCCGCTGCCACTGTAGCCATGGCAGAACGCGCAGTTCGAGACGAAGATCGCCTTGCCGGCCTCGGTGTTGGCGTCGGTCTTCTCGGCGATGGGGCTGTTCGCGAACTTCGCGGGCAGCTCGCCCTCCTCGGCGTAGCCGGGCGTCATGTCCATGAACGCCTTCTGGACGAACAGGATCACGAGCCAGCGTTCGTCGTCACTGAGCGACTGATGCCACACGGGCATGACGGTGCCTGGTACACCATCGCTCACGCGCCAGAAGTAGAAGCTGACGGGCTGGTTCTTGTAGTCGGCGTCGCGCAGGTTGGCGGGGCGCGCGTTGTTGATCATCGCGTAGGGCCCGTTGCCGGCGCCGGCACACCCGTGACACGTCAGGCACTTGCGGGCGTAGATCTCGCGGCCCTTCTCGAAGTCCTCGTTCGTGAGTTCGAACTTGTTCTGGGCGTACGCGGGCGTGAGGTACTTGTCGGGGATCATGAGGTCGGTCGAAGCGTTTCGGCCGTTCCCGAGGCGGTTCAGGTAGGCGACGATCGCTGTGAGCTGTTGGTCCGAGAGGTAGCTGAAGTTCGGCATGATCGAGTTGGGCATGAGCGAGCGCGGGTCCTTGAGGTGGTCGAGCTCCCACTGGTCTCCGCGCTTCAGGCCGATCTCGGCGAGGTCGGGACCGGTGCGAAGCGTGCCGAGCTGGTGCGGCTTGTCGTAGGAGAACTGACCCGCCGTGCTCGGCTTGGCCGGCGTCACGTCGCCGGGGCGGGTGAACTGGCTGTGGCAGTACATACAGCCATTGGAGACGAACAGGTCACGGCCCTGCTGCTCGAGCTCGGTATAGGGCTGGGTCTCGAGTGTGGGCTGCGGCTTGAAGACGGCGTAGGGCAGGAACACGACGAACGCTATGACGGTCAACACGACCGCGAGCCCGCCGATGACGATGAGGCGCGGCGACATCTTCATGGGTCGCGTCTCCTCTCTTATGCGCCGGCCGCGGCGGGCGCGGCGTCGGCGGTCGCGGGCTTCTCGGCTGGTGCTTTGCGCGCATCGAGCGCGGTTCGCCAGATGTTGTAGGCGAACAGGTACTGGCCGACGACGATCATGGTGCCGGCGGTCGCACGCGCGACGAGCAGCGACGAGATCTCAGGCAGGATCTTGATGATGGGGATGCCGCCGGAGAAGCCGGCCGCCTGCACGAGGCCGGCCGAAGTCAGCACGATGAAGAAGCCAGCGAACCCGACGACCGTCAGCCACCAGTGCGTCCATGCGAGCCGCTCGGAGTGCAGCGGCGTGCCGAGTATGCGCGGCGTCATGTAGTACACCATGCCCCACAGCGAGAACGCCGCAAAGCCGAGCAGGGCGAGGTGCGCGTGGGCGACGGTCCAGTTCGTGAAGTGGATGAACTGGTTGAAGCCCCGCAGCGCCTGGAACGCGCCTTGGATGCTGACCAGCAGATAGGCGATGACGCCGGTGATCGCGAAGCGCAGCGGGATCGAGACGTACGCGACGCGCCACGAACCGCGCATGGTCATGAACATGTTGACCACGAATGCGCTCACAGGGATGAGCAGCCCGAGCGAGCAGATGACCGAGATGGTCTTGAGCCACTCAGGAACCGGCGCGCCGAGGATGTGGTGCGTGCCGACCGCGGTGTAGAAGAACGCGATACCCCAGAAGGCGATGAGCGCGAGCACGTATCCGTAGATCGGGCGCTTCGTCTCGCGCGGCACGATGTAGTAGATGAGTCCGGCGATGCCGGTCGTGAACCACAGGCCGAGAACGTTGTGGCCGTAGAACCAGTTCCACACGGCGTCGTTGAGACCAGCGAGCGAGCCGGTCGGCGGCGCCCAGATGACGTTCCCGATCGCGTAGACGATGGGGAACCACAGCAGCGTGCCCATGATGTACCACAACGTCACGTAGAGCTCGGGCTCCTTGCGCGCCATGATCGTGCGGAAGAGGTTGTACGCGGTGGCGACAAGCACCGCCATGATCGCCATGTCGACGGGCCAGGCCAGCTCCGCGTACTCACGCGCCTGCGTCCATCCAAGCGTGAGTCCCACGAGTCCCACCGCGAGGGCGAGGTTCCAGGCCCACGCGACGATGATGCCGAGCGTCTCGGAGTGGATCTCGGTCTTGGTGAGGCGCGGGACGACGTAGTACCAGCCCGCGACCATCGCCATCGACAGCCAGCCGAAGGCCAGCCCGTTGACGTGCGCCTGCCGGATCCTCGGGAAGACGAGCCACCCGATGCCGGTGAACAGGTCCGGCGCGATGAACTCGAGAGCCTGGATGAGGCCCAAGCTGATCGCGATCACGAGCCAGAAGACCGCGGAGTCCAACATCAGCTTCGCCGTGGCGTCCTTGCGAGTCGCCATTGCACCCCCTCTTGTCCAAGCGCGGCCTTGCTCCGCCCGAGAGCGCCGCGCTTCGACTCCATTGTAGGGGGTAGACTCCCCTCTGGCGCGACCATTTAGCCGATACGAAGTGCAGGAGGTGGTCGCCGTGTTCGGGGACCGAACCGACGCCGGTCGTCAGCTCGCCGAGAAGCTCGCCGCGATGGGCGTGGACGGCGATGCAGTCGTGCTCGGCATCCCGCGCGGCGGCGTGGTGGTCGCAGCTGAGGTCGCGCGCGAATTGAACCTGCCGCTTGATGTGATCGTGGCGGCGAAGGTCGGCGCACCGGGCAACTCCGAGTACGCGATCGGCGCTGTGTCCGCAGACGGCGAGGTCTACGCGAACCCCGTCTCCGGCTATGCCGCGGAAGACGTTCGCAACTACGCGGGCCCGGCGCTCGCGAAGGTCCACCACTCACTCGACACCTTCCGAGCGGGGCTCGCGCCGCTCTCCCTCGAGGACCGCACCGCCGTCATCGTCGACGACGGGCTGGCGACCGGTCTGACCGCACTCGCGGCGGTCGAGTACGCGAAACGCGCGGGCGCGTCGCGAGTCGTGCTCGCGGTGCCGGTCGCGTCGAGCAGCTCCGTGCATGCGCTCGAGTGCCACGCCGACGAGGTGGTGGTGCTCGCGGTGCCGGCGGGGTTCTCGGCGGTGGGGCAGTTCTACCGGCACTTCGGGCAGACCGAAGACGCCGAGGTCAGCGCGCTGTTGGCGGAGGCGGCGGGAAGGACGTAGCCCCACCGGTGGGTGAGGGGCCTGCGAGAGGCCGCCACGCTCACCGGGGCTTTGGGCGCGCGCTTCGGGCTACACTGGACCGATGAGCCGCCGCCCCCACGCGCCCGACACCTGGGTCGCCATCGACTTCGAGACAGCCACCCGCGAGGCGAACAGCGCCTGCGCGCTCGGGCTTGCCGTGGTGAGTGACGGTCGCGTCGAGCGCACGGAGTCGTGGCTGATCCAGCCGCCGTTCAACGAGTACGAGTACCGCAACATGCTCGTGCACGGCATCACCGCGGAGGACACCGCGCTCGCGCCGGACTTCGCCGAGGTGTGGTGGGAGATCGCGCCGATACTCGCACAGGGTCCGCTGCTCGCGCACAATGCTCCGTTCGACATCCGCGTACTGCGCGCGCTCATCGCATCGCACGAGCTCATGGCGCCCGCTTACGAGTACGTCTGCACGGTCTCGCTCGCGCGCCGCGCGTTTCCGGAGCTGCGGCGGCATACGCTCGATGTGATGTGCGACCACTGCGGCATCGCGCTCATGCACCACGATGCCGCGTCGGATGCGGCTGCCTGCGCGAACCTCGCGCTCTCGTGCGCCGATGCGGCGGGTGCGGCCACCATCGCTGAGGCGGTGGATCTTCTCGGCGTGAAGGTTGGTCGGCTGTAGGGGATCGGGCGGCCGGAGAGGCGCGGGCGGCAGGAGCAACTCCGCGCGCCGGGTCCGCTACCCGAGTTCGGCCTCGAGGAAGACCGAGTCGCCGCCGAACCCCTCGCGGAAGCGTGTGATCGGACGAAAGCCGAGGGACTCATAGAGCGCGATCGCCTCGGCGAACGACGGGGCGGTGCCGAGGCACATCCGTGCGTAGCCGGCTTCGTGCGCCTCGGCGAGCAGTCGCTCCATGAGCGCGCGGGAGACGCCTTGGCGGCGGTGCGAGGGACGGACGTAGAGCCGCTTGACCTCGCAGCTCCCGTCGCCGAGGTCGACGAGCGCGACCACACCGGCGGGCTCGGCCTCGACGTACGCGACCAGCATGCGGCCGCTCGGCGGTGCGAAGTTGCCGGGTAGGCTGTTCAGCTCGCGCCGCCAGCGCGCCGGGTCGGGGTAGGGCCACGTGAGTTCGAGGTGCGCGAAGTACTCGGCGAGCAACTCGCGGAAGTCGGCGAACGCGGGGCCACTCTCGGCGACCTGCACCTCGAGCGCCGGCCGCGGACCTACTTCCACTGAGCTGACTTCTTCTGGAGCACGACCTTCACCTTCCAGCCGTGCCGAGCGGCGACGTCCTCGACGATCTTGCGTGTGGCGGCGTAGTCCCACGAGTAGTCCATGGCCGTGCCGCCTGGGCCGATGACGACCTCCTTGGTCGTGCCCGACCGCTTGCCGCCGAAGCTCGAGTACGACTCGGCCTCGAACCCGCCGAAGCTGATGCCCGAGCCCTTCTCCTTGAGGATCTCGTAGTAGTAGACGGTCAGCTCCGGTTCGACCGCCTTCATGATCGCCGAGAACTCGACCTTCTTCTTGCCGGTGCCCCAGTTGGCGTCGGTGACCTGGTTGTCGATGACGACATCGGTGTCGGTGCCGTACGCGACCTGGTAGCCGGGGTACTGAGCGAACACCGCGAGCACGTCCGCGAGGAGAGTGAGACGGTCGCTCGGGCCGGCGGGGACGGGGGCGGGGAC
>CAZFRE010000005.1:0-157339 GCA_964521195.1 uncultured Eubacteriales bacterium
GATCGTACTCGTCGATGATCTGCGGCAGGGCGTACTCCGCGAGCGCGCGCTCGCGTCCCGCCGCGCCGCGTCTCGCGCACTCCGCAGCGTCGACGGCGGCTGCCTCGATTGCGGCCGCCAGCGCAGCGGGGTCGTCCTTCTCGGCGAGCCAACCGGTGGCGGGAGTGATGGCGTCGGCGATGCCGCGTGTCGCAGTCCCGATGACCGGCTTGCCGGAGGCCATCGCCTCGAGGACGCTGCGGTTGAGCCCCTCGCGCTCCGAGCAGAGCACGAGTGCGTCACTCGCGGCGAGGACGGCGGGGATGTCTCGGCGGTAGCTCGCCCAGCGCAGGCGTTTGGTGATGCCGAGTGCGACCGCCTTCTCGCGCAGGCGCGACTCCAGCGGGCCGTCGCCAACGAGCGCCACTATCACACGCGGGTCGCGGACGCGCGCGAGCGCATCGAAGAGGTGAGCGTGACGCTTCACGGCTCCGAACTCGGCGACCATCGTGAGCATGAAGGCATCGGCGGGGATGTCGAGCGCGGCGCGCAGGACTGCGGTATCGGCGGGCGATGCCGCGTCTGGTGAGAAGCGGTGGGTGTCGACGCCGATGCCGGGGATGAAACGGACGCAGTCGGGTGGGATGGTGCCGAACGCCTTCGCGGCGCGGAAGTCCTCATGGTTGATGGTGACGAGGTAGTCGGTCCAAGCAGCAGCAGCGCGCTCGATGCGGTGGTAGAGCGCGTTGCTGGCCGCCGGGCCGCCTTCGTAGAAGTGGAAGCCGTGTGCGGTGTAGATGACGGCCGGCCGAGCGTTCCCGCCGGCCGTTGCCTTCGCGTCAGGCAGCCCGCGCAGTGAGTAGCGGGTCACGAAGGCGGCGATAGGGGTGTGGACGTGGACGATGTCGTAGGCACCGGCCTCGACGATGCGCCGGACGGCGGGCGCGGTGCCGAGCAGGTTGCCGGGGGAGAGCGGGTTGCGGCTCCACGAGACATCGAAGCGCTCGTCGTACGCGGCCGCTACGCGCTCGTTGCGGGTCGCACCGTTCGCGAGTGCGTCGACGCGCCACCCGTTCGCGCGGAAGTGCTCGGCGAAGGGAACGAGGAATGCTTCGAGCGTGATCGGGACGGTTGTCACGAAGAGCGCTTTGGGAGTCACAGGCGGCGTTCGACCGACCTTTCGAAGGTGTGCGGCGGGCACACGGTTCACGCGTGAGAAGTTGCGACAATGGTAGCACCCGTACCGCTGCCGCAGCGTTCACCGCGCACCATGAGACCTGCCGGTCCGTGGCGTGCCGGGTGCTATACTCCGTCGCATGCGCCCACCCCTACGGGACACCCCCTTCACGCTTACAATCGCACCCCGCGCGCTATCGAAGCCGCGTCCGGAGCCGCCTGACGCGTTCCGACGCCCGGTCCAACTGCGTTGTGGAGTGAATCGAAAGGGTGTAGTCGCGCCAGCGCGGGTGACCAGGAAGTGATCATGGGCGTCATCGCGCTCATCCAAGTGGCGTTCCTGCCAGGCTACCTGGCGCTCTCGGTATTCCGAGTGCGTCGTGGATCCGTGATCGAGACGGCAGCCGTCAGCCTCTCCCTCAGCCTGCTCATCAACTACACGCTCGTGTTCGCCTTCAGCGCGGCTGGCGTCTACAACAGGACGAGCGTGCTCGCATTCCTGGCTGCCGAGGCGCTTGTCGCTGGATTCCTGCTTGTTCGAGCCGCGACTCGATCGCATTCCATCGAGACCCGACTGCCCGCGCTTCGCCAAGCGGAAGCGTGGAAATCGGCGCTGGTGGTCGTCGTGGCGACGGTCTTCGGGGCCTTCGGGATTCAGGCGCTACGAACATCGGCGCACGTGAGCGTCTTCAACTTCTGGGACCCGATATTCTCGTGGAACCGTTGGGCCATGACGTGGTACGGCGGCGCGGTACCGCTCGACTCAAAGCTCTACCCGCAGCTCATCCCGGCGAACTGGTCCTTGATGTACCACATCATGGGCACTCCCGAGATCCAGTCGATCCCGCTGGCGCTCATGCCGGTCTTCGTCGTGGCGCTGCTCGCGCTCTTCTTCGACCTTGCGATCCGCCGCGGGCGTGTGGAGTACCTCGTGGCGCTGCTGGTGTGCGCGGGTGCGCTGTTCGCTGTCCGAGCCCGCGTGTCGCTGGCCAGCGGGCATGTGGACATGGCGGTGGCGTTCATGACCGCCGTGTCGTTCTACCTCGTCGAACTGCGCGAGGATCGGCGACTGGGCGACTGGCGTGCACTTGCGTTGCCGCTCATCTGTGCCACGGCAGCCGGCGTCACCAAGTTTAACGGGCTCCTGGCGGTGATCGTGGTGCTCGCGCTTGCGTTGTGGGGCCATGCCGCGCGCAGGCGCCATGCCACGCGTGCCGAGCTCGCGAAGTCGGTCGGTCTCGTCATTCTGAGTCTGGGTGCGGTGCTCGGGACGTGGTACGGCATGAAGCTGTACGAGATCGTTCTCGGGCTCGACTCGACCTACTACGCGGATCTCTCGCAGGCGACGGCGTCGTTCGCTGGTGGTTCGGACATCGCGACGAGGTTACTGCACGCCGAGTCGCTCGTGCCCGGCGCGTGGCTGAGCATCGCCGTGCTGGGGTTGGTGATCTGGGGATCTGTTCGCCTGCCGCGTACCCGGTGGGTCGCCCTCGGTATCCTTGTTCCGTACACCATCCTGTGGGCGGTCTTCCTTAGCTACGACCTGCGCAACGAGCTCGTCATGGTCCCCGTGGTGGCCTATCTTGTCGGGTTCGTGTGTGTCGACGTCGCATCTCGCTTCGTACGCGATGTGGGCAGCCTGCGGGTCACGAGCTACCGCACAAGGGCGATGACCGGACCGGTCGCGGTGGGCCTGGTCGCGGTTGGTTTGGTGAGTGTGGCCGTGGCGTCACTGGCCTTCCCGGCCACCGCACTTGAAGCACGCAATATCGAACTGCAGCGTTCTGTGGGCAGCCCTGCGCTCGACCGCGATCTGTATGCAGCGGATGCACGGCTTGGGGGCGTACGCGGCGAGCTGCTCACCGACTACCTCTACTTCGACTACCTGCCGCACTTTCGCAGCAGCGTCGTGCGACGCGAGCACACGGTGACGATTCACGCCCTCACGCGCGTGTCGGCAGACATCACTCCGCGCGACCTCGATGGCCGGGACTGGCTGCTCCTCTCCGACGAGCTGCGGCCGGAGACGCTGGCGCTCGTCGATGCGCGGGTGCGGGACGGGAGCTACTCTGTCGTGTTCGAGGAGGATGTGCTCGCGCAGGACAATGCGTATCTCGAACCGACCCGAGTTCGCCTCATCCGCGTGAACCGCTGACGCGAGAAGGGGCCGGTCAGACCCGGCGTTCGGCAACGCGCTGTCCGGTCTTGCCCAGCAGCAGCAGTCGCGCGACCGGCACCCGCTCGAGGCCTGCGCTCGCAAGGTACGACAGGCCGAGCGACGCCGCGAACACCAGTGGCCACCGGGATATCCCCACAAGCACGAGCGCAGCGCCGATCAGCGTGCTCGACGCGAATACCCCGAGGGTCCTGCGGCCAAGTCGCGCTTGGGGTGCAAGCACCCGGTGTGGCAGCCCGAGATAGACCGCCGTTGCCGCCAGGGTCCCGGCAAGCGCCGCGGCGTACCGGACGATCGTGAACGTGCCTCGCATGCCGATCCCATCGAGATACGTGTCGATGGCGCTCGCGACTGACAGCTGTGGGACGGGGATCGGGTACTGCACGTACGCGAGCACCACGAACGCCACGCCGCAGACCCAGCCGATCACGGCCCTGCGCTCGGCGATCCAGCTTCGGTGTCGCGCCGTGAGATAGCCAAGGGCGAAGAACGGATAGATCCAGAGCACCTGGTTCAGCGCGAACGTGCTGGTCCGAGCAGCCGGAATCTGCGAGACCGCGACGGCGGCAAGCGCGGATACGCCAAGGAGCCAGCGGGTCTTGGGCAGTTGCTCGGCCACGATGAGCACCACGCAGCATAGGAAGAGCGCGTAGAGAAACCACAGCGGTCCGGTCGTGCCTACGCCGAGCGTTGCGGAGCTGAGCGCCGAAAGCGGCTCGGCTTGTGCGAGCGAGCGGCCTTCTCGGAGGGTGTCGACGAGATGGTAGACGAGCGCCCACGAGAAGTAGGGGAGCAGCAGGCCGATCGCCCGTTTGCGCAACTGCACCAGCGGCGCGTCGGGCGTGACGCGCCAGAGCACGAACCCGCTCACGAACGCGAGCAGCGGGGTGTGGAAGGTGTAGGCGAAGGTGAGCGCGGGGTTGACCGCGGTCGCTTGGGGCACCCATGATCCCGCGATGATCTCCACGAGACCGGGCCCGTCGTGGTAGACCCACGCGACGTCGTAGATGGAGTGGCCGAGGACCACGAGCGCGACGGCGAGGCCGCGCAAGGCATCGAGTACCTCGTCGCGCTCTCGGCCCATCAGTCGACGAATCGGTACTCGATCAGTGTCCAGATGCCCCTCCGCTGGCGCCCAGGTCCGATGCGCGGTGCGTCGCTATCGGCGCACCGATGACCAGTGTAGCCTAGCGCGACGAGAGGTGGTGCAGCCTGTACCGTCAGGGCCCCTCATGCCGGCTGTGGTGATTCGTGGGCGCCGAGTACCTCGCGTGAATCGCGAAGGTGTCTCGCTTGTCGGGGCGAGCTGCTCGGAATACAGTTACCTGCGTTCCGCCATCCAGCGTGAGATCAGTGTGCAAGCCAGGCTCGCGCCCATCGATTCCGCTCTCGTCGTGGGCGGGCGCACGGCGATGTGCTGATGATCAGGGAAGGGCATGGTTCGGTGACGAGCGAGGACGGCCCCACAGTCGTGGGCGAGACCCGATCTTCCGGCGAGAAGCGGCGTCTCGTGGTGAACACCGCCGCGAATGGAACCGCGCAGTTGGCGTCGATGGTCGCCTCCCTGGTGTTCATGCCGCTGCTGATATCAGCGTTCGGACTCGGCAACTACGGTCTGTACATGCTTGCGTCGTCGGTGGCGGCGTACGCCAGCCTCATGGACTTGGGCGTTGGCGCTGCTCTGACGAAGCTGGTGGCCGAGCACGCCGCGACCAGCGACGAGGCGACCGTGGCGGAGTCCGTGTCCAGCGCGCTCGTCTTCTACCTGCTCGTGGGTTTGATCGTGGGCCTGTCGATGGCCGTCCTGGGCGCCTATTCGGACGTCGTCTTTCGCCTTACTGGTGACCAAGCGCTACTCATGCGCAACATGCTGTGGCTTGGCGCATTGTTCCAGGTGCTGTACTGGCCTTTGTCGACCGCTCGGCACACGCTCGCAGGCCTCCAGCGTTACGATCTTCTCGCGACTTCGAGCGTGCTAGCGACCGTTCTCAGTGTGGCGGCGACTCTGCTCGTGCTCTGGGCGAACCAAGGGCCACTCGTCTTGGTGGGGCTGAATGGGGCGATAGGCGCCATCGTGGCCGTGGTGAACGTCGTCGCAGTCCGTCGCCTGCTGCCGAGTGCGCAGGTGACGCTGCTCGCCGCATCGCGATCACGCATAACTGCCATCCTCGGCTTCAGTTGGGCCGTCTTTGTCGTGCAACTGTCGGATACCGTCTTCTATCAGCAGACCGACCGCATTCTCCTGGGCGTCTTCTCTGGGGCGGCTGCCGTCGGATTGTACGAGGCGGCGGCCAAGTTCAATGCACTGATGACGTACCTCTCCGGGCTTACGGTATCGGCTGTGATGCCGGTTGCCTCGGGGATGCACGCCGAGCAACGCATCGCCTCGTTGCGGGCGTTGCTGTTGCGAGGGACCAAGTACAGCGCAGCACTGATCGCGCCGTTGACGGTTCTCACGATCATCTTCGCCGGTCCGATCATCCGTGTTTGGCTGGGGCCGAAGTTCCTCAGTCAGGTTGTGGTGGCACAGGTCCTTGTCTTCCCCCACCTGGCCGTCTGCCTTGGCTTGATGGGCGATGCGATCGTGATCGGCAAGGGAAGACTCGCGCGACGGGTTCCCTACATAGTGGCGCAGGCGGTCGTGAACCTGGTGCTCAGCGCGCTGCTGATCGGGCCGCTCGGTGTCCTCGGGGTGGCAGTCGGGACGGCGATCGCGCATCTGGCGGACTTCCCGTTCCACGTCAGGTTCTTGCTCCGTGAGACCGATGTGACGCTCGGTGAGGCAGTGCGGGGGGTGGTGCTGCCGGTCTACCCGCTGCTTGTGTTGCCGCTTGTGATCGGATTGCTCTTGGCAATGACCAGCCTCAGCAAGAGCCTGGTGGGCATAGCGGCCGCGTGGGCGGCAGCCCTGTTGTCGTACTGGGTAGCCTTCTACTTTCGAGGGCTCTCGGATCTCGAGCGAGCGGAGATCAGTCACGTCCTCGCGTCGCTTGCTCGGCGAGTTCGGCGTACCAGTTGAGGTAGGCGTCGACTTGCGAGTCGAAGCTGAAGCACCTCGCGATTCGCGCCGGCCCGGCAGCGGACATGGTAGTCCGCAGTGACTGGTCGTCGAGCAATGACGCCACAGCGGCCGCAAACGCCTGCGCGTCTCCCTCCGGGACCAGGAGGCCCGTCTCGCCCTCAAGCACGATCTCCGGTATCCCACCCACGTCACTTGCCACGATCGGCGTCCCGCAAGCCATCGCTTCGAGCACTGTCAACGGCAGATTCTCTGCACGCGCCGGATGTACGTACAAGTCGGCCGCACTGTAGTACGAAGCGACCTGTGCCGCGTCCGTGGTGAAGGGCACCGACACAACCTCCACCCCGTCCAGCACGCGGGATTCGGATCTATCCTCGCCAAGCGTGACCAGCAGCGGTGCCATCGGGCCTCGCGATGCGAGCGCGGGCAGTGCGTCCATCAGGGTGCCGAAGTCCTTGAAGCAGTTCTGTGTCACGGTCTGGCCCGCAAACAACATGATGTCTCGGTCTTGTGGCAGACCAAGTGAGGCGCGGGCGGCGCGCTTGTCGGCGGGTCGGAATATGGTCGTGTCGACACCGTTGGGAATCAGGCGGACACCATACGCGGGGTCATCGAATCCTGCCTCGAGGAGCATGTTCATCAGCCATCGCGATGGTGTAGCGATGCCGACTCGGCTTCGTTCAAGCAGTGTCCGCTTCAATGCGACGTTCTTCGCGGTCGCATCCTTGCTGATGGGCGGATACGTTCCGAGATCGGGGCAGTCTCCGCATCCGGTTCGCCAGCGAGGGCAGTTGAATGGGTGCGCGCAGTGCCCGGTCAACAGCCACGCGTCATGGAGAGTGAGAATCGTTGGCTGCATGGAACTGATGCGCGGCAGTCGTCGCAGATCGAAGTAGTAGCCGTGCAGGTTGTGGATGTGGAGAATCGTCGGCGCTTGGGGCGTGAGCTCAAGGATCCGCTCGGTGCCCGGAAAGCCGAAGTCCTCTAGACCGCGCCAGATTCTCGAGTATCGGTTCGCGTCTGCGGCGAGCATGAGCGCTCGCGAGGCTGCGCGGCCCATCATCGTGGTTTCGGTGATGCGTTCAGCGACGTTTCCGAGCGAGCGCGTCCAAGCGCTTCGGCTCGAGGCGTTGGGAATCTCGATCACCCGCGGATCATCGAGGTGTTTGCTCCCGACTGCCATCCACGAGTCGACGCCACGAGCCAGATACGCGTGGTGCAGCTCGCGCGCGACTGACTCTGCCCCGCCTGCGACATCTGCGGTGCTGACTTGGAGCACCGTCATTGCCCCGGATGGAGAGGGCCCTGTTGATGACGGGGAGTGCAGATGGGAGTCCTCAGCGGGGGTCATCGTACCAACTCACGAGTTCGCGTTCGAAGCGCTCCCGTGTCCAGTCGCGTACGACCAGGCGCGGAATCCTGAGCGGGTCCGTCCAAGGCTTGACCACGCCCACATGGTTGGAGCACGCGGCGTCAAAGCCCGCCGCACGGACCAAGGCCACCGTCTCGGACGTGTAGTCCTCGACGGCGCCGTAGGGATAGGAGAATGCCCGGATCTGACGACGGCAGATCGCGGCCAACGCATCACGGTCATCGATGATCTCGTCGCCCTGCTCCGCCAGGTCGAGTGCCGAGAGGAGTGCATGGTTGACCGTGTGCGCGCCGACCTCGATGGTGTCGTACGCGTCGAGTTCGGCGACCTGTTCCGTCGTGAGCTGACGGTGGGTGGATCGGGGCAGGTGAGTGGCTCGGAGCTGGTCGCGCAACTGCTCCAGGGCCGCCGCTCGGTCGCGGACGGAGAGCGGTCGCAGAAACGCGTGGAGTGTCCGGTAGAGTCCGTGACGCGGCAACGTATCCGGCGCAAGCACATTCCAGTCACGGTCAGTGGGCGTTTCGCCCGACTGTCCCGCGTCTGACTCGATACATACCTCGAGGCCAGGGGCACCAGCCAACTCGATCGCGATTCTCTCTGGCAGCTGCTCTGATTGAAGGACCAATGCCTCGAGTTCATCCCACCAGAACTCGCGATGCCCCCCCAGGAAGCCGCTACTGACGAACACGGTGGCAGGGATGCCATGCGCGTCAAGCACGGGCGCCGCGTTCGTGAGGTTGTCGGCGTAGCCGTCATCGAACGTGACGACCACCGCCCGGTCGCGAACCCGATTGGCCCGAAGCCCCTCGGCGAGGTCCGAGAGCGATTGCGGATGGTATCGATCGGCCAGCAACGCCATCTGGCTTTCGAAGTTGGCCCGGCTGACTGCGAGCAGTTGCGGGTCCGATTCAAGGTCGGCGACCCGGTGGTAGATCAGGACGAGCGCCGTTCCGCCGACATGTGCGAACGCGAAGCGCCGTGCGAGGGCCCGGACGCGTCTCACGCGCCGACCTCCTTCGTCGCTCGGACAGCGACGATCAGTTGGTAGTCCTCATCGAAGACGTCGAGTTCGTCGCACGTGAGCTCGCTTGTCGCCAGGCCGTGCAGCAGGGCGATGCTGGCGAGGACGTTCCCATATGTCCGAACGTCGACACGTTCGGTGGGAAACGAGCCCTCAAAGAGCTCCTTGGCGGAGAGGGACGTGAGCCGCCAGTAGTCGCCCCATCGGTCCATGTCGAAGCGGCTGATCTGGCTGATGCCCGGCACCGTGCAAAGCACCACACCTCCCGGTTTGAGGATCCGGTGGAGCTCGGATACAACACACTCCATCGCGTACGTGAAATGGAGTGTCTGCGTGATGATCACGCAGTCGAAGGTGTTGCTCGGGATGGCGGGAGCGTCTCGCAAGTCGGCGACGACCGTCGCGAGAGGTGAGGTGCCATCGACGTGAAGCACGTCGCTTCGCGTCACCCGATCACCGCCGAACTGCTCCGTGTACGTGCGATCGCCGACCTCAAGGACGTCGCCCCTGATCGCATCGGCGTTCGCGCGGAGAAAGAGCTCGATGTAGTAGCGGTCGATAGGCGTCCCGCGATCGAAACCGAACACCCGGCTTATCGGGGTCGTGCGCCGCAGGCCCCCAAAGTCGACGGCACCCAACCGAGGAGCCAGTGACCGCCGGGCGCGCGCGGTTCGCAGCCGGGTCCGGATGGCCGCGGTCAAGCGGCGAATGGTCAGCGCCATGTGGCCCCAATCGAGTTCGTGTCTGCGGCGCAGGAGAGCGGGCAGGGGAATCGCCTCATGATATGCCACAACAATCACCCGTGTACTACACTGGCGCGGTGTTCGCTGCCAAGTCAACCAGTTCGAGGAGGAGGTCTTGATGCAGGTCCGCGATATGATTCCGGCTCGCCTTGCTGCGGGCATTCGCAGGCACGTGCTGCGCAGGCCTCCACGCGTCTACCACCTCGAAGTGCACCTCACGGATCACTGCAACCTCAATTGCAGAGGCTGTGCTCACTTCAGCAGCATTGCCGAGCCGGCGTTTGCGGATGTCGAGCAGTTCGACAGGGACTTCGGCAGGCTTGCTGAGCTGATCGGCTTTGAACGGATTCACTTGCTTGGCGGCGAACCGCTGCTTCACCCGGATGTCGCCAAGTTCGTGCGGATCGCGCGTCGGCGGTTTCCGGACACAGAACTGGTTCTCGTGACCAACGGGACGCTCGTTGTTCGTATGGAGGCGGAGTTCTGGACCGCGCTCAGGGAGAGCCAGTGCTCGTTGCTGGTCGATGACTACCCGGTCCACCTGCCCAAGGAGCGAATCAACCAGCTGGGCATCGAGCACGGTGTCGACGTCTGCTGGACACATCAGCGGACCGAGTTCTTCAAGCTCCCGATTGACTTGAACGGCGGGCACAGCGCTGCGGATTCGTTTGCCCGCTGCAACGGCTACAACAACTGTCCGATTCTGAGAGACGGTCGGATCTACCCCTGTGCCTACACCGCGTATGCAGACATCTTCCAGAGTCGCTTCGGTCTGACGGGGATGGACTCTAGTGAAGAGGACTCGATCTCGATCTACGATGATGTGGACGCCTTCAAGATCGCTGAGTTCCTCGCCCGGCCGGTCCCTTGGTGCACTCATTGCGATGCGCAGTCGCTCGAGTTCTTCGAGTGGGCCCGTGGCTCGGGTTCGATCGATGAGTGGATCACGCCCCGGAACGACGCCTGAGAAGGGTCCACAGGGCGGGGATGACCTTACCCGCCTCTAGGTGTGCCGCGTTCCGCTCGCGACCTCGCGATAGACCGCAGCGATCTTCTCGGCCTGAACGGACCAAGGCCTCGCGGCCGAGCCGGCGGCGACTTCGGCTGGGTCCCACGTGCGCGCGAACAGCGCCTGAAGCGCAATGCGCAGCGCGGACTCGTCGCCCGGGGTGACCAGCAGGCCTGCCGCCTCGGAGGCCACGATCTCGGGTACGCCGCCGACCCGCGAGGCCACGACAGGCGTGCCGCACGCGAGCGACTCGGCGACGACCATGCCCCAGCCTTCGCTTGCGCTCGGCAACGCGAGACAGCGGGCATTGCGCATGAGCTCCGCGACCTCCTCGCGCGTCTGCTGGCCGAGGAAGCGCACGCGGGGCGCGATGCCGAGCTCGAGCGCGAGCGCCTCGAGCGCATCGCGCCGGGAACCGGTGCCTGCGATGAGCAGCGTCGCATCGGCGGGCAGCGACGCCGCGGCAAACGCCCGTAGGAGGACGTCGACGTTCTTGATCGTCTCGAGCCGGCCGACGAAGAGCACCACGGGCAATCGTTCGTCTCGGCCGACACGGAATACGGCGTCGTCGTAGCCGTTCTCTATGACTGCGGTGCGCGCTTCCGGTACGGCAGCGAGCACCGCTCGGCGCATCTCCTCACTCACGCAGATGACACGATCCGCTCGCGCGAGCGATGTCCGCACCGCGTTGCCGACCGGCCCCCGCATGTGGGCGACGTGGAAAGCGTCGTCGCCGTGGAGGGTGACGACGACGGGAATCCCGGCAGAGCGCCCCGCCTGTTCGACCAGCACGGCATCAGGGAACCCGAAGTGCGCGTGCAACACGTCGAATTCGCCGGCGTGATCTCGCAGGTGACGGCGGAGTGCCGCGCGGTACCTCAGGGTCGTGCCGACAAGCCCTGCCCGGCCCCGACCGAGCGGGGTGAGTGTCGGTACGCAGGTCACGCGCACGTCGCGCTCGCCGGTGACGGTCGTCGCGCGATCGACGCTCTGCGAGGGACACAGCACGCTCATGCGAGCGTGCCGCGCGAGTGCGGCTACCTGCTCCTCGAGCCACGGGCACTGCCACGGCACGGCCGGCGTAGGGTAGAGGTGCGATACCACGAGTACCCGTGGCGCATCAGCGGCAGGTGCTGTGTCCGGAGTGCCGTTCATTCGCCGCCATTCGGCGAACCGTCCGCGCCGCCTTCCCGCAAGCTCCGGATCACCCGCGCCGGGCTGCCGCCCACCACGGAGTGGTCCTCGACATCACGCGTGACGACCGAGCCCGCGCCGATGATGCAGTGCCGGCCGATCGTCACGCCCGGCAGGAGGATGACCCGGGCGCCGATCCAGCAGTCGTCGCCGATCGTGATCGGCTCGTCCTCGGCGAAGCCCTGATACTTGGGGGGCTTCGTGAGGTCGTCGAAGTTGTGGTTGCGGCTCAGGGCGAGCAGTTCCTGCCCGATCATCACGTGCTCGCCGATGGTGACGGTCCCCAGCACGCTGCGCGCGCCGATCGCGGAGTCCGCGCCCAGCGTGAGCTGGCGGCCGCTGCCGAACTCGACCCGCGACTCGATCATCGCGCCCTCGCCGAAGCCCGCGAACAGCCGGCGCGCGCACGCCGCGCGCAGGGCGCGCCCGACGCGTCCCCCCGGCATGTACGAGCGGGGGAGGAACTGGGCGACGCCGTAGTAGAGCGCTTGGAACAGCGTGGTCTTCGCAGAGATGATGGACTCCTCGCACGTCACACGGACCGGACACCCTCGTTAGAATACGCTGGACACGGCGCCGGCGACCACCCGAGAGGCTCTGCGGTGCCAGGCGGTGCGCTATGCTGGCGGCGTCATCAACACACCTGAGTTCTGAGCCGTCGACGAGGAGAGGGTTCGTGGCGAAAGGCACTGACAAGCGCGTCGGGTCCGGCCAGGGAGCGAAGGCTCGGCCCGGGTGGCTCTACCCGGTGGTCGTCTCGGTGCTTGTCGGCGCGCTCGTGGGTTCGATCGCGGTCTCGCTCTACCCCACGCCACCGCTCCTGCGCGATGCGCTCGGCTACACGCAGACCGCGCAGCGCCTCGTGCGAACCGGCGAGTTCTCCTTCGGCGTGCAGCCGCCCACGTTCGAGCAGGCACCGAACGCGCTCATCACGCCGGGCCAGGTCCTGCTGCTCGGCGGCGTGTACGGGCTGGTGGGACGCTCGGTCGATTCGACGGCGGCGGTCGTGGCGGCCCAACCGGTGGTCAACGGCCTCGAGTTCGTGCTGGCGCTCGTGACGGTTGCGCTCATCGCCGGGTGCGGGTACGTGCTCGGCGGAAGGAAGCTCTCGTACGTGGCGGGGTTGTTCTCGGCGTTCTACCTGCCGTTGTGGTGGAGCACGACCGTCGCGTTGAGCGAGTGCCTGGCGGCGACGCTTGCGGCGGGCCAGCTCCTCGTCGCGCTCGTGCTGGCGGGCTCGGCACACCGGCGCAGCCTGCCGCTCGCGTTCGCGCTGGGCGCGCTGTCGGCGGCGCTTGCGCTCGTGCGGCCCGTGACGGCGCTGTGGCTGGCGATCCCGCTCGCGTACCTCGCGCTGCGGCGTGTGTACGACTGGCGGCGCCTTGCGGTTGTCGCAGGGGTCGCCGTCGCCGGGTTCGCGCTGCTCATGGTGCCGTGGTGGGTCCGCAACGCCGCGACCCTGCGCGCGTTCGTCCCGCTGTCCGAGGGCGCCGGCAACCCCATGCTGCTCTCGACGGGCGGCTACCCGCTCACCCCCGAGGAGCAGGCCGTCTACGACGCGGCAGCGGCGAGCAACAAGGACCCTGAGTCATCGGTCGCCATCTACCGCCTGAGCCGCGACTTCCAGGCGTCGCCCTTCGCGCTCGTCGGCTCCCGGCTCGGCTACAACCTGAGCGTCACGACCCAGGTGTGGCTCGTGCCCAACGACGCCATCTGGGAGGAGCTCTACGACGCCGAGGCGACACGCATCGGCTTCGGTCCGTTCCCCGCCGAGCCTTCGGATGCCCTCGTGACCGCCGAGACGTTCGCCGGCTACTACCACGTGTTCCTGATCGGCGCGGCACTCGTGGGGCTGGTGTTCATCCGGCGCGTCCCGCTCCTGGCTCTCGTCGCGTCGGTGCCCGTCTACCTGATCCTCATGCATTCGGTCACGCTGTTCATCAACCGGTACTTCTTCCCGGCGATGCCTGCGGTGATCGTGCTCGCTGCGGCGGGCGTGCTCGGTCTCGTGCGCGTCGCGAGCCGCTCGAAGGTGCAGCCGGCGAGCTGAGCGCGAAGCGCGGCGGTCTACCTGCCGGCCTTATACCGCTCGTACCACGCGGTGAACGCGGTGTTGCCCTTGAGTGCGCCGTACGTCCACGACGCGACGGCGTGTTTCGCGAATAGCGCCCACTGCGAAACCGGGTTCGCCCCGTACCGGATGCGTATGCGCGTCAGTTCGCGATCGAGAGCCCGGATCTCGCGTCCGGACGCCCCGCCGGTGCGAAACAGCGACAGGTTCGACCCGGTGTAGGCGAAGCGCACGCCTGAGCGGATGCAGCGCATCAGGAACTCGTAGTCGGCGAGGATGCGGTAGCGCGTGTCGTAGCCGCCGACCTGCGCGTACGTCTCGGCGGTGACGAACATCGACTGGTGGCACACGATCATACCCTCCATCATCACCTCGAGCGTGACCTCGGGCGGGGCGGGCCGAGCCAGCGTGGGCTTCGAGTCCTCGTCGATGTTGCAGGTGTCGCCGTACACGACGCCGGCATCCGGGTACGCGCGCCAGGTCGCCACCGCGTCAGCGACCGCGTCGGGAGGGTAGACGTCATCGGCGTTGAGCATGCCGATCAGCTCGCCTGTCGCGAGCGCGACGCCCTTGTTCATCGCGTCGTACAGGCCGTCGTCAGGCTCTGAGACCCAGCGCATCCGTCCGGCGAATCGGGGCTCATACTCGCGTACGAGCGACAGCGTGCCATCGGTCGACGCGCCGTCGACGACGATGAGCTCGATGTCGGCGTAGGTCTGCGCCAGTACCGAGGACAGGCACTCGGCGAGGTGGCGTCGTGCGTTGTAGGTCACCGTGACGATCGATACGCGCGGGCCGGACGGGTGCGGACCCGGCGTGCGGGGCGCGTCCCCTCCATCCACCGCCGAGACGACCGTGCCCTCGTGACCCGCGCTCATCGCGCGCTCCGGTAGCGTTCGTAGGATGCGCGGAACCGCGCATCGCGCGCGAGCAGGCCGTACACGCGGCTAGCGAGCGCACGCTTGCAGAAGCGCGCCCACGCGGCGACCGGCGACACGCCGTGCGCGATGCGGACCCGAGTGGTGTCGCGATCGGCTGCGCGGACCGCGCGGTTGCTGACGCCCTCGAGCGAGAACTCGGCGAGCACTCCGGGCACGCGCGTGAAGGCAGCACCGCTCTCGGCGAGGCGCAGCAGGAAGTCGTAGTCCGCGGCGATGGGGTAGCGCGTGTCGTACGACCCGTACCGCGCGTAGGCGGTGGCCGAGACGAACGTCGCGGGGTGATGCAGCGTCATCGTGGTGCGCATGCGCTCGAGGGTGACCGTGTCAGGCGTGGTGAGGACCCTGCGTTCGCCGGCTGAGTCGACGGTGCGCAGGTCGCCGTAGAAGACCGCGGTGTCCGGGCGCTTGCGCCATGCGGCCACGACCCGTTCGACGGTGCCGGGCTCGTAGGTGTCGTCGGCGTTCAGCGTGCCGACGAGCACGCCCGTTGCGAGCGCGACTCCCTTGTTCATCGCGTCGTACAGGCCCTCGTCAGGTTCGGAGAGCACGCGTAGCCGGCCGGCGTAACGCGACTCGTAGTCGCGCAGGATCTCGAGCGTTCCGTCTGTGGACGCGCCGTCGACGACGATGTGCTCGATCGGGGCGTACGACTGCGCGAGCACGGATTCCAACGCATCGCCCACGTGCTGTGCAGCGTTGAGGCAGACCGTCACGACCGACACGAGCGGGGCGCTCGCGGCCTCGGCTGTCGGTTCGGACGCACTGGTGGTCACAGGCACGATCCTCGGTCGGGGCGGGTGGTCGCTGGCACGTCGTAGTGTAGCGCGGCGTGTGAGTGCGGTGCGGTCATCAGGGCTGCGCTACACTTCTGAGGCATCAGCCGACTACCTCGGAGCGAACCCATGGACGCCGATCCGGTATCTCAGCCAGCCACCTCACACGAGCCCCTCGCGCCCGGCACGGGCGGCTTCGTCGTGTGGGCCGGGATGGCCGCCGTCGTGTTCTCGGTGGTGTTCGGCGCCCGCATCTCGGAGACCGCACGCTATCCGGTCACGCTCCTGCCCCTCGCACTGCTCGGCGTCGTCGCCCTGTTCCCGCTCGGCGGCAAGGCCGCGTGGCGGCGGATGGCGGTCGGGATCGTGCCGATCGTGTTGGCCGCGGTCGCGAGCATGGTCGCCTACTTCATCGCCGCTTCGCGCTACACCGGCTCGCACTCGACCCGCAGCCTCGTGCTGCTCGTGCCGTTCGCGTGGGTCGCGGCCGCCGCGCTCGGCTACCGGGGCCGCGTGACCGGCTCGCGTGCGCTGCACGTGGCGTCGTGGGCGGTCATGGTGCTCTCGCTGCTCGGCGCGCTCATCGGCGCGACGCACGCCGCCGGGCTCGTGACGGGGATCAGCGAGTCGTACGAGGCCTGGAACGTCTCGGCGGGTGTGGGGGCGACCTCGCGCGACGGCTTCCTGCGCTCTGTGGGCTTCGAGATCGATCCCAACACGTTCGGACTCATCGGCGCACTACTCGTGGCGATCGGCCTCTCGATCCCGTCACGCGCCTGGGTGCGCTGGGGGCTCGTGGGCGGATCGGCTGTCATCGTGGTGCTGTCGGGCTCGAGGACCGCGGTCGCAGCGGTCGTGTTCGCCGCGATCGCCTACGCGCTCGTGAGTGTGCTCGCGAGGCGAGGCGCTGCGGGGCCGCTCTCGCGCAAGTCGCTCGCGATCGCGATCGTCGTCGCCATGCTGCTGGTGATCGTGCTCGCCGGCGTGCTCGTGGCGACGGGCCAGTCCGCTACGACGGGCGGTGCGTCGGCTGTGGAGGAGACGCTCAGCGGGCGCATCGGCATCTGGCGCCGCGCGATGGCGATCTACCTCGTGCAGCCGATGGGGCTCTTCCAGCCACCGGAGATGGTGCTGGGGATGTCGGTGCACAACGAGTACATCGAACGCCTCGTGCTCGGCGGACCGTTGCTGCTCTTCGCGCTGGTCGCGCTGCTCGTGTGGCTCGCGGCTCGCGTACGACCCGCCGTCGCGCCGGCGATCGGCCCGGCACTCGCCGTCGTCTACGCGTCGGCGGCGCTCACTCTCGGCCCGTCGCTGCTGCAGGCGTTCACCTCGCTGCTCTTCTACGCGGTCGGCTGGGGCATCGCCGAGCAGATCGCGCAGGCGGGGCCATTCGACGACGAGATCGCGGCTCGCGCCGCTGCGGCAGAGCGGGCCGCCAAGGAGCCGGTGTTCCCGGAGAGCGCGACTGAGCCGGAGTCGGTCCTCGACGACGTCTAGCCCGCGTCGCGTGCGCTGAAGCCCGGCTCGAGCCGCTCGATGATCTCGCGCATCGACCCGGTGTCGCCCGCGTACGCGGCTGAGATGAGCGCGCGGATGTCCTCGTCGAAGTCGGTTTCGGGCAGCACGACGCGGTCGACTCGCAGAATCTTGTCGCGCTCGGTGGGCAGCAGCGATTCCGTCTCGGTGACGAGCGACTCGTGGAGCTTCTCGCCCGGGCGCAACCCCACGAACTCGATGTCGGCCGGCACGCCGGAAAGCGCGATCATCTTGCGGGCGAGCTCGACGATCTTGACCGGCTCGCCCATCTCCAGCACGAAGATGTCGCCCGGCTTGCCGATCGCCTGCGCCTGCAGCACGAGGCGGGCGGCCTCCGGAATCGTCATGAAGTAGCGGGTCACGGCGGGGTCGGTAACCGTGAGCGGGCCGCCGTGACGCAGTTGCTCCTGGAAGATCGGCACCACCGAGCCGCGACTTGCGAGCACGTTGCCGAAGCGCACCGCGACGGCGTGTAGCTTCCCGCGCCGCATCGCGTCGAGCATCTCGCGCTCCGCGAGCGACTTGGTCAGGCCCATCACGTTGGCGGGCGCGACCGCCTTGTCGGTGGAGATGAGCACGAACCGCTCGACGCCGTGCTTCTCGCACGCCTCGATGACCTGCAACGTACCGAGCACGTTGGTCTTGACGGCCTCTTCGGGCGCGATCTCCATGAGCGGCACGTGCTTGTAGGCGGCCGCATGGAGCACCACGTCGGGCCGGTGCGCAGCGAACACCGCATCGAGCTTCTCGGCGTCGCGGATGTCGCAGATCGCCATGACCGGCACGGTCTCGTTGAGCGCGCGAAGCTCGAGCCACAGCTCGTAGAGGCGCGTCTCGTCGATCTCGATGAGCACCAGCGTGGCGGGCGACATCGTCATGATCTGTCGGCAGAGCTCCGAGCCGATCGACCCGGCGGCACCGGTGACCGCCACCACCTTGCCCGCGAGCGTCGAGCGCACCTGCTCGACGTCGATGCCGGTGGGTTCCCTACCGAGCAGGTCTTCCACGTCGACGCTGCGCAGGTCGCGCAGGCTCACCGAGCCCTTCGCGATCACGAGTGCCGGCATGATGCGGGTCTGGACGTCGGCATCAGCGGCGGTGTTGAGGATGGCGCGCACCGTCTCGCGGGGAGCCGACGGCATGGCGACGATGATCTCCTCGACCTCGCGTGCCGCGACGATGTCGGCGAGGTCTTCGGTGCGACCGAGCACCGGCACGCCGCCGATGGTACGGCCGCGCAGCGCGGGCTGGTCGTCGAGGAAGCCGACGACGGACAGGCCGAGGTCGGGCCTGCTCTGGATCTCGCGCAGCAGCAGGGACGCGGCGCTGCCCGCGCCCACGATCAGCACGCGCCGCCCCGCTCCCGTGCGCGACGACTGCACGTACACGAACACGCGCGCGGCCATGCGTGCCGCCGCAGCGCCGAGGAAGACGAGCAGCGCCTGGATGAGCACGACGCCGAGCGGCACCGGCCGATACATCCCCTCGATGCGCACGAACGTGTCGGCGAGCAGGAGCACGCTGACACCGAGCGCCACAGCGCCGGAGAGCTTGATGAGCGTGTCCACGCCCACGTAGCGCAGCACGAGGCGGTAGAGCCCGAAGAGCGCGAAGAGCGTCACGTACACGGCGATCGCGAGCACCGTGAAGGGCAGCTGGTACGGGGCGAAGTCCGGCTGCGCGAGGCCCTCGAACCGCAGGTAGTAGGCCGCGACGGTCGCCACCACGATCACCGCGATGTCGATGGCGACAAGCATGGAGTTCCACAGCCGCCCGGTCGCACGCACCTTCGCGAACGCGTCGCCGAGACTCATCGGGTGGCCACCTCGAGCACCTTGACCGTAGCCGCGATCGTGTCGTCGATGTCGGCGTCGCCGAGGGTGGGGTGCACGTGGAAGGCGAGCGAGGTCTCATGCACCTGCGCGGCGACCGGGAGCCGCTTGGCGGGGCCGAGTCCTGCGCGCACGAACGCCTCCTCGCGGTAGATCTCCGCGCAGCCGCCGTAGCGCACGGGCGTGCCCTCGGCGGTGATGGCGTCGGCGATACGGTCGCGGGACCAACCCTCGGCGAGCGCGTCGAGATCGAGGTAGGCGTACAGCCGGTAGAAGCCGTGTTCGATGTCGGCCGCGGGCAACGGGACGCGGAGCGCCGGGATCGCCGAGAGCCCCTCAGCGAGGCGTAGGGCGTTGTGGGTGCGACGTTCGTGCCAGCCGGGCAGCTTCGCGAGGCCGGCCCGGCCGATGGCCGCGGAGAACTCGTCGAGGCGCCAGTTGGTGCCGAAGGAGTCGTGCAGCCACTTGAACGACGTGGGGCCGGTCATGAAGGCGACGTCGTTGACCTTGTCGTAGGACTTGCCATGGTCCTTGTACGCCCACGCTCGCTTGTACGCGTCGGTTTCGTCGAGCAGCAGCATGCCGCCCTCGCCGACAGGTAGGATCTTGTCCTGGCAGAACGAGAACGCCGCGGCGTGGCTCCCGAGTGCGCCCACGGGGCGGCCGCGGTAGGTGGCTCCGTGCGCCTGCGCGCAGTCCTCGATGACGATGAGGTCGCGCGCGGCGGCCAGCGCGAGCAGCGGCTCCATGTCCACCGGCCATCCACCCAGGTGCACGGGGATGATGGCGCGGGTGTTCTCGGAGAGGACGGGTTCGACCGTGCTCACGGTGAGATTGCTGCTGTCGATGTCGATGTCGGCGCAGACAGGTGTCGCACCCACGGCCACGACCGAACTTGCGGTGGCGATGAACGTGCGTGCGGGCACGACGACCTCGTCGCCCGGACCGATGCCGAAGGTGCGCAGCGCCAGCTCGAGCGCCACGGTGCCGTTCGTGAGCGCGATGGCGTGCGCACGTCCGATCGCCTCGGCGTACTCGGCTTCGAAGCGCCGGCCCTGCTCGCCGGTCCAGTAGTTGATGCGGCCGGAGCGGGCGACCTCGCTGACGGCGGCGATCTCCTCGTCGCCGGGCGCGGGCCAGCCGGGAAGCGGCGCGGTGCGGACGGCGGGGCCGCCGTCGATGGCAAGGATGGGGGACACGCTACTCCTCTGTCGGCCGCAACGGGCGGGCGGGGACACCGGCATAGAGCTCGTCGTCGGGGACGTCGCGCACGACCGAGGAGCCGGCGCCGATGACGGTCCATTCCCCGATCGAGCGTGTGGGGATGACCGTGCAGCCGGCGCCGATCAGGGTACCGGCGCCGACGCGCACCCCGCCGCACAGACCCGTCATCGGCCCCACATGCGCGTGGTCGCCGATGAGGCAGTCGTGGTCGACGGTGCAGCTCGTGTTGAGGATGACGTTGTCGCCGATGCGCGTGTCGACGTTGACCACGACGCCGCCGGCTATGAAGGTGCCGCCGCCGATCTCGACTCCGTTGGCGATCGTCGCAGACGGGTGTACCACGACCGCGGGGCGCATGCCGGTCTCGAGGTACTCGTCGAACAGCGCAGCGCGGGCACGGTTGTCGCCCACCGCGATGACGAACGCGTCGGCCTTCAACTCGTCAGGCGTCGCCGAGATCGGGATGCCGAGCAGGTCGGTGCGCCCCTGCGCGTCGCCGACCACGCCGGCGATGTCGAACTTGGCAGCACGCGCCGCGTCGATGATGACCTTGGCGTGTCCGCCGGCCCCGACTATGAGCAGCCTCACGAATCCTCCCGGTCGTTGTTCGTCGGCCCGGTGCCGGCGAACGGTTCCATCGTCGCGCTTCCCGCAGACGTCACGCCTTCTCGGCGAACGACCGTGGCGGCCGTCATGAACAGGATCTTGAGGTCGAGCGGAAGCGACCTGTTGTCCACGTACCAGACGTCCATCTCGAAGCGCTCGTCCCACGACACGGCGTTGCGGCCGTTGACCTGCGCCCAGCCGGTGATGCCGGGACGGACCTCGTGCCTGCGGGCCTGCTCCGCATTGTAGCGCGGGAGGTACTCCACGAGCAGCGGGCGCGGCCCGACGACGCTCATGTGGCCGAGCAGCACGTTCGCGAGTTCCGGCAGCTCGTCGAGGGAGGTCGAGCGCAGGACGCGGCCGAAGCGCGTGAGACGCTCGGCGTCGGAGGCGACTGCGGCGACATCGCCGGTGGCGGCGGTGTCGCCGGCGGGCCCGGGCGCGTCGCGCATCGTGCGGAACTTGTAGAGCGTGAAGACGCTGCCGTCCTTGCCGGGTCGCTGCTGCCGGAAGAGCACCGGCGAACCGAGGTTGACACGCACGAGCACCGCGACGATCGCGAGGACGGGACTCAAGATGACGAGCAGTGCCGCGGCGGCGACGAAGTCGAGCGCACGCTTGACGGGGTCGTAGGCGCGATGTGAACGGATCTCGCTCACGCGCCGGGTGCGCTCGGAGGCGTGCCGGGCCGCGGCGCAGGCGCCGTCGTCCACTCGCTCAGGTGGCGCTGGGTGGGCGCCCAGTCGAACTGCATGCGGTTGCCGAAGTCGCAGTTGGTGCACCAGTGCACGGGGTTTCGCAGGAACGAGAAGACGAGCTCGGGGTCGGGTTCGTCTCGGATGCCGATCCAGTCGGTCGGGTAGACCTGCAGGCCCGGCAGGCGGAATCGCTCGCGGAACACGTCTCCGAACGCCACGTACGCACACGGGTACAGCCTTCCGTCACGCAGCAGCGGCCGGTTGTAGAAGCCTTGGCATTGACGGAACGACTCGGCCGGGTCGGCGATGGCGCGGGGGTCGATGGGGAGCTTGGACTTCTCGGAACCGTCGACCCACTCGACCTTCACGCCACGCTGCTTGCCCATGAGGTCGATCTCGAGCGCGGGCACGTCGACGGGGTACAGGTCGACGAGCAGCGTGATGCGGTCCTGGGCGAGCGCGTCCCAGAACGGCTCGTCCTGCGCCATCAGCAGGGTGCCGTTGGTGCGCAGCGTGATGCGCGCCTTCTTGAACGTGGCGCGCGTGACCTTGCAGAACTCGAGCACCTGCGGGTGAAGCAGCGGCTCGCCGCCCACGAGGTGCACCCGACGCACCGCCGAGAAGAGCCCGGCCATGCGCGCCATGTCCTCCGTGAACTCCGTAAGGTCGGCGAAGGCGGGCTCGCACATGGTGGCGAACCGATCACAGCCTTTGCATTCGAGGTTGCAGTGGTCCACGAGATGCACTTCGAACTGGAACAGCACCGGCTTGCGCTTGAGCACCTTGCGGCGCAGCCAGATCACCGATTCCGGATCACGAGTGACGAGCGAGCGCGGCCGTCCCGGGCGCTTGAACTCGATGGTCGCGGGCGCCTCGGACTTGTCCGGGAAGACGCGCTGGCTCAAGCGCGTCATGGCGTGGGATAGCTGCTCGAATCTGCTCATGAGCTGAGTATAGCCCGCCGAGCCGGACTCAGGACTGCGCTTCGAACCAGTCGATCGTCGCGCGCAGGCCTTCGTCGAAGCCAGTGGTCGCCTCGAAGCCGAAGCGGTCCTTCGCGCGGCTCGTGTCGAGCTTGCGGCGCGGCTGGCCGTCGGGCTTGGTCGCGTCCCACACTAGCTCGCCGGCAAAGCCGGTGAGCGCGGCGATCTTCTCGGCGAGGTCACGGATGGTGATCTCGAAGCCGGCGCCGACGTTGATGGGCTCGGGCTCGTCGTAGCGCTCGGTGGCAAGCACGATCGCCTCGGCGGCGTCGGCGGCGTAGAGGAACTCGCGGCTCGCGTTCCCCGTGCCCCACAGCGTGATGTGGTCCGCGCCCGCGTCACGCGCCTCGACGCACTTGCGGATGATCGCGGGGATCACGTGGCTCGTGACCGGGTCGAAGTTGTCACGCGGGCCGTAGAGGTTGACCGGCAGCAGGAAGACGCCGTCCATGCCGTACTGCTGGCGGTAGCTCTGCAGCTGCACGAGGAGCGCCTTCTTCGCGATGCCGTAGGGCGCGTTGGTCTCCTCGGGGTAGCCGTTCCACAGGTCGTCTTCGTGGAAGGGGATGGGCGTGAACTTGGGATACGCGCACACGGTGCCGAGGCACACGAACTTGCTCACGCCCGCGAGACGCGCCTGCTCGATGAGCTGGATGCCCATCATCGCGTTCTCGTAGAAGAAGCGTCCCGGCTCGAGCATGTTGGCGCCGATGCCGCCGACGACCGCCGCGAGGTGGATGATGACGTCGGGTCGGCCGGCGCCGAGCGCGGCCACGATGTCGCACTCGCGCGTGAGGTCGAAGTCGGACTTGCGGGGCGCGAACACCTCGGTGCAGCCGCGGGCGGCAAGCGCCTCGAGCACGAACGAGCCGAGGAACCCGCCACCACCGGTGACCATGACGCGCTTGGTAGCCAGATCGATCATGGGAGAGCCCTCTCGTACGGTGTCATCTCACGTCGCGCACGTGCGACGCGAACCACTCTAGCACCATGCTCCGGCAGGTCAGCCATCCAGGTCAGATGCGTCCGGAGCAGCAAGCAGCTGACGGAACAGCGAAGGCCGACTCGCCAGGGCGATCCAGCCCAGTCCCACACTCCACCACAGTGTTGCGAGGCGCTGAATCATCGTCGCGGCAGACGCGCTTGCGCCTGGCATTCCTGCAGCGACGAGGATGCCGACCATCGAGGCCTCTGTGAGACCGATGCCGCCAGGCAGGAACGTGAATGCACCCACTATCGCCGAGACAGCGTGCACCGAGATGGCACCGAGCACCCCGAACTTCGTGAAGCCGACGGTGTGGAGGCACCACGCGAACCCGAGTCCTTCAAGACCCCACGCGACGACTGATGCTGGCACCGACCACGCCATCGTGCGCCAGGTGAGCGCACGTTGGATCGTCGACGAGATCGCGCTCGCTGAGGCGTGATGCCGCTTCGCCCACTCCCGACCCTCGATGAACTTCAAGGCGACCTCGTGGAACCGCCGGGAACTCGCGACCGCGGTACCTGCGACGATCACGCCCAGCGCCATCACGAGGGCCCACATGTTGCCGCCGATGGTCCACAGCCCACCAAGCGACAGGAAGCAGACAGCGATGAGGTCGGCGAGTCGCTCGGAGAAGACCAGCGCAATGCCACGGGTCATCGGCATGCCCGCGACATTGCTGGCCAACCACGGTTTGAGCACCTCGCCAACGCGGCCGGGCGTCACCGCCATGGTCTGCCCTGAGAAGTGCAGGTAGAGCGCGTCTTTGGTCGAAACGGGGTAGCCGATCGCGCGCATGAGGGCGCCCCAGCGGATGCCGCGCAACGTGAAGCTGACCGCATTCAGTGCGAGCATGCCCACGAAGACCTGCAGTGGGAACGCGCGCAGCGCCGCGGCCATTTCGCCGGCGTCGGTCAGGAACGCGAGCGCCGCGTATACGAGTACGCTTGCGAGTGCAGCGATGACGATGCCGGCGACGATCCGTCGTGGGTTCATGCCGCCGATTATCGCATTCGGCCGGGGAGTGCGTCGGGTCGCGATTGCTCGCGGCGCGGGATGCTCGGATAGACTGGAAGCCGTTCGCGGTCGTCCGACAAGGGTCGAGGAGCGTTGTTGAGCGCGCAGACAGAGAAGCAGGCACCGGCCCCGGCGATACCTCCGAGCATCGCCGAGCGCATCGCGTGGTGGGCGCTGCTCGCGATACCGGCGGCGGTGCCCGTCGCGCTCGCGAAGCTGCCGTTCACGACTGCGCCCGCGTTCACGCTCAGGCCGACCGTCTACCCCAAGCTGCTTGCGCTCGCCGTGCTCGTCGCTGTCGCGCTCATAGCGTGGACGGTGGCGATGCTGACCGGGCGCGTCAAGGTGCGGGCGTTGCCGCTCGGGTGGCTCCTCGCCGCGTTCCTCGGACTGTCCGCAGTCTCGACGGTTGTAGGTGTCTCGCCGATCACCGGGTTCTTCGGCAGCGTGTATCAGGCTGCGGGACTGTTCGTGATGCTGCTGTGCGCGGCTGTCTACTTCCTGCTGGTACAACTCGTCTCCACGCCTGCCCGGTTCCGGGCGATGTCGTGGTCGGTGGTCGCCGGCGCGACGCTTGTCTCGGCGGTCGGTCTGTTGCAGTGGGCCGGCTTCGACCCGTTGCGCCTGGGGCTGCAGTACAACTACGGCTGGCTGCGCGTGGGATCGTTGCTTGGCAACTCCGACATGGCCGGCGCCTACCTCGTGCTTCCGCTCGTCATCGCGGGTTCGCTCGGCGCGCGCGCCAGTACGCCGCGCCTGCGCATGCTCGGCGGCCTCGCGTTCTTAGCGATTCTCGGCTGTCTGGTCGCGACGGGAACGCGCGGTGCTTGGCTCGGTGCGCTCGCGGGCATGATCGCGCTCGCAATCGTGCTCTCGCGGGGCGGCAAGGTCTCGCGCAACGTCTACCTCGCCGGAGGTGTTGCGCTCGCGGCCGGCGTGGTACTCGCCGCGCTCAACGCGCGTAGCATCGCGACGCGGTTCGCGGACCTCTCGAACCTGGCCGAGGCGGGTGGCGGGCGCATCCCCTTGTGGGCCGACGCGCTGCGTATGGTTGCCGAGCGGCCGCTATTCGGGTTCGGCCCCGATGCGTATCGGCTCGGGTGGTTTGGCGTTCGCAGCGTCGAGTGGGTGCGGCTCAACGGCACCGACCTCGTGGTGCACGATGCGCACAACATGATCCTGCAGTTCGCTGCCACGCTCGGCGTCCCCGCGACGCTCGTAGCGATCGCGCTGTTCGTACGAGGGCTGTGGGTCTCGGCAGCGCCGGCGCTCCGCGCGCGCGACGACGCCGACCGGCAGCTGTATGCGGGCTGGTGGGCGGCGTCGATAGGGCTTGCGGTCACGCTGCCGTTCACGGTCAACACCATCACGATGCTCGTGGTGACGTTTGTCGCGCTCGGGATGCTGATGACCACGCGGGCGAAGGACACCGAGTTCTCGCGCACGGTTCGCGTCGCGATCGCAGCCGCAGCGGTGCTGCTCGCCGTCGTGGGCGCCGCCGTCGGGACGTTGTCGTTCGCCGCAGACGCGATGATCCACTCGGCTTCGAGCGGGGTGGACCCGGTTTCGCGCTTCGAGCAGATCTCGCGGATCGCTCCCTGGTACGGCGAGCCGCGCCTGCTGGCCGCGACAGCGCGCGCCGAGGCGGTCCGCACCGAACTGGAGTCCGGCGCGACCGTCTCGGTGGAGCGTGTAGGAGCAGCCGAGGAGGGCCTCAGGCAGCTGGCGGCGTACGATCCCGCCGACCCTCGCTATGCCTCGGCGTACGCGTCGTTCCTCACGATGCTCGGCGAGTTCGACAGTTCGGGCGACGCCTCGCGGCGTGCCGTGACGGCGGGGGAGCGCGTGCTCGCGCTGAGTCCGTCAGACCCGCGCGCAGCCGGCAAGCTCGCGCTCGCGCAGCTGCGGCTGGGGGATGCCGCGGGTGCGGCTGCCACGCTCGAGGGACTCTGGGACGTCGACCGGAAGCTGATCGACCCCGGGCTGGTCTACGTCCAGGCACTCGCGGCAACAGGCGAGCGGGATCGGGCGCTCGACGCGCTCGCCGTGCTCGAGGTGCGCTTCCCCGGCGACAATGCCATCGCGCAGGTGCGGAGCCAGATCGAGTCGCCCACCGCGCCCTAGCGAAATTCCGCTGACAGCACGGCCCCGTACCTCGATCTCCTCGGGTACACTGGTACCTCACATCTCAGCCGGAACCGAGAGGGGTGCGCAGAATGTCGTTGCCTACTGTGGACAAGATCTGGATGGACGGCGAGCTTGTCGATTGGGACAAGGCGCAGGTACACGTCCTGACGCACGCCCTGCACTACGGTTCCGGCGTATTCGAGGGTATCCGCTGCTACGAGACGCCTGACGGCCCCGCCGTCTTCCGCCTTACCGAGCACATGGAGCGCTTCGAGCGTTCCGCCAAGATGCTCTTCATGGACCTCGGCTACTCCGTCGAGGAGATGGTGGAGGCGGTCAAGGAGACCATCCGCGTCAACAAGCTGCCGGCCTGCTACATCCGCCCGATCGCGTTTCGCGGCTACGGCGTGATGGGTCTCGACCCGCTGCCTGCGCCCGTCAACGTCACGATCGCATGCTGGCCGTGGGGCGCGTACATGGGGGAGGAGGCGCTGCGCGAGGGCGTGGACGCTGGCATCAGCTCGTGGCGCCAGCGCGGCGTCAACGCGAGCCCGCCCGCCATCAAGGCGACCGCCAACTACCTCAACTCAAGCCTCGCGCGCATCGAGGCCAACCAGCACGGTTACGTCGAGGCGATCATGCTCAACGAGGCGGGATACGTGTGCGAAGGCACCGGCGAGAACATCTTCGTCGTGCGTGACGGCGTCATCTCGACCCCGCCTGTCTCGGACGGCATCCTCGAAGGCATCACACGCGACTCGATCATGCAACTCGCAGTCGACATGGACTTCGACGTCATCGAGGAGTCCCTCGTGCGCACCGACCTCTACGTCGCCGATGAGATCTTCATGACCGGCTCGGCGGCCGAGGTCACCCCGGTACGCTCCGTCGATCACCGCGTGATCGGCCCGGCCGGTCCCGTGACGCTCGCACTCCAGGAGAAGTTCTTCCGCGTGGTCAAGGGCGAGGAGCCGGAATACGAGGAGTGGCTCGAGCGGGTCTAGCGTCGCGGTCGCTTCGAGGAGCTGACTGAAGGATGGCCAAGCGGCCGACGATCACGCATGCGCAGCCCCCGTTGGCCGAGCGTATCGCCTACTACTCCGTGCTCGCCATCGTGTTCGTGGTGCCCACGATCGTGGCGAAGGTGCCCTTCGTCGACGCGCCGGCGCTCGCGTACTACCCGTGCACCTACGAGAAGTTGGCCGCCTTCGGGCTGCTCATGCTCGTGGCGCTGACGGCGTGGGCCGTCGGGGTGATGACCGGACGGATCGAGGTTCGCTCGGTGCCACTCGGGTGGGCGGCGCTCGCACTGGGAGCCCTGTCGATCGTGTCGACGGGTCTCGGCCTCGATCCGCGCGGCTCGCTGTTCGGGACTCAGACGAACACCGCCGGGCTGCCCGTGCTTCTCGCTGGTCTGGCACTGTATGCGTTGACCGTGCAGGTGATATCGCGCGTCGAGCGCACGCGCGGCCTGTCGTGGGCGGTGTTCGCCGGAGGGGCACTCGTCGGTGTCGTAGGCGTGATGCAGGCGCTGGGCGTCGACCCGCTGCGATTCGACGTGAAGTACTACTACTCCGGCTTGAGGATCGGCTCGCTTCTGGGCAACTCGGACTACGTGGGGTCCTATCTCGTCGTCCCGCTCATCGTGGCCGCCGCTCTCGCGCTCTCCGAGAAGCACGTCCTGCGTCAGGTGGTCGCGTTCCTGGGATTCCTGATCATGCTCGTGTGCCTGTTCCTCACCGGCACACGGGGGGCGTGGATCGGGGCGTTCGTGGGCCTCGTCGTCTTCGGGATCTCGTCGTATCGCGAGGCACGAGATCACCTGGGAAGGCGGCTCGACGTCGCGTTGCTCGCTACGGGCGGTGTGTCGCTGATCTGGTTCGCGATGAACTTCAAGAACGTGGCGGTGCGCTTCGCCGACCTCACCCAGGGGAGCGTCAGCGCCGGGGGCGGTCGGCTGATCATGTGGAGCGACGCGCTGCGCGTCATCGCGTCGCGTCCGTTCTTCGGAACCGGTCCCGACGCGTACGTGCTCGCCTGGTACGGAGTCCGTTCGCCCTCGTGGATCAGGGTCGTGGAGTCCAACACCGTCGTCACCGACCCGCACAACGTGTTCCTGCTCGTCGCCGCCACGCTGGGCGTCCCGGCGGTGCTCGTACTGATCTGGATGGTGGGGCGCGCACTCTGGGTCGCCCGTGAGCGGGCATTCGTCGATGACCTGAGCGAGGGTCAGCGCTTGTACGCCGGCTGGTGGGCGGCGGTACTTGCGCTGGGCATCACGCTCCTCTTCACCGTCAACTCGGTGACCATGGTGGTCATGCTGTTCCTCAGTCTCGGCGTACTCTCGGCGGCGGGCGCCCGGCCGGTCGAGCTCCGTCGGGGGATCGCACTCGGCGCGAGCGTGCTGGCCGTCGCCATCGGCCTCTTCGTGGCGATCGTCGGCGTGGGCTACGCGGCGGCGGACGTGATGATGGCTCGATCCCACAACGCCGCGGACCGCATCGGCGCGCTCGACGAGGCCGCTCGCGTCGCGCCGTGGTACGGCGAGCCCCGGCGAGTGGCGGCAGGAGTCGCTGCCGCCAGCGCTCTCAGCGCGCTCCAGAGCGGGTCACCCGGCGCCATCGCCGCGGCGCAGGCCGCCGAGGAGCGACTTGCGCAGGTGGTCGCCACGGACCCGTGGAACCTCTTCGCGCGGATCAACCAGGCTGGGTTCCTCGTAGACGCGGGAGCCTACCTCGGCCCCGAGATGACGACGCGCGGGCTCGAGGCCGCGCGGTCTGCGCTCAGGCTCAATCCGGGCAATCCGCTGGCATCGAACACGGCCGCCACGGCCCTCGCGATGCTCGGGGACTTCGAGGGCGCCATCGCCGTGCTGGAACCGCTCTGGGACGCGGATCCCTACAACCCCGAGAACGGCCTGCTCTACGCGCGGTGCCTGGACGCCGGCGGCCAGACGGAGAAGGCGCGGGCCGCGATCGCCAAGCTCAAGGAGCGCTTCCCATCCGATGCACGGATCGCCGACGTCGAGCGCACGCTCGGCCAGCAGGGGGTGACACCGTGATGACGGACGGATCGGGAGGCGGCGCGCGTCGCACCAAGGTCGCGGTCGTCATCGGCACGCTTGAAGTGGGCGGCGCCGAGCTCGACATCGTACGCAACTTCCCGCGCCTGAACCGCGACGAGTTCGACGTCGTGGTGGTGTGCTTTGCATCGCCCGGCCCGCTCGCCTCCGAGCTGGAGCGGCAGGGGATCCGCGTGGTGGCGCGCCCTCACAATGCGAGTGAAGTCCGCGGCGTGCGCGGTGGTCTTGGTCGTGCGGTGGGCGAGGCAGGGCGCATGCTTCGCGTCCAGCGCTGGCTCGGCAGGACGCTTGCCGCCGAGCGTGTGGACGTCGCCCACTTCTTCCTACCGCACTCCTACGTGTACGGCATGGTCGCCTGCCTGGTCTGGCATCGTCGCGCCAAGCGGGTGATGAGCCGGCTGTCGCTGAACTTCTACCGCGACCGCGTTCCCGCGATCGCGTGGCTCGAGCGCACGCTGATGCACCGCCGGGTCGACATCGCGATCGGCAATGCGAAGCCGATCCTCGCCGAACTCGCCGAGGAGGGCGTCGATCCGTGCAAGCTGCGCCTCGTGCACAACGGCGTCGACACCACGGCGCTCGCTCCCAGCGCCGGAAGCCGCGCGGCGGCGCGGGCCGCGCTCGGCGTCGAGCGGGAGGCGTTCGTGATGGCTGCGATCGGCAACCTGCACGCGTACAAGGGCCACGGCGACCTCATCGAGGCGTGTGCGCTCGTACGCGACGAGCTTCCTGCAGGCTGGCGGTTGCTCGTCGCCGGCCGAGACGAGTCCGGCAACCTCTCCGCCTTCGGCACGCGCGTCGAGGAGGTGGGCCTGGCCGAGCAGATCGCGTTTCTCGGTGAGTTGGACGAGATCGTGTCGCTGCTGCACGCTGCGGACGTGTTCGTGCACCCCTCGCACCACGAGGGTCTGCCCAACGCGGTCGTCGAGGCGATGGCAGCCGGGTTGCCGGTGGTGGCGAGCGGCGTCGGCGGCATCCCCGAGGCCGTGTGTGCCGGCGAGCCGCAGGCAGCCGGATGCGAGCCCACGGGCTGGCTGGTGGAACCCCACGATCCCGCCTCGCTCGGCCGCGCGCTGCTCGAGTCTGCCGCCGACCCAAGCCGTCGCGCTGCGATGGGGGCCGCTGCGGCGAGACGAGCGGAGGCGGAGTTCTCGATCGAGGCGAGCGTCTCGGCGTACGAAGCGATCTACCGCGAGTTGACGGGCGGCTAGCAGGCCGAGAATCGGTCGGACTGCGGCCTCGCAAAGCCTCGGTCGTGGTAGGCTTCCTTGCGTCAGATCATCGACATCCCCTCGAGGAGCGCACGAATGCCAAGCACCTATCTCGTCACGGGCGGAGCCGGGTTCATCGGCTCGCACATCGTCGACGAGCTGCTCGCACAGGGACACCGCGTGCGGGTCATCGACAACTTCGCCACCGGTCGCCGAGAGAACATCGCGCACGTCGCCGGTGACATCGACCTCATCGAGGGCGATATCCAAAGCTACGAGCGGGTCCACAACGCCGCGAAAGGTGCCGACTACGTCATCCACCTCGCGGCGCTGCCCTCCGTGCCACGCTCGGTGCAGGATCCACTGACGACGCACCAGGTCAACACGACGGGCACGCTGAACGTGCTGCTCGCGGCGCGCGACGAGGGCGCCAAGCGCGTTGTCATCGCATCTTCGTCGTCGGTGTACGGCGCGAATCCGGGCCTGCCCAAGCGCGAGGACATGCTGCTGCTCCCGATCTCGCCCTACGGCGTGTCGAAGCTCGCCGCCGAGCGCTACTGCATGGCGTTCAGCGAGGTCTATGGGCTTGAGACCGTCGCGCTGCGCTACTTCAACGTCTTCGGCCCGCGCCAGAACCCGTACTCGCAGTACAGCGCGGTGATCCCCAAGTTCATCGACATCGCCCATGGAGGCGGCAAGCCCACGGTGAACGGCGACGGCAGCCAGACGCGCGACTTCACGTTCGTGAAGAACGTGGTCGACGGTACGATTGCCGCGACGACCGCCCCTGACGCTTCCGGACTGGCGATGAACCTCGCATGCGGACAGTCGCACTCGCTGCTCGACCTCATCGACGTGATAGGGCGCGCGCTCGGAGCGCCGATCGAATGTGACTTCGCGCCGGAACGCGTCGGCGACATCCACGACTCGTATGCGGACATCTCGTTGTGCCGCGCGACGCTTGGCTTCGAGCCGAGCGTGGAGTTCGAGGAGGGCGTGCACCGCACCGTCGAGGCGATGGTCGGAGCGGCCCGATGAAGGCATCTGCGGTCTACGACTCAGCAGCGCGCCCGGCGCCGGCGGTCGAGGAGTTCCTCGAGATCTGGCGCTATCGCCAGCTCGTGTGGGAGTTCACCAAGCGCGACGTCGTGACCCGCTACAAGCGCTCGTTCCTCGGCGTGATCTGGACGATGCTCAACCCGCTCGGCACGATGATCATCATGACCATCGTGTTCTCGCAGCTGTTCCACCAGACGGCGATGTATCCCGTCTACGTGCTGACGGGATTGATCACGTGGGCGATGTTCCAACAGACGTCAACCGCGGCTCCTCAGACCCTGCTCTGGTCGCACAGCCTCATTCACAAGGTCTACCTGCCACGGACCATCTTCGCGTTCACGGCGCTGGGCGCGGCGACCGTGAACTTCGTCCTCTCGCTGATCCCGCTCGCGGTGGTGATGGTTGTGGCAGGCGCGGCCTTCAAGCCATGCCTGCTCGTGCTGCCGCTGTCGATGCTGCTGCTCGGGGCGTTTTCGCTGGGAATGGGGCTGATGCTCTCGAGCGTGGTCGCGATGTTTCCCGACGTGCTCGACATCTACGCCATCTTGATGACCGCGTGGCTCTACATGTCGGCCATCTTCTACCCGTACGACATCATCCCCGAGAGCTACCGGTGGTGGTTCTTCAACCTCAACCCCATGTATCACCTCGTGTTGCTGTTCAGAGATCCGATCTACTACGGCAACTGGCCGTCGTTTGCCCACATAGCGACCGCCGCCTTCTTCGGGATCGGGACGCTCTTGATCGGCTGGTTCGTATTCACTCGAAAGGCGGACGAGCTTGCCTACCGCATCTGACGATACGGCCACAGTCGAGCAGATCCCAGGAGACGGCTCCGAGTCCCCGAAGGAGCTCGAGCGTCTCTTCACCCCTGCGAGTCCGCCGGGTGAGGTGACGCTGCGGCTTGAGAACGTCTCGGTGGTCTACAAGCTGACCAAGGAGCGAATCACCTCCATCAAGGAGTATGCGATTCGACGCTTCAAGCGCGAGCTCATGATCGAGGAGTTCTGGGCGCTCAAAGACGTGAACATGGAGCTGCGCGAGGGCGAGGTGTTCGGCATTGTCGGGCGCAACGGCGCTGGCAAGAGCACGATGCTGAAGATCATCGCCAAGGTGCTGCGGCCCAATCGCGGTCGCGTGTGGGTGCGCGGGCACGTGGCGCCGCTTCTTGAGACAGGCGCCGGTTTCCACATGGAGCTCACCGGTCGAGAGAACATCTTCCTCTACGGCTCACTTCTGGGATTCAGCCGCGCTGAGATGGCATCCAAGTTCGACCGGATCGTCGACTTCGCCGAACTGTGGGAGTTCATCGACTCGCCGCTGCGCACCTACTCCACCGGTATGGTGGCCCGTCTCGGCTTCTCGATCGCGACCGACGTGCAGCCCGACATCCTCATCGTCGACGAGATCCTAGGGGTTGGCGATGAGGCGTTTCAGCGGAAGAGTCAAGAACGCATGATTGACTTCTGCCGGCACGGCACGACCGTCATCCTCGTGACACACAACAGCGAGCTGATGCGGTCGATCTGCCAGCGCGCGATGTGGCTCGAGCGCGGCGAGGTGAAGATGGTGGGCGGTGCCGATGAGGTCGCCGAGGCCTACCACCAGGCCAGTTTCTCGCAATGAGCGAGGGGGACGGGCGAATCAGGGTGATGGCCCTGGCCGCGTCGCTCGGCAAGGGCGGCGCGGAACGCGTGCTATCGCTTCTGGTCGAGAATTTGGACAGATCGAAGTTCTCCGCTGAGTTCACCATCTTCGACGGGCCGGTGGAATACACGCTTCCGGACGACGTGCCGCTGCACGTACTTGCCGAGAGGCCACCTGCATCGACCGATCTGTCGCTCGACGTGCCACAACGTCTCGCAGTAGAGCACGCCGGCTCGATCTTGTGGATGGAGACGCATGCCGCCAAGCTCGCAGAGCTCGTCCGGGAGCGGCGGCCCGACATCGTGATCTCGTCGCCCGTGTGGGCTTCCATCATGGCCGGGGTTGCCTCGGCAGGGTTTCCCGCCGGCACCAAGCTCGTGAATCGGGGAGATGCCCCACCCTCCGCGTGGCTTCAAGACAGCCCGACTCGCGACCTCTTCTCGCACCTGATTACACAGCATTTCAACGAGGCTGCCGGCATCGTTGCCGTGTCGACTGGCGTCGCCGAAGACCTTCAACGGGCGTTCGGGGTTCGTTCCGATCGCATGACCGTCATACCGAATCCGGCCAACGTGTCTCGAATCGAGACGATGCTCGATGAGGCGATCGATGAACCTGAGTTCGCCGGCGATGTCCCGGTCGTGTTGTTCGTCGGTCGTCTCGAGCGTGTCAAAGGGATCGAGTACCTGCTCCGCGCCCTGGTACTGGTGCTTGAGCACGCGGATGTACGCTGCGTGCTGATCGGCGAGGGAACGCAGCGAGGGTATCTCGAAGCCTTGGTGCGTCATCTCGGACTGTCCGATCGCGTGAGTCTGATCGGCAATCGGCTCAACCCATTCAAGTACATGGCGAGGGCCCGGATGCTGGTGCTGCCGTCGCTGTCTGAAGGCATGAGCAACGTGTTGGTAGAGGCGATGGTGTGTCAGTGTCCTGTGATCGCAACGGATGTTGAAGGCGGGAGCACGCGCGAGGTTCTGGGTGAGTGCGGTCTGATCGTCCCGCGACAGGACCCGGCGGCGCTGGCGGAGGCGATTCTTACCTACCTGACCGAGCCCAGTCTGGCCGAGAACAGCGCGAGCTGTGCGTACGAGCGTGTCGCCCGATTCGAGCTCTCGACCGTCATGGCCCAGTACACAAACGTGCTGGAGTCAGCCGCACGAGCCGACGGAACAATGCACCCGCCAGAGGACTCAGAGTCTGCCGCGGGGCCCGATGATCGGGTTCGCGTTCTCATGCTGACCTCGGCAATGAGTCGCGGCGGTTCGCAGAGCTTCATCGCCGCGCTCTTGGAACGTCTGGACCGTCGGCGCTTCTTGCCCATGTTGGCGACGAAGGACGACTCGCCACCCGAGTACGAAATCCCGGCCGACGTAACCGTGCACTCGATTGCCGTCGAGAACCCCGCCAGTCTCACATCTCCTGTCACCCAGTCGCTTGCGGTGGATGGGTGGATTGGCGACTCGGTGGGGCGAATCGTCGCCGCGATTCGTCGGCTGGAGCCGCACGTGGTATTCGCGTCTCCAGAATGGACTTCGGTCTTGGCGGCGACTGCAGCTGCGGAGTTCGGACCTGAGACGCGGTTCATCTGTCGCGTAGATGCACCGCCCTCGGTGGCGTTCGGGCCTGATGGTGGTGAGAGATCAATGGGCTCATTGCTGAAGGCACATTTCAATAGCGTCGATCGCGTTGTGGCCGTTTCCAGCGCAATCAAGGCCGACTTGGTTGAGAACTTCGACATCGATCCGGACCGGGTCGTCGTCATGAAGAACGCCGTCGACGTCGCGGGCGTCAGTCGGATGGCGCAAGAGGCCGCAACCGAGGTCGACTGGGACGACGGGGTGCCCACGATCGTGTTCGTCGGTCGACTCGAACGCGTGAAGGGCCTCGATACTCTGTTCGCTGCGCTTGCCCGCGTACTCGGCAAGACTCGTGTGCGGTGCGTACTCGTGGGCGACGGCAGCCAGCGGGGCTATCTGGCGGCACTCGCGAAGCACCTTGGGATCGACGACGCGATCGCGTTCGTCGGCTCGCAGGCCAATCCGTTCCGCTTCATGTCACGGGCTTCGGTGTTCGTCTTGCCCTCGCTGTCCGAGGGCCTACCGACGGTACTCATCGAAGCCATGGCGTGCGGATGTCCGGTCATAGCCACAGACATCGCAGGTGGAGCCGTACGGGAGCTACTGCTGGACGGGGAGTGCGGTGTCATCGTACCCAGCGAGGATTCTGACGCGCTTGCAGACGCCATCGAGGCGCTACTCGGGGACGAGCAGCGCCGAACACAGCTGAGCGCGGCGGGCGCAGCACGGGCGCACGAATTCGATATCGAAGTGATCATCGAGGAGAACGGACAACTCCTCGAGAGCGTCGCCCGGACTGCGGCCGATTGTCCGCGGAACGGGCGTGCGTCGGTGCTGACGGAACCCGAGCCCGAGCAGACGTCACCTGCAGAACTCAGTCAGCGCGCTCCGTCTCAACCGGATGTCGCCCAAGAGGATCTCGCGGAAGCTGGTTTGGGGCAGGAGAGCCCGGGTCCGCGTGTAGACGAGTCTCCGCGCACACTCCACTTGGCTACGAGGGCGCGTAGGATACTTGCCGCCGTCAGATCGCGGTTCTTCAGGGCAGCCCATGCCGGCTCCGGGCTCGGCTGCTACTCCTGGTTGCCGCAGCGCCTCTCGGGCAAGACCCAGGTGGTTGTGCTCATATCCAGCCTCGACGATGAGTCGGTAGGCTCGGGTACTCGCGCAGTGCTGAACTCACTGGATCGGGGCCTGTTCGACATCACCTTGGTCCGGGTGTTCGATGGGCCAGATGCCTTGGAGACGTTTGGCGGGCTACGTCAGATCCTCCTCCAGCCTGATCTCGAATATGCCTCTGTTGCGAACACCGTGGTCCCAGCTCGCGTGCCAGAGGACCAGGTCGATGAGTACCGCTGGATGCTGGCGCGTGCGCGATCTCTCGGCCGTATCGCCAAGTCCTTGGATGCTGACGTCGTCTTGGCGCGCGGCCTCATCCCATCCGTCGTCGCCGGAGTGGCCGCAGACCTGTACCTGCCTGGCGCGGCCACCATCCTTGCCACCAATGCTCGGCTGGGCCAGTACGTCGCGGTGGATGGTGCGACAGATGTCTACGGCTCGCTCATGCTGGATCACTGGCGCAGCGTCGACCGAGTGCTGGTGCCGACGGAGTCATTCGCCGCGGACCTGGTGTCACGTCTTGGAGTCGACAGGGCGAGGACGGTCGTTCTTCCGGACCCGATCGAATCTCTGCCGTGCATTCCGCCGGCGCCGGACACCGCTTTGGTCGAGGAATGGATGACCTCGCCGGGAGCTTTCGTGGTGCATGAGATAGGCCCTGGCTCCCTGGACGGGTTCGAGTACCTCATGCAGGCGATGCTGTCTGTCCGCGACAGTGCCGACGTGCGGGGTGTAGTGACCGGGGCGGGTGAGTCACTGGACTCCATCCGTGCGGCCATCAGGCGACACGGCCTGAGCGAGGCGGTACTCGTAACCGAGGGCCACGCGGATCTTGCTCGCGTGCTGCCGCGTGCGTCCGCGTACGTACACCCTGCGGTTGGCTGGGGGTCCGGTATTCCGGCCGCGCTCGTTGCAGCCGTCGCCGCAGAATGCCCTGTCATTGCGACCAAGACCTCTGAGCTCATTGAGCGACTCATCGAGGGGAATCGTAGCGGACTCGTCGTTCCGCAACGTGACGGGGCGGCGATCGCCGAGGCGATCCTTCAGGTTGTCTGGGATCCGGATGCCGCCATTGCGATGGCGTCACGTGCCCGCGCGCGACTGAACGACGTCTCACCGGAGACTGTGGTCGGTCAACTGCAGTCGATCATTGCAGGCCTGCTGGACGACGCGAATAGCGAGCGCTGACGCGGGGTCGTCTCGGCGTGCCTAGCGAGACGGTCTGCGCAGGAACGCCAGCGCTCGCCGCCATGGGCCACCTAAGCGGTCACGGAGAGTGCCCGCGCTGAGGCCGGCAACGCTCGGCGGTTCGTCCGAAGCGGGAAGGGCATCCGGCTCTGCGGCCGAGACGTCATCGAGTCCCGGCTGCGCGGCAATCGCCTCCCGCTTTGTGAGCCTCGCTGCGTCAGGCGGCTGAGGTGCAGCGAGCGGCGGCAACGAGCGCACGAGCGTCTGTATCTTGCGGGCGACGCTCGAGGACGACATGTTCTCGCGGGCGACCGCGCGGCCAGCCTCACCCAGTGCCCGCGCGGCGTCTGCATCGGCGAGGACCGCCACGAGTGCATCCGCGAACGCCACACAGTCATCTGGCTCGACCAAACGTGCGCTTACGCCGTCCTCGAGATATCGCGGGATGTCGCCGACGCTTGTGGTCACGACCGGACGTCCGCTTGAGAGGTACTCACCGAGCTTGTTCGGGAAGCCTGCCGATGAGAACTCCCCGCGCGATCTGGGCAGGACCAACACGGCAGCCTCCTGCAAGATGCGGGGGAGCGCGTAGGCGGGCACTGCAGGGAGCAGGGATACCGTTGTTGTCAGCTCACGGTCGACGATCTGACGCTCGAGCGCGGCACGGCGATCGGCCGTCGCGTCGCCACGAATCTCCAAGTGGAACGCGCCGGTCCTGCCGTGGACGATGGCCGCGATATCGAGCAGATAGTCCACTTCTTTGTGCAGAAGGTTGCCGACGTACAGTGCCGTATCCGCACTTAGGACCGACGCCACAGGCTCAAACCAGTCCTCCCGGACTGCAGGCGGGTTGACCGTGATACGATCGGACGACACTCCGGCGCGTATCCAGTACCGCTTCAAGTGGTCCGAGAGGGCCCAGACCCCATCGACCTCGCCTACCACCCGGCGGATGTAATCATCTCGCGTCGCCGGATCGATCTGGGCGTCCGTGAGCGCCTCGGTGGAGAACACCACGGTGCGCCATTCATTGCGGCGTGCGATTCCCAGCATCAGCTCCAAGAGCCGGTACGAGCGCGGGTACACGAGGAGCGCAAGGCCGTCCCCTGCCGCGAAATCCCGAAGCGCCGTCTCAAGCTTCAACTCGAGAAACCAGTCATCCGCTCTGGCTGACAGTGACCGGCCCCTCGCGGCGCCATCGTCCAGGATTCCGCGTGTCGCGGCCTCTGCCCACTCGTCAGAAGCAGGCTCGCTCAGCGCCAGCCATGGCGTGAGTGTGTCAAACGGCGCCATCGCATCGTCAGACCATGCTGAGGGCTCCGCAGTGAGGCCGACCACGCATGCCGGAGTGCCAAGATGGCTGAATCCGTCGAGCAGCGCTCCAATGAAGGCCGTGGATGCAAGGGTCCCTGGTGCTCCGGCGGCAGTGGTGACGATCGCATATCGCATCAAGGCATCCTCTGGTCAGGGTCGGTCCCGAAACAGCCGACTCCACATTCGGCTAAGATACCAATCTGTCCCGTGAGATGACCAACTGCGTGAGCGGAGTCCTTCAGTGAAAGCACTTGTTACCGGCGGAGCCGGGTTCATTGGCAGCAACCTCGTCGAGTTGCTGATCGGCGAGGGGCACGACGTCGTGATCCTCGATGACCTCTCGAGCGGCTATGCCGAGAACCTGCGTGACGACGCCGAGTTCGTTGACGGCGATGTCTCAGCCGAAGGCGCTGCGGAGCGTGCGGCAGCCGGTTGCGGCGTGATTTTCCACTTGGCGGCGAGCGTCGGGAACACCCGCTCCATCGACAACCCCGTGCGCGACTCCGAGATCAACGTCATCGGCACGCTGCGTGTTCTCGAGGCCGCGCGCACCCATGGCATCGGTCGCGTGGTCGCATCTTCCTCGGCGGGCATCTTCGGTGAACTCAAGACGCTTCCCATCGCCGAGGACCACCCGCAGGATCCGGACTCTCCGTACGGCGCGAGCAAGCTTGCGGCGGAGAAGATGTGCCTCGTCTACAACAAGCTCTACGGCATGAAGAACGTCGCGCTGCGCTACTTCAACGTGTTCGGCGTGCGCCAGCGCTACGACGCGTACGGCAACGTAATCCCAATCTTCGCCGAGAAGATGCTGCGCCACGAGCCGGTCACGATCTTCGGCGACGGCGAGCAGACCCGCGACTTCGTGCACGCGCAGGACGTAGCGCGCGCCAACTACCTGGCCGGCATCTCGGACAGCGCCGCCGGAGCGTTCAATGTGGGCAGCGGCTCGCGCATCTCGATCAACCGTCTCGCGGAGATGATGGCCGAGCTTATCGCTGAACCGGTCGAGATCATCCACGGCGACCCGCGTCCTGGTGACGTCCGCGATAGCCTTGCGACCGTCGAGGCTGCGCGGCAGGCGTTCGGGTTTGTCCCGAGCGTCGACTTCGAACAGGGGCTCGCTGGCTACCTTGAGTGGCTGCGTACGGACCCGGTCACTGCGGCGCGTTGGAATGCGGAGTCGGGAAGCAGGTAGTCGTGGCACGGGTCGTCGTCGTCTACCACCGGTTCCCGTACTCGAAGTACTGGCGGCCGACGTACACGAGCCATCTCACGAGCTTCGATTCGACGGGCGAGCACAGCGTCCTGTACGTGAACACCGCGTGGCTGTCCGTCCCGGGCTATCTCAAGCGCATAGAACCGGACTTCGTGATCTTCCACTACACGTTCCTCGCGGCACGCCTCTACCCCGACCTCTTCGACATGATGCTCGGCAAGATCGACTTCATGCAGGACTGGTCGTGCGGCAAGGCGCTCGTGCCGCATGACGAGCAGGCGTGCAGCGCGGCGCTCTGTCGCGTGGCGAAGGAGTTCGGTGTTACGCACGTGTTCACGCCGGCATCCGAGGCCGCGTGGCCGATGATCTACGAGGGCCTCGATTTCGAGCGTGTGAAGTTTCGCACCGTGTTGACGGGCTATGTGGACGAGGAGACGGTCCGCCGTACCGCCGCACGCGCTGAGCGGTCCCACGAGCGCACAATCGACATCGGCTACCGGGCGTGGGCATCGTGGCCGTTCTACGGCCGTCACGGGCGCCTGAAGACCGAGGTCGGCGACCGAGTGAAGGCCCGAGCAGCTGAGCACGGTCTCAACGTCGACATCTCGAAGGACGCCGCGGATGCGTTGCTCGGCGACAGCTGGTTCGACTTCCTGTTGCGCTGCAAGTACACGATCGGGTGCGAGGGCGGCTCGAGCGTATTCGATCGCGATGGCACCATCGCGACCTGCGTGGATGCGTACATGGCAGAGCACGAGGGTGCGGAGTTCGAGGACGTTGAAGCGGCCTGCTTCCCGGGGCTGGACGGCCAGTTCGACTACCGGTTGCTCGGACCGCGCCACTTCGAGGCCGTGCTCACAAGAACGTGCCAGGTGCTGGTGCGCGGAGAGTACGGGGGAGCGCTGGAGGCGGGTGTTCACTACATCCCGATCGAGCGTGACTTCAGCAACCTCGACGAAGTGCTTGCACTGGTCAGGGCTGACACCGCACGCGAGGAGATGGTCGAGCGCGCCTACGCCGACATCATCGCCTCCGGCGCCTGGACGTACCGCGCATTCGCCGAGCGTGTGTTCGCAGACGCGTTCGCCGGCATTCCTGAAGCGCAGCTGACCGGGCGAGGGGCGAGTTGGTGGGAGGTGCCCCGCAACAAGCTCGACAGGTCGGTCGCGTGGACGCGCGTGGTGCGCTCCTGCATGCGCGTCTTCAGGCCGCACACCTACTACAAGCTCACTCTCCCGGCCTACGAGCCGCCCACGCCGCGCGAACAGCTTCGGGACATGGTGGTGCTCACGATCGGCGAGGAGCGCGTGTGGCGGTTCCTGGTAGGCACGCGCAACGCCGGGCGCCGGTTGACCGGCAAGCCACCACTCGAGGTGGGCGAGTACGTGCCGAGCGAGGCCGAGCGCGCACGACGAGCGAGGCGGCGCTAGTCATGGCACGGATTCTCGTCATCTACAACCGCGAGCCAACCAGCAACTGGCGCTCTACGTATCAGAGCCACCTCCGGAGTCTCGAGAGCAACAGTCCGCACGACTTCCGGTACCTCAACGTGGCCCTCGACCGGATGCCGCGCTACATCCGTTCCTATCAACCGGACTTGGTCGTGTTCCACTACACGTTCCTTGCCGTTCGGACCCGCGAGGAATTGTTCGATCGCGCGTGCTCGCTCATCGCGCATCTGGCTGACCTGTCGTGCCCCAAGGCCCTGATCCCGCACGACGAGCAGTATCGCCCGGATCTGCTGTGCCGTGTCGTCCGCGACTTCGGTGTCACGCATGTCTTCACGCCGGCATCGCAGCCACAGTGGAGCCAGATCTATGCGGACGTCGATTTCGAGGCGATCACGTTCACCAATGTGCTGACCGGATACATCGACGAGAAGACGGTCGCCGCTTACTCGGCGAGGGGGGCCGACGGACACGAACGTCGCATCGACCTCGGGTATCGCTCGTGGAGCATTCGCGCGTCCCACGGGCGCCACGGCAAGCTGAAGCACGACATCGGCCGGGTGTTCGCGTCGCGCGCGCAGGCGCACGACGTGGCAGCGGACATCTCCTCACGCCGAGAAGACGCATTCCTCGGCAAGAACTGGTTCGAGTTCCTGCTCGCCTGCAAGTACACGCTGGGAGTCGAAGGCGGTTCGAGCATCCTGGACTGGGACGGCTCGTATGCGGCGTGTTCGGCCGGCATGGCGGCTTCATCGCCAGACACTTCCTTCGAGGAGATCGAGGCGGCGTGCTTCCCCGGCGTCGACGGCACGTTCGACTACCGCATCATCGGTCCGCGACACTTCGAGGCGGTCATCACGCGAACGTGCCAAGTGCTGGTCGATGGCGACTACAGCGGCATCTTTCAGGCGGGCGTGCACTACATCCCGGTCAAGCGGGACTTCAGTGACGTTGACGAGGTGCTCGAGGTTGTGCGGGAGGATGCGCTGCGCGCAGTGATGGTCGAGCGCGCGTATCACGACATCGTCGAATCTGGTCGCTGGACGTACAAAGCATTCGCGGACACCGTCCTCACCGCGACACTAGGCGAGCACGTGGCGGCCGCGGGTTCGCTCGAGACAGTATCGCGAGCAGCGATGAACGGCCGTGCGGCCATCTACCGTCTTGAGGAGCTGTGGTGGCGCGTGATCGCAGCGCTCGAGTTGGGCTGGGCACAGCTCGCACGCGGCGTCACAGCGCGGCTTCTGACGCTTTGGTACGCCGCCCACCATCGGTGGTCGCTCGTGTGGCTCGCCGTTCAGCGCTGGTGGTTCGAAGGAGGGGTCGGGGAGTTCTGGTGGAAGCTTCGGCACCTTCGCTCGCGGCCGCTACGCGAATCGATACGCGACGGGCTTGTGTCCGTGTTTGGCGAAGAGCGCATGTGGAGAGTGACGGCGTCGGTCCGCAACCTCATGCGCCGTTTGCGCCGACTCGAGCCGGTCGATCCCGGACCCTACGTACCGACGGCCGCCGAGGTCGAACGGCGTGAGCGGCGGGCGGGGCGTAGCTAGGACCGCTGGCCGCGCGTGGCTCTCAAAGCACGTAGTCGCTGTCCAATCCTGCTGCGCGTGCCCCTGAGTATCGTTCTCCACCGCTGTCCCGCGACCATACCGATGCGGGCGAGCCAACCGGCGTCCGGTGCGGCTGGCGTCGGAGCCTCGGCGCGCGACGGCAGTCCGGATGCAAAGGCGATCAGGCGCTCTGCAACCGTGGCAGAATCGAGAAGCGTCTTCGCGACGGCGGCTCCCGCTACTCCCACCCGATGTGCGAGCGCCCCATCGCTGAGCACGTCGACCACCGCATCCGCGAACGCCTGGGTGTCGCCGGGCGCGACGACCATCGCGCTCTCGCGATCGGTGAGGTAGTGCGTGACATCACCCACGCCGGACACGACGACCGGCCGTCCGCTCGCAAGATACTCGCCGAGCTTGTTGGGGAAGCCGGCCTGCGAGAACTCGCCCGCAGCGCGTGGAAGGAGCGCCACATCGGCGGAGCCGAGCACCGCGGTCACCTCTGCGGGCGAGACCGGCGGCTCCAGCGAGACGACCTCGGTCAACCCTGCAGCGGTGATGAGATCTCGGAACTCGCGCCGTCGCTCGGGCGCTGCATCGCCGTAGATCCGCACGCTGAAGTCTGTCACCCGGGTGCGTACGCCCGCGGCGATCTCGAGCAGGGTGTCCGCATCCGCATGGCTCAGGTTGCCCAGGAAGACGGCGGATGACGTGCCGGGAAGCGGCGTTTCGACGAACGCGCTCGCACGCACGACGTTGGGCTGGACGAGGACGCGGTGACTCGACACGCCGTGGTGCTGCCAGAACTCAGCGAGGTAGGACGAGAGTACCCACACGCCGTCGGCTTGTTCCAAGACCGCAGTCGGGAAGCTCTCGCGCGTCTTGGGGTCGATCCAGCTACCGTTCAGCGACTCGCACGACTGTACGACCACGAGCCACCCGCGACGCCGCGCGATGCGCGATGCGACGGCAAGCACGTCTGTCGAGATCGGGTAGACGATCAGGAGCAGCGCGTTGCCATGGGCGAAGCGCTCGAGTTCTCGTTCGAGCAGCAGCTCGTCGTACCAGTCGGCATGCCGGTAGCCGGCGCTCGAGTGACGGCGGGCGATTCCTCGCTGCGACGCGTCCGTCGCATCCGCGTTGGTCGCCGTGCGCGCGTCGAGCCACGGCGTCGCCGATGCGAACGGCTCCAGCGCGCGGCCGTCCCACTCGGGCTGCAACTCGGAGTTCGCTCTCACAAGGCCGACAAGCAGGCTCTCCATGCCGATCCGGGCGAAACCGTCGGCCAGCGCCGTCACGAACGCCGTAGTCGCAAGCGTGGTCGGAACGCCGAGCTGCTGGCAGATAAGAGCGACTTTCACAGGCCACCTTCAAGGGCGCCGAGCGGACATGGTATGCGCGGAGGTGACGATCACCACCGAATCCACCATACCAAGTGTCAGCAGCACGCCCAAGGACGCTGCTTCGTGCCCTACGCTGCCGCATCGTCAGGCTATAGTGTTCCGGTGTCCCCATTGGAATCGTCGAGTGAACAGGAGCCGGACGTGGCGCGTGTGTTGATCGTGTACCACCGTGCCCCCGGCATGATGTGGCGATCCACGTATGCGAGCCATCTCTGCGCGTTCGAGCGGTACTCGGATCACGAGTGCTACTACGTGAACTCCGCCTGGCCGCGTGTGCCCGGGTATCTGAAGCGGCTCAACCCCGACCTCGTCATCCTCCACTACACATGCCTCGCAGTGCGGTGGGATGCTGCCGAGTACGAGCGCCAGCTTGCGATGCTGTCGTTTGTCGGCGACCTTGACTGCCCGAAGGCCATCGTGCCTCATGACGAGCACATCTACACGGATCGTCTGTGCCGGGTGGTCGAGCAGCTGGGAGTGACGCATGCCTTCACGCCGGCAGCCGAGGCGCAGTGGCACCAGATCTATGCGGACGTGGCAGACCGGCTGAAGTTCCAGACGGTGCTCACCGGATACCTCGACGAGGAGGCCGTGGAGCGGACCGCGCAGCGGGCCACGAATCTCCAGCGGCGGATCGACGTAGGCTACCGCTCCTGGGCGGTCTACCCCAACTTCGGGCGTCACGGGCGCCTCAAGTCCGACGTGGGCCGCGTGTTCGCCGAACGCAGTCCCCGGTACGGGCTCACGACCGACATCTCGAGTGACCCACGTGATGCGTTGCTCGGCGAGTCGTGGTTCGAATTCCTGCTCGACTGCAAGTACACGATCGGGTGTGAGGGCGGCTCGAGCATCCTCGACAGAGACGGCAGCGTACACGCGGCCGTCCAGGCCTATCGGGCGGACCACCCTGCAGCGTCGTTCGAGGAGATCGAGGCCGCGTGCTTCCCGGGGCGGGATGGTGAGCTCGACTACCGGCTGCTCGGCCCTAGGCATCTCGAGGCGGTCATGACGGGCACCTGTCAGGTCCTTGTCGAAGGGGAGTACGGCGGCGCGCTCAAGGCGGGGGTGCACTATGTCTCGCTGGCTCGGGACTTCTCGAACATCCATGAGGTGCTCGCCGCGATGAAATCGGACGAGGGCCGTGCCGAGATGGTCGCGCGCGCCTACGAAGACGTAGTGGCGTCCGGCGCGTGGACATACCGAGCTCTGGCGGATGCGGTGCTCGGGGATACGGTCGGCCTGGATTCGCCGATAGCTGAGGAGCGCACCCGGTCAGACGGTCTTCGCGCGATGCGCGGGCGCGTGGATGCCTTCATATGGGGTGCAGCCGGCCGCGTTCGTCGATGGTGGCGGCTTGTGAGTCTGCTCCCGATACGGGTGGCGCGTATCGTCGGAAGAGTCATGAGGGGGCAATCGCCGCGAGTGAGGTCCTAGGCGGCACAGTGGCCATCGGGGGCTACCAGCCCGATGGGAAATCCTTGTCGTACCTCCTCAATGCGGCATCCCATCGTTCGGACATGTAGTCAGCTCGATGATCCGGCAGTCCTTGCGCCGCGGCCAGATACTCGCCCAGCCACCGGGTCAGCTTGACCGCCCCCCGATGGTTCAAATGGGTCTTGTCTTTGTAGTCTGTGCTCACGGAGATCCCCATCTCGCCGACCTTCGATGACATGTCCAAGTAGGTGACCGTGCCACCGGCATCGCCCAGGTCGGACCGTAGTACAGACAGCAAGGGCACGCCGCCCACTTCGAGCGGGGCGAAACTTGGAGCGGTGAAGAGCACGACGCGTGCACCCTCATCTCGAGCGCGGGCGACAATCTGCTTGATCACGGCCATGTCGGCACGGTAGTCCGCCTCACCGACGACGCCCGTGGTCGGGACAGAGTCGATAGCCTCGACGATCGGCAGGTAGAGCGCGCCGCGGTGCCAAGGCATCTTGGCACGTTTGTCAGGAAGGAAGTCGTAGGCTGTGAGTTCCGGCCATCGGCTGTGGTACCCCTGCAGCGCGAAGAAGAACTCAGGCCAGCCGGTGGGCTCGATCGAGCGTAGGACGCCCAGGGTCTTGGCTGAACCGCCGGGCATGTCATCGAAGTTGGCATGCGCGCGTGCTATGTCTGCGTAGTTGGATCGTCGACCGATCATCGACACCTCGAGCATCACGAGTCTGGGTCGTTGCGTTTCGAGAGCCTGCTCAAGATAGGCAAGTGTGGTCGGTATCGTCTGACCGCCAGCTGTCACATCCACGCAGGTGAAACCGTGTGTGCGCCACAACTCCATGGGCAGGACGGACGTGTGTGCACGCGACGACCCGAGGACGAGCACGTCCACTTCACCCTGGGTGTCCTTGAGTGCACCCCACGGTATGAGCCCGGCCGGAGTTGGCCTCATGCCCCAGTCGATGCCTGCCAGTAGGACGAGCAGCAGCGAGCAGAAGAGCACGGACTTCGCCAAGTCCCGTAGTGCTGATGTGTCTCGTCTCATCTCGCGGCCTCAGTACTTGAAGTAGAGGAAGTCAGCGGCGTTGTAGGTTCCGCCATAGTGGCCGAAGACGACGACTGCAAGAATCAGCGCGTAGTAGGCGGTCCAGCGGTACAGCACGTGTTGCCGCCTGAGTGCCGCAAGCACGTCCATGCGCATGGACAGGCATTCGTACATTCCGAGCCCCGCGATTGCGAGGAGGGCTACGAGCAGTTCGGCCAAGGATAGGCCCTGCTTCACGAGTGATCCATCGGTGAGCACCCATACCGTGGGCGAGAACATCCTGGGCACGATGTACAGAGCATCTGACACCGTCTCTGCTCTGAAGAAGACCCAGGCGATCGTGATGAGAGCGAATGTGGTCACTGTCTGAAAGACCCGGTGGCCGAAGCTGTCTCGGTCGATGTGCAACAGGGTGACGAGCCGATCGCGTATGGGCGCGAGTAGGTCGCCGGCAACGATGTACATCCCGTTGAGCAGTCCCCAGCCCAGATACGTCAGCCCCGTTCCGTGCCAGAGCCCGGACAACGCGAATACCGCGAGTACGTTGACCTGCTTGCGGATCGGCCCTTTGCGGTTGCCACCCAGCGGGAAGTATACGTACTCGCGCAGCCAGTCCATCAGGCTCATGTGCCACCGGCGCCAGAACTCGCGGACACTTCGCGAGAAGTAGGGCGCCGCGAAGTTGACTGGTAGCTCGATACCGAGCAACCGAGACGAGCCTCGTACTATGTCGGTGTATCCGGAGAAGTCGCAGTACAGCTGTATCGCGAAGAACACCGCGGCGATGAGGAACAGCAGTCCATTTGTCTGCGCCGTGACCCGGCTCGGGTTGTCGAACACCGTGTTGACGAACACCGCCAGCCTGTCAGCAATCATCAGCTTCTTGAAGAAGCCCAGACCAATCAACAGCAGACCCGACTGCATCCGCTCGTAGTCAAACGCATGTCGGGCACGAAACTGCGTCGTGAGCATTCGGACTCGCGTGATCGGCCCGGAAGTCACGATCGGGAAGTACCCGACGGCAAGCAGGTAGACAAATGGGTTGCGTTCGACCGTGTCCGGATCCCTATACACGTCGACCATGTAGGCGATCGCCTGGAAGGTCCAGAACGAGATGCCGAGCGGCAGGGCGAGATTGACCAGGAATGCGGTCGTCCCGACCTTGGATCCGAGTACGCCGGTCGCCAGCTGCTGCAGGAATGGCACGTACTTGTAGCCGATCAGCGTCGCGACGACAAGGGCCACACCGACAGAGAGCACGGCACGCGCGAGTCGCTTCGAGCGCGGACCGCCCACATCGGCTTGCAGGCGCACGATGAGCAAGCCGGCGCCCCAACTCAGTCCCGCCACTACAAGTAGCACGACCACGGTTCGGGGAGAGAGGAGCATGTAGAACGTGAGGCTTGCCGCTAGCAGCAAGGCGACCCGTCCTGCGACCCCGCGCAGTAGGAAGTAGGTGATCGCGACCACGGCAACGAAGGCGAGATATGAGAGGCTGGTGAAGCGCATGAGCCCATCGAGTGACTCGAAGAAGCCGATCAATCCGTTCTCTCATCTCTCTGACGTTGAAGGCTGACGCACGGGACCCGGGCGAGGCCAATGCTGCCATTGCGCGGCCGAAACGTCCATCTGCTAGCCGCGCCTCATACGCAGAGCGCGGAGCACCCCTCGCAGCCTCTCCTCACCGACGATTCTTGCGATGGTGGGGCGCACCTTGACCTTGGCCCTTCCCGGCAGCCAGCGCAGCCATTCTCGCAATCGAGCCCCCCGCGCTGCAAGCTTAACGAGGGTCCCCCGAAGGTCCCTCCGCACACGAGCGAAGATGACGTTCGCTTTCCCCGTGACGCCGTCCGTCGCCTTCGTGGTGGCGAGGCGTGCACCGTGCCTCGTCTCCCGCAGCCGCCGGCGCACCGCATCGCTGTGTCGCCACGTCCGCTCATCGACCATATTGACGAGTATCCTCAGTTGCCCCGCCGGGCCGCAAGTGGTCGTGGCCAGATGCTCGGGAAGTGACCGGCTGAACACAGTGGCCGCAAACACCGAGTACGAATAGCGGCCCGACTCGACGATGTCCCGGTAGGCGCGTTCAACGATTGCCATCCGCGCCTGCTCGTCCCTCATCTGCTCGAGAACCTCGTCTGCATTGGAGAAGTCGCGCTTGATCTCGAGGTAGTGCAGGTCGGGCTTTAGCACGCCGCTGTAGCCGCCCTGGACGAGCACTTGGCACGTCCTGGTCAGCACGGCATCGAGGTGGCGCGGCGCCAACGCCCGGTAGTCGAGCTGCCCGTCCAAGCCGGCGAAGCATGCGGACTCGACCTGTTCGAAAGTGGCGTCAGGATGCTCACTCACGTAGCGCGAGATTCGAGACGACACGGAGCCGTCAGCATCGAGGAGGCTGGCACCCGTCTCAACTCCCAGCACGTATCGACAGTCGAGCAGGAGCTTGAACCAATCATCTCCCGCGAAGATGTCCTTCGGATCGAGGGAGAGGTCGGTCGAGAACCCCGCACGCCGCGCCCGGGCACCGAAGTCCTTGGTCAGCCGGGTCTTGAGCTGGCCGATCCGGCCGGTGCTGTACCACTCGGTGAACCGAGAGCCGACATCGATGGTGCGCGCAGGATGGGCGCGCGCCAGCCGCTTGACTCGCCGCAGCACTCGCTCGTCGATGTAGCCCGATAGCACCTCGTGGAACGCAACGCGATCGCGGTCGATTCCCTCGTAGATCATCGTCCGAGCGTTCTCGGGTGCGAAGGTGAAGACGTGCGCGACTCCGGCGCGGTTGATGAAGTTGACAAGCTGGATTGAGCGCCACGACTCGTCGGCGGTGACTACGATGCGCACAGCCTGAGAACCGTCCAGAAATGAGATCAGGTTCAGCAGCCGCGCGCCGTCGGGCCCCCGGATGGCTTTGGCGAAGGAGTCATGGAAGATCACGAGGTCCCAGTGTGCCGCCCGGATGTACCAAGGCACTCGTTCACGGTTCGCATTGAGGTAGTGGCACTCGTGCTGCGAGTAGCGTCGATAGCTCGTCAGGTGGCTCGTGAATGTGGCTCGGTTGTGTCGGGCCGAGTGGCAGTGAATCACGAGCGCACGTGCCACCAGGCCCTCCTAATCCGCCGCACAGTCTACCCGGCGTACTCGCCCCACTCCCGTGCCAGCCCCTCCAGCAGCTCGTCCCACTCCGGCGCCACCCATCCGGTCCGCGCCCGGAAGCGCGAGCTGTCGAGCGAGCGGTCGATCACGAGCTCCTCTGACGGCGTGATGTCGACGTCCCACGAAAGCTTCTCGGCGAGGCGGGTGAGGAGCGAGTACTTGTCGATCGGGTCGACAGAGACCTGCCAAAGCCCCCACAGCGAAGGATCGTGCATGACCACGTCGCGCACGACCTCCGTCAGCGCGCGCGTCGTCAGGCCGCTGAAGATCGCCTTCGTGAAGCCTCGCAGCTTCTCATCGCGGTGCGCGGCGAACCACCCCACAAGCCCGGTCGGCTCGCCGAGCTGCCAGCCGATGATGGACGTACGCAGCGTGACGGTGTTCTCGCGGTCGGTGACCTCGCCGAGGAGCTTCGAGCGGCCGTAGAGGTCGAACGCGTCGGGCACGTCGTCTTCGGTGTAGTTGCCGCGCGATCCGCTGAAGACGCAGTCGGTGCTCACGTGCACCATCCGTGCGCCGTACTGGTCGCAGGCGTCGGCGAGTACGTGCGGCCAGAGGCTGTTGATCTCGATGGAGGGGATGGCGGCTTTGGCTTCGGCGCGTTGCTTCACGATGCCGACCGCGTTGACGACGAGGTCGGGCTTCACGCGCTCCACCAGGGCAAATGCGGACTGCATATCGCTCGCGTCGAGCCCGCCCAATATCCGCTCGGCCGGCACGCCGAGGTCGGGGAGTGCCTCCGGCTTGCGGCAGGTGCCCCACACCTCGAAGTCGGGCGCGAGCACCCGGATCGCCTCGTGGCCGAGCATGCCGCTCGCACCGACGACGAGGATGCGCTTCGAATCGCTCACGCGATGCCCAGCACGATACGCGCGACGACGTCGGAGACGTTGTCCGCGAGGTACTCGGCCGGAGGCGTCCAGGTGCCGCGCGAGCGCACCGCGAGGTCGATGGCGGGCAGGATGCGCTCTGCCTCGACGCCGGCGAGCAGGTTGCTGCCGCACTCGATGGTCTCCGGGCGCTCGGTGACATCACGCATGGTGACGGTCGGGACGCCGAAGATGCAGCACTCCTCCTGCACGGTGCCGCTGTCGGAGAGCACGCAGAACGCTTCCTTCTCGAGTCGCACGAAGTCGAACAGGCCCATCGGCGGGACGAACTTGACGACGCCCTCATCCACGCCGTACGCGCGCATCTTGTCCGCTGTGCGGGGGTGCAGCGAGCACAGCACAGGCATGTCGTACTTCTCGGCGGTGGCGTTGAGGGCGGCGACGAGCGACTTGAGGCGCTCGGGAACGTCGGTCATCTCGGCGCGGTGCGCGGTGACGAGGAAGTACTTGCCGGGCTTCACGCCGAACTCCGTGAACGGGTCGGCCGCGTCGACCTGCGGCGCGTAGAAGTCGAGGACTTCCTTGATCGGGTTGCCGGTCACGTAGACGCGCTGGCGCTCGATCCCTTCGCGCACGAGATTCTCGGCCGAGCGGTACGTGTAGGGCATGAGCACGCTCGAGGAGTGGTCGATGACGCGGCGGTTCACTTCTTCCGGCACGCGGTCGTCGAAGCAGCGGTTGCCCGCCTCCATGTGGCACACGCGGATCCCCATGCGCTTGGCGACGAACGCCGCGATGCCGGTGTTCGTGTCGCCCAGAATGAGCACGGTGTCGGGCTTCTCGGCGGTCAGCACTTCCTCGGTCTTGGCGATGATCTGGCCGATCTGGTCGGCGAAGCTCGAGCCGCGAACGCCCAGGTAGACGTCGGGTTCGCGTACGGCCATCTCGCGGAAGAACATGCCGGAGAGGCGGTCGTCGTAGTTCTGTCCGGTGTGGACCAGCACGTGGTCGCAGCACTCGTCGAGCACGGCGATGACGCGCGAGAGCCGGATGATCTCGGGACGCGTCCCGAGCAGCGTGAGGACCTTGGTCACTTAGGCCTCCAGGTAGCCGGCGCCGATGACGTCCGGAATCTTCGTCTCGAGGAAGTTGGCAAGCTCCGCATCGCTCATGAGCGCGTTCGCGGAGCTGTAGTCGCCCTCCAGCGCAGGCTCGTCGACCGGGCCGGCGAGCTCGGGCAGCATCGGGCGCAATGCGTAGTAGCCCTCGTGGCCGAAGACCGTGCGGGTGGCCTCCTCCTCGGAGAGCAGGATCTCGTGGATCTTCTCGCCGGGGCGGATGCCGGTGACGACGACCTCGATGTCCTTGTCCCCGATGAGGTAGTCCGCGAGATCGGTCATCTTCGCGCTCGGGCACTGCGGGATGTACGTCTCGCCCGGCGCCGCCGAGTGGACGGCCGCGAAGATGGTGTCGACCGCGTCTTCCAGCGTGAGCAGGAAGCGGGTCATGTCGGTGGTGGTGATGGTGACCGGGCCGCCGGCGGCGATCTGGTCGAGGAAGAGCGGCACGACCGAGCCACGCGAGGCGAGCACGTTGCCGTAGCGGGCGGCGATGAAGCGGGTGTCGGGAGCGCGCAGGTTGCCCTCGATGTAGACGCGCTCCTGGATGGCCTTCGTCATGCCCATGACGTTGACCGGCTTGCACGCCTTGTCGGTCGAGATGCCCACGACCGTCTGCACGGGCAGGTCGTTCTCGGCGATGGCACGCACGAGGTTCTCGGCGCCCTGGATGTTCGTGCGCACGGCCTCCCACGGGAAGTATTCGCAGCTCGGGACCTGCTTGAGTGCCGCCGCGGCGAACACGATGTCGGCCTGGCTCGCGGCGCGCACCACGCTCGAGTAGTCGCGCACGTCGCCGATCATGAACTTGAGGCGGTGGCGCGAGTTCTCGAAGATGACCTCATCGGTCGCGGTGCTCTTCTCCATGAAGTCGAGGCGCATGTAGTGCTGCTTCGCCTCGTCGCGCGAGAAGACGGTGACGCTTTCCGGGACACCCTCGGCGCCCGACAACAGACGACGGATGAGCACCTGGCCAAGCGACCCGGTACCACCGGTGACGAGAATCCTCTGACCTTCGAACAAACCCATGTAACAGCCTCCAAGTCGATGGACCACGCGCATCAGTATAGTGTAGTCACCGCCGCGCTCTGACCGAGCGCGTTTCTGCGACCGAAGGGATCGACGCACAGGTGGCCACGGCAGCATCTCGCACTGAGCGCTCGGCCACACTGAAGGTGGCCGTCGTCATCACCGGGCTCTACGTGGGCGGCGCCGAGACGTTCCTCTCCGAACTCCTCAAACTCAAGCCTGCCGACATCGAGGTGCGCGTCTACTCGCTCATCGACGGCGGCCCCATACGCGAGCGCATCGAGGCGCTCGGCATCGAGGTCACCGAGCTGCACATGCAGCCCGGCCGGCCGAGCCTGACCTCGCTGTTCTCACTCGTACGCATGCTGCGCGCGTACGGTCCCGACGTCGTCCACACGCTGCTCTACCACGCCGACCTCATGGGCGGACTCGCCGCCCGTCTCGCCGGCGTTCCGCGCGTCGTGTGGCACCTGCACAACAGCGACCTCTCGCCGGACCGGGTGCGCCTCATGACCCGGGCGGTGGTGCGCGTCTGCGCGCTGCTGTCGCGATTCGTCCCCGACGTGATCATCTCGTGTTCCGAGGCCGCGCTTCGCGAGCACGTCATCCGCGGGTATACCGCGAAGCGCTTCCGCGTTGTGCCCAACGGCGTCGACACCGAGCGGTTCTCGCCGGACCCCGGTGCCCGCGGCGCGGTGCGCGAGGAGTTCGGGTTGGCCGACGACGTGCCCGTGATCGGGCTGTTCGCCCGGCTCGATCCCCAGAAGGACCACGAGGGCTTCTTCTCGGCGGTGCGCGAGTTCTTCGACCGAGGCGGCGACGCGCAGTTCCTGCTCGCGGGACGCAATGTCACTGACGACCACTGGAAGCTCGCCGAGTGGCGCGACGCCACGCCGCGACCGGATCGCGTGGCGATGCTGGGGGAGCGCGACGACGTGCCGCGGTTGATGTCAGGCATCGACATCGTCACGTCGACATCGCTCGGCGAGGCGTTCCCGATGGTTCTCATCGAGGCGATGGCCTGCGGGATCCCGGTCGCCGCGACCGACGTCGGCGACAGCGCACTCATCGTGAGCGAGACCGGCGAGATCGCGCCGCCTGGTGACGCCGTCGCCATGGCCGACGCGTGGCTGCGGCTCATCTCGCAGGGTGCCGACGCCCGACGCGAGCTGGGAACGAAGGCGCGTGCTCGCGTCCTGGCCAACTACCGCATCGAAGAGGTCGCCGCGACGATCTGGGCGATCTATCGCAACACCGCTCCAAGGCTGCGCCCCGGCGTCGAGCGCGCACCGGGCCCGCTGCGCGTCGCGTACGTGAGCCTGCAGGCGGTTGCGCAGGGTCAGGACAGCTGGGCGGCCGTGACCGAGATCGTCGGCAGTTGGCGCAAGGCCGGCTGGCGCGTCGACACGTGGTATCCCGACTACCCGGCCAAGGGTGCGCCGGGCGCGATCGGGCGCGCGTGGGTGATGGCGCGGCTGCAGCTGCGACTGCGCAAGATGCTCGATCGCTACGACGTGCTCTACGTGCGCGGACACACGATGGCCTACCTGATCTCGTGGCTCGCCGCGCGCCGCGGGTTGCCCGTCGTGCAGGAGTGCAACGGCACCTACGAGGACCTCTTCATCGCGTGGCCGGCCGCTCGGCTCGGCAGGCCGCTCTTCGAGTACATGCAGCGCTGGCAGTATCGTGCGGCCGCGATCATCTTCTGCGGCACCGAGGAGCAGCAGCGCTGGCTCACCGCCGAGACGGGCCACGAGCGCATCGCGATCAGTCCCAACGGTGCGAACGTGGAGCTCTTCCGCCCCGACGCGCCCCGCCGAGACGGCCTGACCGAGCGGTTCGTGCTGTTCTTCGGGCAGTTCGCGCCGTGGCAGGGCATCGACGTGCTCATCGCCGCCAAGAGCGACCCCGCGTGGCCGGCCGGCGTCGACCTCGTGTTCGTCGGGGACGGCGAGAAGCGGCCCGCCGTCGAGCGCGCCGCCGCTTCCGATCCCGGCGTGTACTACCTGGGACGACTGCCGTACGCGGAGCTTGCCGGCGTCATCTCGCACAGCCTCGCCTCCACGTCGGCGCAGTACACCCTCGATCGCGGCGAGACGGGCTTCTCGGCGTTGAAGCTCTACGAGTCGATGGCGTGCGGCGTGCCGGTCATCGGCACCGACTACCCCGGCGTCGGAGACGTGATCCGCCACTACGAGAGCGGCTTGGTCGTCGCTCCCGGCGACGCTCACGAGCTCGCCTCCGCCGCCGCGTACCTCGCCGAGCACCCCGACGAAGCCGCGAAGATGGGCGCGCGCGGCCGCGCGGCCGTGCTGCGCGAAGGGTCGTGGAAGGCGCGCGCGGACCAGCGCCGTGAGGCGATCGAGTCGGTGATCGGCGCATCAGCGGGCGCCACGTCTGTCAGCGCATGACGAGCGCGCCTGTCACACGCCGCAGCGCGCGCGTCGACGCTCTCAAGTTCGCCGCCATCGCGCTCGTGGTGCTCGGGCACGTGATCGCGCTCCCGGCGTACGACGGCTCGACGAGCCGTCTGTTCTACGTGATCGGGACGTTCAACATGCCGCTGTTCATGTTCCTGAGCGGCTTCGTGCTCTTCGGCCGAGAAGGCGACGACCCGCTGCGCTTCGTCGGAAGCAAGTTCCTCGCGCTCATGGTGCCCTACTTCGCGTGGCTCGCCTTGGGCATCGTCTGGTACCAGCCGAGAAGCCAGTGGGTGCCGCAGCTCCTCTCGGGGCTGGTCAACCCGCACGCTCCGGGCAGGCTGTGGTTCCTCTACGTGCTGTTCATCCTGCTCGTGCTGTTCACGCTCGTCCGGCTTGCGAGCACTCGGGACGTGTGGCTGGTGGTCGCGGCCGGCGCCGTCGCCTGCCTGCACTTCGCGCCGGTCGGCGACTACTTCGGCAAAGAGAACGTGCAGTGGCTCTTCGGCTTTCTCGTCGCCGGCTACCTCACCGCGAAGCATCGCGAACGGATGCCGCACGTGACGCCGCAGCTTCTGGGTGCGTTCGTCCTCGCGTTCGCGGCGCTTCTCTATGTGGGAAGGCTTCCTGCGGACGGTTCGGGCTGGCCGCCGTGGTTCGTGGCCAAGCTCGTGGGCGCTTTGCCCGACGCGCCGCTGCTCGCGACGCTCGCGTTCGCCCTCTGGCGCTACGCCACGGCCTTCGCGGGAATCGCCGTCACGGTGGGCGCGTTCATGCCGATCGACCCCGCCAGACTGCGAGCGCCGGCCTGGGCCGGTCGGCACACGCTCGGCATCTACGCGACGCACGGCTGGCTGCTCTTCCTCGCGCCGGCGGGCGGGGGGTTGGCCGCCGCAGCCGGCTGGGTGATGATTCTGTACGTGGCACTGGCGGTCGCCGTCCTTCTCGACAAGACCGCGCTCACGAGGGTCGTGCTTCTCGGCAGGTGGCCCCGCACGTAGGTCAGAGGCTTCCTGTACGATTGTCACCGCACGAACGAGTGTCCCTTACCGGCGAGGAGCACACCGTGGTCACCCTGTATGACACCACCCTTCGAGACGGCACCCAGCGCGAGGGCATGTCGCTGTCCGTCGAGGACAAACTGCGCATCGCGAGCAAGCTCGACCTGCTCGGCGTGCACTACATCGAGGGCGGCTTCCCCGGCTCAAACCCCAAGGACATCGAGTTCTTCGAGCGTGCACGCACGCTCAAGCTCGAACAGGCGGTCATCTCGGCGTTCGGCTCGACGCGGCGCAAAGGGATCGCGGCCGCCGACGACGCCGGGCTGCAGGCGCTGCTCGACACCGGCTGCCAGGCGCTGTGCATCGTGGGGAAGTGCTGGGACCTGCAGGTCACGGAGGCGATCGGCGCCACGCTCGACGAGGGCATCGAGATGGCTCGCGACAGCGTCGCCTTCCTCAAGTCGCAGGGCCGCACCGTCTTCTTCGACGCCGAGCACTTCTTCGACGGCTACAACTCCAACGCCGACTACGCGGTCGCGGTCTGCCAGTCCGCTGCCGAGGCGGGCGCAGACGCGATCGTGCTGTGCGACACGAACGGAGGCATGCTCCCGGGCGACATCACGCGGATCGTCACCGACGTCTTCGCGCGCGTGAAGGCGCCGCTCGGCATCCACACGCACAACGACTCCGGCTGCGCCGTCGCGAACTCGCTCGTCGCGGTGGAAGCCGGCTGCTCACAGGTGCAGGGGACCATCAACGGCTATGGCGAGCGCACCGGCAATGCCGACCTCATCGCCATCATCGGTGGGCTCGTTCTCAAGATGGGGGACGACTGCATAAGCCGCGACCAGCTGCGGCTGCTCACCGAGGTCAGCCACTTCGTCGCCGAGACCGCCAACCTCAACCCCAACGCCCAGGCGCCCTACGTGGGCACAAGCGCGTTCGCGCACAAGGGTGGGCTGCACGCGAGCGCGACGGGCAAGCTGGCCGGCGCCTACGAGCACGTCGATCCGGCGAGCGTGGGCAACCTGGCGCGAGTCGTGGTCAGCGAGCTCGCCGGACGGGCGTCGCTCACGATGAAAGCCGCCGAGCTGGGCATCGACCTCTCAGGCGAGCAGGCCGGTGCCGTGCTCGACGAGATCAAGGACCTCGAGTACCACGGCTACAGTTTCGAGGCCGCAGATGCGTCGCTCTCGATCATGCTCCAGAAGCGGTTGGGCACGTACGAGCCGGCGTTCACGCTCGAGTCCTTCCGCGTCATCGCCGACAAGCGCGAAGACGGCCGCGTCATGACCGAGGCGACGATCAAGATCCATTGCGCAGGCCACCGCTACATCGCCACGGCGGAGGGAAACGGCCCGGTCAACGCGTTGGACAAGGCGCTGCGCATCGCAATCGGCCGCTTCTACCCGCAGCTCGCAGGCATGACGCTCGACGACTACAAGGTGCGTGTCCTCGAGGACAAGAAGGGCACCGGAGCCGTCACGCGCGTCCTCATCGACACCAAGAATGCGGAGTCGAGCTGGGGCACCGTGGGGGTCTCGGAGAACATCATCGAGGCCTCCTGGGAGGCGCTCGTCGATGCTGTTGAGTACGGTTTGTCGCAGACTCCGGCCGACGGTTCACAGGCCGAGTGACGCGACACCGTCCGGGCGTCGGCCAAACGAGCCGATTCTCCACACCCAAACGCTCGCAAATACGGCCCGTATCCTGCTAGAATGAGTCAAGGCTATGGGGGCAAAGGAGGTGCCGGCATCCGCGGCTCGCGGTCAGTTGCGCGCAATCACCTAACCGGGGGCAGGCAAGGCACTGTGCGAAATCATGCACAGGGCCTGCGTGCCTATGGTTTTGGCGTGCTCTCCGTGGCGATCCTGCTGGGAGCCGTGGCATGGGCTTTGGCCTCCTTCTCAACCGCCCCTCCGGGCCAGAAGGCTTGGTACTGGCAGAACCCCTATCCCCAGGGCAACACGCTCACGCGTGTCTCGGCGGGCACGTCCGGCCTGTGGGCCGTCGGTGGTCCGGGCATCGTGCTGTACTCCTCGGACGGCGGCGCTGTCTGGGACGCTCAGGACCCGGCGACGACGGTGACGTTGCGAGACGTCGATTTCGTTGACGACAACAACGGTTGGGTCGTGGGCGACGCGGGGACGATCCGCGCGACCAGCGACGGTGGCTCGGTCTGGACGACGCAGACCTCCGGCGTGGCGGCCAACCGCGTACTGCGCGGCATCTCGATGGTTGACTCCTCGGTGGGCTGGGCGGTGGGCGACGTCGGTATCACGCGCAAGACCACCGATGGCGGCGCCACGTGGGTCGCGCAGTCGAACGGGACGGGCCAGCTCAACGACGTCTCGGCGGTCGACAGCGATCATGCATGGGCGGTCGGGAGCGCCGTGGGTGGCGTGTCGACCATCCGCGTGACGAGCGACGGCGGTTCGACGTGGACGACCCAGACGGTCCCGACCGCAACCAACCTGCTCGCCGTGGACTTCGTCGATACGCAGAACGGCTGGGCGGTCGGCAACACCGCGACTGTTCTGAAGACCACCAACGGCGGTTCGACGTGGACGACCGTCGCCGCAGGAGCTGCGACCAACGTCCAGGACGTGGAGTTCGTGACGCCCAACATCGGGTGGATCGTGGAGTCCAACGGCACCACGACCGGCTACATTCGCTACACCACCAACGGCGGCGCCTCGTGGTCGCTGCAGATGTCGGGCATCCGCGGGGTGAACGGCATCGCCGCACGCAGCTCGACGCAGCTTGCCGCGGTGGGCGTCAGCGGCTCGATGCTGCGCACGGAAGACGCGGGCATCAGCTGGATCTCGCAGAGCGCCGGTACGACGCGCGTGCTCTACGGCCTGTCCTACGTCGATTCCGAGACCGCGTACGCGGTCGGTGCGACCGGTCTCGTCATGCGCACGGAGGACGGCGGCGATACATGGAACAGCGGCACGGCGGGTTCCGGCAACTGGCTTGCCGTCGACTTCGCTGACCGGGCGACGGGCTGGATCGTCGGCGTGACCGGCTCGATCCGCAAGACCGTCAACGGCGCCGAGACATGGGCAGTGCAGCCTTCTCCCACGACGCAGCAGCTCAACAGCGTTGCTGTCGCGAGCACACAGACCGCGTATGCGGTCGGCAACGGCGGCACGATCATCAAGACGCTCAACGGTGGCTCGACGTGGACCACGCAGACGTCAGGCATCACCTCGAACCTCCTTGACGTCTATTTCATCGATGCGAACACCGGCTGGGCCGTCGGCAACACCGGCCGCATCCGCAAGACCACCGACGGCGGCGCGACGTGGGTCGCGCAGACCTCCGGCGTGACGAGCACGCTGTACTCAGTGCACTTCGTCGACGCGAACACCGGGTGGGTGGTCGGCAACACGGGCGTCATCCGCAAGACGACCGACGGCGGCGCGACCTGGACCGCTCAGACGTCAGGTGTCACGAACGCGCTCTACTCGGTGTCGTTCACCGATGCGAACAACGGCTTCGCCGTGGGCGGCGTGGCCGGTTCCCCCGCGCGACTGCTGCGCACCACCGACGGTGGTGCGACGTGGACGGCCCAGAACGCGAACATGACCGGCATCCTGAGGGCCGTCGAGCGTTCGAACGGCGTCAACGGTCTCGCGGTCGGTGACGCCGGTTCGATTCGACGTACCCATGACGGCGGCCTGACATGGATTCCTCAGTCGTATGGCACCGTCAATCAGCTGCTCGACGTCGTGTTCATCGACGGCGACAACGGGTGGGCGTGCGGTGCGGGCGGCACCATCATGCGTACTCGAGACGGCGGCGCGACGTGGTCCGCGCTGGTTTCCGGCGTGACGACCACGCTGCGCGGCATCGACATGGTTTCCGCCACCCAGGGCTGGGTCGTCGGCGATTCAAGCGTCATCCGCATCACGTCGGACGGCACCAACTGGACGGCCCAGCCGTCCGGCACGACCGTGGCGTTCAACGGAGTCGACTTCGTCGATGCATCGACCGGCTGGTCGGTGGGCGCGTCGGCGACGATCAAGGCGACTCTCAACGGTGGTTCGACGTGGACCACGCAGACGACCGGCCTGACGACCTCGACTCCGCTCTGGGGCGTGAAGTTCGTCGACGCGTCAAACGGTTGGGCGTGGGGCGGAGCCACGGGAGTCCGCGGCCTTCTGCTGCACACCACCGATGGCGGTGCCACGTGGGTTCAGCAGGATCCGCAGGTGGCGACCAGCGTTGTACTGCGCACTGCAAGCTTCCTCGACGCGAACACGGGCTGGATCGCCGGCACGAGCGGCGTCATCAAGAAGACGACCGACGGCGGTTCGACCTGGGTCACCGAGACGGTCGGGTCCACGGCGGCCATCTACGGCATGGACTTCATCGATGCCAACACCGGGTTCCACGTCGGTGGCGCCGGTGGCACGACGATGAGCATCATTCGTCGAACCGCTGACGGCGGTTCGACGTGGACCACGCAGACGCCGGGGACGTTCAACATCCTGTACGCAGTCGACTTCGCCGACGCTGATAACGGTTGGGTCGTCGGCGACGGTGGCACGATCCTCAAGACCACCGACCCCACGCCTCCGATCACGAGCATGACGGTCTCGCCGGAGGATCCGGACGGCACGAACGGTTGGTATGTGACGACGCCGACCGTCTCCCTCGTGCCCAACGAGCCGTGCATCACCTACTACAGCTGGGTTTCGACGACCGGTCCGTGGTCGACCTACTCGCTGCCGATCGAGCGCTCGACGCTCGGCACGTCGACGCTGCGCTACTACTCGGTCGACCCGGGCGGCAACAAGGAAGTCGTGAACTCAGGTGTGGTGCGCTACGACCCGGACGCGCCCGCCGCGCCCGCCATGCCGACTGCCAGCCCGATCGCGACCGACTCGGTCGCACTGGCGTGGCCGAGTGTCGTCGACACCGTGTCGGGTACGTCCCACTACAACGTCTACGTCGACGGTTCGCTCGTGACGAGTTCGGCGGCGGCGAACGCGACGGTGAGCGGTCTGGCCACCGAGACCGCGTACGACTTCTCGGTCAGCGCGGTGGACGTCGCCGGCAACGAGTCGACCCAGTCGGCGTCGGTCAGTGCGATGACGCTCGCACCGCTCCCGCGCTCGCCGATCGCCGTCTATGTGCGCGCCACCCAGACTCAGGGCGTCTGGGTGGACTGGAGCGAGAGCACGGGCACGCTCTCGCCGGTCAGCTATCGACTGTACCGCGCCGTCGCGGGCGGGCCGTTCACCGCGATTGCCACGCGCACCGCCGAAGAGGCCCGTTCGGTGCAGGACACATCTGCGCCGGCGTTCTCGTCGCTTGAGTACCGCGTGTCGGTCGTCGACGCTCGGGGCGAGGGCGAGTTGAGCGCTGCGACCGCGCTCACTTCGACATCGATCGATGCGATCGCGCCGCCTATCGGCCTGGTGGCGCGCAACACGGCGTCGGTGCTGCTCACGTGGACGCCGGTGCCTTCACCTCTGGTCTACGGCTACCATGTCTACCGGTCGGGTACGAGCACCGCGACGCCCGAGACGCAGACGGTGACGCCGATCGTCGACGCGAGCTACCACGACACCTCGACCGCCGAGTACACGGAGTACTGGTACCGCGTCGCGACGGTGGACACGTCGGGCAATGTCGGCGTGCCGAGCGCGCCCGTCTACATCCGGACCGAGGCATCGGGAACGGTCGAGCCGCCGCACGGCTCCTACACCACCGACACCGACTTCTGCGCGCTGTGCCACGCAGTACACACCTCGCCCAGTCCGCAGCGACTGGCGCAACCGCCTGGGTCCGAGATCACGCCAACGCCCACGGCACTCCTGCGCGGCACGACGACCATCGATGCCCCGCTCTGTCTGAGCTGCCACGATGGGACCTCGGCGTCGAACATCATGAGCGAATACGACGACGCCAGTCGGGAGTCGAGTCACCCGGTCAGCATCGATGGGACCCAAGACGGCCTGTTCTGCGCGAGCTGTCACGCGGTCCACGATTCCGAGACGACCGGCACGGTGAAGGGGCTCCTCTCGGCGGGTGGAGAGAAGTCCGGCAACCCGTTCTGCTACGCATGCCACGGTGAGGCCACCGCTGTTCCCCGAGGCGACTTGCACGTATTCGAGGCTTCGGCGCACGGGACCGGCGTGGTCGAGCCGCCCACCGGAACGAAAGTCATCTGCCTGAGCTGCCACGTCTCCCATTCGACGCGGGACGCATCGCTGTATCCGTACAACGGGGATGACCGGTGTCTCGGGTGCCACTCCACCGGCGTGTTCGGCGAAGCGGACGGTGACGTCGCCGGGCGCCTCACGGGAGCGGACTCCGGCACGCGGCACAACCTGCTCGTCGCGGACGCGACCACCACGGGCTCCAGGTTGACCTGCGCGAACTGCCACGAGCCGCATACCGCCACGGCGACGACGCCGTGCGTCGACCCGTACGAGCCCACGACGGCGGGCGGGATGGACGCGTCCGGGTCCGCATTCTGCCTCTCGTGTCACGACGGCGACCTGCCCACGAGCGCCGACACGTCCGGATGGGTCGAGGCACCGCTCGCTGAGGGCGGATCCTCGGTGACGACCGACATCGCGTCGATGTGGACCACGAACGTCCACGGCGACGGCGCGTCGGTCAGCCCCTCATTGCGGGCTGACATGGCGTACGAGGCCGGCGACTCACTCGGCTGCGCCGCCTGCCACGACCCTCATGGTTCGCAGAACCGGTACGCGCTGCGTGACTCGGTGTCGTCTCAGGGTGACACGATGTCGGTCGACGCCATCCTCGTGGTGCCTGCGGGTACAGGCTACGACTTCCGCTTCTTGTGCGCTGCATGCCACGAGCTCACCGCCGCTTCGCACCCGGGACCCGGTCTGGGCGGGGCTGACCTGTCCAGCTTCCCGATCGACTGCACTGCGTCGGGGTGCCATACGCACGCCGGAAGCGGACTGTGACGCAAGAGCCCAGAACGAGGGCTTCGCGGCGGCACGATCGGCACGAAGCGAACGTTCATGCACATCCGCACAAGGGACCGGTCAACAAGCCGCTGCTCGTGGTGCTCGTCATCCTGACGTTCGTGCTGCTCGTGCTGTTGTACATGCTGCTGCGCCAGCCGGACACGCCGCCTGCGCCTCCGTCGCTCGGCCAGCAACCGCAGCCGCTCCTCGTGATTCCCGGACCGGGCGAGGGTGACGCTCCGCTCTTCGTGCGGCCGCTGGCGGCCGCGTGGGGTGCTGACGGCATGATCTACGTCTCGGACACCGGGAACGCACGGGTGTGCGTCTTCGACGCGCAAGGTCGCTTCTTGCGCGAGCTCGGACGGCTCAAGCCCTCGGTCGAGGACCCCGACGAGGCGCTGATACAGCCTGCCGGGATCGCCGTGGATTCCGAGGGAGTCGTGTACGTCGCGGACCTGAAGCGCTCGGCTGTGATGGTGTACGACCGGCGCGGACGTTTCGATCGGCGTATCGAACCGCGCAAGACGCGGCAGGCGTGGGTCCCGACCGACGTCGCCGTCGCGGAAGGTGCGCTGTACGTCACGGATACGCGAGGGCTATCGGTATTCGACGAAGACGAGCGGCTTTCGAGCAAGCTCGCTTCGGCGGCGGGCGCGCCGCTCGCGTACCCCAACGGCGTTGCGGTCGCCCCACGCGGCGGTCTCGCGCTGTCGGACACCAACAGCGGACGCGTGCTCTCGCTCGATCCGTCGTCAACGGTGACGTGGGTGGTAGGCCCCGAATCCGGCGGGCAGCGGGTCATCGGCCTGCCGCGCGGCCTCGATGTCTCGGAGAACGGCACGACCCTCGTCGCCGACGCGTTCCTCTTCGGCGTGGCGCGCATCAACCCCGATGGCGTGTACATGGACCGCTATGGGCAACGCGGCAGTCTCCTCGGCCAGTTCGAGTTCCCCAACGATGTCGACATCAGAGGAAGCCGGGTCCTCGTCACCGACAAGGAGAACAACCGCGTGCAAGTCCTCGAGTGGCCCGGTCTTGTGGCGACCACCCCGTGACATTCTCGCAGGATTCGAGGGACGTTCATGGAAGCTAACCTTGGAAACGATTCAATCTCGCGGATCCGGGGGAAGGGCATGCGAGTCGTTCGGCTCATGCACGAGGGGGATTGCCGCTACGGGCTTGCCGACGACTCGTCCATCACGCTCATCAGTGACGAGCCGTTCGCCGCGTGGGAACCCGAGTGCGTCGTGCCGCTTGGTGACGCGCATCTGCTTGCCCCGGTCGCACCCACGAAGGTCGTGTGCGTCGGCCTCAACTACCGCACTCACATCGCCGAGATGGGCCACGACACGCCCACCGAACCGGTCATCTTCGTCAAGCCGTCGACGTCCGTGATCGGGCCCAACCAGCCGGTCGCGCTGCCCGAGGGTGTCGGCCGCGTCGACTACGAAGGCGAACTGGGCGTCGTGATCGGGCGGCGCACCCATCGCGCATCGCGTCATCAGGCCGCCGAGAACGTGCTCGGATTGTGCTGCGGCAACGACGTGACCGCGCGAGACCTCCAGAAGATCGATGGGCAGTGGACACGCGCGAAGGGCTTCGATGGATTCTGCCCGCTCGGTCCGTGGGTCGCGACCGACGTCGAGCCGGACGACCTGCTACTGGAGACGCTCGTGAACGGGCGGATCGTGCAGTCCGCGCGCACCAGTGACATGCTGTTCCACCCCTACGAGCTGGTGAGCTTCGTCAGTCATGTCATGACGCTCGTACCCGGCGATGTCGTGCTCACCGGCACACCCGGGGGCATCGGACCGCTGACCGTGGGAGATGTCGTCGAGGTGCGCATCGAGGGAGTCGGCACGCTCAGCAACCCGGTCGCCGACTGGGCGGGCGCCTCCACCGAGGCGCAGTAGCCCATCCGCTGTGATGCAGCCGTGCACGTGCGCGGTTGCACGTCGTGCTATGTTTGAAACTCCGGCGAACGTGCATACGCGCACGTATGTATGACGCTACGGGTTCGTGGAGGCTGCGCGTGTTCCGAGACCACAACACCCTGCTTGTCATAGCCGCGCGCTTCATCTCGCGCGTCGGCGGCACCGCTGTGTTCTTCATCGGCGTGTGGGGCGTGGCTGCATACACGTTCGGCGCGAGCGCCCAGACGCTTGCGATCGTGATGGCGGGTCACAGCATCGCTGCCATCATCGGGTCGATCGCCGCGGGTGTGCTTGTGGACCGCATGGGACCGCGGCGTGTCCTCATGTTCGCGGAACTGCTCACCATTCCCGTCGTGATCGCGCTCGTGTTCGTGCGGGAGTGGGACGTGTTCGTGGCTCTTGCCTGGCTGCTCGCGCTCGTGGGCACGCCGACGTTCACTGCCGGGGCGTCATTCGCGCCGTTCCTCGCCACAGGTGCCGAGGGACTCGAGCGCGTGAATGCCGCCGTCGAGGGTGCCGGTTCGGCGGGGTTCGTGCTCGGGCCGGCGATCGGCGCGGCGCTCGCGAAGTCGGCCGGCCTCGAGTCGGTGTTCTGGCTCATGGCGGGCTGCTCGGTGGTGGCAGCGGCACTGGCGTGGCTCGTACGCATCGATGATCGGTGCGAGCGCGAGCTGCACCATCCTCTGACCGAGTTCAAGGACGGCCTCAAGGTCGCGTACTCATCGCGCACGCTGCGCTACGTGATCCTGTCGGGGACCGCCGTCTGGTTCGGCTTCGGTGCCTTCTCCGCGCTCGAGCCGCTGTTCTTCCGCGACGTGGTGCACGTGGGTGTCGAGTGGATCGGCTGGATGAACACGTTCTTCAGCGTCGGGCTCATCTCGGGCGCGTGGCTGTTGCCCCGGCTGACGCGCAAGCTGCTGTCGGTCCGCGGGCTCGCCGTGATGACGTCGCTGTGCGGCTTGGGCGCGATCGCCTACGTGGGCTCGACGGACCTGCGGATCATCGCCGTGGGCGCGACGTTCTGGGGCCTGCTCATCGGCATCACCGAGCCGCTCATGCGCACCGTGCTGCACGTCGCCTCGCCCGAGGCGTACGTGGGCAGGGTCGTAGGCACCGCGCAGTACCACCGCAACGCAGGCGAGCTCGTGCCGCTCATGTACGCGCCGGCGCTCGCCGCCGCGTTCGGCGTCCAGGCGACGCTGATCACCGGCGGCGTGGTGGTCGCGGCGGCCGTTCTCGCGACATGGCCGATCGCGACCTCCATAGATCGGGAGCTCGCCGACACGGGGCGCTCGATCATGACGCCGATCGCCTCGGAACCACATATCGGACTTGGTGACGAGCTGCTCTAGCCGTTGGCTCGGACACGTCGCCGCTCGTCGGGAGCGGGCCGCCGCTCGGCTATCCACAGGCCCATCATGTCGTCGGTGCGTGCTATCCTGACCCCGACATCTTGTGGTTTCGCGCATTCACCCGGGGGAGTCTTAGCTCATGCCTGAGGACCGCGTCCGCACGCCTGAAGTGGACGATCTGCTCAAAGCCCTGCTGCTGCTCGACAGCGAAGACGAGGCCTATGCGCTGTTGGTGGACCTGTGTACCGTTCGCGAGATCCACGACATGGCGCAGCGGCTCGAGGTCGCCCGCAGGCTCGCGTCCGGCGAGCACTACGCGGCGATCCAAGAGAGCACGGGCGCCTCGGCGACCACCATCTCGCGCGTGAGCAAGTCGCTCAACTACGGGGCGGACGGCTATTCGTCGATCCTCGCGAAGCTCGGCCACACTCCTGCGACCGGCGAGTAGCGGGCGCGCACCCATGTCCTTCATCCACCTGCACACCCACACTGAGTACTCGCTGCTCGACGGCGCGGCGCGCGTGAAGGCGCTCGTCAAGCAGGCGGTCGACTTCGAGATGCCCGCGCTCGCCATTACCGACCACGGCTACATGTACGGGGCTGTGGACTTCTACAAGAACGCCACCGATGCGGGCGTGAAGCCCATCCTCGGCTGCGAGGTGTACTTCAATCCGGGCGACCGCATGAAGCGTGAGGGGCGCCCGGACCTGTATCACCTGCTTCTGCTCGCCAAGAACAACGAGGGCTACCGCAACCTCATGGCGCTCGTGAGCGATGCGGCGGTCGCGGGCTACTACTACAAGCCGCAGGTCAGCCTCGAGCTTCTCGAGCGCTACTCGGAGGGTCTCATCGGCACGTCTGCGTGCATGAGCGGCATCCTCTCGAAGTCCATCGAGTACGGTCAACCCGACGAGGCTCGCGAGTGGGCCAAGACGTACGCGGGGATCTTCGCGCCCGGCGACTTCTACGTCGAGATCCAAGAGCAGGGAATCGTCGCCAACAACGGCGTGAGCCAGACGCAGCTCAACCGCGAACTCGCCGCGCTCGCCGGTGAACTTGGACTCGGCCTCGTGGCGACCAACGACATTCACTACCTCACGCGCGAGGACGCTCGCACGCAGGACTTGCTGCTGTGCATAGGCACCGGCTCGACCGTCGACCAGCCAGGACGCATGAAGTTCTCGTGCGACGAGTTCTACATGAAGTCGCCTGACGAGATGGCCGAGGCGATCGGCAATGCGTACCCGGAGGCGATGGCCAACACGCTCGAGATCGCCAACAAGTGCAACGTCGAGATCGAGACCGGCAGGATCATCCTCCCCAAGTTCGACGTCCCAGAGGGACAGACCGAAGACACCTACCTGCGCCAACGCTGTATCGAGGGGCTCAAGGAGCGCTACGGCGACCCGATTCCGCCCGAGGTGCTCGAACGGCTCGACTACGAGCTCGAGATCGTGGTGCCCAAGGGTATCTCGGCGTACTTCCTCATCGTGCAGGACTTCACCGCATGGGCGAAGGAGCGCGGCATCGGCGTCGGTCCGGGCCGAGGCAGCGCGGCAGGCTCGATCATCGCGTACTCCCTCGGCATCACCAACCTCGACCCGATCGCCAACGGCCTGCTCTTCGAGCGCTTCCTCAACCCCGAGCGCACGGAGATGCCCGATATCGACATGGACTTCGACGACGAGCGTCGCGGCGAGGTCATCGAGTACGTGCGAGACAAGTACGGCGCCGAGAAGGTCGCGCAGATCATCACGTTCGGCACGATGAAGGCGCGTGCCGCCGTGCGTGATGCCGGGCGCGTGCTGGGCTACCCGTACGGTGTGCCTGACAAGATCAGCAAGATGATCATGGAAGACCTCGGCGCCACCATCGACTCCTCGCTCGACCAGAACGCCGAGTTCAAGGCGGACTACAAGACCAACGCCGACACGGCCCGCATCGTCGACGCCGCGCGTTCGCTCGAGGGCATCGTGCGCGGCGAGGGTGTCCATGCCGCCGGCGTCGTGATCTGCCGAGACCCGCTCCACTACTACGTGCCGGTGAAGTACGACACCAAGGGCGGCTCGGTCATCACGCAGTACGACGGGCCCACAGTGGCCGACATGGGCCTGCTCAAGATGGACTTCCTTGGCTTGCGCACGCTCACCGTCATCGCCGACGCGGTGCGAAACGTCGAGCGCAGCCACGGGGTGAAGCTGGTGCCCGACGAGTTCCCGCTCGACGACCCGGACACGTTCAAGCTGCTCCAGCGGGCCGACACGGTGGGTGTGTTCCAGGTCGAGTCGCCCGGCATGCGCCAGCTGCTGAAAGACCTCGTACCCACCACGTTCGCCGACATCGTCGCCGTGCTGGCGCTGTACCGCCCGGGTCCGCTCGGAAGCGGCATGGTCAAGGACTTCGTCGAGCGCAAGCACGGCAGGCGCAAGATCACGTACTACGACGACCGCCTCAAAGACATCCTGGAGGAGACCTACGGCGCCATCGTCTACCAGGAGCAGGTCATGCGCATCTCGATGACCATGTCCGGCTTCTCGGCGGCCAAGGCGGACAAGCTGCGCAAGGCGATGGGCAAGAAACAGATCGATGTGCTCACGCCCATGCGCGAGGCGTGGGTCGAGGGCGCGCGCGAGAACGGGTACGACGCCAAGATGGCGGCGGACATGTGGGAAGACATCCTCAAGTTCGCCGAGTACGCGTTCAACAAGAGCCACTCGGCGGCGTACGGCCTCATCACCATGCAGACGGCCTACATCAAGGCGCACTACCCGCTCGACTACATGGCTGCGGTGCTCACGAGCTACACGGGCAAGACCGACAAGATCGTCCACTACGTGGCCGAGTGCAACCGCGCCGGCTACAAGGTGCTGCCGCCGGACGTGAACTCGTCGGGCAAGCAGTTCACGCCGGTGACGGGGGAGGGTATCCGGTTCGGTCTCGCGGGCATCCGCGGCGTGGGCGAGGGCGTGGTCGACGCGATCGTCGCGGCGCGCGACGAGGGCGGACCCTTCACGTCGCTCACGGATTTCTGCGCGCGCGTGGACATGAAGCAGCTCAACAAGAAGACGCTCGAAGCGCTCATCAAGGCCGGCGCCTTCGACTCGACCGGCTATACGCGCAAGCACCTGCTCTCGATGATGGACTCGTGCGTGGATTCCGCGGTCAAGCGGCAGAAGGACGTCGACAGCGGCCAGGTCTCGATGTTCGACATGTTCGCCGCGGAGGACTCGGGTTTCGCCGAGGAGGTCGTGCCGCCCAACGGCGACGAGTGGGACAAGAAGATGAAGCTCGCGTTCGAGAAGGAGATGCTCGGCATCTACGTCTCGGATCATCCGTTGCGCGGCATCGCGGACCAGGTTCGCGAGGCTGCGGACTACTCACTCGGTGAGCTCGACGAGCTCAAGGACGGGGCGACCGGGTGGTTCGCGGGCATCCTGGCGAGCGTGGATCGTCGGCCCACCAAGAAGGGCACGATGATGGCGATCACGAAGCTTGAAGACCTCGACGGGCAGATCGAAGCGGTCATGTTCCCGCAGGTATACGACAAGTTTCGCGACATCGTGGTCGAAGACGCGGTCGTGCGCGTGAAGGCGAAGCTCGAGGACTCCGACCGCGGCAAGAAGCTCATGGTGCAGACCGTGGAGCCGTTTGACGGCGAGGCGTTCTCTGAGCCGCCGGGGCGCATCAAGATCACCACCGATGGTGGAGCACTGCACAACGGGCGGCATCAGGCACTTCTCGAGGCGCTCAAGCACTTCCCGGGACGTGACGTCGTGGTGCTGTGGGCGTGGGACGAAGAGCAGGGCAAGTACCTCGAGTGCCGCATGCCCTACCTCGTCGACAAGGACTCCAACGGCCTGCACGCCGAGCTCATCCTGCTGTTCGGCGCGGACGCCATCACCGAGGAGTAGGGACGTCGGGTGGCCCTCAGCGCCCGGCCTGATGCGCCCCGTCGTGGCCGCCCGACATGGACTGCATTGCACTCTATCACTCTACTGTGCTAAAGTGCCGACGGCACGACGGCGTACTGCGAGCCGCGCGACAGGCTGCGCGAGAGAGATCAAGAGGACTCACCGATGAGACCCATCACAGCACGAGGGTTCCGCGACGTGCTCCCGGCCGAGGCCGCGGAGCGCGAGGCAGTCTCGGGCAAGGTGGCCGAGGTCTTCTCGGCGTGGGGGTACGGGCTGGTCGAGACGCCGGTCGTCGAGGACCTGACCGCACTCGAGGCCGCTGCCGGGCCGCTCGAGGGGACCGCGTTTCGGCTCATCGACCTCGATGGGCGGCTGCTTGCGCTCCGGCCCGACATGACGGTGCCGATCGCCCGTATCTGCGCCTCGCGACTCGCCGGCCAACCCGGGCCGCACCGCTTCCGTTACGAGGCCGAGGTGTTTCGCGAGCACGAGTCGCTGCGCGGCCAGTCACGGCAGTTCTCTCAGCTCGGGGTGGAGCTGGTCGGCGCGGCGGGCCCCGAGGCTGACGCGGAGATCGTCGCACTGCTCGTGGAGTCGCTGCGTGCGGCAGGCGTCCGCGAGCTCACGGTCGCCGTGGGCTCGGTCGCGGTGCTCGCGGCTATCGTGGCGTCAGCGCAGGCATCGGCCGCGTGGGGCGCCGCGGTGTTCGCCGCGGCGCACGAGCGCAACCTGGTGGGCCTCGACGCGCTCTCCCGCGATGTGACCCCTGCTGTCGGCGAGTCGCTGCGCACCGTCCCGCGCCTGCGCGGCGGCGCCGAGGCGATCGCGGCGTGCCGCGCGGCCACGGCGGGACTCGGATGCGACACGGCACTCGACGGCCTTGCTGCGACGTGGGAGCTGCTCGCCGCAGCCGGCGTGCAGCACGACGCCGTCATCGACTTCTCGGTCATGCGATCGTTCGACTACTACACCGGCATCGTCGCCGAGGCGTACGCGCCCGGCTTGGGATTGCCGCTCGCCGGCGGCGGCCGCTACGACGGTGTGCTCGCCGCATTCGACGCACCGGCGCCGGCCGTCGGCTTCGCCGTGGGCCTCGAGCGCCTCATGATCGCGCTCGTCGAGCAGGGCGCGCAGCCGGCGACGCGGGGCCTCGACGCCGCCGTAGGCGGCGAGCCCGCCGCGGCACTCGCACTCGCACGCTCGCTGCGTGCGGCGGGCTGGCGCGTCGCCTTGTCGGCGCGTACCGGCCGCGAACTCGTCGCTGAGGCGACGCGCCTCGAGGCCGCAGAAGCGCTGGTGGCGACGGACGACGGCGGCGCGGTGCGGCTGGACCGCGAGGGCCAGCCGGCGCTCGCGCTGGAGTCGCCGGTGCCGTACCCGCCGACGACGACGTGGGCGAGGGGCGGTGAGGCGCAGTGATCGCGACACGCAACGGGGGTCTCGGCGGGGCACTGCGCATCGCCATCCCCAAGGGTGCGCTGTTCCAGGATTCGGTGCGACTTCTCGGCGAGGCCGGGTTTGACACGTCCGCGCTCGGAGAGCCGGGTCGGCAGCTCATCATCCGCACGGCAGAGGCCGAGTTCATCATCGGCAAGCCCACCGATATCCCGGTCTACGTCGCGTATGGCGCTGCGGACTGCGGTATCGGCGGCAAGGACACCCTCGTCGAGCAGGGACTCGACGTCGTCGAGCTGGTCGACCTGGGTTTCGGCGGATGCCGGTTCGTGGTCGCCGAGCCTGAAGACGCGGGTGCTGAGATCAGCGAGCGCGCCCGCCACCTTGGCGTGGTGCGCGTCGCAACGAAGTATCCCAACATCGCGCAGGCGCACTTCGACGCGCGAGGCGTGCAGATCGAGATCGTGAAGCTCAACGGGAACATCGAGCTCGCGCCGCTCATCGGCATCGCGGACGTCGTCGTCGACATCACCGCCACCGGTACCACGCTACGCGAGAACCGGCTGCGGATCGTCGAGGACGTACTGCCGAGCACCGCTCGCTTCATCGCGAATCCGGCGGCCATGCGCACCGATGATCGCGTGCTCGCCCTGGCCGACACGTTGGCTTCACTGTCGGTAGAATCCGTGTCGGAGGCAGACTCCGCTGCCTCCGACAGAGCGTTTCGAGCGGACGGAGCCGCTCAAACGCTCCACGCGCGGGGAACAAGCCCGCACAGGGGGCGAATGGTTCAGTGAGCCCCGCAACCAACGGAAAGGACCCGATGCAATCATGATGCGTCGTATCGTGCTCGAGCGCGGACAGCGACTCACCGAGAAGGACCTCGCCCGCAGCGGAGGCGTGGACGCCGAGATCATCGGCGTCGCCGCTCGCATCGTCGATGACGTGCGGGCTCGCGGCGACGAAGCCGTGCGCGAGTACACGGCGAGCTTCGACAAGGTAGACCTCGCCGACTTCAGAGTGACCGCCGAGGAGATCGACGCGGCAGTGGCCGCGGTCGAGCCGGAGTTCCTCGATGCGATCGGCGCCGCGGCAGGCGCGATCGAGGACTTCCACCGGCGCCAGCTCCCGCAGAGCTGGTTCACCGCCCAGGAGGGCGGCGTCTTCCTGGGTCAGAAGGTCACGCCGATCCGCCGCGTCGGCATCTACGTGCCGGGCGGCCGCGCCAAGTACCCGTCGAGCGTGCTCATGAACGCCATTCCCGCGATGGTGGCCGGCTGCGACGAGATCGCGATGGTCGTCCCGCCGGCGGCGGACGGCACCGTCAATCCGTACACGCTCGCGGCCGCCGCCGAGGCGGGCGTCGACGAGATCTACAAGATCGGTGGCGCGCAGGCCATCGCCGCGCTCGCGTACGGCACCGCCTCGATCCCGCGCGTCGACAAGATCGTCGGCCCCGGCAACGCGTACGTCACGGCAGCCAAGAAGCTCATCATGGGCGACGCCGGCATCGACATGCTTGCCGGTCCCTCCGAGGTCCTCATCCTCGCCGACGAGACCGCCGTGCCCGCGTTCGTGGCCATCGACCTCATGGCGCAGGCCGAGCATGACCCGAGGGCTGCGACCTACCTCGTGACGACCGACCCCGAACTGCCGGACCTCGTGGAGGACGCCCTCGAACTCCTGCTCGAGGAGTCGCCGCGTGGCGACATCACGGCGCGCTCGCTCACCGACAACGGCGTCATCATCATCTGTCCGGACATCGTCGCCGCGCTCGACACGTCCGACCTCATCGCTCCCGAGCACCTCGAGGTCATGATGTCGGAGCCGCTCGATCTACTCGGCAGCATCCGCAATGCGGGCGCCATCTTCCTCGGGCCGTGGACGCCGGAGAGCGTGGGTGATTACGTCGCCGGCCCCAACCACGTGCTGCCCACCGGCGGGACCGCTCGTTTCAGTTCGCCGCTCTCCGTCGACGACTTCGTCAAGAAGTCCAGCGTCCTGAGCTACAGCTTCGAAGCGCTCGAACTCGACAGCGACACGGTGCTCGAGATCGCCGGCCGAGAGGGCCTCTGGGCTCACGGACGCGCCGTCTCGCTCAGGCTCGACGCGGTCGAGGAGTACGTCGACGAGTTCGAGGTGCTCGAGGACCTGCAGGGGGAGCTCGGCGTGACCGAGGTATCCGAAGTCGACATGCTCGCCGCCGATCAGCTTGACGATGAGGATGGTGGTTCGTAAGTGAAGCCGATCCGCGCTACACGGCCCGAACTCGACGACCTGACGCCCTACGACGCCAAAGAGGTCAAGGCGGACGTCATCCTCGCGAGCAATGAGAACCCGCTCAACCTGCCGGGGGAGATTCTCTCGAAGCTCAAGTCCCGCATCGGCGAGTTCCCGTTCAACCGCTACCCGGATCCCACCGCGAACGGCCTGCGCAAGCTGATCGCCGAGGCCAACGGGCTCGATCCCGAGAATGTGCTGGTCGGCAACGGCGGCGACGAGCTCATCTTCAACCTGCTGCTGGCATGGGGCGGGCCCGGTCGCAAGCTGCTCGACATGCCGCCGACGTTCTCCATGTACGGAATCGATGCGCAGGCGACCGGCACCGAGGTCGTGCGCATCCCGCGCAAGGCCGACTTCTCGATCGACGAGGAGGCGGTGCTCGCGCGTGCTGCGCACGACGACATCGACATCGTCATCGTCGCGAACCCCAACAACCCCACGGGTGGGCTGTCGAACGAGTCGTTCCTCATCGAGCTGCTCAAGACCACTAACGCGATCGTCATGGTGGACGAGGCGTACTTCGAGTTCTCGCGGCACACCATGCGTCCTCACATGACGCGCTACCCCAACCTGATCCTGCTTCGCACTTTCTCCAAGGCGTTCTCGCTCGCTGCCATGCGGGTCGGCTACCTGCTCGCGCACCCGGACGTGGTATGCGAGTTCATGAAGGTGCGCCAGCCCTACTCGGTGGACGCGTTCTCGCAGATGGTCGCCTCGACCGTGTACCGCGAGCGCATGGTGTTCGAGGCGGGCATCCGCGACATCATCCGAGGCCGAGACGTGCTCCTGCACGGGCTGTCGATGCTCGACGGCGTCGACGTCTTCCCGAGCGAGGCGAACTTCGTGCTGTTCCGCGTCGAGCATGCTGCGGCGCTCTGGCGCGACCTGCTTCACAACCACTCGGTACTGATCCGCGACTTCTCGCGCGCGCCCGGGCTGACCGACTGCCTGCGCGTCACGGTGGGGACCGACAAGGAGAACGAGCGGTTCCTCGAGGCGATGGCGGACTGTCTCGGGCACCGCAAGGCCAACGACATCCTCGCCGCGGGCGAGCGAGCCTAAGGCAGCGACAAGGAAGGGACGAGCCGATGGAACGGGTGGCGACGGTCGAGCGCGCGACGCGCGAGACGGACATCACGATATCGATCGACCTCGACGGCGGCGGGACGACGAAGATCGCCACCGGCGTGCCGTTCTTCGACCACATGCTCGACGCGTTCGGGCGCCACGGGCTGTTCGACCTGGCGGTACGCGCCACCGGCGACCTCGAGATCGATGCGCATCACACCGTCGAGGACGTGGGCATCGTGCTCGGTCAGGCTGTCGCGCAGGCGCTCGCCGACAAGAACGGCATCACGCGGTTCGGGTCGTGCGCGATGCCCATGGACGAGGCGCTGGTACTCGCGGCCGTCGACATCTCGGGGCGTGGGGCGCTCTACTACGAGGTCGCCCTGCCGATCGAGATCATCGGTACCTTCGACACCACGCTCGCCAAGGAGTTCCTGGTCGCCTTCGCGACCAACGCGGGGCTGACGCTGCACGTGCGCTCGCTCGCGGGCGACAATGCGCACCACATCATCGAGGCCGCGTTCAAGGCGGTCGCCCGCGCGCTCAAGGACGCCGTCGCGCTCGACGCGCGCGTGAGCGGCGTGCCGTCGACGAAGGGCGCGCTGTGAGCCCGCGGATCGCGATCATCGACTACAAGATGGGCAACCTGCGAAGCGTCGAGAAGGGCTTCGAGCACGCCGGCGTGACCGACGTCGTGGTCACCGACGACCCGGATGTCGTCTCGGCGGCGGACGGGATCGTCCTGCCGGGCGTGGGCGCGTTCCGCGACGCGAGTGCGAACCTGCGCGAGAGTGGCGTCGAAGAGGTGCTGCGTCACAAGATCGGGCAGGGGACGCCGTTCCTCGGGATCTGCCTGGGGATGCAGCTGCTCGCCGACATCGGGCTCGAAGAAGGCGAGTGGACGGGCCTAGGGCTCGTTCCCGGCGTGTGCGACAAGCTGCCGGCGGGCGTGAAGATCCCCCACATCGGCTGGAACACCGTCGAGTACCCGGTCGACAGCCCGCTGTTCGACGGCATCCCGGAGTCGACGGCGTTCTACTTCGTGCACAGCTACCGGCTGTCTCCGCGCGACTCGAGCGTCATCATCGGCTCGACCGAGTACGGCGTGCGGTTCGCCGCCGCGGTCCAGCTGAACAACATCTACGCCGTGCAGTTCCATCCTGAGAAGTCCTCCACGATGGGCCTGCACCTGCTCTCGAACTTCGGCCGTATCGCGGAAGGGGCACGCGCGTGATCGTCTTTCCGGCAATCGACATCCTCGGTGGGCGCGCGGTGCGTCTTGCCCAGGGCGACTACGACCGCGTCACCGTCTACAACGAGGATCCGGTCGACCAGGCGCGGCAGTTCGTCGATGCAGGCGCGGCGTGGATCCACGTCGTCGACCTCGACGGCGCGCGCGACGGCGTGCCCGGCAACATCGCCGTCATCGAGCGCATCGCGCGCGAGACCGGCGCCCGGCTCGAGGTCGGCGGCGGCATCAGGACGCTCGAGACGATGGGACGGCTCACCGATGCCGGTGTGGAGCGGGTGGTCATCGGCACGAAGCTCGTGACCGATCCCGAGTTCGTGCGGCAGGCCGTGCGCTGCTGCGGCGAGGGTGTCGTGGCCGGCGTGGACGCGCGCGACGGGATGGTGTGCGTCGAGGGCTGGCGCGAAGGCACCGCGGCAAGTGCCCAGGTGCTCGTCGGCGAACTGCGCGACCTCGGACTGCGCCACCTCGTCTACACCGACATCTCGCGCGACGGCATGCAGACCGGCATCAACGCGCCGGCGTACGTCGGCGTAGCCGTCTCGGCGGGCTTTCCGGTGGTCGCGAGCGGCGGCGTCTCGACGCTCGAGGACATCCGCGCGCTGCGCGAGCTGGGTCCTGGCGTCATCGAAGGTGTCATCGCCGGGCGTGCGATCTACGAGGGCGCGTTCACGGTCGAGCAGGCGCTTGCCGTTGCTGCCGGAGAGGCGTGATGCGCGGATGCTGATGAAGCGCGTCATACCCTGCCTCGACGTCCACGAGGGCCGCGTCGTCAAAGGCGTGAACTTCGTGAACCTGCGCGATGCGGGCGATCCCGTCGAGATGGCCGCGATCTACGACAAGGCCGGCGCCGACGAGGTCGTCTTCCTCGATATCACCGCCACCCACGAAGAGCGCCCGAGCATGCTTGACGTCGCCACCCACACCGCCGAGGAGTGCTTCATCCCGTACACGGTGGGCGGCGGCATGCGTACCGCCGACGACATCCGCGCCATGCTCAAGGCCGGCGCAGACAAGATCTCGCTCAACAGCGCCGCCGTGCGCGACCCCGGCCTCATCACGCTCACGAGCCGTATGTACGGCGCGCAGTGCATCGTGGTCGCCATCGACGCGCGGCGTGTCGCGGGCGGGCGCGACCGCTGGGAGGTCTTCATCAACGGCGGGCGTATCAACACCGAACTCGACGCGGTCGAGTGGGCACGCGAGGCCGAGCGTCTCGGGGCGGGCGAGATCCTGCTCACCAGCATGGACTGCGACGGCACGAAGGACGGCTTCGACATCCCGCTCACGCGCGCCATCACGCGCGAGCTCAACATCCCCGTAATCGCGAGCGGAGGTGCCGGCGAACTCGAGCACTTCGCCGAGGCGGTCGTCGAAGCAGACGCTGACGCCGTGCTGGCCGCGAGCGTGTTCCACTTCGGGACGTTCACCGTGCGCCAGGTCAAGGAAGCGATTGCCGCGGCAGGGGTGCCGGTGCGGCTGTAGAAGTACGTCGCGGGGAACTGGGCGACTTCAGGGGGCATGGTGACCGACTCGCGGAGGCTCGGACTCGTCGTGTGTGCCGCGCTGTCTGCCATCGCCGTTGTTGGCGCCGTGCAATGGTATGCCGTGAGCACCGCACAGGACCGGCTCACGGCCGAGATGACGACGATGGTCAACTCGCTGGCGGCATACACGGACCAGGCGGTCACGCCCAACTCGGCGGCTTCGTTCCAGCTCCCCACGATGGACTACGGGGCGATGCCGTCGCGCCAGGCCGAGCTCGTGATCACGCGGAGTGCCACGGGGATTCTGAGTACGGTCGCGATCCTGCTGGGCACGTTCGCGGTCTCGTACGTGGGCACCGGGTGGCGCCTCGCGGCGCTCGTCGCGGGGTTCGGGTGGCTTGTCAACGGCGTGCTGGCCGCGGCCTACACCAAGCATGGGCTCGAGCTGATCGCGCGGCTACCGGAGAGCATGAACCTGCATGCCGTCACGTGGCGCCCGCCGAGTGGAGCTAGCGTTCCCTTCGCGCTCTACATTGTTGTCGGGCTTGCATCGGCGTTCGTGTGGCAGGGAGCCGTGCCGGGCCTCATCGGCTGGTTCGGGGGCAGCCGAACGCGGGTCTGGCGTGAGCGCGCGATTCCGCTGGCCGCGGTCGACTCGGACGAGGCCGCAGCGGTCGCAGCTCCGCGTCCCGCGCCGGTGAGATGCGTGTGTGGGGCCGCGAACCTGTCATCCGCCGCCAGCTGCTACGCCTGTGGGACGGCGCTCGGAACGTCGGTGCTAGGGGCGGTGCAGGGACACGAGGAGCAGGGGGAGGGGCATGCGGATCAAGGATGAGGTCTCGAGGGTCGCGCCGGGCGTGTACGTCGCGGTTCTCACGGGTGGGCTCGTTGGGGTCACGGCCGCTGCGTACGTGCGGTTCGTGAGCCAGATGCAGGCGTACCGCGGCGCCTTGGCGCTGGCCAACGGCGACGACCTCGGGGTCTCGACGATGGCGCACGGCATGTTCGGGTCGATCGCGGGAGCCATGCTTGTCGGTACGGCGGTGTGGATCGCCGTCGCGATCGCGTGTTGGCTCACCATGGACCTGCGCACCGGGCTCGCGATGGCGGTGCTCGCGCTCGTGCCGATCGCAGCCTTCAACTTCGCCGTTGCAGCGTTCCTGCGGGCGAATGTCGCCCTGTTGGCGCAAGTGCCCCGCACTACCGCGACGAATATGGGGCAGGCGGTCAGCAGTGTGGGAGACGTACTGGTCACCGCGGCCATCGGCATGGTCATCGGGTACTTCGCCGGGAAACGCCGGTACGAACGTCGCCTGAAGGAGCACAATCGCTTCATCTTCCCCGGCCGTGCCGAGCGCGCACAGGCCGAAGCGCAGTTCGCAGCGCGTACTGAAACGCGCGGTGCTGCGACAGAACAGCCGGTACCGCAGGTTCAGCCGCAGGTCGCCACGGCGCCCACGGAGAGGCGCGCGGTCGTGTGCAGGGCGTGCGGTGCGCAGAACGCCCCGCTGAGAAGCGTTTGTCTGCGCTGCGGCGCGGGCATTGAAGCTTGAGGCGCATGTCGCGTGCGCGCCGTACGTCACCATGGGAACGGAGTCATCATGAACCGGCGATTCTCACGATTCTGTTCGGCGTCTCTCGCGTACTTGCTGGCATTCGGGCTCGTTCCGTTCGACGCGGCGCCCGCGGTCGCCGGGCCTGCGCCGACTGCGCTCAAGATCGCGATCGCTGTGCCCATAACCGCAGGGGCGGTTGAACTCGGCGCGGGCATCCGGGATGGTGCGCAGCTCGCGATAGCGCAGTATGCCGCCGAGCTCGAGTCAGCAGGCGTGACCGTGACGGCCTCCGTACACGACGACATGGGCGATCCCCAGACGGCGGTTGCCGAGGCGAATGCCATCGTTGCGGACGGGTCCATCGTCGGCGTGGTGGGGCACCTGAACTCGGGGTGTTCGATTCCAGCGTCGGACTACTACGACGAGCATTCCATGGCGATGATCACGCCTGCCGGAACGAATCCCGCACTCACGCAGCGCGGCCTGGACACGGTCTTTCGCACCGTCGCCAATGACAGCAAGCAGGGTCCGTTGGCCGCCGACGTAGCCTACTCACGACTGCGGCTTCGTACCGCCTACGTCGTGGACGATTCGACGCCGTACGGTGAGTCGCTCGCCGCCTCGTTCCGTTCGCGCTTCAAGGCGGTCGGCGGCACGGTGGCAGGATTCCGGCACACCAGCGATACAGCCACGCGGTTCACGAAGACGGTGGCGATCATCAAAGCCAAGCGTCCCGACGTGGTGTTCTACGGCGGAATCTACAACGCCGGATCCATGCTGGCGCGACAGCTCAAGAACGCAGGCGTGTCCGCCGTGTTCATGGGCGGTGACGGGCTCTACGATCCCGAGTTCGTGAGGCTGACCGGGACCACGCGCGCATCAGGTGCCACCGCGGTCAACGTAGGACTGCCGATCGATGTCATGCCGGGCGGGGATCGGTTCTCGGCGGATTACGAGGACGTGTACGGGCACGCGCCGGTGAGCCCGTACGACGCCTACGCGTACGATGCGGCAGCAGCGATCCTGGAGGGGATTGTCGCGGTGGCCGGAAGTGGCGCTCCGACCACGACGGCTGGCTGGAGGACGGGCGTGCGCGCGCGGGTGGCGCAGTCGGCATTCGACGGGGTCACAGGGCCGATCGGCTTCACGTCGACCGGGGACACGAAGTATCCGGCCATCGGCGTGTACCGGGTGAAGAGCGGCGTGTGGAGGTCGTGCGCGCTCGTGGGCCGCCCGGCGCTCTCGGCGTCGCCGAGGTCCGGCGTCCGCTTCGAGGTGAGCGGGAAGCTGCGTCCGCGGCACCTTGCGGGCAGCGACGTGGTGAAGTTGAGGCTGTGGCACCGGGAGTCGGGGCGCTGGGTGTTGCGCAAGTCCGTGATCGCGCAGGCGAGCGACGATGGTGTGTTCTCGCGCTATGCGGTTGCGGTGAGGCTGCGCAGCAGGGGCCTGTGGCGCATCTCGGCCGAGCACTCGGACGCTCTGCACCCCACGATGCGCAGCACGGTGCGGGGATTCTCGGTCAAGTGAGCGGTCCGCTGCGCCCCCGAGAACACGAAGGTCGCGACTCCCGCTAGAATGTGCCGAGAACTGACGGCCGCACCCACCCGGGAGACACGATGTCAGACCGCGAGCACGCCCTGCTGATGATCGACGAGCTTACGTACGACGAGAACGGCCTCATCCCGGCCGTCGTGCAGCAGCACGACACCCACGAGGTCCTCATGGTCGCGTACATGAACCGCGAGTCACTCGCCGAGACCCTCTCGACCGGCTTCACGTGGTTCTGGAGCCGCAGCCGACAGAAGTACTGGATGAAGGGGGAGAGCAGCGGACACACGCAGGAGGTCGTCGAGATCCGATACGACTGCGATGCCGATTGCCTGCTCGTCCTCGTGAACCAGAACGGTCCGGGTGCGTGCCACACCAACGAGCGCTCGTGCTTCTACCGGCGCCTCTACCCGCAGGCCGGGTCGCTCGCGACAGGAGTGCACGGTGAGTAGCCAGCCGCGTCTGGGTGACGTGCTCGACGAGCTGTTCGCCGTCATCGAGGAGCGTCGCGGCGTCGATCCCGAGACGTCCTACACCGCACGCTTGCTGGGCGGTAACGAGGACTCGCTTCTCAAGAAGGTCGCCGAGGAGTCCGGTGAGGTCATCATGGCCGCCAAGGACAAGGACGCGGACCACCTCCGCTACGAGGCGGCGGATCTCATGTACCACCTGCTTGTCGTGCTCGCGCGCTACGGGCTCACGCCATCCGACCTCGCCGAGGAACTCGCGGCGCGGCGGACCTGACGCCTTCCGCATGGACGCCGAACACACTCGTCCCCGCAGAGAGGACATGGAGCCGCTCTGGGACCGCGTCGATCGCAACCGGTTGAAGCTCGCCGCGTACGTGGTGTTCTTCGTCGTCGCCTCGACTCTGGGGGTGACGGCGCTTCTCGCTGTGCCGTGGTTCTTGCTCCTGCTGCGCGCCGCGTCGTCCACGGAGGCGCTCACCGCCGCGTTCTGGAGCGGCCTGGGCACCGCTGCCGCGCTGGTCGCGGCATGCGCAGCGCTCTGGGCCGGCTTCGCCCTCCTGCGTTCCGAGAAGTGGATCCTCAAGCGCATGCGGGCGACCCTGTCGCAGACGGGGGAGCTGCTCGACACCAAGTTCGCGCTCAAGGACATGGCGTTGGCGGCAGGGTTGCGCGTCGCGCCAGCGTTGTACGTGATGCCTGACAGCAGCACCAACGCGTTCGTGGTTGCTGCGCGCCGCCGCCGCGCTGTCATCGGCGTCACCGAGGGGTTCGTGCGCAAGCTGAGCGTCGAGCAGCAGCGTGCGGTCTTCGCGAACCTGGTGGCGAGGATCGTCTCGGGCGACACGATCGTGTCGACGGGGATCACCGCGCTCATGTGGCCGGTCCATTCGTGGCGCGACTACCGGATGACCGTGGACGACACGAGCGTGTTGGAGGCACTCGAGGAAGGGGCCGAGGACGAGCTCGCGGCCAACCTGGGTACCACCCGCCGACCCTCCGGTCCCAGCGGAGACGTGCTCATCTACATCTTCTTCGGGCTTGGCTTCGCGGTCGTCGCCGAGCTGATGGCCGCAGGCCATCGCAGAGCGCTCCTCAGCACCGCCGAGAAGGCAGATGCCGAGGGCATGCTCCTACTCAAGGATCCGGTCGTGATGCTTTCCGCGCTGCAGCGCTGTATCGAGTTGAACAACGTGGTGCCCGCAGCTGGTGAGTCGTTTGCTGAGCTGTTCTACTGTTGGACGGGCATCTCGAGTGATGACGAGGACGATCCGGAATGGCTGCGCGTTCGGCGGCTTCGCGAGGTTCTCGGCGTCATGGGGTTGCCTTCGGAGTCGCCGGACAACGACGCGTTGCGTCGTGCGACAGCTCCGCCTGCGCCGCGCATCGACGCGATCGACTGAGACGTCTCGAAAGGGCTCTGGATGTACGACGAACGGCCAAGCACCAAACGGATCGTCCTGACGCTCGTGGGGTGGGGCCTCGGGCTGCTCGCCGTGCTGGCGCTGATTGTGACGGTGTCGACGGCGCTTGCGCCCGAGACGCCGTCGGATCAGGCGCCCGCGCCTGTGGCATCCACGACGCCGACTCCGACCGCGGTGCCGACATCCACGCCGGCGCCGGCCGTGATGCCGACGGCGGTCGCGCCGCCGCCCGCTCCCGTCCCCACGTCGACGCCGGTTGCGACCACGACGACGCCTGCGACTCAGGGATCGCTCGCCGGCAAGGTCGTCGTGATCGATGCGGGGCACCAGGCCACGCCTGACCTCGACAAGGAACCGATCGGGCCCTTCGCAAGCGACGAGCGGCCGAAGGTCGAGGCCGGCACCACGGGCGTGGTGACGAAGAACCCGGAGAGCCTCATCAATCTCCAAGTGGCTCGCAAGCTGGAGGCCGAGCTCGCGCGCCGCGGCGCCAAGGTCGTGATGGTGCGCACGAGTGAGCAGGTGAACATCGCCAACTCGGAGCGGGCCAAGCTTGCCAACGACAACAAGGCCGCGCTCTTCGTCAGGCTCCATTGCGACGGTGCGAAGGATGCGTCACGCAACGGAATCTCGACGCTGGTGCCTTCCACGAATCCCTGGACCAAGGGCATCGCCACGCAAAGCGCCCTCGCTGGGAAGTACGTTCAGGACGCCGTCGTGAAGGCGACGGGGGCGAAGGATCTCGGGGTGGTGCCTCGCGGGGACCTGAGCGGATTCAACTGGTCGAAGGTCCCGGTCGTGCTCGTCGAGATGGGGTTCATGACGAACAAGGACGAGGACCGCAAGTTGGAAAGCGGCGACTACCAGCAGACGCTCGCGCGAGGCATCGCGGACGGCGTCCAATCGTACGTGTCGACCAAGTAGTTCACCTGAAGGACGCGCCATATGCGAACGGGCCACCCGAAGGTGGCCCGTGCTGCCTCGATGTGGGGTGCGATCCTAGCGTCTGACCGTCACCTTGAAGCCGCGTCCTGCGCACTGCGGGCACTTCTTATGGACATCTCGGCCGGTGGCGTCCTTGACCGTCACGTAGCGGTTCCCGTTGCAGGCAGGGCATGTGCACTTGCTCACCATCAGGATCATCTCCTCTGCGTGGAGAGCCTGGTTACCGTCCATCAGGTACATCGGCTCTTTCTGAGCAAGGCTTAAGCCAATTCCTCACGTTTTCCGAGGAATCGCGCTCGGGCTGCTCGGCGATGCTGCGGTTGAAGCGGTTGGGCGGTCGCACTTGACATCACCCGGGCCCCTCGGCGTAGACTGCTCGGCAACCGAACAGCGCGTCTGTGACGGGGAAGAGTACTTCAGCGCCAAAGCGATAGAGAGCCGGTGATGGTGGAAATCCGGCGCGGCGGACTGGAGGAATGGGCCCCTGAGACTCCGGCACAAAGGCCAACGGGCTGACTAGTGCAGGCGGATCCCCACCGATACAAGGGGCAGGGTATGAAGGCGCGAGGTGGCCGAGTACCCGACAGACCAAAGTGGGCACGTCGCATACGCGGCGGGTCAACAAGGGTGGTACCGCGAGAGTGAACTCTCGTCCCTTGGAGGACGGGAGTTTTTTGTTTTCCCGGACTCGGTGCCGATCAGCGCGCGGTGAGGTCGACGAACAGGCGACCGAAGGAGCATGACGCAAGATGATACTGCCGAACCGACAGGAGTTCGTGCGACTCGCGGCCGACCACGACGTGGTCCCGGTCGCGCGCGAGGTCTACGCCGATCTGGCGACGCCCATCTCCGCCTTCATGGCGCTGTCCGAGGGCGCCGAGCACGCGTTCCTGCTCGAGAGTGTCATCGGTGGCGAGCGGCTCGGCCGCTACAGCTTCCTGGGCGTGGGCGACCGCGAGGTCATCAGCGCGCGCGGACACGAGGTCGTCGTGGAGAACGGCGGGGTCAGCGGTGAGTACGCCGAGGACCCGCTTCGTGTGGTCGCGCGAGAGCTCGCTGCGGGCTCCGTGGCGCGCGTGCCGGGGCTTCCGCTACTCGTGGGCGGAGCGGTCGGCTATGTGGGCTACGAGACGGCCTCGAGCTTCGAGCGCGTGCCTCGGCACGGCAACGACGTGCTCGGCGTGCCGGACTTCAGCTTCATGCTCGCCGACGTGGTCGTCGCGTTCGACCACGCACGACGCGTGATGCAGGTCATCGCGCCCGTCCGGCCGGGAGGTGCGCCCGACATCGCCTACGATGCGGCGTTGCGCCGCATCGACACCTACCTCAAGCGCATCGACCAGGGCCCGCGCGGCGCCGAGCTGGGCGCGTACGGCGTCCAGGTTCCGGTGCCGATGGAGGCGCACACGACGCGCGAGCACTTCATCGAGCAGGTCGAGAAGGTCAAGGAGCATATCGCCGCGGGCGATATCTTCCAGTGCGTGCTGTCGCAGCGCTACTCCGCGCCGTACGAAGGCGACGGGCTCGACCTGTACCGCGTGCTGCGCGCCGTGAACCCGTCGCCATACATGTTCTACGTGCGGACGCGCGACGTGACGCTCGTGGGTTCGTCGCCTGAGCCGCTCGTGCGCGTAGAGGGCGATACGGTGCTCACGCGCCCGCTCGCCGGCACCCGCCCGCGCGGCACCACCGCGGCCGAGGACGGCCGGCTGCGCGCCGACCTGCTCGCCGATGAGAAGGAGCGCGCCGAGCACGTCATGCTCGTCGACCTTGGCCGCAACGACCTCGGCCGCGTGAGTGCGCCGGGTACGGTCACCGTCGACGAGCTCATGGAGGTCGAATACTACAGCCACGTCATGCACATCGTGAGCAACGTGACCGGGGAGCTCGCGCCGGGCAAAGACGCGTTCGACGCGCTCGAAGCGACGTTTCCCGCAGGCACGGTCAGCGGGGCACCCAAAGTCCGGGCGATGGAGATCATCCGCGAACTCGAGCCGGAGGCACGCGGGCCGTACGCCGGCACGGTGGGCTACATCGGGCTCGATGGTGCGATGGACATGTGCATCACCATTCGCACCGTCGTCATCGCCAACGGCCGCGCCTACGTCCAATCCGGCGCCGGCATCGTGGCCGACAGCGATCCGGAGAAGGAGTTCGACGAGTGCATGCACAAGGCTCAGGCGCTCCACAAGGCGCTCGAGCTGGCGGCCGGCATGAACGCAGAAGAGGAGGCCGCGAGATGATCCTCGTCATCGACAACTACGACAGCTTCACCTACAACCTCGTGCAGCTGCTCGCCGCGCTCGGCGCCGAGGTCGAAGTGCGCCGCAACGACACGCTCACGCCGACAGAGGCGCTCGCGCTCGGGCCAGCAGGCATCGTCGTCTCGCCCGGTCCCGGCACGCCGGACGACGCCGGTATCTCGCGCGACGTGATTCGAGCCGCTGCCGAGGCGGGCGTACCGCTTCTCGGCGTGTGTCTCGGACACCAGTGCATCGCCGAGGTGTACGGCGGCACCGTCTGTCGCGCACCCAAGGCGATCCACGGCAAGACCGACGAGGTCAGCCACAACGGTGAAGGCGTCTTCGCTGGTATCCCGAGCCCGTTCACCGCGACGCGCTACCACTCGCTGTGCGTCGAGCTCGAGAGCGCGCCCGAGGCGCTCGAGGTCGTCGCCACGACGCCGGACGGCGTGGTGATGGGGCTGCGCCACCGCGACCTGCCGATCTACGGCGTGCAGTTCCATCCGGAGAGCGTGCTGACGCCCGAGGGCGCCAAGCTGCTCGCCAACTTCCTCGACGTGACCAGCGAGGTCCCGCTCGCGCGGGGCGCGTCAGGAGCGCCCGGGCTCGTTGCCGCAGCGGGCGGCTCCACTCGTGCGAGCGCTGGCACCGCAGAAGTCGTGAGCACCGCCGGCGCGATCGGACGTGTCGCGACCGGAGCGTCGCTGTCCGAGGATGAGGCGTACGTGGTCATGAACCAGATCATGGACGGGGAGGCCACTCCGTCGCAGATCAGTGCGCTCATCACCGGCATGCGCATGAAGGGGGAGACGGTCGACGAGATCGTCGGTTTCGCCCGCGCGATGCGCGAGCACGCGACGCCCGTCCGTCCCACGGTGAGCGGCTACATCGACACCTGCGGCACCGGCGGGGACGGCCTGCACACGTTCAACGTCTCCACGACCACGGCGTTCGTGGCCGCCGGAGCGGGCGTGCCGGTAGCCAAGCACGGCAACCGGGCGGTCTCCTCGGCGGCGGGCAGTGCGGACGTGCTCGAGGCGCTCGGGATCGACATCTCGCTCTCCGCGGCCGACATGGCGCGCTGTATCGACGAAGCGGGCGTCGGGTTCCTGTTCGCGCAGTCGCTGCACGCCTCGATGCGGCATGCGGGGCCCACGCGCCGCGAGATCGGCATCCGGACCGTCTTCAACATCCTCGGCCCGCTGACCAACCCGGCGGGCGCGAAGCGCCAGCTTCTCGGCGTCTACGATGCGCGGCTCGCGCCGATAATGGCCGAGGTCGCCGGGCGTCTGGGCGCCGAGAGGGTCCTCGTCGTGAACGGTCACCCGGGCATGGACGAGGTGAGCGGGAGCGGTCCCACCACGGTGAGCGAGTACGACCTTGCGGGCGGCGGCGTGCGGACGTTCGAGGTGACGCCGGAGTCCGTCGGGATCGCGCGGGGCACACTCGCCGACATCGCGGGTGGTGACGCCGGAGAGAACGCCGCCATCGTGCGCGCGATCCTGGGCGGCGAGACCGGGCCGCGGCGTGACGTCGTGCTGATGAACGCCGCCGCTGCGCTGCTCGCCGCCGGCAGGGTCGATGACCTCGCCGCAGGCGTGGCGCTGGCACGCGAGTCGATCGACTCGGGACGTGCGCTGTGTGCGCTCGACGAGCTCGTTGCGGTGAGCCGGCGCCTCGCAGCAGCCGCGGCAGCTGCGACTGCGGCGCGCGAAGGAGCCGCCTCGTGAGAAGCGACTTCCTCGAGAAGGTGATGGGCCTGCGCCGTGAGCGCATTCTCGCCGAGTATGGCGGGCTGTCGGCTGCCGATCGCGAGCGTCTCGCATGCTGCGCCCGCCCGCCGCGCGACTTCGCGGCAGCGCTTCGCGACCGCGCCGACGTCGCCGTCATCGCCGAGGTCAAGAAGGCATCGCCGAGTGCGGGTCCCATCGCGCGGGAGTGCGAGGCGTCCAAGCAGGCACTCCACTACCAAGACGGCGGCGCCGCGGCCATCAGCGTGCTCACCGAACCCGAGTTCTTCGGCGGCAGCTTCACGGACCTCTCAGACGTCGCGGACGCCGTCGAGGTGCCGGTGCTGTGCAAGGACTTCGTGGTCGACCCGGTGCAGCTGTTCGTCGCGCGCGGGCACGGCGCCGATGCGGTGCTGCTCATGGTGAGCGTGCTCGGCCACATGACGCGCGACTTCGCCGACATCGCCGAGACGCTCGGGATGACTCCCCTCGTCGAGATCGCCACCGCCGATGAGATCGCGATCGCGCTGGGCGTGCGCTCGGGCGTGATCGCGGTCAACAGCCGCAATCTGCGCACACTCGAGGTCGACCCGGAGGGAGCGCGACGCCTGCTGGGCGAACTCGGCCGCTACGAGGTCACGCGAGTGGCGGCAAGCGGCGTGAAGACCCGCGCCGACGTGCAGGCAGCAGCGGCCGCCGGGGCGGACGCCGTGCTCGTGGGCGAGACGCTCATGCGCGCGGAGTACCCGGAGGACGTGCTGGAGGAGTTGACGGGCGTCGCGAAGGCGCCCGCGGACGATAGATCGCACGCGCTGGACTGACAATCGACCGAACGATCTAACGAGACCGGACAGTAGACAGTGTTAGGGGAGAGGAGCACCACCATGCCGTCAGACAAGACTCGATTCGGACTGGACGAACTGCACATCCCGGAGGCCTGGTACAACGTCATCCCGGATCTCAAGAACCCCCCGGCGCCGCCCAAGGTGGTCACGCCGGACGGGGTCGAGCTGGGGCCGGACCAGATCGGCGAAGTGATGATGAAGCTCTTCCCGATGGAGTGCCTCAAGCAGGAGAGCTCGCCGGAGCGCTGGATCGACATTCCCGGCGCGGTCATCGACGTCTACAAGGAATACCGCCCGTCGCCGCTCCTACGCGCACGCCAGCTCGAGAAGGATCTCAAGCTCCCCGAGGGCGTTCGCATCTACTACAAGTACGAGGGCGTCTCGCCCGCCGGTTCGCACAAGCCCAACACCGCGATCCCGCAGGCGTACTACAACAAGCAGGAAGGCATCACGAAGATCTCGACCGAGACGGGCGCGGGTCAGTGGGGCAGTGCTCTCTCGATCGCGGGTGCGCTCTACGGCATCGACGTCGAGGTGTTCATGGTGGGCGTGAGCTACGACCAGAAGCCCTACCGCCGCATCCTCATGGAGACCTACGGCGGCACCGTCCACAAGTCGCCGAGCAACCTCACGGACGCTGGCCGCCACGTGCTGGCGATGGACCCGAACTCGACCGGCTCGCTCGGCATCGCGATCTCCGAGGCCGTCGAGGTTGCGATGAAGAACGACGACACGCACTACGCGCTCGGCTCCGTGCTCAACCACGTGTGCCTGCACCAGACGATCATCGGCCTCGAGGCGATCCAGCAGATGGAGCTCGCCGAGGACGAGCCCGATGTCGTCATCGCGTGCGTGGGCGGCGGCTCCAACTTCGCCGGCCTCGCGTTCCCGTACTACCACCGCAAGCTCGAGGGCAAGAGCAACGCGCGTCTGCTCGCGGTCGAGCCGAAGGCGTGCCCGACGCTCACCGCCGGCGAGTACCGCTACGACCTCGGCGACGAAGCGGGCATGACGCCGCAGATGCTCATGTACACGCTCGGCCACGACTTCGTACCCGCCGGCATCCACGCGGGCGGCCTGCGCTACCACGGTGACAGCCCGCTCGTGTCGCAGCTCGTCCACGAGGGCGAGGCCGACGCGGTCGCGGTCGACCAGACGAAGTGCTTCGAGGCCGCCGTGCAGTTCGCGCGCGCTGAGGGCATCCTGCCGGCGCCCGAGTCGAGCCACGCGATCCGCGCCGCGATCGATCAGGCGCTCGAGGCGGCGTACGCAGGAGAGGACCGCGTCATCCTGTTCAACCTCTCGGGACACGGTCACTTCGACCTGGCTGCCTACGCTGCGTACAACGCCGGCGACCTGCAGGACTTCGACTTCGCTGCCGGAGCCACGCTCTGCGAGAACGAGTAGCATCTCAGACGATGCTCCCTACGCGGGGTCCGGCGACATCCGGCCGGGCCCCGCGCTCCCTGTATCAGCGACCGAGAGGCGACGGATGCATCGCACGCGAATCAAGATCTGCGGTCTCACGCGCGCACGTGACGCCCAGGCGGCCGTGGCCGCCGGTGCCGATGCGCTCGGCGTGGTCTTCGCGCCCTCGCCTCGGCAGGTGACGATCGAACGGGCGTGTGCCGTCCTGGCGGACGCGCCGCCCGCGGTGGCACGCATCGGCGTGTTCGTGGACGCGCCTCTCGAAGAAGTCGTCGCGGCCATCGATGCGTGCGGATTGACCGCGGTGCAGCTCAGCGGCACCGAGTCTCCTAGGGACTGTCAGTCGCTGCCGGTTCCGGCGATCAAGGCGTTTCACGTTGGCACGGATTTCCCTCTGCACACGATGGAGCCCTACCGGGGCCACGCCGCCGCCCTCCTCCTCGACACATTCGTGACCGGCAAAGCGGGCGGTACCTCGCAATCCTTCGACTGGCACGCGACTGGCGACCTTCCCGGCTGGGCTCCTTCTTTTGTCGCCGGCGGTCTGCACGCGGACAACGTGGGGGAGTGCATCCGCGCTTTGCGACCGTTCGCCGTCGACGTATCCTCGGGTGTCGAGGCTTGTGCGGGTATCAAAGACGAAGACCGGATCGCCGCATTCTGCGACGCAGTGCGTGACGCCGACATGGAGGCCTGACGATGAGTGAGCTGTTCCCGTCCGCCGAGAACGTCTACGCGGGCCCCGACGCCGCCGGGTTCTTCGGCGCATATGGCGGACGCTTCGTTCCCGAGACCGTCATCCCCGCGCTCGAGGAACTCACCGCGGCCTACGAGGCTGCCAGCAACGACCCCGAGTTCGAGGCCGAGCTCGACGACCTGCGTCACGACTACATCGGCCGCGTCACGCCGCTCTACCGCGCAAACCGGCTCGCCGAGGCGGTCGGCCTCGGCACGGTCTATCTCAAGCGCGAAGACCTGTGCCACACCGGTGCGCACAAGATCAACAACACGATCGGCCAGTGCCTGCTCGCAAAGCGCATGGGCAAGAAGCGCGTCATAGCCGAGACGGGCGCCGGTCAGCACGGTGTCGCCACGGCGACGGCCGCCGCACTCATGGACCTCGAGTGCGCGGTCTTCATGGGCGTCGAGGACATCCGGCGCCAGTCGCTCAACGTCTACAAGATGAAGCTGCTCGGCGCCGAGGTGGTGCCGGTCGCAGAAGGCACCGGCACACTCGCCGATGCCGTCACCGCGGCGCTACGCCACTGGGTCGAACGCGTCGAGGACACGTTCTATGTGCTCGGCTCCGCGGTCGGGCCGCATCCGTACCCGATGATCGTGCGCGACTTCCAGAGCGTCATCGGGCTCGAGATCATCGACCAGTGCCAGGCGCGGGGCGTGACCAAGCTCGACGCCGTCATCGCCTGCGTGGGCGGTGGGAGCAACGCGATCGGCACGTTCTACCCGTTCGTGCTCGGCGGCGATGTGCTCGGCAAGCCCGCGCTCATCGGCGCGGAGGCGGCCGGCCTCGGCCTGGACACCGACAAGACCGGCGCCTCGATGTCGCTCGGGTCGCCCGGCGTCATGCACGGCTTCTACAGCTACCTGCTGCAGGATGAGGCGGGCAACCCGCTTGAGGCCTACAGCATCAGCGCCGGCCTCGACTACCCCGGTGTGGGCCCGGAGCACGCGTTCTTCAAGGATGAGGGCATCGTGCGCTACGAGGCGGTCACCGACGCCGAGGCACTCGCCGCGTTCGAGCAGCTCACGCGTACTGAGGGCATCATCCCCGCCATCGAGTCGTCACACGCGCTCGCGCTACTGCCGCGGCTGGCGTCGGAACTCGGCCCGGATGCGGCCGTCGTCGTGACCGTCTCGGGCCGCGGCGACAAGGATATCGACATCGTGCGCGAGGCGGGACTCGGCGTTGACTGACGCTGCGGCGAGCCGTCTGCGTGCCGCGTTCTCCTCGGATCGTCCCTCGCTCGTCGCGTACGTCATGGGCGGCTACCCCACGCGCGAGGGCTCACTTGCGGCTCTGCGCGCGCTCGCAGAGGCGGGCGCAGACGTCATCGAACTCGGGATCCCGTACTCCGATCCGCTGGCCGACGGTCCTGTCATCCGCGACGCGGCCGACGAGGCCCGCGCCGCCGCCGGTGGCACCTTCGGTCTCGCCGAGACGATCGAGCTTGCACGCGACTTCGCCGATGCAGGCGACGCCGTGCCACCCGTCGTCCTGATGGGCTACCTCAATCCGCTCATGCGCATGGGCCTTCCCAAGGCAGCGGCCGCGATGCGGGACGCAGGCGTCAGCGGCGTGATCGTGCCCGACCTGCCTCCGGACATGGCCGGCCCTTGGCTCGCCGTCTCCGCCGGTATCGACACGGTCTTTCTCGCTGCGCCCACGTCGACTCCCGAGCGGCTCGCGAAGGTCGGGCGTCTGTCGGGTGGCTTCGTCTACTGCGTGTCGACAGCCGGCGTGACCGGCGAGAGGTCCGAGCTACCCACCGAGCTCTCGGCGCTCGTGGCCCGCGTGAAGAAGGCCACCGAGCTTCCCGTCGCCGTCGGGTTCGGCGTGTCGACCGCGGAGCAGGCCGCGCTCGTCGCTCGCGATGCGGACGGCGTCGTCGTCGGCAGCGCGATCGTGCGCCGGCAGCGCGATCCGGAGGCGTTGCGCGTGTTCGTCGGTGAACTCGCGGGCGCGGTGCACGGCGCCCGGCGGTAGGGGCATCCCCGGAACGGAAGCGGGCCCGCAACGCCGGCTTGTGCGCCGTGCCGATGCGGGCCCGCGTGGTGTTCTTACGAGAAGGCGAACAGCGGGCGCACGCCGCCGACCAGCGTGCTGTCGACCGAACCCGAGACCGGGACGCTCGGCGTGAGCGATCCGGTGGTGTCGAGGCTGGGGACGCCGGGCGCGACGGGCGCCGGTGTCGACGTGCGCCTCTTGGTCTTGGGCTTGGTGATGCCCTTGTAGCGCAGCGCCGAGTAGCCGCGTTTGAACGTCTTCACTCGACGCATCGCGGGCTTGCCCCAGGTCGACTCTTCAAGCGCCCAGTACTGGCGCTTCTTCTTGTTCTTCCAGCCGCCGAAGACTTCGACGTGGCCGGGTCGACGCACGGCGTCGCCGCGCTTGAGCTTTCGCCAGGAGATCCGCTTCGCCTTGCTGCGGATGGTGGACGACGTGTAGGATTTCTTGAGCTTCCACGCCATCGATACGAATCCCGAGCAGTCCCTGCGGTAGCCGCGGTAGTAGCTGCTCTGGCTGTACTTGACCTTCTTCTTGATCCAGTGATTCGCGCGCTTCATCACCGTCTTGCGCGTGATCGCGTGCGCGGGAGCGGTGAATGCTCCGATGAATATCGCCATCAACAGGGGGATGGCGACGATGGCACGTCCGAGTAGGGACGGCGCACTGACAACACGATTGACTACCTTCACACGGTTCCCTTTCGCCGGGTGCAGTACGCTCCGAGGGCCGTGCCGTCTTCTGCGGCCGGTGCCTTGGTGCGTGCCGGTCCGCCCGTGGTGCATCGTGCGTAGGTTCGGCTACTCGTGGGCGGCGGCCGAGGGCAACAGAAGCGAGTTCAATGCCACTTCTGACAAACCCGCTGGTCGGTAACGCAAAAGCAACGCCGCTGGCAGATGGCTCGTTGGAAGCATTTCGGCAAGCGCTTCGGGGTTCGATCCGTGAGGAATACTCCCTGCATGGGCACCTCTGACCGAAAGGGCACTCATGACCGAGTTCCGCGGCTGGTACGACTCGCTCAGCAAGCCATCATGGACACCCCAGCCCGGCACGATCGGCATGATCTGGACGGTGATCTACCCGCTCATCGCCATCGCCGTGGTCGGCACGGTGCTCAAGGTGATCCGCGGCGACCTACCGCGACTCGTCCTGGTTCCCCTCGCGCTCAACCTGATGGCGAACGTCGCGTTCACGCCGATCCAGTTCGGGTTGCGCAATCTGCCGCTTGCGACGGTCGACATTCTCGTGGTGCTGATCACGATCGTGTGGTGGATGGTGCTCGTGTGGCGGCCCGGATCGATCTGGATCGCCGCTCCTCTTGCGCCGTATCTGCTCTGGGTGTCGACCGCCACCGTCCTGCAGGTCAGCATCACGTTGGCGAATCCGGGCGCATGACCGAGGGCATCGGCCCCGCTCGGGTAGACTCGGTGCAACGCGTCAGGACGACGCCATGTGCTCGTGCCGGCTAGCGAGGAGTACTCAATGCGCGTTGCGCTCGCTCAGATCAACACCACCGCAGGCGACCTGGAAGGCAACGCTCGGCGCATCATCGAGGCGCTCGCCGAGGCCGATCGCGCGGGTGCCGGCATCACGCTTCTGCCGGAACTGGCGCTGACCGGGTATCCGCCCGAGGACCTGCTCTTCAAGGAGCACTTCATCGACGAGCAGCTGCTCTCGCTCGAGATGGTCGCGGCGGCCTGCGCCCGGCCCGCCCTCGTCGGCTACGTGGACCGCGACGGCGACGCACTCTACAACGCCGTCGCGCTGTGCGGGAACGGACGCGTGCTGCAGTCCTACTACAAACGCAGACTGCCCAACTACGGCGTCTTCGACGAGCGGCGCTACTTCACGCCCGGGCCGCGACCGGGGGTGTTCGAACTCGGCGGGACCATGCTCGCCGCGACCATCTGCGAGGACATCTGGGTGCCCGAACTGGCACGTGAGGCTGCGCAGGAAGGTGCGCGCGTCATCTTCAACGTGTCGGCTTCGCCGTTCCATGCAGGCAAGGCGCGGGAGCGCGAGGAGATGCTCTGTGCCCGCGCGCGCGACAACGGCGTGTGGCTCGCATACTGCAACCTCGTCGGCGGGCAGGACGAGCTCGTCTTCGACGGTCGCAGTGTGGTGATCTCGCCCTCGGGAGAGGTCATCGCCCGGGGCGCGTCGTTCGAGGAGGACCTCGTCATCGCGGACTTCACGGTCGACGCACGCATGGGCGCCTCGGCGGACCTCGCTCCTGAGTTGGGGCCCGAAGCCGAGGTGTATGCAGCCATAGCCACGGGACTTCACGACTACGTGCACAAGAACGGCTTCAGCGACGTCGTGCTCGGGCTCTCGGGCGGCATCGACTCGGCGCTGACCGCGGCGATCGCGGCCGACGCGCTCGGTCCCGAGCACGTGCACGGCGTCATGATGCCGAGCCGGTACTCCTCGGAGGGCAGCGTGAGCGACTCGGTCGAACTGGCCGCGAATCTCGGCATCGAGACGCTGCAGCTGCCGGTCGAGGGACCATTCCAGGCTCTCCTCGACACGCTGGCGCCCGCCTTCGAGGGCCGCGAACCCGACGTCGCCGAGGAGAACCTGCAGGCTCGCGTACGCGGCACGCTGCTGATGGCGCTCAGCAACAAGTTCGGCTGGCTCACGCTCGCGACGGGCAACAAGAGCGAGCTGTCGGTGGGATACTCGACGCTCTATGGCGACATGGTCGGAGGCTTCGCGCCCATCAAGGACGTATTCAAGATGCGCGTCTACGCCCTCGCGAAGTGGCGCAACACGCGCGGCGAGGCGCCGGTCATACCGCAGGAGATCATCGACAAGGCCCCGAGCGCGGAGTTGCGCCCCGATCAGAAGGACCAGGACTCTCTGCCACCGTACCCCGTCCTCGACGCCATCCTCACGCACTACGTCGAGAAGGACGACAGCAGGGAGGCGATCGTCGCGATGGGCTTCCCGGCCGCGATCGTCGACCGCGTGATCAGACTGACCGATATCGCTGAGTACAAGCGGCGGCAGGGACCTCTCGGCGTCAAGATCACGCCGAAGTCCTTCGGCAAGGACCGCCGGATGCCCGTCACCAACCGGTACCGCGGCTGAGGACGCACGTTCGCGAATCCGGGCACGCGTACGATCACCCGCATCGTCGCGTGGGGCTCCAGCACTGACCTCGCAGCCCGGTGTTGCTTTCTGAAAACGCTCACCACGTGAAGGGCCTGCGGCGGTAGAATCGGCGCGGCACACCCTGCACCCCGACGGAAGTGGAGAGCCGGTGCCCGACGTTTCCATCGAGTTCGTGACGCCCGAGTGGGCGCGGTTCGACGAGTTGCTGCAGCTGTCCTTCGCCGTGCTCTACGCGCCGTTCGGTGTCCCGTGGCCCGAGGAAGGCTCGGGTGGCGCCGACTGGATGCACCCGGCGCCCGCAACGCATGTCGCGGTCGCGCTCGACGAGCAGGGGGCACTTCTCGGCAGTGCGCGCCTGCTGCCGTCGGCGGGCGACGAGAGCCGACAGATCCGGCAGGTGGCCGTCGCAGCTGATGCTCGCGGCCTCGGAGTCGGGCGTGCACTGATGCTCGCGCTCGAGCGCACCGCCGCCGAGGAGGGCGCGCGCGAGACGTGGCTGAACTCCCGCAACTCCGCGTACGGCTTCTATGAGTCGCTCGGCTACTCGCTCGAGGGAGACGAATTCGTCAGCGAAGTCACCGGCATCCCGCACCGGGCGGCGCGCAAGCGGCTCGGCTGAGCCGCCGGGGCGTATGGCGCGAGGGGCGCGCTTCGCGTACCCTGTTCCGAGGTCTGAAACGGCGCACGCCTGTGTGCCGAGAGGGTTCGAATCAACCGGTTCTCACGAAGGGGGCTTCCATGCCGAAGATCACTCGCGATCAGGTTCGCGTGCCGGCAGATGTGCCGGCGGAGATGCGTGAACGCTACATCGACAACTTCCTCAAGGCCACGCAGAACACCGGCCGCCTCATGCTGTTCGCGTGCGACCAGAAGATCGAGCACTTGAACGACGACTTCTTCGGCGAGGGGATTGACGCCGCCGACGCCGAGCCGGAGCACCTGTTCCGTATCGGCTCGCAGGGCGTGTGCGGCGTCCTCGCAGGTCAGCGCGGCCTCGTGGCGCAGTTCGCACCGGACTACCCCGACATCAACTACCTGGTGAAGATGAACTCCAAGACCCACCTGGTGAAGACGTCTCAGGACGATCCGTACTCGCCGCAGCTCTACGACATCCAGGTCGTCGCCGACCTCGTCGACAACGGAGTCAACGTCGTCGGTATCGGCTACACCATCTACCTCGGCTCCGAGTACGAGTCGACGATGATGTCTGAGGCCGGCCAGCTCATCGCGGACGCGCATGCGCTGGGCCTCGTGGTCGTGCTCTGGATGTACCCGCGTGGCAAGGCCGTCGCCGATGAGAAGAGCGCGCACCTCATCGCCGGCGCCGCCGGTACCGCCGCATGCCTCGGCGCCGACTTCGTGAAGGTCAACCCGCCTAAGGGTGACGACGGCGCCAGCTCTGCGCAGAAGCTCGTCGAGGCCTCGAAGGCTTCCGGCCGCACCGGCCTCGTCTGCGCCGGCGGCTCGACCGTCGACGCGACCACGTTCCTCACGCAGCTGTGGGAGCAGATCCACGTGGGCGGCGCCGTGGGCAACGCGACCGGGCGCAACATCCACCAGCGTTCGCTGGACGAGGCCGTCCGCCTCACCAAGGCGATCAGCGCCATCACGCTTGGCGACTACGACGTCGACCGGGCGCTCGCGGTGTTCAACGGTACAGAGGATTACTCGCTGTAGTTCCTTCAATAGCGCAGCGGGAAGTTGATTCGCGCACCGCGGCACCGTTCGGTCGATGAAGGCCGTGCGGTGCCGCGGTGGCATTCACGGGTAAGGTAGACCGAGTAGTCCGAAAAGGCAGGCGACACGAGTACATGTCGATCGCAGACTGGTTCACAGCGCGCGAGACCAAGCGCTATACGCAGGTGACCGTGCCGCCGACAAGCGGCGGTGCCGACGTGCCCGACGGCGTATGGGTCAAGTGCGACGGGTGCAAGCGCATCATCTACGAGGGCGAACTGGTCGAGACGCTGCGCGTGTGCAAGGCGTGCGGGTTCCACTTCGACGTCACCGCGCCCGAGCGCGTGGAGATGATCGCCGACGAGGGTAGCTTCGTCGAGATCGATGCCGGTATCACCCCCTGCGACCCGCTCGAGTTCGTGAGCACCCGGCCCTATACCGAGCAGCTCGCGTCCGCCGCCGAGAAGTCCGGCCGCAACGAAGCGCTCATCAGCGGGCGAGCGCTCGTCGATGCCCGACCCGTCGTGCTGGCGGTCATGGACTTCCGGTTCATCGGCGCGTCGATGGGTTCTGTGGTGGGCGAGAAGGTCACTCGCGCATTCGAGCTCGCGACGGCCGAACGGCTGCCGATCGTCATCGTGACCGCCTCGGGTGGCGCGCGCATGCAGGAGGGCATGATCTCGCTCATGCAGATGGCGAAGACCAGTGCCGCCGCGCGCAAGCACGCCGACGAGGGCCTGCTCTTCGTGTCCGTGCTCACGAACCCGACCTACGGTGGCGTCACGGCGTCGTTCGCGGTGCTCGGCGACGTGGTCTTGGCCGAGCCGGGCGCGATGATCGGCTTCGCGGGTCCCAAGCTCGTCGAGCAGACGACCCGCCAGAAGCTGCCAAAGGGCTTCCAGACCGCCGAGTCGCTGATGCGCCACGGCATGATCGACGACATCGTCGCGCGCCCCGAGCTCAAGGACCGGCTCGCGCTGCTCATCGACTACCTCGCGCCGTCCGCTCAGGCGGGTGAGGCCTCGTGAGCAGACCGCGCTACATCATGGAGTTCGAGCGCCCCCTCATCGAACTCGAGGCGAAAGTAGCCGAGCTGCGCCGTTTCGACCTCGCCGACAACCCGGCCCTCGCCGCAGAGATCGACGACCTCGCGGCCCAGATCGAGCGGCTGCGCCACGACACCTACGAGCATCTCTCGCCGTGGGACCGCGTCCAGATCTCACGTCACCCCGAACGACCCAAGACGCAGCACTACGTCGAAGCGCTCTTCGACGACGTGATCGAGTTGCACGGCGACCGCCACTTCGGTGACGACGAGGCCATCTTCGCAGGCCTCGGCACGATCCACGGCCGTCGCGTGGCGATCCTCGGTCACCGCAAAGGCACCGACACCAAGGAGAACATCCGTCGCAACTTCGGCAGCCCGCATCCCGAGGGCTTCCGCAAGGCGATGCGCATCATGGACCTCGCCGACAAGTTCGGCTTGCCGATCGTGAGCTTCCTCGACACTGCGGGCGCTGCGCCCGGTCTCGAGGACGAGGAGCGAGGCCAGGCCTGGGCGATCGCCGAGTCGCTCGCCAAGCTCTCCGATGTCCGCGTGCCGGTCGTCTGCGTGGGTATCGGCGAGGGAGGAAGCGGAGGAGCACTCGCCATCGGCTTCGGCGACCGCGTGATGATGCTCGAGAACGCCTACTACTCGGTGATCAGCCCCGAGATGTGCGCGCAGATCCTGTACAAGGACACCAAGCGAGCGGAGACAGCGGCCACCTGCCTGAAGATGACCGCCGAGGATCTCGTGGGGCTCGGCATCGTCGACCGCGTGCTGCCCGAGCCGCTCGGGGGCGCACACCGCGCCCCCGCTGACGTGTTCGCGGCTGTGGAGGTCGCCGTCGTCGGTGCGCTGGATGAGCTCGCGGCCGTCGCGCCGGACGCGCTCGTCGCGAGCCGCTACGAGCGCCTTCGAGCGGTCGGGGTCTTCTGCTCTCCGGTGGGGGAGTGACCGTGACCGGACGTCCCAGGATCGCCGTGCTGACGAGCGGTGGGGACGCGCCGGGGATGAACGCCGCGATCCGCTCGGTCGTGCGCAGCGCGATCGACTGCGGAGGCGAGGTGCTCGGTATCGAACGCGGCTTCGAGGGGCTGCTCGAGCAGCGGTTCCGCCCGCTGTGCATCAGTGACGTCGGAGGCGTGCTCGACCGCGGCGGCACGTTCCTCGGCACGTCGCGCTCCGAGCGGTTCATGACGCCCGATGGCCTCGCCGAGGCGATCGACAACCTGCGCACCGAGGACGTGACCGGTCTCGTTGTGATCGGCGGCGACGGCAGCTATCGTGGCGCTGAGTCGCTCGACGCAGCCGGCATGCCCACCGTCGCGATCCCGGGCACCATCGACAACGACATCTCCGGCACCGACACGTCGATCGGCTTCGACACCGCGCTCAACACCGTGGTCGAAGCGATCGGCAAGATCCGCGACACCGCGTCGAGCCACGAGCGCACCTTCATCATCGAGGTGATGGGTCGTACGTCGGGCATCCTCGCGACGTATGCGGGACTCGCGGCCGGCGGTGACTGCATCCTCGTCCCGGAGGTCGAGTGGGACCTCGCTGACGTCTGCGAGACCGTCGCCGCAGGCGTCGCACGTGGCAAGAAGCACTCGATCATCATCCTCGCCGAGGGTGCGGGCCACGCGTTCGGACTCGCCGCCGATCTCGAGTCGCAGTGCGGGCACGACGTCCGTGCGGTGGTGCTCGGCCACGTACAGCGCGGCGGGTCGCCCTCCGCGTTCGACCGCATCTTCGCGTCGCGGCTCGCCGAGAAGGCTGTGCGCACGCTGCTCGCGGGAGACAGCGGGATGGCGGTCGGCCTTCAAGGCTCCGACATCTGCGTCTACCCGCTCACCGAGGCGTACGCGCGACCTCACCCGCTGCGACGGGAGATCTACCAACTCGCGCGTATCCTCGCCCGGTAGCCGGGATTTCTCGGGCGTCAGGCTGGCTCGCTCATGCCCTTCGCTGGGCGCAGGCCGGCGTCGGTCGGGTATCATTACGTGGCCGCGCCGCCACACTCGGCGCGCTGACGGACACGAACCTTCGCGACCAAGGAGCACCAGCATGTCCTGGGGACTTGAGAACCGCATCAACAAGATCATCAAGCCGGAAGACGGCCGCACGGTGATGCTCGCCGTCGACCACGGCTACTTTCTGGGACCCACGACCGGCCTCGAGTCGATCCGCGAGTCGATCATGCCGATCGCACCGCTCGCCGACACGCTCATGCTGACGCGCGGCGCCCTGCGCACCGACATCGACCCGGCGCTCGACACCCCGATCGTGCTACGCGTCTCCGGCGGCAACAGTGTCCTCGAAGACGACCTCTCCAACGAGACGATCCTCGTCTCCACCGAGGAGTGCATCCGCATGAACGCCGCCGGCATGGCCGTGCAGGTGTTCATCGGCGCGCCGCACCAGCATCAGACTATCGCGAGCCTCGGCAAGCTCGTCGACGAGGGCGAGCGCTACGGCATCCCGGTCATCGGCGTCACGGCCGTGGGCAAGGATATGGTGCGCGACGCGCGCTATCTCTCGCTCGCGTGCCGCATCATCGCCGAGACGGGCGGTCACATCGTCAAGACGTACTACTGCGAGGACTTCGAGCGTGTCACGAGCACGTGCCCGGTGCCGGTCGTCATGGCCGGCGGCAAGAAGCTGCCGGAGCGCGAGGCGCTCGAGATGACGTCGAAGGCGATCGCGGGTGGCGCTGCCGGCGTGGACATGGGCCGCAACATCTTCCAGAGCGACTCGCCGATCGGCATGATCAAGGCCGTCAACGCCGTGGTACATGGCAACGCATCGGTCGACGACGCGTTCGCGGTGTACATGGACGAGAAGGCCGCGAGCGGGATCACCGGCCCCGGCGTGGGTTCCGCCGACGATCACAAGAAGATCTAGGCGCGGCATCACGATGACCGATACCATGCGCGCGGCCGTCTACTACAACAACGCCGATGTCCGCCTCGAGGAGCGGCCCATCCCGACTATCGGGCAGGCCGAGGCGCTCGTACGCATCCACGCGAGCGGCATCTGCGGCTCGGACGTGCTCGAATGGTACCGGGTGCCCAAGGCCCCGATCGTCCTCGGCCACGAGGTCGCCGGCGAGGTCGTCGAGGTGGGCGAGGGTGTGTGCAACGTCGCCGTCGGTGATCGGGTGGTGGTCTCGCACCACGTCCCATGCAACACCTGCCGTTACTGTCTCGCGGGCAGCCACACGGCGTGCCACACGCTTCACACCACGAACTTCGACCCCGGCGGGTTCTGCGAGTACGTGCGCGTGCCCGCGCTCCAGACCGACCGCGGCATCCTGCGCATGCCGGATTCGATGACGTACGAGCAGGGGAGCTTCGTCGAGCCTCTCGGCTGCGTGGTGCGCGCTCAAGTGCGCGCCGGCGTCAAGCCCGGCTCCACGGTGCTGGTCATGGGCAGTGGGATCAGCGGGCTGCTGCATATCCGCCTCGCGGTCGCACTCGGTGCCGGCCGCGTGTTCGCGACCGACGTGTCGCCGTATCGCCTCGACTGGGCGATGCGGAGCGGAGCGAGCGCCGCGTGGAGCGCGATCGAAGCCGGCGACCGGCTGCCCGAGCTGTTGCGAGGGGCCAACGACGGTAACCTCGCCGACCTCGTCATCTTGGGGACGGGCGCGCCCAGCGCCATCGATCAGGGCCTCGCGTGCCTCGACAACGGTGCGACGTTCGTCGTCTTCGCGGTGCCCGCCCCGGGGCAGGACCACCCGATGCCGCTCAACGAACTCTGGCGCCGAGAGGTGAGCGTGCGCACTGCGTACGGAGCGGCGCCCTCCGATCTCGCTATGGCGATGGATCTCATCGCGAGCGGGCGCGTGAAGGTCGACGATATGATCACGCACCGGTTGCCGCTCGAGCGCGCGCAGGAGGGATTCGCGCTCGTTGCGGGCGCAGGGGAGAGCGTGAAGGTCGTTCTCGAGCCGTAGGCTGGCGAAGACCCCGGAACGCTCGGTCCCGCACTCGCTTGAACCGCCACCACAGTGGGCATACTAAGAATCGTTCCTATCTAGGAGCGTCACTCTTGGAGGCCCACGCATGCCTGTTCCCGAAGCCGAAGCTGACGCGCGCGTGGCGCAGTTCAGCGAGGCGCTGCGTTCGAGCGGGTTCCGCTTGACGACCCAGCGCCTCGAGGTCGTCCGCGAGGTCGCGTCCACCGACGCGCACCCCGACGCCGATCGGGTCTTCCGCGCCGTGCGCGAGCGCATCCCCACGATCTCGCTCGACACCGTCTACCGCACGCTCGGCACCCTTGCCGACCTCGGGCTCGTGAACCGGGTCCTCGGCGAGAGGGGCACCGCGCGCTTCGACGCGAACACTTCCCATCACCACCACTTCGTCTGCACCCGGTGCGGGCGCATCGACGACGTCGACAGTGCCTCGCTCGACAGTGTCGGTCTGCCTGCGAACGCGGACGCACTCGGGCGTGTCGACTCGGTGGAGGTGCGGTTCCGCGGCGTCTGCCGCACATGCGCTACAGGTGACCATTCCTGAGCCGAACGGCTCGGGCCAGCGAGGCGCTCCGTGCCTGGCGGAGCGGGAAAGGGGAGTCAGCATGTCCGACGGACACAAGACGATCGCAGGAGGCGGTGCGTCGAACCGTGACTGGTGGCCGGACCAACTCAACCTCAAGGTGCTTCGGCAGGATTGCCCCGCTAACAGCCCCATGGGCGATGACTTCGACTACGCCGGGGAGTTCTCGAAGCTCGACCTGGATGCGGTCAAGAAGGACCTCTACGACCTCATGACCGACTCTCAGGACTGGTGGCCGGCCGACTACGGCAACTACGGCGGACTCATGATCCGCATGGCGTGGCACAGCGCCGGCACGTATCGGCTGAGCGACGGGCGTGGCGGCGCGGGAGCCGGCCAGCAACGCTTCGCCCCGCTCAACAGCTGGCCGGACAACGCGAACCTCGACAAGGCGCGCAGGCTGTTGTGGCCCATCAAGCAGAAGTACGGCCGCGCCATCTCTTGGGCCGACCTCATGATCCTCGCCGGCAACTGCGCGCTCGAGAAGATGGGCTTCACGACGTTCGGCTTCGCCGGCGGTCGCGAGGACGTGTGGGAGCCCGACGAGAGCGTGTACTGGGGTTCGGAGTCCGAATGGCTCGGCGACGAGCGCTACTCGGGCGAACGCGAGCTCGAGAACCCGCTCGCAGCGGTGCAGATGGGCCTCATCTACGTGAACCCGCAGGGTCCCAACGGCAACCCCGATCCGGTCGCCTCCGGCAAGGACGTGCGCGACACGTTCGCGCGTATGGCCATGAATGACGAAGAGACGGTCGCGCTCGTCGCGGGCGGCCACAGCTTCGGCAAGTGCCACGGCGCCGGCGATGCGGCGCTCGTCGGCCCCGAGCCCGAGGCCGCCCCGATCGAGGAGCAGGGTCTCGGCTGGAAGAGCTCATACGGCAGCGGCAAGGGCGCCGACACCATCACGAGCGGTCTCGAGGGCGCCTGGAAGCCGAACCCGACCCGCTGGGACATGGGCTACCTCGAGATGCTCTTCAAGTACGACTGGGAGCTCATCAAGAGCCCTGCGGGCGCGTACCAGTGGCTGGCCAAGGACGTCGCCGATGAGGACATGGTGGTCGACGCGTTCGATCCCACCAAGAAGCACCGCCCGATGATGACCACGGCGGACCTCTCGTTGAAGTTCGACCCGATCTATGAGCCCATCGCCCGCCGCTTCCGCGACAACCCAGAGGAGTTCGCCGACGCCTTCGCGCGCGCGTGGTTCAAGCTCACGCACCGCGACATGGGCCCGAAGGCGCGCTATCTCGGCCCCGAGGTGCCGGACGAGGACCTCATCTGGCAGGACCCGGTGCCGCCGATCGATCACGCGCTGATCGACGCGGCCGATGTCGAGGCCCTCAAGGACAAGGTGCTCGCGTCCGGTCTCACGGTGGCCGAGCTCGTCTCGGTGGCGTGGGCGTCGGCGTCGACGTTCCGCGGCTCGGACAAACGGGGCGGCGCGAACGGTGCACGCGTGCGGCTTGTTCCGCAGGTCGACTGGGAGGTCAACGAGCCGGAGAAGCTCAAGCGGATACTCGGCGTGCTCGAGGGCATCCAGAGCGAGTTCAACGCCGGCCTGGCGGGCGCCAAGCGGATCTCGCTCGCGGATCTGATCGTGCTTGCGGGAGGGGCAGGAGTGGAACGTGCGGCGCGGGCCGCCGGTTTCGAGGTGACGGTGCCGTTCACGCCCGGGCGCACCGATGCATCGCAGGAGCAGACCGACGTCACGTCGTTCTCGGTGCTCGAGCCCAAAGCCGACGGGTTCCGCAACTACCAGATGGCCGACTATGCCGTGTCAGCAGAGGAGCTGCTTGTCGACCGCGCACAGCTGCTCACGCTGAGCGCTCCGGAGATGACGGTGCTGCTCGGCGGTTTGCGGGTGCTGGGAGCGAACTTCGCAGGCTCTGCGCACGGCGTATTCACGAAGCAGCCCGGCGCCCTCACGAACGACTTCTTCGTCAACCTGCTCGACATGCGCACGGAGTGGAAACCCGCCTCCGAGAAGGGCGACGTGTACGAGGGTCGCGATCGGTCGACGGGAGAGCTCGTGTGGACCGCGACGCGGGTGGACCTGGTCTTTGGGGCGAACTCGCAGTTGCGCGCGCTCGCCGAGGTCTATGCCAGCGACGACGCGACGGCCCAGTTCGTCAGTGACTTCGTGGCCGTGTGGAACAAGATCATGGAGCTCGACCGGTTCGACCTGAAGCGATAGGGCGTCGAGTACGGGCCTACCCCCATAACCCCCGCACGCCGGCGCGGATGCTCGCGCTCGTCGTGCGGGGGGCCGGTGCGTCATCGCCGGAGAGGGTGTCGGGCGCCGCGACGATCTGGACGAAGTGCGGCATGACGCGCTCTGTCAGGAAGCGTGTTCGCTGCGCGTAGCCGTGCGTGTCGGCCGTGCCCCACGGCTGCGTGTAGTAGCGCAGCGGGTGTGTGATGTAGAGATGGTTCTTCGCGCGCGTGCAGGCCACGTAGAACAGGCGTCGCTCCTCCTCGACCTCTTCGGGGGACCCCGTTGCCATGTCGCTCGGGATGTTGCCGTCAGCGGCGTGGATCACGTAGACGCAATCGAACTCAAGCCCCTTGGCCGAGTGCATCGTCGACAGGATCACGTAGTCCTCATCGAGCACGGGCGGCCCGGCGAGGTCCTGCGTGTAGGAGGGCGGGTCGAGCGCGAGTTCCGCGAGGAAGCGCGAGCGGTCCTGCGCGCGTGACGCCAGCGACTCGATCTGCTCGAGGTCGCGCAGTCGCGCGTCAACGTTGTCGTAGCGGCGCTCGAGCAGCGGCGCGTAGACCTCGCGCACCGCGTGCACCTGCGCCGGCACCTCACCCGGGCCTGCCGAGGCGAGCGCGCGCACGAGCGACACGACGCCGGGCCACAGCTCCCGCGCGGCCTCCGGCACGTCAGCGCCCACCCACGCCTCGAAGTCGCCTCCGCTCTGGGAGAGCGCGGCCATCAGCGATGAGGCGGTTCGCGGGCCGATACCGGGCATGAGGCCGAGCACGCGCAGTCCCGCCATCGCGTCGCGTGGGTTCTCGGCGAGGCGCAGGAAGCTCACGAGGTCCTTCACGTGCGCCATCTCGACGAAGCGCAGTCCCCCGTACTTGTGGAAGGGGATGTTGCGCCGGGAGAGTTCCATCTCCAGCGCCATCGAGTGGTGGGCCGCTCTGAACAGCACGCACTGGTGTTTGAGCAGCGTGCCCTGCTCCCGATGGTCGAGGATGCGCTCGCACAGCCAGCTCGTCTGCTCGGCTTCGTCTCGGCAGGTGACGAGTGAGGGACGGCCGCCACCCTCGCGCGCGGTCCACAGGTCCTTCTCGCGGCGTTCCGTGGACTCTGCGATCACCGCATTGGTCGCGATGAGGATCGGGCCGGTCGAGCGGTAGTTGCGCGTGAGCGTGAGAACCTCGGCGCCGGGGAAGCGCAGCTCGAAGTCGAGGATGTTGCGCACGGTCGCTGCGCGGAAGCTGTAGATCGACTGCGCGTCGTCGCCGACGCACGTGACGCCGGTCCCATCGGGCCGCAGCCGGGAGACGATGTCGGCTTGCAGGACGTTGGTGTCCTGGTACTCGTCGACGAGCACGTGGTCGAACCGCTCGCGAACCCGCTCACCGGCGTCGGGATCGCCGAGCAGGCCGTGCCAGAACAGCAGCAGGTCGTCGTAGTCGAGGACCTGCTGCTCCTCCTTCATGTCGGTGTAGCGTGCGAAGAGCCGTTTGAGGTCGTCCTCGGACTTTCGGCACCAGGGGAACGAGCCTGACAGGACCTCGTGGAGTGGCAGCTGGGCATTCACGCAGCGGGAGTAGATGTCCAGGCACGTCGACTTCTGCGGGAATCGCGAGCCGCCTCGGCCCAAACCGAGCTCGGTGCGCGCGAGGTGCATGAGGTCCTCAGAGTCGCTGCGGTCCAGGATCGTGAAGTCCGGCTCCATGCCGATATCGCGGGCATGGATGCGCAGCAGCCGCGCGGCGACGGCATGGAAGGTACCGCCCCACACGCGCGCGCCGGAGAGCGCCGGCCCGCCGTTCTCGGCCGAGGAGCGCAGGATGCCGTCCACGCGGCGGATCATCTCGGAGGCGGCGCGGCGCGTGAATGTGAGGAGCAGGACGCGGCCCGGATCGGCTCCCTGCGCGATGAGATGCGCGACCCGGTGGGCGAGGGTGGCGGTCTTGCCCGTGCCGGCGCCTGCGACGATGAGCAGAGCGCCTTCTGCGTGGGCAGCAGCGGCGCGTTGCTCGTCGTTGAGGTCGACGAGCAGGGCGTCGGCTGCCGCGGCTGCGCCTGCGACTGGATGCGGCGAGGGGGTCTCAGCGAGCACAGCGAACTCCTGTTCGATTCGGGGTTCGTCGAGCGTAGCATGCACTCGAGCCGGTGTCGAACAGGTGTTCGCTTCATACCCTCCACCTAACGGAGGACGTTCGTCGCCCATTGGTCTGAGTGCGAGTGATACTTCCGTTGCACGGGAATAGGTACAACTGGAAGAAGTGGTCTCTGCATGAGGCCCACGACCCCGCTTCGGAACGACTTCAGAGCGTTCGAACCGTGTGAGCAACGGAGCCGCGCGACCTCGTCATCGAGGGGGCGGCACAGATGACACCCACTACTGTCGACCGGCCCGCGCACGTCGAGCCCGGGCGTGACGGCCATCCCGACCTCATCTCGCGCGAGTTCATGCGGGTGATCGCGATCTGGTCGATCGTGCCCGCGTACATGCTCGCGGGCATGTTCCTCGGTTGGATCGCCGATTCCGTGCTGCACACCTCACCCTACGGGATAGGCGTCGGTCTCATCATCGGACTCATCCTCGCCGTGCGGGACATGCTTCGCCTGCGCGACACCTTCTAGGCATCGGTTGAGGAATGGGGTGAGACAGGTGGAGCACGACACGGTACTCGGCTTCTCGTGGGACTTCCTCGATGAGATGAGCGTGTGGGCGCTTGTCATCGGTACAGCGATCGGGCTCGTCGGCGGCTACATCACCGGCAGCGTCTCGTTCGCGCTGGGGTGCCTGGTGGCACTCGGCGTGGACATCGCGTTGGTCAGGACCGCAACACACCGCGCCAGGCGCGAGCTCGAGGCAGGCCGCATCGACTCCGTCGCGCCAACGATCATGCTCGCCGTGCGGCTCGTCGTGAAGGCGCTGCTGCTTGTTGCCGCGATCTTCGTCCCGCAGGTCCTGGGCTTCACCGGGACGGTGGTGGGTGCGCTGACCTACGACATCACGCTCGTGATCGTGGGCAGCATCGTGGCGGCATCACGGACGATGCGCCACCCGAAGGCGGGGGGGTGAACTCGGTGAAGCCGCTCGACGCATCCGGGTTGATCGTCCTCGTGAACTCCCTGCTCGTGGCTGCGGGCCTCGTGGCGGCTGGCGCGTGGCTGGCGCACGGCCAGCTCTCGGTGTCTGCGCCCGGGGTGCGCCAGAACATCGGCGAGGCTATTCTCGGCTTCTTCGTGGGCAAGTCGCGCGGAGTCGCGCACGGCGAGAAACACGACCGCATCATGCGACTCGTGACGCCGCTGCTTACGACCTTGTTCCTCTTCATCATCGTGAGCAACATGCTCGCAGTCGTTCCGGTGCCGATCGTGAACCGTCCGCCAACGTCGCACTTCTCAGTGACGCTGGGGCTTGCGCTGTGCGCTGTCCTCGGGACGATGATCGTGTCGGCAGCGGTGAAAGGCATGGGACGCACGCTCAAGCACCTCGTGTGGCCCAACCCGCTGCAGTGGGTCTCGGAGATCACCGACGTGCTGTCGCTCTCGCTGCGACTGTTCGGCAACATCGCCGGCGAGTACATGACGGTGGCGCTCGTCGTGCTCGTGGTCCCGTGGGGGATCCCGCTCATCCTGCACGCGCTGGGACTCATCCCGGCGTTCGTGCAGGCGCTCGTCTTCACGCTCCTGACCACCAGCTTCCTAGCGAACGCGCTTCATGAGGAGGCGGGGTCGCGCCGCGCCGAGAAGACATCGAGACGCGCGGTGGCACCCGCCGCACGCACGCCCGCCGAGGGGAGGTCTTAGATCATGGAAACCAACACCGTCCTGCTCGCGCTCGTCGCCGTGCTCCCGATCGCGGTGGGAGCGGCGTTCGCGTCATACGCGATGCGCCACGTATCCACCTCGGCGATCGACGGGATGACTCGCCAGCCGGAGATCGCGCCGCAGCTCTTCACGGCGATGCTCATCGGCATGGCGCTCATCGAGGCGCTGTGCATCTACACGCTCGTGGTCACGCTCGTGATCTCACAGAAGATGTAGCTCCCCGGGGGAGGTGGCAGTCGTGGAAACTGCCGCAGTCGCTGCAACCGAGGGCGCCGAGGCTGCCGCAAGCATCCTCCCGTCCAACCTGGACCTGAACCCGATCAACCAGATCAGCCCGGTCGTCATCATGGCAGTCATCGTGATCATCACCCTGACCTACTTCGCGCTGCGCCGGGTGTACGTGCTGCCGTACCTCGGCGTCCTCGAGGAGCGCGAGCGTCTCTTCGAGGCGGCCGACCTGTCGTACGTGGAGGCGGCGCGGTGCGTCGACGAGGCCAACACCGGCCGCGAGAGCGCGATCGCGCAGGCCGCCGCGGAAGCCGAGGCGATCCGCGCGCACGCCCGCGAGCAGGCCGAGGCGTATCGCCGAGAGACGCTGGGTGCCGCCACTGCCGCGGCCGCTTCGCGGCTCGAAGATGGGCGCGCGCAGATCGCCGCAGCACGGGCCGCCGAGCTGTCACGGTTGCAGGCTGAGGCGGAGGAGTGCGTGGGGCTCGCATGTCAGCAGCTCATGGACCGCTCCGACCCCGAGCTCGTCTCGGCGACCGTCGAGCGGCTCATGACGCGCCAAGTGAACTGAGGAGGTGGCGGCCGTGTTTGGCAACCTCGCCGAGATGTACGCCGAGATCCTCACGGAGATCGGTGCCGAACTCGCACAAGACCCGATGCGCGTGGTGGCGGAGGTCGTGCAGTTCCTGCTGCTGGCGGGCATCGTCTGGGTCGTCGCTCTCGGCTTCGGCAAGCGTCGTGGCTTCGTCGCGAACATGCTGGCCGAGCGCAGGGACCGCGTCGAGGCGCGTATCGAGGGCAGCGAACTCGCGGACCAATCGCTCGCAGATGCTCGCCGAGAGGCGGCAGCGATCACGAGGGCCGCCAGGGCCAAGGCGCGAGAGTTGGTGGGCCAGGCGAAGAAGGAGGCCGTGCAGATCGAGCAGGCCACGCGAGAGGAGACCGACGCGGACGCCGCACGGATCGCAGAGCGGGCCGAGGCGGCGCTGGCGACCGAGCAGCAGGAGATGCTGCTCGAGCTTCGGGAGCGACTCGTCGATCTGGTGTCGTCCGCCACCCGCTCGATAATGAACGAGCGGCTCAGCGTGTCCGAGCAGCGTGCGCTCATCGAGGGCGCGATCGCCGAGAGCGTCGTCGCCGGTGGCGGCGCGGGTTCCGCGCACGCCCGAGTTCGGCCTGAAGCACCGAAGGAGGCGTAGCCGTGACGCGCACCGCCCGCCCGCCGGGAGCCGGCTCGGACGCCGTCACGCTAGACGCCGGTGCCCTCGAGCGGTTGCTCGCGGGTTTCGAGGGCGGCAGGGTGACGCTGTACGTCAGGACCCATCTCGATGATGCCATCGTGCGCTCGGTGCGCGACTGCGTGTGTGCTGCCGCGGGCCGGGAGGTCGCACTCGATGTGCGGGTGTCGCCGACGATGGACGCCGGAGCGGTGCTCGCTGTCGACGATGTGGGGCGTGTCGTGCTCGATCCGCGCACGATGTGGTTGTCAGGTATCACACGCAGCATGCACGAGCGGTTCGAGGAGGGCGATCTGACCGGGCCGGCTGACGCCTTCGAGCACCTGCGGGAACTGCTCGCGAGCAGCGAACCACTCGCGATGGTCGAGCCGCTGTTCGACACCGGAAGCGTCGAGCGCATCGGTGACGGCGTCGCTATCGTGACGGGACTGCGCGATGTCGGGAGCCAAGAGATCGTCGAGTTCGAAGGCGGGGCCCTGGGCCTGGCATTCTCCTTGAAGGAGGCGTCCATCGGCGTGGTGCTTCTGAGCGGGGAGTCTCGGGTGCGCGAGGGTGGGGAAGTTCGCCGCACGGGACACTTGCTGCGCGTGCCGGCGGGTGAGGGGGTGCTGGGGCGTGTCGTCGATGCGGTCGGGCAGCCGCTCGACGGTCGCGGCCCTGTGGTGCCGGCGGCATGGATGCCGGTCGAGCGCCCGGCTCCGGGCATCATCGATCGTCGCCCGGTGGACGAGCCACTGCACACAGGCATGAAGGTCATCGACGCACTGGTACCGGTTGGGCGCGGGCAGCGCGAGCTCATCATCGGCGATCGCAAGATCGGCAAGACGACGCTCGCCGTCGACGCGATCCTCGCGCAGAAGGGCGCGGGCGTGTCGTGCATCTACTGTGCGATCGGGCAGAAGGCGTCCACCGTCCGACAGGTGGTCGCCATGCTCGAGGAGCGCGGAGCCCTCGAGTACACGGCGGTAGTGGTCGCCCTTCCCGGCGACATGCCGGCGCTTCGCTACCTGGCGCCCTACTCGGCGTGCGCGCTCGGCGAGTACTTCATGGACCGGGGCGGCGACGCGCTCGTGGTGTACGACGATCTCACCAAGCATGCGGTGACGTACCGCGAGATGTCGGCGCTGCTCGACCGTCCCGTCGGCCGCGAGGCGTACCCGGGCGATGTCTTCTACGTGCACTCACGGCTGCTCGAGCGTTCCGCGCGGCTCAACGAGGAGCGGGGGAGCGGTTCGCTCACCGCGCTGCCGATCGTGGAGACGCTCGCCGGCGACATCTCGGCGTTCATCCCCACGAACGTGATCTCGATCTGCGACGGGCAGATCGTGCTCGACACGGCGGCGTTCAACGAGAACCGCCGGCCGGCGATGGACCCGGGTCTCTCCGTCTCGCGGGTGGGCGGCACTGCGCAGGCACGTGTCATGAAGCAGGTCGCCGGCCGGTTGCGCATCGATCTGGCGCAGTACAACGAGATGGCGCGATTCGTGAAGTTCGGTGCCGAAGTCGACGAGAGCACCCAGCTGCAACTCACGCGAGGCGAGCGCGCCCGTTCGCTGCTCGGCCAGAGCCAGCACGCGCCGATGGAGCTCGAGCATGAGGTGCTCGTGCTCTATGCGGTGGTCAACGGCTACTTCGACGGCGTGCCGGTGGAGCGCACCAGTGAGGCGGAGTCGGCGCTGCTGTCGTGGATGGCTGCACGCCACCCGGAGGTGATGGCGCCGCTCGGCCGGAGTGCGTCCCTGGAATCGGGCGACGAGACCGCACTGCAGGCGGCGCTCGACGAGTTCCTGTCGGCATGGTCGACGACGGTCGCATCTGCGATGGAGGCGTGAGCGATGGAGAAGCTCGCCGACGTTCGCACCCGGATGCGCAGCGTCCAGGGCATCGGTGAGGTCTGCCGCACCCTGGCGACGGTCGCCTCGGCCAAGCTCGCACGCACGCACGAGCGCGCCCGCGGCGCGCGGCTCTACACCGCGCGGCTGCGCACGATCCTCGCGCGACAGCAGGCGGCGAGCAGGCAGGCCGGGCGTGACCCGTCGCGACTCTCCGAGCTGATGTCGGTTCGGCCACAGGTCACACGCGTGATGCTGCTGGTCGTGGGGGCGGATCGAGGGCTGTGCGGCGGCTACAACCTCGCACTGGGCCGAGCCGCACGTGGCTTCGCCGAGCAGCGCGCGGTGGCAGGCGTCGAGGTGACGGCGGTCGTGAAGGGACGTCGGGCGGAGACCTACCTGCGACGGGCGACGCAGGTGCCCATCGACGAAGCAAGCAGCTGGCCGCGTGCCGGTGTCGTCGCCGATGAGGTCGAGGCGCTGCTCGACACGCTCACCAGCCGCTTCACGTCCGGCGAGGCGGACGAGGTGTGGGCGTGCTACACAGCGTTCCTGTCCACGATGCGGCGCGAGCCGACGGTCGTTCGATTGCTGCCGGTCCAGCCGCCGGAGACGCTCGAGTCGCAGCTTGCCGACGAGCTCGCACGCTCGGCATCCGAGGGGTGGTTCTACGAGCCCGCGCAGCAACCATGCGTGGCCGAGCTGCTCCGCGCGTTCGTGCGGCTTCAGATCGAGGACGTGCTGCTCGAGGCGTTCGCGAGCGAGCAGGCCGCCCGGATGGTGACGATGCAGGAGGCGTCGGAGCGCGCGGACCGCGCGCTCGCGGACCTGCGCGTCCACTACAACCGGTTGCGGCGTGAGTCGATCACCTCGGACCTGGTCGGCGTGCTCGTCGCAGGCCGAGTACGCAAGGAGGCGGGGGCACCATGAGCGCGCGCAAGTCAGAGGCTGCCGCGGTACCTCACTCGGATCCGCGTCTCGAGACGGTCGTCTCGGAGGCGATGCAACGCGCCGCCGAGGAGCTGTCACGCGAGGCGTGCGACGGGGTCGTCTCAGCTGTGACGGGGCCGGTGGTCGACGTGCGATTCCGCGGCGAGCTGCCGGCGATCGGTTCGCTGCTCCGGGTCGGTGACCGGCGCCGGGGACTGCCGCTCGAAGCGGTCGAACTGCTCGGCGGGGGAGTCGTCCGGGCGCTCGCGCTCGGGTCGACCGACGGGCTTGCGCGGGGGACGCGCGTCTACGACACGCAGGCTCCGATCAGCGTGCCGGTCGGTCCCGGGGTGAAGGGTCGGATGCTGAACTGCGTGGGCGAGCCGACCGACGGGCTCGGACCGGTGAGTGCGCTCGCGCGCTGGCCCATCCGCCGCGAGCCGGTGCCGTTCGCGCGCGTGAAGACGTTCCCGGAGGTCTTCGAGACCGGTCTGAAGGCGATCGACCTGCTCGCGCCGTTTCCCAGGGGCGGGAAGGTCGCCCTGTTCGGCGGCGCCGGCGTGGGCAAGACCGTCGTCATCATGGAGTTGATCCGCAACGTCGGTCACGTGCACCAGGGCGTCAGCGTGTTCGGTGGCATCGGCGAGCGTACGCGCGAGGGCAACGATCTGTGGCTCGAGATGCAACGCTCCAAGGTGCTCGACCGGGCGGTGCTCTACTTCGGCCAGATGAACGAGCCGCCGGGTGCGCGCTTCAGGCTGCCGTACTGCGCGCTCACCACCGCCGAGTACTTCCGCAACGTCGACCACTCCGACGTGCTGCTGTTCTTCGACAACATCTACCGGTTCGTCCAAGCGGGCCTCGAAGTGTCGCTCCTTCGCGCCCGCATCCCGGCCGAGGTCGGCTACCAGCCCACGCTCGCCACCGAGGTGGGCAGCCTCGAGGAGCGCATCGTCTCGACCGACGACGGCGCCATCACTAGCGTCCAGGCGGTCTACGTGCCCGCCGACGACCTCGCCGATCCAGGTCCGGCGGCGATCTTCTCGCACCTGGACGCCACGGTGGTGCTCTCGCGGCGCGTCGCCGAGCTGGGTCTGTACCCGGCCATCGACCCGCTGCAGTCCGGCTCGTCGATCCTCGAGGCCGACTACGTCGGTGCGGAGCATGTCCGCGTCGCTCGCGAGACGAAGTCCTACCTCCAGCGCTACGGAGCGCTCCAAGACCTCATCGCGATCCTCGGTGTCGAAGAACTCTCCGAGGAGGACAAGACGGTCGTCACCCGTGCCCGCCGTCTCCAGAAATTCCTCTCGCAGCCGTTCTTCGTAGCCGAGCAGTACACCGGCATCCCCGGTTGCTACGTGCCGATCGCCGAGACGATCCGCGGGTTCTCTGAGATCTGCGCCGGGCACTGCGACAGTATCCCCGAGCAGGCCTTCTTCATGGCCGGCACCATTGACGAGGTCATCGACCGGGCACGGGTTGCCGGCGATGCCGGACCTGTCACGACCGAGGCGGCCTCACAGGTCGCCGAGGGGAAGGCGGCGATGGCGGCGCAGCACCCGGAGGGGGTGTAGGCGATGATGTCCGTCGAGATCGTGACGCCGCAGGGCGTGGAGTTCACAGCCGATCGGGTCGAACGCGTGGTCTTCCGGCGCCGCGAGCCGGCGCACGATCCGGGCAGCGAGATCGTCATCTGTCCGCACCACGCGCCACTGCTCATGCAGACGCAGCCAAGCCGGATGCGCATCACTCGCGGGGGCCAGCTCACCGAGTGTTACGTCGCCGGTGGCGTGCTTGAGGTCTATCGGGACCGCATCACGTTGGTGGTGACGTAGGGCGCGCGGTCGAGCCGGAGCCGAGTCGCGGCTCGCGAGACGGGGAACATGCAACTGATATCCGCGCGCGGGAAGGCAGCCGGTGTCCGACTCCCACACAGCCCGTTCTATCGTCGCGGCGTATCTCTCATCCAGCGTCCTCTTCGCGCTTGCGACCTCGCTCATCTGGGCGACCAACACGGTCTTCCTCATGCAGGTCGGAGGCCTGAGTATCTTCCACGTGATGCTCGTCAACGCCGCGTACGTGATCGCGCAGGCGTTCTTCGAGATCCCGACGGGAGTCATCGCCGACACGCTCGGTCGCAAGGTCTCGTACCTGCTCGGCATCGCGACCATCCTCGCTTCGACCCTGCTCTACGTCGCGGCACCTCGCTACGGATGGGGCCTATGGGGGTTCGGCATCGCGAGCGTGCTGCTTGGACTCGGATTCACGTTCCAGACCGGAGCGGTCGATGCGTGGCTTGTCGATGCGCTCGACGCCGTGGGCTACGAACAGCCCAAGGACCGTGTGTTCGCGTGGGGGCAGATGACATTTGGCGTCGGCATGCTCGCGGGCTCGTTGCTGGGGGGACTGCTCGGCCAGGTCAGCCTGTCGCTGCCCTATGTGATTCGCGCGGCACTGCTCGCGCTCACCTTCGTGTTGGTGCTCGTGCTCTTCCGAGACCTCGGCTTCACGCCTCGTCCGCTCGCCGCATCCAGCTTCGCGACCGAGACGAGCGCGGTCTTCTCGGCTGGGGTCAGATTCGGGTGGCGTGACCCGGTCGTGCGTCCGCTGCTGTTCGTGTCGCTTGTGACCGGCGTGTTCATGCTGTACGGGTTCTACTCGTGGCAGCCCTACGTTCTGGGGCTGCTCGGCGAGAATGCGGTCTGGCTGCTCGGCGTGGTGCAGGCGGGGCTCTCCCTGGCGATGATCGGCGGCAACGCACTCGTCAAGCCGGTCATGCGTACCGATGCATGCCGGCGCGATCCGGCGCGCGTGCTTGCGTGGGCGGCCGGAGTCCAGACGCTCATCGTGTTCGCGATCGCCGCGGTCGGACTGCTCACGCGCACGCCCGGGGTACTCCCCTTCGCCGTGGTGGTCACGCTGTGGATCGCGTGGGGCGTGGTGTTTGGCGTGATGGGCCCGATCGGCCAGTCCTACCTCAACGAGAACATCCCGTCCGAGCAGCGAGCGACGGTGTTGTCACTGTCGGCATTCTTCGGGGATGTGGGTGGAGGTGTGGGGCAGCCTGCCCTGGGCTGGCTCTCCGAGCAGGCGTCCATCGCGGCTGGATGGCTCGTCGGTAGCGTCTTCATGGGGCTCGCTGTGCCGCTGTACCTTCGCTCGGAACGCGCCGTTGCGGCACGGGGCGATGCGGGGCGCAACGCGTGAGTCTTAGTGGTGCCCGGGGTGGGATTCGAACCCACACGGGGTTTCCCCCAGAGGTTTTTGAGACCTCCGTGTCTGCCATTCCACCACCCGGGCACTGGCGCAACGCCGAGTATAGCGGCACGATCGCACCTGTGCGACCTGCGCGTATACTGCGCTCATGGCAGCGAGAGACCCGATATCCCAGCTCCCCGAGCCGGCGCGAACCCACATGGCGAACGTCGCCGCGAACCTGCAGCTGGTCGCGGACATGGGCTACGGCGATGTGGCGTTGGCGCTCGCCGACCGCAGCGGGAGGCTGACGGTCGTCGCGGATGCCCGTCCCAACACCGCCGTGGCGCCGTTCGCGTCCTCGCGCATCGGTCGCGTGCTGCAGCCGGATGACGAGCCCGAGGCGTACGCGGCGCTTGGTTCCGGCAAGCTCGTCGCTGACGGGCGCCGCCGCGTCGCGCGCGGTATCAGCTACTCCACGTCGGCCTGGCCGATCGGTCGTCCCGAGCCCTACGCCGTGGTTCTCCGAGATCTCGCCGAGCAGGTCCTCGAGTCGTCGGGTGCGATGGAGACCGCCTTCATGGACGTTGCGGAGGAACTCATCGACCTCCTGGGCGAGGCCACCCTGTGCGACGTGCGTACCGGTGAGCCGTTCGCGACGGTGCGAACCGCGGGTGATGGCGTGATGCGCGTGAACGCCTCGGGGCAGATCTCGTACGCCTCGCCAAACGCTGTCAACATCATGCGGCTCGCCGGCGCAGACAGCTCGCTCGCGGGGCTTCAGGCCTCGTCGCTGCCGGGAGGCGGCTTCGGCATCTCTCCCGTGCTCGGCACGCGCGCTGCGATCGCGGTCGACACCGAGGTGGCCGACCGCGTGCTCGGCTACCGCAGTATCGGCCTTCCCGCAGGCGCTGTGGTCCTCGTCGAGGACATGACCGAGGCGCGTCGCCGAGAGGCAGAGATCAAGGTCAAGGAGGCCACCATCCGTGAGGTCCACCACCGGGTGAAGAACAACCTGCAGACCATCGCGTCGCTCCTGCGGATACAGGCGCGCCGCAGCGACTCCGATGAGGCGCGTCGCGCGCTCGCGGAGGCCACCGAACGAGTGAGCTCGATGGCCGTGGTGCACGACCTGCTCGCCGGATCCGACGAGGAACTCGTCGACTTCGCGGCGGCGGCGCGCACTGTGACCGACCTCGTGCGCCGCGGGCTGGTGGGAGAGGGCAGCGGCATCGAGGTGGCGGTCGAGGGCTCGACCGGTGACGTCGACGCCCACACGGCGACGTCGCTCGCGCTTGCGGTCGCCGAACTCGTGCACAACGCGCTCGAGCACGGCATGGCCGAGCGCGATGAGGGGCGTGTCGTCGTGTCCATGCGCCGCGTCGCGGGCGAGCTCGTGCTCACGGTGCGCGACGACGGCGTGGGGCTCCCCGAGGATTTCGAGCCGGTCGGCTCGGCCAACCTCGGTCTTGCCATCGTACGAACGGTGGTCGAGGACGACCTGCGCGGTACGCTCGGCTTCTCGAGAGGTCGCGGGACCACGGTCACCGTACGCGTCCCCCTCGTCGAAGACACATCCCCATCCGGCCCCAAAGCGAAAGGCTGATCGACTGTGCGTGTGCTCATCGCTGAAGACGAAGCACTTATCCGCATGGACCTGCGCGAGATGCTCACCGAACAGGGCCACGAGGTCGTCGGGGAGGCGCGCGATGGTGCGGAGGCGGTCGAGCTCGCGCGCTCGCTCAGGCCCGACATCGTCTTCATGGATATCAACATGCCGGTGATGACCGGTGTTGAAGCCGCCGGGATCATCGGTTCCGAGCGAATCGCGCCGGTCGTGATGGTGACGGCATTCTCGCAGGCCGGCTACGTCGAGGAGGCCGCCGCGGCGGGTGCGATGGCCTACGTGGTCAAGCCGTTCTCAGCAGCCGACGTCATCCCTGCGATGAGCGTCGCGGCGTCCCGCTACGCCGAGGCGATCTCCCTCGCCGACGAGGTCACGGACCTCACGGAGCGCCTTGAGACGCGGAAGGTGGTCGACCGTGCGAAGGGTCTCCTGATGTCGCGGGGGATGAGCGAGCCCGAGGCGTTCAAGCGGCTGCAGAAGCTCGCGATGGACAAGCGCAAGACGCTTCGACAGATCGCCGAGGCGATACTCCTCGCCGAGGAAGCCGCATCATAGAGGACCTCCTTCGCATACGACTAAGAATATAAGGTACTTGGTAGTCATGAGTAAGGTTTGTTAGACTCTGAGGGCATATCACCTTCAGAGGAGCCATCATGGACGCCATCGATCTCCAAATCATACGACTGCTGACCGAGTACGGGCGCATGACGTTCTCCGAGCTCGCAGAGCGCGTGGGACTGTCAGGACCCTCGACAGCCGATCGCGTCCGACGGCTCGAGGAGCGTGGCGTCATCGCGGGCTACCATGCCGTCGTGGACCCCGCATCCATCGGTCTCGGACTCACGGCATTCGTAGCGGTGACGCTTTCGAGTCCCGCCGGCCGGGAGCGGTTCCTTGAGGCGCTCTCGGCACTGCCGCAGGTCGTCGAGTGCCATCACATCGCGGGCGATGACGACTACCTGCTCAAGGTGCACACCGCAGGAACAAGCGGTCTGGAGAGTCTCGTGAGCGACGGCCTGAAGGCCGTGCCCGGTGTTGCGCGCACGCGTACCACCGTCGTGCTCTCCTCGCCGTACGAGCGGGCTCTCGCGCCCATGGGCGAGGCCTGAGGTTGTGGATGCCGCTGCGCTGTTCCTGCGCACGTTCCTCGTAGGTGTCGCGGTGGCGGCCCCGGTGGGCGCGATGGGCGTCTTGTGCATGCAGCGCACGGTTGCGCGTGGGTGGCGCGCCGGCATGGTCACGGGTATGGGGATCGCGACCGCCGACGGCATCTATGGCGGCCTCGCTGCGTTCGGAGTCGCTGCCATCGCCAACGGTCTGGTCTCGCTGCAGGGTCCGCTCCGTATCGTCGGGGGCTTGGTGTTGGTGTGGATGGGATGGCGTGCGGTCATGACGCCGCCGGTTCACGATGGCTCGGCCGACACGAGCGCAGCGGGCTACGCTGCGGTGTATGTGGGGTCAGTGGGTCTGACCCTCGCCAACCCCATGACGATCATGGCGTTCGCAGCGGTGTTCGCAGGTGCGGGCCTCGCCGCACAACCAGGTACGGGAGCCGCGCTTGTGGCCACCGTGGGCGTCGCATGCGGGTCGCTGAGCTGGTGGGTGGCGCTCACGTCGGCAACGGCGGCGGCCCGACACGCGGCGGGCGACAACCTCGTGCGTTGGGTCAACCGCACCTCAGGTGTCGTCATCATCGGCTTCGGTCTGCTCGCGCTCGTGGCCGGAGTGTCGATCGTCGTGTGAACGTTCGACACCTGACGCGGCGCGTCAGGTTCATAGAAGCGGCAGGTACTCGTCCACTTCCCACTGCGTCACCCGTGTGCGGTACTGGTGCCACTCGATCCGCTTGTTCCGGATCAGCCAGTCGAAGACCTGATCGCCGAGCGCCTCGCGCAAGAGATCGCTCTTCTCCAGCTCGTCTATGGCTTCCTTGAGGCTTTCGGGCAGCTGGCCGATGCCTGCGGCCGCCCGCTGTTCGGGAGTCATCTCGTACACGTCGTCGGTGACGTCGGGGGGAAGCTCGAGGCCGCGTTCGATACCGTCGAGCCCCGCTGCGAGCATGACCGAGAAGGCGAGATACGGGTTGCACGCAGGGTCCGGCGAACGCAGCTCGATACGGGTCGCCTTCTCCTTGCCCGGCTTGTACATCGGGACGCGGACCAGTGCGGAGCGGTTGCGATGAGCCCAGCAGACGTGCACCGGTGCCTCGTAGCCAGAGACAAGCCGCTTGTAAGAGTTCACCCACTGGTTGGTGACCGCGCTGATCGGTCGCGCGTGGTGAAGCAGTCCGGCCATGTATCCCTTGGCAGCTTGCGACAGGTGGTACTCGTCGCTCGGGTCGTAGAATGCGTTCGAGTCGCCCCTGAACAGCGATTGGTGCACGTGCATGCCGCTTCCGGCCTCACCGAAGATCGGCTTGGGCATGAAGGTCGCGTACAAGTCGTTGAGCTGGGCGACCTCCTTGACCACGAGTCGGTACGTCATCACAGCATCGGCCATGCGGAGCGCCTCGTTGTAGCGCAGGTCGATCTCGTGCTGGCTCGGGCCCACTTCGTGGTGGCTGTACTCGACCTGGATACCGAAGCTCTTGAGCGTGCGCACCGTCTTGTTGCGCAGGTCCACCGCGAGATCGCGGGTGGTCTGGTCGAAGTAGGTTCCCTGGTCGACGACCTCAGGCGTGACGTCGTTCTTCAGGTAGTAGTACTCCAGCTCGGGGCCGACATAGAACGTATAGCCCAGCTCGGCCGCTCGCTTGAGATTTCGCTTGAGCACGTAGCGCGGATCACCCTCATAGGGCGAACCGTCCGGCCGTACGATATCGCAAAACATCGTGGCAACAGGCTGACCGTCCTGTCGCCACGGCAGGATCTGCAGCGTCGTCGGGTCTGGAAGCGCGATCATGTCCGACTCCTGGATCCGGGCGAATCCCTGGATCGAGGACCCGTCGAAGCCCATGCCTTCGGAGAGTGCGGTATCGAGTTCGTCGATCGTGATGACGAACGTCTTGAGGAACCCGAGGATGTCCGTGAACCACAGATGGATGAACTCGACATCCTGCTCAACAATCGCGGCAGCAGCTTCGGTGCGCAGGTGCTGTGGCATGCCGTCTCACGCTCCCCGTGTTTCGTACGCATTTCGGCCAGGTTTCGTACGCGTTGCATTATGAACCAGAATGTCGCATAAAGGCCCTACCCGTGAATCGGTACGGGACAGCTACAAGGGGGTAAGCGCATGAATCTGCAGTGTCCGAAGGGGAGTGACGTAACCCAAACGGCCAACCGGTCGAAGGACATCGTTCCGGGTTCCGGCCTGTGTGCCCGGTGCGTGGACGGTTGCCGAGGGAACTGCGAGGTATTCAAGTCCTCGTTTCGCGGCCGAGAGGTGATCTATCCCGGCCCGTTCGGCGAGATCACCGCGGGTGGCGACAAGGACTATCCGATCGACTATTCACACCTCAACATCCAGGGTTACGCGCTTGGCGCGAAGGGCCTGCCCGACGGTGTGGAGGGGACTCCGGACAACACGCTGTTCCCGCTGGTGAGCACCGAGACTGAGTTCGGGCACACGAACAAGGTCAAGATGAAGGTCCCGATCTTCACCGGAGCGCTCGGCTCCACCGAGATCGCGCGCAAGAACTGGGAGCACTTCGCCGTCGGCGCAGCCATCTCGGGCGTCTCGATCGTCTGTGGCGAGAACGTCTGCGGCATCGACCCCGAGCTCGAGCTCGACAAGCACGGCAAGGTCGTCAACGCTCCGGACATGAAGCGGCGCGTGGAGTCCTTCCGTCGCTACCAGCAGGACGGGTACGGCGACATCCTCGTGCAGATGAACGTCGAGGACACGCGCTTGGGTGTGGCCGAGTACTGCGTCGAGAAGCTCGGCGTGACCACGATGGAGCTGAAGTGGGGCCAGGGCGCCAAGTGCATCGGCGGCGAGATCAAGGTCAACAGCCTCGATCGCGCGCTCGAGCTGCAGCGCCGCGGCTACTTGGTCACACCCGACCCGAGCGACCCAGCGATACAGGCCGCCTTCAAGGACGGCGCGATCCGTCAGTTCGAGCGCCACAGCCGCCTCGGCTTCGTCGAGGAGGAGGCGTTCTACGCTGAGGTGCAGCGGCTTCGCGATCTTGGCGTGCAGCGTGTGACGCTCAAGACCGGGGCCTACCCGATGCGCGAGCTCGCCATGGCGATGAAGTGGGCGAGCAACGCCAAGATCGACCTGCTGACCATCGACGGCGCCCCCGGCGGGACCGGCATGAGCCCGTGGCGCATGATGGAGGAGTGGGGCGTCCCCACCTTCTACCTGCAGTGCATGGCCAACGAGCTCGCCGAGAAGCTCGCCCAGCAGGGTGCGTTCGTTCCCGACATCGCGATTGCCGGCGGCTTCTCGACCGAGGATCACGTGTTCAAGGTCCTCGCGCTGGGCGCGCCTCACACCAAGGCCGCCTGCATGGGTCGTGCGCTCATGATCCCGGGTTTCGTCGGTAAGAACATCGAGATCTGGATGAAGGAACAGGACCTGCCCAAGTCCGTCGCCGCGTTCGGGACGACGAAGGAGGAGATCTTCGTCACCTACGAGACCCTCAAGGCCGAGTACGGCGCCGAGGCCGACATGTTCCCCATGGGAGCGCTCGGCATCTACACCTACTCCGACAAGATCCGCGTGGGGCTCCAACAACTCATGAGCGGTTCGCGCAACATGCGGCTCGACACCATCAGCCGCAGCGACGTTATGGCGCTGACGCGCGAGGCCTCAGAGATCTCTGGCATCCCGTTCGTGATGGACGCGTACCGCGATGAGGCGATGCGCATCATCGAGGGCTAGGTCCGTACCCAGATCCAACAGATGCACGCCCGGCTCACACTGCGAGCGGGGCGGGCTCATGATTCCGCCCAGTACGGGAGAAGGGCCCCGCGTTGCGGGGCCCTTCTGAGTTCGTGGCGTCGCCTCTGAAAGCGTGCGCTAGCCGAGGAATCGCAGCGCGTACTTGATGCGCCTCCAGTGGGAAGCCGGGTCCCATTCCGGCTTGAGCGTCTCGGCGTCGTCGCTGAACACCGTGACGCCACCCTCCGAGATGCTGATGTTGTCGATGCACCAGCCGGGATTCGATGCCCCGGCGGTGTTCGTGTAGCGGAATCGCAGGCTGACCGACTGTCCGGCATACGCAGAGAGATCGTAGACGGCCGGGCGCCAGCTGCCGGCCACGCCGGAGTACACGGATACGGGCGAGCCACCCTCTGTGCCACTGAGTTGCGTCCATGTGGAGCCGTCCGTGGAGATCTCGACGTAGCCGAAGTCGCCCGTGCCCAGCGAGTAGTTGGTCATGAAGTCCAACTGAGGCGCCCCGGCGGGCAGCGTGATCGGCTTGAGTGTGAGGTTCCTCGTCGTGGGGCTGTACTCCTCGCCATAGGGGTCACCCATGAGTGAAGACCACATGTTGTCACCCTGGTAGGCATTGAACGGGTTGTAGCTCGGATTGCCGAGAACCTGACCGTAATAGGCGTAGGTGTTCGGGTACACGTGGCACCGGTCGTAGCAGTACTGGGTGTAGATGGCTTGCGAGAAGACGCCGGTCGACGTCTCCGGCGTGCGCAGATAGTCGCCGTAGTGGTGCGCCTGTCCACCGCCGCGGGGCGGCTGCGGGTAGGACGTGTTCGGCGTGTTGACCTTGAGCAGAACCTCGGTGACGCCGATGTTGGCCGTGTCAGCGGCGGTCTGCCGGACGCCGAAGGCGCGCAGACCGTTGGCGCTGTTGGGGTCGTTGAGGTCCGTGGGCGTCCACGCCACACCGGTCTTCGGGTTGGTGGTGAACGTGTGGGAGTACTGGGTGTACGCGGCGGTGCTCGGGTTCGTCACCGCAGCGGGACTCACGTACGTCGTGCCGCCGACGTTGAGCACGACGGTCATGCGCGAGTTCGTCGTCCCCGTCGTGAGCTTCATCGCGCGGAACAGGACCTGCACGTTGGTGACCGTCGTCGTGTTCGGGTTCAGCCACCAGAAGCCCTTACCGAAGAGCGCCTCGGCGTTGGTTGACGCGAACTGGAGATACGAGGTGGCTCCGTCATTCGACGTGAGCGTGCTGAAGTTGTCGCTGCCGCTGCCTCCGACACGGGTGACCGTTCCCGCCGACGAGAAGTCGCTGCCCGGCTTGACGACGGTGCCCTTGGAGTACGGCGGGTCATACCACCCCGTGCCGTGACATGTCAGGCACTCGTTCGCGTCCGCGCGCGTGGTGCGGTCTTCGTTGTGGCAGACCGGGCAGCCCTTGTCCGGCAGCTCCTCGTGAAGGGTGGCCAGGTTTCCGACATCGTGACAGACGACCTGTCCCGCAGCGGGCGATGGCGTGCAGCCGAACGCGTACGTGCTGTCGCCGTACCACCCTCTGACGGGGAAGTTGGCGGTGTACGCGCGGGTGAACGCATCGCTGCCGGCGTGGCTGCCACCCGGAGTCAGGTGAGTCGACGGAGCCACGGTCGGATGGCAGTCGTCGCACGCCCTGCTCCAGCCCGCCGGCTGGAGGCCGGGAACCAGTGTCGTATGGCAGTCCGCGCATGCGGTGGTCTTCGCGGTGACCTCGGCATCGTGCGCCGGCTTGAGTTCGGCGGTGTGGCACGCGACGAGGCACCCCTCGGTGCTCTCATGAAGCGCGGCGTCGTAGCCGTGTGGTGCGAGCCGGTCGGGGTGGCAGGTCGCACACTCCTTCGTCGAAGGCATCGAGTTGGGCGAGTGGCAGACCCGGCAACCGGTGCGAGTCCCCGACGGCGTGTCCGTCGAGGCTGCCGAGTGGATCGCGCCCAAGTCGGTGCCGGAGTGACAACCGGTGTCGATGCAGCTGGGAGTGGGGTCGCTCACGTCGTGCGCCGACGTCATGTTGGCGTGCGCTTCGGTAGCCGAGCCGGTCACGTGGCAACCGGTCTGCGCGCACTTCTTGTCCCATGCCGCGCCCGCGAGTGCGTCAACGACGACGCTGGACGGTGTCAGGTGGCAGTTGGCACACCGCGCGGTGGCGGAGGACGCCGTGGAGCGATGGTGCTCGACCTGTATGTTCGGGGTGTGGCAGTCCGCACAGTCCTGGCCCGAGAAGTCCGAGGCATGCCCCGTCTCGTGGCCGGCGTCGGCGTGGCAGCCGCCGCAGGTTCGATCCTGGTTCTCGATCGCGGTGACGATGCGGGGCTCGGTGCTCTCGTGGCACGAGGCGCAGGTGCGCGTGCCGCCGGTGTTGTGCAGCACGATGTGCTCGGCGGAGATGCTGCCCGCGTGGCAGTGCAGGCACTCCGGCTCCATCACGCTCTCGTGCATGGCATCGTGGCCGGAGAGCATCTGCCCGTGGCAGGTCTGGCACTGCTTGTCACCGGCGGCGATCGCCGCGACCACGGCGGGGGCACTGCTCTTGTGACACGTGTCGCACGTTGCTCGGCTCGCCGGCTTGATCGGTGTGTTGATGTGCTCGTCGAGCAGGTTCGCCGCGACGTGGCAGCCGGACTTGGCGCAGAACGGCGCCGGCGCGCTGGCGTGAGCCGAGGTGTGGTCTACGCCCACATGGCACGTCGCGCACGCGGTCTGGTGCGTGGCGATGGCTCCCACGACGTTCGGGTCGGTAGACAGGTGGCACGTCGCGCACGAGAGCGCCGAGCCGTTCGAGCCCAGGTAACGCGCGTGCTCGACGGTGAGGTCGGACACGTGGCACGGCGAGCACGACGAGACATCGGCTTTCGCGTGATAGCTGCTCGGCGTGTCGACGTGCGGCTTGTCGACCATGCCGTTGTGACACGCGAGGCAGTCCTCGTGCATGTCGGGGTCGTCCTCGTAGCCGACGTGGCACGTGGTGCACTGTCCGGTGGTGGAGAACATCTCGGGGTAGATCTGCACGTTGAACGTCCAGGTCTTGCTCGCGCGATAGCCGGAGGCATCCGTCACCGTGACCGTCACGGATGCGGGCGCGTCGTTGGGCAAGCCGGGAGAGGTCACGCGGACCACTCCGCCTGAGATCGTCGCGGCTGCGGGAGCCCCGTTGACGGTTGCGGTGGCCGTGCACGCACCGGTGCTGTTGTCGGTGAACGGAAGCGAGATCGTTGGGGTGGTGGTGTCTGCGGTGGAGCCGTCAGCAGGCGTGGGCGTGCCGAGGGCAGGTGCGGCGCCGTAGCTGAAGGTCCACGTGTCTGTGAACGCAACGCCGGTCTTGTCCTTGATCGTCGCCGTCACCGTGTGGAGTCCATCGGACAGCGGCGCCGAGTACACCGGGTAGGCGTACAGCGTCGTCTTGTTGGGGTCGGCCGTCGTGGGCACCCAGGTCCACTTCACCGTCCACACCTGCAGCGCGGCGTTCCACGTCTCCGTCGCCGACCAGTACCCGGACGTGGAGCCCGCACGCACCAGTGTTGTCACGGCGGCTCCGTCGAGCTTGATCTGGGCTGCGCGGGTGTCGAGAGGCGTGGGCGAGAACGCCGTGACGCTCATGATCTGCGGCGGCGCCTGGACCGTACCGAACGGGTAATGGTTCGTGAACGTCGCGGCAAGCGCTAGAGCAGGAAACGCGAGCGCGAGCACGAGTGCGAGCGCAACAGACAGTCGCGCCCTCAGGCCGGTGAGTGCGTGGCACATATGCAACCCCATATCCCCGCTAGATCGTCTGACCCCGGATCGAACCTTACTATTCCTTATCGGCAACTCCCACCGTTGCCGTGAACGCTACTTGCCCGTGTGGCGAACGCCTAGTTGAAGGGATCGTCGGGCAGGATCGCCGGCGGGTAGGGGCCGACCCGCACCCAGCCCAGATGCGTGACGTTCGGGTTGTCGGCCTCGGCGTCATCGCTGAACAGGACTCCTGCGGAGCTGTTGATGACGACGTTGTCGACCGCGAAGCCAGCCATGTTCACGTAGCCGTCCGACACGTAGCGGAAGCGCAGCGACACCTGCTGGCCGCTGTAGTCGGACAGATCGAAGCTCGCAGGGACCCAGCCACCGGACGTTCCTGTGATGCCGTTGCCGAGATTCTGGCCGTACGGGTTTGTCGTCGTCGTGATCTCGCTCGCGAGCGGGACCCACGTGGTGCCATCGGTCGAGACCTCGACGTAGCCGTAGTCGAAGTCGAGTTCGGCATCGAAGAACGTCATGAAGTCGAGCGTGGCCGCCGCCGGTACCGTGATCGTGGCGATCTGCAGGGCTGTGTCGCGGGCTCCGTAACGCAGATCGGAGTGGTACATCCGCTCGCCGGCGTACGGGATGATGGGCGAAGGCGGCGCTTGGATGATGCCGTACATGTCGCCGTGGCAGAACATGCAGTCGTAGTAGTACACCTCGTCGTTCCAGCCACCTGCAGGATCGGCGGTGAAGTACGAGCCGGGCTCGATATCGGCCGGATCGGCGACGTACTTGTTGTTGTTGTGGTGCATCCAACTCGTGTCGCCGCCGCTGCCCACGCCATGGCAGGTCTCGCACGCCGTACTCGGCGTGGCACCTTCGCCGTGGCACAGGCCGCACCCACCGGAGCCGTCATGCACGAAGGCGTGCAGCGTCGAGACGTCCGAGATGTTGTGGCAGGTCATGCCCGGCAGTCCGTCGCAACCGTAGTTGCGCGACGTCACGAAGCCGGAATCGTTGCCCACGTGGGCGCCGGGCGGCGGCGTGTGGGTGATCAGCTCGTGGCATTCGGTGCACGTGTCGTCCCACGGTGCGATCTCGCCGACCGCCGATGGGTGACACGACGAGCACGCGCTGCCGGTGTGCGCCGGGCCGAGCTCCGAGTTGTGGCACGCAGCCAGGCACGGCTCGGTCGCCTGGTGCTTCGCCGGATCGTAGCCGTGCGGCAGCAGGCGATCCGGGTGGCAGTCGGCGCACTGATCCGAGGCGGGTAACGCCGAGTCGGAGTGGCACACCAGGCAACCGGTGCGAGTGCCCGACGGTGTCGTCGTACTCGCCGAGGAGTGGATCACCGACAGGTCGGTACCGGCGTGGCAGCCGGCGCCGATGCACGATGGCGCCGGTGCCCCGACTTCGTGCTCGGCAAGGATGTCGCCGTGCATCTCCGTTGTGCCTGCGGGCGGGTGGCAGCCGCCCTGAGCACAGCCTCGTGCCCATGCGGCGCCACCCAGCGCGTCGACGGCGGTGCTCGTCGGCGTGAGATGGCAGTTCGCGCAACGGCCGGCTGCCGAGGATGCGGTCGCCCTGTGGTGCTCTGTCTGCACGTTGCTCACATGGCAGCCGGCGCAGTCCTGGGCGGTGAAGTCAGACGCGTGGCCGACGTTGTGGCCCGCGTCGTCGTGGCAACGGCCGCACGACGCGTCGCCGTCGGCGATGGCGTCGACGATGTCTTGTTCTGTGGACTCGTGGCACGAGGCGCAGGTGCGCTCACCGCCGGTGTTATGCAAGACGATGTGCTCTGCGGAGATGCTGCCCGAGTGGCAGTACAGACACTCGGCATCCATCACCGTCTCGTGCATGGCGTCGTGGCCCGACAGCATCTGACCGTGGCAGGCGACGCAGTCCTTGGTGCCGGCCGCGATCGCGGCGACGACCGCTGGGACTGTGCTCTCGTGGCAGTCGGCGCAGGTCGCAACACTCGTCGGGTTGATCGGCGCCGTGATGTGCTCGACGACGAGGTTCGTGGCGACGTGACACCCGGACTTGGCACAGAACGCCGCGTTCGCATGGTCGTGCAGCGCGTTGTGGTCGGGTGACGGGTGACATGCCGAGCAGGCCGTCACGCCGGCGCCGATCGCGCCGGTCACGAGCGGATCGCTCGACATGTGGCACGTCACGCAGGTGTATGCAGCACCTCCTGCATCGGTGTGCCGCGCATGCTCCACCGTGATGTCGGATACGTGGCAGCCCGAGCACGCCGAGACGTCGGCCTTGGTGTGATAGCCCGTGGGGGCACCGTCGTGCGGCTTGTCGACCATACCTGAATGGCACACGAGGCAGTCGGCGTGCATGTCGGGGTCATCCTCATAGCCCGGATGGCACTGCGCGCACGCCGAGACCGTCGAGGGCATCTCGGGGAACATCTGGACCGAGAAGCTCCAGCTCTTGCTGGCACGAATGCCCGAGCTGTCCGTGACAGTGACGGTCACGGCGACGGAGGCGTCGTTGGGCAGCGTGATCGATGCGAGCCGGACCGTGTTCGAGAACACGGTCGCGTCGACATCCGACCCGTTGATTGTGGCCGTTGCCGTGACGGCACCCGGCCCGTTGTCGGTGACCGGGATCGTGATGGCGGGTGTCACGGTGTCCACCACCGAGCCGTCTGCCGGCGTGGGAGCGCCCAGGACGGGGCCTGATCCGTAGACGAAACTCCAGCTGTCGGTGAATGTGGCGCCGTTGCGATCCTTGATCGTCGCGGTGACCACGTGGGTCCCGTCTGCGAGCATGGGGGAGAACACGGGGTACGCGTAGAGCGTGGACTTGTTCGGCTCGCCTGCGAGCGGCACCCACGTCCATCGGACCGTCCACACCTGGAGCGTGGGATTCCAGACCTCGGTCGCCGACCAGTAGCCGCCGGTGGAGCCGGCGCGCAGCAGCGTGGCATACGCGGTGCCGTCCACGGCGATGCTCGCACTTCGGGTGTCGAGCGCAACGGCGCTGAATGCCGTCACGCCGACGAGTTGTGGCGGGGCGGCGACGGTGCCCATCGGATAGTGATTGGTGAAGGTCGCGGCCATCGCGATCGTCGGCAGCACGACGAGAAGTGAGCCGACCACGGCAGCTGCCGCCCATCGGGCGAACGTGCGTCTCATCCCATGACCCCCGGTGATTCCCCCGCTAGCGCGTTGACCTACAGAATGCAGGTGATGCCGTCGCGAGCATGCGCGAACCTTAATATAGTTTGACGGTCGCTGTAAACCACGGTGGGTGATCGTGCTGCGACGCGCGTGCGGGCGCGCGGCACGCGGTAGCGTCGTATTTCGACGGTGTTTCACGCGCCTGCACACCGTGCTATACTCCCGTGACCAGCACAACGGCGTGCTGAATCGAAGAGACGAGCAACGTTGCTCGCCCGGCCCCACCGCATGGGGGCTGAGCGGGCATTTTCCGTTTCTGCGACACGTCGACTATGAAAGCGAGACGGCATGAAGGAGTTCGCGGTCTTCTGGGGGTGCACCATCCCCGCGCGGTTCCCGTTCATCGAGAAGGCGACACGGGTCATGTTCGATGACCTCGGCGCCCGGATACACGAGCTTGAGGGTCACACCTGCTGCCCCGAGGGCACGTTGGTCAAGGCGAACGATCCCGATGCGTTCTACACCACGGCGGCGCGGAACCTGGCGCTCGTGGAGGATGCAGGACTCGACGTCGTCACCCCGTGCAACGGCTGCTACTCGACGTTCAAGGAGTGCCAGAGCCATCTGAAGACCAACTGGCGCGAGAAGGACGTCATCAACGAGCGTCTCGCCACCGAGGGGCTGCACTACGACGGCCGGCTCAACGTGGTGCACTTCATCGAGTGGCTCGCCGATTCGATGGGCGCCGGCTTGGTCGCCAGTGGTGCGAAGAAGAGCTTCTGGGGAATGCGGATCGCCGTGCACTACGGCTGCCATCTCCTGCGACCGCAGCCGGCCGTTCGCTGGGATGACCCGCTGCACCCCACCAAGTTCGAGGATCTGGTGCGCGCGCTGGGCGCCACCGTCGTCGACTACCCGACGAAGATGCAGTGCTGCGGTGGCGCGCTCGACCGCGTGGGCCAGCGCGATTCGTCGCTTGCGTTCTGCCGCCGCAAGCTCCACGACCTGCAGAACCACGACGTCGATGCACTCATCGTCGGGTGTCCGAGCTGCTTCCAGCAGTTCGACCTCAACCAGGCGGCCCTGCAGCGTGCCAACGAGAACGTGCACGTGCCGGTGCTCTACCTCTCCGAGCTCATCGGCCTCGCGTACGGCCATGAGCCCGCCGAGATCGGTCTCGACATGCATCGTGTGAGCGTCCAACCCTTCCTCGACAAGTGGGAGGCGCGTACCGCCGACAAGGCGCGTCTCGCACTCGACTTCGACGTCGCGCTCCTCAACAAGTGCGACAACTGCCGGGCGTGCAAGGACGACTGCCCCGTGTGCAAGATCGACCCCACGTTCCAGCCAAACGACATCATCGCGGAGCTCGTGAAGGGCAACCTCGACGAGGTCATCGCCGATGGCCAGCTCTGGAAATGCCTCGAGTGCTACACGTGCTCGGAACTCTGCCACTCAGACATCGGGATGGCCGAGACATTCCGCAAGCTCAAGGAGATCGCGCTGCGCGAGGGCGCCGGTCCCGACTCGGTCTCCCAGTCCTACCAGATGTTCTTGGACACCGGCCGCCTCGGCGAGCCGAAGCAGGGTGCCCGCAAGAAGCTCGGACTCGAGCCACTTCCCGCCAGCGGGGGCGACGTCGTGCCTCGGATGATGGCGTGCGAGATCGACACGAAGGAGTGTGAGTGAGCATGACGTACGAACCACTGCTCGATCGTCTGCCCACGACGCGTCCCGCTGCCATGCGTGACGAGTCCGGGTTGCTCGGCGAGCGTCCTCGCTATACCGAGGAGGCCGGCTACAAGATCCACGGCGGCTGCGGCCTCATGGGCATCTGCGACGAGTCCGGCACGCTCATGAGCGGTGTCGAGGCCATCAAGGCGATGGCCGTGCAGCGTGACCGCGGTAACGGCTTGGGCGGCGGGTTCGCCGGCTACGGCATCTACCCCGAGTTCCCCGACCACTACTGCTTCCACATGATGTATCACGACGTGCGGGCGAAAGAGGAGGCCGAGGCCGTCTTCGACCGCTTCTTCGTCGTCGACCTCGCCGAGCCGATGCCCACGCGCGCGGTCAAGGGTATCAGCGACGCGCCGCTGCTGTGGCGCTACTTCCTGCAGCCTGACCCGCACAAGCTGGAGACTTCGGAGATGAGCCCGGACGACTTCATCGTCCACACCGTCATGCTCATCAACTCCACCGTCGACGGCGCGTTCGTCGCGTCGAGCGGCAAGAACATGGGAGCCTTCAAGGGCGTCGGTTTCCCCGAGGAGATCGGCCACTACTACCTCCTCGAGGAGTACGAGGGCCACACGTGGACCGGCCACAACCGGTTCCCCACCAACACCCCGGGCTGGTGGGGCGGCGCTCACCCGTTCACACTCCTGGACTGGTCGATCGTGCACAACGGCGAGATCTCGAGTTACGGCATCAACAGCCGCTACCTCGAGGCGTTCGGTTACAAGTGCACGCTCGGTACCGACACTGAAGTGGCCGCGTACCTGTTCGACCTGATGCTGCGGCGGCACAAGCTGCCGCTCGAGCTCGCCTGCAAGGCGCTTGCGAGCCCGCTGTGGACCGAGATCGACCGCATGCAGCCTGAGGAAGCCGCCGTCATGCGCTCGCTGCGTGCCGTGTATGGCCCGGCCATGCTCAACGGCCCCTTCGCGATCGTGCTCGGCTTCAACGGCGGCATGGTTGCCCTTAACGACCGCATCAAGCTCCGCCCGCTCGTGGCCGCGCGGCAGGGCACCAAGATCATGGTCGCCTCGGAGGAAAGCGCCATGCGCGAGGTGCTCGACGCCCCCGACCAAGTCTGGGCGCCGAAGGCCGGCGAGCCGGTCATCGCCCGCGTACAGGGCATGGAATGGCCGATCCACGGTGACCTGCATCTCTCGCCCGGCGAAGTGAGCTGCGCGGTCACCGGTGTGCACGATGCCTGCGAGATTGTCGAGGTGGGATAACCGATGCCGACGAGCCTCATCCAGCCAGAGTTCCTGGTCGAGATCGACTACAACAAGTGCCACAAGTGCGGCCGCTGCGTGCAGCAGTGCGGCTGGGGCGTGTACTCGTTCAACGAGCGCCCGTTCCCCGATGACAGCAAGTGCCGCGCGTGCCACCGCTGCGTGACGTACTGCCCGGCGCACTGCATCAAGATCCGCAAGAACGACCTCGCCCTGCGCGACAACCACAACTGGTCGTCCGAGCAGCGCAAGAACGTGTGGCGTCAGGCCGAGTCCGGCGGCGTCATGCTGACCGGTATGGGCAACGACAAGCCCTACCAGAGCATCTTCGACCACCTCGTCCTCGACGCGTGCCAGGTGACCAACCCGTCCATCGACCCGCTGCGCGAGCCGATGGAGCTTCGCACCTATCTGGGCCGCAAGCCCGATAGCGTCGAGGTGGAGTCCGACGGCAACGGTGGCTTCCGCCTCAAGGAGGGCGCCGGCGTCACCAACAACGTCAAGCTCGACGCGCCCATCGTGTTCTCGCCGATGAGCTATGGCTCGGTCTCGCTCAACGTGCACAAGTCGCTCGCGATGGCCGCAGAACGTCTCGGCATACTCATGAACACCGGCGAGGGTGGCCTGCACGCGGACCTGTACCCGTACCAGGACAACGTCATCGTCCAGGTGGCGTCGGGCCGTTTCGGCGTGAACCCGGAGTACCTGCAGCGCGGTGCCGCGATCGAGATCAAGGTCGGTCAGGGCGCCAAGCCGGGCATCGGCGGTCACCTGCCGGGCGAGAAGATCAACAAGGAAGTCTCGACGACTCGCATGATCCCGCAGGGTTCGGACGCGATCTCGCCGGCGCCGCACCACGACATCTACTCCATCGAGGATCTGCGCCAGCTCATCTACTCGCTCAAGGAAGCCAGCGGCTACAAGCCGGTCGGCGTCAAGATCGCGGCGGTCCACAACGTCGGCGCCATCGCGTCGGGTATCGTGCGCGCGGGCGCGGACTACGTCTACCTCGACGGCTTCAAGGGCGGCACGGGTGCAGCGCCCGCGATCATCCGCGACCACATCGGTATCCCGCTCGAGATCGCGATCGCAGTCGTCGACCAGCGGCTGCGTGATGAGGGGATCCGCAATCAGGCCTCGATCGTCGCGGCGGGCTCGATCCGCTCCTCGGCCGACATGGCGAAGGCTATCGCGCTGGGAGCTGACGTCGTGGCGATCGGCTCGGCAGCGCTCATGGCGCTCGGTTGTCACCTGTGCCAGGGATGTCACACCGGCTGCTGCAGCTGGGGTCTGACGACGCAGAAGGCGGAGCTCACGCGCCGCGTCGATCCCGAGTGGGGCGCCGAGCGGCTCACCAACCTGGTTCACGCGTGGAGTCACGAACTGCAGGAGATCCTCGGCGCGCTTGGCGTGAACGCGGTCGAGTCGCTTCGCGGCAGCCGCGAGCGCCTGCGCGCGGTGGGCCTCGACGCTCAGACGTGCGAGATCATCGGCGTCAAGCCGGCCGGGCTGTAGGGGAGGCAGAGATGACGACAGCAACCAAGGGCCCGATCGAGGGCTACATCCAGGTCGTACCCGCCGTCACCGTCGAAGGCGATACGGCGACCATCGACGCTCAGGGCGTCTACTACAAGTTCGTGAACGAGGCGATCCGCTCGGCGTTGGCCGACGGCGTGAAGAACATCGTCCTCAACAACGTGAACGGACAGCGCTACATCGGAACCGGCATCAAGGGCAAGGGCATCACCATCACCGTCAACGGGACGCCGGGCCAGGACATGGCCATGCTCATGGACGGCCCCACGGTGGAGGTGTTCGGCAACGCGCAGGACGGCGTGGGCAACACGATGAACGCCGGCAAGGTCATCGTCCACGGCGATGCGGGTGATGTTCTCGGCTACGGCATGCGCGGTGGCAAGGTGTTCATCAAGGGCGACGTGGGCTACCGCGTCGGTATCCACATGAAGGCGTACGAGGACCTTCGTCCGATCATGGTCGCAGGCGGCAAGGCCCGCGACTTCTTCGGCGAGTACATGGCCGGCGGTCTGCTGATTCTGCTCGGCATGAACTCGCGTCTCGAGGGACCGCTCGTGGGCGGCTACCTCGGCACCGGCATGCACGGCGGCGCCATCTACGTGCGTGGTGAGGTCGAGCCGTGGCAGTGCGGCAAGGAGGTCGGCGTGTTCACCGCGAACGAGGACGACATCGCCGACATCAAGCCCGTGCTCGCCGAGTACTGTGAGGCGCTCGGGATGGACCTCGACGAGGTGCTTGCCGAGCCGTTCACGAAGCTGGTTCCGGTCAGCCACCGGCCGTACGGGAAGCTGTACACGTACCTGTAGGCGGCACGGCGCGATCCGAGCGACACGAGGCCGGGCATCACGCGATGCCCGGCCTTCTCCGTGGCACGAGAGACAACCGGCCGTGCCTTCGCGCAGATGACGGAAGATTGACTTGTCTTAACGGCGCTGCTACTTTGGCGCGAAGTCTGGGGGGCATCTATCTGGGGGGTACGCCGTGATCGATACGGCCTCATCGGCGGTCCGCCGAGCGTCCATGAACAGGGCGAGCAGAAGCGTATTCGTCGCAATGGTGTTCGTGCTTGCATTGGCATTCGCAGAAGCGGCGTTCGCTGCTACGTTCACGAACCAGTATCCCGCGGGAGCAGTTCGCTCTCAGCCCCAGATCCTGAGTGTCACCGTCTTCTCGTCGACGGCGCTCGACAGCCGTACTGCGCGGATTCGGGTTGATGGCGTGGCGTATGCGACACGTGTCCGCGTCGGTGTGGCTGGCGGTCGCTGGGAGACTGAGGAAATCTGGAACGCGACGCTTGGCGTGTGGCAGGCCCGGTGGACATGGGTGCCGATGGCGACCGATGCGAGTATGAGCACCCTGTACGCGTACCCCGCGTTCAGTGCGCCGCTCGCGGATGGGACTCACGCCGTCGACGCGACCATCAAGGACCTGTCGGGTGTCTCATCCGGGGACGCGTGGAGCTTCTCGTACGGCACGCCGCCGGTACTCGGCGACCCGACTCCCGGCGACGGCTCGATCGCCACCACAGTGACGCCGGACATCTCTCTGCCGGCATCCGACAACGGTCCGGGAGCCCTTGCCGCGACTGCGACGGTCAACGGTGCCGACGTCGCCGCGACGGTGGCGGGTGGCAGTGTCAGAGTGGCGCCGATCACCTTCGACAACGGGGCTTCTGTCGATGTGACAGTCGCCGTGTCCGACTCAGCCGGAAACAGGTCGCAGAAGGCGTGGGGCTTCCGCATACAGGTGTATCCCGATATGGACTCGTCCGTCTCTGACTGCGCGGGATGCCACGCCGCGTACGAGGATCACCCGGACATGGGGCCGCAGTGCCTGCTGTGCCACGGCGGGATGGTTGATCGGCCGCACCAAGGCAGGCCGGTAGACCTGCACACACAGGCGCAGGCGCTCGCATTCTGCACCACCTGCCACGTCCTAGACATCACTGTAGAACACGCTCGGCGTAAAGACGCTTCCGGTGACTCGCTCTCGTGCGTGACCTGTCACGGCGTGTCCGCTCCGCCGGGCGCGGCGACGGCTATCTCACAGGGCGAGACGAGTTGTCAGGCATGCCACTCGGTCAGCCACGCCGCGGATCACGAGATCTCGGACAAGACGTGTGCCGGTGCCGGAGCCGACTGTCATAACGAAGCCGATCTCGCCGCCGTCCATGCATCGCGCGGATGCGCTTGCCACGAGTCGGAAGACTCGGCGGTCATCTCTGCCGTGCAGAGCGGCGACCGTGAGTGCGTGGCCTGCCACGATGCGAGCGCCGTCCACGGCGGGGTGCACGCGGCGGACCCGAACTACACGGCGCTTGTGACCGGCGAGGTCTCGTTCATCTACACTCGGCTGAACGAGGGTCCGTGGCACAGTCCGATGTCTCCGGCGACGTGCCTGAGCTGCCACCGGTCGAGCAACCTGATCACACTGCACCTCGGCGCGCGCAGTTGTCCGATCTGCCACGGCGTGGATGGACCCCGCGCGAGTTTCACGTCGTGGGACAAGACCTGTCAGCAGGCTGAGTGCCACGTTCCGCCCGCCCGAGACTACACGGGCAACCTGTACGGCAACAGCGGCAGCATCTACAAACGAGTTGCCCACGACTACGCTGCGGCGACTGCACCGCACATGACTGAGGCCGCCATCAGCCAAGGGTCGTGCGACGCCAATCTCTGCCACGTTCGAGGCTGCATGCCCTCGTGTCATAGCGTCAAGGACGGTACCTCGGATACGTCGACCCCGATCACGCGGGCGTCGCAAGTCGCCTCGGACCCCATCGTCTGGCGCTTGAGCCCGGTCGATTCTCAAAGCGGCGTTGCCGACACGTTCTTCAGCTTCGACGGTGCGGCGTTCGAGACCTACGGCGATGCCGAGGCCTCGACGGGGATCACGAACGAGCTCGACTCTGTGCGCATCGGCACGCACACCCTGCAGTACTACTCCGTGGACGTTGCGGGCAACCGCGAAGCGACGCGCACCATCACATACACAACCACCGGGACTGACACGGTGGCGCCGAACGTCGCGCTCGGCGGTCTCAGGGTGAGCGCGAACAGCGTCGTCGCCACCTCGGCGACCATGTACCTGCGCGACCCCAAGGTGCCCGGCCCGTGCAGCGGGGTGCAGTCGGTGACCATCAGCTATCGCTCGTACTATCGCTGGTGGAACTACCAGTGGAGCCCCGAGTACTGGTATCCCGTCACCCACACCTTCCCGACCTCGGCCTGGGACAGCACGAGCACGGTGCTGCGGCTTGAGGACCAGGCCCGCACCGGATTCGGCGGAGGGACGGTGTCGGTCGGTTCGGGCGGCAACCTCTTCATCATCAGGTATTCGGCCGTTGACTACGCGGGGAACAGGAGCGTCCAGGCCGAGGACACGGTCTATGTCGATACCGTCGCTCCGGTCACCACGGCGACCAAGGTGACGGGCGTGAATCGGTGGAAGCTCACCATCTCCGAGTACGGAGCCGGGCTCGCCGATACCTTCTACAGCTTCGACGGGGCGCCCTTCGTCGCGTGCACGCCGGACGATGTCACGAACGGCGTGGCGAACCTGCAGCCCGGCGGCGAGTCGTCCGGAAGCCATACGCTGCGCTACTACTCCACCGATCTTCTGGGTAACACCGAGACGACGAAGACGCTGGACTACACCATCCCGTAGGAGTCCGCGACTCATACCGCACAGCCATCGGGGCGTCGTCTGCCGGGTGTCCGGAGCTGCGCCCTGCCTCTGCCACAAACCGAAACACCTCCGAAACATACCCTCGGTTAGGGTGTGTTCAAGGCGTACGAGACCATCGGCCGAACAGGCCTGGATCGTGTCTCACCGTAGAAGGAGGTAGCGCATGGCTCCCACGTTCGACAAGGACTACGTGCTCAAGACCGTTGAAGAGCGCGGCGTCCGCTTTGTCCGCTTCTGGTTCACCGACGTGCTCGGCGTTCTGAAGTCGTTCGCGGTCACCGACACCGAGATCGAGGGCGCGTTCGAGGAGGGCATGGGCTTCGACGGTTCCTCCATCGACGGCTTCACCCGCCTCGAGGAGTCCGACATGATCGCCTACCCGGATCCCTCGACCTTCCAGCTCCTCCCGTGGCGTCCCTCCGAGGAGGGCGTCGGCCGCATGTTCACTTCCATCACCAAGCCGGACGGCTCGCCGTTCGAGGGTGATCCCCGCAACGCTCTCAAGGCTGTGTGCGATAAGGCCGCTGCCATGGGCTTCACGATGTACGTCGGCCCCGAGCTTGAGTTCTTCTACTTCGCCGACGACCAGGACACCGAGGTCCTCGACCAGGGTGGCTACTTCGACCTCACGCCGCTCGACGCAGCGTCGGACCTCCGTCGCGAGACCGTGCTCACGCTCGAGAAGATGGGCATCCCGGTCGAGTACTCGCACCACGAGGTCGCCCCGTCGCAGCACGAGATCGATCTGCGTTACGCCGAGGCCACCGAGATGGCTGACAACGTCATGACGTACAAGCTCATCGTCAAGGAGATCGCGCTGCAGAACGGCGTGTACGCGACCTTCATGCCGAAGCCGATCTACGGTCAGAACGGCTCGGGCATGCACGTGCACCAGTCGCTGTTCAACAAGGACGGCAACGCCTTCTTCGACGCCAACGATCCCGAGGGCTACAACCTCTCGCAGACCGCCAAGCACTACATCGCCGGCCTGCTGAAGTACGCCCCCGAGTTCTGCGCGGTCACCAACCCGCTCGTGAACTCCTACAAGCGTCTCGTTCCGGGCTACGAGGCTCCGGTCTACATCGCGTGGGCCCGCCGCAACCGCTCGGCCCTGGTCCGCGTCCCCATGTACAAGCCGGGCAAGGAGAACGCCACCCGTCTCGAGCTGCGTTCGCCGGACCCGTCGGCCAACCCGTACCTCGCCTTCGCCGTCATGCTCGGCGCCGGCCTCAAGGGTATCGAGGAGAAGCTCGAGCTTCCGGCCGAGGCCACGAACAACATCTTCCACATGAGCGCGGAAGAGCTCGAGGCCGCCGGCATCTACACGCTCCCGGGCAGCCTGGGCGAGGCCATCGAGAAGTTCGCCGGCTCCGAGCTGATGAAGGAAGTGCTCGGCGAGCACATCCACACCTTCTACACCGAGAACAAGCGTGCCGAGTGGGACGAGTACCGCACGCAGGTCACCGAGTGGGAGCTCGACAAGTACCTGTCGGTCATCTAGTACCACAGCGCCTCAGAGGCAGCTGGATACGACGGCAACGGCGCCGGGCGAGGGCACCCTCGTCCGGCGCCTGCTATCTCGGGTGATAGCCGGCAGAAACGGTATCATCATGCACATGAAACGCATCCTGATCGTGTCAGATGACGCGCACACCCGCGCCTGGGCGTCCCACGCGATGGCATCGCTCGATGTTCAGGCCACGGAGTGCGGTTCCGGAGAGATGCAGAAGCAGCTGCTCGACGGCGACATCGGCCTCGTCGTGCTCGACGGCGGCCGGAGCCCGGATGCGCTGGGCCAGATCGTCGAGCACGCGGCCTCGGGCGGAGTCGACCTGCGGCTGCTCATGCTGGTGGAGCCCGAGGCACTTCAGGCGCTGCGGCTTCCCGTCCGAGTGCAAAGCGACTTCCTCGTCCGTGGTGCGTCATCCGATGAGCTGGCCGTGAGGGTCCGGAGTCTTCTGTGGCCGGGAGAGGAAGTCACCAAGCAGGAGCTCGTCCGCGTCGATGACCTCACGCTCAACCTCGCGACATACCAGGCATACCTTCACGGCGACCCGATCGACTTCACGTACCTCGAGTACGCACTGTTCGCGTTCCTCGTGACGCACCCGGGCCGCACATACTCCCGAGAAGTGCTGCTGCGGCGGGTGTGGGGGAGCGACTACTACGGCGGGTCACGGACGGTCGACGTGCACGTGCGCCGCATCCGCTCGAAGGTGGGCGCAGAGCTCTCGCGCAGGCTCGAGACCGTGCGAAACGTCGGCTATCTCTGGAACGGTTAGCCGACTCGCGCTCGCCGAGCGTGTCCGAGGGCTCGGGTACACTCTCGTAGACGGCCTCCGACACGGCCGCCCCGTGAGTTCGCGACCCTCGAAAGGCCCGCGTGATGCCCCAGCACACGATCGCCGTCATCGACGGCAACAGTCTGATTCACCGCGCGTTCCATGCGCTGCCTCCTACCATGACCGCACCTGACGGCAGACCCACGAACGCCGCGTTCGGGTTCGTGTCGATGCTGCTCAAGATGGTCTCGGACCTGCGACCCGACGGCGTCGTGGTCGCTTTCGACCTCGGTAAGCCGGCGTTTCGCATGGAAGCCCTTGAACAGTACAAGGTCCACCGGCCGCCAACGGACCCGCAGCTCAGACAGCAGTTTCCGATGGTCAAGGAACTCCTCGGCGCGCTGGACGTCCCGATCGTGGAGCTGCAGGGGTGGGAGGGTGACGACATCCTTGGAACGCTCGCGCGGCGTGGCGAGGAACAGGGCTTCCTGATGCTCCTCGTTACCGGCGATCGCGACGCCTTCCAGCTCGTGACCGATCGCGTGCGGGTCGTCACCACGAAGAAGGGGATCACCGATATCGTCACCTACGGTCCCGCCGAGGTCTACGAGCGCTACGGCGTCACGCCGGCCCAGGTGCCGGACTACCTCGGGCTCAAAGGCGACACGAGCGACAACATCCCAGGGGTACCCGGCGTTGGCGAGAAGACCGCAGCCAAGCTCCTGAAGGAGTACGGATCGCTTGACGCGGTGCTCGCGCATGCCGAGGAGATCAAGGGCAAGGTCGGTGAGAGCCTCCGAGACAATCGGGATGCCGCGCTTGCCAGCCGGACTGTCGCGACGATCGTGTGCGACGTGCCGATCGACCTCGACCTCGCCAGCGTCCGCTTCGGTGAGTTCGACCCGCATGCGGTCGCGACCGCCTTCGGAGGGCTGCGCTTCACCTCGCTGCTCGATCGGGCCCTGGTCCTGCGGGGCGCAACCGGTGCGGCTGCGAGTCCGTCGACGGGTGCGATCGCGGACACTCAACGCGACGTCGTGGCCGCGCCACCCGAGGCACCCGCGTGCGGTACGCGTGTGTGCATCACCGACTCCGAAGCTCACGACCGCGTGCGGTCGTGGATCGCCGAGGATACCCGCTGGCTCGGAGTCGCCATCGACGACGGAGCCGGAGTCTCTCTGTTCGGCGAACAGCGCGACCTCGCCGTGGCCGGACCGGGCGAGACGGCCCTGCTCGACCCTGATGCCCCCGATGGTGCGCTGGCGCTTCTGGTCGAAGCCGGCCATCTGGCTGCCGGCGACGTCAAAGCGATCCTCCAGGAGGTCTGCCCGCCTGATGAGACGCGCGAGTGCGACCCGGCGTTCGATGCGGTGGACTCGGATCGCCTCTTCGACGTCGCCGTCGCCGCTTACCTCCTCGAGTCGAACCGCTCGTCGTACGAGCTGGCGTCGTTGCATGCGGACTACCTTTCGGCACCTCTGGCCGAACCCGCCGCCGGCACGCCGGTCGCGGTCGTGATGGCGCAGGCGGCCGCGGACCTGGCCCCGGTGCTGGAGCGGCGCCTCGAGGAGGACGGGTCTCTCGGCGTGCTGACCACGATCGAGATGCCGCTCGTTCCCGTCCTCGCACGCATGGAGCGGGTGGGGGTGGGGCTCGACACCGCCGTGCTGCAGGGTCTATCGGCCGATGCGGTGGGGGCGATCGATTCGCTGCGGTCGGAGATCCACGAGCTGGCGGGCTGCGAGTTCCTGATCGACTCGCCCAAGCAGCTCTCGGAGGTGCTCTTCGAGACGATGGGCCTGCCGCACGGCAAGAAGACCAAGACGGGCTACTCGACCGACGCCTCGGTACTGGCCATGCTCGCGCCCATCCATCCCATCGCCGAGAAGATCGTCGAGTACCGCGAGCTCACCAAGTTGAAGAGCACCTACCTCGACGCCCTGCCGCGCATGCTCGGCGAGGACGGGCGGCTGCACACCTCGTTCAACCAGACGGTGGCGGCCACCGGTCGCCTCTCGAGCAGCAACCCCAACCTGCAGAACATCCCGGTACGCACGGAGTACGGGCGGCTGATTCGGGCGGCCTTCGTGCCGGCCGAGCCGGGGGATGTCATCGTCTCGGCGGACTACAGCCAGATCGAGTTGCGGATCCTCGCGCATCTGTCCGGAGACACGGGACTCATCGAAGCGTTCACGAGCGGAATGGACTTCCACCAGGCCACTGCAGCGCGTGTGTTCGGCGTCGAGGCTGATGCGGTGGAGCCGGGCATGCGCGCGAAAGCGAAGGCGGTGAACTTCGGCATCGTGTACGGTCAGTCCGCGCACGGTCTGGCGGATACGCTCAAGATCGCGCACGTAGAGGCGCAGACGATGATCGACCGGTACTACGCGGCGTATCCCCGCGTTCGCGAGTACCTCGACGAGACGATCGCCGCCGCGCACCGCGACGGCTTCGCGACCACGCTCTACGGGCGCAAGCGCCGGATCCCTGAACTCGCGAGCGGCAACCACAACCTGCGGGCGTTCGGCGAGCGGACCGCGATGAACCATCCCATGCAGGGCACGGCTGCCGACATCATCAAGCTCGCGATGATCGAGGTCGATCGGCGGCTGCGCGCAGAGGGGTTCGCCGCCCGGATGTTGCTGCAGGTGCACGACGAACTGGTCTTCGAGTCACCGGCAGACGAGGTCGCGAGCCTGGGCGAGATGGTCGCATCGGCGATGTCGGGGGTGGCCCAGTTGGCGGTGCCGCTCGACGTGTCCGTCGCAAGCGGGGCGAACTGGGCTCTCGCCAAGTAGCTTGGGGTCGACTTCGCGACCCAAGCCCGCCGCTTCCGGCAGACAAGCTTCGCTTGCAGCTGAGCCGGCGTCCGCGTAGGACGGGTAGCGCCGCCCGGCGGCGTGGTATACACTACGCGATGGCTCACCAGCGGCCTCGGCTTCGCCGTGCCCTCGTGAGTCAAGACAATGTTGGCCCCCGAAGGCATGACCAGTTCCTATCGGCGACGAGATGTCCTGTACCCGAGACTGACGTAACTGTAGGCGACGAGCATGGCAACGGGGCCCCGATGAACGAAATGGGGTCCACGAAGTGAGTGATCTGGAGCAGAACGGCACGGTCATCGAGCAGCGCGAGTACACCGACGAGGAGATGCATGCTCTCATCGACGGTACGATGACCGACTTCGATGAGGGCGACCTCGTCAGCGGTACCGTTGTCAAAGTCGAGCGCGACGAAGTGCTCCTGGACATCGGCTACAAGTCCGAGGGTGTCATTCCCGCCCGCGAACTCTCCATCCGCAAAGACGCCAATCCCGCCGATATCGTTTCGACCGGCGATGAGATCGAGGCCCTGGTTCTCCAGAAGGAGGACAAGGACGGCCGACTGATCCTTTCCAAGAAGCGCGCCGAGTACGAGCGTGCCTGGACCAAGATCGAAGAGAAGTTCAACTCCGGCGAGAACGTCGAAGGCGAGGTCATCGAGGTCGTCAAGGGCGGTCTCATCCTCGACATCGGCCTGCGCGGCTTCCTGCCGGCGTCCCTCGTCGACCTCCGTCGCGTCAAGGACCTCGCCGCCTACACCGGCACGCGCCTTGAGGCCAGGGTCATCGAGATGGACCGCAACCGCAACAACGTCGTCCTTTCGCGTCGCGTCGTCCTCGAAGAGGGCCGCAAGACCGAGCGTGCCGAGATCCTCGGCAAGCTGCAGAAGGGCATGATCCTGCCGGGTACCGTCTCCTCGATCGTCGACTTCGGTGCGTTCGTCGACCTCGGCGGCATCGACGGTCTGGTGCACATCTCCGAGCTCTCTTGGAGCCACGTCAACCACCCGTCCGAGGTCGTCAAGGTCGGCGATCCGGTCAACGTCCAGGTGCTCGACGTCGACCTCGACCGCGAGCGCATCTCGCTCGGTCTCAAGCAGACCACCGAAGACCCGTGGAAGATGCTCGTCAAGAACTTCCCGGTCGGCTCGATCATCGAGGGCAAGGTCACGAAGCTCGTTCCGTTCGGCGCGTTCGTCGAGCTCGGCGACGGCGTCGAGGGCCTCGTCCACATCTCCGAGATGGCCAAGGGCCACGTCGAGACGCCGGACCAGGTCACGAGCGTCGGCCAGACCGTGCACGTGAAGGTCATGGACGTCGACCTCGAGCGTCGCCGCATCTCGCTGTCGATGCGCGCCGCTGCCGAGACGCTCGGCATCGAGATCGAGATCGCCGGTGCGCCTGAGGGTGCCGAGGATGAAGAGGGCGAGGCCGAGGAGGTCGTCGCAGTGCTCGACACCGACGGCGACGGCGAGGCTGACACCGTCATCACGGCCGTCGATCTGGACGGCGACGGCGAGGCTGACATCGTCGAGGTCGCGACGGCGGTCGACACCGACGGCGACGGGGAGCCCGACACGATCATCACCGCCACCGATCTGGACGGAGACGGCCAGGCTGACGTGGTCGAGCTCGTGACCGGTGTGGACACCGATGGCGACGGCGAAGACGACGCGGTCGTTGAGGTCGTGGCCGTGGTCGAGGGCGACGAGGCGGAGGCCGCCGACGAGGCGCCCGCGGACGCCGAGCCTGAGGCTGACGCCGAGACCGAGGAGCCCGCCGAGTAGAGCGGGTGTTCATCTGACTCACCGGGAGACCGGGCGGCGTGCGCCGTCCGGTCTCCCTCTTTTCTCGGCAGATTGCGTTTGTGGGGTGGGCTTTGACGCACCGCTGTGGTACGCCTACTACATGCGCGTAATCGTAGTCACAGGCGGGTTGGGATCGGGCAAGTCCCTCGCGGCGGAGCATCTCCGTGCGAAGGGCGGGGTGGTCGTCGACCTCGACGATGTCGGCGCCAAGCTGCTCATGCCCGGATCGGATCTGCTGGCCCGCGTCGCGGGGGAGTTCGGCGGTGACGAGGTGCTGCTGGCCGATGGCAGTCTCGACCGTCCGGCGCTCGCACGGGCCGCGTTCTCATCGGCGGGTGCGGTCCACGCGCTCAACGAGATCATGCATCCAGCTATCGCACGCGAGGTCGGCGTGGCGATCGAGCAGTTGCGGCTGATGCCAGAACCGCCGCTCGCGGTGGTTCTGGAGGTCCCGCTGCTGGTTGAGGCGCCGGTATTCCGGGAGATCGCGGACGCGGTGCTGGCTGTCGTGGCGCCTGAGAGCATCCGGATCGAGCGGGTCGTCGCGAGAGGCATGGACCGCCAGGATGCGACGCGCCGTGTGCGTCTGCAGGCAACCGATGCCGAGCGCGCCGAGTTGGCCGACGTTGTCGCCGTCAACGACGGCTCGCAGGACAGCTTCCTTCTGCAGGTCGACGCGTTCTGGGAGGAGTACGTCGCCCTCGGCGGTGGATCGCACTGATGCGCGCCTCGGTCAGATGGATCCTCGTCAGTATCGTGGCGACCCTCGCGCTGGCGACCTGGATGTACCTCAGGGGCCCGTCCTTCTGGCAACGCCACTACTACCCGTTGCACTACCGGGCCGAGATCGCCGAGTCGGCAGCGCGCCACAAGGTCAATCCGTATCTCGTCGCGGCGATCATCAATGCGGAGTCCGGTTGGCTGCCGAAGCAGAAGTCCTCGGCCGGCGCTGTCGGCCTCATGCAGATCCTCCCGTCCACCGCCGAGGAACTCGCACGGACTCGTCGGGTGGACGGCGATAGATATCCGCCAACGAATCTGTCAGACCCGGCTGTCAACATAGAGTACGGGACGGCCTACGTCCGCTACCTTGTGAGGCGCTACCACGAGATCGAGACGGTGCTCGCCGCGTACAACGCGGGATTGCGACACGCCGACGAGTGGGCGGGCAAGGGCGGCGACATCCGTACCGCGATCGAGTTTCCCGAGACGAGGCACTACGTTCTGCGCGTCGTGCGGGGTAGGGACCGATACGAGGCGTTGTATCCCGGCGCGTTCGGCGAGTAGTCACTGAGAGGATCCGCGTGGCACAGAACAGGTTCAGAGTCGTGTCGCAGTTCGAGCCGGCGGGCGATCAGCCTCGGGCGATCGCCGAGTTGGCGAAGGGGGTGGGAGACGGCCTGCGGTATCAGACGCTGCTCGGTGTCACCGGCTCGGGGAAGACCTTCACGATGGCGAAGGTCATCGAGGCGGTGCAGAAGCCGACCCTCGTCATGGCGCCCAACAAGACCCTCGCCGCCCAGCTCGCCTCGGAGATCAAGGAGTTCATGCCGGACAACGCGGTCGTCTACTTCGTGAGCTACTACGACTACTACCAGCCGGAAGCATACGTGCCCTCGACGGACACCTTCATCGAGAAGGACGCGAGCATCAACGAGGAGGTAGAGAAGTTGCGGCACGCCGCGACGGCCGCCCTGTTGTCGCGCAAGGACGTCGTTGTGGTCGCGAGCGTGAGCTGCATCTACGGCATCGGCTCTCCGGAGGACTACGCCGGCATGGCCGTCTTCCTCAACGTCGGCAAGGAGTGCGATCGCGACGACCTGATCCGGGACCTCATCGATATCCAGTACGACCGCAACGACTACGAACTCGGGCGCGGAACGTTCCGGGTACGCGGCGACGTACTCGACGTGTTCCCTCCCTATGCGGACCACCCCGTACGCGTGGAGTTCTTCGGCGATGAGATCGAGTCCGTCGCAGAGGTCGACCAGCTGACCGGCGAGGTGGTCACCGCCTTCGACGAGTTGCCGGTCTGGCCTGCCACACACTACGTCACGGAGCGCCGCAAACTCGAACACGCGCTCCAGACGATCCAAGATGAGCTGCGCACGCGGCTCGCGGAGCTTAGAGCGGACGGCAAGCTCCTTGAGGCGCAGCGTCTCGAGATGCGCGTCAACTACGACCTCGAGATGCTCGAGACGATGGGCTTCACGAGCGGCATCGAGAACTACTCACGGCATCTCGACGGGCGCCAGGCGGGTGAGCCGGCGAACACCCTCATCGACTACTTCGGCTCTGACTTCCTCACGATCATCGACGAGTCTCACGTCACCGTCCCGCAGATCCGCGGTATGCACGAGGGTGACCGGAGTCGCAAGATCACGCTGGTCGAACACGGCTTCCGGCTGCCGAGCGCGCTCGACAACCGTCCGCTTCGCTTCGACGAGTTCGAGGAGCGCGTACCACAGTTCGTGTACGTGTCCGCGACGCCGGGTGACTACGAGCTTCGCGTGTCGCAGCAGGTGGTGGAGCAGATCATCCGCCCGACAGGACTTGTCGACCCCAAGATCGTCGTCCGGCCGGTGAAGGGGCAGGTCGACGACCTCATCGGCGAGATACGTGGACGTGTCGAATCCGACGAACGCACGCTGGTGACCACCCTGACGAAGAAGATGGCCGAGGACCTCACGGACTACCTCTTTGAGCAGGGGATTCGCGTGCGCTACCTCCACTCCGACATCGCCACGCTCGAGCGTGTCGAGATCCTGCGCGACCTTCGCGCGGGGCAGTTCGACGTGCTGGTCGGCATCAATCTGCTGCGTGAGGGCCTGGATCTGCCGGAGGTCTCCCTCGTCGCGATCCTCGATGCGGACAAGGAGGGCTTCCTGCGCAACGGGCGCTCGCTCATCCAGACGATCGGGCGTGCCGCGCGCAACGTCTCCGGTGAGGTGATCATGTACGCCGACCGGGTCACCGACTCGATGGCGTTCGCGATCGACGAGACGAACCGTCGGCGGGAGAAGCAGGTCGCCTACAACACCGAGCATGGCATCGAACCGCAGACGATCCGCAAGGCGATCGCGGACATCGTGCAGTACATGCACGAAGGGGACACGCAGCTCACCACGAGTGCGGAGGCGGCGCGTGAGCTGGCCAAGATGCCCCGTGACGAGGTGTTCCGCCTGATCGCCACGCTCGAGGAGGACATGGCGCACGCGGCCGAGTCCCTCGATTTCGAGGCGGCTGCACGCCTGCGCGACCAGGCGGTGAAGCTGCGGGCCGAAGTCGAGTCCTCGTCCACCGATGAGGTGCTGGACCGGCTCAAGCAGGGCGCGCGCAAGGGTTCGGGCTACGGGAAGCGCAAGCGGCGCTGATCGTGCACCGTGCCTGTTGCGTCGCTGCTACGGCAGGTATTGCTGCTCGATCTTGACGATGGTGTCACCCTTGACCCAGATCCAATACGGCGCCTTGCGGATCCCGGCGTTGTCGGACGTGGGTGCCGCGAAGTAGTCGGCCCACTCGGACAGGCTCACGTCGTGTCCATCCGGGTCGGATGTGCCATCTTCGTTCGTCGCGACGCTCACGTTGATGCCGGGCTTGACCTTCAGCGTGCGCAGGAGCTTGTTGGTGTTGAGGATGTAGTAGTCGTTTGGCGGGGGCGACTCATCCCCGTTAGCGGCGGCCGCGTCCGCGGCGGCATCCCCCGTGAGTATCTGTGCGTAGTCGGCGACCACGCTCGTCGCGCTTCCGGTCTCGTTCACCTTCTTGACGAACGTGAACTGCTTGACCGTCTTCACCGGCTTCTTGGTGGCGTCGGTCGTCACGCCCGCCGTGTCGGTCGGCTCGGTGGCGGAGGATGTCACCTGCGCGGCGCTCTGCCGGATGTCTTCAAGCTCGGCCCGGGCCTCGTCGGCTTCCTGGAGCGCGGCCTGCGTGTCCGCGTCCGCCTTGATCGCCCGAGCTGTGAGTCGGGCGACGGCGGGTTGCTGCATCGCCCACACGGCACCCGCACCAAGCAGGGCGCCCACGATCGCCGCACAGACCGCGATGACCCAGAGCTTCGTGTTGGTGGACATGCGGACTCCTCTCCCGGTTGTGCTGATGGTACCCGATGGCGGGCAGACGCAACTGGCGACATGATGCTACGCTGGTGTCGGCATGAGTGCGTTTCGTGGGAAGGCCGACCGATGATCGACAAGCAGACGCTCGACCGTGAGTGGTCGAAGCTCAAGGTGGAGCACACGCAGGACCGAGACGGTCTGAACAACTACGGCTGCTTCAACGTCGAGGCGTGTCGCAACTGCAACTACACCTACAACTCCCGGGCGTGCATCAGCTGTCACAACTGTGACAGCATCATCGAGTGTGTACAGTGCATCGACTGCCGCGACTGCGCCTTCTGCGTGGGGCTCAACGGCGCTCGGTTCCACATCCTGAACAAGGAGTACACCGAGGACGAGTACTACAACACGCTTCGTTCACTCGGGGTCGAGTGGGGCGTACAGGCCTACGATCCGCTGTTCGATCAGTTTGGGTTCCAAGCGTAGACGGACTGCCAACCCGCGATTCTCAGAGCGGCCCTCACGGGTCGCTCTTGCTTTGTCAGACAACGGGTGTAAGCTGCATATATGAGCGAACACTCAGTAACCGACAGTCCGTACGACGACACTTGCGTCGCCCTCGAGAGCGACGACTGCGCGGTGGAGCGCGTCCGCAACGCGCTGCCCGGGGATGCACTGCTCCGCAAGACGTCGGCCCTGTTCGCCGCCATGGGCGATCCCACGCGGTTGCGGCTGCTCGAGGCGCTCGCACTTGAGGAGCTGTGCGTCTGCGATCTCGCCTCGCTGACCGGGGTGAGCCAGTCGGCGGTCAGCCATCAGCTTCGACACCTGCGAACTCTCGGGCTCGTGGCATTCAGGCGTGTGGCCAATCGCGCCGTGTACCGGCTGGCCGACGATCACGTGCGAGCCCTGCTCGCGCAGGGGTTCGAACACGCCGCCGAGGAGTGTGCTCCGTGAGCGTGCGACGGGAAACGGCCGTGCTCGAGGTCCCGGTCCGCTCGGAAAGCAGTGTGCGCTGCAGCGAGTGCGCCGCCCGCGTGTGCGCCGGGGTCGAGCGGCTCGGCGGGGTGTTGCACGTCGAGTGCGACCCGCGCGGCACCATGCGCGTCGACTACGACGCCGAGTCGATAACGCCCGACAGGCTCCTTGAGAGCGCGCAGGCGCTCGGCGCGCAGTTCGACGGCGTGTACGAGCACGCACTGTGGCGAGTGGGCGGGCTCGACTGCCCGGACTGCGCGCGTACGCTCGCCAAATCCGTGGAGATGCTCCCCGAGGTCGGATTCGCGGAACTCAACTTCGCGAGTGGCACACTGCTGGTCGAGCACCGAGTCGGCAGCGACCCGAGTGCGCTCGTTGAGCGGGCGGTGCAGAGCGCAGGGCATTCACTCGAGGGGCTCACTGGAGTCGCGGTACGCGCCGCCGACCACGAGCCACGGACGACACGGTCCGGGCTGACCGACTGGGTGCGTACGCATCGAACGGAGTTCGCAGTCGTGGGCTCCGGCGCCTTCATCGCGCTGGGGTGGTTGGTGGGGCTGGCGGAGCGGTTGACCGGCGTGGCGGTGCCGCCCGCAGTGACAGCCGCGTGCTTCCTCGTCGCGGTCGCGTTCGGCGAGACGCTCCTCGGTCCGCGCGCCGCGGCCTCGCTGCGCACCCGCAGCCTCGACATGAACGTGCTCATGACCCTCGCCGTTCTCGGCGCGATCGCGATCGGCGAGTTCGAGGAGGCGGCGACTGTCGTGTTCTTGTTCGCCCTCGGCGGCTGGCTCGAGGCGCGCGCACTCAACCGCACACGCAGCTCGATTCGCGGCCTCATGGACCTCGCACCCCCGCTCGTTCGGGTTCGCCGCGATGGCACGCTGTATACGCTCCCTCCGGAGGAGGCGCGCGTGGGCGACATCCAGGTCGTGAGGCCCGGGGACCGGGTCGCCCTCGATGGCGAGGTCGTGTCGGGCGTCTCGGCTGTGGAGGAGTCGGCGATCACGGGCGAATCGACGCCCGTGCACAAGCAGCCGGGCGACCTCGTGTTCGCGGGCACGCTCAACGGCACGGGTCTTCTCGAGGCGCGCATCACCTCGGTCGCGGCGGACTCGACGCTGGCGCGCATCGTCTATCTCGTTGAGGAGGCGCAGGCGTCGCGTGCGCCGTCGCAGCTTCTCGTCGACCGGTTCAGCCGCGTCTACACGCCGGTGGCGGTGGTTGTCGCGGTGCTCGTCGCCTTCGGGCCACCGGTCGCCGCCGCCTTGCTCGGCACCGCGGTGCCCGCCCAGTTCGCCGATTGGGGCGTGTGGTTCTATCGAGGCCTCGTGGTACTTGTCGCGTCATGTCCGTGCGCGCTCGTGATCTCCACTCCCGTCACCTTCGTCAGTGCGATCGCTCGCGCCGGGCGTGACGGAGTCCTCGTGAAGGGCGGCGCCTACCTCGAACTGGCTGCACGCGTGAAGGCCATCGCATTCGACAAGACGGGCACGCTGACGCAAGGCCGTCCAGCGGTGGTCTCGGCGGACGCGGTGGCGGGAGGTGACGTCGCGCACGTCACGCGGATCGCCGCGGCTCTCGAGCGCGATTCGACGCACCCGCTGGCCGGGGCGGTGCGAGAGTACGCCGCCGCGCAGGGGATCGCCGCCCCGGAGGTGACCGGCTTTGAGGAGCTGCCCGGCCGCGGCGTGATGGCCACGATGGATGGCGTGAGGTGCGCGCTCGTCAGCCCGGGTTTCGCCGAGGAGATCGGCGATCTCGACGACGCACTGCGTGCACGCATCGGCGCCGCCGAGGACCGCGGTGGCACCGTGCTCGTGCTCGTCGAGGACGGGGTGGTCACCGGATTCATCAGCGTCGCGGACCCGCTCCGCGAAGGCGTCGCGGAGGTCGTGTCGCGATTGAGCGCCGCTGGTGTCGAGCACATGATCATGCTGACCGGGGACAACGAGCGCACGGCGGCGGCGGTGGCCCAGACGGCAGGCATCGGCGTGCACATGGCGCGCCTCCTGCCCGAGGACAAGGTGGACGCGGTACTGCGCGTGCGTGACCGCTACGGCACCGTCGCGATGGTCGGAGACGGCGTGAACGATGCGCCGGCCCTGGCGGTCGCCGACGTGGGGCTCACGATGGGTGCAGCCGGATCGGACACCGCGCTCGAGACGGCGGATGTGGCGCTGCTGGGTGACGACATCACGGCGCTCCCGGCGTTCTTCGCGCTGGGACGGCGTACACTCGCAATCGTGCGAGCCAACGTGTGGTTCTCGGTGGTCGCGAAGCTGTTCGTGCTTGTGGCCGCGGTGTTCGGTTACGCCAACATGTGGCTCGCGGTGTTCGCAGACACCGGTGTCGCGCTGCTCGTGATCGCGAACGGGATGAGGCTTCTGGGAGGTGGGACCGGCGCATCCGCGCGTCGTGCATCCGCGAGTACGGAGGGGGAGCGATGGACAACGACGACTTCATGAAGTTCCTCGCCTTATGGGCGCTCGTGCACGAGACCGCCGATGAGGGGTGGAAGGCGGCAGTGGCGCGCGGCGAGCGTCAGCAGACGGGCGACATGGATGCCGGCCCCGAGGCTTTCGTCGACGGGCTCTCGGCAGCCATCGCGGAGCGCAAGGAGCAGCTCAAGGCCGACTTGGCGAGGGGCGGTGGCGAGTCACCGGGGGATCGTGCCGAGGTCGGCGAGCACCTCGACGAGCTGCGGTTCGAGGTGTCCGAGCTGCGCGGCAGACTCGAGTCGATGCAGGCGACGTTGGATGCCCTGCTGGAGCGCAGCCTTCCGGACGAGTCGACCCGATAGGATCCCGGATGGCATCTCGGGGAGCACAGGTCGCGTTCACCCTCCTGCGACACGCCGTGGCCGCCGCGCCATCGGCGCGATTCGGGTTCGCGTCCCGCGCTCGACGCGACCGGGCGATCGGCCGTGCGCTGCGCCTGGCGTTCCAGGAGTTGGGTCCCGCATGGATCAAGCTCGGCCAGCTGGTCTCGGTCCGTCCGGACGTGTTTCCGGCGGAGTGGGTCTTTGAGATGGAGGCTCTGCGCGACGCGGTGCAGCCCCTGCCCGCCGCCGCCGTACGGGCCGTGGTGGCCGAGGAGTTCGGTACCGATCCGGAGGACCTGTTCGAGAGCTTCGAGGACGAGCCGATCGCCTCAGCGTCGATCGCACAGGTGCACCGCGCGGTCCTGGCCGACGACTACCGACCGGTGGTCGGCGACCTGCTGGCAGCGGGCACGCCGCTCGCGATCAAGATCGTGCGACCCGGATCCGAGCAAGCGATCCTGGCGGACATCGCCGCCGCGCGCCCGCTTGCGGCGTGGGCAAGCCGGCTTCGGGCAGTGCGCCGCTTCAACCTGCCGGGGCTGCTCGACGAGTTCGCGGCCTCACTCTCATCGGAGTGCGACCTTCGTAACGAGGCACGTGTCGCCGATCGGTTCGCGTTCGACTTCCGAGACGATCCGCTGGTGGTGGTACCGAGGGTGGTGTGGCCCCGCACGTCTCGGCGGGTGCTTGCGATGGAGTACGTCGCGGGTTGGCGGCTGTCAGACATGGACGACGCTGCGCGCGGCGGTGTCGACGGCTACGCTCTGGCCCTCCATGGCGCGGAGGTCTTCATGAGGGGCGTGCTCGTGCTGGGTCGGTATCACGCCGACCTGCACCCTGCGAACGTGTTCGTGACCCCGGACGGGCGGATCTGCTATCTGGACTTCGGCATCGTCGGCATCACGACGCCCGACCAGCGCGACGCCATCGCCCAGGTGCTCGCAGCGACGGTCTACGGTGACGCCGATCGCGCGCTGAGGTACTCGGCGAAGCTGGGGCTGGTTGTTCCCGAGCCGGCGCGTGCGCACGTCAAGTCGGCGGTCGCCGCGCTCATGAACGAGACGCTTTCGACGCCCCCGCGCGACATCAGGGCGTTCGCGATCGGGTTTCTCGGGATCATGAACGATGCCCGCGTCGCCGTACCCGTCGGCTATGGGCTGCTGATCAAGGCGCTCGTGACCGTCGAGGGCGTCTCGCGGGCCATCTATCCCGACATCGACATCACTCAGGCCGCCAAGCCGTTCGCGACGCGATTGATCGCACAGCAGATGCTCTCGCCACAGCGGCTGAACGAGCGGATGCCGGACGCGCTGCGGGCGGCGATTCGAGAACTCGCAGGCTAGCCGCTCCAAGCTTGCGCGCGAAATGCGACCTCTGCACTCCAGTCACGGGCGCGTTATGCCGAAAAACCTGTGGAAGGCGCAGCGACCGTCATGGGGGAGTGCGTGGCAGTAGCAGACAGGGCCCGGCAACAGCTGGGCGAACGCGATAGGACCGCGCTCATCGCACTCGGGGGCATCGTGCTCGCGGGGGGCGTGTGGGTGTTGTGGGCGTGGGTCTCGGCGGTCGTCGGCGATCTCGACTTCGCCGACTCGCTCTTCAGTCCGTCCAGCGATCAGGTCGTTCAGCGGCTCGCCGCGATCGTGGTCGTCATGCTCGGCACCTTGCTCGCCCAAGCGGGCTACTCCCGCTGGTTCCGCACGGTCGAGAAGCTGCGCATAGAACAGGCGCGAATCGACCAGCTCTACGCCAACAGCCCCGACGCGAAGTACTCACTCACACCGGAGCTCACCGTCCTGTTCGCGAATCCGCCGGCTGTGACCCTCGCCGGTCTTCCCAACGAATCCATCGTCGGTGGCCGCTGCTACGAGACGATCTGGAAGCGGCAGCAGCCATGCGAGGGCTGTCCCGTGGCCGAGGTCGTCGCCGACGGCAAGCGACGCGAGCGCACGGTGCGCGAGACGGCCAACGGCGCCACACGCTGGTTCGACCACCTCGTCTACCCCGTCATCGCCGGCGACGGCTCGATCGAGTCGCTCGTGGAGGTCTACCGAGACGTGACCGGACTCCGAGAGGCCGAGGAGGCGCTGCTCCTCGCGAACTCGGAGCTGGAATCGCGCGTCGACGAGCGCACTATGGAGCTCGCAGCGACCAACGTCGCGCTCGAGGCCGAGGCGGCCGAGCGCGAGCGCACCGCCGCGGCGCTCCGCGAGTCCGAGGAGCGCTACCGCCTGCTGGTCGACGGTTCGCCGGACATGGTGATCGTTCATCGCGACGGTCTGATCGCCTACGTCAACCCGCCGGGCGCCGAGTTGTTGGGCGTCCCGGACGCAGCGGATCTCATCGGGCGGCCCGTGCGCGAACTCTGGCGTTCCGCGACCCCTGACTTCGACCTGGTCGAGATCGAGAAGGCGTTGTGGACCGGCGATCTGCGCACGCCGATGCCGGTCATCCTGTGCCGGCCCGACGGTGGTTTCGTCGACGTCGAGCTCACCGTCGCGTCGATGGAGACGGCGGACGGGCGCTCGGTGCAGTGCCTCGTGCGCGACGTGACCGAGCGGGTGCAGGCGCAGCGTACCATCGAGCGGATGGCGTTCTACGACACGCTCACGGACCTGCCGAACCGCGCTCTCCTCAACGACCGCCTGGACTCCGCACTCGCGCGAGCGCGCAGGCGCGGGGAGGCGCTCGCGGTCGTCTTCGTGGATCTCGACGACTTCAAGACCATCAACGACACGCTCGGCCACCTCGTTGGCGACGGCGTGTTGCGCGCGGTTGCGAACCGCATGCGCGCACTCGTCCGCGAAGAGGACACGGTCGCTCGCCAGAGTGGCGATGAGTTCACGATCATCGCGCGAGTCGGCGACCGTGACGGAGCGTCAGCGCTCGCGGAGCGCATACTCGACGCGCTCAAGGACTCGCTCGTCGTCGATGGCTATGAGCTGCACGTGAGCGCGAGCATCGGCATCGCCGTGTTCCCCACCGACGGCATCGAGGCCGTGGAGCTGCTGCGCCACGCGGACACGGCCATGTATCAGGCCAAGGAACTCGGCCGCAACACGTACCGTGTCTACTCGCCCGCGATGTCGAACGCAGCCATCGACAGGCTTGAACTCGAGGCGGGCCTGCGATCGGCCGTCGACGGGCGCCAGTTCGTGCTGCACTACCAGCCGCAGGTCGATGTCGACTCAGGCCGGACCGTCGGCGTCGAGGCACTCATCCGCTGGCAGCACCCCGCGCAAGGGCTGCTCTATCCCGGCGCATTCATGGAACTCGCCGAGCAGACCGGGTTCATGGGTGAGATCGGCCACTGGGTGCTGTCTACGGCGTGCGAGAACGCCGGACGCTGGCATGCCGCAGGGCACGAGTTCGGTCGCATCTGCGTGAACCTCTCGGCACGCGAATTCGTTCAGCAGGACATCGTCGCCAACGTGAAGAGCGCGCTGGAGGCGTCGGGGCTGAAGCCGGAGATGCTCGAGCTCGAGATCACGGAGAGCGTGGCGATGCACAACGTCGATCACGTCTTCGGGGTGCTGCGCGAGCTCAGGGAACTCGGCGTGCGTGTGGCGATCGACGACTTCGGGACCGGCTACTCGTCGATGAGCTACCTCCAGCGGTTCCCCATCACGACCCTCAAGATCGCGCAGGACTTCATGCGCGAAGTGCACGTGGACGCGCAGAGCGCGGCGATCGCGGGCATGGTGATCGACCTGTGCACCGAACTCGAGCTCGACATCGTCGCCGAGGGAGTCGAGAACGACGAGCAGCTCGAGTTCCTCAGGCGCCGGGGTTGCCACGTCATCCAGGGCAATCTGTTCTCGAAGCCCGTCACCGATGACGAGTTGACGGCGCTGCTCGAGCGCGCGCCCTCGGTCGAGTCTGAAGCCCTCTAGCCGACCACGCTCTCGCGGGCGGCTGCGGGCAGGACGTCGTTCATGGAGCCGGTCCGGTAACCGTCCAGATCGAGCGCAGCGTACGCGAACCCCGCGTTGCGGACCGCAGCCGACACGCGCTCGCGCAGCTCCCATGCCCGGTCGATGTCGGCACCCGCGACCTCGATGCGCGCGACCGAACCGTGCGCTCGGACGCGGAACTGGGCCAGGCCGAGCTCGGCCAGCGCGTTCTCGGCGAAGGCGACACGGGCGAGTCCCGCATCGGTGATCGGGACGCCGTAGGGGAAGCGCGAGGCGAGGCACGCCATCGAAGGCTTGTCCCAGTTCGGCAGCGTCAGCTCGCGCGCGAGCTCGCGGATCTCGGACTTGGTGAGGCCGACTTCGGCGAGGG
>CAZFRE010000006.1:0-127060 GCA_964521195.1 uncultured Eubacteriales bacterium
CGCACGCGCACGATCGAGATCGACCGCGACGCGCCTGTCACCGGCGACGATGCGCAGGACAGCTACGTGTCGACGGCCACGATCACACTCGCCCCCGCAGACACCGTCTCCGGCGTTGCTTCGACATTATGGAGACTCGACGGCGGATCATGGACCGCAGGTACCGTGGCTCAGACGGGTGTGAGCGGAAGCCATACGCTCGAGTGGTACTCAACAGACCTTGCCGGGAACACGGAGCCTCTCCGGTCCGCGACCTTCGCCCTGCCCACGCGGTACGACAGCGCTGATGGCAGGCTGTTCTTCCAGGGCAACTGGTCCACGACCACGAACGGACTGCTGTACGGCAACACCGACCGCTGGACGGATGCCACAGGTACCGTGCATGTCGCGTTCGACGGCACAGGTATCGTCCTCGTCGGCACGAAGTACCGGACGTACGGAATCGCGTCCGTCTCGATCGACGGTTCCGGTTCCATCCCCGTGGATCTCTACTCCTTGAACGCCTCGTACCAGCAGAAGCTGCTTACCGTGACCGGACTCTCGAACGGTCGACACATGCTGCGCTACAACTGGACGGGTTCGAGGAACGCGTCGTCGACCGGCAGCACGGTCCGGCTCGACGCCGTCGACGTGATCGGTACGCTTGCGTCGGCTGATTCCGTGACCCCGACGACTACCACGAACCTCACCGGCCAGTGGCGCAACTCGTCGGTGACAGCGACCCTCTCAGCTGTTGATGACTACTCGGGCATCAAGAACTCCTACTACCGCCTCAATGCCTCCGCCGTGACCACGTACTCGTCAGGCGTCTCTATCAGCGCTGAGGGCACCCACAGCTTCGACTACTGGTCGGTCGACCAACTCGGCAACGCGGAGGCCACCAAGACCGCGTACGCGCGCATCGACAAGACCGCGCCCTCGACATCGGACGACGCCCCCGCAACGTGGCAGCGTACGCCGTTCGCCGTCAGCCTGGTCGCCTCCGATGCGCTGTCCGGCAAGTCATCCACGCGCTACACGATCAACGCCGGAGCGGCGCTGGACTACAGCGCACCGATCTCGATCTCGACAGATGGCCTTACGACCATCAAGTACGCTACAACCGACAACGCCGGCAACAAGGAGACGACCAAGACCGCGCTCGCCCGCCTGGACAGGGCGGCTCCGACGAGCAGCGACGACGCTCCCACCGGATGGGCGCGAGGGCCCCTGACCGTCCATGTCACCGCCTCCGACCCGTTGTCTGGTGTCTCACGCAGCTTCGCCAGTACTGACGGCAGCGTCCCCACTGTCGAGACATCGGCGCCGGTGATCACGGCCGAAGGCACGTCGACGTTGAAGTACTTCGCGGTCGACTCGGCCGGCAATACCGAGACCGTCACCACCAAGACGGTACGCGTAGACAGCACGCCTCCCGTGGCGACGTCGAGCGTCGTGGCCTCCTACGCGGGCACAGCTTCGATCACGTTCGGTGCCACGGACGCACTCTCGGGTGTCGCCTCGATCTCGTACCGGCTCGACGGTGGCGCTTGGGTGTCGGGCAGCAGCCTGACCACGACTGCTCCGGGAACGCACTCGCTGCAGTACTACGCCACCGACGTCGCCGGCAACAGCTCCGCCGTTGCGAGCGCCACGTTCGACGTCACTCGACGCTACGAACAGATCGACGGCACCATCTGGTACCAAGGCTCCTGGTCGAATACAACGAACAGCAGTCTCTCCGGCAACACCGACAAGTGGAGCCAGACCGCGAGCAGCACCGCCTCCGTCACGTTCGAGGGCACCGGCATCACGTGGATCGCGACCAAGTACAAGTCGTACGGCATCGCGAACGTCAGCGTTGACGGCGGTGTTCCCCAGCCGGTCAACCTGTACAACAAGACCGCGCTCTATCAGCAGCCCGTCTTCAGTGCGACGGGCCTGGCGGATGGGCGCCACACCCTGACTATCTCCTATACGGGTGACGCCGACCCAGCCGCGAACGGCACGATGATCCGCGTGGACGCGTTCGACGTCGTCGGAACCCTCCAATTCACCGGAACCCGTCTTGACCAGACGGACACCCGCCTGCTCTACGAAGGGGTGTGGGCACAGAGCTTCAGCTCCAACCTGACCAGCGACAGCGACTTCCGCTCTGACACGGCCAGCTCTGCCGTGACCATCGCCTTCAACGGCACCGGCGCGTCATGGCTCGGCACCAAGTCGCCGTACTACGGGAAGGCCTCAGTCAGCGTGGATGGCAGTCCCTCGGTCGTGGTGGACATGTACGCGTCGAGCACCGTCTACCAGCAGACGCTCTTCTCGGTGGGCAACCTCGCCGCCGGGGCGCACACCATCAGGATCGAATGGCTCGGCGTCAAGAACGACGCCTCCTCCGGCACGGTCATCCGTATCGACGGAGTCGAGGTCCAAGGGGCACTGCAGCAGGCCGTTCCGCTGGGCGACCCGTCCACACGTCGCGAGCAGACCGATCCGTTCATCCGCTATAGCGGAACGTGGACCTCGACCTCAGGATCCGGCCTGTCCGGCGGCTCCGATACTCGTACTGACGCCGCGGGCGGCGCGGTCGACGTCAGCTTCAACGGAACCGGCATCGCGTGGGTCGGCACGAAGGCACCGCAGTACGGCAAGGCACTCGTCAGCCTCGACGGTGCTCCGGCGGTCGAGGTGGACACCTACGGGTCGTCAGTGAGCTACCAGCAGCGTCTCTGGGCCGTGTGGGGCCTTACGCCCGGTAACCACACGCTCCGTATCGAGTGGTCTGGACTCAAGAACAGCGCTTCGAGCGGCACGGTGATACGCGTCGACGCATTCGACGTCGCCGGCACGCTCCTCGAGCCCGGTCCCGATCACGATCCGGGCACGCGCTTCGAGCAGACCGACCCGTTGGTGAGGTTCACCGGCCCGTGGGGTTCGACCACGAGCACGTCGCTCTCCGGCGGCAGCGATGCGAGGATCGACACGACCGGAAGTGTCGAGGCCACCTTCACCGGCACAGGTATCGTGTACGTCGCGACGCGCGCGCCCTACTACGGCGAAGCCCTCGTCTCCATCGACGGCGGTACGCCGCAGGAGGTCAGCCTCTACAGCAGCGCGGTGAAGTACCAGCAGGAGGTCATGGTCGTCCAAGGACTGGCCCCGACAACCCATACCATTCGAATCGAATGGGCCGGAACGAGAGAGGATGCCGCCTCCGGAACGATGATCCGCCTCGACGCGCTCGATGTGATCGGTGGTGTCCTCCAGTAGGCCCGCCGGTGGAATCAGCCTCAGGGCCCGGTCGTGGTTCTCTCCGCGGCCGGGCCCTGCTGTTCGGAAGCGGTCACCGAGCTCAGTCGGTCTCGGCCAGGCCCTCCACGTGGCAAGACCAGTCGGTGTAGCTGTCGTACCGACCGGTCAGCCACAGTACCCGGACACGTCCGGTCGAGCCTTCCGGGCAGGCCGGACGAAACGCCTTGCCCCCGCCTCGTCCGCGGGGTGCCACGAAGCCTGCACGCGCCCATGTCCCGGCGCTGGCATCGCGACGCCAGACCTCGATCGCACCCTCAACAGCCTCTTCAGGGCGAACGACGCCCAGGTACACGGTGTCGGGGTCCGTCCGATCGATAGACAGGGCTCCGGAGTAGTGCGGATGCGAATCATCGCGATAGATGCTTGGCCCACCAGACGTGATACTCTCCACGGTCCATGTCGACCCGTTCCAGCGGCCGATGTGGAAGTGGTTGGTGTAGGTCTCGGGCGACCCGTTCCGTTCGAGCGTGGAGAACCCGATCACCGGCGACCCCGAACCGCCCACGGTCAGATCAAGGTTGAATGCCGCGTGGTTTCCCTGCGCGGTCGAGTCGTACACCAGATCGAGCGCGCGATGACGCGTGAGAGGCAGCTGCTCCACCGAGCAGATGCGCGCGCCGTCCATTCGACGAAGCACCCCGCCCTTCAGCTGACACGCCATCACGTTGCGGCGGTTGCTCGGGTCGATCCGATCCACGGTGTCCGAGCGGGAGAAGTACAGGGTATCGCGGCAGTTGGACGTCACATGCGTATAGGGGACGTTCACGCCGCGCTCACGCCACAGCATCGTCGCGTCGGACCACGTCTCTCCCCAGTCCACGGATGTGGCGAAGGCCCACCAGTTGGCATAGCCGCGCAGTCTGAGGAGCTTGTGTCGTACGACATTGTCGCTCCCGCGACCACGGAAGAACCAGTATACGCGGCCTTGCGGGCCGTCATCGGCGAGGAAGGCCATCTGGGTGTACGAGTACCGCGCGTATCGTCCCGGTCGTACCTCACTCACGCGCCATTGCGACACGTCCCCCGGCTCGGCACTGATCGCATACCACAGACGGTCGGATGTATGCCCGGCTGCGCCTAGAACGATGCGACCGTCCGGCCGCACCCACACCGACGGGTTGCAGTGATCGTCGGCGCGCCCAACCTCCAAGACCACGGGCGACGCCGTGACGCGACCGGTCGCATGATCGTACGCCGAGACCACGATGCCGGAGCGATCTTCGGCGGTGCGTACGACCGCGCCCCAGTACGTCGCGCCCTCGTACTCCACCGCGCGCGGCGTGGTGTGCCAAGTCCACGCGGATTCCTGCTCCGCGCGAAAGACCGTGCCCTCGACGAACCCATCCGGTCCGTTCATCGCCCCTGCCCTTCGCGCCGCCCCTGACCCTTCTCGGCGATCAGATGCTCGTATACTCTGACCAGCTCGGCGGTGTTGCGCTCATCGGAGAACTGCGCGCGAAATGTCTCGAGTGCCGAGTCTGAGTGAGCCTGCCATTCTGGCTCGGGCATGCCCAGGAACTCGCCGGCACGCTCAACGAACATCCCGTAGTCTCCATGCGGGACGGACGTCACGGAATCGATCCCGGCGACCGAACCGCCGGAGAACGTGAGGACCGGAGTCCCTGCTGCCAACGCCTCGACAACGACCATCGGCAGAGCCTCGAAACACAGCGACGGAACGACCACCACACGGGCGTGGGCCATGGCCGCGACGGTCTCGGCGGCCGAGAGCTCTCCGCGAATGGTGACCGCCTCGTTCTCGTCCGCCACTTCGCGAACCAAGGACTCCTCGGGGCCGCTGCCGACGATGGTGAGAGGCCCCGCCAGGCCCTTCCACGACCGCACCAGCCCCGCCACGCCCTTCTCGGCCGAGAGTCGCCCCACGAACACCGCGCCGTTGCGTGCCGCGTACGGCAGCACCGACACTGTGCTCGCGCTGTTGGGCTTGAGACGCAGCAAAGACGCCGGGAGCCCTTGCCCGATGAACCAATCGCGCTGGAATCCGGTGAGACACAGCACGGCGTCGGGCACGCCTTCCTCGAAGGCCTTCATCTGCTCACTCATCGCCCTGGCGTACAGCAGGCTCTGAATCCGCGACCCCCGGTAGCAGCCGCGCAGCCCGCCGCTGACCCGGTCGCTAACGGAGCAGTCGCCACACGTCCGCCCACCGTACAGATGCGTACCGGCGATGCAGGAGAGCCGGTAGTTGTGCCACGTGTGGACAGTCGGTATTCCGACCGAATGGGCGACTCGCAGAGCGCCGATGCCCAGCAGCGGATACAGGTTATGTGCGTGAACCACGTCCGGGCGTTCAGCCTCGATCGCCAGGCGCATGCGCTCGCGCCCGTACTCGTGGTCTGCCAATCGAAGGCCGATCGCGGCACGTGTCCCAGCCGGCAGAAGGTCGAAGTCGGCACTGGCCACGATGAGCGTGACCACGTCGATCCCTGCGGCCCGAAGAAGCGCGATCTCCCGTTCGACGACGGCGTCTTCGCCCCCACGTTGACGGTACGAGACGTGCGCAACGAGGACCCTCATCACGAACCGCCTGCCTCGACGACCTGCCTGTAGGTCTCGCGGAGCCACTCTGACTGACGGGCCTTCGCGTACTCGGTCTCAACTCGGAGTCTGGCTGCCGCTCCCAACTCGCGTCTCAGGCGTTCATCACCGCCAAGCTCGACGATAGCCGCACCAAGAGCAGCGACCGTGTCGCGCGGACCCCGCAGAGGGATGATCCGCCCCGTCTGGGCGGTGACCTGGTTGGCCGGTCCCCCGATCGCAAGACACACTACCGGCACACCGGACCACATTGCCTCGATGCATGCCCAACCGCCCGAATCGTGCAGGCTCGGGTGCACGAAGATGTCGGCGCCTTCAAGGCGTCGCAGCGCGACGTCCCTCTGCAGCATGCCCTCAAAGACCACCACGTCCTGCAGCCCCAACGTGTCGACGAGCCGCTCGAGCTGGCGTCGATAGGGCCCGTCTCCCACCAATGTGTAGGTGAACGGGGGAATCTGATCACGAACCTGCGCCAGGGCCTTCAGCGCCAACTGGATGCCCTTGAGATGCACGAGACGGCTCACGCTCACGATCCTCAGGTCTCCGCCGGATGACCGCGACGCCGCGACCTTGGGCCCCATCGAGTCGGGCATCACCACTTCGGAGCGGACGACCACCCTTCTCGCACCCATGCGCACGAGTCTGTCCGCGGTCTCCTGGGCCTTCGCGATGCACAGCGTGGCATCACGCACCGGACGTCTCACGAGACCGAGCCGTTCCATGAACCATCGGGCCACGTATCGTGACGCCTCGAAGACGAACCCGCCAAGGTCGTCGATGACGAACCCGAATGGTGGCGCCTCGGCGCCACCCACCGGACCGATGATCACGGGTGCCCCGACCTCATCGGTGGCGTAGGGCATCCAGTACGTACCGAACGTGAGGTGATGCACGACATCGCAGTGACGGTCGGCCACCGCATCTCGGATGGCGCGACGTGCCGAGCGCTGCCATGCCGCGTAGTAGGGCTGCACCAGCCCGCTGCGCCGCTTGAACCCGAGCGCCGCTTCAGAGAGATCGTGGTAGACCCATCGCACCTGCCGCACCCATTCATGCTGGGCAGCCGCTGCTTCAATCGCCGCGCGGTTGTTCTCACGCGTCACCACGGTCACCTCGGCGAATCCGGAGATGAGCTCCACCCACGCCCAGCCCACTCCGGGCTCCGAACCCCTCCCAGGCTCGCATGCATACGCAGAGACGACGACGCGCACTAATCGACCCCCCGATCGCAGCACTCGCGGGCGGCGATCCGCGCCGCCTGACGCCACCACGCGACGGTCTCGTGGTTGCCCTCTCGTTGGTGACGCGACGCAAGCTCGAGACACGCGACGGCGCACACGGCTACGGCGCCCAGTCGATCGTAGCGGCCGCACGCAAGCACCGAGTCGACCCCGCGTCGAACCGCGGCGTCCGGGGCGCACTTGTCGAGGAGCCGTGCGCTCTGGATGCTCCAGTGCGCGACGTCCGTGTCCGGGAGGCCGTCAAGTCGCCCATATTCCCAGTCGAACAGGCACAGCACCCCGTCCCGCCTCACAACGGCGTTCCAGGGGGCGGCGTCACCGTGCGTCACGCCGACAGGGAACAGCCGGTCGCCCGAGCACTCCGCGAGCCTGGTATACGCGTCGAGGTCCTCAGGCACGAGCGTGTCGCGCACCGGGTGTCGTCCGAGCACCTTCGAGGGGGCATCGGCGGACGCGCTGAGCACGCCGATGGGAACCGGGTCGTGTCCTCGTGCGTCTGACCCTCCGAGCGCGCTCACCGCGACCCATGACACGTCGCCACGCTCACCGTCGGCGATCACGGCAGGACCCCGCCCTGGCGCAAGTGCCTGCACCACCACGCCCTCGTTGTGTATCAGCTGTCTCGCAAGCGGCGTGTCTCCCACCTTCACGTACGCTGTCGGCTCCCAGTCGGCGCCCAGCACCACGAGCGTCAGCTTCTGGGCGGGGCCTGGCGTCCCCCCGAGCGCCAACCACGTCTGTGCGCCGGGAATCCGCGCCATGATGTCGGCGATCAGAAGTCGATGCGCCTCGTCCGCCGTGCCGCGACTGCTGCCCACCGCGCCCGACGCCAGCCCGAGCGAGAGCACGAAGCGTCTGCTCCTGCCCAAGGCACCCGAGGCTGGCAGCCGCATCCCGTCCGAGAACCGCCTGCGAGCCACTCGATGGGACGTGCAAAGGCGAGCGACCCCGCCGACGCGCATCACCCAGACCGGTTGCTCCGGCCCGAAGCAGTCAGTCACGCGCAGGGCGCTCATCGGCGCGCCGCCTGTGCGACCATGACGCCCAGGACCGAACCGACGACCTGGTCCACAACCACGTCGACCTCGCCTGACGCATCTATCCGCACCGTGTTCGGGTAGCGCGACACGAGCTCACGGTAGCTGGTCAACTGACCCTCTGTCGTCTCCGGAGGGACTTCGGACTTGCGGGACTGAATCACGTCGGCTGGCGCATCGAACACCAGGTAGAGGTCCGGACCGGGAGTCACGCGCGCGAGCCATCGCGGCAAGGGTCGCGGTCCGCCGTATCGGTAACGCGCGGGATCGGCGACCACGTCGAGGTAGTAGCGATCGCACACGACCAGCGTCGACCGCACGAGGCGCGGCCAGACCAGGATCCAGTATCCCACGACGTAGTCGAACGCCAGGTACCCGAGCTTCAACACGGAGATCAGGCCGCCATAGGGCGCCCGCTGATACGGTATCGGGGGTGTCGCGGCCTGCGGCTCTCCCCCCTTGGGCGGCAGCAAGCCGGGACGCAGGTGTAAGCGCGAGCTGGAACGAAACGCCGGCACCAGCGCCGCAACCGCGCGCTCGACCACGGTGGACTTCCCGACCCCGTCGGGACCCAGCACCGCGACCTGGATGCCGGTACGTCTCAGCACGCGCGCGATCGCCCGCAACCCATGGCGCATCGGGTAGATGATCGCGGAACCCGGATGGCGGCGAAACGCACCCGCCAGAATCGCCTGACGCAGCGGCAGCAGCCTCGCAGTCATCGCCGCATCCTCAGGGTCCTCCATCGCCGCCTTCACCGTGGCGAGGTCTCTCTCGGCCAGGAGCGGCGACAACCCGCGCAGACAGGCCGCAGCATCCCGGCCCCAGAGGCCGCGGAGCGATGCGGACTGCTCGGCTTCGAGACGTCGCTTGAGCACGCACTTCGCTAGATACGCAGCGAACTCGACCCCCGTGCTCACGGACCACACGCCCGAGCGGAGCTCGCGGTCCGAAAGCAGTTCGCTGCCGGTGAACAGCACGCGCCCGTCCCGACGGAAGTCCGTCGAGACGTCGACCTTCAAGTACTCCGTCATCGCCCCGCCGGCGCCGCGAAACACCACGACCCAGTAGCACGCGGTGGGCTCGTGCCGGATGACCTGGCAGACAGCGCCAGCATTCTCACGAGCGTAGCTCCGCAGAATCCCGCCGAAGGTCGCGAAGGAAGCGGCGTCCAACACCATGTCGATGTCGGAGCAGACCCTGTCGGGGACATCCTCGGACCCGTGAAGGATCGCGTACACGACACCCGACCGGTCAAGATGCTCGAACAGGGCACTCACGAGGGTCGGGTTCACGAAGGAGCGATAGCCGGGCACGGTTCCGGTCTGTGCGGGAATACTCACGTCGCGCGACACTAGCTGCCCCCGGTCTCCGGACGCAAGGCCGGTCCACCTGCAGGTAGCGGTGACCCCTCGTGGTCGACAGACTCCTCCGGTGTCCTCGCCGTCTCCGCGATGCTCGCAGCTACTGGCGCGTAGCAGGCACATAGCGTGACCGCCAGGAGAAACCGCGTGGCGGGGTGCCAGATGAATGCGCCCGACGTGAACAGGGAACGTGCGAGCTCGAGGAGCAGCACCGCTGCCATCTCGGCGGGGATATGGCCGAGCGGTGAGTCCATCTCGGCCCGGGCCATCCGCAGCACCCGCAACCCGACCACGATGACCGCGAGTCCCACCATGGCCACGCCGATGATGCCGGTCCCAACCAACACCTCGATCCAGGTGTTGTGCAGGCTCGAAGTCAGCTGCTCACCGAGTTCCTGCAGCACTCCGAACCGTCCCGCAGCATAGGCGCCGGCCCCTACGATCGGATGCTCCCGCCACAGTTCCAGCGCAGCGTTCCAATAGAGCGTCCGACCCGACAGCGAGGCGATGTTGCCTACCGACTGCCCTCTGACGAGGTACGAGTAGACCAGCTCCACGAACACGTACCCCATCGCTCCGAACGCGACCGCAAGCAGCGCGCCTTGCTTGCGCATCTTGGGGAGCAGCACGGAGAGAACCACAAGCGCGAGCACCACGCCCAGCAACGCCGACCGCGCCTGCGACAAGAACAGGGCCCCGCCCGCAGCAACCAGCAGCACCATCCATATCCGACGCGATCCGAAGCCGTACGCGAGCCTGACGAGGGCCACGAGCAGCACAGTCGCCGCAAGGTCGCCGACGGTGTTCGTCGACGCGACCGGGAACACGCCGCCGAGCCTCCAGCCAAGCAGGCCGCCGGTCTCGATCATCGCGCGGGACGGAGCAACGAGAAACCCGATCCACACCAGTCCCAGCAGGACTATGTAGATGCCCCAGGTCACCCTGAAAGTGACTTCGAGGTCGTGCAACGTCTTGATCGCGAAAGCCAGACTCAGCGCCACCGCCAGGCCCACCAGGTACTCCGCGCTCTTGTATCCGGTCCACAGCGGCGAGACCGACCACAGACTCGAAAGAAGTGCGAACCCGCCATAGGCCATCAGCATGATGGCCCCACCGAACAGCCGGCCGTCCGACCGCGTCGATCCGTGGCGATTGGCTCCGAACAGCACCGCCAACACGATCAGGCCCACCGCCGATACCAGCACCACCCGCAGTGCGGCGGCGCTGTCGAGCACACTGGTCTCGATCTCGGACGCCCCCCTGATGCGTAGGGACACGCCGCTCAGGAAGTACAGGATCCAGCCGAAGAGGAGCACCCATAGCCGCAACTGATCGCTCGAGAGCTCCCGCGACGCGAGAAGGCCGACCACCGCCACCGCGAACGCAAGGATGGCGGGAAGTACGATGGTCGGTGGCACCTGGGTCAAGACGACACCGAGCACCCCCGCGATCGCCGCAAGCGCGAGCCATGACTTCAGCCGACTCACGAATCCGCCTTGGGCAGGAAACTGGCCTGGGTCTGCGTCCAGAACGGGTGATCGTCGGGGTAGCGCTTGCGCGTGGCGGCCGGATTGCCGGCGATGAGACACTGCGACTCCGAAGACAGGTCGCGCGAGATCACCGAACCGGCGCCGACGATCACCCGGTCTCCGATGGCCGCTCCCTGCACGAAGATGCAATGGCTGCCTACGTAGCAGTTGTCTCCGATCCGAACGCCACGTTCATCGCCCGCCTCGATCTCATCGACCGAGTGCGTCCAGATGGTCGATCCATGCCCCGCCATCAGCGTCTTCTCGCCGATTGAAACCCCTCGCTGTACGTCGATGTAGTGCCGGCCGGTGATGTTCGAGCCGTAGCCGATACTCAGTTCACCGTAGCCGTTGTCGGCCCATCCCCGGTGCCGAGACGACGCCGTCACCCAGTTGAAGCGACCGCCGATCCGTGCGTGGTCATCCATACGCAGCCGCTGCAGACCCTTGATGTAGTTGAAGTGAGCGATGTGGCAGTGATCGCCCATCTCGAGACGAGCAACATCCAGGTACGTGCATCCGATGCGGCATCCCTTGCCGATCGTGTGCCCGGTGGTTCTCAAGAGAGCGATCTTGAGTCCGGAAGGGAGCACGGCGAGCCCCAGGCATGCGACTCTGCGCAACAGGCCGCCCATCACGACCTCCGTCTCGTGCCAGCAGTGGACTCTACGGCATCGACCATACCATCTTGTCGCCGAGCCGAGCCGATACGAATCGCGACAGAGCGCACGAGTTGTCTCACCCTGCGCACCAGACGCTGGGGCAGCGTTGCCCCGACTATGGCCCGACGGCCCAGCGCGCTGTCGACCCCGCCGACGATTCGGCTCAATGCACCGAAGCGGTACTCGGGGAAGTGCTCCGTGATCAATTCCAGGTAGCGGGCGGACACGTCCGGGTAGCCGAAGTCCCATGCCCGCTGAGCCGCCTCCACCAGCCGATCGCAGGCGACCGCACGGTATTCGGTGGCGCGCGCGGGTCCAACGGTCTGTTCGACAAGATCGAGCCAGTGCATGCTCAGGTCGAAGTGCCGCATCGGATCCACGTCGGCCCACACGCAGTTACTGATGCGCGTAGGAGACTCATGCATGCGCTGTACTCCGACGACTCCACCTGTGTCGGCGAACCGAATCCCGTGCAGGACGAGCCTGATGTGCAGGTCCTTCTCCTGGGCCTGCGGCAGTGACTCGTCGAACCCGCCAACCGCGTAGATGCCGCGCCGCTCGTGCAGTGGCGCCATGGGCGGAATCCCTTTTCGCAGCATGAACTCCAACGGTTCAGTACGACCCCAACCACGCAGGCGGCTCGACGGAACCGGACGCAGGTCATCCCACAACTCGAGGCGCTCGCCGAACGGCGTGACCCCCTCGGCGCACCGGGCCCATAACGCGGCGATAGCTCCCGGCACAAGGAGATCGTCGGCATCGAGGAACTGTATACGCTCCCCTGTCGCCACCTGGAGCCCGTCGTTCCTCGCCGCGCACGCTCCCCCGCGGACCTCGCGGCGGATCAAGACGAGGCGGTCTCCGTACGACGTCACGACGTCCAAGCTGCCATCTGTGGACTGATCATCAACCACGACGAGTTCGACGTCCGGGTGATCCTGAGTCAAGACGCTCTCGATAGCCGCACCGACGAACTCGGCTGCATTGAAACACGGCATCACGACCGTCACTCGACCCGCGACACCTGCGTCCGACACGGCTTTCAACGACTCCCTGACCCGCCCAAACGGGTCGATCCAACCCGGGGGACTCGAGGTGGATGTCAGAACAGTCTCCCTGACCCCTTCGGCGGTCACTGCCATCGCCCGCCGATCCGGAGCACGAGGTCATCGAAGAGCGCCTCGTTCGCCTTCCTGATCTCGGTCAACCGGTCTCCGATGACTTGTGCGGTCCGCTGTCGTCTCGCCCACTGCTCGAGCAGCCCCCGCCGCAAGCCCTCGGCGTCGGTCTCTCCGATATCGAACGTGGCCTCGGTGAGGTCGAACCCGTCCAACAGTTCCGAGTACTTGTGGCTCCAGCCCACGGCAACGCACGGAATACGTTGCGAGAGTGCGAAGACAAGTGAGTGGAACCGCGACGCCACGAGGAACTCGCAACGCCCGACCAGCGACTTCGAGTCCTCGGCACTGAGGGCCTCATCCGAGTGAAACACCCGCCCCGGCCGGTCGATCGCCTCGGCCACAATGGTGCACAACGCACGGTCGTCCGCGTGCGGCTGGGCGACCTTGATCTCGTTGGCCTGCAACACGACATCGGCGCCGAGCTCGTCGACCGCGAGCCGGCCGACACCGCACAGGGCCTCGAGATAGGGATTCGCACCCTGGCTCTGCCGACGCGCCGCCCGCATGTTGGGCGCGATGCAGACGAGCGGGCGCTGCATCTCGCAGCCCAAGCGGTGCAGAAACGACACCGCGATCGAATCACTGTCGGAGCTGAACGAGAAGGCGATGTCAGGCATCGGATCGGCGTAGCGACGGTCCGGGGGGCACACCTCAGAAAGATGCCCCAGCGAGACCCTGTCCCGTGCGTACGCGAACGCGCTCGATGCCGAGAGCATCGTCTTCGTCGCGCGCGCCACGTCCGTTTCGGTGAAGGGGCCCCACGCTTGAGGGAGGAACACGTAGGGTCGACCGCGTTCGCTTGCTGCACGCAGAAGTGGTTCCACGAGCGTCATCGCGTGGATTCCGAGCGAATCGCCGTACGCGAAACCGCTGATGTCGAGGACCGCGTCGAAATCGCCAACCTGTTCGAGCAGCCGCAGTCCCTTCGCCCGAACGACCACAGAGCGCAGCCCGAGTCCACCGATGTGCGGGGCGAGCGCCGATGGGTGGCGAAGCAACGACCGTGCGAGCCACGATGCACGTGCTGATGCGTGTCCGGGAATAGCCGCACAAGCAGCGTCGAATCCCTGCGACCGCGCCGTCTCGACCTCCGCGGCCACCGCGTCCCAGACGACGACCTGCACGTCGCCGATCCGACGCTCCAACTCGGAACGAACGGTCTTCAGCATCGCCTCGGCACCCTTGTTGGCGAATCCACCACCGACCACGATGACCTTCACTTGGCATCATCCTGTCGCGGGCCGCGTGACCGGATCGACCGAACGAACTGAGACACGGTGTCGCGCATGGGACGGCTCGCCATCACCAGGGCACCGTAGAGCCCCCAGAAGCAGGCGGTCACGGCCGCGGCGGACAGTCCCGGCGAATGCGGGCCGTAGGCCGCCACAGCGAGTCCGGCGCCCGCGGCGATCGCCGTGAACGCGACCGGTCGCGCGTTGGAGCCGAGGAAGCCCGGAATCGTGACCGGAGTCCCTCGAAATGCCACCGCGACGGTGACCACGAACAGCGCAGCCGCTGAGGCGGTGTAGGCCCAGGCAACGCCGAGTGCGCCCCAGCGCAGTCCGATGAGGATCGCCACCACGGTCACGACGGCACTCGCGAGACCCAGTCCGAAGTAACGACGCGTGTAGCCGTGGCTCATCATCGTGAGCGAACAGATGGCGACCACCGACTGAATGGCACCGCCAACCGACAGCACCTGGAACAGCGGCACCGCCGCCGACCATTGCGGGCCGAGGACGATGCGCACGATGAAGGCGCCCTCGAGTGCGAAGTACGCGCCGATCGGAAACGCGATCGCCGCGAGTGCCATGACGATTGACTCGAAGTACCGCCGGTACCGCGGGTGATCCTCGGTAAGCGAGCTCAGGACCGGTAAGGCCACCTCCGTGACCGGGACGCGGATCTGGCTCATCGGCAGCATCGATATCTGGAAGGCCTTCGAGTAAAGGCCGAGCTGGGCGGATCCGAGCGCCCGTCCGATGGCGATGAAGTCGGTGTTCTTCGCGAAGTAGTTCACGAGATTGAATCCCGTGAGGTGTACTCCCGACTCCAGCATCGTCCGCGCTCCGACGCCACGTCTGGGCCGTTGCGGCATCCACGGACACATCGCGAACACGAGGCCGGTCGAAACGAGCGACGTGACACACGTACCGACGACGAGTGACCAATAGCCCCAACCCCAGAGCGCCGCGAGCACCATCCCGATGAGCCCGAGCACCTGGGCCGCGATCTGGGACACAGCGAGCGACGGGAAGTACAGGTTCCGGCGAAGAAGGGCCTCGTGGATCGCGCTGAGTCCATTCACCACGAACGCCACCCCAAGGACGGTGACAACGGCCACGAGCCGCTGCTCGTGATAGAACCGGGCGGTGAGCGGTGACGTCACCCACAAGGCAACACCAAGCGCTACCAGAACCGCGGTGTTGACCCAGAAGAGGCTGCTGATCTGCGGACGCGTGATATCCGGGCTCTGGATCGTGGGCGTTGCCAGGCCAGCGTCCCGAAAGACCTGTGCGAAGCCCACCACCACCGACACCATGGCCACCAACCCGAAGTCCGCCGGAGTCAGCAGGCGGGACAGAATGGCGGTGCCCGCGATAGTCAGCCCCAACCTGATGCCCTGCGACGCCAACGCCGTCGCAGCACTTCGTGCCGACCTTCCCGCAAGGTTCCCGGTGGGATCCTTCACGCCGAACGCGGCAGACGGGCTGAGTCTCAGCCCTTCCGCTCTCACCATGAGGGGCTATCGAGGCTCATGCGTCTCATCCGCCCCAGATCCCGGTGATGGTCTGCGAGATACCCCACCCGAAGTAGCCGTCGAGGAAGTACACGACGGCGGCAGCGATGGCGAGGATGAGCAGGAACGTCAGCGCGCCCGTCAGGACGGTACCGAGCACCCGGGCGAAACGTCTGCCCGGGCTCTCCTCCGGCACCCACTGGCTCGCACCGGCCTCTGGCGTGACGCCGACCGCCTGCGCACCGTTGTCGTGCTTGCCACGCTTGCCACCTGCCGGATTCATCGAGTAGTAGCTCGCGTAGTAGTAGCCACTCGAGTACCCGTACCCGGCACCCGGCTTGGACTCATCGAGGCCCCATACCACGACACCGGTGATCTTCTGCCCCACCTTGTCGAGCATCTCGATCGCCTTGAGGCCCGCTTCGCGCGTCGAGAATCCGGCCTTCGTGACCAGCAGCACGCCGTCAGTCCACCTGGCCACAGCGGCTGCGTCGGCGACGGCAAGCAGAGGCGGCGTGTCGATGATCACCCAGTCCGCCCATTCCTCAAGCGACTTCACGACCTCTTCCATGCGCGTCGAGCCCAGCAACTCCGACGGGTTCGGCGGCATCTTGCCTGCGGTCAGCACCAGGAGCCGGTCGTCGCCGGGCCGCTGCAGCGCCGATTTCAGGGTGTGCGTGCCTATCAGGACATCCGACAGGCCGATCATGTTGTTGACGCTCAGGAACTGCTCGGTCGTGGGACGACGGAAGTCCACCGACACGAGAATCACCTTCTTGCCCGCCTGTGCCAGCGCAGCAGCGAGGTTGGCGGCGACCGTCGACTTGCCCTCACCGGGCGCCGCCGAGGCGACCAGAAGCGACTTCATGTCGTGCTTGAAGTTGATGAAGTCCAGCGAGTTGCGGACGACGCGATACGCCTCCGCTGTCGCAGAACCGGGAGACTCGACGATGGCGAGCCGCCGATTCTTCCCCTTCTCGATGATGTCGACGGGAACCGTGCCGAGTACCGGTGCGCCGAAGATCCGCTCGGCCTCTTCAGTCGACTTGATGGTGTTGTCCAGATACTCGTACAGGAAGGCCATGCCGAGACCGAACACGAGACCCACAGCAACGCCCAGGACGACGTTGCGAACGGGATCGGGTGACACCGGATCGGTGTCCACCACGGAAAGGCTCACAACGCGCGCGGGGCCCGTTTCCAGCCGCTCGTTGATTCGTAGCTGCTCGAGCTTCTCGGCCAGCGTGGTATAGGTGCCCGTGGCGATCTGGAGTGACGCCGAGAGGTCGGCGGGCATTTCCTGATCCCTGCCGTACTGGCTGATCTTGCGGCTCAGCGCGAGGATGTCGCTCTCCGCCTGCTCGAGCCGGCGCTCGACGGTGTCCGCGGCGTCCGCCAGACTCTCTCGCTGGGCATTGCGCGCAGAGACCACATACTCGGAAGCAAGGCTGTTCGCGATCCGCGCGGCGGTCTGTGGGTCGCTGTCGATCACCGTGATCTTGACGATGTTGGTCTGCCCGACGGTCGCAACGGTCACGCGCTTGGCGAGCGACTCGGCGTCTGTCTGCAGGTTGAGCTTCTTGATGGTGGACTCGAGATTCGGCCTGCTCTGAAGGAGCTGGACCTGGGTCTGCATGGCCCGCTCGGGTTGGCCCGAGAACTGCGGCACGACTTCGCTGAAGACCGACGCCGACGAGCCCTTCTCGGAGATCAGGATCATCGCCGTTCCCTGATAGGTGCTCGGCTGCAGATAGGACACCGAAAGTGCCGTGAGCGCGACGATGACGATCGCCTGGACGATCACCCACTTGCGCACCCTGATCACATTGATGTAGTCGCGTAGCTCCATCTGCTCCCAATCACCGAATCATGCGGTCGGACAACAGGACCCTGTCACATGCAAAGACCGGCACGAATCGCCGGTCTTCGAGTCACCCATCACACGCGAGATTCACTCCGCCGAGAACTTCGTGACAAACCAGTAGTCGGTCCCGTTCTCCTCTTTCTCCACGCACAGAATCTCGCCTTGGACCGGCTCGTCCGTGCCGCCGCTCAACTCGAGCTTGACGGTAGCGGTCCCCGATCCGTCCACTACTTCGACGACTTTCGCCTCCGTGAACCCCCCGTCGAGGATGCCGTTGACGATCATGTCCTGACTCTCGGGGGTCGCCTGCTGCTCGACGATGACCGAGACGACCGACAGGTCCGCGTTCTCCGGCACCGTGAGATCCTCGGCGTTCTCGTCATCGGTGATCCGGAAGAAGTACCACATACCGTCGTACTGCTTGAGCACCATCTTCCCGGACACGCGACCGCCGTCCCGGAACGTGACCGTGACGGGAACGATCGCCTCACCCTTGCGGGTCTTCGCCTCTCCCAGCGACAGAAGCGACACCTCGTTGTTCACGAGACGCCCGATGTTGGCCTGAGACTGCACCTGCTCCCGGTACATGTCCTTCGCGGCATCTTCGGGCAGCGTAGCCGTATCGGTTGGCGCGGCACTGCCCGATGTCGTCGTCGACGCCCCGGACGCAGGCGTGGCGACCGAGCTCAGACCCGAACCTGAACCCAGCCCGACCAGGTCCAGTGCGGCGCCGATCCCGCCGGCCCACACCACGGCCGCCGCGAAGGCGCCGGCGGCGAGAACCAGGACGACGAGCCAGATGACGACTGACCCGCTGCGCTTCTTGGGTACGGAACCTGTCGACTGCTGTGAATCGGCTGCGACGTTCGACATTTCACTCCCCGGATCGTTGAGGCTTCCTCGCGCCAGGCGCGTGCGGACGTATCCCCAAGCGGATAGTACCATTGTCTCCAAGCACGAAACCAGCTATGGGGACCGTCGCTCATACGGCGCTTCGCGTACGAGTACGACCTCTGAGCCGCCGAGAAGCGCCGACAGCTGTTCGGCGCTGAGGTTGGTATCGACGCCGAGGGGCACAGCGGACGACGCGCGTCGCAAGCCTGAGACCAGCGCCTCCCCCACCTGCTCCCTGACGCGCGCTCGCTCGGCAGCGTTCGAGTAGGCCAGGCCACTCATCAGGAATGTGATGTCCTCAGCGGTCGCGGACGACTCCCCCGACTCGAACGTGTGCAACCTGCGGCCATCGAACACGTCGACATCCTCTTCCAGGCGTAGCGCCACGGGTCCGCCTGCAAGCGCCGGCCATGCGTCCGGTCCGACGACGATCCAGCCCGCCGAATCGCCATCGGCACTCGATGCCGCTGCAGCAGCCAGCGCGTCACCGCCGCCGAACACGTACGCGTCGCTCAGGTTCACCCCGCTCGTCCCCGGTACGGTCGCAGACGTCAGCGGATCGGTGGACGCGACCGAGAGCCGCGATCCATTGCGGCTGACCACCTCCAGCGCACGAACCGCTACACCCCCCTGTGGGTCCGGCAGTACCAGCGCCACCACGACGGGTTTGCCTGCAGCGTAGTCGGCGGGACTACGCGCACTCATCTCTCCGAGAACCGCAGCCACGATGACCGCCGCACCTACCACCAGAGCCAGCACGGCGCCCACAACGGCCGCCTTGAGACCACTCATCCGCGATCAACGCCTCTCGCGATCCAAGTACGCGACGATCCCGGACGCGATCCCCTCGGCGACTTTGTCCTGATGGCTCGGGCTGGACAGCAGCCGGTCCTCGGTAGGATTGGACAGGTATCCCGTCTCAACCGAGACGACCGGGACCTTTGACCAGTTGAACCCCGCCATACCGTCTTGGGCGTGCGCGCCGAGTCGTACCGCCCCCGTGGACGCGGCAAGCGCATTCCCGATCAGCACCGCCGCCCGACGGCTGGTGGCCGCGATGGGCCCGGTCCATCTGTTTCGCGCTGGATAGAAGGTCTGCACGCCCGAGACTGTCGCCACCGTCGACGCGCCACAGTGTATCCGGACGAACAGGTCGGCGTGGGCACGGTTCGCGATGCGCGCCCGCTGTGCGTTCGAGAGCAGCACATCGTTCGTTGTGCGCGTGAGAACGACGCGGTAACCCTCGCTCTCGAGCCTCTCCTTGAGGTTCATCGCGAGCTGCAGCGCCACCTCGTGCTCGGGCACCCCAGTGGCGACGCCGGTCGCGCCACCCGTGGCCCGAGGCTTCTCGCGCCGTGAACCCGGTCCGATCGGCTCGAGCTTGACCTCGGAATGCGCCTGATGCCCCGGGTCGATGCAGACGGTCCCTTTCCGAGATGCCCGTGCAGGCGCGGTCGCCGCCGTGGTCTCATCCGATGTCTGCGCCGGCGCGACCAGGGTGACGGACGCGCCTGTCGAAAGCACGGTCGCACCCGCAGGACGCTGCGTCATCACGAGCCGCTCGGCGGCAGTCGCCACCGTCTCCCCGGAGTCGATCAACTCGACCCGAAGTCCGGCCGCCTCCAACGTGGCGACGGCCTCTGCGACTGTCATTCCGCCGACCGCCGGCACCTCGACCAGACCGATCGACCCGTCCGAGACGACCGCTACGGTCGCTGATGAGGCCGCGGAAGCGGGCAACGCGCCCCCGACTACCGGGGCCGACTCCAGAACCCGCGTGCCCGCTGCGGTGATGAACGCCTTGCCGACATAGAACCCAACGCCGAGCAGACCGACAGCCACCGCGATGAGCACGGCCGCCGAGACCCCGAAGCGATTCCCGTCAGAACCTCGCGGCCCGTTCTCGCGACGGTTCGCTCTCGCTGATTCGCCTGAACGACGCATGAGTTCCTTTCGTGGTGGGCCCGGTAGGATTCGAACCTACAACCAAGGGATTATGAGTCCCCTGCTCCGCCATTGAGCTACGGGCCCCGGAGCAAGACATCTGCATGCGCCGTACGATTCTAGCGCAAGTGCCCCTGCAGAGAGCCCGTCGCCGCCGGCGCACCGGGGGCCCGTGCACCCGGCCGGATTTCCGTGTTGCATTGCGGTGGTCTCGTTCGTATACTTCTGTCTCGCGCCGCACGCTCGCGCACGGTATTCCTCGGTAGCTCAATCGGCAGAGCATTCGGCTGTTAACCGAAGGGTTGTAGGTTCGAGTCCTACCCGGGGAGCCAGTCAACAACGAAGGCCCCGCAGTTGCGGGGCCTTCTTCTGTTGCATCGACTCGCGGACTACTCGAGGTAGTCCTTGAGCTTGCTTGAGCGGCTTGGGTGCCGCAGTTTGCACAACGTCTTGGATTCGATCTGGCGGATGCGCTCGCGGGTCACGCCGAACTCGCGCCCGACCTCTTCGAGTGTGCGCGGATGCCCGTCAACCAGTCCGAAGCGCAACTCGATGACCTTACGCTCACGCTCCGCAAGCCCATCGAGCACTTTGGAGAGCTGCTCCTGCAGCATGGAGAAGCTGGCGGCGTCCGGCGGTACGACCGCCTCGCCATCTTCGATGAAGTCGCCGAGCTGGCTGTCTTCCTCCTCGCCGATGGGCGTCTCCAGGCTGACCGGCTCTTGACTGATCTTGAGGATCTCGCGGACACGGTCCGCCGTCATCTCCATCTGCTCGCCGATCTCCTCGGGCGTAGGTTCACGCCCGAGCTCCTGCAGCAGGCCGCGCTGCACGCGTATGAGCTTGTTGATGGTCTCAACCATGTGCACCGGGATGCGGATCGTACGCGCCTGGTCCGCGATGGCTCGCGTGATCGCCTGGCGGATCCACCACGTCGCGTACGTGGAGAACTTGAAGCCCTTGGTGTAGTCGAACTTCTCAACGGCCCGGATCAGGCCCAGGTTGCCCTCCTGGATGAGATCGAGGAACAGCATCCCGCGTCCGACGTAGCGTTTGGCGATGGACACGACAAGCCGAAGGTTCGCCTCGACCAGCTGCTGCTTGGCATCGAGGCCGACCTGCTCGATCCTGGTCAGCCGACGCTTCTCCGCACGATCCAGCGTCACTCCCGCATCGAACGCATCCTCGAGTCGCTTCGCGGCATCGAGCCCAGCGTCGATCTTCATGGCCAGATCGATCTCCTGCGCCGCCGTCAGCAGCGGCACCTTGCCGATCTCCTTCAGGTACATCCGGACCGGGTCGCCGGTCAGCGGTGCGACCGCGTTGAGGTTCTCGCGCTTCTTGGCCTTCTTCTTCGCCGTCTTCGCAGGCGCCACCTTGGGCGGCAGCGGGATGTCGACGACCTCTGCCTCGATATCGATGTCCTCGGCGTCTGTCGCCACGATGTCCACCGCACCGGCGTCGCCATCGGAATCGCCCGCAAGCGCGGCCCCGACGTCGGCCAGGTCATCCACGACCTCGATACCGCTATCACGGAAGTGGCTGTAGATGCGCTCGAACTGGTCGTCGGTCAGGTCGATGTCGGACAGTGCGCCCTGAATCTCCTCATCGGTGAGGTTGCCCTTGGACCGGCCCATCTTGGTGAGCGTCTTGACCTCGGAGAGCTCCAGTTCAGGCGCGCTCTTCGGCGCGGCCGCCGGCTTCGACGCCCGAGGCGCCTTCGCCGAGGAGGCTGCCGGCTTGGTCGTTTCAGCCGGTCCGGCCTTGGCACTCGCGGCTTTGCCAGACTTGGCTTTGGCCGGCGCGGCCTGCACCGCCTCGGTCTGCTCCGCGGCCTTGTGCTGCTTCGTCGCCTTCTTCGGCACATCGGTGGCAGCGGCGGGCTTCTTGGCCGGCGCTGCCTGCTTCGTTGCTGTCTTCTCGGCAGCGTCCTTCTTCGTGGTCTTCTTAGGCTTGTCCGCCACGCTCACTCTTCCCTCTCGCCCTACTGTTGGCCTTCGCGAACGCCGCCACGGAGCTTTGCGAGCTCACGCTGCAGCGATGACACCTTCCTGAACACTTCGTCGTACTCGTCCGAGTCCTTGAGCGATTTGTTCTGATTGAGCCACGCACTCTCAATCCGTATACGCCGTTCGAGTCCCATCTCCTTGAGAGCGCGCACCAAGTCCAACTCCGCGCTCTCGTATTCGCCGTCGGCGAGCCCATCAAGTGACGCGCCGGACAGCAGCTCCGCCGCGCCGGGAACCTCCCCTTCGAGCACCCCCACGAGTTCCGAAGCGGACGTGCCGACATCAGCGTCGGCGATGCGCTCAGCGATCGCACGATGCCGAGGGTCGGTCAGCAGGTCCGACTCAAGCAATATCCGTGCCCTTGGGCGCAGTCTCGCAGCGCGAACGTACAGGTCCAGTAGATCGCGCTCGGTCCGAAGCTGGCGGGAGTCGACACGCGAGAACGTCTCGGCGGGCGTACCGAGACCGGCCGAGTCCGGTCCAGGGTCGCGTGCTTCCTGTACCCTCACGGCTGCGACAGAGCGCTTCACCGTCTCGAAGTCGACGAACAGCCGGTCGGCGATGTAGTTCGCGTAGTCATCAGCAAGGATCGAACCTCTGACGGGGGCGAGCACCTGTACCGCTTCCTTGAGTGCTCGCGCGCGCTCCTCCGGCCGATCGAGATCCCAGCGGTCGAGACGCCTGTCGATGGAGAACCGCAGCAGCGGTACCGCCCCTCCCACCACGGTGTTGAGGCCGTCTGCGCCGAACTCCCCCACGTAGTCCGCCGGGTCGTGCCCCTCGGGAATCACAGCGACCTCAAGCTCAACCCGGTCGCGACCGGCCTCGGGTGTCACGCTCTTGTCGATGAACTCGGAAGCACGGTCGGCCGCACGCATCCCGGCCGCGTCACCGTCGAACAGGTAGACCACCCGCTTCGCGAAGCGCGAAAGAAGCCGGACGTGTTCCCGCGTCAACGCGGTGCCCAACGTAGCGACAGCGTTCGTGATTCCGGCCTCGTGCAGGGCGATCACGTCTGTGTAGCCTTCCACGACGATCGCCGTCCCGCTCGACGTGATCGAGGCCTTCGCCCGGTCGATGGCGTACATGTTCGCGGACTTGTGGAAGATCGGCGTGTCCTGCGTGTTGAGATACTTCGGTTCCTTGGGCTCGATGACACGACCGCCGAATGCGATGGCTCGGCCCTGCAGGTCGCGGATGGGGAACATGATGCGCTCGTAGAAGCGGTCCTTCGTGTCGCCCCCGTCGTTCGCCAGACCCAGATTCGCACCGACGATCTCGTCCGTGGTGAACCCGGCGCTCGTCAGGTGCCGTACCAAGGCACCGCGTCCGGGCGCGTAGCCGAGCTGCCATGTCTTGGCCACGGCGCTGGAGAACCCGCGCCTGGCCAGGTAGTCGCGAGCCTTCGCAGCTCCCGGGTCGGGTGACTTCGTCAGCACTTCATGGTAGTAGCTCGCGGCCGCCTCACTCGCTGCGATGAGTCGGTCCTTGTGGCTTCGAGGGACCCCGCCCTCCTGTTCAGCGATCTCGATGTGGGCGCGATCCGCGAGTATGCGCACGGAATCGATGAACTCCATATTCTCTGTCCGCATGAGAAAGCCGTACGCATCGCCGCCGAGCCCACACCCGAAGCAGTGCCACAGCTGCGTCGCGGGGTCCACTTTGAACGAGGGCGTCTTCTCGGCGTGGAACGGACAGCAGCCCCAGAACAGCCGGCCCTTCTGCTTCAGGATGACACGCTCGGACACGAGCGCAACGAGGTCCGTGGCGTCACGCACTCGACGTATGTCGTCATCGGAAATGCGAGCCACAAGACCTCCTCTCCGGGCGTGGGCGGCTGCGGTGCTGCGTTCGTTGCAGGACTACCGCGCCGAGCGGAGCGGTGTCGCACGATTCTACCCCAAGGGGGCGCTTACCCAACCGCGTCGCCGGATGCAGATCGTCGACCTCGCTACAGAAGCCACTTCTGAGGTACGAAGATGCGCTCGTACTCCCGTATGGCGAAGCGGTCGGTCATGCCGGCCACGTAGTCGACGACCGCCTGCACTCGTTCGCCGGCTGACGCCGGCCGCTCGCCCACCGGCAGGTCGTCCGGATCGGCGAGGTAGTGATTGAACAGCGACTGCACGACCGCATGGGCCTTGGGCTCCTCGGCTTTCGCACGTTCCGAGAAGTACACGTTCTCGAACAGGTACGCGCGCAACTCCATCATCGCGTCCCATACACGTTCCGACATTCGAATGTCGTCACACTCCGCGGATGTGGAGATCATGTCGTTCACCATGGTCGTGATCCTTGCGCCGTGATGCGCGCCCAAGACCTCGAGCGGATGCACGGGTAGCTCGGCCTCGGAAAGCACGCCTGCCCTGACCGCGTCGTCGATGTCGTGGTTCACGTAGGCGATACGGTCCGCGATGCGGACTATCCGCCCCTCGAGTGTCTCGGGAATGTGCGAGCCCGAGTGACCGAGGATGCCGTCTCGCACCTCGTGCGTCAGGTTCAGGCCCTTTCCGCCGTACTCCAGATGCTCGACGATTCTCAAGGACTGGACGTTGTGGCGATAGCCCTCAGGCACGGCAGAGTCGGTGACGTGCAACTCGCGCAGAGCGTGGTCGAGAGCTGACTCGCCCGTGTGCCCGAACGGCGTGTGCCCCAAGTCGTGCCCGAGCGAGATCGCCTCGGTGAGGTCCTCGTTGAGACCGAGCGCGCGCGCTATCGAACGTGAGATCTGAGACACCTCGAGCGTGTGCGTCAGTCGCGTCCGGTAGTGGTCCCCCTCAGGCGCAAGGAAGACCTGGGTCTTGTGCGACAGGCGCCGGAATGCCTTGCAGTGGATGATCCGATCGCGATCGCGCTGGAACTCCGTCCTGTACGGGTCGAGCCGCAGCGGCACGACGCGGCCCTTCGTGCGGTCGGCGAACGCCGCTCCCGAAGACAGCCGGGCGTGCTCCTCGGCCTCGAGATCCTGACGGGTGATGATGGCGCGCGGAACCATGGTGCTGCAGAACCCCTTTCGGGCGGAGTGGCCGAGTACTAGAACAAGAGGATCGCCATGCCTGCGAGTGCGGCGCCCGTGATCGTCCCCGCTACCCAGTGGCGACGCCACCCCATGCCACGCGCGAGCCATGTGCCCAGCGCCGATCCGACCAGCGCGCCGGGAAGTCCGGGGAGGAAGTACGTCGTCGCCACCATCTGCACCGCATCCAGGGTTTCGACGTCGGGCTGGCCCATGACCGAGTACATCCCTGCCGCGAGCACGCAGACCTCGGCCCCGACGAAGCCACCGACCCACCGCTCGAAGAACGGTCGCTCGGTGCGCGACCGGCCTTGGATTATCGGTGAACCTGGCGCCTGCCAGAGCTTGGTGCCCTTCACGCGCTCCCCCCTTGGAAGCGACGGGGTCCGGCCGCACCGTGTGCAACCGGACCCCGGGTCAACTGCTACCGGTTGTCAGAGCCGGAAGCCTCGGCAGCGAGCGCGGCCTGCGCCGCTGCAAGTCGCGCGAGTGGCACCCGGTACGGTGAACACGACACGTAGTCGAGTCCGATCTCGAAGAAGGTCTTCACCGAGTCGGGGTCACCGCCATGTTCGCCGCACACGCCGAGCTTGATGTCGGACTTGGCCTGACGCCCGAGCCTGCAGCCCATCTCGACCACCTTCGCGACGCCTGGATCGATGGTCTCGAAGGGATTCCGCGGCAGGATCTTGCGGTCGAGGTACTTCGGCAGGAACTTCGACTCGATGTCGTCGCGCGAGAACCCGAAGGTCGTCTGCGTGAGGTCGTTCGTGCCGAAGCTGAAGAAGTCGGCGACCTTGCCGATCTCGTCGGCTGTGACCGCGGCACGCGGCAGCTCGATCATGGTGCCGATGGGAATCGACAGCTCCACGCCCTTGGCAGCGCCGATCGACGCGATGACGGCCTCGGACTCGGCGCGCAGCGTCTCGAGCTCTGCGACCACCGAGACGAGCGGGATCATGATCTCGGGCCGCGGATCGAGGCCGCGGCTCTTCAGGGTCGCGGTCGCCTCGGCGATTGCGCGCACCTGCATCGCGTAGATCTCGGGGTGCATGATGCCCAGACGGCAGCCGCGCAGACCGAGCATGGGGTTGGCTTCGGCCATGGAGTCGATCTGGGCCAGCAGCCTGCGCTTGTCCGCCAGCTCGCCGGCGGAAGCCCCGGCGCATTCGGCCTTCACGATCTCGATCTCGAGCTCACGCGGGCTGTCCAGGAACTCGTGCAGGGGCGGGTCGAGAAGTCGAATGGTGACCGGCAGCCCGTCCATGGCCTCGAGGATGCCGAGGTAGTCGCCCACCTGCACGTCGAGGAGCTTCGCAAGCTCGGCGTCACGCTCCTCCTGGCTGTCGGCCAGGACATAGTTCTGGATGATCATCTTCCGCTCGCCGAGGAACATGTGCTCCGTGCGGCACAGGCCGATGCCCCTCGCGCCGAACTTGCGACCCAGCGCAGCGTCATCAGGCGTGTCCGCGTTGGCGCGAACGCCCATGGTGCGGAACTCGTCGGCCCACGACAGGATCTTGTCGAAGTCGCCGGTCACTTCCGGTTCGACGAGTGAGACGGCGCCCACGACCACGACGCCGGTCGTGCCGTCGATGGAGATGATGTCCCCCTCGTGGAGTTGGACGTTCCCGACGTGCGCGACCTTCTTGTCGGCGTCGATCTTGAGCTTCTCGACGCCGCAGACGCACGGCTTGCCCATGCCGCGAGCGACGACGGCCGCATGGCTCGTCTTGCCGCCATGCGACGTCAGGATGCCTTGAGCCGCATCCATGCCGGGCAGGTCGTCCGGGTTCGTCTCCCAGCGCACGAGGATCGCCTTGCGTCCCTCGGCCTTTGCGGCGACCGCATCCGCAGAGGAGAAGACGACCTCGCCCACCGCAGCGCCAGGCGAGGCGTTGAGGCCCTTGGCGAGCACCTCGTACTTCACACTCTGGTCGAACTGGGGGTGAAGCAACTGATCGAGCTGGGCCGGGTCGATTCGGAGCACGGCCTCCTTCGCGTCGATCATGCCCTCGTTCACCATGTCGATGGCGATGCGCAGAGCTGCGCGAGCGGTGCGCTTGCCGATGCGGGTCTGCAGCATCCACAGCTTGCCCTGCTCGATGGTGAACTCGATATCGCACATGTCGCGATAGGACGACTCAAGCTTGGCGAACACGCCGTCAAGCTCCTCGCCTGCGGCTTCGAGTCCCGGCACCCGCTTCAGGTCGCTGATCGGCTCGGTGAGCCGGATGCCGGCGACGACGTCCTCGCCCTGCGCGTTGGTCAGGAAGTCGCCGTAGTACTCCTTGGTGCCGTCGGCGGGGTTGCGCGTGAACCCTACGCCGGTCGCCGAGGTGTCGCCCTTGTTGCCGAACACCATAGTCTGGATGTTGACGGCGGTGCCGAGGTCATCGGCGATCTTCTCCATCTTGCGGTAGTACACCGCGCGGTCGTTCATCCAGCTGCTGAAGACAGCCTCGATGGCGAGGTTGAGCTGATCGGAGACGTTCTGCGGGAACGCGACCTTGCCATCGGCTCCCACGAGCTGCGGATACTCGGCAGCGGGGATGTGCTCAGCCACGAGGGCCTTGAAGTCGCCCACGAGGGCCTTGAGGTCCTCGGCGGTGAGCTCGGTGTCACTCTTCACACCACGGTCGAGCTTCATCTTGTTGATGGCGTTCTCGAAGAGATCGCCTTCAGCGTTGAGGACGACCTTGGAGAACATCTGGATGAAGCGCCGGTAGCTGTCCCACGCAAAGCGCTCGTTGCCGGTCTGCGCGATCAGACCGTTGATCGATGTGTCGTTGAGACCGAGATTCAGGACCGTGTCCATCATCCCGGGCATCGAGAACGGCGAGCCCGAACGCACCGAGACCAGCAGCGGGTCGTTGTCGTCACCGAGACGCTTGCCCATCTTGGTCTCAAGCGCCGAGATGTGCTCGGCGATCTCCTCGGCGAGTCCGGCGGGAAACGCCGGCGGTGTCGCGTTGTAGTACTCCATGCAGGCCTGGCAGGTGATGGTGAACCCGGGCGGCACGGGCAGCCCCATGTTCGCCATCTCGGCAAGGTTCGCACCTTTGCCGCCAAGTATGAACTTCATCGACTTGTTGCCTTCGGTCGAGCCACCGCCGAAAGCGTACACGCGCTTGGGTGCCGACAATGCCCTCTCCTTCAATGCCGGGTACAGAGGTTGTGCTGCATGATACCGCACGGCTAGCGAGCGTACATGCCGCTTGGAGCCTGTTCTTTCAGTCTTCAGTCTCGAGCCGCCCGCGCAGGTAGCGGATGATCTCCTGCGCGGTCTCCTCGACGGCCCGGTTGTCCGTTCTCACCACGATGCAGCCGATCCTGCGCATCACCGCACGCGCCTCGGCGAGGTCTTCCTCGATGTCGGGCCGGTCCGCGTAGTGGGCCACGTAGGTCCCGAGCTCGGCCATCCGCTTCGAACGGACCTCGGCGAGCACGGCGGGGCTGCTGATGAGCCCGAACACCTTGCGGGGATCGACCTCGAACAACTCGTCGGGGGGCTTGGTCCCGCGCACAAGCGGGATGTTGGCCGTGTAGAAGCCCTTGGACGCAAGGTAGATCGAGAGCGGCGTCTTGCTCGTGCGCGAGACGCCGACAAGGACGACGTCGGCGTCCTTCAGGCCCTCCGGATTGCGTCCGTCGTCGTGCTTGATCGCAAACTCCATGGCGTCGATGCGGTCGAAGTACGCTTCGTCGGGCTGGCGCATCGCTCCGGCGACCCCCTGCGGGTCGACGCCCGCGATACGAGCCAAGAGGTCCACACCCGGTCCGAGAATGTCGACCGCCCGGACGCGGCCGCAGGCGGCGAGAGCGAGCATCTCGTCGCGCAGGCTCTTCTCCACCAGGGTGAAGAAGAAGATGCAGTGCCGCCCGCAATGCTCTGCGACGAGCTCGGCGAGCTGCTCGGACGACGAGACCTTCGGGAGCCGCTCGACCCGGAAGGTCCCGTGGGGGAACTGCGCGGCGACGGCACGCGCCACGGCGTCCCCGGTCTCGCCCAGCGAGTCCGAGAGGATGTGGATGGTGATCGGGTGCTCGACCACTGCGCGTCAGCCGGCGAGCACGCTGAAGTCGGCGAACCGACCGAACAGCGCCACGAATCGGTTCAGCAGCCGCAGCCGGTTGTCTCGGAGCGTCTCATCCGGGTCCATCACGAGCACGCCATCGAAGAACGCGTCAATGGGGCCGCGGAGTCCGGCGTAGGCCTCGAGCAATGCCGAGTAGGCCCGTGCCTCGAGCAGCTCGCCTGCGGTCTTCTCGGCAGTATCGAGGGCATCGGCAAGGGCCAGCTCTTCGGGACCCATGATCGCGCGGTCGGCGTGCTCACCGAGCTCGGGCTTCGCCAGGTTCTTGGCACGCGTGTACGCGGTCGAGAGGTCCTCCATGTCGTCGCTTGCGGCCCGGAATCCGGTCAGTGCCTCGCAGCGCGCGAGGGCGTCGGCCGGGTCACCCGCGGCGCACGCAAGCACCGCGTCGACCGTGTCGTACGCATGGCCCCGGTCGCGAAGGATGCCTTGAAGGCGACCGACGAAGAAGTCGTGGATGGCCGCGCCGGTCGTCTCGACGTCGAACGGCAGCACACCGTCGTAGCCAGCGAGGGCGGCGGCGATGAGGTCGTCGATGCGCGCGTGCGTACCGCCGAGGATGGCCTGCAGCACGCCGATGGATCCGCGTCGCAGCGCGTAGGGGTCGGCGGACCCGGTCGGGGCCATACCCGCCGCGAAGATGCCGGCGATGGTGTCGAGCTTGTCGGCGATGGCGACGATGCGTCCCGCCGTGGTGGACGGCAGCTCGTCACCGGAGAAGCGTGGCCGGTAGTGATCCACGATCGCGGTCGCCACGCCCTGCTCCTCGCCACTCGCGATCGCGTAGTAGCCGCCCATCACGCCTTGCAGGTCGGTGAACTCCACGACCGCACTCGTGACCAGGTCGGCCTTGCACAGGTGCGCGGCGCGCAGCGCGTAGGCGCGCTCCTCGGGCGAAGCCTCGATCAGCTCGGCGATGGAATCGCTCAGCCTCTCCAGCCGTCGCACCTTGTCGCCGAGCGTCCCGAGCTTCTCTTGGAAGACGATCGTCTCCAGACGTTCCACGTAGGCCTCGAGCGACTTGTGCAGATCCTCGCGGTAGAAGAACGCAGCATCCGACAGCCGGGCGCGGATCACGCGCTGGTGGCCGGCGATGATCGCTTCGGTGCGCGCGGGGTCCCCGTTGTGAGCGACAATGAAGCGGTTCGTGAGCGAACCGTCCGCGGCCTCCACCGGGAAGTAGCGCTGGTGGCTCTCCATGGCGTTCTCGAGTATCTCGCGTGGCACGGAGAGGAACTCCTCGTCGAACATCCCCACCGCGACCGTGGGCCACTCGACGAGATTCACGACCTCGGCGAACGTCTTCTCCGGGACCACGGCGGTCGCACCGAGCTGTGCGGCGGCCGCGGCGATCCCCTCACGGAGCATGCGCGCGCGTTGAGTGTGGTCGGCAACGACCTTTCCGCGCTCGAGTGCGACCGCGTAGTCTTCCGCTGCCGGCACCTCGATCGGACCCGGTGCGAGGAACCGGTGGCCGTACGTGAATCGGTCGGCGGTCAATCCCGCGAACTCGACCGGTACCACGTCGGCTCCGAACAACGCCAGCATCGATCGCACGGGCCGAGAGAACCGCGCTTCCCCACTACCCCACCGTTGCGACTTGGGCCACTCGATGGACTCTGCGAGCTTGGCGAGCAGTCCGGGGAGCACGTCGGCTGCGGGACCGCCGGCGACCTCCACCGTCGCCCAGACATAGGAGCCGTTCTCGTCATCGATGACCTGCAGCGACTCGACCGGCACGCCTTTGCCGCGGGCGAAGCCGACGGCTGCGGGCGTGGGATCGCCTTCGGCGTCGAACGCGGCCTTCGCCGCGGGCCCCTTGTGGTTGTGGATCGCGTCGGCCTGGCGGTCGGCGAGTCTGCTCACCATGACTGCGAGGCGCCGCGGCGAACCCACCACGGTGACGGTGTCGTACTCGAGGCGCGCGGCGTCGAGCGCTTTGGGCACGGCCACGCTGAGCTGCTCGATCGCGCCGTAGAGCGGCTTGGAGGGCAGCTCCTCGGTGCCGATCTCGAAGACCAGGTCGCGACTCATCACCGATCACCGCCTTCCGACACTGCGGCTTCATCGCCGGCATCGCTCTCCTCGGCGGGTGTGATGGCCTTGAGATAGGCACCACAGCACGCCTTAGCCAGGCCGCGGACCCGCAGGATGTAGCCCTGACGCTCCGTGACGCTGATCGCGCCGCGCGCATCGAGCAGGTTGAACGCGTGTGAGCACTTGAGCACGTAGTCGTAGGCAGGCAGCACGTAGCCTGCTTCGAGGGTGCGCTTGCACTCGCCCTCATAGGTGGAGAACAGGCCGAGCAGCATGTCCACATCGGCTACTTCGAAGTTGTAGGCCGAATACTGTTGCTCGTTGCGAAGGAAGACATCCCCGTAGGTGAAGGTGTGCCCGTCAGGGCCGACCGACCAGACCAGGTCGTAGACGCTGTCCACGCCCTGGATGTACATCGCCAGTCGCTCGAGACCGTACGTGATCTCAGCAGGCACGGGCCGGCACTCGAAACCGCCCACCTGCTGGAAGTAGGTGAACTGCGTGCATTCCATACCGTTGAGCCAGACCTCCCAGCCCAGGCCCCACGCACCAAGCGTCGGCGACTCCCAGTCGTCTTCCACGAGGCGGATGTCGTGCTCTGCGGGCTCGATGCCTATGGCGCGCAACGAGTCGAAGTAGAGGTCGAGTACGTTGTCCGGGCTCGGCTTGAGGATGACCTGGTACTGGTAGTAGTGCTGCAGGCGGTTGGGGTTCTCGCCGTAGCGGCCATCGGTGGGTCGCCTGCTCGGCTGGACGTACGCCGTTCGCCACGTGTCCGGACCCAGGGAGCGCAGCGTCGTCGCCGGGTGGAACGTGCCCGCCCCGACCTCGCTGTCGTAGGGCTGCAGCACCACGCAGCCTTGATCGGCCCAGAATCGAGACAACGCCAGAATGATGTCTTGGAAGGTCATGCCCTGCATCGAAACCCCTTGTCGGCAGGTGACGGACGACTACCGCGAGCACGGTGGCGTTCACGGTCGCACCAGTATAGCGAAGCGCCTGAGCACGAAAACCCACCCGACGCAGGCGTCAGGGCTGCTGCAGGAGCCCCGCGTAGAAGTCCAGCGCGCGTAGGCGTGCCGGCACGTGGAACGTGACGAAGGCACGCACGAGTGTGAAGCAGTCCGTGACGGCCGCCGGCGGCATTCCCAGCGAGGCGACGTCGACCATCCTCGCTCCGAGGAGTGTGCCGAGCCACGCGCGTCCCTCGGCTCCGAATCGCAACGCGCCGGCATCGAGGGCGCCGCAATCGGGGCACACCACGCCGCCGTGCGCCACGGAGAACTCCGCGCTTGCATGCGCCTCCCCCGCACAGCAGGCGCACTCCTCGAGTTGAGGGCGATAGCCGTGCATGGCCATCGCCTTGAGCAGGAACGCGACCACCAGCGCCGGCAGCGCCACAAGGTCAGACGTCTCCATCACACCGAGCGTGGTGACTGCTAGCGCGAACAGACGCGGCTCCGGCTGCCCTTCGACCGAGATCTTGTCGAGCAGGTCCACAACGACCGCTGCCGCAGCCGACCGGTCGTAGTCCTCTCGCAGCGCCGCATGCGGCGAGACAGAGCCGGCCTCACTCACCACCTCCAGCGAACGCCCGGAGTGGAGCAGTACGTCGCATACGGCATACGGCTCGAGCCGCGCGCCGAAACGGCCACCGGGCTTTCGCAGACCCTTGGCCACGGCGCGCACCTGCCTGCCGTCATTCGCGAGGAGCGTGAGGATGGTGTCGGTCTCCCCGAGCTTGGTCTTGCGCAGCACCAGCACGCGCAGCGGATACGATGGCATCGTTACAGCGTCTCCGTCTGAACGTCGCCGACCTCACGCGGTCGGCGAACCCACGGCTCCCCCAGCAGCAGTGTCGCTGTCGGCCGGAAGCTGCCCAGCACCAACGTCCAGCCGACCGCGATGAGCGTGGCCAGCGCGACGTTGACCGGAAGAAACCACGCGGGCATGCCCTTCCACATCTCCACGAACGGGAAGTGTGTCACGTAGATGCCGAGCGACAACGTGCCGAGGAACGCGAGTGGTGACTTCGCCGAGTCCGGCAGATGGTAGCTCGCCGCCACGATGGCCACGACAGCACACGCGCCGATCACGATCGGTACCATCACGAGCAGCGCCCGGCCGAGAATGAACGCCCAACCCGTCGGTGCCATGGACGCGAGACGCGCCGAGGCTACCGTCTCCGGCTCGGCCATGAGCCACAACGGGATGAAGGCGATCGCGCCTGCGACGCCCGCTCGCTCGAGGCCGGGAAGCAGGGACGGCTCGTAGCGCCTGAACAACAGGCCACCGCACACGTAGATGTAGATCCATCGCAACCAGTTGAACTGCCCGAACGAGCCGAGCACGAACACCAGCAGGATACTCGCGGCGATGACCCATGTGCGGTCGCCGCCCAGCCGCGCCAAACCCAGGACCATGAGCGCGAGCCAGAGCACGTACAGGTACCACATCCGACCCTCGAAATGCGGGTTCAGGAATATGCGCACGTAGAAGCCGAGCAGCGCTCTCACACTGTCGAACATCTCGGGATGTTTCGTCGGTCCATAGAGCGTTTCCCACGCGACGTAGGGAACCAGCAAGCCAAGGGTGCGCCTCCTGAAGTAGTCCGGACGCAACCCGCCCGGACGCCCGAGCACGTACCCGCTGAGGAACGCGAAGAGCGGCAGCATGAAGCTGAACAGGAATGCGCGCGCGTAGACGACCCACGGGTAGTAGACGACGCCGGTCGTGGTGGAGAAGGTGAAGTACTGCCCGAGCGCGTGATACGTCACCACGCACAGGATGGCGAATCCCTTCAGCGCGTCGAGCCGCCCGTCTCTCGCGCGTGCGGAGATCGCCTTCACGCGCTACAGCCCACGCTCGCTCGCCTCGGCGATGATCTCCGCACCCGCCGAGAGGCCAAGCCTCGTGGCACCGGCTTCAAGCATCGCGAGCGCCGTGTCGAGGTCCCTGATCCCGCCGGAAGCCTTCACCCCGATGTCGGGACCGACAGTCGCCCGCATGATCTCGACATCGCGTACGCTCGCACCCCGCGGACCGAAGCCGGTGGACGTCTTGACGAAGTCGGCGCCTGCCTGCACCGCGAGCGAGCACCCGCGTGCGATCTCACGCTCGGACAGGTAGCCCGTCTCAAGGATCACCTTGACGACGGCCGCGCCTCCACTCGCCGACCGAACCGCATCGACGACGGCCCTGATGTCGTCGAGCACGAAGGCGTCCTCGCCCTCGAGCAACGCGGCGAAGTTTGCGACCATGTCGACTTCCTGACACCCCAATGCCACCAGGTGCGACGCCTCCTCCGCCTTGGATTCGGTGTTGGCGTAGCCCAGCGGGAATCCGGCCACCGAACAGACCTTGGTGCTGCTGCCCGCCAACCGCTGCGCCGCGACGGGCACGAGAAACGGCGACACGCACAGCGACGCGTAGCCGCAATCGCGATTCGCCTCGATCCACTCCGCGCCGGCGTGGTACCCGACACTGGGCTTGAGCATCGTCTGGTCCATCATCCCTGCGAGCCGGTCGACGTCCATGGCTCTCATGCGCCCTCCCCGTACCCGAAGCGTCGGATCTGCGACGCGTCGCGACGCCAGTCCTTCTTGACCTTCACCTTCAGATCCAGGTACACCCGCCCTCCGAGCAGGCGCTCGAGGTCCACGCGCGCCTCGGTCCCGATAGCGCGGATCATCTCCCCACCCTTGCCGATGAGGATGCCCTTCTGCGAGTCCCGCTCGACGTAGATGGTTGCGAAGATGCGCGCGAGGTCCTTCTTCGTGTCGTACTCGTACTCGTCGATGCCCACACCCACGGCGTGCGGCACCTCGTCGTGAGTCATGCGCAGCACCTTCTCGCGAATGAACTCGGCGACCATCGTCTCGAGGGATTGGTCGGTCGGCATGTCCCGGGGGAACCACCGTGGTCCCGGCGGCAAGAAGCGCACGACAGCCTCGATGAAGCCTTCCACATTGAAGCCGGACACCGCCGAGAGGACGACTTCGTCGTCGAAGGCGGCGAGACCGCGCGCGACTGCGAGTTGCCGCGGTACCTGCTCCCCCTTCGCCAGATCGGCCTTCGTGACGATCAGGATCTTGCGCGCGCGGGACTTCGCGACGTGCGCGGCGACCCAGCGATCGCCCTCGCCGACAGGTTGGGTCGCGTCCACGAGCAGCGCGACCACGTCGACGTCCTCGAGAGCCTTGAGCGCCGAGCGGTTCAGCTCCTCGCCCAACGCGTCATGCGGCTTGTGCAACCCCGGAGTGTCCACGATCACTATCTGGGCATCGTCACGGTCGAGCACGGCCCGTAGACGGTGTCGGGTCGTCTGCGGCGTGTCGGAAGTGATCGCGACCTTCGTCCCGACGGCGGCGTTGGTCAGCGTCGACTTCCCGGCGTTCGGACGCCCGACAAGAGCGACGAAGCCGCTCTTGGTGTCGAGTGGTGACATGCGTGCCGTGTCAGGCACGCTACTTGGTCTCGTCTTGGTCCAGGAAGCCGCGTACGAACGCCTCGGGAAGCAGTTCGTCCAACGACATCACGAGCACCTCGTCGGTGACGCCGCCCATGATCACGCGCATCTCCGGATTGAACTCGGCAAGCACCTGACGGCAGCAGCCGCACGGCGTCGTCGGCGACTCGGAATCCCCGACGATGGCGATGGCGGTGACGTCGCGGCAGCCGGCCGATACAGCAGCGGCAAGCGCGGCACGCTCGGCGCACAACGTGGCACCATATGCCGCATTCTCGATATTGACTCCCTGGAATATCTCGCCGTCGGCGTAGACAGCAGCACCGACGCGAAACGCCGAGTACGGCGCGTACGCCTTCTCCTGCACCTCACGCGCGAATGCGAGCAGCGCCAGGTCAGGCTGAGTCAGGTTGCGCATCGTCGTTCCTTTCGTCGGCGTCAGCCGGTTCCACCATCAACTGGCGGACCCGCGTTCCCTCGAGCGTCTGCACTGTCAGGCGTAACCCTTCGATGGTAAGCGATTCCCCGGCCTCGGGAATCCTCCCCGCCACCTCGATGAACAGACCCCCGACCGAGTCCGCCTCGGTCTCGATGTCGGTGCCGAACAGCTCGTTGAGCTCATCGACGGGTAGTCTCGCATCTACACGATACCGCTCCGGGGACAGTTGCGTGAGAAGCGGCTCCTCTCGATCGTACTCGTCGGAGATGTCACCCACGATCTCCTCGAGCAGATCCTCCAAGGTGATGATGCCGGCCGTGCCGCCGTACTCGTCGGCGACGATGGCGATGTGCATCCGCGTGCGCATCTCGCGAAGCAGTACGTCGACAGGGACCGTCTCAGGTACGAAGTAGGGCGCACGGGCGAGCGGGGCGATCGTCGCGTCCGCCTCCGCGAGCATCGGGGATGCCAGCAGATCCTTCGCGTACAGCACTCCCACGACCTCATCGATCGTCTCGCGATAGACGGGCAGCCGCGTGTAGCCCGTCTCCTCGATGAGTCGCACGGCCTCGCGGGGCGATGCCGTGTCCGGTAGCGCCGCGACGTCGGTCCGGGGCACCATGACCTCGCGCGCGACCTTCTCAGCGAAATCCGAGACGGCCTCCAGAAGGGCCTCCTCGGCCTCTTCGCGATCGGTGGCTTCGTCGGCCTCGGCCGACCGGTACTCATCGCCCGTCGCCCACGCGGACACGGTCGGCTCGCCGCTCGCGACATGCACGATCCACGCCCACGGCGCGCCGAGCACACGCGCGATCGGGTACAACGCAGCCGACAAGGCGTGAGCGACGACTGCCGCATCGAGGCCGATGCGCTCAGGATTCGCGACGGCGAGCGTACGCGGCAATGCGCCTGCAAGCGCGAAGGCAAGCATCGCGAACACCACCGCAAGAACCCCTTGGAGCACCGGGCCGCGGATATCGGGCAGCAGGCCGCCGAGAACGACACCCAGTGCGGCCGCGCAGCCGCATGCGAGGGCGAACGCAAGTGCGGACGAGGCCCGGAGCCGGTACGCACGCACACCCAGCCGCTCGAGATCCTCCGCCCCAGGCGCCTCGGCTTCCACCAGCCGGTGCAACCGTCCGGGCGGCAGGACCATGACCGCGGTCTCCGCTGCGGCGAGCACCGCAGCGGCGGCACACAGGGCGATCGTGAGGATCAGTACCACGTAGAACACGGCGGCTCCGGGGTCTGTGTGATGGACAGCGCGCCTTGCGCGTCAGAAGTAGAAGATCTGGAACACGGCGGTCACGAGCAGCAATCCGAGCAACGCTCCAAGGATAACCTGAGCGATGGTGTGAGTCTCCGATTCCACACGGCTTTGAGCGAGCAGGCCCGCGATGAACAGCGCCAGCACGAACGCCGAAGCACTCCGGGTGATGTAGCCCAGCGCGGTTGCGGCCCCCACAGCCAGCGCGGTATGTCCGCTCGGCCAGCCGCCATGCATGAACGACCCCTCACGGGACGCCGCCTTGAGGACGATGACCGCAACGCCGACAAGGCCCAGGGCGATGACGGTGAGGCTCGCAGGTGCGACCGCCACGCGCGACATCCCTCGCTGCACGAGGTCCCTGACAGGCTCGAACAGCACGAGGTAGGCGATCACCACCGCATTCAGCGATGCGATGAAGACGGCACCCGCCGCCACGTCCTTGGCCGTCTTCGCGAGCGGATCGAGTGTCTGCGTCGCGAGGTCGACCGCCGCCTCGATGGCGGTGTTCACGAGCTCCGCCACCAGCACGAGGCATATGGCGAACACGATCGCGACAAGGCTCAGTCCGCCCACGTGAAGCACCAGGCAGGCGACCAGTACCGCGGTCGCAGCGGCAACGTGTAGCCGCATGTTGCGTTGGGTCCTGAGCGCGTAGACGATGCCCTGGATCGCGTAGTTGAAGCTCCAGAGAACGGACCTGCTGCGCAGCATCGGCGCGTCCTAGGTAGCGGCCGACCAGGCCAGCAGGAGCGCGCGCTCCCGCGCCTGCATGACCTCCGCATCGGCGTCGACCTCGTGGTCGTACCCGAGAAGGTGGAGCACTCCGTGCACCAGCAGCAGATTGAGCTCCTCCTCGACGGTGTGGCCGTACTCCGCCGCCTGCGCCTCGGCGACCTCAGGTGCGATGACAACGTCCCCGAGCATGACCGGTTCGTCCGGCGCGGTCACCGCGCACAAGTCGTCACACTCGAACGAGAGCACGTCGGTCGGACCGTCTTTGCCACGGTAGTCGCCGTTGAGCTGCGTCATCTCGGCGAGATCAACGAGCGCGATCGACAGCTCGATGCTCGCGGATGCCTCCTCGCGCTCGAGCACGAACAGGGCGAGGCGCTCAAAGGCCGCCAGATCGAGCGGCTCAGGCTCCCGATGGCTGGTGACGCTGATCTGCACCGACAACCCTCCTCGCTCCGTCATCTCGTTTCGGGTATTCGCACCGCCCGTGATACATGCTCACGAGCATCCTTGAGTACGTCGCAACGATCTTGTCCACGTCGCCGACCTGCAGCCCGGCCTCGTCAAGCTGGCCGTCTGCCATCTTGTCCTCGATGATTCCCCGAACAGCGGCTTCGACACGCGGCGCCGAGGGCTTCTTGAGGGCGCGGACAGCGGCCTCGCTCGAGTCAGCCAGCATGACGAGGGCCGCCTCTCGCGTCTGCGGCTTCTCGCCCTGGTAGCGGAAGTCGGCCTCGTACACGGCGGCGTCACTTGTTGCCGCCTTGTTGTAGAAGTAGGTCACCAGCGTCGTCCCGTGGTGCTGCCGGATGATCGCCTGGATGCTTTCCGGGAGACGGTACTCCTGACCCAGCGCCATACCATCGCGCACGTGTGCCGTGATGATGAGCGCCGAGAGGGTCGGCTTCGCCTCATCGTGCGGGTTCTCTCCCCCGGTCTGGTTCTCGAAGAAGTAGATGGGCCGACGTATCTTCCCGACATCGTGGAAGTACGCGCCCACCTTCGCCACGAGCGCGTCCGCGCCGATCTGCTCGGCGCCGGCCTCGGCCAGATTCGCAGCCGCGACCGAGTGCGCGTACGTCCCCGGCGCCTTGGTCATCAGTTCGCGCATGAGCGGGTGTTCCGGGCTGGCAGCCCGCATCAGCTTGATGTCCTCCGCAAGGCCGAGGCCGTCTCGGATGAAGGGCATGAGCACGAGCGCGAACAACGTGGCCGTCGCCGCCCCGACCGCACCCCACATCGCCGAGATCATCGCCTCGGAAGCGGGCGTACCGTCGATCATGTCGCCGATGAGCGCCGCCGCACCCCCCACCAGTACGATGGACACCGCACTGATGGCGAGCAGGCCGAGCACCATCGCCTTGCCCTTGAAGAGCTGAGTCTTCATGCGCGCAGGCACGAACTTCATCGCGCGAGACGTGATCTCGGTGTACCGGTTCATCCCGGGCCTTACGCCTTGTCCCCGCCGGTGCCCGCGAGCTTCTCCTCGTGAGCGCTGTACGCGTTCACGATGCGCTGGACCAGGCGGTGACGGACGACGTCCTTTCCGGTCAGGTCGCAGAACTCGATGTCTGCCACGCCGTGAAGGATGTCACGGACCTGGCGCAGCCCGGACGCGCCCTTGGGCAGGTCGATCTGGGTCACGTCGCCGGTGATGACGAACTTCGACCCGAAGCCGAGCCGCGTGAGCACCATCTTCATCTGCTCGGGGCTCGTGTTCTGCGCCTCGTCGAGGATGACGAAGCTGTCGTTCAGGGTCCGCCCACGCATGTACGCGAGCGGCGCGATCTCGATCGTACCGCGATCGAGCAGCGACGCGGACTTCTCGGCGTCCATCATGTCGTAGAGGGCGTCGTAGAGCGGGCGCAGGTACGGGTCCACCTTCTCGGTGAGCGTGCCCGGCAGGAAGCCGAGTGACTCACCGGCCTCGACGGCAGGGCGCGTGAGGATGATGCGGCCGACCTCCTTGCGCTTGAGCGCTTCAACGGCCATCGCCATTGCGAGGTAGGTCTTGCCGGTACCGGCCGGGCCGATGCCGAACGTGACCGTGTTCTTGCGGATCGCGTCGACATAGCGCTTCTGGCCCGCCGTCTTGGGGCGGATCGCACGCCCCTTGTGCGTGAGGATGACATCGCCGTGCAGTGCGGTAGGGCTCACGTCGCCATGCCGCATCAGCTCGATGGAACGTTCGAGCGATTCGGCGGTGAGGTGCTCACCGTGCTCGATGAGCTGGATCATCTCAGCGAACAGCGACGACACCGTCTGCGAGTCGTGACCGCCACCTGAGATGGTTATCTGATTGCCTCGGACCGCGATGTCGGATTCGAATTGGTCCTCGATGAGGCGGAGTAGATCGTCGCCCTGACCGAGCAGCCTCGTCATGTCGACCTCGGGAGGTACGACGAGGCGGATCTGCGTGGATTCCACGATGGTTACATGCACCTCGGTTCGTCGCCGGAGAACGAGACGCCCGCACTCACGGACGTGCGGGAAACCTCTGCAAGAAGTCTACCACCGTGCGCTGTCGCGCACAGCCTCATCGACGCCGTCCCGCGGCTACGTATGCCGCCGTGATGCGGCACCTGCGCACGTCCCCGGGTCGCGCGTCGCTCAATGGCAATCGAACTCGCAGGTAGTCTCGAGTGGTACCGGTCACCGTCTTGCCATCGACGGTCTCCACCAGCACCTCCTCGTCGCGGGGCAGGGTCGATGCGAGGTAGCGGTCATGAAGAGCGTCACTCAGCTCGCGAAGCTCCTGTGCGCGAGCGGCTATCACCTCGGGCCGGTGTTGCTCGAGAGTAGCTGCCGGCGTCCCGACACGCGCACTGTAGCGGAACACATGCAGCCGCGAGAAGCCGACCAGCTCGGCGAGGGCGCATGTCTGCGCGTGCTGTTCGTCGGTCTCGGTGGGAAAGCCCGCGATCACGTCACTCGTGAGCGCGAGTCCCGGGATCGCGTCGCGGGCGGCAGCGACGCGCTCGGCGTACTCCGCGGCCGTGTACGAGCGGTTCATCGCGGACAGCACGGCGTCCGAACCGCTCTGCAGCGGCACGTGCAACTGCGGGCAGACCGAGGGCAGCCCCCCGAGGACCGACAGCAGCCGGTCGTCGAGGTCCGGCGGCTCGATGCTCGAGAGCCGTACCCTCTCCACTCCGACCGCCGCCACGCCCTCGATCAACGCCGCAAGGTCGGCACCGGTCTCGGCATCGCGGTACCTGCCGATGTTGATGCCGGTGAGCACGATCTCTCTGACGCCACTCGCCACAAGCCCGGCCGCCTCGGCCAGCACCGCTGAGAGGGCTACGCCTCGCGGGTTGCCGCGTGCGTGCGGCACGATGCAGTACGTGCAGAAGTTGTCGCACCCGTCCTCGACCTTCAGCATCGCGCGCGTCCGGAAGGCGCTGCCGGAGCGGATGGGACCGGAGGGTGGATACGGATCGACCCGCCTCCCGAGCAGATCCGCGACCGTCGCTGCGAGCGCATTCTTGTCGGCGGTGACGACGACACGTTCGCCCAGCGCGCGCAGCCCGTCGGCATCGAGGGCTGCAAGGCATCCGGTCACGACCACGATGGGAGCCCCCGGCGCCTTGAGGGCCCGGCGAACAGCCTTGCGCGCCTTCGCATCGGCCTCACCGGTCACGGTGCACGTGTTCACCACGACGACCTGCGCGCGGTCCTCGGATACGATCTCCATACCGGCGCTGAGAAGCGCCGCGGCGGCGGAATCACTCTCGACCCGATTCACCTTGCAGCCGAGCGTGCGAAACGCCACGCGGGGAGCGTCGCCCGACGACGCGCGACCGCTCATCCGTCGTTCCCGAGCCCGCCGAGCTCGTACATGACGAGCGCGCTCGCGACCACGGCGGCGGTCTCGGCACGCAGGATCGTCTCGCCGAGCGACACCACGCGCGCGCCAAGACCGGCGAGGGAGCGGACTTCCCGTTCGGAGAGCCCGCCCTCGGGCCCGACGATCAGTGCAACGCGTCCCGTTCCCGTATCGCGCAGTCCTCCAAGCGCCGCCCGCAGACCCGGGCTATCGGCACCCGCGTCTTCCCATGCGACGAGCACACGATCGTAGCCCGCGAGTTCGCCCAACAGGGCAGCCAGCTCCACGGGCGACGCGACGGCCGGCACAGTGGTGCGCTTCGACTGCTTCGCCGCCGCTGCGGCGACCCGGGACCAGCGCTCTGCGCGTTCTGCGCGCTTCTCGGCGGAGTACCGCACGATGCTGCGCTCGGTGAGGGCAGGGAGGATGCGCTCGACCCCGACCTCGACAGCGCCCTCGATGATCTCGTCGTTCTTCGATCCCTTCGAGACTCCGAACACGAGCGTCACGTGCGCGCGCCCGCTCCCCGGAGCAGGGATGCCGGCCTCGAGAAGCCGGGCCTCGACCACGGAGTCATCGTCTCCCGCGACCACCTCGACCCGCCACACGATCCCGGAGGGCGTGACGACGTCGATCTGTTCACCCGGTCGGACTCGGAGCGACCGCGTCGCATGACGCACGTCCGCACTCGTCAGCGGGAGTGTGACGATGTCGTTCTCGACTCCGAGAAGCTCGCGTTGAAGAAAGAACCTGTGCCGTGACAAGGCCGCCCCTTACCCGTGCAGCCAGTCTTTGAGCTTCTGGACCGGGCTCTTGTGCTCGGATGTCGCTTCACCGGACTCCTTGGCGAACTCCTCGAGGAGTTCGCGCTGCCGCTTCGACAGCTTCCGGGGTACGTCCACGCCGATGTGCACGTACAGGTCACCCCGACCAGAGCTGTGGACTCTCGGCATGCCCTTTCCGCGGACCTTGATCACGTCTCCATGCTGGCTGCCGGCAGGTACCTCGACCGTCGTGTCCTCGAGGATGCCGTGCACCGCAAGCTCCACGCCCAGGGCCGCCTGTGCGATGGTCACCGTCGCGCGACAATGCAGGTCGTCGCCTTCCCGGTGCAGGTAGTCGTCCTCGGCGATCCGGACAGTGATGATGAGGTCACCGGCGGCAGCACCGCGGATGCCCGCCTCACCCAAGCCTCTCAGCCTGATCTGCTGACCGTCACGGATACCCGCCGGCACCGTGACGTTCACGTGCTGCCTGTCCGGGACCCGCCCGGATCCCTGACATTCGTCACACGGGTTGGCGACCACATGCCCGGTCGCGCCGCACGTCTCGCACGGGGTGACCGTCTGCATCGTGCCGAGGAACGTCTTGCGGTGCACGACACGCTGGCCGGTGCCGTTGCAGTCGCCGCACGTGGTCACGCCGCTGCCGTCCGCCGAGCCGGTCCCCCCGCATACATCGCACGTCGCGAGGCGGTCGAGCACGATCTCCTTCTCGACCCCGGTCGCCGCCTCTGCGAGCGTGATCACGAGCTGCATCGCCATGTCTCGGCCCTCGAGGCGTGTCGTGCGCCCGCGGACTCCGCCAAAGAACGCGCTGAACAGATCCTCCATGTTCAGCCCGGCACCGCCCCCGAACAGATCGCTGAAGTCCGCGTACTGGTATCCGCCCGGCGCACCCGATGCGCCGCCGACGCGTCCGAACCGGTCGTACTGGTCACGTTTGTCCGGATCGGACAGCACGTCATACGCCTCGTTGACCTCCTTGAAGCGGTCCTCGGCGTCCGGTGAGCTGTTCACGTCCGGGTGGAGCTCGCGCGCCTTGTGGCGAAACGCCTTCTTGATCTCGTCGGCGGTCGCGGTTCGTTCGACGCCGAGCAGTTCGTAGTAGTCTTCGGTCCGTGCAGGCACGTCGGTTCCTCTCAGGCGGATGGGAGCGTCAGCTCAACGCGTCGGTAAGGTCGTCGGATACGGCGCGAACGGCGGTCATGGCGCGCCCGTAGTCCATACGGGTGGGGCCGATGACGCCGATCACGCCGTCGATGCCCCCCGCGCCGTAGTTCGTGGCGACGATGGACATGTTGCCGAGTTCTGCTCGGCGGTTCTCGTGTCCGATGCGGACCGTGATCTCGCGGGTGCCGAGGGCGTCGGACAGCGCCTCCAGGACGGCGATACCGTCCTCAAGGAACTCGATGAGTGGTCGTGCCCTCTCAGCATCGTGGAACTCGGGCTGGGCCAGCAGCGCGGGTACCCCCACGTGAAAGAAGCGGTCCCGGTCGGCCTCGTCCAGCGCGTCGAGGATCTCGTCGATCACGGCGCTGACGAGCCCGTCATGCTCACGCCCCGATTCCATCGCGCCACGAAGCGGCCGGATATCGGCCGCATGCTTGCCGTCCAGCGCAGCGTTCATCGCGCGTTCGATCTCGGCAAGACGGCCCGGATCGGTGTCGACAGGCAGCTCGATCACGCGGTTGACCACCTGTCCGGTGGCCGTGATGAGCACGAACACGGCGCGGCGTTCGGTCAGCGAAAGCAGGTCGATCCTGCGAACCCGAGAGAGCGAGATGCTCGGAGCGAGCACCACGGCCAGGCAGTTCGTGAGCCGGGTCAAGGCGGCGCTGGTCTCATGCATGAGGTCGTCGACCTCGGCCGCGTTCGCGAAACGCCCTTGGTCGCGTTCCCCGTCCGCCGCAATCGGGCCGCGCTCGATCAGATCGTCGACGAAGCTGCGATACCCGCTGTCGGTCGGCAGACGGCCCGCCGAGACGTGCGGCTGGACGACGAACCCGGTCTCCTCGAGGATCGAGAGTTCCGTGCGGACGGTGGCAGGCGAACACCCCAGCTCGTATCGCTCGACCAGCGTCTTGCTGCCGACGGGGGTGGCGCTCGCTATGTACTCCTCGACCAGCGCCGCAAGCACGCGCCGTCGGCGATCGTTCAGCATCTCGCCTCCAGGAAGGGTCGCGCGAATCTGCGCGGTTGGCACTCAAGTATACCGAGTGCCAACGTGTTGCGGGAAGTACCGTCCAGCGCCGGCCGCTACTCCGCGGCCCAGATCCGCCCGAACACCTCGTTGCCGAGCAACCATCCGCGACGCGTCGTACGCCAGCTTCCTTGCGTACGCAGGGTGCCGTCCTCCGCCAGCTCCACGAGTCCGTCCGCCCGCAACGCCTCGAACACGTCGCCCAGTCCCGCGGAGTCGACCTGCGCTACCGGTACGCCCCGCACGAGCCGCATACCGAGCATGACGTCCTCGCGGGCGGCCTCGGCGGCGGTCAGGGACTCCGAGGTATCCCCGCGTCCCACCAGCCACGCATCGATGTCGGGGCAGTTCGCGTAGCGGACACGGGCGACCTCGAGATCCTCACTGCCGAGAAGCCCGACCATCCGGGCCGTCTCCGCATCCAGCATGCCGTGGGCGCCCGGCCCCACGCCGATGTAGGCCCGGCCGGACCAGTACGCCGTGTTGTGCCGCGACTCGAATGCGCGCTCACTCGCGTAGTTGGCGACCTCGTAGCGCTCGAAGTCATGGCGCCCGAGCGATTCCTCGGCCAGCACCATCATCTCGGCCGCGATGTCCGGATCCGGCTCTGCGACCAGCCCGGCGTCCACGGCCACCGAGAGCGGTGTGCCCACTTCGACCGAGAGCGGATACACCGACATGTGCACGGCGCCTGTGCACGCGGCCCGACCGATCGTCTCAGACCACGACGTCATCGACTGCCCGGGCACTCCGCAGATCAGATCGAGTGACAGCTTCAGACCCGCGCCGGCGACGGCGCTGCACGCGTCCCATGCGGTGCGTGCATCATGTCGCCTCCCGAGAGTCCGCAGCACCGTGTCGTCGAACGACTGCACGCCGACGCTCACGCGGGTGACGCCGGCGTCAGCGAACGTCTCGGCCACGTCCTCGCCAAACGAGTCCGGATTGGCCTCGACGGTCACCTCCGCCCCGTCTCGGATCGGAAGATGCTCGCGCGCGAAGTCCAGGACGCGAACGACCTCCTCGGGATAGCGCGAAGGGGTGCCACCACCGACGTACACGGTCTCGAGCACGCCCGGCAGGCCGGTCATCGCCCATCGGCGGATCTGCGTGCGGATGCCGCGGAAGACCGTTCGCACGGTGTCGTCGGACGCGCCCGACACGCTTGCGAAGTCGCAGTACGCGCATTTCGAGGCACAGAACGGCACGTGGACATACAGGTGTGACGGCAGCGATGGGCCGAGGAACCTCTCGGCAAGGGGCTCGTCGGTCACCGCGGTCTCCACTCGGCGAGCTCGCGCTCATCAGACGGGACTCCGGGGCACGCCCGTGTCAGGAACTCCCGGTACTCCGCGAGCAGGTCGTCAAGCTCCTGCGAGCTCTTGCACGCGTACGCCCTCGCGCGCACGTAGGTGGCGCCCGGCGTGTCGGTGATGTACCAGGCGACGTGCTTGCGCATGCGCGCGAACGCATGCTCGCCTCCAAATGCGACGAGCGCCCGAGCGTGCTCGCGCGCGACATCCACCCGCTCGAACGGGGTGGGCGGCTCATGCGGCTCGCCGCCGGCGAGCAGGGCCGCTGCCTCTCGGAAGATCCAGGGGTAGCCTTGCGCTCCACGTGCGACCATGACGGCATCGACACCGGTGCGTGCGAGCATGGCCACCACGTCGTCCGCCGAGAAGACATCTCCGCTCCCCGCCACCGGCACGCGTACGGCGGCCTTCACGGAAGCGATCACGGCCCAGTCCGCCTGCCCCTTGTAGAACTGGCCACGAGTGCGCCCGTGCACCGCGAGCGCGGAGGCACCCGCCGCCTCCAAGGCCTGTGCGAACTCGACCGCGTTGACCTCGTCTGCGTCCCAGCCGCTACGGAACTTCGCGGTCACGGGCACGCCGTCCACGTCCGCCACCACCGCCGCGACGATCGCCGCCGCGGTCTCAGGGTCGCGCATGAGGGCGCTGCCCTCCCCTTTCGCGACGACCTTGGTGACGGGGCAGCCCATGTTGATGTCGATGAGTGCGATGTCGTCGCCGTGCTTGCCGACGAGTCTGCGTGCTTGGCGAGCCATCAGTTCGGGCTCCGAGCCGAACAGCTGCACCGCACACGGGACCTCATCGGCGGCGAAGGTCAGCAGCGCCCTGGACACGGCTGAATCGGGATTGAAGTGCAGGCCCTTGGCGCTCACCATCTCGGTGTACGTGAGCCCAGCGCCCATCCGCTTGCAGATGCCACGGAAGGGTGCCTCGGTCACCCCGGCCATCGGAGCGAGAAGCACGGGGTTCTCGGCGAAGATGTCGGCGGGTGTTCTCATGCGCGCGGCTTCTCGAGCGGCCGAGACCGCGGCTACTCGTCCACCTTGAGGATCGCCATGAAGGCCTCTTGCGGGACCTCGACGCTACCGATGTTCTTCATCCGCTTCTTGCCCTTCTTCTGCTTCTCGAGCAGCTTGCGCTTGCGGGTGATGTCACCGCCGTAGCACTTCGCAAGGACGTCCTTGCGCTTGGCGCGCACCGTCTCGCGAGCAAGGATCCTGCCGCCGATAGCGGCCTGGATGGGCACCTCGAACATCTGACGGGGAATGATCTCGCGCAGTTTCTCGGTCAGTACCTTGCCGCGATCGTACGCCTTGTCCTTGTGGACGATGAACGACAGCGCGTCGACGGGCTTGCCGGCGAGCAGGATGTCGAGTTTGGCAAGCTGGCTGGTCCGGTAGCCGATGTACTCGTAGTCCATGCTCGCATAGCCCTTGGTACGGCTCTTGAGCTGGTCGAAGAAGTCCATGATGAGCTCGGAGAGCGGCATCTCGTAGTGCATCTCGACGTTCGTCTTGCTGAGATACTGCATGTTCGAGAACGTCGCACGACGCCCCGTCGCGAGGTCCATCACCGCGCCCACGTAGTCCGGCGGCACGATGACCGTGGTCTTGAGGTACGGCTCCTCGATGTGGTCCAGCTTGTCGGCAGGCGGCATGTCCTGAGGCGAGTGCACGACGACCTGGTCGCCGTTTGTGAGGAACGCGTGGTATTCCACCGACGGTGCCGTCGCGAGCAGATCCAAGTCGAACTCCCGCTCGAGCCGCTCCTTGACTACCTCCATGTGCAGCAGGCCGAGAAACCCGACCCGGAAGCCGAACCCGAGTGCGTGGCTCGACTCGGGTTCGTACAGCAGCGCCGGGTCGTTGAGGCGAAGCTTGTCGAGCGCGTCGCGGAGATCGGGGTACTGGTCGCCGTCGATCGGAAACAGACCCGTGTACACCATCGGTTTGACGTCACGATAGCCGGGAAGTTGCTCGCTCGCCCCGTGCTTGGCGAGGGTGACGGTATCGCCGACCTTGACCTGCGACGGGTCCTTCAGCCCGGTGATCAGATAGCCGACCTCACCCACGTTGAGCTCGTCCACAGGCACGTTGGCAGGGCGTCGGACTCCCACTTCTTCGACGTCGGTCACAACGTCCGTCGCCATGAACCGGACCTTGAGGCCTTTGGAGACAGCGCCGTCCACGACGCGGATGAGCGCCACTACGCCTCGGTACGCATCGAAGTAGCTGTCGAAGATCAGCGCCTTGAGCGGCGCGGCCGAGTCGCCGACTGGCGCCGGCACGTGACGTACGACCGCTTCAAGCAGCTCATGCACGCCCTCGCCGGTCTTCCCGCTCGCGAGTACGGCCTCATCGGCGGGCACCGCGAGGCCCTCCTCGATCTCATGCCGCACCCGCTCGGGATCCGCCGCAGGCAGGTCGATCTTGTTGATGAGGGGGATGATCTCGAGGTGCGCATTCATCGCCATGAGCGCATTCGCCACGGTCTGGGCCTCAACGCCCTGCGTGGCGTCCACCACGAGCACGACGCCCTCACACGCCTCGAGAGATCGCGAGACCTCGTACGTGAAGTCGACATGCCCGGGGGTGTCGATGAGATTGAGCTGATACGTCTGCCCGTCATCTCCGTCGTACATGACGCGAACTGCTTGGGCCTTGATCGTGATGCCGCGCTCGCGCTCGATGTCCATCGAGTCGAGGACCTGCTCCATCATGTCACGCGACTCCACGGTGTGCGTGAGCTCGAGGATACGGTCAGCCAGTGTCGACTTGCCGTGATCGATATGCGCGATGATCGAGAAGTTGCGTATGTGAGAGGGGTTAGTCATAGCGGTTGAGTGTAGCAAGGGACGCGTCAGTTTGGGAGAGCTGTATCGGGCGGAGCGTGTTGGCTACACCCGATGCCGTGTGCTAGACTCTCGTGGTTCATCGCACCCCACTGCGACGGGCACCATCGCTAGCCAGTAACGGAGGAACACGTACGTGGCAAACATCAAGAGCCAGAAGAAGCGCGTGCTCACCAACGAGAAGGCGCACCAGCGCAATCGTGCGGTGAAGTCCGAGCTCAAGACCGCCATCAAGAAGGTCCACGCTGCGATCGAGGCCAAGGACGCCGACGGCGCCAAGGCCGCCGCGCTCGACGCCTCGCGCCTGCTGGACAAGGCCGCAAGCAAGGGTGTCATCCACGCCTCGCAGGCCGCCAACCGCAAGTCCGGCATCATGAAGGCCGCGAACGGCGTCACCGCCTAGCCGCACACCTTCACAATCCAGCGCTCGAAGACGAGTCGGGGATCCCGGCTCGTTTTCATGTGCGCTTCACCCTCCGCCGCGCTACGCAAGATGTCGACGAGCTGCTCCGACGTGAATCCGCGGGCTTGCCTGGGCAGGTTGCGCACCTGCCAGTCCGGTCGGCCGAGCGTCGTCGCGATCTGACCCACCGATCCCTCGCCCCTGTCCAGCAGGGCACGCGCGGCGATGAGGTCACGTATCTGGCGGAGCGCCAGGGCGTGCAGCCCGTGAACCGACTCGCCATCGCCGAGCAGTCGCTCGAGCAGGGCCAGCGCCCGCACTCCGTCCCGATCACCGAGCGCGGCGCCGAGCTCGAACACGCTCGTGGTCGACGCCAGCGAAACGACCGCCTCGATCTCGGGCACTCCAAGCTCGGTCGTGGACCCGTTGAACGCGACTGCCTTGTCGACTTCGACGGAGAGTCTACGCAGATCCTTGCCTACCGCATTGACCAGCAGCTCCGCACCCTCGAGCGTGACCCGTCGTCCCTTGCGTGCGAACAGACTCTGCACCTCACGTGGGAACTCGTTGGCCTTGGGTGCGGCTCGTTCTATGAGTCCCCCAAGCCGGTCGACTGCCTTGTAGAGTCGCGTGTTCTTCGCCAGCTTCTTCGCCACGAGCGCCAGGATCGTAGTCTCGGCGGGGTTCTCGGCGTACGCCACGAGGGCCTCGAGTCCGTCCTTGGACATCTTGTCGACGTTTCGCACGACGACAAGGCGCCTCTCCGATGCGAACGGCAAGGTGTTGCACGCGGCGATGATCGCGTCGGAGCCGGCGTTCTCGCCATCGAACGTCTCTGAGTTGAAGTCGAGGTCTGCAAGCTCGCCCACATTGCGCTTGAGCTGGTCGAGAGCGCGCTCGAGGAGGAGCTCTTGTTCGCCGAAGATCAAGTAGACGGGCTTGTACTCTGAAAGCTGTTTTGCCATGAGACTCCGGGCGCGAGCGGACGGGCGTCACGTGCGTGGTGGGTTGTGCATCCAGTGTCGCACACCGATTCCCTTCATGACCACGCCCGAACCGGCTCCGCCACACTGCCGCGATCTCGGCTGCCGTGTTCGCACGCGCCGCCCGGATCCGATACCTGCCACCTTCATGCAGGATCACCCCGATATCGCCTGAAAGGTCGGTCCTCACGACACGCGAGCCGGCACGGACCAGCATGTCGAGGGTTTCGCGTGTCGGGTGACCGAACCGGTTGCCGACGCCTACGCTCACGAGTGAGTATTCGGGTCGCAGCAGGCTCAGCTCAGCAGCGGACACCGCGCCACGGCTCCCGTGATGGCCGACTTTGAGCACATCGATGTCGCCTACTGCACCGGATGCCAGGAGCGGCTCGAGGACGTCCTCCTCCGCGTCGCCCGTGAGCACAGCGGTGAAGCCGTCCCGACTCACCTTCAGTACGACACTCGCCTCATTGGTCGCCGCATCCGCCACGGTCTCCCGTGGCCACAACACGCTCACCGTCATGTCCCCAACACGCATCACCTGACCCGCATGCAGTTCAGCGACAGAGCCGGTTCCCACGAGTGAGCACGCGGTGTCGAGTCCGTCGTACCGACCGTTGAGGGTGCCGAGCGGCACGTACACGCGACCGATCCGCACGACCCCCTCAAGCGCCTCGAGCCCGCCGTGGTGGTCCTCGTGCATGTGCGTGATCACGACAGCATCGAGACTGCGCACGCCGGCTCGCCCTAACGCAGCCCTCATCGACGAGGCCGACGGTCCGGTATCCACGAGCACGGCGTCAGATCCGTCTCGCAAGAGGATCGCGTCGCCTTGCCCGACGTCGAGCACGGTGATCGCCGCTTCAACCCCTGAGGGCGGCCCGAGCGCGAACACGGCCGTGAAGGCGATTCCGAGTCCAAGTACGGCGCGTGCTCGCGCCGGTCGCGGCGAAGGCCACGCCGTCCACGCCAACGTCGCGCCCGCGATGCACGCCGCTCCGGCGCCGATCGGCGACACGGCGACAGGCACCGCCGCGTACGGCCAGCCTGCCATCCAGTGCGCCACGTTCACCGACCACGCCGCAGGGATGGCCGCCGCCCGCAACACCAAGGCGCCGACAGGTGGCAGCAGTGCACAGAGCGCGAGCCCCGCAAGCCCCGCCACCAGGGCAGCGGAGACGAGCGGTCCCGCAACGACGTTCGCCGCCGGTGATACCAGCGATGCGATGCCGAACACCGGCGCGGTTATCGGCACCGTGGCCGCCGTGGCGGTGACCGTCAGCGCGACCGACGACGCGAGCCAGCGGACCCTTCCCGCGGTCGCGGCGAGCAGCCACGCCTCCGACAGCCGTGCGAAGAGGACCAGCCCCGCGACGGCCGCGACCGAAAGCCGGAACCCCAGGTCGAATGCGCTCGTCGGCGAGGACACGAGCAGGGCCGCAGTCGCGACCGCCAGCGCTGAAGCGCCGCCTGCCCTGCGCCCGGACGTCCACGCACACGCCACCGCGACAGACATGACCCACGCGCGAACCGCCGACGGCTGCACGCCCGACAACACGACGTAGAGGCCGACGACCACCGCCACCACGACACTGCGGTGTATCCGCCCGAGCCCTACGGCGCCGCAAATAGCGCCCACAACGACCGCCACCACGACAAGATGGCTTCCCGACACCGCAACGAGGTGCGTGAGCCCCGTCGTCTTGAAGTCCGCGTCCGCCTGTGTTCCGGCTAGGCGCCGGGTGTCGCCCAGCAGCACACCCGCCAGCAGGTCGCCGCCGGGTCCGGCGACCGCTCCGACGCTCGCTATCGCCCAGCCCCGCACGCCTCCGAGCAGTCCACGGATGCTGCTGGCCCGTCCCAGGTTCTCCGAGAGGCGCAACCGGATGCTCCCGATCACACCTGCGCGCATCATCCGCCGACCTCGCTCGTCGTCCACGGCCCGTTTGAACGATCCGACGACTGACACGCGCGCGCCCTGTTCCGCGGGCACGGCATTCTCAGGCCACTGAAGCGTCACCTCCGCACCGCCTGCCGGACCGTCGAGCAGGCGGGCATCCGACGTCGACCCGAAGCGTCCGGCAGAGGGATCACCGAGCAACTCGACCGTCCAACGCGCGGTATCCGCTCGTTCTTGGGCGACGACGTCCGCACGCCAGTCGGCCCAGTACAGCGACCCCGTGGCTACGCCTGCGACCAAACCGGCTACAGCCAGGCCCACGACCGCGCTACGCTTCCACCGGAGCAGCACCATCAGACAGCCGCCGACGCCGGCCGCCGCGATCCACACCGCGCCGGTCACCTGGCCCGCGTAGAGCTGCCACTGCAGCCGCTCGGCCGTCGCGAGACCGACCCATGCGGCCACCGCAACCCATGTCAGCGGCGAGATCGAAGGACGCCGGACCTCGGCAGGAACGGATTCACTGCACGCTGACGAGGCCACGGAGCTCCTCGAGCTTCTTGGGGCCGATCCCTGCCACCCGCCCGAGGTCGTCGATGCTCACGAAGGGGCCGTTGGCCTCCCTATCTGCGACGATCTTCGTCGCCGTGGCCGGACCCACCCCGGGCAACGCGTCAAGCTGCTCCGCTGTAGCCGTGTTGATGTTCACCGGCCCGGACGCGCCGCCAACAGCCCCTGCGGGCGCTCCAGCGCCTTGGGCCGTCGGCCCGGATGCGCCGGGTCCCAGGCCAGCGGCAACGTCGTCCTGTGTCGGGATGACCACCTGCTCACCGTCCGCCACCTTGCGCGCGAGGTTCACCGCCTCGGGTGCAGCGTTGCCGAGCAGCCCACCGGCCGCGTCCACGGCGTCCTCCACCCGCGCCTCAGGGCCGAGGTCGTAGAGACCCGGCCTCCTCACCGCGCCGACGACGTGAACCCACACTCGTGCGGTGACAGTCGACACCACAGATGCCGCACCGGTTGCGCTCGTCTCAGGTGGCGACTCGCCGGTGGCCACCGCCACGCCCGGCGAGACCTCGACACCCGGATCTCTCGGCAGCCATCGCCACGCGGCGACGGCGACCATGACAGAGAGCAGGCCTACCGCGACCACCAGCACGCGCGGTGACACACCCGCGAAGCCGGCCCGCTTGGCAAGTTCACGAACGCGATCCTCCCAGCCTGAACCCATGCAAACGCCCCCTTCGCTCGACGGCGGAGGGGGCGTCGCGCTTCAGACGATGAGTGCGGGCCGTGCCTTCAACCGACCCGCGGAGACACCGTACGCTTGGCGCCTGAACGGACACCAACCCGAGTCTGACCATCTGGGGGCGAACGACCGTGAGGAGTGCCGGACGATCAGCCGACTACGATGCTGACCAGCTTGCCCGCCACGACCACGACCTTCTTCACGTCTTTGCCCTCGACGTGTGTGGCGACGGCGGCGAGCGCCAACGCGATGACGTCCTCCTCGCCGAGGTCGGTTGCGACCGTGACCTTGCCGCGCACCTTCCCGTTCACCTGAACCGCGAGCTCTGTCTCGTCGGCCACGCACGCGGACGGGTCGAAGTCCGGCCACGACGCGAGATGGACCGACGTCTCGTGCCCCAGTACCGCGCGCCACATCTCCTCGGTGACGTGCGGCGCGAAGGGAGCCAGCAGCTGGGTGAGCGACTGCGCTACCTCACGCAGCAAGACGAGATCGCGCATCCCCGAAGAGACCTCGCGCCGGTACTCGTAGGACGCATTGGTCAGCTCCATGAGCGCAGACAGCGCGGTATTGAACTGGAAGCGGCCGATATCCTCGGTCACTTTGCCGATCACCCGGTGCAGCTCACGGTGGAGGTTCTTGCTCCTGGAATCACCGGCAGCGGCGACACCGCAACCGCTCGCGCTCTCCTCGGCGATGTCTGCGACAAGGCGCCACACGCGGCCGATGAAGCGGAACATCCCGTCAAGACCCTCGAAGCTCCACTCGAGGTCCTTGTCCGGCGGCGCCATGAACAGGATGTACGCTCGAAGGGTGTCGCATCCGTACTTCGCGATCATGTCCTCAGGCGCGACGACGTTGCCTTTGCTCTTCGACATCGTCGACCCGTCGAGCTTGACCATGCCCTGCGTGAGCAGGTTGGTGAACGGCTCCCGAGCCTTGAGCATGCCCATGTCGGCGAGAACCTTGGTGAAGAAGCGCGAATACAGCAGGTGCAGGATCGCGTGCTCGATGCCGCCGATGTACTGATCGGCCGGCATCCAGTGGTCCGCGTTGACCGCCGAGAACGGCATCGCGTCGTTGCGCGCATCGGTGTAACGCAGGTAATACCAGCTCGAGCACGTGAACGTGTCCATCGTGTCGGTCTCACGCTTGGCAGCGCCACCACAATTCGGGCAGGTCGTCTCGTAGAACTCGGGGTGATCGGCGAGCGTCTCGCCCTTCGTGATGTCGATCTCCATGGGCAGCACGACCGGCAGATCGCTCTCCGGGACAGGCACGAGCCCGCATGCGGGACAGTGGATCGCGGGAATCGGATTGCCCCAGTACCGCTGGCGGCTGATGAGCCAGTCCCGGAGCCGGAAGTTGACCGACTCCCGCCCGAGTCCACGCTCGGCAAGCCATGCGGTGACCGCGTGCATGCCCTCGCTCGCCTTGCCTCCCTGCATGCCAGAGAAGGCGCCGGAATTCACCATGACGCCGGGACCGGCGTACGCCTGCTCCCAGTCGACTTCCTGCGGCACCTCACCGAGCACATCGACCGAGCACGAGTCGACCTGCTCGGGCGTGACCACGACCGGCACGATCGGCAGGCCGTACTGGCGCGCGAATTCGAAGTCGCGCTCATCGCCGCTCGGCACGGCCATGACAGCACCGGTGCCGTAGTCCATCAGGACATAGTCCGCGACCCACACCGGCACGCGTTGACCGTTGACCGGGTTCTCGACATAGCGTCCCGTGAAAGCACCATGCTTCGTCCGCTCGCCGAGCTGACGTTCGACCGCGGTCTCCTTCGCAGCAACGGCGACCACCTCGTCGACCGCATCGGCGTACGGCGTTCCCTGGACCAGCGTGGCCACAAGAGGATGCTCCGGTGCCAGCAGGAAGAACGTGCACCCGAACAGCGTGTCCGGCCTCGTGGTGAACACGGTGATGCGCTCGTCGCCCGGAACGCCCAGTTCGTCGCAGAGCTTGAACTCAACCTCGGCACCCTCTGAACGGCCGATCCAGTTCGCCTGCATCGTCTTGACGCGCTCCGACCACCCCGAGAGATCGTCGAGGTCGTCGAGCAGCTGTTGCGCGTAGTCGGTGATCTTGAAGTACCACTGCTCGAGCTCGCGCTTCGTGACCACGCTCTTGCAGCGCCAGCACACGCCGTCGCCGACGACCTGTTCGTTCGCGAGCACCGTGGCGCAGCTCGGGCACCAGTTGACGGGCGAGCTCTTGCGCTCGACAAGGCCACGCTCCCACATCTTGAGGAAGATCCACTGGCCCCACCGGTAGTAGTCGACGTCACAGCTCTTGACGGTGCGATCCCAGTCATACGAGAAGCCCATGCGTTTGAACGATGCCATCTGCTTGTCGATGTTGGCGTACGTCCAGGTCGCCGGGTGCGAATCGCTCTTGATCGCGGCGTTCTCGGCGGGCAGGCCAAACGCGTCCCAGCCGATGGGATGGAGCACCTCGTATCCGGCCATCGACGCCTGTCGCGCGATCACGTCGCCGATCGTGTAGTTGCGCACGTGGCCCATGTGGATGTCACCCGAAGGGTACGGGAACATCTCGAGCACGTACTTCTTGGGCTTCCCGGTGTCTTCGCGGGCGTGATACAGCCCCTCGCGCTCCCACTCGGCCTGCCAGTGCTCTTCGATGCGGTGGGGATCGTAGACGAACTCGCTCACGCGGTAGCCTCCCGTTGGGCCCGACGGTCCGGATGTGGTGCAAAGGCGATTCTAGCGGAGCGGCGTTCGTGGCGAAACGCGCCTCGCCGCCCGCTACGCCATAGCGCCGGACGAATGCAGGTGGCGCACCAACGCAAAACGCCCGTCGACGCATGTCGGCGGGCGTTCGAAGATGCAAGTTGGTGGAGCCTAGGGGGATCGAACCCCTGACCTCTTGGCTGCCAGCCAAGCGCTCTCCCAGCTGAGCTAAGGCCCCACTTCCGAGCCGCCTCCGAAGAGGCGCAGGGGCTAGTATACCAGCGGGTCGGACTCGGTCAACCCCCGTGCGCTAGCCCGTGGCATCGCTCGGTTCACCCCCGTCAAGCTGCGGAGACGCCGTTTCCAGCACCGGGGCCGGCATGCCCTCGACTGCCGGTTCGAACACCACATGTTCGGTACTCGGCGCCATCGCCGCGACCGCCTCGGATATGACCAGACCGACGAACATGATCGCGGCACCAGCGATCTCGCGCGGCGGCCACACCCCTGCCGCGGCCCAGCCGAACAACCCCCCGAACGCCGTCTCCGTGACCAGGATGATCGCGACGCGTGACGGCGGCAGCTTGCGCTGCGCCCACGTCTGTATCACGAACGCCACCGCCGACGCGAACACACCCGTGATGACGATCGCGCCGATCACCGACGGGTCGGAAGGCAGCGACGCGTGCTCAGTGAGCAGGGACATCACCGTGCAGACAAGAGCGACCGTCGACAGCTGCACCAGCGTCAGCGCACTCACGTCGTGTTGCTCCCCCGTCGAGCCGAGCACGATGATGTGCAACGCGTAGATCACGGCACAGATGGCGACGAGGCTGTCCCCGAACGTCCAGGTGCTGCCGGACTGAGCACCGATGCCCGACAAGACCCACAGACCCGCGAGCGCCACGGCGCCGCCCACGAGCGTCGACTTGCGCGGTCGGACTCGCAGTAAGACCGCTTGCAGGAGCGGGGTGATGACGACGTAGAGCCCCGTGATGAAGGCAGCGCGGGCCGGCGTGGTCCTCGTCGCACCGTCAAGTCCCCATGTCTGGAAGATGTAGCCACCCGCCAGGAGTACACCGGCGACCAGTCCCGTCCGCAGGTTCGCGGGAGTGAGTCGCGTCAGGACCCGGGGGTAGAACACCACGAACGCCACGGAGGCAAGCGCGAAACGCCACGCGAGGAAGGCGTACATCGGGTAGAGCGCTATCGCATCGGCGACCGCTACGAATGCCCAGCCCCAGACGGCAGCCACGGCGAGCAGGGCCGCCTGAACACCGTAGCGGCCTACAGCGTCACGCATCATTCGTCAGGACTCGTCTGCAGCGGAAACGGACTCCACGGCCACAGCGTTCACGATCTCCGCTGGAAGCGAGACGCGCGGCGCGTCGCCCCACAGCCGCTCGAGCCGGTAGAACTCGCGCTCGGCGGGCTGGAACACGTGAACCACCAGGTCGCCGTAGTCGAGCAGAATCCACTTGCCCTCGGACTCGCCCTCGCGCCCGATCGGCTTGATCCGACCACGCTCCAGGAGTCCGTGCTCGACCTCGTCGGCGATCGCCTTGACCTGCGTGTCGGTGCGACCGGTCGCGATGACGAAGAAGTCCGTCACGACGAGGAGCTCCGCAACCTCGATGACTGCGACGTTCTCGGCCTTCTTCTCGGCGGCCGATTCAGCGGCGATGATCGCCCAATCCATGGATGTCTTCACTCAGATCCCTTCGGGAGGTAGAGCAGTATCGCCCGCTACTGCTTGGCCGTGTAGTCCTTGCCGATGATGACGATGATGTCGGACACGTCCGCGTCCGTGCGTTTCTGCTTCACGATGCCCGTTCCCAGCGCCTGAACCACCGCTTGGCCCTTCTCGAGCGGACCGCGCTGCACGATCACCGTCGTGTCCTTGTAGTCGAACCGGTCGGCGTTCTTCGTGTCGATCACGCGGAATCCCGCACGGATCAGTTCCTGGGCGGCGTCACCGGCGATGCCCGGCTTGCCGGCTCCGTTGTACACGATGACGCGAGTGACCTGCTCAGCCGCGTTGGGGTCGACTCCCCACCACGCCTTCAGGAGGTCGGCCACCTCCTCGCGCTGCGGCTCGAAGTAGGTCTGACTCCCGAGCTTGATCGGCTTGACCGGAAGCGGCACGAACGCCGTGCTCTTGGCAGGGATGCCGGCGAGACTCGCCGCCAGTTCGGACTGCTGCTCGTCGGTGAGACTGGACAGCGTCACTGAACTCATGAGCGCGCTGGTCGTCTGGTTCTCGAGCAACGCCGAGTAGGCCGACGCTGGGACGACGACGTAGCTCTTGAACGGCACGGTGAGGTAGTTCGAGATCGCGGCGAGCGAAACCTGGGCACCTGCCGGGTAGCTCTCTCCCACGCGCTCGAACCCCTGCCCCGGAACTTCGATGAAGGCTCCGTCCGGAATCGCGATCCCGAAGATCTGCTTACTCTTCGTGTCCACGCGCATGGCAAGGAAGCCCGTCGCTTTGCCGTTCTCCTCGCCGATGACCAGTATGTTCTCCTGGGCCGCCAGGTTCTCGAGCGCCTCATTCGCGGCGATCGACGCCTTCCGGGCCGCATTCCAGCGCGCTACGCCGTTGATCAAGGTCGCGACCAGCAGCAGTGCGATCACGACCGCGAGCACGGCGCCCAACGCCATGGCGATCACGAACCCCACGTTCTTCAGAGACGTCATCGACCGGTTGAGGCCTGTGACCACGCGGTCGGCCTTCTCGGCACGTCGCGCCTGCTTCAGCGTTCTCGACCCCCGCCGAGACGACCGGTAGCCGTTCGGCAGCTTCGAGTCGCCGGCACTCTGCCGATCCTGCGGGTCACTCATCGGTACCACCTGCGACCAGGTCGTTCCACACGGCGACCGTGTCGGGGTGTATCCACCGGCGCTCACGTACGAGGTGTCCCAGTGACTGCTGGAACCCGCGCGCGAACAGCTCGGGCAAGTCGACCGTTCCGACCGCGTCGCGTAGTGCGTCAACGCCTTCGTACGAGCGTGCCGGCTCGATCATGTCGGCGAGGTAGACGACCATGTCCAGTGGACCCATCGCCGCGGCTCCCACGGTATGCCGCGCCACGGCCAGAACGACCGCGGGGTCGATGCCGGGGAACGCGACGCCGAGCTCCTCTGCCCCGGTGCGCGCGTGCAACAGGTACGGCACGCGCACGTCCGCATCGCCCGACGTCAGGCCGAGCGATTCCGCGGACTCCAGGAGCTCTGCAGGCGAGCGCTCCCGATCCCAGTCGTGCAGAAGGCCCGCCAGCTCGGCCAGGTCACGATCCACACCGTACGTCTCGGCAAGGGACACCGCGGTCGCCGCGACGCGTTCGCAATGGGCAAACGACTCATCGCCGAGACGAGCGTGCAGTGCGGCAGCAGCGGTGCTGTAGTCGGGCGCGCCCACGGCTAGCCCGCGTCCCGGTACAAGCCGTGCTTCTCGACATACGCGACCACGGGCTCGGGCGTCAGATACCTGATGGGCCGCTTCTCGTGAACCCGGGTACGCAGGTCCGTCGAGGAGATGGCGAGCGCCGGCACCTCGACGTACTCGATGCGAAAGCGCGTCTCGGCATCCTCATGGGCCTTGCGCGCCGCATCGAGGTCGTATCCGGGACGCGTGGCCGCGATGAACGTGGCGAGATCGGCAACCGACTCGGCATCACGCCACGTGACGATGTCCCACACCGCGTCCGCGCCGGTGATGAAGAACAGGTCCGTAGACGGCCCACACGTGTCGCGCAGTGTACGGAGCGTGTCGACGGTGTACGTCGGACCCGGGCGGTCAACCTCGATCCTACTGACGTCGAAGTCGGGGTTCGAAGCCGTCGCCAACACGGTCATGAGATAGCGGTCCTCGGCGGGAGTGACCGGCTGACCGGACTTGAGCACCGGAAGGCCGGTTGGCATGAAGATGACGCGATCGAGGTTGAACTGAACCAAGGCCTCCTCAGCAGCGACGAGATGACCGAAATGGATGGGATCGAACGTCCCGCCCATGATGCCGAGTCGCGCGCCGGTTCTCACTCGCGGATCTGTCCGTTCCCCATCAGCAGATACTTGGTGGAAGTGAGCGCGGTCAGGCCCATCGGTCCGCGCGCGTGCAGCTTCTGCGTCGAGATCCCTATCTCAGCGCCGAGACCGAACTCGCCGCCGTCGGTGAATCGAGTAGACGCGTTCACGTACACCGACGAGGCGTCCACCTCATGCAGGAACCGACGCGCCGCGGAGTAGTCCTCGGTGACGATCGCCTCGGAATGCTTCGTGCCGTATGTGTTGATGTGCCTGATCGCCTCATCCAGGCCCGAGACGACCTTCACCGACATCCGTAGGTCGTGGTACTCGGTGCCCCAGTCCGCCTCCGTGGCGGCCTCGATGCGATGGATCGCACCAAGCGCACGGGTCGCCTCGTCAGCGAAGATGGTCACTCCGTTCTCTTCGAGCTCCTTCAGGATGCCGGGCAGCACCTGCTCGTGGATGCTCTCATCGATGAGCAGCGACTCCGCAGCGTTGCATACGCTCGGCCGCTGGCACTTCGCATTCACGACGATCCGACGGGCCTTCTCCACGTCGGCGGCCTCGTGGATGTACACGTGGCAGTTGCCGGTGCCGGTCTCGATGACCGGCACCTTCGAGTTCTCGACACAGCTCTTGATCAGACCTGCGCCCCCACGCGGGATCAACACGTCGATGTACCCGTACAGCCCCATGAGCTCTTCGGCGGCGGCATGGTCGGTCGTCTCGACGCACTGGATGGACGCCGCAGGCAGCCCGACACTCTCGGCAGCGTTGGCCAGCACCGACGTCAGGGCGAGGTTGCTCTGGTGGGCTAAGGAGCCGCCACGCAGGATGACGGCGTTACCCGTCTTGATGCACAGGCCCGCCGCGTCAGCCGTCACATTCGGCCGCGCCTCGTAGATCATCGCGACCACGCCGAGCGGCACGCGCACCTTCGACAGCTCGATACCGTTGGGAAGCGTGTAGCCCTCGACGACCTCGCCGATGGGATCCGAGAGCATCGAGAGCGCCTTGAGCGCTTCGGACATGGACTTGAGTCGTGCAGGCGTGAGTTCGAGCCGGTCGAGCAGGCCCGTCTGCACGCCCTTGAGCCGAGCCTCCTCCATGTCCGCAGCGTTCGCGGTGAGGATCTCGTCCTGCTTCGCGACCAGGGCGTGCGACATCACCAGCAGCGCTCGATTGCGCTGTTCGGTCGAAGTGATCGCGAGTGACGTAGCGGCAACACGTGCGCGCTGCGCCAAGCGAAGAACGTCAGACATGTCCTGCTCCCTTTCGGCTTGTGCGCGAATCGGCAGCCGCGCACCCCCAAATACTACCGCATCGCCCGCTTGTATCGGTCTCAGCACGCCCGAACGCGAGCGCCATCACAGGACGACCAGGCGGTCTCTGTGTACCACCGGCTTGCCTGCCACCTCCGGCACGACGCCCGCGATCTCGGCGGACTTGAGCCCCTTGACCCGCTCGATCTGGGCCGACGAGATCTCAGCGAGGCCGCGTGCGACAACGGTACCTTCGCCGTCAACGAGGGCGACGGAGTCACCGCTGGAGAACGCGCCTCGCACCGCCAGGACCCCGGCGGGCAGGAGCGAGGTGTTTCGAGTGCGAAGCGCCTCGCAGGCCCCCGCGTCGATGACGACCTCACCGGCAGGCCTGCGGCCGAGTGCGATCCACAGCTTCCTTGCGCCGACCGAACCCTCGCCGCCGTCAAAGACGGTCCCCACATCCCGGCCATGAGCGGCGTCTACCACGACTCCCGGGCGTCGCCCGTCGCAGATGACCATCGGGATTCCGGCCTTCATCAGGACCTGGGCCGCCTCGATCTTGGTCGCCATGCCGCCACTGCCCACATCGGTCCCCGCGCCGCCCGCAGCCGCGACCATGTCCGCGGTCAGCTCATCGACCTGGGCGAGCAGCGTCGCTTCCGTCGAGAGACGAGGATCGGCATCGTAGAGCCCCTCGATGTCCGAGAGCAAGATGACCAGGTCTGCCCCGATCATCGTGGCCACGAGGGCGGCGAGCGTGTCGTTGTCTCCGAACCTGATCTCGTCCACCGCGACTGTGTCGTTCTCGTTGACGATGGGGACCGCACGTAGGCTCAACAGGCGGTCGAATGTGTCGCGGGCATGCAAGAACGACTCCCTGTGCCCGGTGTCGTGCCGCGTCAGCAGCACCTGACCGGCGATGCGCTCCCGAGCCGCGAGTCGTTCGGCGTACACCTCGACCAGCGCGACCTGACCGACCGATGCAGCTGCCTGGAGCCCTGGCATGTCCGTGGGACGTGCAGGGAGGCCGAGCCGCTCCACACCGGCAGCGATCGCCCCCGACGATACGAGCACGACCTCGCTTCCCCCGTGCAGCAGATCGTCGATCTGGGCAACGAGATCGTCGACATACTCCCGATCGATGCCGCCGGCCTCGTTGGTGAGCGTCGACGATCCGACCTTGATGACGATCCTCTTCGCGCTCATCTCTCGTCGCCTTCCGCCTCGTCATCGATCCAGTCATCCTCGATGTAGGCGATCTCGGGATCACGGGCGACGGCACTCTCGAAATGGAAACTCCGTCCGACGATTCTGATCTCGTCGCCGTCGACTGCGCCGGCCTCTTCAAGCGCGCGTTCGACACCCGCCTTGGCAAGTCGCTTCTGGAGGAACGCGATAGCCTCCTCGTTGTTCCACTCGGTCATGATCACCATGCGCTCGATGCCACGGCCCTCCACCTGGAAGACCCCGCCGCCGAGGTTCTTGACCGTGTACTCCTTGTTGCGCTCGCGCCCGTGAGTCCAGATGCGGTGCGAGTCCCCCACGGTCTCGCGGACAGCGGAGGTGCGAAGCTCAGTCACCATGTCCCCCACTCGCAGAATGAGGGGGTCCATGCCCTTGCCCGTGACCGCCGAGACCTCGAAGTAGGGCACCCCGTCTGCCTCGGCGCGCTCCCTGAGCAGTGCGGACGCCTCCTCCGTGCCCGCGACGTCAGCCTTGTTGCCGACGACGACGCGAGGGCGGTCGACCAGCTCCGCCGCATGGAGTTCGAGCTCCTTGTTGATGATGTCGTAGTCGTGCAGCGGGTCTCGGCTCTCGTAGCTGCCGGTGAGATCGACGACATGCATGATCAGTGCGGTGCGCTCGATGTGGCGCAGGAACGCATGGCCGAGCCCCTTGCCTTCACTCGCACCTTCGATGAGACCCGGCACGTCTGCGACCACGAAGCTGCCACCGCCGGCTTTCACCACACCCAGATTCGGCACAAGTGTCGTGAACGGGTAGTCGGCGATCTTGGGCCTTGCGGCGCTCATGCGGGCGATGAGCGAGCTCTTCCCCACACTGGGCATACCGACGAGAGCCGCATCGGCGAGCAGCTTCATCTCAAGGTCGATCCAACGCTCCTCGGCAGGTTCGCCGAGTTCTGCGAAAGCGGGGGCCCTGCGCGTCGGCGTGACGAAGTGCGGGTTGCCGCGCCCTCCGTACCCTCCCTGCGCCACGACGAGGCGCTGCCCTGGGGCGGTCAGATCGCCCAACACGGTGCCGGTCTCGGAATCCCGGGCTATCGTCCCGAGCGGGACCTTCAAGACCAGATCCTCGCCGCGCGCCCCGTTGAGCTTCTGGCCCTTTCCGTGAGTGCCGCGCTGTGCCTTGTGATGGATCTTGAATCGGTACTCGAGCAGAGAGGACACGGAGGGATCGGCAACGAGCACGACGTCTCCGCCACGGCCGCCATCACCGCCGTCGGGGCCGCCTTTGGGCACATGGGCCTCACGGCGAAACGACATGCATCCCGCGCCACCGTCGCCCGCTTTGACGTGAATCTTGACTTCGTCGATAAACACCTAAGGTGCCTGCTCCCTGTGAGTTGATGCACGGCTGTCATTCTAGACGAACAAGCCCCCCGCCCCTTGGATCAGGACGGAGGGCTCGCGACGTTACGAAGTGTGGTGACGCGTCGTCGGTCGGACCTCTTAGGCCTCGAACGGTCGAATGTGCACGCGACGCTTCAGGCCGTGCGTGAACTCGACAACGCCCGCCGTGAGGGCGAACAGCGTGTCATCCCCACCGCGACCCACGTTGTCACCGGGGTGGATGTGGGTACCACGCTGGCGCACGATGATCGTGCCGGCATTGACTTCCTGGCCCGCGAAACGCTTCACGCCCAGGCGCTTGGCCTTGGAGTCGCGACCGTTCTTTGTGGAGCCGAGACCTTTCTTGTGTGCCATCTCTCGATCTCTCCCTTACTCCTGCTCGGCGGCGGGAGCCTCGACGGCGACGGTCTCCTCGGGAGCCTCGACCTTCTCGGCAGCCTTCTTGGCAGGGGCCTTCTTGGCCTTGGGCTTCTCGCCCGCAGCGGACACGTCCGTGATGCGAACCTTGGTCAGGTTCTGGCGGTGGCCCTTGAGGCGCTTGTAGCCCTTGCGCTTCTTGAACTTGAAGATGATGGCCTTCTCGCCCTTGAACTGCTCAACGACCTCACCGGTGACCTTGACGTCGGCAAGAGCAGCGGGGTCGACGGTGATCTCTTCACCGTCAGCCAGGAAGATGACGTCGAATGTGACGCTCTCGCCGACAGCGGCGTCGAGCTTCTCAACAGTGACGACGTCGCCGGCTGCGACCTTGAGCTGCTTGCCGCCGGTGGCAACGATTGCGTACATGCGGGAACCTTCCACTCGTTCGAATGCGCGAGGAAGTATGCTAGCAGGGTCCTTGCGCAGCGTCAACGAGTCGTCGACCCACCCACGGCACCGGGCGTTCGCACGCCCCCGCGTCAGTCGAACGCCCGCCGGAGCAAACCGGTCCGACCCTCGATGAGAATGCGGACCTCCGTGGGGGCAGCATCGTCATCGGCCACGATCGAGACCTGCTTGCCTGTCTCGGCTCGAAGTGCGGCAGCGGTGTTCAGCCCGGGTGCCGTGACGAGCTCGTAGGTCTGCGGATTGAGACCGAACAGGTACGCGTTCGACTTGCCGGCTCGCAGGATCTCACGCATGCGACGTTCGACGGCGATGCGGCGGGTTGCGCGCGAGACGACGCGACCCTCCCCTCCGCAGTGGGGACACGGCTCGGTGAGCACGCCGTACAGGCCGTCCGTCACGTTCTTGCGGGTGATCTCCACCAGTCCCAGCCGGGAGACCTCACTGATGCGGGTCTTGGTCCGGTCGCGTTCGAGTGCGGCAGCCAGGCGCGTCTGGAGCAGCGCACGATGCGACGCGTCCTCCATGTCGATGAAGTCCACGACGATGATTCCGCCGATGTCGCGCAGCCGCAGCTGGCGTACGGTCTCCTCAGCAGCCTCGAGGTTGGTGCGCACGATCGTCTCTTCAAGGTTCTTGCGGCCGACGAACCGTCCGGTGTTGACGTCGACCGCTGTAAGCGCCTCGGTCTTGTCGATGGTGATGTAACCGCCGCTCGGCAGCGCTACGGTGCGCTTGAGCGCCGAGTCGATCGTTGGCTGCAGCCCGTAGGCCTCGAACAGCGACGTACGTTCGCGGTAGTGATGGACAAGCCGCACGAGGCCGGGTGAGGCCTTCTTGAGGAACGACGTGACCTTCTCGTAGGTCAGCTTGTCGTCGACGGTCAGGCGCTTGAAGTCCTCCGAGAAGACGTCGCGTACGAGCCGCAACGCCAGGTCCATCTCGGTGTAGATGACCTCGGGAGCCAGCGCCTCGGTCGACTGGTGATTGACCCGCTTCCACAGGCGAAGCAGGAACTCCAGATCGCTGGTGAGGTCACGCGCGGACGCGCCCTGCGCCACCGTGCGGACGATGACACCCATCTTGGGCGGCACATGGGTCTTGATGATGTCGTGCAACCGGTCGCGCTCAGGTTCCGGCAGCTTCTTGGACACACCCACGAACTCCGAGAACGGCATCAGCACGAGGAATCGTCCGGGAAGGGTGATCTCCGTGGTGACGCGAGCGCCCTTGGTGCCCATGGCGTCTTTGATGACTTGGACCATCACCTGCTGACCGGGCCTGAGCAGGCTCTGGATGTCGCGGCGGGGCACTCCCTCGAGCCCCTCGGGCGCCACGACTTCGTCCACGTAGAGAAACGCGTTCTTCTCAAGGCCGATGTCGACGAATGCTGCCTGCATCCCGGGCAGCACGTCAGAGACCTTCCCCAGGTAGACGTTGCCGACGACGCTGCGTTTCGGGCGCTCGATGTAGAGTTCTACGAGCTCCCGGTCTTCAAGCAGAGCGACACGGGTCTCGTTGCTATCGTGCGAGATGAGCATCTCGCGTACTGGTGCGGCCACAGGTGGGCACTCCCATCACACAGGACGCGCCCAGACCCCCTCGTCGGACTCGATCAGAGTGTCTGTGCGTGTCGTGTGCGATACGACACCTTCAAGCGATGCCGCACGGAGCGCCTCACGCACGAGCAGTTCGGGGCGGAGGGAGCCCTGTGCTCCCATGCGGACGGTGAGGAACACCCTCGAGCCATCCGACCGATCCTCGACACGCGCCCCTTCCGGGAGGCAACGCGCCAGATCGAAAACCTTGTGCTTGCCCTTGTGCTCTACGTCCAGCGTCCCCGTGCCGATCAGGCTTTCGAGCGCCGATCGCACGTCCTCTTCCGATGACTCCTTTCCGACCACATCCACGACGTAACGGGCTATCGTGATCGCTGCCGTCAGTGACGGCGCCTTGTGGGCGACGTACGCCCCCTGCAGCGGTGCGAGGTCGGCGGGCGTCGACTCCACGAGCCGTCGCAGCGCCTCCTCGCTGTCAGTGTAGCGCGTCAGCCACACATCGAGGTACTCGTTCTCTCCAGCCGTTCCCACCGGGAGTGCGGGACCGAACGCCGCCTTCATGTGCGGACTGAAGCCCTGGGTGATCGCGTACGGCAGTCCGGCCCGCCGGATCGCACGCTCGAGCGAGTGGATCACCTCGAGGTGCGACAGCCAGCGCAGGCGACCCACCTTGCCGTAGCGGATGCGCAGTCGAAACTCGCCATTAGCCACGCGCATCACCTGCCAGCGCGATGTCGACGCCGAGGTCGTCGCACACATCACACGCCGTACAGCCCGTGAAGCTGCAGTCCGGGGTCGTCTTGCCCTCGATAGCCCGCTCGCGCTCGCGGATGAGATAGCGTGACGACACGCCCGAGCTCACATGGTCCCACGGTAACGGTTCATCGGTCGCGCGCACTCGGTTGGCGATCCACGCCGGATCCACTCCCACCGTGTCGAAAGCCTCCTTCCAACGCGCCAGCTTGAAGCGCTCGGTCCACGCGTCGAACACGGCCCCGCCACGCCACGCCGCCTCGATCACATCGGCGACTTCACGTCCGCCGCGAGCCATGACACCTTCGAGCATCGATACATCGGAGTCATGCCAGTGCAACTCGACACCCTTGCGCGGCATCGAATCCCGCAGCACGGCCTGCCGTCGCCGCACTTCCTCAAGCGGGATCTGCGCCTCCCACTGAAACGGCGTCTGCGCCTTGGGAACGAAGGTGGACACCGACACCGCGACCCGCAGCCCGCCACGCTGTTCCGGCGGCGTGGCAGCTCGCGCGACGTTCAGCACCCTGCCGACGAGTTGCCCGATGCCTCGGATGTCGTCGTCCGTCTCGGTCGGAAGACCGATCATGAAGTAGAGTTTCACGCGTCGCCACCCGGCGTTGAACGCGCGTTCGACTGAGCCGAGCAGGTCTTCCTCGGTGACGTTCTTGTTCACAACGTCGCGCATCCGCTGCGTGCCCGCTTCGGGAGCGAACGTCAGACCGCTCTTCTTCCCGCCCGCCGATACAAGCCGGGCCATCTCAACTCCGAAGGCGTCGACCCTCAGTGACGGAAGCGACACTGAGACCCCACTCCCCTCCAGCCTCCGTTGGAGACGACGCAGGACTTGCTCGAGCTCGGAATGGTCGGTGGTCGAGAGCGACGTCAGCGAGACCTCGTCATACCCGGTGCACGAAAGGCCCGCCATCACATCGCGGACGATGGAGTCGGCCGCACGCTCCCGGACCGGCCGATACACCATGCCCGCCTGGCAGAACCGGCAACCCCTCGTACACCCGCGAAGCACCTCCACGGCGAACCGATCGTGCACCACGTCCATGAAGGGGACGATGGTCTCAACAGGCGGCCGAACGCGATCGAGATCGGCGACGACGCGCTTGCGGACACACGCGGGTGCGTCGTGTACGGGCACCATCCCCAGCAAGCCGCCGCGTTCGTCTCTTCTCACCTCGTACAACGACGGCACGTACACGCCTGGGACACGTGCGACTGCCGCCAGCAACTCCGAACGGGTGCCGCCCGACTCCTTGACTCGGCGATGACAGGAGACGATCTCCGGGAGCGCCTCCTCGCCTTCGCCGATCAGAATCGCATCGAAGAAGGGGGCGAACGGCTCCGGGTTGTACACGCAAGGCCCGCCGCCGATCACAAGCGGATGCCGATCACCACGGTCCCGCGAACGCAGCGGCACCCCTGCCAAGTCGAGAAGCTCGAGGATGTTGGTGTAGGTGAGCTCGTAGGGAACCGTGATTCCCAGAAGGTCGAACTCGCACACCGCCTCGCACGACTCCAGCGAGAACAGCGGAACACCCGCGTCGCGCATCAGCGAGATCATGTCGAGCCACGGCAGATACGTGCGCTCCGCCGATACGCCCGGCAGCGCATTCAGCGTGTTGTAGAGAATGGCGATCGCCTGGTTGGCCTGTCCGATCTCGTAGGTATCGGGATACGCGAGCACCGCTCGGTAGTCACAGTCGGCGCGATGAGACGCGCCCCACTCACGGTCGACGTAGCGCGCCGGCCGTTCTACCTTTCCGAGAAGCGGTTCGACTCGCAGCCACAGATCGGCCTGAGTCATTCGACGGGCCCCTCTGATGCGCCCGCCTGGGGCACCTCGCCACCCACCGCATCCGACAGGGTCACCTGTTCGGGCTGAGTGCCGACGGCCACGATCGCGTCGACACCGTGCGGCGATGCGTCCGAACCCGCAGCGGCACGTTCCGATGCGGACGCGACGACGTAGGCGTTAGCCGGAATGGGGCCCGCATCCTCGGGGTGCCCCGTGAAGCGATCGCGCGTACGGGCTGCCGTCTCGACAGCCTTGTCACGCGCCTCCTTCAGCTTGTCGGCCAGACCCGACAGGTCGGCGCCACCCTCGAAGTACTCTATGGCGGCATACCCCATCGCCAGGGTGCCGGAGTAGCCCACCGCGCCCTTGATCGCCCAGCCGATACCCGGGACGAAGTCCAGGAACTGGCGCGCGATGGCCCTGAGCGTGAACGCCCCACCGACGACGGCCGCGAGCTCCTTGATCCTCTCGGCTCCGAGCGGCACACCGTACGCGGCGGCGATCTGGAGCACCATCTTGGCTTGGTTGGCCGTCATGATCGGCAGGTCGGCGCCCGGGATGATCATCACCGCACCTATGACGCCGTTCTGGAAGGAGGTCGACTTGACCGCCTCGACGGCGACCGCCTTGCGGACGAGCGCGAAGTTCGAGGCGAGCGCGAGACGCTTACCGCTGACGCGGTCGGCGAGCCATGCCCCCAACTTCGGAGGGAAGTCATCGAGCTTGTTGTCGGTGATCGTGTCGAGAATGGGATGAGCGAGCCGCCGCGAGACAACGTCTGAGTGCTCGTTGTACGCGAGGACGACGGTGGGCACGAACTTCTCGCGACTGCGCGCGAGCGAGGCCTTGAGCGTGTCGCCGGGTCCGGTGATGGCGACCACCGCGTCCGCGGAGTCATCGACGAGCAATGCCTCGCCCGGCGCGACCGCCTCGACATGCAACCGTGCGCGCGAGGACTGCGGCCTCAGCGCTTCCTGCACCACATCGACGAGCTCGTCGGGCGCCTCGACATCCACGAAGACCGCGATTCGTACGAACCGCTCGCGTTCCTCGGCGATCTTCTGGCCCGAACTCATGATGTCCCGGGGGTCGATGGGGAGCTTCATCTGCAGTCCTCTCGGCGGATCAGAATCCGGGGACGCCTTGGCGCCGTGTCCACACGGACAGGAGCATACCCACGGCGGCCATGTTGGTGATCATGAACGACGACCCGAAACTCATGAAAGGCAGCGGGATGCCGGTAATGGGCATGAGCCCCATGGTCATGCCCATGTTCTCGAGTATCTGAAACGTCCACATGGAGATGATACCTGCGACGATGAGCGAGCCCAACAGGTCGCGTGACTGGGCCGCGATCTCCAACGCGGTGATCAGCAGCGCGAAGTACAGCGCGAGCAGGAGTACGCCGCCCATGAAGCCGAGCTGTTCACCGGTGACGGAGAAGATGAAGTCGGTGTGCGGCTCAGGCAAGAACCGCAGGTTGCTTTGCGTGCTCTCCTCTTTGAGCCCTTTGCCGGTAAGCTCGCCGGATCCGATCGCGATCTTGGATTGCTCGAGGTTGTAGCCGGCGCCCTTCGAGTCGCGGGTGGGATCCAGGAAGACCAGCAGCCGGTTCATCTGGTACCGCTTGATCAGCACGCTGGTGTCGTCAACGGCGTCAAGCTGCTCTTGCGAACCGGACTCCACGGCCGCGATGTAGGCCGGATCGTACGGGCCACGATCGAGCAGCCGGTTGAGCGCAGCGTTCATACCGAACAATGTGCCGACCAGCACGGCCCCGACCAGCGCGAGAACGAGAAACCACCGCGGCTTGAGCCCGCCGATCAACAACATGCCTGCAGTGATCGCGACGAACACCAGGCCGGTGCCGAGGTCGGGCTGCAGCAGTATGAGTCCGAGCGGGACGGCCAGTATGCCGAGCACTCTGGCCAGGTCTCGCCCACGCTCGATGTTGCCCTTGTAGCTCGCGATGACCACCGCCATCACGATGATGGTGACGAGCTTGGCGGGCTCAGACGGCTGGAAGAGCCGAAAGCCCCCGACCGCGAGCCAGGAAGTAGCGCCCTTCGCGGTGGTCCCGAGGCCCGGGATCCGTGGCGAAAGGATCAGGAGCGCATCCAGAAACAGGAGCGGCCCGACCCATCCCGCGAAACGCCGGTAATCGAAGGCCCATGCGACAACGAGCGGTATGAGCCCCAGTGCCAACCCGAACAGGTGGCGCTTGAACAGCCCCGCACCGCCCGTCATGCCGGCGGTGGCCGACTGCACCATGACGCTGCCGTACAGCGCCAGAAGCGCCACGATCGCCAGGAGTGGCCAGTTGACGAACCACAGTCGCTTGCGTTCGTTCATCCGCTACCTCGACTGGTCGGTAGCGGTGACGTGCGTGATGCGCTCGCCGAGCAGCGACGCGAGGATCTGGCGCGCTGCCGGTCCGGCCACGGAGCCGCCGTGACCACCCTGCTCCACAACCACGACGACGCAGTACTTCGGCTTGCTCGCGGGCGCGAACCCGACGAACCACGCCATGTCATCCTTGCCGTACACCTGAGCCGTGCCGGTCTTGCCGGCGACACTGATCGGGAACGTCTGGAACACCGGCTGGGCGGTACCGCCCTGCGTGACTGCGAGCAGCGAGCTTCGCATGGTGGCAAGGTTTCGAGACTTCGTCTTCGTGTCGAACGCGACCTCGGGCTTCTGTTTGATGACCGGCTTGCCGTTGGGCCCGAGCACCTGCTTCAGCACGTGCGGGCGCATGACCTTCCCGCCGTTGGCGATTCCCGCGTACGCATCCGCGATCTGCAGCGGCGTCACGAGCAGGTCGCCCTGGCCGATCGCCAGGTTGACCGTGTCGCCCGGAAGCCACCGTTGCATCTCCGGGTAGTTCTCGTTGTAGCTCGATTTCCACTCGGCGTCAGGCACCCGTCCGGATGCCTCACCCGGAAGATCGATGCCGCTGTCGGCGCCGAAGCCGAACCTACGCGCGAACTTCTGGAACTTCTCGCCGCCCATCTTGTAGAACTTGTAGCCGACGTTGTAGAAATACACGTCGCACGAGTCGGCGACCGCATCGCGGAACGACTCCGCCCCGTGACCGTAGTGGTTCCAGCACCACTTCTTCCACTGTGCGCCCATGTCGGTCCACCGGCCCTCACAGATGTAGGTCGTGACCGGGCTGATGATGCCATTCTCGAGACCGGCAAGCCCCGTGATGGCCTTGAAGGTCGACGCCGCCGGATACTGCGCCTGGATCGCCCGGTTCGTGAGAGGGTAGTCCGACTTCTTGTCCGTGAGCTGCGACCAGGTCTTCTCCGAGACACCACCAAGGAACACCTTGGGGTCGTAGGTGGGCAGGCTCGCCATCGAGAGGACCTCACCTGTACGGACGTCGATCGCAACAGCAGCGCCCGCACGCGCCTTCGGGAACCCGTCGTTGTGAGCGTCTTCGAGAGCCTGCGCGAGCGCCTTCTCGGTGACCTTCTGGACCTTGGAATCGATGGTGAGTTGGACATCCCTGCCGGCGACGGGTGCGATATCCTCGAGCACCTTGTGCGGGGTGCCCCGGGCGTCGACCTCGAGCACGCGGCGGCCGCGGTCGCCCTGCAAGACGTTCTCGAACTGCGCCTCTGCGCCCGCCTTGCCGACGATGTCGCCCGGCACCAACGTGCTGCCTTCGGCGTTGAGTTCGCTGTCGTTGGCCTCACCGGTATAGCCGAGTACGTGGGCGGCCAGCTTGCCCTGCGGATAGCGCCGAACCGCCTGCACGCGCACTTCGACGCCGGGGAATTCGGTCGGGTGTTCTTCGATGTAGGCAACGGTGCTCATAGGTACGTCGATGGCGACCGTGCGAGGCGTCAGCGCCGACTCCCGTACGCTGGAGACCTTCTCCTTGATGTCGGCGACCGGCATCGATAGGACGATGGAGAGCCGATTCATCAACGTCGTGTCCTCTGACGCCGACGGCAGAACGACGACCGCCTTCGTCGCACGGTTTGTGACGAGCGGGCGGCCCTTGCGATCGAGGATGCGGCCTCGCGGCGCTTCCACCGTCACCTCTCGGACGCGGTTCTCCTCGGACTGCGCGGTGTAGGCTGAGCCCTGCAGCACCTGCATCGTCCATAGCCGCGCGAGCAGCAGGCCAAGTACCAGCACGACCACGAGGCCGAGAATGGCGAACCTGGGTTTGAGCTGTTGGCGGAATGTGGGCAAGCGTGTGTCGCTTTCAGATCGAGCCGAGGCGACCGAGGGTACGGTCGACTAGGCGAGCCGTCGAAACGTCGTCATTGCGCGGTCCCTGCGCAAGATGCGCGCCAACCATGGATACACCAGCAGCGCGAGCGCGGTGTTGTAGATGGCGGCGGGAAGCATCTTCGTCACGAACGTCTGCCAGAACGGGCCGCCCGAACCGAGCAGGTTGAGTATCAGACCGTACGCGACCTCGGCCCCAAGCGCTGCGGCCCCGAGCACCGTGATCGGAAGGAGCCATCCCTCGGCGAACATGTTCTCGTGCAGCTGTCCCGCCAAGTAGCCGGTGACCGCAAGGACGAACGCCATCGGGCCGACCGGCCCGGTGCCGAGCGCATCGAACATCAGTCCGCAGACGAATCCCGCCGTGGACCCCGCCGTAGGCCCCTCAACGAGCGCCAGCGTGACGACCACGAGCAAGAAGAAGTTCGGCACGATGCCCCCGATGGCCATGTAAGGAGCCAAGCCGGCCTGAAGCAGCCCGGCGACCAGGACAGCGACGATGGTGGGGATCATTCTTCGCATCATTCACCGTTCCCGACATCGGTCTGAGGCGTCGCGCCGATGAGCACGAGCACCTCTTCTAGGCCCGCCAGGCGCCCCGGCGGCGACAACTCGATGCTCTGGTAGAGGTCCGAGGGCGTCTTCTTCACGTCAGTGACCTCGCCGATGATGAGGCCCTTGGGATATACGCCTCCGATACCCGAGGTGATGACGACATCACCCGCCCGCACGGTCGTCTCGGTGCTCACGAAGTCCAGCGAGAGCTCGCCATCGATCGATCCGTGGACGATGCCCTCGGCCCGCTCGCTCTGCAGCATCGCCGCAACGCCCGAATTCGGGTCCGTGATCAACCGCACGCGCGCCGAATGTTCGGTCACGTCAACCGTCTGACCGAGCAGTCCTGCCGGGCCGACGACGGGCATGCCGGGCTTGACCTGGTCGGCGGTGCCGCGATCGATGGTGATCACTCCCTCCCACGAGTTGGTCGGCCGTCCGATGACGCGGGCGCCCACGGCTGCGGTGTTGCTGGTCTGCACGAAGTCGACGAGCCCCTTGAGCCGCTCGTTCTCAAGCCGCGCCTCTTCGAGATCGGCCACTCGTTTGCGCAGCTCGTCGTTTTGCGTACGCAGAGTCTCGAGCTGGCTGCGGGAGACTCCGAGGTCCGATGCCCATGCGAAGAACCCGCGAACCGGTCGGGTCACGAACTCGCCCGCGGCGCTCGCGGGCGCCGCGACCGCGTGCGCAGCGTTCTGGAACCGGTGCACCGGACCGCGCTCGCCCTCTCGGTACCAGACCGTGATCAGCACGAATGCCAATGCTATGAACAGGATGAGGAGCCCTGGCTGGGCCGACGACTTCTCGGGCTGTGGCAACTTCATGGCGCGATCGGACGGCCTAGCGACCGCCCTGGAGCACCTTCTTCAGCGCGTCGATTTCCTCGAGTGCCTGCGCCGAACCGTCGCAGACGTTGGTGAGGGCACTATCGGAGACGTGGACGGGCATGCCCGTCTCGTTGCGCAGCCGCTCGTCGAGACCCTTGAGGAGCGCGCCGCCGCCGGTCAACACGATGCCGTACTCCATGAGGTCGCTGGCCAGCTCGGGCGGCGTCTTCTCCAGCGTGCCCTTGACGGCGGTGACGATGGCCGCGAGCGGCTCTTCCACCGCTTCGCGGATCTCCTCGGACTCCATGGTGATGGTGCGTGGCAGACCAGTGAGCAGGTCGCGGCCGCGAACCTCGACGTCGACTTCCTCCAGCAACGGCCACGCACTGCCGATCTCGAACTTGATCTCTTCCGCAGTACGCTCGCCGATGAGTACGTTGTAGACCTTCTTCACATGCTGGATGATCGCCTCATCGAACTCGTCGCCGGCGATGCGGATCGATTGGGCGACCACGATGCCGCCCAGCGAGATGACGGCGACCTCAGTGGTACCGCCCCCGATGTCGACGACCATCGAACCCGTGGGCTCCTGGATCGGCAGACCGGCGCCGATAGCAGCGGCCATCGGCTCCTCGATCAGGTACGCCTGGCGAGCTCCGGCCGACATGGTCGCCTCGAACACGGCGCGCTTCTCGACCTCGGTGACACCCGACGGTACGCAGACGACGACGCGCGGCTTCGGCTGCCACGGAAAGCGCTTCACGCGAGTCTTGTTGATGAAGTAGCGAAGCATCGCCTCGGTGACCTCGAAGTCGGCGATGACGCCGTCCTTGAGTGGACGGATCGCCACGATGCTGCCCGGAGTACGTCCAAGCATGCGCTTGGCCTCGATACCAACGGCCAACACGCGCTTCGTGTCCTTCTCTACAGCCACCACGGATGGCTCGATGAGGACGATGCCCCGACCTCTGACCGACACGAGCGTGTTCGCCGTGCCGAGGTCGACGGCCATGTCGCCGCCCCATGAGTTGAAGAACATATCGACAAGCGACACGGTCGCTCCTTCTTGTTGTCTCGGCGTTCACTGCTCTCCGACGTGCGCGAGCCACCGTGTGGCCCATGCCAAAACCGACCCAGGACCTTCTAGGACCGGGCCGGCGATCAGAGTACGGCTGAAGTCTATCACAACGACTCGACCAGACGGCGGCGCCACACGATATCTCCGCAGGTATCAGGCGTGGCCGACACGCGACGAGCCCCGCGTCCGGGTACGTGATGACTCACATGTGCCCAAGGTCCCGAAGGCTCGTGTACTCGCCGCCGTCGCCGATGATGACGTGGTCGAGCACGTCGATCCCAAGAACGTCGCCGGCTTTGATGAGACGCCGTGTGAGCTGGATATCGGCACCCGATGGTGAGGGGTCACCACTCGGGTGATTGTGGACGACCACGACCGAGGCCGCCGAGACCCGCACAGCATCCTTGAACAGTTCGCGCGGGTGGACGATGGTCGCGTTCAGCGAGCCCACCGACACTTCAAGCATACGGATCAGCCGGTTCTTGGTGTTCAGAGCGAGTACCCAGAAGTGCTCGCGGTCAAGGCCCGCGAGTCTGGGGCCGCACAACTGCACGACGTCTTCCGGTGTGGACACGACGGGACGCCCATCGTGCCGTACGGATCCCGCCCGGCGGCCCATCTCCCTGCACGCGAGAACCCGCGCCGCCCCCGCGGGCCCAACCCCGTCGATCGACACGAGATCCTCACCCGTCAGTGACCACAGGCCGGTCGACAGTCCCGCCCCGTAGAGCAGCTCCCCGATCGTCACAGCGGCCCGCTCGCCTACGATCACCGACAGAAGGCCTGCATCCGAAAGTCCCTCAGCGCATCCCTGCAGAAGCAGATCACGCGGGTCCTCCGAGGACTGTTGTGCACCGTGCAGCATCGCCCCTCCTCGTCGTCTGACGAAGGGAGCCTCTCACACACGTCTTGCCAGAACCTTTCCGCAAGCTTGCACCGATCATGCGCGACGGGCACCGCTGTGCGCAGCTCGGCCCGTCAGTCCCCCGTCGTGAGGAACTCCATCGCCGCGCCCACGTACTCGTCGAAGCGCGCGGCCAGGACCTCCGAGAGCCCAGGCTCGTCAGAGATCGCTGCCGGTTCGATGCCCATGATCGTGACTGGCGCGCGCAGCTCACCCGTCGCGGCCGCGAACTCCAGTACCTTCATCAGGTCGCCCTCGTGTGTGCTGACACCGCCGGTCTGCTTGCGGCTTGCGACCTGATCCGGGCTGAAGAAGGCGTAGTCGCCCGGCTCAAGACCCATACGCGCCGAATCCACGATGAGCGCGCGTTCTACATCGGCGCCGAGGTAGTGAACCACGTCTAGCAGGTTCCCGCCGAGGTCTATCGCGCGACACCCCTCGGGAAGCTCCCGATCGCCGATCCACTCCGCCAGTCGCAGGCCGATCGAATCGTCGAGACCGTAGTAGTTCCCTATTCCGATGAGGTAGCGCACGCCTAGCGCACGAACTCCACGTCCAGGTAGTGCGTGGAACACGAGATGCAGGGATCGTACGCACGCACGAGCATCTCGAACGCGAGCCGCATCTCCTTCTCGGTCTTGCCGGCCTCAAGCAGCCACGGCAGCAGGGCATTGAAATCCGCTTGGATGTTGGCGTGATTCTGTCCTGTGGGAATGATGCAATTCGCCGAGGTGCAGAAGCCCGCCCAGTCGTAGCTGTACTCGTGGAACAGGATGCCACGCGGAACCTCGACAGCCGATGCGCCCGAGGTGAACCGGGTCGGCTCGACGAGCGGCTCGTGTCGGACTCCCTCCTCGATGAGTTCCTCGATCAGCCGCAACCCCTCGTAGGCCGAGTGAACGATCTCGACGACCTGCGCGACCGAGTTCATGTACGGATTGGTGCAGATCGGAGCGATCCCAAGGCGCTCGGCCACCGACTTCGCCTCCGGCCGCAGCTGCTCGTAGTTCACGTTGAACCGCGCCAGCGCACCGGCCGCGTAACTGTCGAGCCGATTCTTCGCGTACTTGGCGGTCGACAGAGGGGTCATGTATTCGTTCGTGCAGGAGCGGTAGTCGGCGACCGCGTAGGTCGCGCGGTCCCCGTCGGGCAGGATGGTCTGCACGCGGCCATCGTACAGCCCGTACTCGGCATCCGAGGTGACCGCCATGTACTCGGTCGGCCGGTCGAATGCGGGGATACCGCCGGCGAGCGCCTCCACGGTATCGAGCGTAGCCTCGAGATCGGGCATCGCGGCGAGTATCTTCTCGCGCATCGCGACGAGCTCCGCCACAGTCGGGAACCTGGTGAGCCCGCCCGGAACGACGGTCGTGGGATGCGTCGTGCGCCCGCCGATCATCGAGCCCCACTCATGGCCAAGACGCTTGAGCCGCAGCGCGCGAGCGACGACCTCACCGTGCGTGGGCACGAGAGCGAACGCCGAGGGCGCGCCGAGCAGATCGGGCGCAACCAGCAGGTAGACGTGCAGGACGTGCGAGTCGAAGTTCTCGGCGTGCTTGAGCAGGGTACGGAGCTTGCGGGTCTGCGCCGTCACGTCGATGCCGAGCGCCTCCTCGGTCGCCTTCACCGATGCGAGCGTGTGACCGATCGAGCAGATGCCACAGATGCGGCTCACGATACGTGCGACCTCGGAGTAGTGCCGTTCACGCACCATCGCCTCGAAGAAGCGTGGGGCCTCGGGCACCTGCCACTCGCACTTCTCGATGACGCCGTCGGTGACGTTGACGACGATGTTGCCGTGTCCCTCGACGCGCGTGATGTGGTGGACGTCGATGTTGATGGTCTGACCCATGCGTGCTAGCTCCTCAAGTTCGCCGTGAACATGCGGGACTTCGCGACCGCGCGCCGCTGACTGAAGCCGGCGCGCTCGACGAGCACCTTCTCGAGTGCGGCGAGATTCGCATCGTCAACGAAACCGCGGCACGCCTCGCACGGGATGCCGTCGGCCGGACACGGTGCCCCGCACCCCGCCCTCGCGACCTGCCCCATGCAGTGGTCGCCTTCCTCGAACCGGCAGATCGTCTCGGCGCGCTTGCACTGCGCACATACCGGAAACGTCGGGACCACGTAGTGGGTGCCGTGCAGCGCGTTCGAGATGACGAGCAGGAGCTCGTCCTTGCTCATCGGACAGCCGAGCACCTCGTAGTCGACCTTGATCGCCGCCGAGATGGGCCGGGCGGTACCGCTGCGCAGGTGAGGCAGCCGAGCGTCCTCGCCGTACACGGCTTCTTGGAAGTCGTCCTGGTGGTTCTTCAGAGCGTTGATACCTCCGGTGCAGGCGCAAGCCCCGTACGCGATGACGGTCCGTGCACGGGCACGGATCAACTGCAGCCGCACACGGTCCGACTCCCGCGTGAAGCTGCCCTCGACGAGCGCGATGTCGATGGGCTCGCTCGTCGTCTCAGTCATCGCCTCGCGGAACTCGACGATATCGACGTGCTTGAGCAGCTCGAGTGTGGCCTCGTCTCCGAGGTTCGTGAACTCGATCTGACATCCCTCACAGCTCGCGAAGTCGAAGAAGGCGAGTCTCGGCTTTCCCATCTAGATCGCCTCCTCGAGTTCCCAGATCTTCGCGAATGTGAACACCGGGCCGTCGATGCAGCAGTACTTGTCGTTGATCTGACAGTGGCCACACTTGCCCACGCCGCACTTCATGCGGCGCTCGAGGTCGACGAAGATGTTCTCGCGGGGTATGCCGAGCTTGTCGAGCTCGATGAGCACGTACTTGAACATGATGGGTGGTCCGCAGATCACGACCCTGGTGTCGGGGTCGATCTGCGTCGTCTTGTGGAACAGCGTCGGGATGACGCCGACGTTGCCGCTCCAGGTGACATCCGCGCGGTCGACGGTCTCGTGGTAGTCGACCCAATCAGCCCCGCGCCACTGCACGCGGTCCTCGGTGAACAGCAGCTGAAGCGGATCGCGAGCACCGTAGAACAGCGTGAACCGGCCGAACTCTTCGGGCCTGTCCTCGATGTACTGGATGAGGCTACGCGTCGGGCACAGACCGATACCGCCGGCCACGATGAGCACGTTGTGGCCCCGCAGTTCATCCAAGTCGAACCCGTGGCCGAGCGGACCGCGTATCCACAGCGAATCCCCGACCTCTTTCGAGTTGATGGCCGTGGTCACGCGACCGACCGTGCGCACGACGATGTCGAAGCTGTCGGTACGCGTGGGAGAACTCGCGATTCCGATGGGACTCTCTCCGAATCCCATGACCCCGACCTCAAGGATCTGCCCGGGAACGAACTCGAAGGGAGAGCGATCCGCGAACTGCAGCGTGAAGTGCTTCTCGGAAGGGGTCGGCCGAGACACGCGGATGATCTTGGCCTCTCTCGGCAGGAACAGGTTCTCGTGCGGCACCGGCGTTGCGGCGCTGTCGTTCATCACGCCTCCACCCCCATGATCGCGTTGAGCACTCGGACCGGATCGGCGATGTTGGCCGTGCAGGCTGCAGCGCATCGGCCGCAACCCGTGCACGCTGGCCCTCCCAGCTTCTCGTGCAGATACGCCGCCTTGCGCATGAAGCGGTGCCGGAAACGTGATGCATGGTGCCCGCGGAAGTTCTCCTTCTGGCCGCCCGCCATGGTCACAGCGGCGAACTCGCGCGTCAGGCACGCGTCCCAGTAGCGCGTGCGCTGGCCGCTCGCCTGATCGATGTTCCATGAGTCGCGCACGTCGAAGCAGTAGCAGGTCGGACAGACGATGTTGCACGAGCCGCAGCTGAAGCAGTCCATCGCCAACTCATCCCACAGCTCCTCGTTGCTGAAGGACTCCCGCACTCGAGTGGCGATCTCGGCACTTGAGTAGGGCACCAGCTCGGCGCACTTCTCCATCACATCGGTGTTCACGCTGACAGCATCGGCAAGCTCCTCAGGAGTCGCCGGCCTGAAGGTCTCGCAGGCCAGGAGCGCATCCCCCTTCGGCGTGAAGGTCTCCAGCACGTAGCCTCCGGGGACCCTGGTCAGGAAGGCGTCGTGTCCTTTCGGACGAACGTCGGTCCCCACCGAGCCCCAGAAGGCGCGCGGCGCGATGGACTGGACACTCGATGCGACGATGGTCGTAGCCTCACGCTGCGCGAGGTAGTTCCAGTCCTCGAAGCGCTCGCGTAGCAGGTGATCGGTCATGTCGATGCCCTTGACGTCGTAGAAGTGGACGCCGAGAAGCACTGTGGGAATCGGATTGATACAGTCCCGAACCGACTCACCGTCGAAGCTCACGATCTGCTGCTTCGGGGGGAAGAACAGCTTCTTGGGCGGCAGTATCGTGACGTCGTAGTCAAGACGCAGCTCAGCGGCTGAACCCAGTTCGTCGAACACGAACTTCTGACGCTTGGCCACCGGGCCGACCACGCGCGTCGACTGCCGGAGCCTATCCACAAAAGGCGCGAATTCACGCTCCTCTATGTAGACAGCGCTCATATTCCCTCCCTGATTCCTGAAACAACATTGCTGCGCAACGTACCTGCTCGTGCGAGCCGGCGCAAGCGCCCGGGATCCGGGGGTAGCCGTGTGGAGGACCCCCGGCGGGTCCCTTGCAGGTGCTGGCGCCCGTGCGATGAGCGATTCGCGCGCGCCTGCGCGACCGGCGGCGACCGGCGCAGAGCGCCGGGGCGATGAGGATCACCGCCCCGGCGTTTGGATCAGGCTCCGAAGAAGATCGCGATCTCGCGCTCGGCCGACTCCGGCGAGTCCGATCCGTGGATCACGTTGGCGTCCAGGATGAGTCCGAAGTCCCCACGGATGGTGCCGGGCGCGGCCTCCGCCGGATTCGTGGCACCCATGAGCTTGCGACACACGCTGACGGCGTTAGGACCCGACACGACCATCTTCACGACGGGTCCGGAGGTGATGTAGGCGACGAGCCCGTCGTAGAACGGCTTGCCCTGGTGCTCAGCGTAGTTGGCGGCCGCCTGCTCGGGCGTGACCATGCCAAGCTCCATGCGCTCGACCTTCAGTCCCACCTCCTCGAAGCGGGTGACTATCTTGCCCACGAGGCCGCGCGCGACGGCATCCGGCTTGATCATGGTGTAGGTCTTCTGCTCCACGCTCATGTCCTTCCTCAGATGTTGACGATCCTCATAGTGCCAAGAAGGCGGCTAGCTGCCGCCTTCTGTAGAACGCCAGTCGTTTTCGATTCCCGTGACCTTCCACCCGACACCCTCTCGGGCCAGCGTCACACGGTAGTGCAGCGGTGCACCGCTCTTGGGCGTGACGGTCACGAGCACGACCGATGAGGTCGTGGCGCGCTGGACGTCATCGATCGTGAAGGTCTGCAGCGGCGGCACCTTCGCCATCTCACGCGCCACATCCGCACTGCCTGCGGCGACCCAATACTCCTCGATCGGCCCGCCGGTCCCGTGGGCTTCCAGCATCCCGGCCACCATGGCCTTCTGCGTCGGCCAGCCAAAGCCCAGCGCGTATCCCCCGCCGATGAGCGCGCCGATCAGCAGCGCAGCGACCGATACGAAGATGAGCGCCTTGACCCCGGCGCCCGCCTGACCCTCTCGGCGCGCCGCACGACGTGCCTCTCGGTCGCGCACGAGCATCTGGTCCTCGGTCATGCTGAAGAAGTCCGAGACCGCGGCATCGTCACCGAAGCCGAGAGACTGGGCCGCGGACTCCGCGTCCGGCAGCTCGGAGTCCCCGCTAGCGGCCTCGAGCGGGTCCCGAGCGTCGAACACGCCCACCACGGGCAACTCGCCCGTCTCCCAACCGTCGACCACCGCACGGTCGGGCGCCTGGTTGGCGCGTGCTGTCTCATACGCAGCGGCGGCGGCAGCAGAGAGCCTGTAGCCGTGCATCTGCGTCGCCTTCTCGAAGGCGCGCACCGCATCGCCGTATTCGCCAAGAACGGTGTACGCCTGCCCGAGGTTGGAGAGTGCCTTGCCGCGTCCCTTGTAGTCCTCGAAACCCAGCGCGGCCTTGTACGCTTCGACGGCGTCAGCCGGCCTGCCAAGGCTCATGAAGCACAGTCCGAGATTGACCAGCGCTCGACCCGGATCCGGATTGGCCGCGTCGAGGGCGGCTTTGCGGTAGTTGACCGCGGCTTCCTCGACCTTGCCCCGTTCAAGCAGTGCTCCGGCCAGTCCCTGCAGGGCCTTGTAGTGGGTCGTGTAGTCCGGCTCGGAGAGTGCGGCCTCGTATGCCGTTGCGGCCTGCGCATACTCGCCCAGCGCGACGTATGCAGCGCCGAGATTGGCCTGCACCGCGCCCCGACGCTCGTACAACGGGTCACGCAACGCGTGCCCGTACACCGTCACCGCATCCTGGAAGCGGCGCAGCCGACACAGGGAGTTGCCTGCCATGTGATAGGCGGCGCCGTTGCCCTCCGCGCCCCTTCCGGCCGACGCGAGGAACTGCTTCGCCGCGGAACGGAAGTCCCCTGCGTCGTACGCGGCTTGCGCCTCTTGGAAGCGGTTCTGATCCACGGTCCGCCGCTACTTCGTTGCGTTCTCGATGGTGACCGACTCGATGACGTCGCCGACCTCGAGATCGTGGATCACGTCCAGTCCTTCCACGGTATCGCCGAAGACGGTGTAGTTGCCGTCAAGGAAGGACTGCGTCCCCAGCGTGAAGTAGAACTGGGAACCGGCGGAGTCAGGATCGTTGCTCCGAGCCATCGCGAGCGTTCCGTCGACATGCGGATGCGCGATGTTCGCAGGATCGAACTCACCCTTGATCTTGTATCCCGGATCGCCGGTGCCGAGCATCGGTTGCCCCTGCTCGTAGGCACCGCTCTTCTGCTTCTTGACGAGGGTGGCCACCGCTTCCGACGACAGCGGCACGGTCTGCGGATCGCCGCCCTGGATCACGAAGCCCGGCTCGAGGCGGTGGAACTTGATCTTGTCGTAGAAGCCCTTCGAGGCGAGTTCGATGAAGTTCGCCGTATTGATGGGCGCGTCAGTCCCGTACAGCTTGACCTTGATCACGCCCTTGTTCGTGGTGATGACGGCGATCTCGGCCCCGTTCGGTTGGTATGCAGGCGTGTACAACGAACCCTCCTGTGGTTGAGCCGGCGCAGCGGATGGGGTCGCTTCACCGGCGGCAGTACTTCCCCCACCCTGTGCACCCTCAGGCTCGACGGCCTCAGAACACCCCGAGACGAGCGGAAGCGTCACGAGCATCACGAGAGCGAGAACGGACCATCGACGAGTGATGCTGACGGGCGTTGCGGGCACAAAGCCTCCCTGAGACGACGGGTGCGATCCGCTCGGGCACAACGCCACTGCCGGACCTCGAATGGACTGCACGGCATTCTAGCAGTCCGGCAGCTTCGTGATAAGGAGTGGTGTACTCGCGCGCGAGGGGTAGACTGTGTTTCGAGGTCGCCCGCTCCGCGGGATCGCGAGAGCGGGCCGTACTGTCACAACGAGGTGGCGGTGCGCAATCCGGAGGAGGCGATGCACTTGGGAGCACCGGGTACTGACAAAGTCCGCAACGTCGTACTCGTCGGACACGGCGGGGCGGGCAAGACGTCGCTTGCAGAGGCGATGCTGTTCCTGTCCGGCGCAACGAAGCGGCTCGGAACCGTCGATGACGGTCACTCGGGACTCGACTACGATCCCGAGGAAGTGAAGCGCCAGTTCTCGATCAACCTCTCGCTTGCACCCGTCATGCACGACGGTGTGAAGATCAACATCATCGACACGCCGGGCTACGCCGACTTCATCGGCGATGCGATCGCCGGCATGGAGGCTGCCGAGATGGCCCTCTTCGTGGTCGATGCCGTCTCCGGACCGCAGGTCCAGACGGAACGCCTCTGGAAGATCGCCGGCGACATGGGCATCGCCCGAGCGGTGTTCGTGAACCGGATGGACAAGGAGCACGCTGACTTCGACGCGGTCATGGCCGCTCTTGACGCGAAGTTCGGCCACCGCGTGGGCGCTGTCCAGATCCCGATGGGTGCGGAGTCAACGTTTCGTGGGGTCATCGACATCATCCGCATGAAGGCCTACCACCACGAGGGCGAGAAGGAAGAGGTCCTCGACATCCCGGCGGAGTTCGTCGATGCCGCGGAGAGCGCGCGTGAGAAGCTCACCGACCTGGTGGCTGAGGCGGACGAGGCGCTCATGGAGAAGTACCTCGAGGGCGAGCGACTCAATCAGGAGGAGCTCGAGGCGCTTCTCGACAAGGCGATCGCGCAGGGCATCTTCATCCCCGTATTCGTGGGCTCGGCGATCAAGCTCCAGGGCATCGAGGACCTCATGGACGAGATCGTGTCATTCTTCCCGGAGCCGACCGCCCACGGACCGCTGCACACCAAGGATGGCCAGGAGGTGCCGTTCTCGGTCGATGGCGAGTTCGCCGGGCACGTCTTCAAGACGATCTCGGACCCATACGTCGGTCGGATCTCGTTCGTGAAGGTCGTCTCGGGAACGCTTGCGCCGGGCATGGAAGTCGTGAACTCGCGCACGGGCAAGAAGGAGCGCGTCGCTCACGTGTTCAAGATGACGGGCAAGGAGACCGCCGATATCACCGGCGCGCCCGCCGGCGATATCGCCGTGCTCGCGAAGCTTGCCGACACCCTCACGAACGACACGCTGTCGACCAAGGGTGCCATTGCCTTCGACAGCCTCCCCCTCCCGGAGCCGCTCTACCCGGTCGCCATCGTCGCGAAGACCAAGGCCGACGAGGACAAGCTCGGTAGCGCGCTCAAGAGCATCGTCGACGAGGACCCGCTGCTGACACTCAAGCGAGACGAGGAGACGCACCAGACCGTCATCTCGGCGGTCGGCGACACCGCCATCGACGTGCTGCTCTCCAGATTGCACGAGCGCTTTCACGTCGAGGCCGAGCTCACAGACCTGCGCATCCCGTACCGGGAGACCATACGCAAGGCCGCCGAAGCGCAGGGGCGACACAAGAAGCAGACAGGTGGCTCGGGCCAGTTCGCCGACTGTTGGTTGCGCCTCGAGCCCAACCCGGGTGGCGGCTACGAGTTCGAGGACAAGATCGTGGGCGGCAAGATCTCCAAGCCCTACATCGTCGCAATCGACAAGGGCGTCCAGGACACCATGTCTTCAGGCGCCATCGCAGGCTATCCCGTCCAGGACGTGAAGGTCGCCGTCTACGACGGCTCCATGCATGCGGTCGACTCCAACGAGATGGCGTTCAAGACTGCGGCGCGCATCGGATTCCGTGCAGCCGCCGAGAAGGCCGATCCGGTCATCCTCGAGCCGATCGCCACGCTCGAGATCACCGTCCCCGATACCTACGCCGGCGCGGTCATGGGCGACATCTCCTCCATCCGCGGCCGCGTGCTGGGCATGGACGCGCCGGAGCCCGGCGTCCAGGTCATCAAGGCGCAGGCTCCCTACGCGGAGGTCGCACACTACTCGCCGCATCTCCGATCGTTGTCGAGCGGCACCGGTTCGTACTCGATCAGGATCGAGAGCTACGAACAGGTTCCCGGCGACATCCAGAAGAAGCTCGTCGAGGCATATCAGAAGGAGCGCGCCGAGGGGCACTAGCCCGCCGCACGGCGATGTCGACGAAAGACGCAGGGCCGGCCCCGTCGGGGGCCGGCCCTGCTGCATGATGCGGGTGGCGCCCTCGACAGGATTCGAACCTGTGACCTTCTGCTCCGGAGGCAGACGCTCTATCCTCTGAGCCACGAGGGCGTTTCTTGGCCGCGAGGCCGAGCACGCACTCTATCATACCCTCGCGCGACGGCGCGACCCATGAGACACGGAGGTCCGGATGGGCCACGGACGGACGCTGGTCATCGCGAACCCGGCAGCTCGGCACGGCGAGACCGAGAAGCTCATCCCGGTCATCTCGCAACTGCTCGCGAACCTGCCTCACGACCTGCGCACGACCGAGCGCATCGGTCACGCCACCGAGCTCGCAGCGGCGGCGCAGGGATATGAGACGGTGGTCGCCGCCGGCGGCGACGGCACGGTACATGAGGTCCTCAACGGGCTCATGGCCCACCCCATCGAACGCCGTCCCGCGCTCGGCCTGCTGCCCACCGGCTCGGGCAACGACACGCGGCGCACCCTCGGCGTCTCCACCGATCTGACGCAGGCGGCTCTCGAGCTCGCCACCGGCGAACGGAGACGATTCGACGTAGGCCGCTGCAACGGGGTGTACTTCAACAACAGCTTCGCTGCGGGCCTCGACGCGAAGGTCACCGCCAAGGCCGTCGAGTACAAAGTGACCAAGAACCGGGACGGACTGTGGCTCTACCTCTCGGCACTCCTCAACGTGCTGTTCACAGACCTGTCGAGCTTCAATCTGCTCATCAGATTCGATGAAGCGGAGGAGGCGGAGGAGATAGACACGCTCATCGTCGCCGTGACCATCGGCCCCACGTACGGCGGAGGGTTCTTCATCACGCCCGATGCCGTCCCCGACGACGGCCTCTTCGACGTGTGTATGATCGATCCACTCGGCCTGCCGGAAGCGCTCGTACGGCTGCCGTTCGTGATCGGAGGAAGGCACACGCGCATGAAGCCGGTTCACATGTCGCGCCACAGCGCGCTCGTGATCGAATGCGACCAGCGCGTACCCGCGCAGATCGATGGCGAGGTCCTCCTCGAGAACCGATACGAGATCGACCTGTTGCCGGGAGCGATCGAGTGCATCGTGCCGAGGCGATCGGCATGAGTGGCGCCGTGCCAGGGACCTGGGCCGCGGTCCTCGGAGCCTTCGCGATCTCTTACCTGATAGGCTCGATTCCCTTTGCGTACATCATCGTCAGGCTCGTCACAGGGGAAGACGTCACCGCCCACGGAACGGGCAACGTCGGCTCGATGAACGTGCGCCGGACGACCGGTTCGTGGGGGTGGTTCGTGGTCGCGGTGCTCGGCGACGGACTCAAGGGGCTGATCCCCACGCTGCTTGCGAAGGTCGCGGTCGTGGGTGCGGCCGGGATGGCGGTCGCGATCCAACCTTGGGGTGTCACGCTTGCGTCCGTGAGCTCGATCTGGTGGATGAACCCTGCCTTCTACATCCCCATGGCAGCGGTCGCAGGGTGTGTGTTCGGGCACAACTACTCGTGCTGGATGGCCGTCATCAAGCGTCACTTCACCCGCACAGGCAAGGGCCTCGCCACAGGAGCCGGTGCCCTGCTCGCGTACGACTGGCGCTACTTCGTAGCCGTCGTCGTCATCGGGCTCACCACGATCGCGATCACCCGCTACATGATGGCCGGCCAGGTTGCTGCGGCCGTCACGCTCCCTGTGGCCGCCATCGTGCTGCACTCGCCGGACTGGCCGTTCGCATTGGCGATGGGTACCGTCGTCTACGCCGCGCACCACAAGCGATTCGTGGGCATGCTGAAGGGCAAGGAGCCCAAGCTCTACATCAACGACCGCATGGGACCGCGAGGCTGATACCTCCTGCAACGAACGAACGACCGGGTCTGTGACCCGGTCGTTCGTTCAATCACAACACGCTGTGTCGCGCTAGTCCTGACTGATCGCGCCGTTCGGGCAGGCATCGACGCAGATGCCGCACTCGGTGCAATCGTCCGGACGGTTGAGTGCCGCGACGTCCTCGAGGTCGTAGCAGCTGCTGGGGCACTCATCGACACAGATGCCGCAGGCGGTGCAGAGGTTGGAATCAACGACCGGCAGAGACATGTGGCTTCCCTTCAACGCGGTGCGGTTCAATCGTGCGAACCGCGCCATTCTATCGCTCGCCGCCTACCGGGGCAATGTGACGCGGCCCTTCGACGCCCATCCGTGTCACTCGCCCCTCCGTCCGACGCGCGTCCTCATCGTGCCTTGTCAGCGACCTCTTCGGGCGACCAGAAACAGAATGGGTAGGTGCGATCGGTCAGGATCTCAGACGCAGAGCGTTGCGCCTCCAACCCAGCGACGGCATCGGACAACTCCTGCCGGAGCGGTGCCAGCAGCGACGAGAGTTCGGCGTTCACCTCGCGGATACGCGATCCGAGCGCCTTCTTGTCCGCTGTGGGCTGCGCGATGGCATTGACCAGCGCGTTCTTCTCGGCCGCGAGCGCAACGGCGCGCGCCTGCTCGTGTACCGAGTCGAACTCGACCTCGTCGAGAAGCGCATCCGGGTTGTGCTCCAACCGATTCAGCCGCTCCTTCGCCGCCGCCACCTCATCGTCTGTAACCACGTGCGCGCCGAGCGGAAGATACATGGTCATCGAGGCGACGACGAACGCCGGGGGTTCGACTCCGTAGTATCGGCGGCATACGCCGTCCGTGACGCGATCGTAGCGCCCGCCGCCGACCCCATGGATCATGAGATCGGTCACGAACAGCCGCAGAAACAGCGTGAGGGCCAGCGCCTTGGGAGCGAGCACCGCGCCCGCATCGACGAGCGCCCGCACAGCGTCGTGCGGGTCGGACGCGAGGTCGGCTATGGGCTCGCCGCCAGCGCCGACGAGCCGGGTGCCATCGCCTGTGCCGACCACCGCACGGACACTCTCGCGACGCCCGTCGGAGATGTGCCACAGCGGCAGTTCCACGCCGGTCTCATCCCAGGCCAGATCGGGGAACGGCTGCGCCGCTGTGCGCGTCTTGTTCACCACGCGGTACTCCGCAAGTTCAGCGTTGTATGCCTCGGCGAATCGTCCGGCATTGAGAGCCAGATCGACCACGAACGCTGCCCAGGCGCGGCTGTGCGCCATGCGCGTGAGCGGCAGTTCGAGATAGTCGGTGCCGGCGCTGGCCTCGTAGCGCCTTCTGGCGATGGTGATCAGCTCGGCCAGGTTCTCGGCGTCGACGGCTGCGGAGCTGAGCTGCTCGCAAAACGCCGCGAAGTGCCTACGAATCGCCGGTGACGGGAGTGAGGCCAACATCGCATCAGCGGCCGAGCAGAAGTCGGCGAGATCGCCTGCGCCCGGCACCGGAGCACCTGCGAAGTAGCCATCGGCCGCCCCAACCGCAAGATACTGGTGGCACCGCTCGACTCCGGGCGTCATGCACGGTGCGGTCACCGCCACCGCATCGAAGCCATCCGTGTCGACCACCACGTCGATGGCCGTCGCACGCGACTCGTCGGCAAGCCGCTGCAGCAAGAAGTCCTTGATCCAGACGCCGGGGTGGTAGAGCTCGGGCTGGTGACCCGTCGCCACGATGGGTGCCGACGCGTCGCCCGCCTCCTTGACCGCAACGCCCAACTTGCGCGAGAACGACGAGGCGATCTCACACATCTCGGCACGCGCCAGAGCCCTGTACTCGCTCACCGGCGTGCCTGCGACCGAGAAGCTCCACGCGGCCGCCGCGGTCCGATTCTCGCGTACGAGCCTTTCCCACTCCCCGAACTCCGGACGTGTCAGGATCTCGCCATGGCCGGCCGGGAGTACCGGCTTCGCGTGTACCACATGACCTCCTAGATCAGGTCGTCAAGAGAGCGCAACGACAACGGCTCGATCGCGAAGAACGGTTCACCGGCACCCACCCGGCCCAGTGCGCCCCACATCTCGGCGGTCTGCCGCACGAGATCGTAGATGCCTGCATTAGCCGGGTTCACCGAGAACTGCGATTCATATGCGGCCAACGCCGAGAGCTTTCTCGGCAACTCATCGGTCACATCGACGATGAACGATGGCTCGGCGATCACTCGCTGGTGTACCGCCATGTAACGGTAGATGCGCGCTGGATAGAAGGGTTCGCCCGACATCGTCGTCTTCGTGAACTTCGCGTAGAACCGAGCAGCGACGGCGATCGAGGATGCCGCGAGGTGGTCGGGGTGTGCATCGTCTGCGTACGGAACGAAGACGGTTCGAGGCCGGAGTTCACGGAACACCTCGGCCAACTCCGTGCGCGCCTCGACGCTGTCGAACAGGTAGCGGTTGGGCTGCGTCAAGGTCCGGCGCTCGGCACCCAGCACCACAGCCGCCGCGACCGACTCGGCGGCGCGCAACTCCGGCGTACCGAACGGAGTCGGCTCGCCGTTGGTCAGGTCGACGATTGCCACGCGCTTTCCCTGCGCTGTGAGCTTCGCCACCGTGGCGCCCATGCCGATCTCGACATCGTCGGGGTGCGCGCCGACGCACACCGCGTCAAACACATGCTCGCTCATGCCCGATCTCCCAATGCCCGGTCCCACACGTCGATGTAGTACGCGAAGCGCGCCTCGGGATCGTCCAGATCCGGGCCGAAGGACCTGTCGTGATCGCAGTAGATGCGCTCCACCGGTATCTCGCGAACCGAGAGTCCACCCATCCACGCCTTCGCCCACAGCTCGAGCGGCATCGCATAGCCGCACTCGTCGAGCCGCAACCGTTCAAGTGCTGCGACCTGATATGCCTTGAAACCGCAGAACGCGTCCGTGAGGTTCCAGCCGGTCACCTCGTTCACCATCCCGGTGATACGCTCGTTGACCGCGCGCCTGTCAGGCGGCGCGGGGTCGCCCGATCCGTTCTCCCTCAGATATCGGCTCCCGGATATGATGTCGCCGCCGGCCTCGAGCGCCTGCAGGAACTCGGGTATGTGCGCCGGCTCGTGTTGGCCGTCGCAGTCCATGGTGATCAGCCGCGTGACCCCGAGGTCGTGTGCGACGCGAAAGCCGATCTTGAGCGCACACCCGTAGCCGCAGTTGCGGTCGAGGTGTACGACCGTGACGTCGTCTCTGGCGGCCAGGACACGTGGCGTTTCGTCGGTCGATCCGTCGTCGACGACTATGACCTCCCCGGCGAAGTAGCGCCTCACCGCATCCAGCACGCTACCCACGGTCCCGGCTTCGTTGTACACCGGCATCAGAACGGCATCAGACACGCGAATCCCTTCTCAGAAACGGCACATGGGCGCATCGGAGGCTACTCGCCGGCGTTGCTCGCCGTCGCAGCCGCAGCATCGACGACGCGGTAGTCGGTGACCACCTCGACCTCTCGTCCCAGCATCCCGCGCACGGTGCAGTACTTCTCCTCAGACAGCTCGATCGCGCGTGCAACCGCAGCGGGGTCGATACCGGGGCCGGTCACGATGTATGTCACCGTGATTCGGGTGTAGATCTTCGGGTACTCGTCCTCGCGCTGCTCGCCGTTCACTTCGATCATGAACGCCGCCACGTTCTGCCGCTTCTTCTCCAGGATCGAGATCACATCCATCCCCGTGCAGCCAGCCAGCGCGTACAGCACGAGCTCTATCGGCCGAGCACCCGTGCCCTCGCCGCCGTACGCGGTCGAAGCGTCCATCACGACACCGTGCCCCGCGGCATCCCAGCCCACGAACTGCCGCTTGCCGTTCCAGCGCACGTGAACGTCGTCGATGGACATGTGATCCCTCCCGATAGGTACGGCGGACCCCGGTAGGGGCCCGCCGCGACTCATGCCGCTGTGCACTGCCGCGTCAGATCTTGCGCCCCAGCATGGCAGCGAGTTCCCGCGGGTTCTTCGACTTGCCGATGGCCTCGTCGAAGGTGACCTTCCCCTGCGTGAGCAGGTTCTTGAGGTGCTGGTCGAGGGTCTGCATGCCGAGTGCGGCACTGCCTTGGATGATCGTCTCCATCTGATGGGTCTTTCCCTCTCGGATGAGGTTCGAGATCGCGGGGACCCCGAGCATGATCTCCATGGCCATGATCCGGCTACGACCGTCCGTGCTTCTCAGCAGCACCTGTGAGAGCACGCCTTCGAGGGTCGTGGACAGCTGCATGCGGACCTGCTGCTGCTGGTGAGGTGGGAACACGTCGATGACGCGGTCGACCGTCTCGGGACCGCCGGTCGTGTGCAACGTGGCGAGCACCAGGTGTCCGGTCTCGGCTGCGGTGATCGCCGCGGAGATCGTCTCGAGGTCGCGCATCTCGCCTACCAGGATGACGTCGGGGTCCTGGCGCAACACGCGCTTCAGAGCCGAGGCGAACGAGTGCGTATCCTCGCCGACCTCACGCTGGTTGACGTACGCCTTCTTGTTGCGGTGCATGAACTCGATCGGGTCTTCCATCGTGATGATATGGCACGCCTTGGTCGCGTTGATGTGGTCGACCATCGCGGCCAGAGTGGTTGACTTGCCCGAGCCGGTCGGACCGGTGACGAGTACGAGGCCGCGCGGGCGCTCCGCGAGGTAGCGGCACACCTTGGGCAGCCCCAGATCGTCCATGGTAGGAATCCGGATGGGGATGACGCGGAACACGGCGCCCATCGAGTTACGCTGCTGAAAGACGTTGGCGCGGAAACGCGAGACGCCCGGGATCGAGTACGCGAAGTCGAGTTCCAGTTCGGTCTCGAAGCGACGACGCTGCTCCTCGGAGAGCAGGCTCAGAAGCATGTCCATCGTGTCGCGGGGCGACAACGGCTTCATGTTCTCGACCGCGACGATCTCGCCGCGCTGACGGATACCGGGTGGACTGCCCACCGTGATGTGGAGGTCGGATCCACCACGCTCGAGCATGAGTCGCAGCAGATCGTCGATGTGTGGGGTCCCGGAACCAGGGGCCGCGCCCTCTCCCGTGATGACCGCGCTCTGGCCGGGCGATACCGGTTGCGGCGTCCCGGTACCCATGGGGGCAGGACCACTCGGCGCCCCGGACGGCGTCGGCCCGGGAGTCACGGGCATCGGCGTCCCGTACCCTCCGACAGGCGCCGGACCGCTGGGGACTGACGCCACCGGCTGCGGCGCGCCCTGTCCCGCGGGTGCGTGCGGCGGAGGTCCGGCCGGTACGGCGGCGCCGCCAACGGGCACCGTGCCACCGACAGACGCGGGCGTGTTCGCGCCAGACGGCGCGGGCGCGGGGCCTCCGGCGGCGACCGACGACGGCACGCTCATCACCTGCGGCGCAGGACCGGGCGCACTTGGAGCGGCCGGGGCCGCACCCCCTCTGGCCACCGCAAGAATGCGGCTTGCCAGCTGATCGCTCGGTGCGTTGGACGGCAGGAGCGCCGCCGCACCGCTCGAACGCGCCTTGAGCGCGGACACCTCGTCGACGTTGGGCGCGACCATGACGATGGGGACCCCGCTCGTGGCCGGCGCCGACGTCATGGCCTTCGCGAATTCGTAACCGTCTCGGTCCGCAAGCCCTGCGTCCAGAACCAAGACGTCAGGGGCCTCCTGCCCGAGCATGCCCTCGGCTCTGATCGCCGAAAGCGCGTTTGCCACCTGGATGTCGGGCGCGAGCCCGGCAAGAGCCGCCTTCGTGCGCTCGACGAACTCCGCATCCTCGTGGACGATGAGAACCTTCTCCGCCACGGCGACGAACCTCCTCAACACGGGTGGACATTCGGGCAGTCTGTGATGCGCGGTCGCGCGCTGCTTCCCTGACGAGTATCGGCTTGTAGGGGGCTCATCTCAACCCGAGTAGACCGCACTCGCGGTACGATGACCTGCGACACCGGTCGCCGAGGGACAGGAAACTGAGTGACGACACTCTCCGTCGAGAGCCTAGCATACGGTGGTGACGGCATCGCGCGCCTTGATGACGGGCGCACTGTGTTCGTATCCGCTGCAGCCCCCGGCGACACGCTCGCGGTCGAAATCGTAGAGGAGCGCGATCGTTTCGTGCGCGCTCGTATCCTCGAGGTCATCGAGCCATCCGAACACCGGGTCACTCCCCCATGCCCCTACTTCGGGCACTGCGGCGGCTGCAGCTGGCAACATGTCGCGTACGGTGCGCAGCTTCACGCCACGCGGATGTCGGTCGTCGACGCGCTCACTCGCATCGGTCATATCGCGGATGCGGATTCGCTGGTCGGTGACACGGTTCCATCGGGCACGCCGTACGGCTACCGGAACAAGATCGAACTTGTCGTCGACCCACGTGAGGAGCGTCTGCGTCTCGGATTCCACCGAGCCGGTTCCGAGGAGATAGTGCCGGTCGATGAGTGCCTCCTCCTGCCCAAGCAGTTGCGCAAGGCGCCGAAAGCACTCGGCGGTGCGCTGCGCTACATCGCCGGTGAAGGGGATCTCGGCCTGACGCGTGTCGCGCTGCGTGTGGGCGCACACACCAAAGACGTCGAGATCGCACTCTGGGGATCGCCGGGTCCCTTCCCGCGCAAGGCCGTGGCGACGACGCTCGGAGCGGCGCTCAAGAGCACGAGTCTCGTTCGCGTCCTCACCAAGGGCCCCTCCAAGGAGCGACGAATCGCCGGCGTGGAGGTGCTGTCTGGTAAGGGGTACTGGCGCGAGCGGCTCGGCGGCATGGCGATGAGCATCTCCGCCCCGTCGTTCTTCCAGGTCAACACCAAATCCGCCGAGAAGCTCGTCGAACTCGTGCTCGCCGCGGTGTCGGCGGATGGCACCGACCGCGTGCTCGACCTCTACGCAGGTGCCGGCACCTTCACGCTGCCGCTCGCCGCCGCGGCCGGAGAGGTCGTCGCCGTCGAATCCGCGGGAAGCGCCGTACGCGACCTACGCCGCAATCTCGAAGCCGCGGAGCTGTGGGCGGACGTCATCGGTGGTGACGCGGCGCGAGAGCTGCCATCCATCGGCCACCTCGACGCGATCGTCGTCGACCCGCCACGCTCGGGCCTGCACCCGAGTGCCGCGCTTGCCATTGCGGCCACACGCGCCCGCACCGTCGCGTACGTGTCCTGTGACCCCGCGACGCTTGCGCGCGACTGCCACACGCTCGCCGAGCACGGCTACCGGCTCGCATCAGCGACACCCGTCGACCTGTTCCCTCAGAGCTACCACGTCGAAACGGTCGCGGTCCTGCACGCTTCGAAGGACTGAGTCGAGACGCAACGGTGCCGTCACCCGAACGGGGCAACGGCACCGGTCGCGCTCGAAGGCCGAACCTCAGACGAGCTTGCCGACCTCGGGGAAGTCCGTCACGTATACGTCGTGAGGGGCGTCGCCGTGCTCCTCGGTGAGATCGGCGCCGGCCGAATGCAGCGCCTCATGTCCCCCGTCTTCCCACATCGGGCTGTCCGTCACGTCGTACACGATGCCATCGTAAGCGACGTATGCGGAACGCCCGTCGCGACCGTCGTACTCGGCGAGTTCCTCAAGCGTGAATTCCTTCATGCGTACCTCCCAGGGTTCCGACCGCGTTGTGCCGATATGTCTCCGAGAATCCCGTTCGGATAACGCTCCTGCGCCCAGAAAGCCGAAGCCGCCGGGGATGCGGCGGCTTCTGATAGCCAACACCCGGGGGCGGGAGGTCTACTCGCGTTCCAGTTCCTCGGACAGCCGGACGAGGTCGACGGTGATGCGGCGACCGCTCGTCGTGACGACCCCCTGCCGTGCCAACGAGGAGATGACGCGGCTGGCGGTCTCGCGGGACGTGCCCGCGAGCGTCGCGATGTCGTAGTGGGTCATGCCCTGAATGACCGGCACACCCCGGGTCTCGAAGCCGGCGGTCGCAACGTTGAGGACGACACGCATCACTCGGTGCGTCGCATCGTGGAACGCCATGTCCTCGAGTCGCGCGTTGGTGTGACGTAGCCGCCTCGACAAGGTCGCGATCAGCGAGAGCGCGATCCGCGGCTGCACCTGAATGGCCGCGGACAGGTCCTTCGCGTCGATTCCGAACAACTCGACGTCGGTCACGGCGATGACGTCAGCGGAACGCGGTTGGGCGTCGACAAGCGACATCTCGCCGAAGTGCGTGGGCGCCTCGAGGTAGTTGAGTACGAGCTCCTTGCCCTCCGGGCTCGCAAGAGAGACCTTCACCCGCCCGGAGATGAGCAGGTACATCGACGCGCCGGACTCGTTCTGACCGACGATGAAGGCGCCACGCGGGAAGCGCCGGTACTGCACCATGGAGGCGAGCGTCTCAAGCCCGTCGACCGTCATATCCGAGAAGATCGGGATCGACGCCAGCCTGGCCATGACCTGTTCGCGTGTGGGTGTCATGTTCATACCTTGGTTATCGGCGTTGCGAGCTGTGACTTAAGACACAATTGCCCACTCGCCCACAACGCAAACAGGGCGGTCCCGCCGAGGCGCGACCGCCCTGCTCCGTCACGGTGTTCAGTCTCAGGTGCCGGTGCGCACGTAGTCGATGAACTTCGGTGTCAGATGCGGGATCAGCTGCGGTAGGTACGTCGGCATGAGCGAGTCCATGGTCTTGGGAAGCAGGTCGGGCATGAGCGCTGCCATGTCCGCCGGCATCTCGCCGATGTAGTCCTCGACCTCGGCCACCATGTCCGGCATGACCTTGCCGAGAATGCCCGGCGCGAGGTACGGGAACATCGCGGGCATGACCTTCTCCATCATCGCGAGCCCACCCGGCACGTGCTTCATCGCGAGCATCATCGGCTTCATGCCCGCAGGCATGTTGTCCAGCATCTGCGGGAAGATGCGCGTCATGAAGTCCGCCATGTTCTCGGGCTGCATGAGGATGATGAACTTCTCGAAGTAGCTCCACATGTACATGGAGTACTCGGTCGTCTCCGGGATATCGTATCCGGCCGCCGCAGCGACGACACGCGAGAGGTCGTCGATCTGCAGGCCCAGATCGTTCTTGATGTTGGAGTCTCGCAACTGCACCTGGCAGCACGGGCACAGCGCCACCACGGTGTCGGCACCCGCGTCCACGGCCTCCTGAAGCCGGTGGCCGCCCAGTACCGGGGCGACCGGCATCTCGCCGACGAGCGTCAGAACAGAGCCGCAGCACAGACCCTCCTCGCGGTTGTGCTCCATCTCGACCATCTCGACACCCGGAATCGCCTTGAGCATGTCACGCGGCGGCTCGTAGTTGCCCTGTGCACGTCCCATGTGGCAGCTGTCGTGGAAGGTGATCGTCTTGCCCTCGAAGGGGTTCTCCTTCAGCTCAAGCGTGCCGTCCGCCAGCGCCGGTGCAACCAGTTCCGAGTAGTGCTTGATCTCGAACTCGTACTCCTCGCCCCGCTCTGCGGCGAGGTTGGCGTAGAGCTCCTTCCACACGAGGCCGCACGCGGGGCAGGACGTGACGATCGTCTTAGCTCCACGTTTGCGCGCCTCGGCGACGTTGTGCTCGAAGATCTCCTCGAACAGGTCCCACTTGCCCGCGACCTTCATCGGGATGCCGCAGCACGCCTCGTCCTTGCCCATGTACGCGACCTTGTGGCCGGCGTCCTGGAGCAGGCGGATCGACGCCTCTGCGATATCGGTCTCGACGAAACTCGCGGTGCAGCCAGCGAAATACAGGATGTCGGCCTTCTCTTCGATCTTCTCGGCGACATCCGCAGGCACCCACGCATCGCGGTTCTCTGCCTTGCCCGCCCAGATGTCGTTCTCTCCGCGCAGCGAGGCGGCCATCATCTCAAACGGCGGGAAGGTCCCGCGCTTCTCCTCGTTGATGAGCTTGCCGCGCATCTCCATCCAGTTGTGCTCGATGGGTAGCTGCAGCTGGCAACGCGTGTTACACACCTCGCACGTGGTGCAGACCAGCATGGTGTCGATCGCCTTGCGATCCCACTTCTCGCGACCCTCCATGACCTCACGGATGTAGGCGTACTTCCCGCGCGGCGACTGGCTCTCCCAGCCTCGCCCAGAGTACTGCTCGCACGTCGGCACGCAGTAGCCGCAGCGAGCACACGCGTAGGCCATGAAAGCGACGTCGCCAGGTATGCCGTTCACGTCTCGCGTCAGGTCGCCGGGTCCGGCCGGAGGCTTCGCGGCGTTCGCCATCGGACGGACGATGCCCTCGAACACGGCAGCCGAGCCCATGACCAGGTCGAGCAGACCGCCTGAACCGACCACCTTTCCGGGGTTCAGGATGTCGTGCGGGTCGTTCGTGGCCTTGAACTGGCGCAGCTTGGCGACCTTGTCGGCACCGAGCACGCTCTCGGCCTCGCGCCGGAAGTACAGGCCGGTGGAGTATGCAGCGCCACCGTGAGCCTTGGCGATCTTGATGACCGAAAGCGACAGCGCGAATGCGAGGTTGAAGTTGAAGGTGCGCTCGTCGTGCGGAATGAATCCGAGCATGACGACCTTGTCGCCCTTGCCCACCATCGCCTCGAGAATGAACGGCTGCTTGATCTTGGCGTCGATCTCATCGAGGACCGCCGCGAACTCTGACAGCGGGACGATGACCTCGGTCGGGACGATCGAGGGGCCGAGCCGCTTGAGGCGCATCGGAGCGAACCGTTGCTCCCACTCGTGCTCGGCAGCCTCGGCTGCGAGCTCCACACCGCCATTGTCGGCGATGAGCTGCGCGAACACCGTGTCGATCGCCGCGCGACGGGACTCGGGATAGGCGATGACGGCGAGGAAACTCACCGGGATCTCCGGCTCGTAGTGCTCGTGCGCCATCTCGTACGGGTGACCGTGACGGTGCGGCAGCTGCTTCTTCAGCTTCGTCGACTCCGGGTTCAATGAGGTGATCGACCACACAGGCAGCTTGTTCGCCGATACGCCCGAGAGGAATCCGGCAAGCGACCCGCCGTCCTGGAACGAGATGAGACGGTGCACCTCGGCCTCGAACGGGCGCACGCGGAACTCGACCTCGGTGATGATGCCGGTGATCCCTTCCGCGTCGGCGACGTAGGTCAGCAGGTCGTCACCGGTGAACTCGCGGACCTCGCCCGTGGGAAGTACCGCCCGAGCGGCGGTGACGTTTTCCTTGAACATGCCGTACTCATAGCTGCCGAAGCCGCTGCCACCCTGGGCGAGCCAACCGGCCGCCGAGGAGCTCGGGTACGAGGACGGGTATAGCCGGAGCGCGAGACCTTCCTTGCCGATCTCGCGGTCGATCTGCTCCCAGATAGCTGACGCCTGAACGCGGACCGTGAGCGCCTCTGCATCGATCTTGAGGACCTTCTGCCAACCGGCGAGATCGACGACGACGGCTCCGGCCGGCGGCAGGACTCCACCGTATCCGGATGTCGCCCATGCGCGCGGCACCAGCTTGAAGCCCTCGGAGTTCGCCTGCTTCACGAGCGCCACGAGCTGCGCTTCGTCCCGCGGCCGAACGACCGCACCGGCCAGTCCGGCCGGCACGAACGGCTTCACCAGCCTGGGCATGGCCCCGATGTCGAACGAGTACATCTTGCGTTCACGCTGATCGGTCCTGACCCGGTCGGCGCCGCACACCGACTCCAACGCCTCGGTCACTCGTGACCCTACTCCAGACATACGCTCGTCGCCTTCCTTACTCCGGCACTCTATTGATGCCCCTAGGGGTATTCTTGGGCACGGCCAGCATACCCCTAAAGGTATGCTCGGTGTCAAGAGTTCTTCAGAAACCGCGCCAGCGTTCCGCATCCACCACTGGTGCTACCATGCGAACCGTCACGTCCAAGCGCTGTGAGAGTAGGTTCCCGTGATCGCCGGTGTTCTCTTCGACCTCGATGGGACTCTTCTCGACATCGACATCGATCGCTTCCTTGGCGACTACTTCGGCGCACTCGGCCCTGTCGTCGCCGAGGTCCTGGGAGCCGAAAGCGCCGAGACGGGCCTGCGCGCCATCATGGACGGCACATCGGCGATGATCGCGCCGCATCCCGGTCGCACGAACCGCACGGTCTTCAACGAACGGTTTCGCGAGCTCACTGGGGTCGACCTCGACCTGGAGGAGTACGCGCTGCCCTTCGAGCGCTTCTATCACGAGGTGTTCCCGCAGCTAAGGAGGGCACTCGGACCCCGCGACGGCGCTCGCGAGGCCGTTGAGACGGCATTGGACCTCGGTATGTCTGTGGCGATCGCGACCAATCCGATCTTCCCGCTTTCCGCCGTTGCCGAAAGGATGCGGTGGGCAGGTGTCGACGATCTGGCCGTGCAGGTCGTGACCTCGTACGAGAACATGCACGCGACCAAGCCGCTCACCGCCTACTACGTCCAGACCGCCGAGATGATGGGTGTCCCCGCCGGACGGTGCCTGATGGTCGGAGACGACCGGGTGCTGGACATGAGCGCGGCTGATGCTGGAATGCGGACCTTCTACGTCGGACCTGCGCCGATACCGCCGGGTGACTTCTCGGGGAACCTGCGCGACCTCGCCGCCCTGTTGCCGCGACTGGCGGCCGACGAGTCCTAGCCGCGCTTGCGCGACAGGAGTGCGACCCATGCTCCGTCGGAGCGCAGGTCGCAGTTGACCTCGAACAGGCCGCGCGTTTCTCGGCGCAAGTCGATCTGGTACGTCAACCCGCTCGGATCGTGGTCAGAGATGAGGAGCAGCTGGTCGTTGACGCCAAGCTCGACGAGCTTATCCACGATCGCGAACACGAGGGCTCTGCGATGCTGCGGTTCGAACGTGCGCACGTCTACCACGAGCTTGCCTTGAGAGCCGAACCCCACGTCACTCCCCTCCCCACGCAGACGACAACCGGCGTATTCATAAGATTCGGCATCACTTGCGTGTGCCCTGCCCGGACACGCGCGATCGGGTCTCGCGATCTCAGTGGACGTCTCGCCAGAGATTAGCGCCAGCTGGGCGTGAAGTGTAAAATGCGCCCTGGCAGCAGGCATGCCTCCTGCGCCATCCGACTGCCGGGTCGGGCCGCCAAGGCCTTCCTCGCGCGGATACCGCCGGAGCTACAAGGTCGAGGGGGGCTCTTCGCAGGTGAGCTGGTTCTACACGGATGCACGCTTCCGCGCACGCCTGCTTTCCCATCCCCTCCCACTGCTGTCAGGCGCATCTCGGCCTTCTCCGGTGCAGGCACCCGCTCCCGGTTCTTGATCCCCGCCTTTCGCGGCGTGCCCGTCGAACCACAGTTCATCTCCGCTAGGAACGGCAGGTCGCGGCATGCGCCGCATCTCGCCTTGCCTATACAGCCCTGTTGGCCCCTGGGTCTCCACGGAAGGGGTGGTGCCGGAGAGCTGACACTGCCGCGACTGCCCGCGATGCCGGATCACTGCCGGGCAGGCGCACACTCCTCACCCGCACGAGTCCCAAACAAGGAGGTGTATGGCATGACGACAGAGGATCGAGTGTTCAGCGACCAGCTCGAAGCGCGCGGGGTGTCCCGACGCGACTTCCTCAAGTTCTGTGGCTCCATCGCCGCGATGCTCGGACTGAGCGAAGCGATGGTCCCGCAGATCGCGAGCGCTGTGGAGGCGGCCGCTGCATCGAAACTCTACCCCGCCGTCTGGCTGGATGGAGGTCTGTGCACGGGGTGCACTGAGTCCACCGCTCAGGCGACCAACCCGGATGTCGCAGGCATCGTGCTCGACATCCTGTCCATGAACTACATGGAGACCATCATGTACGCCACCGGCGACTCAGCCGAGCAGGCGCTGAAAGAGACGGTCGAGAAGTTCAAGGGCAAGTTCATCATGGTGTACGAAGGCGCGGTCATGACCGGCTTCGAGGGTAACGCCCTCCGGGTCGCCGGCAAGCCGAGTCTCGAGCAGATCAAAGAGGTCGCGCCCAACGCAGCCGCGATCATCGCCGTGGGATCCTGCGCGGTCGACGGTGGCTGGGTCAAGGCAAACCCCAACCCCGCAGGCGCCATGGGCATCGGCGACTACCTCAAGCAGGAGGGCATCGCCACCCCGGTCATCAACCTGCCGACCTGCCCGGTGAACCCGGAGTGGATCGTCGCGATGGTCGTGGACGTCCTGTTCCTGGGCAAGCTCGAAGACGGCAGCATCCTCGACGAACTCGACGAGTTTGGCCGTCCCAAGCTCATCTTCGGCCAGACCATCCACGACAACTGTCCGCGCCGCGGCCACTTCGAGAACGGCGAGTTCGTCTACGAGTTCGGCACCGTCGAGGAGGCCAAGGGCTACTGCCTGTACGCCGTCGGCTGCAAGGGTCCGCAGACGTACACGAACTGCCCAATCGTCAGGTGGAACAACCAGGTCTCATGGTGCGTCGAGTCCGGCTCGCCCTGCATCGGCTGCGGCGACTTCAACTGGGTCGACGAGAACGCGCCGTTCTTGGGCCGCATGCGCCAGATCGGCGTCGGCAGCGGACCGCAGGGTGGCGGCTACGATCCCGCCACGCTCGCCCTGGCTGCCGGCGGCGTCGTTGCCGCGGGTCTCGTCGTTCACGGTCTGGGCATGAAGGCTGCCGGTCGTATCGGCGAAGGCCCTGCCACTGAGGACATGAAAGACTACGACCGCAAGCGGATGAAGAAGGGAGGCGACAAGTAATGGGAACCCCGAACATGGTCATCGACCCGATCACCCGCATCGAAGGTCACCTTCGCGTCGAGTGTGAAGTCACCGATGGCAAGATCACGGATGCCTGGGTATCAGGCACGCTGTTCCGAGGAATGGAGACGGTTCTCAAGGGCCGCGCACCGTCGGACGCGTTCTACATCGCGCAGCGTATCTGCGGCGTGTGCCCGATCTCGCACGGACACGCCTCCACGATGTCTGCCGAGGAAGCTATGGGGATCACCATTCCCAACGGCGCGCGCATCGTCCGCAACATCATCGAGGCCGCCCAGTACCTGCACAGCCACATCCTGTGGTTCTACACGCTCGGCGCGCTTGACTACATCGACCCCGCACAGGCGCTCAAGGCCAACATCGCCGACACCTACGCGCTTGCGCAGGCAGCCGGCACCACGACGTCTGACTTCGGGGCCGTCCAGAAGCGCCTGCAGGGTCTCATCGATGGCGGCATGCTCTCCATCTTCACGAACGGCTGGTTCGGCCACCCTGCGTACTCGCAGACGATGCCGCCGGAGCTCGCGCTCATCGCCGTCGCCCACTATCTCGAGGCTCTCGAGATGCAGGCTGAGGCGTCTCGCGTCATCGCGATCATGGGTGGCAAGTTCCCGCACTTCATGACCTCGCTCCCGGGCGGCACCGCATGGATGCCCACCGAGGAGAAGCTCGACGACGTCCTCTTCCGCCTCCTCAAGGTCAAGGCGTTCATCGACAACACGATGATCCCTGACACCCTTGCGATCGCGCCGTTCTACACCGATGCGCTCGCCTACGGTGGCGGCCACGGCAACTTCTTGTCGTGGGGCGTGTTCAACGGCGAGTCTCTCAAGCCCGAGGACCGCTTCATGCCCGACGGCGCCATCTTCGCGGGCGCCCTCACGGTAGAGCCGTCCGCCCGTACCGAGGTCAAGGAGTTCGTCAAGCACTCGTGGTTCGCCCCGGAGGATGGCAATCTCAACCCCGCAGAGGGCAGGACCAACCCGGCGTGGACCGAGTACAACGTCAACGACAAGTACACGTGGTCGAAGGCGCCGCGCTACAAGGGCAAGCCCATGGAGGCCGGCCCGCTCTCACGGATGCTCGTCGCGTATCTCAAGGGCGTCGAGCCGGTCAAGGCGATCGTGGACACGGCGCTCGGCGCGCTTGGCGCGGCGGGCAAGCCCGAGGTCCTCGTGTCCCTGCTCGGCCGCATCGCGGCCCGCAACCTCGAGTCTGCGGTCGTCGCACAGTGGTCGATCGACTGGGTGAATGAGCTCATCGCGGCCGTCAAGGGCGGTTCGGTCAGCTTCTTCGAGGGCAAGGAGCCCGATCAGGGCGCCGGCGCCGGTCTCTGGGAAGCTCCCCGCGGCGCTGTCGGCCACTGGATGAGCATCGAAGGCGGCCGCATCGCGAACTACCAGATCTGTACTCCGTCCACTTGGAACATCGGTGGACGCGACGATGACGGGGTGCCTGGCGTCATCGAGCAGGCCCTGATCGGTACGCCGGTCCTTGACCCCGAGAAGCCGATGGAAGCTGCGCGCATCGTCCGCAGCTTCGATCCTTGAATCGGGTGCGGCGTTCACGTGATTGAACGCAAGACCGGTAAGCAGGGCACCGTGCATTCCCGCACGTGGGGGGTGAAGTAGATGGCGCACAAGCTGTATCGCGAGGCACATCCGCTGGTATTCGTGCTCACGCACTGGATCAACCTGCTGGCGATGTTCTTCCTGACGCTGTCGGGCTTCTACATCCACTACCCGATCGTTCCTGGCCTCATGGGCCTGGCGCGTGGCACGCACTTCTTCTGGATGTTCGTGCTCCTGTTCAACCTCATCTTCCGCATCGTGGCCGCGTTCTTCGTGAAGGACGCGATCCTGCCGGACACCCGAGAGGTCGACAAGGACATCAAGAACTGGCTGCCCCAGCCGGAGAATCGCCACCAGCTGATCCCGTGGGTCAAGTACTACCTGTTCCTGAAGAAGGACCACCCGATCTCGGCGAAGTACGGCGTCTTGCAGAAGATCGCCTACATCGCGACACCGTTCCTCATCCTGGCCGCGGCCTACACCGGCTTCTGCCTCTGGGGACCGACGTCTGACTGGCCGTTCTTCCTGGCCGGCACCACGTGGGTGGCTTCGCTCTTCAACGCGGGCGGCGGCGCCGATCCGATGCCGATCCGCATCCTGCACTACTACATCATGTGGGTCATCCTCATCTTCACGGCTGCCCACGTGTACCTCGCGAACATCTACAACTTCGCCCCGTCGGCGATGATCTTCGCGTGGAAGGAGAGCGCGGACGAGCACTAGTCCGTTGCGTCTTCGAGCTCTGCCGAACAGGCCCCGGTCATCCGGGGCCTGTTCTTTTTGTGTCTGTCGTGCAGGTGTAGCCGCGATGTTGTCGTAGAATGTGAGTGCGAACGAAGTGGGCCCGGCAGCCCCTGGCGAGCGTCTACTAGGAGGTGCCGTGCTCTCGGAACGTGTTCTATCGACCGCACTCGGTGTGCTCAACAAGGGCTACCTTGCGACCACACCGTGCGATCTGAATTCACTCCCCTCCCCGACACACGGTCATGGCTACGTGCTCTATGCGCACGTACCGTTCTGCGAGCGGCTCTGCACGTATTGCTCGTTCAACCGGTTCCTGTACAAGGAGGACCGGGCCCGAGAGTACTTCGGTCACCTGCGTGATGAGATGCGCTTCGTCGCGGACCTGGGGTACGATTTCGCATCGCTGTACGTCGGCGGCGGCACCCCCACGATCGTTCTCGACGAGCTTGCCGAGACGATCGATCTGGCCAAGCGGCTGTTCCCGGGGATCCGAGAGGTCTCGGCCGAGACGAGCCCCAATCACCTCACCGACGAGCTGGTCTCGACTCTCGACGGCCGCGTGCAGCGCCTTTCGTGCGGCGTACAGAGCTTCGACGACGGTCTGCTCCGCCAGATGGATCGCTACGGCAAGTACGGAACGGGTGATGAGGTCTTCGAGCGGCTCGCGTCGATGGCGGGCCGCTTCCCGTCGTTCAATGTGGACATGATCTTCAACTTCCCGAGCCAGACCGAGGAGTCGCTCCTTCGCGACATCGAGCTGGTCAAGGCGACAGGCGCGAACCAGACCACGTTCTATCCCCTCATGGCGTCCCCGCTCAGGCGCCGCGAGCTCGCCGAAACCGTCGGCGACATCGATTTCGACCGTGAGGCCCGATACTACCGCCTTGTAGGCGAAGCACTTGCCCCGGAGTTCGAGCCGGCCAGCGCGTGGACGTTCTCGCGCGACAAGAACGCCATGATCGACGAGTACATCGTCGACTTCCCCGAGTACGTCGGGATTGGCTCAGGAGCCCTCTCGTTCCTCAACAACACCATCTACGGCAACACGTTCTCCCTCGGCGAGTACGCCGACAAGATCGAGCACGGCAAGATGGCCGTCGTGAAGCGCGGCAAGTCCTACGGCTTCTGGGGCCAGATGCGCTACCGCTTCGTGACCGACCTCTTCGGGCTGCGACTCGACAAGAAGCGCTTCCGCCGTGACTTCGGCGTGCCGGTCGAGCTCGGTCTGCTCGGCGAGATCGCGTTCCTCACCCTCGTCGGTGGTATCGCGACCAACACGGCGGAGGAGATCACGCTCACTCAGAAGGGGCGCTACCTGCTTCTCGTGATGATGCGCGAGACCCTTGCGTTGTCCAACGACGCTCGAGATCAGGCGAGAGCTGAGCTTCCCCTCGAGGAGCGCATCCTGCTTCTGGAGGGCGACACGTCAGCGGCGCTGCATCTCGAGCCGTCGCTTGCCGCGAGCTGATCGGAGCAGGTGGCATCCGGCTCGGCTAGACTGGGACGCCACTGTCTCTCACGCCTCCGAAAGGTGCAGGATGACCGATAGCAGCAACCGCGTGCTCGTGATGGGCGTCGGCAACCCGTTGATGGGCGACGACGGCGTGGGGCCACGCGTCATCGAACTGCTGGTGTCCGGCTACACATTCCCAGACAACGTCGAGCTGGTTGACGCGGGCACGATGAGCCTCATGATCCTCGACCTGCTCCGCGGGGTCGACGATCTCGTGATCGTGGATGCGATGCGCAGCGAAGACACGCCCGCCGGAACCGTGGCGGTCCTCTCCCCGGACGAGATCTCGCCCGTCGAGGTGCGCCACTCCATGCACGACACGGGCATCGGCGACGTCCTTCAAGCGGCCGAGCTGCTCGATCGTGCACCGCGGACCGTGGCTATCGGCGTCGAGATCGAGTCGATCGACCAGTGGGCGCTCGACCTGTCGGCCCCGGCTGAAGCCGCCGTGCCCGTCGCGGCAGCGGCGGTACTCGAAGAACTGCGGCGCCTCGGCGTGGAGCCCGTACCTACCGAAGATGTCGCGGTGCACGCACGGATTCTCGAGGCGTTGCGCACGTTCGCACCGATGCCTGACTCCGACGCCCGATCAGCAGACAGCTAGCGTCCGAGGGCGGCGCGAATGCTGCGAGCGATGCCGGCCGCATCGAGCCCCGCGCGAGCGTACAGATCGCCCGACGCGCCCGATGACGCGTACTGATCCACTCCGCACCGGACAAGCAGGGTACCCGAGCCGCACTCCGCCAGAGCGAGCGCTACCGACGCGCCCAACCCTGTCGCCACAGAGTGGTCTTCCACAGTGAGCAGCACGGGTGCCTCGGCAGCGTACCGTACCGCTGCGACATCAAGCGTCAGTGGGCACGACACGATGCCCACTTCGACTTCGACTCCTTCCTCGTGGAGAAGATCGGCGGCTTTCACAGCCGCAGCAGCGGGCGTACCCATTGCAAGCACGCACGCATCCGCGCCCTGCCGTGCCCACACGACCTCACCGTAGGCGAACTCGTAGCCGGCACCGAACAGCGGCGCTCCGTCCTCCCCCGTGATGACCGGGAGCTTGCTGCGGCCCATGGCGATCGCGACGTTGCCCGCCATCATCGCGGCCGAACGCACCGCGCGGTCTGTCTGATTCGCATCGGCCGGCACCATCAGCCGCCATCCCGGCAGCCCTCGCAGGAGCCCCACATAGTCGATGCACTGATGCGTCTTGCCGTCCTCTCCGACATCGAGGCCGCAGTGCGTGAGTGCGAGCTTCAGTGCCGCGCCGTTGATGTCATTGAGCCGCTGCTGGTTGTAGACCTCGTCGAGCCCGAATGCGCCGAAGTCGGCCCAGAACGCGAGTACACCGGGCACTGTCGAGCACGCGCCTGCCGTAGTGGCGACGTTGTGCTCACCGACGCCACACTGGATGAAGCCCTCCGGTCTGACCTGCGCGAATCCGTCCGTCTTCACTGAGACTGCGAGGTCGCAGTCGAACACCCCGATCGCGACGCCCGGGTTCGCGACCGCGATGTCTTCGAGCGCCGCACCCCAAGCGCCTCGACAATCGGCCTTCGCATCGGCAGCGAGGATGCGCGGCGATCCCGGCGTGACCTCGACCGGCGGGGTCGCGTGCTCGAGTGCCGCGACCGTGCACGGCGTGCTACGCCGCTCGCGAGCAGCCTCCAGGGCCGACGGATCGAACCCGAGTTCGGCCATCGCGCGCGAGTACTCCTCGGCGGTGAGCCCGCGCCCATGGTACTCCGCAAGGCCCTCCATGAAGCTCACGCCCTTGCCGATGACCGTCTGCGCGAGGATCACGGTGGGGACCCCATCGGCATCCGCATCCGCCAGTGCGGCATAGAGAGACGCGATGTCGTGCCCGTCACACGTCAGTACGCGCCAGCCATCCGCCTCCCAGTCCGCGGCGATCCGTACCGGCATGACGTCGTCGGTCCGACCCGAGATCTGGATTCCATTGACGTCGATCACAACGGTCAACGTGCCAAGCCCCTCCTTGACCGCAAGCCGGCGCGCCTCGGCGACCTGACCCTTGTGCTGCTCTCCGTCGGACATGGCGACGTACGTGCGCCACGAGGCGTCGGCGAGGCGTGCACCGATAGCCAGACCGACCCCCGCCGAGAGGCCCTGGCCAAGATTGCCGCTCGACCACTCGATTCCCGGAACGGAACGCTCGACGTGGCCTTCGAACACGCTGCCGACCTGCCGGAAGTGCGCCACGAACTCCTCCACGGGGAAGAACCCGGCGCCCGCAAGTGCCGCGTACGCTCCAGGCGAGGTGTGACCGTGGCTGATCACGATGCGGTCGCGCTGCGGCCAGCGCGGCGTATCGGGCTGCACGTTCGCGCAGGAATACAGCAGCGTGTAGAGCTCGATGGATGACATCGAGCCCCCCGGGTGCCCTGAACCCGCCACCGTCGTCGCCGTGAGTATGTGACCGCGAGCGGCGCGCGCACGGTCGGCCAGTTGCTGGATTCGCTCGGCGGACAGCGGTGCGGCAAAGCGATTCTCAGACATCGGGGCTCCTCACACGAGTGGCGGTCGACGGCGCGCGCCGTCCGCGACAGGTACACTGCAGGGCATCACTGGGATTATCCCGCAAGGAGGCACAACTCGTGCGAGACGCACTTGAGACTGCGAAAGCCGCTGCCCTCGCAGGCGGCCGCGTGCTTGAATCCAAGCGTGGCGACCTGGGTGCCGTGCGTTCCAAAGGCTCCGCCATCGACTTCGTCACGGAAGCAGACATCGCCTCGGGTATCGCCGTGGTGCGCACCATCATGGAGCGCGATCCCGGTGCCCGCTTCGTGGTCGAGGAAGCCGAGGTCTACGACCTGCTCGGCGCACCGAAGGGGACGATCGGCGACGGCGACGTCTGGCTCGTCGATCCTCTCGATGGCACCACGTCGTTCATCCACGACTACCCGACGTACTCGGTGTCGGTCGCTTTGCTGCGCGAGCTCGAACCCGTCGCCGGCGCGGTCTACAACGCGGCCGCCGGGGAGATGAACGCCGCTGCCCTCGGTCTCGGTGCGACCCGAGACGATCGGCCGATCCAGGTGTCGGACGCACGCCACGTCACCGATGCACTGGTCATCACCGGGTTCCCCTACGACCGCGGCGCGCCGCTCGATACCCAGATGGCGGTGCTCACCGCGTTTCTGCGTGCGCCGGTGCACGGCATGCGCCGAGACGGTTCCGCAGCCGTCGACTGCTGTCACGTGGCGGGCGCGCGCGCGGACGGCTTCTGGGAGTACGCACTCCAGCCCTGGGACATGGCGGCCGGCGCGATCATCTGCCGAGAAGCAGGCGCGACCGTCACCGATGTGACGGGCGCTCCTTGGGACGGCCGTAGCACCAGCATCCTCACCGCCAACCCGGCGTTGCACGCCGAGATGCTCGCGGTGATCGCGTCGGTCGGCTAGCAGGCCCGGACCGTGCTCAGTAGGTCCGCTTCTGCTCGACCGCGTCCTCGGCGAGACTGATGCCCCACTCACCGAGCACCTTGCTCACGGCCGCCTCGCCGCTCTCGATGCAGTTCGGCAGCCCCACACCGCGGTAGCTGCCACCCGCAAGGGCGAGGCCGGGCACGTCAGCGCAACGCGACTCGATGAGCTCGACGCGGTCGAGATGGCCCATCGTGTACTGCGGCATGCCGAGCGTCCAGCGGTAGAAGCGCGAGAACAGCGGCTTGGCCTGAGCCGCGATGCCAAGGATGTCACGCAGCTCTGCGAGCGCGATCTCTCGGATCTCCTCATCGCTCTCCTCCATGACCGTCTGGTTGTTCGGCCCGCCGATGAACGCGCGCAGTAGCACAGCGCCCTTCGGGGCACGGCCCGGCCACTTGGTCGACGAATACGTCGCCGCAAGCAGCGCACGCTTCTCGACCTCGGGCACGAGCACGCCGAACGCGTTCATGTCGATGCCGATCTCGCTCTCGTCGAACGCGAAGGACACGGTCGCCGAGGAGCTCGCGGGAATCGCTGCGAGGGCGTCAGCAACGGTCTCGTCGACGCCACGAAGCAGTGGCTCGGCGGCCCAGGACTCCGTGGCGACGATGACCGCGTCGCCGGTGAGCACCTCGCCGTCCTCCAGCGTCACTCGCCACGTGCCGTCCTCGGCATGCGAGAGACCGCTCACCCCACAGCCGGTGCGCATGCGATCGCGACCCGCTGTGTCGGCCATCGCCTCCGGAAGCTCGTGCATGCCCTTCGTGAAGGCCGTGAAGAAGGTCTTCGGGTTCTTGGGGTCGGGCGGGTACTTCTTCTTCATCTCCTCGACCATCTTCCTCTGCGCGAGGAAGCCCGAGATCATGTTGCCGTGCTTCTGCTCCATCTCGAGCAGGTTGGGAAACGTCGCCGCGAGCGACATGCTGCCGGGGTCCGACCCGTGCACGCCACCCACGAGCGGCTCGGCGAGACGGTCCAGGATCTCTCGGCCCATGCGGCGGACGATGAAGTCCTCCAGCGTCTCGTCGTTGCGCTCGCCCGCCGGCACTTGCTTCTTGGGGACGAAAAGGTCCATGCCTGCGCGGATCTTCCCGGGCCAGGAGAACAGACCCGTGGTCGCGAACGGCAGGAACTTGGTGGGCGCGAACATCATCACACCGTCGGGCATCGGGTAGAGCTTGCCGCGCGACAGGATCAGCGTCCTCTTCCGCGACTCGTCTGTGGGCATCTTGTCCTGCTCGATACCGACGAGCTTGGCGATGCGTGACACCGCCGGCTTCGCCGTCAGGAAGGAGTCGGGGCCGCCGTCCACGATGAACGTGCCGCGCTCGTGTTCGACGATCTCGCCGTCGATCTTGCCTCCGAGCCGATCGTCCTTCTCGATCAGGGTGAACTCGACGTCGGCGCCCGCCTCAGCTGCCCGCTTGACCTTCAGCGCCGCACCGAGACCCGCGATGCCCCCACCGATGATGATGACCTTCTTCATGCGCTTCCTTCGTCTCGTCTCGGCGTCACGCGGACGCCGGTGTTCAGTACAGCCGCTTCTGTTCGGTCGAATCCTCGTCGAGGCCGATCCCCCACTCGCCGAGGATCTTCGACACCGCCTTCTCGCCCGAGTCGAGGCAGTTCGGGACGCCGACGCCCCGATAGGCCCCGCCTGCGAGCGCGAAGCCCGGCAGCGAATCGCAGATACGCTCGATCTCCTCGACGCGGTCAAGATGCCCGATGGTGTACTGCGGCATGCCGCCGACCCAGCGATACACCCTGGCGAAGAGCGGCATCGCCTCCGGCTTCACGCCCAACAGCTTCACGAATGCGTTTCGAGTGATCTCGACGAGTTCTTCGTCGGACCGCTTGATGATCTCCTGATCGCGCGGACCGCCGACGAAACCGCGAAGCAGCACGGTGCCTTCAGGCGCGCGCTCGGGCCACTTCGACGACATCAACGAGATGCCGGTGACCGGCTGGTGTTCGACCGCCGGCGAGAGTATCCCGTGCCAGTCGCGGTCGAAGGGGCAATCGGTCTCGTCGAAAGCCATCAGGATCGTCGCAGAGGACGAGCACGGTATCGACCCGACGAGCTCCTTGAGCCGCTCGTCGACGCGGTCCAGGAGGGGGATGGTCGCCCACGCCTCAGAGGCGACGACGACGGCATCACCATGCAGCACCTCACCGGTCGAGAGGCCGATCTCCCAGCCGCCCGCCACCGGTGAGACGTAGGCGGCGGCGACACCCGTGCGGACGGATTCGCGACCCGCGGCGTCAGCCATCGCGTCGGTCAACCGCTGCAGCCCCGATTCGAAGCTGCTGAAGAAGGTACGGCGCTTGGCACCCGGCTTGGGCGGGTACTTCCGCTTCATCTCCTCGACCTTCTTCTTCTGGGCGAGGAACCCCTTCACGAGCGAGCCGTACTGCTGCTCCATCTCCAACAACATCGGGTACGTCGCCGCGAGCGACATCTCCTTCGGATCGGAGCCGTTGACCCCGCCCACCAAGGGCTCCGCGAGGCGGTCGAGGCACTCACGGCCCATCCTGCGGACCACGAAGCTCTCGAGCGACTCGTCGTTGCGGCTGCCCGGCTCGACCTTCTTGGCCGGAATGACGAGGTCCAACGCCATGCGGAGCTTCGCCGGCCACGAATACAGCTTGGTCGTGGCCATGGGGACGATCTTCGTCGGCGCGAACATCATGATGCCGTCGGGCATCTCGACGAGTCTGCCGTTCTTCACGATGAACGTCTTCTTGTTCTCGTCGAGTGTCCCGGTCTCCTCCTCGAAGATCCCGAGCTGCTTGGCAACACGATGCACTGCGGGCTTGTCAGTGAGGAAGGAGTCGGAGCCACCATCCACCACGAAGGAACCGCGGCCGCGAGGATCCTCAATATGGTCAGTTGCGAGCTTGCCACCGAGCCTGTCGTCCTTCTCCACCAGGACGAACTCGACATCGTGGCCGGCGTCGGCTGCCCGGCGCACCTTGTACGCGGCGCCCAGACCCGCGACACCGCCACCGATGATGACTACGCGCTTCAATGTGTTTGCTCCCCGTCTGGCGAGTCTGTCGGAGTGAACGGCCGTGGCTGCTGACCGCGCAGAGATCAGAGCAGCTCTGTCACGACCCGCGCAAGCCCATCGAGAAGAGCGGCGTCATCGTTGGGAACGCGCGCCCGCTGCCAACCGAGGTCTGCATCCATCGCCTGCTCAGCCGCGATGACATCCAGGTCGTACAGTGTCTCCATGTGGTCGGTCATGAACCCGATGGGGCTCACGACGACCGCACTGACGTCCGATTCCTGCGCCGCGGCGATCGCGGTCGACAGCTCTGGGCCGAGCCAAGCGCCCGGGCGCTCACCCTGTGACTGGTAGACAAGGAACCAGGCACGAGGCGCCTTCGACGAGCCGAAGGCGGTGATGCCCGGCAGCACCGCCTCTCCGTGCGCCATCGCCCCCTCCTCCATGCCAAGCTTGAGTGCAACGGCGTTCGCAACACGTTCGAGCCCTCGCACGTACGAGTCATCTTCCGCCACGTCGGACTCGGGGAGGCTGTGCGCAGTGAAGAGCACGATTGCACCGTTGTTGGGCTCGATGTCATTGATCCCGACCGCGGTGGACCCGGCATAGAACTCCACGTATTCAGGCAGGGTCGACAGAAGAGGGGCCTCGACGACCGTAAGCCCTCCGTGGATCTCGGCGACACGCTCGACCTCTTCGCGGTACGCGCCGGATGTCACCTTCGACTCGAACGGCGAAAGCGAGACGGTGATGACCCGCTTGCACCCTTCGGCGACCAGTCCGGCGATGGCATCCTCGATGAATGGCTCCCAGTACCGCATGCCGATCCGAACCGGGACGTCGTGCCCGGTATCCGCGAGCCGTGACGCAAGACCGGCCGCCATCGACTCGGCGATCCCTGTGAGCGGCGATGCTCCGCCGATCGTCAGGTAACGTCGGCACACGCGTTCCACGAGCTCGTCGGAGGGCTCGCGGCCCATGAGGTTGCACATGAACGGGCCGACTGCGTCCAGCGAGTCCGGTCCGCCGAAACCGAGCAGCAGCACACCGGTGCGGTCCATCGCTACGCCCCCGCGCCCGAGCGGATGCGCGCCGAGTGCTCGTGCACGAAGCGGATCATCGTGCGGGCCTTCTCCGGGTCGCTCGTCTTGTGGATGCCGTGGCCGAGGTTGAAGATGTGGCCCGGCCGGGTACCGACGGCTTCGAGAATCTCCACGACCATCGCCTCGAGCTCATCGTCGGGCGTGAACAGCGCCACCGGGTCGATGTTGCCCTGGATGCCGAACTCGGGGGCGATCTGAGCCACGGCCTGCTTCATATCCAGACGCCAGTCCACGCCGATGACGTCGCCGCCGGCCTTCTGCGTCAGATCGAGCATCGAAGTGGCGCCGTTCGGGAAGTGGATGACGGGCACGCCGCCGTCGGGGACGACCTTGTCTCCGTGGGCCTTGACCTCGGCGAGGATGCGGGTGTTGTGAGGCAGCACGTAGCGCTCGTAGTCGCGCGGCGCGATGTAGCCGATCCAGCTGTCGAAGAGCTGAACCGCCTGAGCACCGGCATCGATCTGCATCTTGAGGTACGCGATCGTGGTGTCCGAGAACTTCGTCATGAGCTCGTCCCACGCGGCTGGCTCGCTCCACATGAACGCCTTGCAGAACTCGTAGTCACGGGTGCCATGGCCCTCGATCGCGTAGCTTGCGAGGGTGAAGGGTGCGCCGGCGAAGCCGATGAGCGGCACCTTGTTGACGAGTTCCGCCCGCGCCGACTTGATGATCTCCTGCACATAGCCGGTGGTCTCGACCGGATCGGCCACACCGAGCTTCTTTACGTCGTCGACGGTGCGTACCGGGTTGTTGATGACAGGACCGCGCCCGCTCTGGAACTCGAGGTCCAGGCCCATCCCAGGGAAGCTCACCAGGATGTCCGAGAACATGATCGCCGCATCGACGCCGACCAGGTCCACCGGCTGCATCGTCACTTCGACGGCAAGCTCCGGCGTACGGCACATCTCGAGGAAGCCGTACTTCGCACGAATGTCGCGGTACTCCTGCATGTAGCGCCCGGCCTGCCGCATCATCCAGACAGGCGTGCGCTCCGTCTGCTCACGACGAGCGGCACGCAAGAAGAGGTCGTTATAAGCCATTCGTTCGGGTCCTTTCACAGGCGTCTCTGACGGGCTCTCGGAGCCGACGGCGATTCTATCACGCACCCCGACCGCCGGACCGTTGGTGACACTTGTTACAACGGAGCCGCACAGACGACGGGACCCCGGCCCGCAGATGCCGCAGACCGGGGTCCGAACGATCGTCAATGGCAGCGTCCACTACTCGACGTCCGGTGCACCCTCCACGATCTTGTCCACCACGGAAGGGTCGGCCAGAGTCGTGATGTCGCCGAACTGGGTCATGTCTCGCTCGCCTGCAGCGACCTTGCGCAGAATGCGGCGCATGATCTTGCCCGAACGCGTCTTGGGCAGGTCGGGAACGAGCTGGATGTGATCCGGCGTCGCGATCGGCCCGATCTCCGAACGAACGTGACCACGGAGAATCGATACGGTGTCCGCGCTCGCCTCGGCGTTGGCCTTGAGGATGACGTATGCGTAGATGCCCTCACCCTTGATGTCGTGCGGGAAGCCCACTACCGCGGACTCGGCAACGAGCGGATGGGATACGAGCGCCGACTCGACTTCAGCCGTACCGAGGCGGTGGCCGGAGATGTTGATGACGTCGTCGACTCGACCCATCAGCCAGTAGTAGCCGTCCTGGTCCTTGCGACACCCGTCACCGGTGAAGTAGTAGCCCGGGAAGGTCGAGAAGTAGACCTCCTTGACGCGTGTGTTGTTCGGGTCGCCCCACGTGCCACGCAGCATGCCGGGCCACGGGTACTTGATGCACAGGCGACCGCCCTGGTTGATCGGCGTCTCGGTCTTGTCCTCGTTGAGGATGACCGGCTGGATCCCGAACATCGGCATGGTGGCGGAACCCGGCTTCATCGGCGTACAGCCCGGGAGGTTGGTGATCATGTGGCCGCCGGTCTCCGTCTGCCACCAGGTATCGACGATCGGGATTCTCTCGCGACCGACGTTCTTGTAGTACCACATCCAGGCCTCGGGGTTGATCGGCTCGCCCACGGTCCCAAGCACGCGAAGCGAGGAAAGGTCGTACTTCGCCGGCCACTCCTCGCCCGCCTTCATGAGTGCACGTATGGCCGTCGGGGCGGTGTAGAACTGCGTGATGCCGTGCTTGTCGACCATCTCCCAGAAGCGACCGGCGTTGGGGTAGCTCGGGATGCCCTCGAACATCACGGACGTGGCGCCGAATGAGAGTGCACCGTAGACCACGTAGCTGTGGCCGGTGATCCAACCGATGTCGGCCGTACAGAAGAAGACATCGTCCTCGTGATAGTCGAACGTGTACTTGAACGTCATGGTCGCGTAGACCAGATAGCCACCGGTGGTGTGCAGCACGCCCTTGGGCTTGCCGGTCGACCCAGAGGTGTAGAGGATGAACAGGGGGTCCTCGGCGTCCATCCACTCGATGTCACAGTGCCGATTGATGTCGTCGGCGCGCATCTCCTCGTGCCACCAGAAGTCCCGGCCCGGCTCCATGTCGATCTGGTTCTGAGTGCGGGAGACCACGATGCAGGTCTCGACCGACGGGCACTCGAGAAGCGCGTCGTCGGACATGGCCTTGAGCGGGATGACTCGTCCGCCCCGGATGCCCTCATCGGCGGTGATCAGCATCTTGCACTGACTGTCCTGAATCCGGTCGCGCAGCGAGCTGGGCGAGAACCCGCCGAACACGATCGAGTGGATCGCACCGATACGGGCGCACGCGAGCATCGCGACGGCGAGCTCAGGAATCATCGGCATGTAGATGGCGACACGATCGCCCTTCTTGATGCCGTGCTTCTTCAGGACGTTCGCGAACTTGCAGACCTTGTAGTAGAGCGACTGGTACGTGTAGATCTTGCTGCGGCCCTCATCGGACTCCCAGATGATCGCGGCCTTGTTGCGACGGCCGTCCGAGAGGTGCCGATCGAGACAGTTGTACGCGACGTTGGTCTTGCCCCCAGCGAACCACTCGACCTTGGGGGTCTCGAACTCCCACTCGAGCACCTTGTCCCAAGGCTTCTCCCAGTACACGAGCTCCTTGGCCATGTCTGCCCAGAAGCCCTCGGGGTCGTCCACGGAGCGCTTGTAGATCTCCTCATACTGCTCCATCGAATTGACCCAGGCGTTCTCACGTACCCATGCCTGCGGCTCGATGACAACGCCTTCGCTCTGTACGGACTCGAAGCCACTCGAAGCGTCACTCATACCGGCCTCCTGTTCGCTCATCTGTCGTATCCGAAGCGGTGCGGCCCTCAGGCGCCGCACACCTCGCACTCTATGCGTGGCCTCACGGATGAGGCCGGGCAACATCGTACGTCCCACCGGGAGTCTGACGTGTGCGCGAGTCGGGTGGACGGCGTGAATCTCTCGGCTGACGGCTATTGCAGGCGCATCTCCGACGCTGAGCTGCGCGACCTGCAGTGCGGGCGGGACGTAAGGCGCGTCCGCTCGCGCCCGCACCCGGGCGGCAGTCACAAGGCACGCGCGAAACTTGCATGTAACATCTGTTGCAAGACTGTGGGGAAACGGTGTAGAGTGGCGCCAATACAGTTTTCCTTCCCCGCACCATCGCCGCATCCGGGGGATCCGGACGGCACAACCGGCAGAGATCTTCGCGACCGGCATCGCGACACCGACGGCTCCCAGGCAGACCGTCGAGATCTCAAAGAGGACTCAGGGGTAACACGCGGGGGAAGGATTAGGGAAGCCTCGGCCCGAAGGCCGGGGCTTCCGGCTATTCCGGGGCGTTTCGGCTGGCTGCCTCGTCAGGGGATGTCCGGCTCGCCACGAGCACCGCGGGGTGAGCCGATCAGACCTCGTACGGAATGAGCGCGGTCGCGTCCATCAACTGGTCGTTGAACCCGTCCAGACGCGCCAGCTCTACATGGTGCGCATCGGCGCCGGCGGCACGAACCATGTCGGTCACTCCCGGATCGAGTGCGACGACCGAAGCTCCGTCCAGCGCGGCATTGCCGATGCGGTCCGCCTTGTCGGCTGTTCCCATCGGGAGTATTCCGAGCTCGATCAGGTCCTGCGGGTCCAAGGCCGAGCCGAACGCGCCTGCGACACCGACGCGGCTCAGGTCCGCGGCGCCGAGTCCGGCGGAGCGCAGTACGGCACGGACTCCCACCTGCACGGCCGCCTTCGCGAGCTGGAGCGCTCGCACGTCCAGTTGGGTGATGGTGAGCGCCGAACCCTCATCACCGAGTGACACGGTGAGCACGCCTTGCGTATCCATCCCGAAGCGTTGAGCGAGCGCGCCGGTCGACGTCATCAGCCCCGAAGCGTCGATGTTCCCCGTCCTGCGCAGCGCCGCGATCGCCGAGACGAGCCCCGACCCGGAGAACCACTCCGGCTCGCCGCCACCCATGGTCGTCAGCGAGACGCTACCGTCGGCGTCGACACGAACCTCGGTCACCGCACCCGGCGCCGCGGGACCGCCGCAGGAGATCCCCGAGCCCTCGAACGCGGGTCCTGCCGCCGCCGAGGCGACGGTGAGTCGGTACCGCGCGTCACCGTCGCCGCCGTCGTCGCCTGTCGCCAGCACGATCTCCGCATTGGTCCCGAAGTCGACGAGCAGCACGGGCGAGTCCGCTTGCAGCATGCCCGCTGCGAGCGAGGCCGCGAGCGCATCGCCGCCCACGAAGCCCGCGATCGGCGGCAGCACGTCGACGCCCACCCCTGCAACCAGATGGCGGGCGAGTTCAGGACCCGGCTCCAGCCGGTGAGGCACCTGCGGCGCACAGAACGGCGCGACTGCGAGCGACCCGACCTCGACCCCCGCGAGCAGTGCGACCATCGCCGTGTTCCCCGCCACCACGAGCCGCTCGACAGTGCCGCCCTCGCCCTGGCACGCAGCGCACGCGACATCAAGCGCCGCGGCCACGCCCTGCTCGGCAAGCGCCCGGAGTTGCGCGGAATAGCCGGCCGATGCTGCACTCAATCTCGACAGCACGTCCGAACCGTACGTCGCCTGAGGGTTCGCGACGCTTGCGCGAGCGACCTCGAGACCCGACGCGGGGTCGATCAGCGCGACGGCAATCGAGGTCGTACCAAGATCCACGCCCGCGACGAGCGTGGTGCACGCCGCGCCGGGGAGTCTCGCCTCCGATTCCATCACTCCAACAGCGATCGGGCGCACCGACGCTGGCCCGATGATGCGCGCCCTGCACGCCAGCCTCGTTCCGGGACGTGCGCGTTCGAGGCCCGCGAGTTCCTGCTCGTCCGCAACACCAAGAGCCCCTGACACCACCCGTACACCACACGCGCCACATACTCCACGCCCGCCGCACGGTGCGGCGATCACGACACCGGCACTTCTGGCCGCATCGAGCACCGTGGTACCCGGAGCCACCCACACGGTGATGCCGGCAGGCTCGAAGGTGGCAGGGACGGGTGCCGTCAACGCCGCACGCTACTCATCGGCGAAGATGACCATGCCGTGGGCCATCGCCCGGCCACCCATGACGTGCACGTGCAGATGCTTCACGGTCTGGTTCGAGTCGCGACCGCTGTTCACGATAGTCCGGTAGCCGGTGGTCCCGACGCCCTTGATGCGCGCAACGTGTTGCACAGCACCGAACACAGCCGCGAGGTCCTCGGCAGGGATGTCGTCGTTGAGGTTCGTGTAGTGCGTCCGCGGGATGATCAAGGTGTGGACCGGGGCCTGAGGCGTGATGTCGTCAAATGCGATCACCCGATCGTCCTCGAAGACGATCGACGCCGGAATGTCACCCCGGACTATCTTGCAGAACAGGCAGTCGTCCATGGTTCCTCCCTCTGCACGCACCGTGTGCGCTCCCTCGTTGCGGTGTCTAGAACGGGATCTCGTCGGCGTGTGCTTCGCCCGCACCCCCGCCGGAGTCGGCGGTCTCCTTCGGCGTCCGCGCACGGTCGTCTGACGCCTCAGCTTCGAGCTCACCGATGAGCATGGTGACGCGATGCTGCGCGTCGGCCAACTTGGACTGCAGGCTTCTCAGGAGAGCGACGCCACGCTCATAGCGCTCGATACTGTCCTCAAGTTCGAGCTGCCCGCTCTCTAACGCAGCAACCACCGTATCGAGCTCGCCCAATGCCTCGCCAAAGGTGAGTTCCTCCGGCGCCGAACACGCTGCCTCGTTCACTGTCGTCCCTCCGTACTTCCCGAAACGGTCGCATCGATGCGCCCGTCACTCACCTCGATTCGGATGCGGTCTCCGAGTCGAACCTGGTGCACTGACTTGATGACCTTCTTGCTGTCGCCTTCGAATGTCGCAGAGTACCCACGCGCCAGGATCTTCAACGGCGAGAGGTCCTCGAGCCGTTCCGCAGCGTGGCGGATGTCATCGCCGGAACGCGCCGTGAGCGTCGAGCCGACCCGGACAACCCGCTCTCTCAGGTACTGCACGCGCTGCACGTCACGGGCGATCCGCTCGGGAATCGCCCGGCCGAGGCGCGCACCCACATAGTCGAGCCGCTGAGCCACGGGGCCCAGTACTGCGTGGGGATCGCGCAAGACCGGCCTGCTGGCCAGCCTGGTCACTCGCTGCGCCGCGCTATGGACGCAGCTCGACAGCGCCCGAGCCAACGCGCGCTGCTCCCGCGTGAGCACGCTGGCCAACTCCTCCAGGGATGGCGCGACCGCCTCCGCGGCTGCCGTCGGGGTCGATGCCCTCAGGTCCGAGACCATGTCGGCGATGGACGTGTCTGGTTCGTGCCCGATGCCGCTGACCACAGGAACGTGACACGCCACGACCGCGCGCGCGACCTCCTCGGCGTTGAACGGCATCAGGTCCTCGTACGAGCCTCCACCCCTGACCAGCAGGACCACGTCGGCGCCGCTCGCCGAAGCGACCCGGAGGCCCTCCGCGATGGCCGCTGGCGCCCCGTCACCTTCGACCGCAACGCCGGCGACGAGCAGCTCTGCGAGCGGGTAGCGGCGCAGCAGCGTCCGAATGACATCGTGTATGGCCTTGCCACGCGGCGACGTGACGACCGCGATCCGCTCGGGGAAGCGGGGCAGAGCGCGCTTGCGATCTGTTCGCATCAATCCCTCGAGTTCGAGCTTCTTGGCGAGTGCGGCCACCTGCAGACGCAGGTTGCCCTCTCCCGCCAGAGAGAGGCTTCGCACAGAGAACTGCATCCGGCCCTTGGGCACGTACGCCGAGAAGTACCCGCTCAACTCGACAAGCATCCCGCAGCGCAGCTCCACGCGGCTCGCCGCATACGCGTCCCGCCACATCAGGCACGGCATCGCGGCACCACCGTCGGAGATGGTGAAGTACGCCGCCTTGTAGCCGGGTTTGTCGTTGAACTCCGAGACCTCGCCGACCACGCGTACGCGAACGCTCTCGAGCGCGGTCTTGGCGCTCGTCATCGCCTCGGTGACGGTCAATGCGCGTTGCTCGGCCACGATCCTCCCCTGTTCGTCGACCCATTCTACCAGCCGACGGTGACACGAATCCCTCTACGGGGCACCGCGGGAAGCGTCCCGGACGAGCCGCGCAAGGCCCGCCAACGGGTTCAGTCGCGGCGCAAGAATCCGAGGAGGTACAGGAGCTGGAGCATGGCCACGAGTGCCGCGGCGACGTACGTGAGGGCGGCCGCGGTGAGCACCTGTCGTGCGCCGGCGAGTTGCTCACCGGCGAGCACGCCGCTGGACTCAAGAGATGCGATCGCACGACGGGACGCGTTGAACTCGACCGGGAGCGTGACGACCTGGAACAGCACGGCGCACGCGAAGAACGCGATGCCGAGCAGGATCACTCCGCGCCCGATTCCGGATGCCGCACCCAGCAGTGCGCCGACGAAGATGAGGATCCAGGCCGCCTGCGACCCGAACGACGCGGCGGGTACCAGCACGGAACGGATGCGACCCCAGACATACCCGCTCGCGTCCTGCACGGCGTGCCCGGCCTCGTGCGCAGCGACGCCAGCCGCCGCGACGTTGGCTTCACCGAAGACGGGCTCGGATAGATTGAGCGTCTTCGTGCGAGGATCATAGTTGTCTGTCAGGTTCCCCCCGATAGGCTGGACCCGAACGCCGGTCCTCTGGCCCCCGTGCAGCGCCACGGCCGCTCCGTCGCCGATGCCGTTCGTCTTCAGGATCACCTGCGCGACCTGGGCGCCGGTCATGCCGCTCGATAGCGGTACCCGGCTCCACTTGCGGTACGTGGAGTTGATGTAGCCCTGCGTGGCGAAGCCGAGGATCGTGGACACGACCATGATCGCTATCCACGTCGAATCGAATCCATAGAAGTACATGCGAGTTCTCCTCCGTGCGACGTCTCTCCGAGAATCAGCGGGCTAGGACGGCTGTCCGCCATTCGGATGCTGTTCGATGATGAGCGTTGCGTCCGACAGCCTGAGGGTGAGTTCGCCATCGAGTAGCCGGCACAACTCCTCTCCAACCATCTTCAGTCGCCAGCCCTCAAGCAAGGGGCTTGCCTCTCTCTCACCGGCCGCGAGCCGCTCGAGCTCCTCACGCGACGCGAGCAGCGGCATCGCGACTCCGCGCTCTCGCGCACGCATGCGGACGATCGCGACCATCAGGTCGACCGCCGCATCGACGTCACCCTGTGGTCGCCGCTTCTTGGTCAGCGACGGGAGCTCGGCATCGGGAACCGCCATCCCTGCTGCAACCGCGTCGGCGATACCACGCTGCGCCCCCTTGCCGGCCTTATCCGCGACTCCCCGGATGGCAGCGACTTCGATCGCGGTGGACGGGGCGCGTCGAGCTATCTCGACGATGCTCTCGTCCCCGAGGATCCATCGCTTCGGGACGTCGCGGCGCTGCGCTTCGCGCTCTCTCCACGCCGCGACCTCGCGGGCGACGGCGAGCTGTCGTCGGTTCAGCGACGAGATCCGCTTCACGCGACGCCACTGCTCCTCGGGCGCCGACTCGTACGTCGCGGGGTCTTCCATACGCGCGAAGTCCGCCTCAAGCCACGACATCCGACCCTCACGGCTCAGTTCGTCGACCAGTCGTCGGTGGACCTCCGGCAGATAGCGCACGTCGTTCAGGGCGTACTCGACCTGTGTATCGGAGAGCGGACGACGCGCCCAATCCGTGTACGTATCCCCCTTGTCGAGCGACACGCCGAGAAGCTCCTTCACGAGCGCGCCGTATCCGACCTGCTGCGGGAAGCCCGCAAGCGTGGCGGCAACCTGAGTGTCGAAGACCGGAGCGGTCGCACAGCCGCACACACGGTAGAAGATCTCGAGATCCTGGGATCCCGCGTGGAAGATCTTCGTGACCTTGGGGTCGGTGAGCAGTTCGCACAGCGGTGACAGGTCCTCCACGCACAGCGGGTCGACGATCGCGTGGATATCCTCGGTACCGAGCTGGATGAGACACAACCTCGCGAAGTACGTACGCTCGCGCATGAATTCGGTATCGATCGCAACTGCAGGTGCCATTCGCAGCCGCGCCACAAGATCGCGCAGCTGCGCGGTATCGGTGACGTACACGGAGGTGGAGCTCCTTCCAGTCGCCCGAGGCAACAGGGCACCGGGGACGCATCGATGGCGTCGCTTCGGATACCCTAGAGGCAGGGTACCATCAAACACGCGGACGGCGAGGTCACGCGTGTGGTTCACCAAGGGGGGCGGTGCGATTGAGAACGCTGATACTGATCAACACCCGCTCCGGTGAGGGTGATGCGAACCTGTATGACTACCTGCGTACGCTCGGTGCCGCAAGCGAGGAAGTCGTCCTGCGCTACCTCGGGGCAGCGGGCGCCATCCGTGACCTGCTCGCCGACGCCGCCTCATTCGACCGCGTGGTGGCTGTCGGCGGCGACGGGACCGTCTCCACCGTGTGCTACGAGCTACGCAACAATAGTGTCCCGATCCTCGTGTACCCGGCAGGCACCGCGAATCTCCTGGCGATGAACCTGGGCGTGCACCTGGAACCACGCGTGCTCGCCGAGACGACCGTGACCGGGATCCCCGTACGGTTCGACATCGGGGAGATCGAGCTGGGTGGAGATGGGGCGCACGCGGCGCGGACCGGGTTCACACTGATGGCCGGTGCGGGGTACGACGCTTCGATCATGGAGGCCGCCCGACCGCTGAAGTCCGTCGTGGGCCCGGCAGCGTATCTGCTCGGAGCCTTGGCCAACCCGACACCCACAGTGACGCGCTTCCGCATAGAACTCGATGGCGAGCCCTTCGAGACCGACGGCATCGCTGTGCTCATCGTCAACTTCGGTCGCATCCAGTTCGACCTGGAGATCGCCCGGGGGGCCGACCCTCGGGATGGGATGTTCGACATCGCGGTGATCCGCTCGAAGAACATCGTTGGGCTGGTGCCCGCCGTTGCGGCCGGAATCTTCGATCGACTCGGAGACCGGCACGCGATCCCGGGCGTGGACGTCTACTCGGCGGCGACGGTCAGCGTGTCTGCAACGCCCCTGGTGCGCATGCAATACGACGGCGAGGTGGTCGATGCGACCACGCCGTTCACGGCGCGGGTGCTGCCACAGGCCACGACCCTGCTGCTGCCGCCGGACTCCCCCTACGCGCTCAACGCCTGAGTCAGGCTGCGCGGGCCCTACTGGCCGCCGTCGCGCTGGGTCAGGTAGTCCACGATCGCCGCAGCCTGCTCGTCGGTCACGTCGAGGCCGTTGGTGCGCATGCGCGCAACCGTGTCGGTCCAGCCCTGACGATCCTTCTTGGTGCCGTTCACACGCTCTACGGGATGACAGCGGCCGCACTGCTCGGATACGAGGGTCGCGCCATCGAGTGACGTCGAAGTGCTTGCTGCGGGCTGACTACAGCCTGCAGCGACGATGGCGACTGCGGCCAGTAGCATCGGGACGACTGTACGGCTTGTGCGTATGTTCACGGCGACCTCGCAAGTCCTCGGCTGGGCGGTACGGGTATCCTGTTGGCTGTATACCCACACCGCTGAGAGGCCGCGAATGAAGTCTCACCGAACCGAGATCGCCCTCCTTGTCTCGTTGCTTGCCGCGGGCTTCCTCCTCTACGCCGTGAGGTGGTCGTTCTTCCCGGGTCCTGCCCTGCACAACGAGATGTGGCGTTTCCTTGTGGGAGACATCGCCTTCCTCTTCCTGCAGGTTGCCATCGTCACCCTCGTGATCGACCGGCTGTTGCGCAATCGCGAGCGAGAAGCGATGCGCTACAAGCTGAATATGGTCATCGGCGCGTTCTTCAGCGAGCTCGGCACGCGGCTGCTCGGCAAGGTCGCCGTGGCGGATGAGAAGCTGGACGAACTGCGTGCCAGCCTGCTGCCACAGCAGAACTGGCGTGCCGCCGAGTACGCCGCCGCGCGCGGTGCGGTTGAATCCCATCACACGCGAATCGACGTCGACGCCTGCGATCTGTACGAACTCAAGGGCATACTCGACGCCGAGAAGCCGTTCGTACTGGGATTGTTGGGCAACCAAGCGCTGCTCGAACACGAGGAGTTCAGCGAACTCCTCTGGGCCGTGACGCATCTTGCCGAGGAGTTGCAGGCGAGGCAGTCGCTCGATGACCTGCCGACACCGGACCGCATCCACCTGTCGGGCGACGTGAAGCGCGTGTATACGCTGCTCCTTCACCAGTGGCTCGAATACGTCCGGCACTTGCAGATCCAGTACCCGTACCTCTTCTCCCTCGCCGTCCGCACCAACCCTCTCGACCCGGATGCCCGTCCAGAGGTCACCGGCTAGCGAGTCGCGCCTACCCGAGACGGTACTTGACCCCGGCTTCATCCATCAGGGCGCGGATCTCATCGACGTGAGTCGCAGCGCCGACATTCAGGAACTGGCGCTCAGTGACCAGCCCTGAGTCGTTGGAGTAGTGCGCATCGAACCCGAGGTCGACGTGCGTCGTGTGCGACTGCAGTCCGCACACACGCCCGCTGCGGTCGAGTAGGGGCCCTCCACTCTGGCCCCGCAGGCCGGGTGTAGAGGTTTCGATGAAGAGCGCAGACGAAGCGCCATCCTCGGTTACCCGCCGGTTGAATCGTGCCACGATGCCGTCGAGCGCGAATCGCGGCACCGGGAATGCGCGCTCGTCCAATACGAACTCCGCCGCCTCCTCGCGATACGTCGCAGGGACGTCGCAGAAGGGGAACCCCAGACGGCACACCGACATGCCCTGATCGATGGGGTCGATCGACGTGTCGCGGAGGATGGGAAACGCACCGATGCTCTCGGAATCGAACCCTTCGAGGCGGCAGATACCGACATCGGCTATGTGACTCACGTGCCACTCGGCGATGCGCGGTGGCGATGTCATGAATCCGGGAACCGCCCATATCTCGGAGTGCGCGATGACTCGACGGGTGTCCGGCGAATCCGACGCGGCATCTGCGTTGCGCCGCGAAAGAATCTCCTCGACCACGTGACCGGACGTGAGCACCCATCCCGCCGCGTTCACGACGATGAACGCGGCCATGGTCGTGAAGACCTCACCGTCAGCTCTGCGCCTCAGGCCCACGAACGGATTGGTGAACTTGGTGGCGATTTCGATGGCTTGCGTGAACAATGGCTCCCCCTGTTTCGCCAACTCCCGACTCCATCATAGAGAAGTCGTCGCCCGCCACGCACGTAGCGGCGAAGATACCCTCCTGTACCGCCGTTCGCGGCATCGGAGGCGCCGCTGGCGGTCCCGCGCTTGCCTGCCGTGACTACCGGGCACTATATGGAATGCAATCGAAGACCAATGGGTCTGGGAGCGACGTCGCTCCCAGA
>CAZFRE010000007.1:0-117333 GCA_964521195.1 uncultured Eubacteriales bacterium
TGCGGACCGTGGCGGTCTTGGTGGCCTCGGTGTTGCCGGCGACGTCGGTGGCGAAATAGCGGATGGGGGTCTCACCCTCGGCCTCCACGAAGATGCCGGCGGGGGAGTAGGTGGTGACGACCCCTTCCGGGGACACGTGGAAGGTGTTGGATACCCCCGAGACGGCGTCGGAACTCGACAGGTACACGGTCACGGGATTCGCGATCCACGTCGTGGGCACGGTGTCGGTCGTGACAGGGGATGACTTGTCGACCCGTACAGTGGCCGTACGGGTGTCCTCCCGGTTCCCCGCGATGTCACGTGTGAAGAAGCGAAGTGTTGTCGTGCCTTCCTGCGAAACCATCGTTGCCGCCGTGGCCACGATCGAAGGCATCGAGCCGTCGAGGCTGTAGAAGGTGCGGTCGACACCCGAAACGGTGTCGGTGGCGGTGAGGTGCACTGCTACGTCAGCCGTGCGCCACGCAGTGGGGGCGTCGTGGCCGGTTGAAGGCCGTGTCTTGTCGATCCGTATGGTGGCGGTGCGGGTGGACTCCGCATTGTCGGCGAAGTCCCGCGCAAGGTAGTTGAGCGTGTGCGTGCCCTCGCTCGAGATCTCGACGGGCGTTGTGTAGGTCGCCCAGACAAGACCGTTGAGCGAGAAGCGGATCGACGCGACGCCGGACGGTGTGTCGGAAGCGGCGAGGGAGATCAGCTGGTCGGTGGTGACCCACCCGGTAGGTGCGTTGTCAGCGCTGGTCGGCAGCGTGCGGTCGAGGCGGACGTCGAACGAGCCTGTCGTTGAGGTGTTGCCGACGGTGTCGGCTGCGCTGTAGCGAACGGTCGTGGTGCCCTCGGCGCTGATGGTGATGCCGGCGGGAGGATAGGGAATCGATGGGTCCGAACCGTCCGTGCTGTAGAGGAGCGATGCGACGCCCGACCCTGTATCACTCGCAAGGATGCTGGCAGTGACCGGACCGGGCACCCACCCGGTCGGTGCCGACGGTACGAGGCTGGGCGGCGTGGTGTCGATCCGGACGAAGCTCGTGTGGTGCGGCGTCTCCTCGTTGCCGACGCCGTCAACCGCCCAGTACTCGACCGTCGTGGTGTTCTCATCGGTGACGCTGAAGGGTTCGGTGTAGACCTGGTCGGGGCCACCGTTCAGACGGTAGTGGATGACGGGATCGACGACGCCGTTGTCCGTCGCACTGAGGGTGATCGTCTGCGGCTCCGTGCGCCAATCCTCGTCGATGAGCGCATCGGAGACAGGCGGCTCGTTGTCGGAGATGAAGGTGCCGATGAGCTCGAACGCGTCGACATCGATGATCGCGTCGGTGGCGCTCTCATTCCTCGAGCCGGTCCACTCGACCCTGAACGTGTGCAGGCCGGAGCCGAGCCCCGCCTTGCTGAAGACACGCTGCTGGTACCGGTTGGTCTCGCTGTATTGGTCGCATGTGCCCGCTTCGACGCCGTCGATGACGATGCGAGCGATTCCATGATCCGGGCCGGTCGCCGCGATGAGGTCGAACCGGTCACCCGTGACGGTACCGGCGAGCGCGCCGGGACCCCATGCGTACCGCACGATGCCCGCGGAGTGGAGCCCGAAGAGGTTACGTCCCCAATCGAATCCCTCCTGCTCGACCGAGGCCTGGTGCTCCTCCTCGAATCGGCGCAGCACGGTGAACGTCGTGGTCTGTGTCGGCTCCTGGTTGCCGACCGCGTCGACCGAGTACCAGTCGAGCGTGTGGACACCGGGATTGCCGGGGCTGACGGTGGGCGTCGTCCCCTGAGTCAGGGGGGCGCCGTTGAGGCTGTAGTAGGTCGCGGCCACACCGGAATGGGCGTCGCTCGCAGCAAGGTTGATGACCGCGCTGTTCGTGTACACGCTCTGCGCATCGCACGTCGTCGACGGGGGAGTGGAGTCGAGCTGCAGCGGCTCGACATGAACGTCCTCTGCGTTGCCGAACAGGTCGACCGAGTAGAACGAGACGTACGTCGTGCCCTCCTCGCTGACGACGAAGGGTTCGGTGTACGGGGTGGTCGCGTCGGGCACGGTCGGCTCTACGCTGGCGATGTCGTAGAAGGTGGTCCCCTCGTTGCCGAGGTAGTCGGTCTGCGTGAGCTCGACTGAGAACGGCGGCGCCGTCCACGTCGTGGGGATGTTGGAGGTCGTGGTCGGCGGGTCGAAGTCCGTGACCTCTCCACCCAAGACCCCCTCCACGATGAAGCTGTGGAAGTTCACGCGCGCGCTCGTGGCCGAGCCGTTGCGGTATCCACTGCAACCGTAGACGATCGAGTGGTTCTTGTCGGTGAGGACGCCGCTGTCCCAGACCAGTGAGAGTGACGGCGTGGTCGACGGGGCGTACAGGTCAGTGGTGTAGACCTTTCCGTCGAAGGAGATTCGGGCGATGCCCGAGTTGGAGGACTTGTAGGCGTAGACGTACACGCGAGTCGACCGTCCGTAGCCGCCGACGTAGTTGGACGTGTACGTCGTCGCCGTCCTCGTGGCGTCCGGCGCGTTGGTCATCGGCCCCCACGTGCCGTTCCAGTACAGCTCAGGGGAGTAGATGGTGTACGTCTCGGAGGCTCGGCGCACGCGGAGGGTCGTGGACTGCGCGGTCTCGACGTTGCCGGCGACATCCACGCCGCGGAACTGCACGGTATGGACACCGTAACCGGTCACGTAGGCGCTGGTTCCGTCCGTCCAGGCGCCGGAGTCGATCTTGTACTGCAGCTTTGAGACGCCGGACAGGTTGTCAACCGCCGAGAACCCGACGGTTGCGGAGTCGATGTAGCTCGCCGTCGCGTCGGTAGATGAGGTGGGCGGGGTGCTGTCGACTTTGAGGTTGACCGTCTTGGTGGACTCGACGTTGCCGGGACCGTCGACACTGTAGTAGTCCACCGGAACGGCCAGTCCGTTGCCGGTGATCGCAAACGGGCCGGTGTAGGTCTGAAGTGCACCGCCGTTGATGCGGTACTTGGTCTGCGCGACGTAACCGTCATCCGTCGCCGTCAGTCTGAGCAGCGAGCTCGGATTGTACCAGGCAGTCGTACCGTTGTCGGTGGTCGTCGGCGGTGTGGTGTCGGGCACGAGCGTGCCGTCGATGTCCACGCAGTCAAAGGTGATCGCCGTTCCGGATGACGCCGCGTTCTTCTTGTCGAGGGCCTCGATCGCGACGACGTGGTGCCCCGTCGTCGCGGCGGTCAGTCGGAACTTCGTCACGGAAGGTGTCGCCGTGTACGAGTCGAGTTCGGTCCAGTTGTAGCCGTCGAGTCGGATTCGGAACTTGCCCAGGTCCGGTCCGGTGGCGTAGTAGTATTCGGCCACCTGTCCCTGGAAGCTGAGGTACGCGGCGGCGCTTGCGCTCGTCGACCGTGCGACGGAACCTGCCGAGTAGTCGCCGCCCGCCGAGGGGCTCCAAGTACCGCGATAGACGGCCGCGGTGGCCGTCTCCTCGTAGCGGTTGAACGCGGTGAAGAGCGCCTCGTGCATCGGCGTCTCTGCGTTGTCGGCGTTGTCGACGGCGTACCAGTTCAGGGTGTAGGACCCACGTTGCTCTGCGGGAATGATGACAGTCGTCCCGGTGGTCCAGGTCGAGGAGCCGTTAAGCCGCCACCGGACCTCTTTCACTCCAGACAAGGCGTCAAGTGCCGAGATCGAGATGTTGACAGCGCCGTAGTAGACGGGAGCGACGGTCGCTGCGGAGATCGGCGCGAAGTTGTCCACGCGAACCGTGGCGGTGTGAGTGGTCTCACGGTTTCCGGCTCGGTCCACGGAGAGATACTTGAGGGTGGTCGTACCCTCATCGGAGATGACCACGTCTCCCGTGGTGATGAGGCTCGGCTCAGATCCGTCGATACTGTAGTAGGTGGCCGCGATGCCGGAGCTACCTTCATCGCTGGCCGTGAGCCGCACGGTCACGGGACCGCGGCGCCATGTCGTCGGGGCGTTGTCGGTCGTTTCCGGCGCAATGGTGTCCGGCGTGCCTTCGACGAACGTGTAGCGCTGCAGCTCACTGTCGAGACCGGTGGGCGAGCTGTTCGCCCACGCGAATCCGTCCTCGTCGATGATGAGTTTCGAGGAATTCCAGAGCGTGCCCTCGATCGGGTCGGGATACACGCCCATGCTCTCGTCCCAGGAGGAGACTCGTGCGAACCGGGCGCCAGCCCCGTCATTCCCCAGCGCGTACGTGGTGCCCCAGCGGTCTTCCACGACGTCTCTGATCGCGCCGATCCCGAACCCGGAGAAGTCGATGGAGTCGATGTAGACGCCGAGCGACGAGAATCGCGCAACGCGCCCGCCGATTCCGCTGTCGCCCACCAGCACGTCACCGTTCTGGGCGAGTTCCAGTCCTTCAACACCCGTGAGCACGGGCGAGGCGGGTTCGAAGTAGAGGATATCGGACGTATTGCCATCAACCCGTGCGACCTGGCCCAGGACGTTGTCGGACACATAGAGGTTGCCGGCGTCGTCAACATGGATGTCGCACGGGCTTTCGAACGTGGGGATGACGAACGCGTCGACCTCGGTTTCGGTGGCCGGGTCGAACGTGACGACCTCCTCATTCCACGGGTCGGTGAAGTAGAGGAGTCCATCCGGGCCGATCTCGCAACCGAGAACCCAGCGGGTGCCGAGCGCGAACGTCTCGGTGGGGACGGTGGAGCCGGGCTCGTACACCGCGATGGTCGCCCCATCGCCGCTGGAGTTGGCGACCCACAGCCGTCCGAGGGCATCGTTGGTGAACGACGAGACGACGTAGCCCTCGCCGAGTGACGGGATGACGGTCTGGTCGGTGTACTGGTCCGCGTGATCGGGTGGCATGAACACAGCTCGCGCGGGAGCAGCGGTACCAACGAGCGCCGCACAGACGAGGAGCGCGAGGACGGCGATCCACCGGGGATCGACGGCTCGTCTCGCGAGTGCGGTCGCCTGGGAAGACGTTGCGTGCGTGGTGCGGTTTCGACCGATCACAGTCTCGTACCTTTCATCTGCGCCGCATACGCGCGCGCGAGCAGCGGTCTCACGGATGTAGACCTGCCTTGTATATCGAACAGATACACCCCGCACCTTATAGCTACAGGCACGAAATGTGACGTAGATTACGGATTGGACGCCGCTCGTCGGCGCATACGCCCGCCCGTCGCGCGGTGCGTGAACCGCCGAGAACCCGTAGAATGCGTGCGGTAGGGGGCGTGCCACCGTCCGACGCCCCGCTCCGCACGCGATCGATACCGACGAAGGGATGTTGCATGACGGCCAGAGTGTCGCCTGCCCGGCAGCGACGCCGCCAGCTTCAGCAGCTGTCTCTCTTGGCCTCGGACGTCCTGATGGTGGCGTTGGGTACCACCGTGGCGTCACTCGTACGGTTCCAGCGGGTTCGGCATATCGAGGCCATTCCCAACGCTGGACTCAACATCCAGTTCGCTGACCTCTCGCTCGTGATTCTGGTGATCTGGATCGTGTCGCTGTCCCTCGAGGGACTCTACGACGTCGATCGCGTCTACTGGGGCACAGGCGAGTACAGCCGCGTCGCTCGAGGGATGTCGCTGGGTGTGGTCGGCTTCATCCTCGTCACGTACATGCTGAAGCTATCGTCGGTGTCTCGTGGTTGGCTGATTCTGGCGTGGGCGTTCAGCATCGTGTTCGTCATCGCCGGGAGGCTTGCTGTCCGCTCCGCGCTTGCATTCGCCCGTTCCCGGGATCGCATGCTCAGGCCGACACTCATCGTAGGCTTCAACCAAGAGGCGGCCGACCTCATCAGGCGCCTGAAGGCCAATACCTCATCGGGACTCATTCCGGTCGGATGCCTGGCGAGTTCGCGCGAGGGTGCGTTGAGCCTGCAGTACTGCACAGAAGACGTACCCTGCCTTGGGTCGGCGCGCGAGATCAAGGAGGTGCTGGCCTCCGAGGAGTTCGATACGGTCCTGATCGCCACCACTGCGTTCGACCCCGATGTGCTGTCGCGGCTCATCGCGGATCTTCGTGGGTTCCCTGTCGGAATCGAACTGTCTTCTGGTCTGCTGGATGTCACGACCTCGCGCGTACTGATCCGTGAGGTGTCCGGGGTCCCGCTGATCACTGTTCGCGGGGTGTCGTTCTCGGCGGGCAAACGCTTTGTGAAGCGCACGTTCGATCTCGTGGTGGGCGGAATCATCGCCCTGGTCGGGACGCCGATCTGGGTCATCCTGTCGCTCATGATCGTGAGTGAATCCCGCGGGCCGGTGTTCTACCGCCAGGTCCGTGTCGGCCGAGACGGTCGTACCTTCCGCATGTTCAAGTTCCGCTCCATGGCCCAGGGTGCGGACCAGATGCGCGATGAGCTCGGAGCGCACAACGAGGCGTCGGGTCCGCTCTTCAAGATGCAGAACGACCCGCGGGTCACACGTGTCGGCAAGTGGATGCGCAAGTTCTCCATCGACGAGTTCCCGCAACTGCTCAACGTGCTCCGCGGCGAGATGTCGCTCGTGGGACCCCGGCCGCCCCTGCCCGAGGAGGCTGCGCAGTACTCGCAGTACGAGTGGCGGCGCATGGAGGTGCTGCCCGGCATGACCGGCCTATGGCAGGTCTCGGGCCGCTCGAGACTCACATTCGAAGAGATGATCCGACTCGACCTGTTCTACATCGAGAACTGGTCGGTAGGCTTCGACATCTCGCTGATCATTCGGACGATCCCGGCGGTGGTGTTTGCGCGCGGCGCCTACTGAGGCGGACGCTTGCCGTAGCGCACGGTGTCGGCGATGAAGACGCTGTTGCCCACGAGGTAGCGGTACCACATGCGCCGTGGTTCGCTGAACAGCCTGAACAGCCATTCAAGCCGCAATGTCCGCCACGCCTTCGGTGCGCGGGGCTTGGTGCCTGCGATGAAGTCGAATGCGGCGCCTACGCATGCGATCGGCATGCCGAGCTGCTCGAGTCGCTCCAACGCCCAGGTCTCCTGTTTCGGGGCCGACACGCCCAGCCAGAGTGCGTTCGCGCCGGAGGACCGAACGGCCCGAACGAGTTCTTCCGACACGGTCTCGTCCCACGTGCCCCAGGGCGGCGAGAGGGTGCCGACGATGGAGAGCGTGGGATACGCATCCAGCAGGTTCTCGCGCACCTTCTCGGCGACCCCGGCTGCCCCGCCGAGCAGGAAGAAGTGCACCCCGGGATCGTCTTGGGCAATGCGGGCGACCGCGTCGAAGAAGTCGGGGCCCGGGCACCTGACGGCCGCGCGGCTGCCCGACAGTCGCGCGGCGAGTTCAACGGCGGCACCGTCCACCAGACCCTGCACGTCAGGGCTCTCCAGCATGCGAGCGTACTCGGCGGAGTTGCGGCGAAGCAGCGCGGATTGACCGTTGACGAACGCGTAGACTCTGGGCCGTCCGGCCCCTGCGTCCTCGATGAACTGACGCGTAGCGGCTTCGAGGGAAAGCGGAGAGACTCTCAGTCCCGCGACGTACATGTGCGAGGCGGTGGACATGGGTTCGCTCGGACCCTCTCTCTAAAGCAGCGAGGCGCAGACCGCATTCGGTCGACTATCATTGGACGCTGACGAGCATAGCGCACCGTCCGTCAGGCCGTGCACTGCTCGGCCGGGTCAGGTGCCGGCGATATCGCCGCGCGGGAGAAGGACGGGGCACGATGCGCATTCTGGTCACAGGTGGTGCGGGCTACATCGGCTCAGTCACCACCCGATGGCTTCTCGACGCAGGGCACGAATGCGTCGTCCTCGATACCCTCGAGCGCGGACACGCCGCTGCGGTGGACGCCCGCGCGGAGTTGGTGCGGGGCTCGGTCGGTGATCGCGAGGCCCTACGGGAGGCGCTTCCCGGATGCGATGCGGTCATGCACCTGGCGGGATTCATCGAGGTGGCCGAGTCTGTTGCGAATCCGGACGCGTACTTCCGGGCGAACACGTACGAACCCTTTGTGATGCTTGAGGAGATGACGAAGCACGGCGTCGCGCGGATCGTGTTCTCGTCGACCGCAGCGGTCTATGGCGAACCCGCTGCATGGCCGATCACGGAAGCGGCACCCACACACCCTGTGAATCCGTATGGCGCGAGCAAGCTCGCATTCGAACGCGCCATCGAAGAGGCGAAGGAGCGCGGCGAGCTCGTTGCCGTGCGGTTCCGATACTTCAACGTCGCCGGGGCCTGGCCGGACGGCTCGATGGGGGAGGCGCACGACCCGGAGACGCACATCATCCCACGGGTGCTCATGTCGCTTCTTCGCGGACAACAGCGCTTCGAGGTCTTCGGAGGTGACTATCCGACCCCGGACGGCACCTGCGTTCGCGACTACATCCACGTGCTTGATCTGGCCGAGGCCCATCGGCTCGCACTCGAGCATCTCTTCAGCGGCGGCGCGGGGGGCGTGTTCAACCTGGGCAACGGTGCGGGGTACAGCAACCTCGAGGTCGTGCGGGCCTGCGTGGACGTCAGTGGCCGAGACGTGGAGGTCGTGGTCGGCGACAGGCGACCAGGTGATCCAGCGGTGCTGGTCGCTTCGTCGAAGCTGGCAGAGTCCGCCCTTGGATGGCGCCCTCAACGCGGTTCCTTGGCCGAGATGATCGGCGATGCCTGGCATTGGCACCTTGAACACCCGAACGGGTACCAGTAGAATCACTTCTCGCCGCTTGCGGCAGCACGGGCGATTAGCTCAGGGGGAGAGCGCTTCCTTCACACGGAAGAAGTCGTAGGTTCAAATCCTACATCGCCCACCAGTGAACCCAGCGCCCCATCGCGGCCGGACCGGCGGCGATGGGGCGCTTGCTTTTGCCTGCTCACCCGGTGGATATGTCATCGGACCTAAAGATTTCGACCTCTCCTCGGACTGGCCGCGTCTGCGGTGTTCACACTGCGAATCGGTGTTGTCGCGGTTGGGTAGTGGCTTCACGTGCGCGTACCGCCTCTGGTCGACAATCCGTTCTCCGCGATAATGGAGATGCGATCCTTGGTGCTGGACCACGATCAGAGCGGTCGGTGATGTACGCCACGCGAGCTGCTGCCAAATTGGGATTCAGAATCGTCACGCTAGTCGGTCTGATGACCGCTTGTCTCCTGCTGGCAGCGTGCGGTCGCGCCACCTGGTGGGCCTCGGATGAGTCCCTGGGTCGTATCAGCGCCGAGATCGCGGACCGGGCGGCGGCGAACGACACCACGTACTTCAGTGCTTTGACGGCTGACCGTGAGTCCGTGCCGGCCCTCATCGGCGAGATCCGCCGCAGCGGGATCGCCACCAACTACGCGGATCACCTCGTAGTGGCGACGGCGGATTCCGCCTCACTCGTGTACGACCGAAAGGCGGGCTCGGCGCAGACCGTCTCCTTCATCATCCGCCTTTCCCTTGTTGACGGGGCGCCCAGAGTGGACCAGATAGCGACGGACGTGCAGCCGTCGGTCGAGCCCACCGCCATCGCCGGCAAGTCCGGGGAGCCCTCAGCCGAAACGACACCGACGGAGTTCGGGGACGTAGCTGTCTCGATCACACTTCCTGGTGGCCGGCTGCAGGCCTACCGTCTCAACACCGCCATCATCGGACTGACAAACATGTCCGAGCGACCGGTGGAGATCACCGTGCCACTCAATGGCATCGTGCGAGTCACGGACGAACAGGATCGAGTCGTCTTCGAGGGGTTTGAGCCGCCGATACAGGACATCGACGGCCGCCAACACCTTCTCGCGCCGCTGGACACCGTCTACGGCGTTGTGCGCTTTGTCGGCCCGGACCCGGGCGTGTACGCCGTCACCGCTCAGGTCTCGGGGATCTGGTCTGCCCCGTTCGCCGTGGAAAGCGCCTACTGAGTACTCGGTCCGACGAGTGGTAGACTGCGCACGTGATCCTGTCGGTCGACAACATCTCGAAGTCATTCGGTGCGCGCGTCCTGTTCAAGGACGCGCGTTTGCGCGTGGGCGCACGGGATCGGGTTGCGCTCGTGGGGCCCAACGGGGCGGGGAAGACCACGTTGCTCGACATCATCGCCGGACGCCAGGATCCCGACGAAGGCTGTGTGACACTCGCTCGTGACGCGGTTGTGGGCTACCTGGAGCAGGAAGCGATCGAGATGCACGGGCGTACCGTTCTAGCGGAGGCCCTCACATCCGCCGAACACGTCACCTCGCTGGAGCACCGACTGACTGTGCTCGCGGAGGACTTGGAGACGGCTGCTCCCGGCGACGATCAGGAGCGGCTGCTGGCCGAGTATGGTCGTCTTCACGAGCGCTTCGAGGCTCTCGGCGGCTATACGATCGAGTCGGATGCGAGAGCGGTCCTGTTCGGGCTTGGCTTCAAGGAGAGCGACCTCGAGCGTACGACCGAGGAGTTCTCGGGTGGCTGGCAGATGCGACTCGCCCTCGCCAAGCTGCTTCTGCGCCAGCCCGACGTGTTGCTGCTCGACGAACCGACCAACCATCTCGATCTTGAGTCGGTCACGTGGCTCGAAGGGTTCCTCCGCGCGTACGAAGGCGCGATCCTTCTGGTCAGCCACGACCGCGCCTTCATGGAGAACCTGGCGGACCACGTCGCCGATATCGATCTCGGGCAGGTCAAGGTCTACGCCGGGACGTACTCCAGTTACGAGGCCGCACGAGCGCTGGCGTTGGAGCAGCTCAAAGCAGCCTACGAGGCACAGCAGAAGGAGATCGCGCATATGGAGGCGTTCGTTGAGCGCTTCCGCTACAAGAACACGAAAGCCCGTCAAGCTCAGGACCGCGTCAAGAAGCTTGAGAAGATGGAGCGCATCGTCCTCCCCGAAGAGCGCAAGACCGTCCGGTTCCAGTTCCCGCAACCGCCACGCACCGGCGATCTGGTGATCAGGCTCGAGGGTGTACGTAAGGCGTACGGGGACAACGTCGTCTACGACGGACTCGACTTCGCCCTGTATCGAGGGGACAAGGTCGCACTTGTCGGGCCGAACGGTGCCGGGAAGTCGACACTCCTCAAGGTCCTGGCCGGGGTTCTGGAGCCCGACGCCGGTGAGCGCGCCCTAGGGCATCATGTCGAGGTCGCATACTTCGCGCAGCACCAGTTGCAGGCGTTGCATCTGGACAAGACCGTGTACCAGGAGCTCGACGCCGTGGCGCCCGCATGGACGCAATCGCAGGTCAGGTCCTTGCTCGGGGCGTTCCTGTTCCACGGCGACGCGGTGGAGAAGAAGGTCCGCGTGCTGTCCGGTGGCGAGAAGGGCAGACTGGCACTCGCGAAGATGCTGGTGCGCCCGGCACCGTTCCTATGCCTTGACGAGCCGACGAACCACCTCGACATCACATCGAGTGATGTTCTCGAGCAGGCGCTGTCGCGTTACGAGGGTACGATCGCGCTCATCACTCACGACCGCCACCTGATTCGGGCCATCGCGAACAAGATCGTTGAGGTTCGTGACGGTCGCGTCACGTTCTACGACGGCGACTACGACTACTACCTCGAAAAGCGCGCAGCTCTCGAAGCCTCCGCCGAAAGGGTCGTTGCGGCCAGGTCCGGGGAGAAGGGGAGTACCGGGCATCGGCTGGCGGTGTCTCCGCTCGCGAACCGCTCGGAGGGCCATGCGAGGACGGCGATGTCGGATCAGTCACCGGGTCGGAACCCCCGGCGAACACACCCTGCCGCGTCTTGCGTTGGCGACACGCAGCCGGCGGAAGGCACGGTCGGCCCGAAGACCAAGGAGCAGAAGCGCGCTGAGGCAGAGGCGCGCAATCGCGCATATCGGCTCACCAAGGAGCGCAAGACGCGTCTCGCCGAAGTGGATCGGGAGCTGTCGACAGCCCAGGCGCGCTACGACGAGTTGATGGCGTTGATGGCGCAGCCAGACCTCTACGCCGATCAGGCGGCATTCGATGCGGCATTGGCAGAGTACACGGCTCTGAAGTCGAGGATGCCGGCGCTGGAAGACGAGTGGATGTCGCTGACGGACGAGATCGAGCGGCTGGCGTCGGAAGCCCGGTGAGCGGCGTGAATACACCACTTGACCTTGATGTGCGCATTCTCGCCGACCGACATTGTAACAATCTTTACAAGCACTCATGCTCTCTCTACACTTGCTGCAGCCCAAGGTAGCGCGGTGCGTGCTGAGCTGCACCACGGCCCTAGTCGCACATACTCGCCCGAGTACGAGGGATCTGCGCGAGGGGGATGAATGCAGGGAGCTTTCACCCAAGGACTCATGTTCTTGCTCGGCCTCGCAACCTCAGCGACGGCCTTCATCCTTGTGGTGTTCCTTGCGAATGCGCTGTTGTCGCCCCGCAACCCCAATCCCAGCAAGGACTCGCCCTTCGAATGCGGCATGGAGCAGGCGGGCGAGCCGTGGTCGCCGCCGCGCATGCGGTTCTCAACGATCGCGATGCTATTCGTTCTCTTCGACGCCGAGGCTGTCCTGCTGTTCGCCGTAGCCTCCGGCCTGCGGGGCAACCCGCTGGCATTGGTCGAGGTGGGCGTCTTCGTGCTGTTTCTCGGCCTCGGGCTGGGCTACGCCTGGCGTAAGGGGGCCCTCGAATGGCGTTCGTAGACAAGCTCGGAGAGGCTCTCGACAACGGGTTCGGTGGCGTCATCCTGACGAGTGTCGATGCGCTGGCGGATTGGTCTCGCGGACAGTCGCTCTGGGCCTTCCCGATGGGAACCGCCTGCTGTGCGATGGAGCTCATCGCGGCGTCGTTCAACAAGTTCGACTTCGATCGGCTCGGCACGTTCCCGCGACCCGACCCGCGTCATACGGACGTGATCATCCTCGCCGGAACGATCACCGAGAAGATGAAGCCCGCCGTCCAGCGGCTCTACGACCAGATGCCCGATCCCAAGTGGGTCGTGGCCATGGGTAACTGCACGGTCTCGGGCGGCATCTTCTACTACGACACGTACTCAGTCGTACGCGGCGCCGACACGTTCCTGCCCGTGGACGTCTACATCAGCGGCTGCCCTCCTCGGCCAGAGGCCTTGCAGGACGCAATCGTCCAGCTCAGGGAACTGGTCAAGGGCGAGTCGATCGCCCCCGGCAAGCGTTACGCCAGGGATCTGGCGCTCCCGGGCGGGCCTGACGAGCCGGCAGGGGGTGCCGAGGAATGACGCTGGAGGAGCTTCAGCATCGGCTCGCGGACCTGTCGCCCGTGCTCGCCCCGCTGTTCAGTCTGGAGTTCGGAGATGCCGTCATCGGCGTGAGCAAGGACAAGCTGCTCGAGACCGCCGAAGAGCTCAAGTCGATCGGGTTCGATCGGCTCGGCATGGTGACGGCGGTGGACCGCGTCGAGTTCATGACGATGGTGTACCGCCTCCAGTCGAGGTCGCTGTCTTCGGCGTTGTTCGTGAAGACGAAGCTGATGCCGGACGACCTACGCGTCGACTCGCTGTACCCGGTCTGGCCGGCGGCCGACTGGCAGGAGCGTGAGGTCTACGACCTGTTCGGCATCGTCTTCGAGGGACATCCGGACCTGCGACGCATCATGCTGCCGGAGGAGTTCGTGGGCCATCCGCTGCGCAAGGACTACGACGACCCCCGGGTGATTCGGCGCCCGGACTACATCTGACGAGGGGAGGGGCGACATGACGCTTCAGATCGAATCGCGCAGCCGCGCCCTCTCCGCTGAGGGACTGCCGGTCGAGGAGCTCGTGGTCAACGTCGGTCCCTCGCATCCTTCGACCCACGGCGTGGGTCGCGTGCTCGTGCATCTTGACGGCGATGTCGTCGTCAAGGCGGACATGATAGTCGGCTACCTGCATCGCGGCATCGAGAAGATGGCGGAGAACCGCACCTACCTGCAGGTCGTTCCGCTGACCGACCGGCTCGACTACGTCGGCTCCATGTACGCCAACTGGTCGTACTGCCGCGCGGTCGAACGACTCGCCGGAATCCGGGTGCCGGAGCGGGCAGAGTACCTCCGAGTCATCGTGTGCGAGCTCCAGCGCATCGCGAGCCACATGATGGGCATCGGCGCGGCAGCGGCCGACACCGGTGCATTCACGATGTTCATCTACGCATTCGATGTGCGCGAGCGAATAGTCGAGCTGTTCGAGGAGTTGTGCGGTGCGCGACTCACGTACAACTATGTGCGCCCCGGCGGTGTGGCAGCGGACGCTCCTGACGGTTGGACCGAGCGAGTGATCTCCTTCGCTGCCGGAGTCCGCAAGGACCTCGCCGAGATGGACAAGCTCTTCTTCGGCAATACCATCGCCCGCGGGCGATTGAAGGGTGTCGGAGTCCTGTCCGCCGACGACGCGGTCGCTTGGGGTGCTTCCGGCCCCACAGCGCGCGGCAGTGGCGTCAACTGGGACCTGCGCAAGCACGATCCCTACTCGGTGTACCCGCGTATGGAGTTCGACGTGATCGTGGGCGACAACGGCGACGCCTACGACCGCAATCGCGTCCGGTTGCTCGAATGTCACGAGTCGGCCAAGATCCTCGAGCAGGCTGTTGCTCAGATGGGCGGCGGATCGGTGAAGGCTGAGGGCATGGCCCGGCTTATCGCACCGCCTCCCGGTGACGCATACGATCATATCGAGTCCGCGCGCGGGTCGCTCGGGGTGTACCTCGTCTCCGACGGCTCGCCACGTCCGTACCGGATGAAGGTGCGCTCTCCCGCCTTCTGCAATCTCGCGCTCCTGCCCAAGCTTGCTGTCGGGCACACGCTTGCGGACCTTGTCGTCGTGCTCGGCTCGCTCGACCCCGTGTTCGGGGAGGTGGACCGGTGACGCCGTTCGCGTACGGCATGCTGATCGGACTCCTCGCCGGCCTCGTGGTGGCCGTCGCCGCGTTGATCGGCGTCTGGGCCGAGCGCAAGGTCTCCGCGCGCATCCAGATGCGTTACGGGCCGCAGGAGGCCGGGCCCTTCGGCCTGCTCCAGACCCTGGCCGACACGGTGAAGCTCGTGCTCAAGGAAGACATCACCCCGGCCCAGGCTGATGTGCGGTTGTTCCGGATCGCGCCGTTCATGGTGTTCGTACCGTGCGCGGCCGGGCTGTCGGTGATCCCGCTTGCGGCCGGATGGGCTCCGTTCAACATCGCCACGGGTGCGCTGTTCTTTCTGGCGGTGCCGGCGCTCTCGGTGATCGGGATACTCGTTGCCGGATGGTCGTCGCGCAATACGTACGCGTCTATCGGTGGTGTCCGCGGTGCGACGCAGATGATCTCCTACGAGCTCCCGCGCACGCTGTCAGTACTGGCCCTGTGCGTTCTGGCGGGCACCATCTCGGCGGTCGAGATAGCTGGTGCCTTCCGTCTGTGGTGGATTCCGCTGAACGCCATCGGGTTCCTTGTCTACTTCATCGCTTCCATCGCCGAGTTGAACCGCGGCCCGTTCGACCTACCCGAGGCCGAATCCGAGCTCGTGGCGGGCTACTTCGCGGACTACTCGGGGATCCGTTGGTCGATCTTCATGATGGTGGAGTACGGCGGCGTCGTCGCCGCATCGGCCTTCGGCGCGGCGGTGTTCTTCGGGGGCGGCCTCGGCCTGCACGGGCCTCTTGGTGCTCTCGTCTATGCAGGCATCGCGGCGTTCCTCGCGCTCGTGATGTTGTGGGTGAAGTGGACGTATCCCCGGATGCGTCCGGACCAGCTCATGACGCTTGCATGGAAGGTCCTGACCCCCATGGCGCTGGTCCAGCTGCTGCTTGCCGGAGTCGTTGCGGCGGTGGTCGCATGACGCGCGGCAACGACACCGGCGTCCAGCCCGTCGACCGCACCCCCACGGAGGTGAAGCTTCGTGTCTCGGCGACCGACGACTACTCGCCGGGCGTCCGCGGTTTCGTCGAGCGGTGGGCAAGCGCGTGGACCGGGCTGCGAATCACGGGTGCTCGTGCGTTCGGCAAGCCGACGACACTGCGCTATCCGCTCGAGAAGCTGACGCTTTCGCCCAGATGGCGCGGTCCGCTGCGGCTCAAAGGCATTCTCGGCCGAGATGAGATCCCGTCGATCTCGAGCGCGCCCACCGACTACAACGCCCTGATAGAAGAGCTGCACGTACAGGGTTCACTGCCGCCGTGTGTCGGGAACTGCCCGGCGAACGTAGACGCGCGCGGTCAGGCCTATCATCTGGCCGAAAACCGGGTGGCCGACGCATACGAGCTCGTGCGCGAGCGCAACACGCTGCCCGGGGTCCTCGGCAGGATCTGTCACCACCCGTGTGAGTCCGCCTGCAAGCGCAACTACTACGACGAGCCGATCGCGATCCGTCCCCTCCACCGCGTCGCGTTCGAGCGCTATGCGGAGGTGCGTCACGAACGCGTCAAGCCGCTGCCGCGCACCCGCGACGCTTCGATCGCGATCATCGGCTCGGGCCCGAGCGGCCTGACCGCAGCGCTCGATCTCATGCGACTTGGCTACGGCGTCACGGTGTACGAGAAGGATCACCATCCGGGCGGGGCCCTGTACTCCGGCGTTCCCGCGTACCGGTTGCCCCGAGACGTGCTCATGCAGGAGATCGACGATCTCATCGCCATGGGGATGAACCTCCGGCTCAACGTCGCGGTCGGCGACGACGTGCCGCTCGACCATCTGGTCGGAGAGTTCGACGCGGTGCTCATCGCGGCCGGCCTGCAGGAGAGCCGCATTCTGCCTCTACCGGGGGCCGACGCGACCGGTGTCGTGGGTGCGCTCGACTTCCTGCGCGCCGGCAACTGGAAGAACGACGCAGGCGTCAAGGGCAAGCGCGTACTCGTCGTCGGTGGCGGTAACGTGGCTGTCGACTGTGCGCGCGTTGCGTTGCGCGTCGGTGCCTCCGAGGTCAACCTCACCGCACTTGAGTCCATGAACGAGCTCCCGGCGCACCCGTGGGAGATCGAGGAGGCGTTGGACGAGGGTGTCGTCGCGAACTGCTCGTGGGGCCCCAAGGAGGTGCTGACGGAGAACGGTTCGGTTGTCGGCATGCGGCTCCAGAGCTGTCTGTCCGTGTTCGATGCACAGGGCAGATTCGCGCCCCAGTTCGCCGATGACTACACCGATATCGCCGCAGACGTGATCGTCTTCGCCATCGGCCAAGCGCCGAAGCTCGGACCGATCGTCGCCGGCTCGGACGTGCTGCTGTCCGAGCGCGGTCTGCTCCCTGTGGACGGCACGCTCCTGACCACGAACGTGCCGGGCGTCTTCGCGTGTGGAGAGGTCGTGACCGGCCCGGGTTCGGCCATCGGATCCATCGCAAGCGGACACGAAGCGGCGACGTCGATCCACCGCTTCCTGTCCGGCGAGAGCCTCAGCAGTGGCCGGTCGTACCGGCCGGTGCCTGTGTATCCGCGCTACCAGAAGGCCTCTGTCGACGGCGTCGAATCGATACGCCGGCGGGTGGATATGCCCATGGCCAAAGGCCTCGAGCGTGCCAAGGACTTCCGGACGGTCGAACTGGGGTTCACGGCCCTCGAGGGGCTCTCGGAAGCGGCGCGCTGCCTGCGCTGTTCGTCCGGAGTGTGTGTCGGGTGCACCTTCTGCGCGCGCACCTGCCCGGACTATGCGATCCGCGTCGAGCGCGTAGACGATCCCGGTGGACGCTGCGTGACCCGCTACGACCTTGACCTTTCCAAGTGCTGCTTCTGCGGTCTGTGCGCCGAGCAGTGTCCGACCGGAGCGCTCGTGCACACCGGCCAGTACGAACTGTCGTTCTACTCACGGGAGTTCACCCTGTTCGACCGCGACGAGATGGTACGACCCGATGAAGGCTTCCGTGCAACGGGCGCGCAGATGACGGCAGGGTCTGCCGGCGGCCTGCGGTGCCCCGCGGGGGTCGCGTTGGCTGCTGACAGCACGCCCGCCAACCCCGAGGACGTGCCGTCGGGACTGGAGGCCGAGCGGTGAGCGATCTCGTTTCCACAGGTCTGTTCTGGGGGCTCGCAGCGGTGGCGCTGATCGGGGCGGTTGCGGTCGCGCTCGCTCGCGAGGTCATGCGCATGGCGTTGGGCCTGGGGGCGTTCCTCCTGGCACTGGCCGGCTTCTTCGCGTACTTCGGCTTCGGGTTCCTCGCGCTCGCGGAGTTGTTCGTGTACGTGGGCGGAGTCCTGATCCTCATCCTCTTCGCGATCATGCTCGTCCACCGATCGGCAGGGGGCAGCACCGAGCTACTGCTGCGGCCGGTTCTCGTACCCGGAGTACTGTCCGGACTGCTCGCCGTAGTGCTGTTCTGGTCCCTGAGGCAGGCGACCCCCCTCATGGGTGCCGTCGCCGCGATCGGTGGTCCGCAGGTCTTCGCCGACGACCTCCTCGGACCGCTGCTCCCGCAGTTCGAGATCGCAGGCGCGCTTCTGCTGGTCGCGCTGGTCGCGATCATCGTCGTGAGCGGGGGTGAGCGCGAATGAGCGTTCTCGCACTGTCGTGCGCGCTCTTCGCCCTCGGTCTCTTCGGGGTGCTGGTCCGCAAGGACACCGTCGCGATACTCGCCAGCGTCGAGGTACTCCTCGGCGGCGCATTGTTGCTCCTCGTCGCGCTGGGCGCGACAGTGCGCAGCGGTGCAGACGTCGCAGCCGGCGCGATGCGCGTGCAAGGTCTCGCGCTGATGGTGATCGTTGTGGTGGCCGCGGAGGCCGCGGTTGGCCTGGCGCTGTTGGTCGCGGTCGCCCGACGCACGAGGAGCACGACCCTCGATGAGCTTACGGAGGTGAACGGCTGATGGACCTCGTCGTTCAGAACCCGTGGCTGGCGGTGGTCGTGCCGTTCGCGCTTGCGGCACTGCTTGCGGTCGGCGGGCGTGCCTTCAGGACTGCAGTGCCGTGGCTGGCTGCGATCGGACCGGTACTGGTGATCGCGGTCGGCGCGGGCTCGGTGGCAGCGGTGCACGGCGTCGAGAGCGCAGGCGAGCCGTGGACCTCGGGACTGGCGTCAGCCGGCAGTATCGTCTGGTACGAACTCGGGAGGATGTCGCTGGGCTTGGGTTGGGCCGTCGACAGCCTTGCCGCCGTCATGTTGCTTGTCGTGGGCGTTGTGGCGCTGATGGTGATGGTGTTCTCGGCGGGCTACATGGCCGGTGACCCGGGCTGGGTACGCTACTACGCGCTGTTGCTGCTGTTCACCGGCTCGATGACCCTGCTCGTCATCGGAGACTCGTTCCTGGCGCTCTTCGTGGGTTGGGAGCTGGTCGGGGCGTGCTCGTACCTGCTGATCGGATTCTGGTACGAGAAGCCGAGCGCGGCCGCGGCGGCCATCAAGGCGTTCCTCACCACAAGGGTGGGAGACATCGGGCTCCTACTGGGTATCGCGCTCGCGTGGGTGTTCGCGCCGTCGCTGCGCTTTGAAGAGGTGATGGGGCAGCTGGAGTCGGTTCAGACGAGTTTTATCACGTTGACGGCGGTACTCGTCGCGATCGGCGCGATCGGCAAGTCCGCTCAGTTCCCGCTGCACATCTGGCTTCCCGACGCGATGGAGGGCCCGACGCCGGTCTCGGCACTCATACACGCGGCGACCATGGTTGCGGCGGGCGTGTACCTCGTCGCACGCACTTGGCCGCTGTTCGAGGCGGCACCGGTGGCGCAGGTGGTGTTGCTGACGGTCGGAGTCGTGTCGGCCCTGGGTGCGGCGCTCATAGCGCTGGTCCAGACCGACATCAAGAAGGTGCTCGCCTACTCGACGATCAGCCAGCTCGGGTTCATGTTCGCTGCACTCGGCGTGGGTGCGTGGGAGGTCGCCTTCTTCCACCTCGTCTCGCACGCGGCCTTCAAGGCGCTGTTGTTCCTGGGTTCGGGTAGCGTCATCCACGGTGCCGGAACCCAGGACCTCCAACGCATGGGGGGACTGCGAAAGAGCATGCCGTTCACCTTCGTCTTCTGGCTCATCGGCGCGGGTGCACTGATCGGGATTCCTCCACTGGCCGGATTCTTCAGCAAGGACGCCGTGCTCGATGCGGTATGGCTCTCCGATCGATTCGCTGGCGCACTGCTGTTCCTCACGGTGCTGCTCACCGGCTACTACACTGCTCGCGCCACCAAGCTCGCCTTCTTCGGGGAATGGCGGGGTGACGGTCACGCGCACGAGAGCCCCGTCTCGATGATCGCGCCGCTCGGCGTTCTCGCGGTTCCTGCAGCGGTGTTGGGTTTCGCGGGTCCGTGGCTCGCCGAGACGCTCGGGGAGCATCCCGAGCACCTGTCGCTGCCGCTCTCGGTCGCCGCGGTCGGGCTCGGGCTGGCAGGCGTCGCCATCGCGTGGACTCGCGTTCGCGCGGCGGAGCCTGACGCGCATGCGCACGGGCGGAGCGTTGGTCTCGTTCGGGTCCTGACCAGCGGGTTCGGATACGACCGCGCCGTGTCGGCATACGTCGTCCGTCCGACGGTCGCTTTGTGCCGTGGCGCGTGGGCGGTCATCGACCGGTTCATCATCGACGGCATGGTCGAGGGGTCCGCGTTGCTTGCCGGGTGGCTCTCGCGCGGGATAGCCCATCTGCAGACCGGTGACGCGCAGGACTACGTGGCGTTGATGGGGCTCGCGACGATCCTTGCAGTGTGCGCGCTGATCCTGGTGGGGGGGTGAGCAGCATGCCGCAGTTGGACCTGATGGTCGTGCTGCCGATCGCATCCGCGCTGGCCTGCCTTGTGGCCGGGCGTGTGTCAGGATCCCTGCCCCGGTGGATCGCGCTGGTCGCCGTGGCGGTTCAGATGGCGTTGTTGGCGTCACTTGCTCCACTGGGCGCGTTTCAGGGTGCTCCAGTTCTCGGCTGGGACGGCTCGGCGACGCTTGGCGCGTGGCAGGTCGCACTCGACGGTCTCTCGCTCCCACTGGTCCTACTGACTCTCTTCATCGGCGCGGTGGCCGTGCTCGGCTCATGGACCGTCACCGACAGGCCCGGCTCGTACTTCGCCTTGCTGCTTGCGCTGCAAGCTGCAGTCACCGGCGTCTTCCTTGCCGATAGCCTGATCCTGTTCTACGTGGCATGGGAGTGCGTCCTCATTCCGATGTTCTTCCTGCTAGGCGGTTGGGGTTCGTCCAATCGTCGCCACGCCGCCACCAAGTTCCTCATCTACACGTTCGCTGCCGGCGGAATCATGTTGCTGGGGGTCATGCTCACCATCATCGAGTCCGGTGGAAGCACGTCGATCGCATCGATCGCGAAGGGCGCGGCGCTCACTCCCATGCCGGCGCTCGTCTTCTGGCTCTTCATGGTCGGCTTCCTCGTCAAGCTACCGGCGGTGCCGGTTCACACCTGGCTCCCTGACGCACACACGGAGGCTCCGACCGCCGGGTCCATCGTGCTGGCCGGGGTCATGCTGAAGATGGGTGGCTACGGCATCATGCGCATCGCGATGCCGTTCGCACCCGCGGCGTTTGAGGACGCGCGCTTCACGATCGCGGTACTCGGCGTCATCGGCGTGGTATACGGGGCCGCCATGGCTCTCGTGCAAAGCGACCTCAAGCGGCTCGTCGCCTACTCCTCCGTCGCTCACATGGGATTCGTACTCATCGCGATCGCGGTGGCGACGGCCGAGGCCCTTGGTGCCGCGATGCTCGTCATGGTCAGTCACGGGCTCGTTGCCGGGCTGCTCTTCTTCCTCGTCGGCTCGCTGTACCAACGGACGCACACGCGCGAACTCAGATCGTTTGGTGGGCTGGGCAAGGTCGTGCCGATGTGGAGTCTCGCGTTTGTCTTTGCATGCCTGGCGTCTCTCGGGCTGCCGGGGCTGTCCGGCTTCCCTGGGGAGTTCATCTCCGTTGTCACCGCGTACTCGGAGATGGGCGTTTGGACTGCGATCGCCACGATCGGCCTCGTGCTGGGTGCTGCGTACAACCTTCGGGCCGTTCGGGAGTCGGTACAGGGCCACGCAGGGGAGTTCGCACAGCTGCCCGATCTCAGCGTGCGCGAGTTGGGTGTCGTAGCAGCCTTCGCTACCGGGATCGTCGTTCTCGGCGTCCAGCCGGTTCTGGTCGTCGCTCCGATGCACCAGGTTCTGACCGCGCTCTCCGCAGTCGTGAGCGGGGGTCTGTGACATGCCCGTAGGCCTCCTGCTGACACTCACGTACGGCGTCACCATCGCCGGAGCGGTGATCGCGCTGGTGCTTGACGCTCTCGATCGACGCGCCGCTGCGGTGTTCACCGTCGGCATCGTGCTGGGAGTCGGTGCAGGTGCCGGGCTCTATGCTGGCGTGACCCACAGCGCAGGCACCGCGTTCGGGCCTATCGGAATCGGTGGCGCCGCTTCGATGGTGTACGGGGTCGTGGCGCTGGTGGGTGCTGCATCGGTGCTGGGCGGGTCTGACGCGCTCAAGGCGCGCCGGCACGGCGGCAGTCACGCGTCCCTGATCGCGCTCGGCGCAGCCGCGGGGGGAGCGGCAGCCGCCGCGCTCGACCTCACGACCCTGCTTCTGCTGCTCGAAACGATGGCGCTCGCCGGGTACGCGCTCGTTGCCGGATCGGGAGACTCCCGATCCGGTGAGGCGGCGATGAAGTATTTCGTGCAGGGTGCAGTCGCGACCGGTCTGTACGTGTTCGGCATGGCCGTGCTCGTCGGCTTCTATGCGCCGACCGGGGACTACCTGGCGCTGTCCACGTCACTCGCCGCGACGCCGTACCCGCTTCCTGCTCTGGTCGGGGCCGTGCTCGTCTTGTGCGCGTTGCTGTTCAAGGTCGGAGGCGTGCCGTTCCACTCGTGGGCTCCGGACGCATACGAGACCGCTCCGGCGGAGAGCGCTGCGTTCCTGGCCTCCGGACCCAAGCTGGCTGCGATCGGCGCCATGGGCGTGCTGGTCACCGTAGTGTCTTCCGGGGAGAGCCTCCGACCGCTGCTGCTCCTTGTCGCAGCGGCTGCGATGCTGTCCATCCTCGTCGGGTCGATCGCTGCGCTGCGCCAAGCCAACCTGCGACGTCTACTTGGCTACGCGGGAATCGCTCAGACCGGTTATGCACTGCTGGCGGTTGCGATCCCCATGGCGTCGCTGGCCGTGTTCTATGCAGCGACCTACGCCGTCGCCGCGGTCGGGACGTTCCTGGCGGCCGCGGCCTTCGAACGGCTCGATCCGGAGTGGGACGGGACGGTACTCGGGCTTGCCGGCATGGGCAGGCGTGCTCCGGTCCTGTCCGCATCGCTGTCGGTTCTTCTCGTGTCGCTGGCCGGGATCCCGCCCCTGATGGGCTTCTGGGCCAAACTCGTGCTGTTCGCGACGGGCCTGTCGGCGGGATGGGGCTCGCTCGGCGCGAACCCGATGCACGCGTGGTCGCTGTTGACCGGCGTCTCGATCGCGATCCTCGGATCGGTGATCTCGCTCGGCTACTATGGCGGAATCCTGCGCAGCTTGTACTTCGGTGAGCGGGCCTCGGATTCAGAGGCGGGATCGGGCCGACGAGGGGGGCCTGCGGCGATCGGTGTCGCGGTCATCGCACTCGTCGTGATCGGACTGAGCGTTCTGCCGTTCGCGCTCGGGCCGACGTGGATCTTCGAGCTGTTCGTGTCTGCGTCCTGATACGACGGTCTCCTGCCAAAGACTTGCACGCGCATTTTGGCAGTGATACGATTCACAGCGAGTTGCATGCGAATGCAACCCCTTACCCCTGAGCCTCAAGGTGCCGGCCTTGGGGCTCCCCCATTTCTCAGGCCCTTTTCCAGTACTCGCAGGTCAGGGTGGGTGTGACGCGCGTCACAGCCTACGCAAGACCTCCATCTTCGCGGTGTTCAGGAAATGATACCAACCGCCGATACATGCAGCATGATGATCTCACACGAACAAGCCAGAGCTGCCGCCTTCGAGCTGCGGAGCGGTGTCACCTCGGCGCCTGTCATGCCACCGGCCGACGTGTCGGCGGAGGTGCTCGCTGCGGCCATGGCCGTCGTGCAAGAGACGCCGGACACCAGTCCCGAGCGCTTGGCCGACGCGCAGTCGCTCCTCGCGGGCGAGTCGCCTGACTGCCATGCGGTGGCCTCGATGATGATTCAGCGGATCATCTCCGACTCTCTCCGATAGTCCGGCGACTGCTGGCACGCATCGTCCGCTCGACGCATAATCGGCACTACCGAGCGTCTTGAGCGGAGGATCTCTGTGAGAACCAACACGGGTCGTACATTGCTCACCCTACTGATGAACGTGCTCGTCATCGCTGCTATCGCGTTGACGGTGAGGCTGGGCGTCGAGTTCTTCGGTTCGGTCGCCGCGAAAGGATGGGCCGAGGCGATCGTCGCGATCACGGATCCCATCGTGATCCCGTTCGGCTTCGAACCGATCAAGACCCCGTACGGCGGCATCTTCGACGTGGATGCGGCCATCATGGTCGCACTGCTGTTGATCGCCGAGTGGGTACTCTCGGGCATCCGCGGCGGCAACTAGCATCCGGCTTCTCGCATCCCACAAGGGGGACGAATGGACTTTCGCAAGGAACGCATGGGTGATGTGCTGCTGAGAACGGGGCTGGTCTCGCCTGAACAGCTTGATGCTGCCCTGGAGGCGCAGGAGGCCAACGGCGGCCGCCTCGGGGATGTGCTCGTCAAGTTGCGAGTCACGACGGAGGAACAGATCGCCGGCGCCCTCGCCGAGCAACGACACCTGCCCTACGTGCACCTTGCGACCGCGACCATCGACCTCGACGCCGCAACCATGCTTCCGGCGCGCTACCTGCAACGCAAGCGGATTCTGCCCATGGGATTCGAGGACGGAGCGCTCGTGCTCGCCATGGCGGACCCGCTCGATGTCGAGGCCATGGACGAGACCGAGATGCTCACGGGACTGCGCGTGACCCCGGTCATCGCGACCCCGAGCCAGATCACCGAGGCCATCGAGACGAAGGTCATCGGCCTGAGGGTTCTGCACCAGCTCGAAGCCGACTTCGGCATGCCGGAGGAGGAGGAGCACTTCGGTGACGTCACGAGTGCCATCTCCGACGTCCCGGTCGTCAAGATCATCGACCAGTTGCTCAAGGACGCCGTACGTGAGGGAGCGAGCGACGTCCACCTCGAGCCCTCTGACTCCGACGTGCGCGTGCGATTCCGAGTGGACGGCGTACTCCGTGAGGTCTCGACGCTGCCGCGTGGCTCGCACGCGGGACTGGTGAGCCGCATCAAGGTGCTCGCCGACATGGACATCGCCGAGCGCAGGCGCCCCCAGGACGGGCGGATCGCGTTCAACTCGACCCTCGGCGCGGTCGACCTGCGAGTCGCCACGATTCCGACGCCGTCAGGCGAGGGGGTCGTCATCCGCATCCTGTACCGAGGCATCGTCGTCGGCTCGATCGAGGGCCTCGGGTTCTCGAAACGGGACCACGAGGTGTTTCAGCGCATGCTTGCCAAACCGTACGGGGCGCTGCTCATCGCTGGGCCCACCGGGTCGGGCAAGACGACGACGCTCTACACGGCGCTCAACGTCATCAACGACGTCACCCGCAAGGTCGTCACGATCGAGGACCCCATCGAGTACCGCATCCCGGGCATCACGCAGATCGCAGTCAACCCGAGGGCGGGACTGTCCTTCGCGACGGGACTGCGCGCGGTGTTGCGCTTCGATCCGGACATCGTGATGGTCGGAGAGGTGCGCGACGCCGAGACGGCGTCGATTGCCGCACGAGCCGCACTGACCGGTCACTACGTGCTCTCCTCGATCCACACCAACGATGCCGCGGCGGCTCTGGCTCGTCTCGGGGAGATGGGTGTCGAGCCCTACGTCTCGTCGTCGTCGCTCCTCGGGGTGGTCGCTCAGCGCCTCGTGCGGACGTTGTGCCCGAAGTGCAAGAAGGAGGTCGCGATTCCCGTCGAGACACTCGTCGCCGCCGGGTTCGCGCCTGAAGAGGCCGCATGCGTGACGACGTTCGCCGCTGTCGGGTGCAGCTCCTGTCACGGGACCGGGTACGCCGGCCGCGTGGGCGTGTTCGAGATCCTCGAGATGAATGACGAGATCGCAGGCCTGAACATGCGAGGCGCCAACACCGAGGAGATCCGCAACGCCGCCATGGCGCGCGGCATGACCACCATGCGGCAAGATGCACTTGCCCGGGTGGCCGCCGGTCTCACAAGCCTGCAAGAGGTCAACAGGGTGGTGGTCTGAAGTGGCGAGGCAACCTCGTGCGATCGTGCTGGTCCTCGACAGTGTCGGCGCCGGCGAGCTGCCGGACGCCGCTGACTACGGTGATGCCGGCAGCAACACGCTCTCGAACACCGCGGCGGCGTCCGGGGGTCTCTCGATGCCGCATCTCGGGGCGATGGGCCTGGGCAACATCACGCAGATCACCGGTGTCCCGCCCGTGGACTCGCCGCGTGCGTCGTGGGGCAAGAACGCCGAGCGGTCGGCGGGCAAGGACACGACGACCGGGCACTGGGAGATGATGGGAATGGTTCTCGAAAGGGCGTTCCCCACGTATCCGGGCGGGTTCCCGCCCGAGGTCATGGAGTCGTTCACCGCGCACACGGGCCGCGGATGGCTGGGCAACGTTCCGGCAAGCGGGACAGCCATCATCCAGGAGTTCGGCGCAGAGCACGTGGCCACGGGCAAGGCCATCGTGTACACGAGCGGCGACAGCGTGTTCCAGATCGCGGCACACGAGGACGTCATCCCCGTCGAGGAGCTCTACCGCATCTGCACGATCACCCGCGAGCAGGTCGTGGTGGGAGACCATGCCGTCGGACGCGTCATCGCGCGGCCGTTCACCGGCCCGTCTGAGGCGGGCGTGTACACGCGAACGCACCGCCGACGCGACTTCGCTCTCGCCCCGTCAGAACCCACGGTGCTCGACCAACTGCTCGCAGCCGGCATCAAGAGCTACGGGATCGGGAAGATCGGCGAGATCTTCGCGTGGAGGGGCATCTGCGAGTCGCCACACTCCGAAAGCAACATGCACGGTTTCGACAACCTGGTGAAGCGCGTCGCCGACGAGTCCGACAACGGATTCGTCTTCGCGAATCTCGTCGACTTCGACATGGTGTGGGGGCATCGCAACGACGTCGAGGGCTATGCGCGCGGTCTCGAGCAGGTCGATTCGCGCATCCCGGACCTGCTGGACGCCATGATCGAGGGCGATCTGCTGATCATCACCGCCGATCACGGTTGTGACCCGACCACGCCGTCGACGGACCACTCACGCGAGTACACGCCGCTCATCGCTCACGTGAAAGGCGTCGACCGCGGCTCAGGCCTGGGGATCCGTTCCACGTTCGCCGACATCGGTGAGACTGTGGCCGACTTCTACGGTCTTGCCGGCGCGTGCAAGCGGGGCACGTCGTTCCTATCGGAGGTGCGTGACGCGTGACGCGTATGCCGAGCTTCGAGGAACTCATCGAGCGCAAACGGGACGGCCACGAACATACGCCCGCCGAGATGGACCGTGTCGTTCTCGGCTATGCGGCGGGGGAGATGCCCGACTATCAGATGGCCGCATGGCTGATGGCTGCCTATCTCCGCGGCCTGTCCGCCGAGGAGACCGTGGCGCTGACCGATGCGATGGTCCGATCGGGGCGTGTCGTCGACCTGTCGTCGATCCCCGGCGTCAAGGTGGATAAGCACTCCACGGGCGGCGTGGCGGATACGACGACCTTGATCCTCGCGCCGCTGGTGGCCGCGTGCGGCGTACCGGTTGCGAAGATGAGCGGACGCGGCCTCGGGCATACCGGGGGCACCCTCGACAAGCTCGAATCGATACCCGGGTTCCGTGTCGAACTCTCCGCCGATGAGTTCCTGTCACAGGTCGCCCGGACGGGCATCGCCGTGATCGCGCAGTCCCCCGATATCGACCCTGCCGACAAGAAGATGTATGCGCTGCGCGACGTCACGGGCACCGTGCCCTCCATTCCGCTGATCGTGGGCTCGATCATCAGCAAGAAGGTCGCAGGTGGCGCCGATGCCATCGTGCTGGATGTGAAGGTCGGCTCCGGTGCGTTCATGAAGTCCGAGGCGGATGCGAGGCTGCTCGCCCGCGAGCTGACCCGTGTCGGCGAGGCACTCGGCCGCAAAGTCGTGTGCTTGATGTCGGACATGGACCAGCCCCTCGGCATGGCGGTCGGGAACGCCCTTGAGGTGCGGGAGGCCATCGAAACGCTCCGCGGCGAGGGGCCTGCAGCACTGCGAGAGCTGTGCTTGGAGTTCGGGAGTCGGATGCTCGTGCTCGCAGGACGCGCGGCGGATGAACACGCTGCTCGCGCCCTACTCGTGGAAGCGATCGACTCCGGAACGGCGCTCGCGAAGTTCCGCGAGTGGATCGAGGCGCAGGGCGGGGACCCCCGGATTGCGGACGACACCTCGCTGTTGCCGTCGTCGAGGCTGTCTCGCACCGTGTCGGCGCACGATTCGGGCTTCGTCGCACGCTTCGATGCTGAAGGCGTCGGTCGTGCGGCTATGCTGCTTGGAGCCGGTCGTGCGCACGTCGACGACGCGATCGACCCCGGGGCGGGGCTGCTGCTCGGTGTGCGGGTCGGCGACCGCGTCGAGCCCGGTACCGTCTTGTGCACGCTTTTCGGCGACACGATCGAGCAGATCGAGGCAGGCGAGGAGCGGTTCGGCAAGTCGATTCACCTGTCCGACGAGCCGGTGACCTCGCCGCCCCTCTTCCACGCGCTCTGACGCAGACGCACGCAGCCGCCGCGGGTGTCGGCTAGACTGTCGCACGTACGCACACGCCGGTGAGTCACCGTGAGGAGTCCCCACGCATGCACGAGCAGCGCCGCATTGACCCGAGATGGCTGATTCTCGGAGGCATCGCCGCCATCGCGATCGCCTTGAACTTCCAGAGTATGGATCTCACCCGCGTCCTCGGCGTCATGTTTCGCTTCGTCGTCATCTTCCCGGCGATCATCCTGCACGAGATCTCGCACGGGTACGTTGCGTACCTGCTCGGAGACCCCACGGCGAAGCGCATGGGGCGGCTCACACTCAACCCGTTCGCACACATCGACGCCATCGGCACCGTCATCATGCCGCTCGCCCTGCTGTTCCTTTCCGGCGGTGCGTTCTTCTTCGGGTACGCGAAGCCGGTTCCGTTCGACCCCCGCAACTTCAAGGATGAGCGCACAGGGATGATGCTCACGGGCGTCGCGGGCCCGGTGACCAACATCGTGCTCGCCATCGTCTTCGGGATCGCATCTCGGTTCTTCACGGTCCCGGGCGGGGTGTGGGATCCGTCCAGCTTCAACTCGGTCGGTGCGTTCCTGCTGTACTTCAGCTACGCGAACCTCATGCTCGCGTTCTTCAACCTCGTTCCGATCCCGCCGCTCGATGGCTCCCGCGTGCTGCAGTGGATCCTCCCGGACAGCCTCCGGGACGCCTATCACTCGCTCGAGCGCTACGGCTTCCTGATCCTCATCGCGCTGACCTGGTTCGTGCCCGGCATCTTCAACGCCTACCTTGCGATGACCGTGTGGCCGATCTTCTCGGCGATCACGGGCGTTCGCTGACTCGTCAGACTGCGGCCGAATCGAGCGCATGCTGCGGTATCATGCGAAGGCACTCATTCGACCGCCTCGGCAGGGAGAACCCCGCTACATGACTTCGAAGAAGCGCACCCTCACCGGCTACCGGCCCACCGGCAAGCTCCACATCGGGCACTGGTTCGGCAACCTGCAGAACATGCTGCAGATGCAGCATGACTATGACGCCTACTACTTCATCGCGGACTACCACGCGCTGACGACGCTGTGGGCCGACCCGAGCCACGTCCGCGAGTCGACCGAGGAGATGGTGCTCGACTGGCTTGCCGCCGGACTCGACCCAGAACGCTGCACCATCTACCGGCAGTCCGACGTCCCTGAGGTCGTCGAGCTCATGACCTTCTTCGCGATGGTCACCCCCAAGGCGTGGCTCGAGCGCGTACCGAGCTACAAGGAGCAGCGCGAGCAGATCACCGACAAGGACCTCGGGAATCTCGGGTTCTTCCTCTACCCGCTGCTTCAGGCCGCCGACATCACCGTGGTGCTCGCCGATGCGGTGCCAGTGGGCGAGGACCAGCTGCCGCACCTTGAGCTCACGCGCGAGATCGTACGCCGCTTCAACAACACGTACGGCGCCTACCTCGTCGAACCGGAGGCGATCATCGCCAAAGAGGGCGCGCGCGTCCCGGGCACCGACGGGCGCAAGATGTCGAAGAGCTACGGTAACGCGATCTACATCAGCGACCCTCCCGATGAGATGCGCGCGAAGGTCATGTCGTTCGTCACGGACCCACAGCGCAAGCTCAAAACCGACCCGGGCGATCCCGACATCTGTCCGCTGCACGCCGTCCACAAGCTGTTCGCGCCCGCCGATGAGATCGCGGAGTGGGACCGCTGCTGCCGTGATGCGTCATGCGGTTGCGTGGCACACAAGCGCAAGCTCGCCGACGACCTCGTCGCCTACTACGAGCCGTTCCAGGCACGTCGAGCCGAGCTCGCGGCCATCCCGGGCCATGCGTGGGAGGTTCTGGCCGGCGGTGCGAAGAAGGCCAGTCCTGTGACCGCCCATGTGGTCGGCGTGTGCCGCGAGCTTGTCGGCATCGACGAGCGTACCGAGCTCACCGCCGGCGTGGAGCCCCGGGACCCCAACGCAGTCAACTCCGCGCCGTCATTCGCCGAGGGCGAAGACGACGACAGCACCGTGCTCTGAGGCACTGACGGTGGCCGGCTACACAGTCAAGACCGACATCTTCGAGGGGCCTTTCGACCTGCTGCTGCACCTCGTCTCGCGGCAGAAGCTCGACGTGTCCGCGATCTCGGTCTCAGACGTCGCCGACCAGTACCTGGCCTACATCGACCGGATGCACGACCTCGACATCGACATCGCGAGCGACTTCCTCCTCGTGGCGGCCACACTGCTCGAGATCAAGGCGTCATCACTGCTCCCCAAAGAGGAGCAGTACTTCGGTGACGAGCTCGACGACCTGTCGCCCGATGAGGCCAGGGACATCCTCGTGGCGCGCCTGCTCGCCTACAAGCAGTTCAAGAACGCCGCCGCCGAGATCTCCGCCCGGATGGAGGCCGAGGACCGCATGCATCCTCGGCAGGCCGGCCTTGAGGCTGAGTACCTGACACTCATGCCTGACTACCTCGAAGGCGTCACGCTACGTGGACTCGCCGTCATCTGCGCTGACCTGCTGCATCGTCGCGAGGTATTCCTCCTCGAGGCGGAGCACGTGGCGTCGATGCCCATCTCACTCGAACTCCACGCCGAGAGCGTCCATCGCCAGCTCGTCAAGCATGGCACCGTTCGATTCAGCGAGATCCTCGAGGGCAACGCCTCGGCCGAAGTCGTGGTCGTGACCCTCTTGGCCATCCTGGAACTGTACAAGCGGGGTCTTGCCGACATCGCTCAGGATCATCTCTTCGGTGAGATCGTGATCACGCATATCGATGATGAGGAGGCTGCACGTCGCGGTCTCCCCGAGGACCGGGAGTAGCTGCCATGACCGTCGACTCGACCCTGCGCGGCTCGCTTGAGGCGCTCCTGTTCGTCTCCGATGAGCCGGTGTCGGCGGCACGCCTTGCGAAGGTGCTCGATGCATCTCCGTCCGAGATCGACACCGCCCTTGCCAACATCGCCGAGGAGTACCGCGAGACTGACCGCGGGTTCCAGCTTCGAGAGGTGGCCGGCGGGTGGCGCTTCTACACGCATCCCGCATACCACGACGTGATCGAGAGCTACGTGCTCTCCTGGGACACGCGTCGTCTGTCGCAGGCGGCCCTCGAGGCCCTCGCGGTGGTCGCGTACCACCAGCCGGTCACGCGTAACGGCATCAACGCGGTACGCGGCGTCAACAGCGAGGGCGTTCTCGCATCGCTCGTCGAGAAGGGCCTCGTGCGCGAGGTGGGCCGGGACCGCAATGCCGGCAACGCGATCCTGTACGGGACCACGCGCACCTTCCTCGAGAAGTTCGGGCTCAAGGACCTCACCGAGTTGCCTCCGCTCGAGGAGTTCGCTCCGGATGCGGATACGGAGCGCGCGATCCGCGACAGGCTGTCGACGGGCGACGGGCCGGTGTTCGGCGCCGAGGACGCCGCCGATGACGACGTAGAGCTGGTCGACTGACCGATGCAGCCCGCTGACAGCGACCGTCGTGAGACCGGACGCACGTCCGCCGAACCCCAGACAGGGGAGCGGGTCGTTCCGATGCGTCTCCAGAAGTTCCTGGCGCGCGCCGGCGCCGCTTCTCGCCGCGGGAGCGAAGACCTGATGACGGCCGGGCGCGTTGCCGTCAACGGCGTCGTCGCCACGGAACTCGGCACGCGGGTCGATCCCCTTGTCGACACCGTCACCCTGGATGGCGCCCCTGTCACGCTCAGCCAGGCGCCGGTGTACATCGCCTTCAACAAGCCGCCGGGCGTCGTGACGACCATGAGCGACCCCCAAGGGCGACCTACCGTGGCGCAGTTCGTGCCGGTCGAGGCGAATCCCGGGCTGTTTCCCGTGGGGCGGCTCGACTACAACACCACGGGGCTCCTGCTGTTCACCACCGATGGCGAGATCGCGCACCGCCTTCTGCATCCCAGCCGGCACGTCGAGAAGGTCTACCGCGCGCTCGTCGACGGGCGCGCGTCCGATGCCGCACTCGGTCGCCTCCGAGACGGCGTAGCACTCGACGACGGCATCACCGCACCAGCGCGGGTGCGCGTACTGCGCTCGTCCGGCAACTCGACGTACGTCGAGATCGCGATCCGCGAGGGGCGCAAGCGCCAGATTCGCCGCATGTTCTCCAAGATCGGACATCCCGTGGTCGAGCTCCACCGCGTCTCGTTCGGTCCCGTCGGCATCGAGGGCATCACGCGCGGCGCATGGCGTCATCTGACCGCCGAGGAGATCGCGGCGCTGCGCGCGGCGGTCGGAATGACCGAAGCCGAGGTGAGGTGATGGCGCTCGTTGTGATCACCGGCGGGGCCCGCAGCGGCAAGTCGGCGGCGGCGCAGCGGCTCGCGGCCGAGCGGCAGCGGGCGGGACTACCGGTCCACATCGCGGTGTTCGCGTCCGAGAGCGACACCGAGATGGCTGCACGCATCGCCGCACACCGGGCGGACCGGCCGGCCGGCTTCAGCGTCATCGAAGCCGGCGGTTCCATCGACTGGCTCGGAGACGTGCCGGATGCAAGCCTGCTGGTGGTCGACTGTCTCGGCACGTGGCTGGGGCGAGTGATGGAACAGTGCTGGACCGACACGGCAGTGTCGGGTACGGACTTCGACGACTTCGAGACGATCCCGGAAGCATTCGCGGACCGATTCGCGGACGGCGTCGGCGTGGTCATCGACGCACTGTCCCGTCGGCGGGGAGACACCCTCGTCGTCACCAACGAGGTCGGGTCGGGCGTGGTGCCCGCGTACCCGGCGGGCCGACTCTTCCGAGATGAGCTCGGGCGCGCCAATGCCACTCTCGTATCCTGCGCCGATGCCGCCTACCTCGCGGTGTCCGGCCGCCTGATCGATCTTGCCGTGCTACCGAGTGAAGCCACCTGGCCCACGGACTGACCTGCGAAGGAGACCCCACCCGAATGCCGAACAAACCATCATCCGAGCAGGCCCTGCGGCCCATTCTCGCGTCCGTCCTGAATACCGATGCGCGCTTCGAAGAGGCGGCGTGGGACCGGCTTGACAGTCTCACCAAACCGCCTCGCTCCCTGGGGCGCCTCGAGGCGATCGCTGCCCAGGTGGCCCGGATCCAACGCACCGACCACCCGTCGGTCGCATCGAAACGCATCCTCCTCATGGCTGGCGATCACGGGGTTGTCAGCGAGGGCGTCTCGCCCTACCCGCAGGATGTCACGTGGCAGATGGTGGCGAACTTCTCGGCGGGCGGTGCGGCGATCAACCAGATCGCGCGCTCGGTCGGCGCCGAGGTCGTGGTGTATGACGTGGGTGTGGCGAGGGACCTGGGCGACCTGGCCGGCGTGCACCACGCCAACGTGGCGGCCGGTACCGCGAACATGGCGCACGGTCCGGCTATGTCGCGTGAGCTGTGCGCACGGGCGCTCATGGTCGGCGTCAGCGCAGCACGACACGCCGCTGAGCAGGGCGTCCAGCTGATCGGCACGGGGGAGATGGGCATCGGCAACTCCACCGCGGCCGCGGCACTCACCGCGGCACTCACCGGAGCCGATCCTCGTACGGTGGTCGGCAAGGGCACCGGGCTTGACGAGCCGGGTGTCGCCCGCAAGTCCGAAGTCGTCCGTCTCGCTCTCGACGTGAACGCCGTCGAGACCCTCGACCCGCTCGGCGTGCTTGCCGCGGTCGGCGGGCTTGAGATCGCGGCGTTGGCCGGCGTGATGATCGGCGGCGCCCGCGAGGGTATACCGGTCGTCGCGGACGGCTACATCTCCGGCGCGGCTCTGCTCGCAGCGCTCGCCCTCTGTCCCGCTGTTCGCGACTACGTGCTGCCGTCGCACCTGTCCGCCGAGCCTGGCCATCGTGTGCTTCTCGACTTCGTGGGGCTCGCGCCCGTGTTCGATCTCGACATGCGGCTCGGTGAAGGCACCGGCGCCGCGCTGGCGATGGGTATCGTCGACGCAGCGTGTTCGGTCTTGTCGGGCATGGCCACGTTCGCCGAGGCCGGCGTGTCCGGCGCAGGGGAGTGATCCTCACGATGCCGCGACCGCATCCCTTCCGAAACGCGCTGCTCGCGGTCTCGCTTTTGACGGCGGTACCGACACGTGTCGACTGGCCGCGTGACGAACGCCCTCACGTCGCGGGCTGGTTCCCGCTTGTGGGCGCGATGGTCGGCAGTACCGGCTACGTCCTGGTCAAGCTCGCCGAGCAGGCGCGGGTGCTCCGCCATGCACCGTTCGCCATGGCAGCGCTCGTCGTCGTGGTCTGGGCGCTCCTCACACGGCTACTGCACTGGGATGGGCTCGCGGACGTCGCAGACGGCTACTGGGGCTCACACGACGCCGCACGGCGCCTTGAGATCATGGCTGACAGCCACACTGGAGCGTTTGGGGCGGCGGCGGTCGCCATCGTGGCCGCGCTGCAGGTCGCTTCGCTCGGCTCGTTCATCGTGCGCGATCAGTCGCCGCTCATCGTGGTCCCCCTCATCGCCAGATTCGCGGCGACAGCAGCCGCGTGGCTCGGCAAGCCGGCACGACATGGAGGACTGGGGAGTACGGTCATGGGCCCGCCCGACGCGCTGTCCGCCGTGGTGTGCATGGCTTCCCTGAGCGTGGGCGTGGCGCTGCTCTGGTCGGGGACGGGCGCGATGGGACTGCTCCTCGGGCTCGGCGGGCTCGTCCTCGCGCTCGGCGTCCCGCACGTGCTCTCGATGCGATTCGGTGGCGTCACCGGGGACGTGATGGGCGCGAGTGTGCTCATCACGGAGAGCCTGCTCTTCTTCGCGTTCGCGTTGGCGGTGTGACCGTGACCGAGACGCACATCCTCATCGTGCGGCATCCGGAGACCGAGGCCAACATCAACGGCCGCTTCGTCGGACAGGGTGAGTCGCCGTTCACGGCGACGGGCCGTGTTCAGGCACGCAGACTGCCGCGCAAGATCGCGCGCTTCGAGCCGGAGGCCGTGTGGACGTCGCCGCTGCTGCGAGCCAGGGTCGTGGCCGAACGCGCAGCTCGCCTTGCCGGTCGCCCGCTCCATGTCGAGGACCGGCTCATCGAACTCGACTTCGGTGCTGCGCACGCTCTGACCTTCGACGAGATCGTTGCAGCCGACATCCCGTTCAACTACCGCTCCGCAGAAGAGCCCGTAGCCCCGGGAGGGGAGTCCCGCAGAGATCTGCAGCGACGTGTCGGCGCTCTCGTCGATGAAGTGTGCTGCACGAGTGGCCGCCACGCCTTCGTGTGTCATGCAGGCGTGATGCGCGCCGCCCTCGCGCACGTATTGGGCCTCACCGGGGACCAGCTGTGGGCCTTCTCCATCCACAACGCCCAGCTGGCGCATGTGCGGGTCGTGGACGGCTTCGGACTTCTGGAGGACTACCGCCAAGGCTAGGCGGCGTATGGCATTGTGGTTGCCCCATACGTCACCACCTGCGACAATCTTCCGCACGACCCTCGCGCCCCCGTGGCGCAGGCTGAAGGGCTGAGATGGACTTCGACGCGCTGATACGACCGGAGCTTGCGCCCATGGTGCCCTACGCTCCCGGCCTGCGCGCGAGTGAGGTTCGCGAGCGGTCCGGAGTCGACACCATCCGTAAGCTCTCCAGCAACGAGAATCCGTACGGGCCGTTCCCGGTCGCGGTCACGGCGATGACCGCCGTCATCGGGCGACTCAACGTCTACAGCGACGGCTCGGTACGCGCGCTGCGGTCTCGGTTGGCCGGTCGTCTCGGCGTCGATGCGGAGAGCATCACGGTGACGAATGGCAGCAACGAGCTCCTGCGGGTCATCGCCCAATGCGTCTTGCGCCCCGGGGACGAGTGCGTGTTCGCGTGGCCGAGCTTCGTCGTGTATCCGATGGTCACCCAGCTCATGGGTGCCACCGCGGTCAAGGTCCCGCTGACCGACGATCTCGTCCACGACCTCGTCGCCATGCTCGAGGCGATCACGGACAAGACCCGGCTCGTGTTCCTGTGCAGTCCCAACAACCCCACCGGTACGATCTACTCGCGCGCAGCGTTCGAGGAGTTCCTGCGCAAGGTGCCCGAGCACGTTCTCATCGTCGTGGACGAGGCGTACTTCGAGTACGTGACCGCCGAGACGTACCCCAACGGTCTGGACTACTTCGAGCGGGATGGCCGCATCTGCGTGCTGCGGACGTTCTCGAAGATCTACTCGCTTGCGGGAGCTCGCGTCGGCTACGGCGTGCTGCCCGATGCGATGGTCGCCGCCGTCAACAAGGTCCGCGAGCCGTTCAACGTCAACACGGTCGCCCAAGTGGGCGCATTCTACTCACTCTCCGACGAGGCCGAGGTCGAACGCCGTCGCCGCGAGAACCAGGAACAGAAGACCTACCTGTATTCGTGCTTCGATCGGCTCGGCATCTCGTACGTGCCGTCGGAAACGAACTTCGTCTGGATGAAGACGGAGAGGCCGGTCGAAGTCTTCGAGGCGCTGCTGGCCAAGGGGATCATCGTGCGAGATTTCGGCACCGCACCCGCACTGAGGGTCGGTATCGGCACCCCTGAGGACACCAAGGCCACTGCCGCCGCCATCGAGGAGATCGTCGACGCGCTGGGCACGCTCTAGGGGTGCTGCCCGGCCCGCGACGGGGAACAACCGTTACGGACCGCGAAAGCGACCACAGGGAGCGAGATCATGCTGGTAGTCATGCGGGACCACGCGTCCCGAGAATCCATCGACCATGTCGTCGAGATCCTGCACGAGCACGGCGCCGAGGCGCACCTCAGCCAAGGCGAGGTCAAGACCATCATCGGGGTCATCGGCGAGCGCGAGGTCATCTACACGCTCGAACTCGAAGGACTGCCGGGCGTCGAGGAAGTCGTCCGGGTCCTCAAGCCGTACAAGCTCGTGACTCGGGAGTTCCAGCCGGAAGACACCGTGATCACGGTCGGCCGCTCGGCGGTGGGCGGAGGCGCCTTCGCAGTCATGGCCGGCCCTTGCTCCATCGAGTCCGAGGCACAGATGATGGCGGTCGCAGCGAGTGCCGCCGCGTCAGGGGCCACCATGCTCCGCGGTGGCGCGTTCAAGCCCCGGACGAGCCCGTATGTGTTCCAGGGGATGGGGCTGGAGGGCCTGAAGCTGCTGCGTGCCGCCGGCGACTCGGTCGACCTCCCCGTGGTCACCGAGGTACTCGACGTCCGAGACGCCGAGACGGTCGCGGAGTGGGCCGACGTGCTACAGGTGGGTGCGCGCAACATGGCCAACTTCATGATGCTCGAAGAGCTGGGCACCATGCGCAAGCCGGTCCTGCTCAAGCGGGGCATGTCGGCGACGATCGAGGAGACCCTCTCGGCGGCGGAGTACCTCCTCAAGGGCGGCAACCGCGACATCATGATCTGCGAGCGAGGCATACGCACCTTCGAGACGTACACACGCAACACGCTCGATCTCGCCGCGGTTGCGGCGTTCAAGACCCTCACGCACCTGCCCGTGATCGCCGACCCGTCACATGCGACCGGGCGCCGCGATCTGGTTGCGCCAATGTCACGAGCGTCCGTCACCGCCGGCGCTGACGGTCTCATGGTCGAGGTCCATCCCAACCCCGAGCGCGCCAAGTGTGACGGTCCCCAATCGCTGACACCGGACGGGTTCGCCCAGCTCATGGGCGGCGTCACTCCGCTGCTCGCCATAGAGGGAAAGCATCTGGGGGTCGAGACGGCATGAGCGTCCCCGGCGGATTCGACCGCATCGGCGTCATCGGCGTCGGCCTGATCGGCGGGTCGATGGCGGCGGCGCTCAAGCGGCTCGCCGACCCTCCACACATCGTCGGCATCGACGTCGATTCCGATGCGCTCACGTACGCGGTCGAGCACGGGATCATCGACGAGTACGCGGTCGCCGAGACGGCCGCCGCGGAAGCCGCGCTCGGGCCCGACGGCGTCAACCTTGCCGTGATCGCCACACCCGCACGCTACGCAGCCGGATGGCTCGAGGCGGTCGCGCGCTCCGGGTTTCGCGGTGTCATCACCGACGTCGCGTCCACCAAGGCCGGTGTGCTGAGCGTCGCGTCGGCGGAGCTCGCCGATCCGTCACGCTTCGTCGGCGGTCACCCGATGGCCGGCAGCGAGCGCAGCGGCGTCGCCGCGGCCCGGCCCGATCTCTTCGACGGAGCCTACTGGCTGCTCACGCCCACGCACGACAGCGACCCCGACGTCTTCTCGGCCATGCACGCCCTGATCAGCGCCATCGGCGCGCGTGTCATCTCGGTCGACGCGGAGGCGCACGACGAGGCGGTCGCGATCGTGAGCCACGTACCGCATGTCGCGGCGGCGGCGCTCGTCGACCTTGCGGCGGCGCACTCCGGCGAGCGAGGCGAGCTCATGCGACTAGCGGCGGGCGGTTTCAAGGACACGACGCGCATCGCCGCAGGCAGCTCCGACTTGTGGACGGGAATCTGCCTCGACAACGCTGACGCCCTGGCCGATGGCCTCGAGGAGCTGCGCGAACGTCTCGGCGGGTTTGAGGAGTTGGTGCGCACGAGGAACGCCGACGCCATCCGAGCATGGCTTGAGGGTGCAGCCGAGGTCCGACGCTCGCTACCGGCGCAGTGGGTGCCGGCGACGGCGCAGCTCACCGAGGTGAGCGTGCCGATGCTGGACAGGCCCGGCGTCGTCGCGGAGATCACCGGCGCGGTCTCGCGTGCGGGCTGCAACATCGAGGGAATCGACATCGACCACGAGACCGAAGACACCGCGGTGCTCGTTCTCGTTCTCACCGATGAGGGCGACCAACGCGGCCTTGTCGCCGATCTCGAGGAGCGAGGCTACGAGCCCCGTGTGACGCCGCTTGCTGAGACGGGAGATCCACAATGATGCGACGCTTCGGGCCGGGTTCACCGCCACTGACGGGGATCGTGCACGTCCCGGGTGACAAGTCGCTCTCGCACCGTGCGGTGCTGTTCTCTGCGATGGCTGAGGGCACGACCGAGCTGCGCGGGGTCCTCGACTCGGCAGACGTCCGTGCGAGTGTCGACGCGGTTCGTGCGCTTGGGGCTCACGTGGAGTTGGCGCCGGACGGCGACGGATCGCTCGACGGCCGGATTCGCGGGTGGGGAGCGCGGGGGCCGAAGAGCCCGCACGCGCCGATCGACTGCGGTAACAGCGGGACGACTACGCGGCTTCTGCTCGGTATGCTCGCCGGGTGGCCGATCGAGGCCACACTCACCGGGGACGAGTCCCTCTCGCGGCGTCCCATGAAACGCGTCGTGGACCCGCTGACGGCTATGGGTGCCGCTATCGAGACCAGCGAATCCGGGACGTTACCGATCGTCGTGAGGCGCACCGCGGCTCTCGCGCCCATCGACTTCACGTCCCCGGTGGCGTCGGCTCAGGTGAAGAGCGCCGTGCTTCTCGCGGGGCTGAGGGCGCGCGGCACCACCCGAGTCGCCGAGCCGGCGCTGTCGCGCGATCACACCGAGCGCCTGCTACCCGCGTTCGGCGTCGCCGTGGCGGTGGACGAGGACACCCGCGCCGTGTCCGTCACCGGGCCTGCGCAGCCGGTGGCGGCTGCGGAGGTCGTCGTGCCGCGCGATCCGTCGAGCGCCGCCTTCATGGTGGCGGCCGCTCTGCTCGTCCCAGGGAGTAGGGTCCGGTTGCCGGGCATCTCACTGAACGAGACGCGGACGGGCTTCCTGTCCGTCTTGGAGCGCATGGGCGCCCACGTGCACGTGGTGCCCTTCCCGGAAGCGGGCAATGAGCGCGTCGGCGAGATCGACATCCGGTTCTCCCCGTCGATGGTCGGTACAACGGTCCACGCGTTGGAGGTACCTTCGCTTGTAGACGAGATCCCTGTTCTGGCGTTGATCGCTTCGCAGGTGCCCGGCGAGACGCGGTTCGAGAGTGTCGGTGAGCTTCGCGTCAAGGAGTCCGACCGCTTCGAGGCGATCATCGAGGGGCTCACGGCACTCGGGGCCTCGGCGCACGCCGAGGGCGAGACACTGGTGGTACAGGGGAGTTCGGCACTGCACGGAGCCGTCCTTGATGCGCGTGGGGACCACCGCCTGGCAATGACGTGGGCCATCGCAGGTCTGCTCGCCGACGAGGCTGTTGAGATCGTCGGATACGACTCGGTGGACGTGAGCTATCCCCGGTTCGCGGACGACCTGGCTGCGCTGCAGTCGGGAGCCGGGAGCGACCGGGGTGCGTGATACGATACGCGCGCTTGAGATGACCCCGAGGAAAGCGAACGCAGCCCCATGATCATCGCCATCGACGGCCCGGCGGGCTCCGGGAAGTCCACCGTCGCCAAGCTCGTGGCGCGACGGCTCGGGTTTCACTACCTCGACACCGGGGCGATGTATCGCGCCGTCGCATGTCGGGTGCTTGCCGGAGGAGGCGACCTGCACGACGAGGACGCCGTCGCGGTCGTCGCATCGCGCGACGTGATCAGCTTCTCCCACGAGCCCGGCGAGCCTTTGCCGAACCTGGTGTCCATCGCCGGCATCGACGTGACGGCTGCGATTCGCACGCCGCAGATCGACGAGGCCGTGAGCGTCGTTGCGCGTATGCCACGAGTCCGCGAGGCCATGGTCGAGCAGCAGCGCCACCTGTCGCAGGGTAGCGGCATCGTGGTCGAGGGGCGCGACATCGGTACCGTCGTGTTCCCCGACGCAGAGCTGAAGGTGTATCTGACCGCGACGCCGGAGGAACGTGCGCGCCGACGTGCGGCCCAGCAGGCCGAGGCGGGCATCGTGACGGACACCGACGCCGTTCGTGACGCGCTCATCAGACGGGATCAGGCGGACTCGAGCCGGGACCACTCGCCGATGGCCGCAGCGGCCGACGCGGTGCTGTTGGACACGACCGGCATGTCGTTGGAGCAGGTGGTCGACCGCATCGCCGCGCTCGCTCGGGAGCGCCGGCCGTGAGCGATCGCTTCACCGCCAAGCCCGCCGTCGGCGCAGAGGCGCCTGCGTGGCGCTTCGCGCGCGTCTTGCGCTCCACGCTGGGCAGAGTGCTGCTCGCGATCTACCGTGTTCGCTTCCTGAACGTCGACCGTGCGCCTGCCACAGGAGGCTACATCCTCGCGGGCAATCACGTGAGCTACCTCGACCCCGCGCTCCTGTGGTGCGGTGCGCCACGCGAGACGCACTTCGTCGCGAAGAGTGAGCTGTTCGAGAATGCGTTCCTCGGCTGGTTCCTGCCGCGTGTATGGGCCTTTCCTATCACGCGCTCGAGTGCGGACCGAGAGGCCATCCAGCGGGCCACGGACCTGCTGACCAACGGTGAGCCGGTCGGCATGTTCCCTGAGGGTACCCGCCGCCGCCCGGGAGCGGCGGTCAATGAAGACGAGCTTGGCCAGGCGCACGCCGGCGTCGCCTTCATCGCCATGCGAGCAGGCGTGCCGGTCGTTCCGGTCGGGATCGTCGGGACCGCCGAGGCACTGCCGGCAGGCGCGAAGCTGCCGCGGTTCCCCCGCGTCACGGTCAGTATCGGCGAGCCGGTGTTTCCGGCGGAGTTCTCGGAAGGTAGCCGCAAGGAGAGGACGGCGGCGATGACCACGGAGATCATGCGCCGCATCGCCGCCACGCGCGACGAAGCGGACGGAGGCTGACGGATGCGCGTCGAAGTCGCCAAGTACGCTGGCGTGTGCTACGGAGTCGAGCGTGCGCTCAAGCTCGCCGAGGAGGCCGCCGAGAGCGGTCGAACCGTCCACACGCTCGGACCGCTCATCCACAACCCGCAGGCCGTGGGGGCGTTGCGCGACCGCGGCGTGATCGTCGCCAACACGGTGGCGGACGCACCTGAGGGTACCCTCGTGATCCGCAGTCACGGAGTGGATCCGGCGATCATCGAGGCCGCCCGTGCGAAGGGTCTCGACGTCGTCGATGCCACCTGCCCTCATGTGAGCAAGGCGCACGAGGCCGCCGAGGACCTCAAGCGTGGCGGCTACACCGTCGTCATCGTCGGAGAGGCCGACCACCCAGAGGTCGAAGGCATCATGGCTCATGCGGGAGGCGAGGCCCTGGTCGTTTCGTCGGCAGGCGAGCTGCCGGAGCGGCTCCCGTCGCGGCGGGTCGGCGTCGTGGTGCAGACGACGCAGTCGCTGTCACGGCTGACTGAGGTCGTCGACGCGATCCTGATGCGAGCGAGCGAGATCCGCGTGTTCAACACGATCTGCTCGGCGACGGGGAAACGGCAGCAGTCCGCGCAGGAACTCGCCGAGAACGTCGACGTCATCGTGGTCGTCGGAGGGCACAACTCCGGCAACACCACCCGCCTCGCCGACATCTGTCTCGCGGTGAACCCGCGCGTACACCACGTAGAGACCGCCGATGAGCTCGATGCGTCCTGGTTCGAGGGTGCCACGAGCGTGGGCGTGACGGCCGGTGCCTCGACGCCCGACGAGCAGATGCAAGGCGTGATCCGGGCCATCGAAGCGATGGAGTGACCGGTGCCTTCGCGTGCGGACTACGGCGCGCACGTTCCCGCCGTGACCGGCGGGGGAGTAGTCGCGACCGTCGAGGAAGGTAGTCCGGCGGCCCGCGCCGGCCTCGTCGCCGGAGACACGATCGTCACGGTCGACGGCTGTGCTTTGAGGGACGTGATCGACTGGCAGTGGCTCGCCGATGGTGATGCCGCGCGACTGGCCGTCCGCGGCGCAAGTGGCGCCATGTGGGAGACACAGGTCGGACGTTCGCTCGGTGAGCCATGGGGAGTCGCCTTCACCGAGACCGTGTTCGACGGCGTCAGAACCTGCAGGAACCGGTGCGCCTTCTGCTTCATGACGCAGCTTCCACCGGGCCTCAGGCGCGCTCTCTACGTGCGCGACGACGACTACCGGCTCTCTTTCCTCCAGGGCAACTTCGTGACACTCACGAACCTCTCGGATGCCGACGTCGAGCGCATCGTGGAACAGCACCTCTCACCGCTCTATGTCTCGCTGCATTCGACGGATCCCGGCATCCGGCGAGAGCTCATCTGTGCCCGAGAGGACCGCGGGCTCGAGCGCTTCGACGAGCTGCGCGAGGCCGGCATCGATCTGCATGTGCAGATCGTGCTTGTGCCCGGTGTCAACGACGGGGTCCATCTCGACGAATCGCTCACCTGGCTTGCACGACGCGACGGGGTGGTGAGCGTGGGGCTGGTCCCACTCGGCTTCACGGCGCATCAGCGGCGTTTCGCCACGAGCTACGACGACGCGGGCGCGGCGGCTGCGGTCGTGGCGCAGATCGAACCGTGGCAGCGGGCGTTCGCCGAGCGCGACGGCGTTCGCTGGGTCTACCTCGCCGATGAGTTCTACCTGCGCGCCGGTCTCCCGGTTCCCCACGCGGAGTGCTACGACGGCTTCCCGCAGTACGAGAACGGAATCGGGCTGGTGCGCGATTGGCTCGATGACGTGGACGCATCGCGGGAAGGACTCAAGGCGGCGGTGGGTGCACTGGAGTCGCCCGTCACACTCGTCACCGGGGAGCTCTTCGCGCCGGTGCTCGCGCGTACGGTGCAGGCTCTCGACGCGCCCGGCGCACTGGAGGTGCGCGCCGTCAGGAACGGCTACTTCGGGGGTAACGTCACTGTCACGGGGTTGCTAACCGGTCCGGACCTCTTCGAAGCCCTGGCCGGTTCACCTCGCGACTCGATCGTGCTCGTTCCCGACATCGTAGTGAACTCCGACGGGCTGCTGCTCGATGGAACGGTCGCAGCGGAACTCGCAGAGCGATCGGGCCGAGATGTGCGTCTGGTATCCTGTGACGCCGCGGGGCTGCTTCGCGGGCTGCAGGAAGCGGCCGCCGGCCCGCACAACATGAAGGAGTGACGCGCCCATGGCGCTACCCATCGTCGCCGTCGTCGGACGGCCGAACGTCGGCAAGTCGACGTTCGTCAACCGCATCTCGCAGACCACCGACGCGATCGTCCACGAACTCCGTGGTGTCACGCGCGATCGCAGCTACCACCACGCCGACTGGAACGGCGTCGACTTCCTGCTGATCGACACGGGCGGTATCGAGTCCGGCAAGTCCGCCGATGCGTTCCAGGCGTCGATCCGCTCGCAGGCGCTTCTCGCTGCACAGGAGGCCGATGCGATCGTCTTCCTGGTCGACGGCAAGGCCGGCCTCACGCCCGAGGACGAGGAGGTCGCGCGCATCCTCAAGCGCGCAGGGCGACCGACATTCCTTGCTGTCAACAAGATGGACACCCCGGACCGCGCCCACGAGATCCACGAGTTCTGGGCGCTCGGCCTCGACACGCCCTGGCCCGTCTCGGCGACGCACGGGCACGGGACCGGCGACATCCTCGACGAGATCGTCAAGGTGCTCCCGGAAAGCGAACCCGAGGTCGAGACCGGCGCGATCGACATCGCGATCATCGGGCGCCCGAACGCTGGCAAGTCCTCGCTGCTCAACAAGCTCACGGGTGTCGAACGGGCGATCGTCTCGGACGTGGCGGGCACGACGCGCGACGCCATCGACATGGCGGTCGAACGCGACGGGCGTCACTACCGCCTCATCGACACCGCCGGCATCCGCCGCAAGTCGCTCATCGACGAGGACGTCGAGTACTACGGGTTCGTGCGCGCGATGCGTGCCATCGACCGCGCCTCGGTCGCGCTGCTCGTCATCGACGCCACCATAGGCCTCACCGACCAAGACCAGCGCGTCGCGAACTTCGCCGCCGAGCGGGGCTGCGCCATGGTCGTCTTGCTCAACAAGTGGGACGCCCTCGAGACCGCCGAGGAAAAGGAGGCCATCGACGTCCGCGTCGCCGAGCGCCTGAACTTCGTCGGCTATGCTCCGGTGCTCAAGATCAGCGCGCTCACGGGTCGCGGCGTGAGCCGCATCTGGGATGCCGTCGATGTCGCCTTCGCGAACTACTCGCAAGAGATATCGACGAGCCAGCTCAACAAGCTGCTCACGGAGATGCGCGAATTCGGGCACACCGTCAGCAAGGGCAAGCAGACGCTCAGGCTCCACTACGTCACGCAGACGCGGACATCGCCTCCGGGCTTCACGTTCTTCGCGAACCACCCCACGCTCGTCGACGACAACTTCAAGCGCTACGTGGAGAACCGCTTGCGCGAGCGATTCGAGCTCACCGGCACGCCGATCATCCTGAAGTTTCGCAAGAAGGACTAGCGAGCGGTGGACGGCACTCTCGTCATCCGGCTGGTCGCGATCGTCGTCTTCGGGTATCTCGCGGGCGGCATCGCGTGGGCGCTCATCATCGGCAAACGGTTCTACGGCATCGACGTGCGCGAACACGGCTCCGGCAACCTCGGCGCGACGAACGTGTTCCGCACCTTGGGCGCGAAGGCCGCCATCGCAACGCTCCTACTCGATGCCGCGAAGGGAGCGGCCGCGGTGGGGTTCGCGTGGTGGCTGGTGCCGGTGTCCGGCTACGGCGAGTCGGCCCACACCTGGGCTATGGTCTTGGCGACCATGTCGGCGATTCTGGGACATTCCTACTCGCCGTACATCGGATTCAAGGGTGGCAAGGGGGTCGCCACGGCCGCGGGTGCGCTGCTCGTGTTCACGCCATATCCATGGCCGTTCCTGCTCGGGACGTTCGTCATCGTCGTGGCGCTCTCGCGGATGGTGTCGCTCGGGTCGGTCATCATCGCCTTCGAGTACCCGTTCCTGTGCGCGTTCTTCTATCCGGGCAACCGGATCATCCTCGGTTTCGCCGTATTCGCCGCCGGCCTGGTGATATGGCGCCACCGGGCGAACATCGCACGCATCTGGCGGCGCGAAGAGCCTAAGATATCGTTCAGCGGCCGTGGGGCCGCCACTAAAGAGAGGGGCGACTCCTGATGCGCATCGCCGTGATCGGTGCAGGCTCCTGGGGCACTGCGGTATCGTGGCTTCTCGGCGGCAAGGGTCACGAGGTGTCCCTGTGGTCGCGTGAGCCCGAGATCGCCGAGGGCATCAACGCGGACCACCGCAACCCGCTCTACCTGCCGGAGGTCGTCCTCTCCGACTCAGTCCGCGCCTCCTCCGACTTCGACCGCGCGCTCGCAGGTGCCGAAGCCGTCGTGATGGTGACCCCCTCCGTGGGCGTGCGTGAGACCGCCGAGAACATGCGACCGCATCTCGGCTCGGACGTTCCTGTGGTCATCCTCTCCAAGGGAGTCGAGGGCGGCACGAACCTCTTGATGACGGAGGTGCTCACCGACGTTCTCGGCAACAGGCAGCGCATCGCGGGGCTTTCCGGCCCCAACCACGCCGAGGAGGTCAGCAAGGGGATTCCCTCGGCCACCGTCGTGGCCGCGTATGAGCCGGCTGTCGGCGAGCTCTTCCAGGACATCTTCATGACGCCCTTCTTCCGCGTGTACACCAATCCTGACGTCGTGGGCGTGGAGCTGTGCGGCGCGAGCAAGAACGTCGTGGCGATCGCCGCCGGTATGTGTGACGGGCTCGGCTACGGCGACAACACGAAGGCGACCCTCATGACTCGCGGACTCGCCGAGATGACGCGGCTTGGGCGGCGCCTGGGCGCCAACCCGATGACCTACATGGGCCTCGCCGGCATGGGCGACCTCATCGTGACCTGCACGAGCCGCCATTCCCGCAACCGCGGATTCGGCGAGTCCGTCGCCAAGGGCGGATCGCTGCAGGAGTACGTCGACCGCACGCACATGGTGGTCGAGGGCGCGGTCGCCTGTGTGACCGTCGACGAGCTCGCGACGCGCGAGGGGCTCGAGCTACCCATCACCCGTCAGGTCCGCGCGATACTCTATGAAGGGCAGCCGGTGGCATCCGCGGAGAAGGCACTGCTCGGCAGGGGAGCCACTGACGAGTTGCACGGTCTCGGACTCGTCGACGACTGACCGCTCACTCCACGACCAGGAGGCGCACATGACCGACCGCATCAGAATCGCACCGTCGATCCTCTCGGCCGACTTCACGCGCCTGGCTGAGGCGGTGGCACTCATCGAAGACGGCGGGGCCGATTTCATTCATGTCGACGTGATGGACGGTCACTTCGTGCCCAACCTGACCATCGGACCGCCCGTGGTCGCCGCACTCAAGAAGGTCGCCACGAAGCCGCTCGACGTGCACCTGATGATCGACAACGTCGACGCCACCGTGGGCTGGTACCTCGACGCCGGCGCTGACTGGATCACGATTCACGCCGAGGCGTCGCCTCACATCCATCGAACGCTGAGTGCCATCCGCGGTGCGGGCGCCAAGGCCGGCGTCTCGGTGAACCCGGGAACGCCCGTGGACTCGCTCATCGAGATCATCGGGCTCGTCGACATGGTGTTGATCATGAGCGTCAACCCGGGCTTCGGAGGTCAGTCGTTCATCGAGCGCAGCGTCGACAAGGTCGCCGAGGTGCGCTGGATGTGTGACGAGCTCGGCTTCGACCCGCTCATCCAAGTCGACGGCGGCATCAATCCTCAGACCGCGGCGCTCGTAGCGGCTGCCGGAGCGAACTGCCTCGTCGCCGGCAACGCCGTGTTCGGTGCACCGGATCCCAAGGCTGCCATCGCCGAGATACGCGCTTCGGCAGAGGCGGCTGCGCGAGCGGCTGCAGCCCAAGCAACGACGCTCGAAGACGAGTAACGGGGACCCGGGCAGCCGGCGGCCGTGGGCGCTCACTGGCGTCCGTATGCCGCAACCTGCTAGGATATGCACGCTTTCTTCAGGGCGGGGTGAGATTCCCCACCGGCGGTGATAGCCCGCGAACCCCGACAGGGGCCGACTCGGTGAGATTCCGAGGCCGACGGTTACAGTCCGGATGGGAGAAGGAAGGTCGCATCAGTGCGTCTGTTCTCAGACGTCGCATCCCGGGTCGATGACCCGCACTTGAGGCGCGCGTTCTCGCTTGCTGTATCGGCGCGCGGCCGGACGTGGCCAAACCCCACTGTCGGTTGCGTGATCGTCAGTGACGGTCGCGTGGTAGGCGAGGGCCATCATCCGCGTGCCGGTCAACCGCACGCCGAGGTATTCGCGCTGGCCGCGGCCGGCGAGCGTGCTCGGGGGGCGACGGCGTTCGTGACGCTTGAACCTTGCGCGCACCATGGCAAGACCCCTCCGTGCACACGCGCCCTGATCGCGGCAGGCGTCGGCCGTGTGATCATCGGGATGCGCGACCCCAACCGGGACGCAGCCGGCGGAGCTGCCATTCTGTCCGCCGCCGGCATCGAGGTCGACTTCGCCCCGGACGATGGGCCATTCGCACAACTCAACGCCGGGTGGCTGAAACGTCTGGCCACTGGCCTGCCGCGTGCCGTCGTGAAGTGCGGCCTGTCCCTCGACGGTCGACCGGGCTTCTCGGCCGGTGAGCGTGCGGCGATCACGGGAAGTTGCGGCCTTGAGGTCACTCGACGTCTGCGCGAGGTTGCCGATGCCGTGCTTGTCTCGGCGAGTACCGTCAAGGCCGACGACCCGGCCCTGACGGTCCGGGACGGCGACGGGGTGCTCGGCGAGCATCAGCCTCTGCGCGTCGTGCTCGTGCGAGACACGCTGCCGCCTCTCGACGCCCGCCTGTTCACCGACGGGGCGGCTCCGACGTTGGCGCTCGTCGCGGACTCGGCGGACGGTGCGTGGCGCGCAGCACTGCCGGACCACGTCTCCGTTGCCGAGTACGCCGCCGCCGACGGGCTTGCGGGTGCGCTGAGGGCACTCGGGACTCATGGGGTCGGTGACGTACTCATCGAACCCGGACCGCGACTGTTCTCGGCGCTGTGGTTCGAGGATCTCGTCGACGAGCTCGTCACCGTCACCGCAGGCGGCATGGCCGGAGCGGGCATGGACCTGTACGTGGGTACACCGGACCGGAGCCGGGATTCGCTTGTGCACAGGTTCTCGCCGAGCGAAGCGGGTATCGTTGGGGATGTGTCGGTCACCGTGTGGAACCGCTTGGCCGGTTTCGACGATCAGTAGGAGAGGAACACCCGGATGTTCACAGGACTCATCGAATCCCAAGGCATCGTGATGCGCTCCGACCGCGTGTCGGGGGGCGCGCAGCTCGAGATCTACGCGCCCGAGTTCGGCCGAGACATGGCTCTCGGAGACTCGGTGGCCGTGGACGGCGCCTGTCTCACCATCGCCAACTTCGCGCGGGGGGCTTTCGTGGCCGACGTCAGCGAGGAGACGCTCTCGAAGACCACGCTTGCCGGGGCGCGCCAAGGCACGAAGGTCAACCTTGAGCGCGCGTTGCGCATGTCCGATCGCCTCGGCGGTCACATGGTCACGGGGCACGTGGACGGGATGGGTCGCCTTTTGCTGCGCCACCCCGCAGGCAACTCGACCATCTACCAGTTCCAAGTGCCCGCCGCCCTCATGGAGTATGTGATCCCCAAGGGTTCCATCGCCGTCGACGGGATCTCGCTCACGGTCGCGCAGATCCGGGGCGAGAGCTTCGCAGCAGCCGTCGTACCGCATACCGAGTCTGCAACGACCCTCAAGGACAAGCCCATCGGCTCCGCGGTGAATGTCGAGATCGACGTGATGGCCAAGTACGTCAAGCGTTTCGTCGATCTCTACGTCAACACCGGTGAGTCGGTCGAGGGCGTATCCAAGCGAGGTCTCGGCGACATGTTGCGCGAGTTCGCGGAGGGTGGCCGATGAACGCCGCCGGTTCCCACGCACCGTTCGCTTCCATCGAGGACGCGATCGAGGAGATCCGCGCCGGCCGGATGCTCGTCGTGGTCGATGATGAGGACCGCGAGAACGAGGGGGACCTCGTCATGGCCGCCGAGATGGTCACCCCCGAGGCCATCAACTTCATGGCGCGGCACGGGCGTGGACTCATCTGTATGCCACTGACCGGCGTGCGGCTCGCCGAGCTCGGTATCCCGCCGATGGCCGATGAGAACACCTCCGAGCAGGGCACCGCATTCCACTGCTCCATCGGCGCGAAGGGCAAGATCACGACCGGTATCTCGGCCGCGGACCGCGCGGTCACCATCGCGACGGCGGTGGCACCGGATACCCTGCCCGAGGACATCTCGATGCCCGGGCACGTGTTCCCGCTGCAGGCACGCCCCGGCGGGGTCCTCGAGCGCGCGGGGCACACCGAGGCCGCCGTCGACCTGGCACGCCTCGCAGGTCTCACGCCGGCCGGTGTCATCTGCGAGATCATGAACGAAGACGGCACCATGGCACGGCGGCCACAGCTTGAGGAGTTCGCCGCGACTCATGGACTGAAGATGATCACCGTCGCCGATCTCATACGATTCCGGCGCCGCACCGAGCGACTCGTCGAGCGCGAGTCCGTCGTTCATCTCCCCACGCGATTCGGTGAGTTCACCGGCTACGGCTACCGCAGCCTTGTCGACGACCGGACACACATGGCCCTGGTGGTGGGGGACGTGAGCGGTCACGATGACGTGCTCGTACGCGTGCATTCGGAGTGCCTGACCGGCGATGTCTTCCACTCGCTTCGCTGTGACTGCGGCGCGCAGCTCGAAGAGGCCATGCACCGGGTCCAGGACGAGGGACGGGGCGTCATCCTCTACATCGTGGGACACGAGGGACGCGGCATCGGCCTTGCGAACAAGCTCAAGGCCTACGAGCTTCAGGAGCGCGGCGCAGACACCGTTGAGGCGAACGAGGCCCTCGGCTTCCCGGCAGACCTGCGCGACTACGGCATCGGTGCACAGATCCTGTGCGACCTGGGCCTCCATTCCATCCGACTGCTCACAAACAACCCGCGCAAGATCGTCGGTCTCGAGGGCTACGGGCTCGATGTCACCGAGCAGGTCCCGCTCGAAGTCCCCTCATGCGAGACGAACATCAAGTACCTGACCACCAAGAAGGAGAAGCTGGCGCACACGCTTTCACTGACCGAGAGCGCGCCTCTAGACGAAGGGAACGCTTCATGAGTACGTACGAAGGACACCTGATCGGCACGGGTCTGAAGGTCGCGATCGTCGTAGCGCGCTTCAACGAACTGCTCTCGGGCCGACTGCTCTCCGGCGCGCAAGACGGCTTCGTTCGCCACGGTGTCGCCGCCGAGGACATCGACGTAGCCTGGGTCCCGGGCGCCTTCGAGATCCCGCTTGTCGCCGGTAAGCTCGCAGCCTCTGGCCGCTACGATGCGGTGGTCGCGCTGGGCGTCGTGATCCGGGGAGGCACGCCTCACTTCGAGTACGTGTCGGCCGAGGTCAGCAAGGGCGTCGCGAAGATCTCGCTCGACACAGGGGTTCCGGTGCTCTTCGGCGTCATCACCGCCGATACCATCGACCAGGCCGTCGAGCGTGCGGGCACCAAGATGGGGAACAAGGGCTGGGAGGCCGCACTCGCCGCGGTCGAGATGGCCAATCTCGCCAAGTCGCTCGACGCGTAGCACCCCTTCACAACACAGCGGAGCCCCGGTCGCGACGTATCGCGGTCGGGGCTCTACGCTTTCGGGTTCAGTGGGCTCTCGCCACCCCGTGGCTGTCAACCGTGGACCCGGTTCCCCGCATAGGCGCGTCGTTTCCGGCGCGTCCCCTCGTGAGGCGGGTGCTCATCTTAGCCGCAGCGCGCTCGGCAACACAATCGGACAGGTGTTCTATTTGACGGACGGACGCAGCTTCAGTCCGAACGGCGGTGACCGAATGCCCGGCGGGCTCGGGTTCGGACCGAATGGTTTGCTATGCACCTGTTGACAGCGTTGCGACGGCGGGTATGATGCAATCATTACTGAAACAGTAGGGATTGAATGGAGGCGGCGCCGGTGCGACTGACCGCAAAGAGCGAGTACGGCGTCCTCGCATCTATCGATCTCGCCTGCAACTACGGCGAAGGTCCCGTCAGCGCTCGTGAGATCGCCGAGCGCCGTTCGATTCCGCCGCGATTCCTGGAGCAGCTCTTCGTGGCTCTTCGCCGTGCCGGCATCGTGAGTGCCGTGCGCGGCGCAAAGGGCGGGTTCGTACTCACGAGGGATCCCGCCGAGATCACGGTTCTCGACGTCGTAGAGGCGCTTGAGGGACCCCTGCAAGCCAGCGTGTGCGACAGCGGCAGGGAGTCCGGATGCGTCAAGAGCGGCAGCTGTGCGGCGGCTCCCGTGTGGGCCCGTGCGACCGCGGCGCTCAAGGACGTGTTCGCATCGACGACGCTTGCTTCACTCGCGGGTACACAAGACACGTTCGACCGGCGTGACACCTGACGGACAGGGGAGACGAGAGATCATGACCACGTACTTCGACTACGCCGCTACGACGCCCGTCGACGAGCGAGTGCTCGAGGCGATGCTGCCCTACTTCTCCGAGAAGTTCGGCAACGCGAACTCGCTGTATGCGCTTGGCCGAGAGGCGTACCGCGCGGTGGAAAGCGCGCGGGAGTCCGTGGCGAAGAGCATCAACGCCGAGCGCCCCGACGAGATCATCTTCACCGCCGGCGGCACGGAGGGTGACAACGCCGTGTTGTACGGCATCATGACCAAGCTCGCGCCGGAGGGCGGCGCCCATCTGATCGTCTCGGCGTTCGAGCACCACGCGATCCTCGAGCCCGCGGAGTGGCTCGCGAAGCAGGGCTACGAACTCACGGTCCTCAAGCCTCGCGAAGACGGGCACATCCACCCCGAGGACCTGCGTGCGGCGCTGCAGCCGAACACGAAGCTCGTCTCCATCATGCATGCGAACAACGAGATCGGCACGATCAACCCGATCAAGGAGCTCGCCGCAGTCGCACATGAGGGTGGCGCACTCTTCCACACAGACGCCGCGCAGACGCTCGGCAAGATCGGATTCGACGTGCAGGAACTCGGTATCGATGCCGCGTCGTTCTCGAGTCACAAGATCTACGGCCCGAAGGGTTTCGGAGCCATCTACCTCAAGAAGCGCACGCCGTTCAACGCCTATCTGCGCGGCGGAGGCCAGGAGTTCAAGAAGCGCAGCGGCACGCAGAACACGCCCGGTGCCATCGGCTTCGCGAAGGCCCTTGAGATCATGGTCGCCGAGCAGGCCGAGGAGTCCGCACGCCTCACCGCGTTGCGCGACAAGGTGATCGACGGTGTCACGTCCGCGCTCGAGAACACCGAGGCCACCACCCTCGTGGAACCGCGGCTACCGCACATCGCGTCGCTGCTCATCAAGGGCGTCGAGGGCGAGGCCATGCTGCTGCAGCTCGACAACAAGGGCATCTCTGTGTCGACCGGCTCGGCGTGCTCGTCGGGCTCGCTGGAGCCGAGTCACGTGCTACTTTCCATCGGCTGCCCGCCGGAGATCGCTCACGGATCGCTCCGCATCTCGCTTGGGCGGTTCACGACCGAAGAGGACGTCGACTACTTCCTCGAGGTCTTCCCGCCCATCGTAGAGCGGCTACGCGCAATGTCGCCCGTGTATCAGAAGATGTTCGGCTCCAAGTAGCCGCCTGACCGCCCAACGACCATCCCGCCCCGTAAGGAGATCACCGTGCTCTACTCCGACAAGGTCATGGACCACTTCAACAACCCGCGCAATGTCGGCGTCATCGAGGATGCAGACGGCATCGGCGAGGTCGGGAACCCCGTCTGCGGCGACATGATGAAGATCACCATCAAGGTCGACGAGACCGACCACATCAACGACGTGAAGTTCCAGACACTCGGATGCGGCGCCGCCATCGCCACGTCTTCGATCGTGACGGAGATGGCCAAGGGGCTCACGCTCCAAGAGGCGGTCGACATCAGCAAGCAGCAGGTCGCCGACGAGCTCGGCGGTCTCCCTCCCGCGAAGATGCACTGCAGCGTCCTGGCCACCGACGGCCTCAAGGTCGCCGTCGACGACTACCTCAAGAAGCACGGCCGCGAACCGATCGCCGGCGAGGTCAAGTCGAGCGACCCCAACTTCGACCCCCACGCGGACGAAGACGACCACGATCACGAGCACGACGCTGCCGATCACGTGCACGATCACGCGGGGCCCGACGGCGAGTGCAGCGTGTGCTGCCAGCAGATCTGACGACCTGCGACACAAGGAGCCTGCGCTGATGGCCCGTGTCTTCGTGGCGATGAGTGGAGGCGTCGATTCCAGCGTCGCGGCCGCGCTCCTTCTCGAGCAGGGTCACGACGTCACCGGTGTCACGATGCAACTGTGGCCGTCCTCATCCGATGAGGGCGGCTGCTGTTCTGTCTCCGCCATCCGAGACGCCCGCCGTGTGTGCGACCTTCTCGGCATCCCGCACTACACGCTGAACTTCCGAGACGCATTCGAGCGCGAAGTCGTCTCGGCGTTCGCGGACGAGTACGCGGCGGGGCGCACTCCCAACCCATGCATCGTCTGCAACGACCGGCTCAAGTTCTCCGACCTCCTCGCGAAGGCGAGCGCGCAGGGTGCCGAGTACCTTGCGACAGGCCACTACGCTCGGGTACTCCGCGACCCTGATGGGACCCCATGGCTGGCCCGTGGGCTCGACGCGGCGAAGGACCAGAGCTACTTCCTCTACCGGCTCACGCGCAATCAGTTGCGGCACGTCATGTTCCCGATCGGCGAGCTGCGCAAGCCCGAGGTTCGCGCGATCGCCGAGCGCATCGGCTTGCACGTCGCCGAGAAGCCCGACAGCCAGGAGGTCTGCTTCGCCGCAGCCGGCGAGCACGGCAACGTTGTCCGCGAACATCGACCCGACGCATCCGAGCCCGGCGACATCACCACGGTCGACGGTGTGTGCGTAGGTCGCCATGAGGGCATAGCGGCCTTCACGGTCGGCCAGCGCAAGGGTCTGGGAATCGCGGCTCCCGAGCCGCTGTATGTCGTGCGTATCGACGCCGATAGGCGCCGCGTCGTCGTTGGACCGCGATCCGCACTCGCCGTGTCGCGCATCGTCGCGACCGACTGCGTGTGGCACGGCTCGGAGAGTGAATCGGTGGAGGTCATGGCGCGGTATCGCATGCCTGCGGTCCCAGGGACCGCAGTCGAGACCGGCCCCGTCCTGACCGTGACGTTGGACGCTCCCGTCGAGGGCATCGCGCCTGGGCAGGCTGTCGTATGCTACCGGGGAGACGTATGCCTCGGCGGAGGGACCATCACGTGCGCGACCTGATCGACTGTCACATCCACACACAGCGATGCGGACACGCCTCGGGCACGGTCGATGACTACGCGGCGGCCGCGGCACGCACAGGGCTGCGGGGGCTGGCCTTCACGGAACACCTCGCTCTGCCCGAGGATCTCGATCCCCACAGGCACCTGTCCATGCCGGCGTGCGACCTCGAGGACTACTTGGTCGAGGTGGATCTCGCTGCGCAGCGCTACCCCGATATCGACATCGTGACGGGACTCGAAGCGGACTACCTGCCGGATCGCGAGGAGCTGACGCGAGCTGCGATTCTCGACGCGAAGCATCGTTCGGACGGGGTCCGGTTCGTGCTGGGAAGTGTCCACTTCATCGGCGAATGGGCGTTCGACGACCCTCACAACGTAGACGAATGGGAGCGACGAAGCGTCGATGAAGCGTGGACATCCTACTTCGAGCTGTGGTGCGAAGCCGCACTGACCGGCATGTTCGACTGCATGGCACACCCGGACCTCCCCAAGAAGTTCGGGCACCGTCCGAGCTTCGACACCCGCGACCTGTACGCGGAGGCGGCACGGACGGCCGCACAGGCTGGTACCGCGGTCGAGGTCTCCACGGCAGGGCTGCGCAAGCCGGTGGGCGAGCTGTACCCCGGCAGCGAGCTGCTTCGCGCGTTCAACCTGGCCGGTGTGCCGGTGACGGTGGGCTCGGACGCACACGAGCCGGGGGAGGTCGGATACCGCATCGGCGCAGCGTACGACGCCGCGGCCGCCGCCGGCTACACCGAGGTCCAGTTCCCTGACGGCTCCGGAGGCTGGAGGGCGATCCGACTATGAGTAGCGTGCGAATCTCCGACATCGCGCTCGCGCTCGATCGCGCGTTTCCGACGGAATGGGCCGAGGACTGGGACCGGGTGGGACTGCTGGCCGGCGATCCAAGCCGAGAGGTCACCGGCGTGGTCCTGGCGCTCGATCCCACCCGCAAGGCCATCGAGGAGGCGCGTGCCCGCGGGGCCAACGTGCTTGTCACACACCACCCGGCGTTTCTCAAGACGCCGAGCTGGCTCACCCCCGGCCGTGGGGCGGCCGGAGTCATCTTCGCCGCTCTGGACGCCGGAGTCGCGCTGGTCAACGCGCACACCAACCTCGATCGGTCCCCGGAGGCGGGTGGACTGCTACCACACGCCCTGGGGTTGCAGCCTGTCGGTCCGATCGAGCGCTCGATGATGCCCATGGCGCTCGTGACCGTGTTCGTGCCTCCGGGTCATGTCGACGATGTCGCACAGGCCATGATCGGCGCCGGCGCAGGCCGGCTCGGCGAGTACAGCTCGTGCCGGTTCGTCTCGGCGGAGGGCACCGGGTCGTTCACGCCGAGTCCGGCGGCCGACCCCTTCGCAGGGCGTGGCGGGGAGCCGTCGTCCGCGGCCGAAGTGCGTCTGGAGATGGTCGCACCCCGCACGCGCGCTCGAGGTGTCGCGGCCGCGGCGCGAAGCGCGCACCCCTACGAGGAACCGCTCATCGCGGTCGCGGACGTCGAGGTCGCCCGAGCAAGTGCGCGGATGGGGATGCTCAATCGCGCACCCGAGGGGCTCACGCTTCGCACCTTGGCCGCCGCGGCTTCCAACGCCTTCGCGATCACACCCCGCATCTGGGGTGACCCCGATGCCCCGCTCGCGCATGTCGCGACCGCAACCGGCTCTGCCGGCTCACTCGTCGGTGACGTCCTCAGCAGCAAGGCGCAGGCCTTGGTGGCGGGGGAGGTGCGGTATCATGACGCACTGGACGCCGCTGAGATGGGACTCGGCATTGTGGAACTCGGGCACGACGTGTCGGAGTGGCCGCTTGTCGGACTCCTGGAGCGGGCCGTCCGCGTCGTCGACGGGCTGTCCGACGACGACGTGTACGTCCTTCCTGCCACGCCGGGCTGGTGGACTCCCTGACATGAGGAGACGCGCATGAGCCAAGCAGCCTCGCTGCTCGCACTTCAGGAACTCGATATCGAGATCATGCGCGCGAGGAAGCGTCTCGACGAGCTTCCCGAGAAGCGTGAGATCCTTGCGGTGCGCCAGAAGTCCCGCGACGTCACCGACCTGCACGGCAAGGCCGAACTGCTCCTCAAGAAGCTTCAGGCGGACCTGAAGGCGCATCAGGACGAGATCGCGACGCTCACCGAGAAGATCGCCGCCGAGCAGGCCAAGGTCATGGCCACGTCCGACCACCGCGCGGTGCAGTCCATAACCAGGGAGATGGACGGCCTGAAGCGGCGGCAGGACAAGATGGAGATGGAGTCGCTCCAGATCATGGAGCGTATCGACAAGGCGACCGCACAGACAGCCAAGATCGATGATGCCCTCAAACAGCTCGCCGACAAGGACGCGGCGCTGTGCACGCGCTTCAAGTCGGTCGGCGGTGCTCTGCAGGCTGAGATCGCGGATATGGAGAAGCGCCGCGCACAGACCGCAGACGCCATCGACGATGACGTCGTCGCCCGTTACGAGCAGATCCGCGAGACCAAGGGCGGCGTGGGAGTCGGACGGCTTGAAGACACCACGTGCAGCGCATGCCGCATGTCGCTGCCCGCCGAGCGCGTTCGGGAGCTCCAGGCCGGCGATGACATCTCCATGTGTCCGCAGTGCCGTCGTCTGATCGTGGTCCGAAGCGAGGGAGACGCCTGATGGCTCGGGCCGTCCTGCGCACCGATGGCGGCTCGCGTGGAAACCCCGGGCCGGCCGGCGCCGGCTTCGTCATCGAGGTGGACGGGGAGACCGTCTGTCGCGGTGGGAAGTTCATCGAGATGGCGACCAACAACATCGCCGAGTACGAGGCGTTCATCTGGGGGCTCGAGAACGTCGCCGCTCTTGGACATGCGTCGGTGGACGTGTTCGCCGACAGCGAGTTGCTCGTCAAACAGATCAACGGCCAGTACCGGGTCAAGAACGAGGGACTCAAGCCGCTGTTCCTCAAGGCGCTTGGCCAGGTACGGCGCTTCGAGTCATGCCGGGTCACACACGTCAGGCGCGAGTTCAACCGGGACGCCGACGCCATGGCGAACGAAGCGATGGATTCGCGCGGGACGGTCGGCGATGCGCCGGTCGACCCTGGCGCTGGCCAGGACACACTCTTCTAGGACACTCACCAGCCGCACTCTTGGAGGGCACTCGTGTACGAACTCACCGTGAAGTCCCATTTTGACGCCGCACACGCCCTTCGCGGCTACCCGGGTGAGTGCCGCAACCTGCACGGGCATACCTGGGATGTGGAAGTCACGGTCGGCGGCAGCGAGCTCGATGAGATCGGCATCGTCTACGACTTCAAAGCGCTCAAGGACGACCTGGGCGCAGTGCTCGCGGATTACGACCACGCGTTCATCAATGAGGTCGCGCCCTTCGATGTCCTGACTCCGACGGCGGAGAATCTGGCGCGCGTCATCTACGAGCGGCTCGAGCAGACTGTGGACCCGCGCGTGCACGTGGTCGAGGTCGCCGTCTGGGAGTCGCCGATCGCGAAGCTCACCTATCGGCGATAGTCCCGCAGGGGAATGGCTCGCGCTGGGGAGCCGCTGAGAATACAAGTGTCCCGAGAGACCTCGCCTGCGGGTCCTCCTACCGGAAACGACTTCCCATTTCTTACCTTCGCGGCTCCGGTTCCGCCGATCCACCTCACGGTTCGATCGACTTCCTCGGTGCCCTCTCCGGCAGCTACTGGTACGCCGTCTTTCGGAGTCCGCTGCGTCCGACCTCTCGGGACAAGATGTACTGTACCCACGTCCCCGGGGGGTGTCAACGAGTTTCGGTGAGAATGCTCCGATTCCTGATGAGCGGCTCCTATGTCATGCTCGACGGATAGTTGGCTACGACAAGCGGGACTTTCCTTCCGATTGTCTCGGGCGATGCCATCTGCGGTTGTGCCACGCCCCGCGAGTCCCTAGACTTGTCAGTATAGGTAGCAGGTTCTCTCTAGAAGTCAGGACGCGGAGCAGATGCCCACCGCCACACTCGAGGAGTATCTCGAGGCCATCTACAAGCTCTCCGAGGAAGGCACCGTGCGACCGACGGCAGTCGCCGAGGCCATGGGCGTGTCGGGGCCTACGGTCACTGCGACGCTGCGCCGACTTCAGTCGCACGGGTTCGTCACTCGCGAGGGCACGAATGTGGTGCTGACCGCTGAGGGGAAGACGCGCGCCTTAGACATCGTCCGCCGCCACCGTGTCGCCGAGGCCTTCTTGGTGGGAACGCTCGGCCTGGATTGGGATGCGGCTCACGAGGATGCATGCCTGCTCGAGCACGCCCTCTCACCGCGGGTACTCGAGGCCCTCGAGCGGTTTCTGGACAACCCTGAGGTCTGCCCTCATGGACATCCGATCCCTACCGCAGACGGCATGGTCGCCCATGTCGGCGGTGAGCCACTGTGTGACGTCGCCCCCGACCGTCCCGTTCGCGTGCTGCGCGTATCCGAGAACAACGATGAGATGCTCGGTTACGTGGGCTCACTTGGACTTCGTCCCGGCGCGATGGTCACGGTCGCCGAGCACGCTCCTTTCGGGGGGCCGTTGACGATCGACGTTGCAGGCGCTCGTACCGCGATCGCACGTGACATCGCTCGCCTGGTCACCGTGGAGGCTGTCGAACCGGCGATGTGATGACCGGCCGTCTTGCCTGTCAGACCCTCCGTGTAGCTTGTCGAATCGAACATACGTTCGTATACTGGACGTGCGCCGGGAACCCCCGGCGCGACTGCTCGATTCGACCGGGAGCTACCGGAAGCCATGGGCCGCAACGCGCCGATCAAACGATTCTCCGCAACCCCTGAGGGGCAGCCACTCGAGCTGTTCTCCGGCAAGCGCAGTCGCTTGCCGATCATCGTCGAGCTCCTCGCCAGCCCATGGATAGTGAGGGCATCCGACCTGACACGGATCGACGGGTCGTGCGCCGCAAAGAGCGCCGAGGAGACGGTCACGGTCACATGGGATGCGCTCCATCAGCTCCCGTCGTCGTTCGTCCGTGGCGAGCGAACCTATCGCATCGATGCGATCGTGCAGATGTGGTCTGCAGAGCGAGCGTGGTGGGACCCGCGCCGTCGTATCTCGCGGCGTTTCTGGAGAGTGCTGTCGCGCGGAGGAGTCTACGACCTTGCGTATGACCGGGTCGGCGATCGATGGTTGCTCATCGGAATCCAGGACTAGTGGCGATGTCACAGGGTTTCGTACATCTGCATGTCCATTCGCAGTTCAGCTTCATGGATGGAGCCGCCTCGTTGGACGGGCTGATCGGGCGAGCCGCGGAGCTTGAGATGGTCGCGCTCGCGCTGACGGACCATCAGGGGCTCTCGGGGGCCATCCGGTTCTATCAGGCCTGCAAGAAGGCGGACATCGCACCCATCATCGGCTGCGAGGTCGTGGTTGAGACCGCAGGGATTCTCGGCGATGAAGCGGACCTGCCGCCTGAGAAGCGGCTTACGTTGCCGGCAAGCGTCGGGTTCGGCCGAGCTGCGGGTTCCGGCTACCATCTCACGCTGCTCTGCCGTGATTTCGAGGGCTATCGCAACCTGTGCCGGCTGCTGTCCAAGACGCACCTGCGCGGGCCGCACGAGCAAAGCGTCGTGACGCTGCGCGATCTGGCCACCCACAGTGCCGGGCTTATCGGGATGTCGGGATGCGGGAATGGGGAGGCGGCCCGGGCGGTACTCGCGCGAGCGCCGGGGCGAGCTCGTGAGGCGCTCAGACGCCTGTCGTCATGCTTCGCGCCCGGAGACTTCTACGTCGAGCTCATCCATCCGCTCACCGCAGACGGGCCACGGCTCGTGGGTGGGCTTGCATCGCTCGCCGACGAGCTCGGACTGCCGGTCGTGGCCACCAACAACGTCCACTACGTCCATGCTGAAGATCACCGCATGCACGACGTGCTCTCGGCTGCAGGTGCGCGTTCCGCGCTGCCGGGGCCGTACGACCGACCCAACGCCGAGCTGTCGCTCAAGCCTGCGAACGAGATGCGCCGGCTGTTCGAGGGGCTTTCGCGTGCGTGCGACGCCACGCTCGAGATCGCCGCGAAGTGCCAACTCGAACTGCCACTCGGACAGTTCCACTTCCCGGCCGCCGATATCCCGCAGACGGAAACACCCTACTCGGTACTCGCGAAAGAGGCGTGGCGCGGTCTCGAGAACCGCTACCGGCCCATGACGCCAGAAGCCATCTCGCGGCTGCAGCACGAGCTTTCACTCATAGATTCCATGGGATTCTCGGAGTACTTCCTCGTGGTCAAGGAGATCGTCGACTTCGCGAGATCGCAGGGTATCCGGTGTTCGGGGCGGGGGAGCGCGGGCGACTCGATCGTGAGCTACGCGCTCGGTATCACGGACGCGGACCCCATCCGCTACGACCTGCTCTTCGAGCGGTTCCTCAATCCGGCTCGCCGGCAGATGCCCGACATCGACGTCGACTTCGACTCGGCCCGCCGAGACGAGATCATCGACTTCATCTACCGCCGTTTCGGCCACGAACATGTTGCCATGGTGGCGACGGTGAACACGATGACCGCCAGAAGCGCCGTGCGGGTGGTCGCGCGCTCGATGGGGCTGCCCATCGGCGAGGTCAACCGCCTCTCACGCCACCTGCCGTGGGTCGCCGCGCGCAAGATCCGCGAGGTGCTCGCCACCTACCCGGAGTGCGCCCATCACCCGCTGCGCGACGAAGAGCACTGGGGCATGCTCCTCGACCTCGCCGAACAGCTCGACCACTGTCCCATGCACCTCGGCACGCACCTCGGCGGCTTCATCATCACGCGTGAACCCATCGCGAGCTGGATGCCACTGCAGTGGGCCGCCAAGGGCACGGTGGTCTCGCAGTACGACAAGGACGACATCGAAGCGCTCGGCCTCGTGAAGATGGACATCCTGGGCCTCAGGATGCACTCGGCGATCAGTGAGGCGGTCTCGCTCGCCCGCGCGCGGATGGGCGAGGAAGCGGTCCCGGAACCGTTCGAACTCGTGCCCGACGATGCGCGCGTGTTCGAGCAGGTCTCCAGCGCAGACACGGTGGGGATGTTCCAGCTTGAGAGCAGCGGGCAGCGAAACCTCTCGACCAGACTGAAGTCCTCCACATTCGAAGACATCATCGCTCAGATCTCGCTGTTCAGGCCCGGCCCCCTCGAAGCCGAGATGATCGCGCCGTTCATCCGCCGCCGGCACGGACTCGAACCCGTTGTGGTCCCGCACGAAGGCATGCGCGAGGTGCTTGCGGACTCCTACGGCGTCATCGTCTACCAAGAGCAGGTGCTGCTCGTCGCGCGCGCCGTCGCCGGATTCGACCTCGCCGAGGCGGACTCGCTTCGCCGCGCGATGACGAAGGGGCGCAGCCGCGAGGAGATGGAGCGCATCCGGGCGCACTTTCTCGAGCGGGCGCTTGCGCGCGGGGTCGACTCGGCGGTGGCGAGCGAGGTGTTCCGGCAACTCGAAGGGTTCGCTGCCTACGGCTTCAACAAGGCGCACGCTGCCTGTTTCGCTGTGGTCAGCTACGCGAGTGCCTGGTTGCGCACCTACTATCCGGCCGAGTTCGCCGCCGCCATTCTCAACAACGAGCCGATGGGGTTCTACTCGGCGAGACTCGTCGTCAACGACGCGCGACGTCACGGTATCGAGATCCTGCCGCCGCACGTGAATGCGAGCCGGGCGCGTTACAGCATCGAGCGTGACGGTGCTGCGATCCGCGTAGGCTTGAAAGACGTGCACCGCATGACAGCGCGATTGCTGACCGCCATCGAGACCGAGCAGGCGGTGCGCCCCTTCCGCGACCTCGCCGACTTCCTGCGCCGTACGCGCGCAGAGCTACCTGCCGCCGAGTCACTCGTACGCATCGGTGCGCTCGATGGGCTCGGTGTCACCGAGGCGAACCGGCCACCCACCCGTGACGAGCTGCTCGCGCTGCTCCCCGAGGTCAAGGCGGTGCTTGCGCGGGAAGGCGTAGCCGGCGACGACACGCTGTGTCTTGCGCCGGCTCCCGTGCGCCCCGCCGAGGACCCATCGCACGTGAGTGGCTGGAGTGCGGCACGGCGACTCTCGGCGGAGCTCGAGCTCACGGGGCTCTCGCTCACCGCACATCCGCTCGCGCTCGCCGCAGGCGATCTTACGGCCCGGGGCGTCACCTGGGCGCGCGACCTGCGTACGCTGCCGGACCGCACCCGCGTACGCGTCGCGGGCGTCCGCGAGCGAGCGCAGACGCCCCGGACGCGCTCGGGTAAGCGCACGTGCTTCCTCACGCTCGAAGACCCCACCGGGTTGCTCGACGTCGTGGTCTTCTCGGACGCGCTCGAGCGCAGTGGCGAGGCGATCGTGAAGCACCGGGCATACGTGGTCGAGGGCACGCTGCAGAACAACTGCGAGCGGGGACTGGCGATCGTCGCCGACGTCGTGAAGCCCTACGTCGTCCGTACGACCGCCGGCGATCGGGTCAGGCTCCGCAGAGGCGTGCCGAGCGGACCGATGGGACCGGCGTTGGGCGGTGCGGGAGCCCCCGAGGAAGAGAGTTGGGAGGCAGCTGAGGCGACACTGGCCGCCGAGGAACGCGCGGGCTACGGGAGCTAGCGAGCGTCTCGGCTGTCCGGGTCGTCACCGGCTGGAGTCCCGGTCGACCTGCGCGGTGCTTTCAGTTCACGCCCGAACCGAACCGCGCCGTCCCCGAACTTCTCGCGCACGGCGTCAAGTCCGCGCACGAGTTCCTCACGCGCCGAACGCCCGCTGCCGGTGACCTCATCGAGCCTGTTCGACTCGCCGAGCAGATCGAGCTGCACGGCCTTGTCGTCAAAGCCCGACACGCCGACGCCCAGCAGGCGCAACCCGATTCCCGGTGACCACGCCTGGTGGATGAGCTCCCGCGCGACACCGCCGAAGACCGCCTCGTCGTCTGTCGGGGCGGGTAGTGTCCGTCGCACCGTCTTCGTCGTGAAGTCAGAGAACCGAAGCTTCACATTCACCGTCCGGCCGGAAAGACCCTTACGTCGCAAGCGCTGACCGACCTTGGCCGCGAGAGCGGCAAGCGCGCCTTCGACGTCTTCAGGGCTGCGTACGTCCGTGGCGAACGTGCGCTCGTTCGAAACAGACTTCACAGGGTCGTTCTCATGGACCTCGCGCACATCTCGCCCGCGCGCACGGGCCACAAGTCCCGCTCCATGGCTCCCGAGAACCTCGGAAGTCGTGATCTCATCGAGGGAGGCCAGAAGTCCGAGCGTGGTGATGCCGAGAGAGGCGAGCCTCTCCGCGGTCTTGGGACCGATGCCCGGCATGGCACGCACCGGAAGTGGCGCAAGGAACGCCTCCTCCTCCCCGGGGCACACAACGGTCAAACCGTCGGGCTTGTCGTGGTCGCTCGCGATCTTGGCGACCGACTTGACCGCCGACACCCCAACCGAACAGGTGATGCCCAACTCGGCCACCCTGGCCCTGATGCGGCGCGCGATGGCGACCGGGTGCTCCGATGTGAATCGGCCAGGGGTGACGTCGAGGTACGCCTCGTCGATGGAGACCGGCTGAAACCGTGGAGTCTCATCGGCGAAGATGGACCGCACCGCGAGCGACATCTCGCGGTATCGGTCGAAACTGCCATGCGTCCAGATGGCCTGTGGGCAGAGTTGCGCGGCGCGTGCTGAAGGCATCGCGGATCGCACACCGAAGGCACGCGCTTCATAGCTGCAGGTGGAGACGACACCCCTCCGCCCGGGATCCCCACCCACGATGACGGGCTTGCCACGCCATTCCGGATGGTCGAGTTGCTCGACAGCGGCGAAGAATGCGTCGAGGTCGACATGCAGGATGGCGCGTCCGTGCCACGGCGCGTTCTCGCAGGGATGTGGCGCTTCGGTCATGCTGTCGAGTGTACAGCCGAGTGCTGACACACGGCATCGCAGACACCCGCAGGAAGAAGGTCGCACATGCTTCTGGGCGCACACATCTCCGTTTCGGGCGGCTACCTCAAAGCGGTTGACTACGCTCTGGACGTCGGCGCCGAGTGTGCGCAGATCTTCGCCAAGAGCCCTCGGCAATGGCGCGGTCCCGCCATCGACCCCAAGGCGGCGGCGGAGTTCATCGCCGTGCGAGCGGAGCGTGGTCTGGGACCCGTGTTCACTCACACCGCGTACCTCATCAATCCGGCGACCTCGGATCCGGCACTTCGTGAGAAGTCGATCCACGCGCTGGCAGACGAACTCGCGCGGGGCTCGCTCTTGGGCGCTGCCGGCGTCGTGACGCACATTGGCAACGACCCTGACGGCGATCCCCAAGCCGCCGCCGCACGCGTCGCCGAAGCGTGCGTTCGCGCGTTCGAGATCGCCGGCGGTGACGCCTGCCACACGCGTCTGCTGCTCGAGAACACCGCAGGTGCCGGACGGACGTTCGGCTCGAACTTCGAGGAGCTTGGCGCGTGCATCGCCGCAGCGGCACTGCCGGCGGAGCGGCTGGGTGTCTGTCTCGACACCTGTCATGCATGGGCCTACGGGATGCCGATCGGCTCGGCCGAGGGGTGGCGTGAGGTCATCGACGGCATCTCAGAATGCTGCGGAATGGAGCGCCTCGGGCTTATCCACGCCAACGACTGCCTGTTCGAGCGGGGCTCGCGCAAGGACCGGCACGCATGGATCGGCGACGGACACATCGGAGTGGAGGGATTCCGGGCCATGCTGTGCGTGCCCGAGCTCGCGGATGTGTGCGCGGTCACTGAGATGCCGGGCGATGTTCCTGTAAAGGACGAAGAGAATCTGCGGCGCCTCGCTGACCTGCGCGCAGAATGCTTGGGATGAACGCTCGGCAATTGCACGAGCCAGACTGTTGCCCGCACGCGACCACCCGCATACGATGACTTCATTGACTGGCCGCGCACGCAGCGGTCTCGGCATGCGACGAAGCGAGGACTCGGATGGCCTTCTTCCTGCTCGGACGATCTGAAGACGGAGACCTCTCACTACTCTCCGCCCTGTCGTTCGAATCCCGTCAGGACGCCCTTGCCGAACTCGGCAGAATCACTGCGCAGCCCACCTTCAGCAACTGGGACGACGAGGTCCTGATGCTCGACCTCGAGTCCGGTACGCCGGTACTGCTCGTCCGACCCGCAGATCAGGCGAGTCCGGCAACGGAATCCGACGCACCCGCGTCGGACGAGCCCGAAACCGCCCTCGACGAGGTCGAAACCGTTCCGGACGAGACCGACACCGTTGACGACGAGACGGCTGACGGGCAGGGCGCAGACGACGAGGAGACCCCCGAACCGGAGGAGACGGTCTTCGCCGGCCTGGCGGACGAAGACGACGCGGAGCCGCACGACGTATCCGGTCACGAGCAGTCCGACGAACCCGTCGAATCCGCAACCGATGAGCCTGAGCCCGCGGACGCGCAGTCCGACGACGCCGAGGTCGACGAACCGGCAGTGACGGAAGAGGCGCCGGAGGCCACCGACGAAGCCTCCGAGGCACCCGCAGGCGACACGGAGGACTCGCCGGCGGAGTCCACAGACCAGATGGACGCACTGCGCGCGGCGATTGCTCGAACCACCGAGCACATGGAGGCCTCGGGTATCGTTGCCCCCGAGTCGATCGGCCCTGCGGCAGAGGAGCCCGCCGACGAAACCCCGGACGACGCCGAATCGGCGGAGGAGCCGGTCGAGCCGGCCTCCGAGGATGCTGGGGCCTCGGCCGAACCCAGCGCATGGCCGTGGGCGACCGAGACACCGGCGACCGTGATCGAGGTTGAGGACCTCCGCCCTGCACCCGACATCGCGTTCGTGCTGGACGGTCTTGAGGAGCCCGCCATCGACGACGGCGGTAGCCTCATCACGGCGGCGGTCGACGATGAGACGCTGGCGAGCAATCGGCCCGTCATCCTCGGGGCCTACGGCGATTCCGAACCCAGCACCGACAAGGAGGCCGCACCCGACGAGGACGTAGCGTCCACCGTCGCGGGCGAGGAGAGCCCGTTTGCCGAGGACTCGAGCGCCGATACCGGTGACACGGAGGCGGAGGAGGACGCGGGATCCGACTTCATCGTTCTCGATGACGTTGCGGCTCCCGCCGAGACGACCGAGCCGACGGAGCCCGCGTCCGCCACCCCGGACACTCCCGAGACGGACCGCGAGGATGTATTGGGCCTGAGCTCGTACTCGTGCGCTGACTGCGTCTACGTGGATACGTGCCCCAACAAGGATCAGCGCCGGCCCGAGGACTGCGGTTCCTTCCAGTGGAAGTAGCGTGATGCGGGTGTCTCGTCGCCCGGCACATCACTTTCCGTTCTCGGCGATCGTCGGCCAGGAGACCCTCAAGACCGCGTTGCTGCTCAACGCCGTGGACCCACGAGTCGGCGGCGTTCTCATTCGAGGCGAGAAGGGCACCGCGAAGTCCACCGCGGTCAGAGCGCTCGCGGCCGTGCTGCCGCCGCTCGACGTCAACGACGGGTGTCGCTTCTCGTGCGACCCGTCCGATCCGGGGTCGTGGTGCACCGAGTGCGCGGACCGTCGCGACGCCGGCCCCATCGCCAAGGTCCAGCGCCCGGCACGGGTCGTGGACCTGCCCGTGTCCGCCACCGAGGACCGCCTCGTCGGCACGCTCGACCTCGAGCACGCGCTCAAGCATGGCGAGCGCGTCTACGAACCCGGTCTCCTCGCCTCGGCGAATCGCGCCATTCTCTACGTCGACGAGGTCAACCTGCTCGACGATCACCTCGTGGACACGTTGTTGGATGCGGCAGCCATGGGTGTGAACACCGTCGAGCGAGAAGGCGTCTCGTTCACCCATCCGGCGCGGTTCATCCTCGTGGGAACCATGAATCCCGAGGAGGGCGACTTGAGACCCCAGCTGTTGGACCGCTTCGGGCTGTGCGTCGACGTGATCGGCGTGCGTGACCCGGAACAGCGGGTCGAGATCGTCCGCCGGCGACGCGCGTTCGAAGAGGACCCGCGCGAGTTCGGCAGGGTCTGGGCCGAGGAGGAGGCGTCCGTCTCCTCGCTCATCAAGGGTGCCCGGCTGCGGCTGGGTTCGATCACCATCTCCGATGAGATCCTCTACGCGATCGCGAACCTCGCGTTGACCGCAGGTGTGGATGGCCACCGAGCCGACCAGGTCATGGCGCGCGCGGCAGTGGTCCTGGCTGCCCTCGATGGCCGGAGCGAGGCATCGCTCGACGACGTCGCCCGGGTCGCGCCTCTGGTCCTCGCACACCGCATGCGTCGCACGCTCTTCGACGAGCCGCGACTCGACTCCAATGCGCTCGCAACACTCATCACCGAGACGCTCGGAGTCCGTGAGGAAGACGTCACCGCTGCCGAGGGCGCAGGCGGCGAGCCCAGCCTCGATCAGACCACCATCTACGACGCGCTTTCGCCTGGCGCACTCACTTCGCCTGCAGGGGAGGTCATCTCCGGAGCAACGCTCCAGACCGCGATAGACGACACCCGCAGATCGATCCGCGGGCGACGTCAGGAGTCGGTCTCGGCTGATGGCCGCGGGCGCTATGTCCGCGCCGAGGAGCCGACGCCAGGCTCACGCCCGTCTGACATGGCCTTCGACGCGACGATCCGCGCGGCGGCGCCCATGCAGCAAGCACGCGCCGGGGCGGACGGGCTCGCGATCTCGATCGACCCGTCCGAGGTCCGCCGAAAGGTACGCACGCGCAAGGTCGGCAGTTCGATCGTCTTCTGCGTCGACGCGAGCGGATCCATGGGGGCGACCAATCGAATGGCCGCAGCGAAGGCCGCCATCCTCGACCTGCTCGTCGACGCGTACCAACGCCGCGACCGCGTCTCACTGGTCTCGTTTCGGGGAGAGGGTGCCGAGGTGGTACTTGCCCCCACGGCGAGTGTCGAACTCGCCACCATGAAGCTCCGGAGCCTTCCGACTGGTGGAGCCACCCCTCTAGCCGCAGGAATCCTGCGAGCACTCGAGGTCGTCGCCTCTGAGCGCCGACGGGCCCCTGACACGGTCGCGTGGGTGGTTCTGGTCACCGATGGACGAGGCAACGTGGGAATCGAGGGCGGGATCGGCAGTGACGACGCACTCGCCGCAGCCAGACAGCTCGGTGCGGCAAACGTCGGTGCTGTGATAGTGGACACAGGAATCGGCGGTCGTGACAGCGGAGGTGCCAGAGAGCTCGCGCGGGCCGCCAACGCCGAGTACGTCAAGCTACCTGCCCTGACAGGCGAACGCATCAGCACGCTCGTGCGCGACAGAATCGTCACCGGCAGGTAAGGCGTCTGCGCCGATTTGCCGATACAATCGTGCAGTAGTGCCAGAAGTCGCAGCATCTGATTGAAGGGTAGTCTGGCTATGAAACACAGAGCGCTGAGGTTCTTGTTGGTCCTCGCCTTGACCGTCGCGCTGTGCGCAGTATTCGCCGGCACGGCCTACGCGGGGCTTGATGACGAACCCGCCGACGGGATTCACGGCACGACCACGTCGAACCCCGGCTGGGGTCCGGACCACTGGTGGCGCCAGGGGTGGGGTCGCAGCATGGAGCCGGACTTCAGGCTCTTCCCGCCGGAAGCGATGGACTCGGACTTTGATGGTTGGATCATGATGACGCTGTACACCGTGGACCGCACTCCATCCGCGTGCGCCACAGGTGCAGCTGCGACAGCGATCATCGACACCGCGACTCCCGAAGCCTACTACCGATCTTCGATCGGCGGGACCACGGACAACACCGGTCCGTACGGCTCCAACCAGAACTACACGCTGGACATGCTCGGCATCTACGCCAATCCGCCACTCGGTGGATGGCCTGCGCCGGATCCGGCTGCCGCCGCGCCGTGGGAGGGTCGCTGGTACTACCACTACCGGTTCTACAGCAACTTCCGACCGTCCAACACCGTTCACACCGTTGGCTTCGGCATCGATACCACGCCGCCGAATCCTGTCACCGGACTGACGTTGCGCACCGGTCTGACGACCCCTCCGGTGGTTGACTGGCAGCCGCACAAGCGCGTGCACATCACCTGGGATCCCGCCATCTACGACGCGCTCTCGGGCGACGGCTACTACGAGGTCCGCATCGACGACAAGGCCATCATTCCGGAGGCTTCGACGACTCCGGTTCAGGGACGCGTGTACTCTGCGCCTTGGCTGCCTACGCCATCGTCGATCACCGTCGAGGACATGCCGCCCGGCAAACACAAGGTCTCGATCGTCGTCGTCGATCGCGCAACCAACGAAAGCACGGCGACGAGCGCGTACTACTACTCAGATCCGGACACGCCTACCGTCTCGATCACCAACCCCTTGAACGGCCTGCTGAAAGAGACTACCTACATCTCCGCGGATGCCTCGGACCTTGCGGGTCCGCCGACCGTCGTGTTCTCCCTTGACGGAGCGTCGATCGCCACGTTCACCGCTCCGCCGTATCGTTTCAAGCCGGATCTCACCGGCGTGACCCCCGGCAACCACCTTCTGACGGCAGTCGCCACAGACCACCTCGGCCGGACTGCGACCGACACCATGACCGTCTCGACGAGCGGTCCCACGGTCATCCCCAACGACGGGTTCATCCCCACGGATGACGAATCGCTCAACTCGACCATGACAGCCACGACCCTCACGCACCCCCTCGACGAAGAGGACGAGACGGTGTTCTGGCGCCAGGGCTGGGGCAACTCGCTCTGGCCGCAGTTCCAGATCACGCCGCCGACTCCGGCTGCCATCGAGTTCGGCTTCGTCAGCGGCATGCTGTATACGGTCGATCGCACCGAGACCACGACCATCGACCCGACCGACCCCAAGAGCTATTACGTGGCATCTCGAGGTGACGGCGCGAACTTGGAGCACACGCTCGATTTCATGGGCAACTACTCGTACCCGCCGACCGGCGGCTGGCCCGACAGCACCCTTGGCGGCGAGATCCAGCCGTACGAGGGCTACTGGTACTTCCACTTCAAGCCGTTCACCTCTAAGGGGTACGTCCCGCTGGGGACCTCGTTCATCAAGTTCGGCGTCGACGTGACCAAACCGCGTGCCGTCACCGGGCTCCTCGCGTCACCGAGTCTCGATGAGTCACTGGCCGGCACATGGACCGAGAGTTCTCGTGCGCACCTCTCGTGGGACGCCGACCGCTACGACGACCTCTCGGGTGTCGCCTACTACAAGATCCTGCTCGACGGCGTTCCGGTCATCCCGTCTGAGTCCGACAATGCGCAGGGTCGCGTGTACGAGGTCGTCGGCAGGACGCCGGGCTCCGTCACTATCGAGAACATGCCTTCCGGCCGCCATCGCCTGTCGGTCATCCCGGTCGACCGCGCCACCAATGAGGGTCCTGCGACGAGTACGTACTTCTACTCGGATCCTGACACGCCCACCATCGCGTTCGGAGACTTCTCGCGGACCTGCTCGACCCGTCCGACCTTCTCTGTGGTGACCTCGGATGCCGCCGGTATCGCCAACGTCGTTTACCGGCTCGACGGCAACCTGCTCGGCACCCAGACGAGCTCGCCGTTCAGCATCTCGCCCGATCTGTCCGGCTACGCCGAGGGCCCGCACACCCTCATGGCCACTGCTACCGACATGCTCGGACGGTCCGTCTCGGTGAGCACGACGATCACCCTGGACAAGACGCCCCTCGTGATCAGCAGCTTCACGCGCACGCCCTCGCTGTTCTACCCGATCCTCCGCGATGGCTACAAGGACAACATGGCCGTGCGCTTCAAGGTCAACAAGCCCTGCACCGTGACGCTCTACGTCAAGACTTCGAAAGGCACCACCGTCCGTACACTCTCCAAGAGCTGCACTCCCGGATCCACCATGAAGATCGTCTGGAACGGTAAGTGGTCCAAGGATGGCAAGGCGCACACCGGCACCTTCAAGCTGAAGCTGTCGGGCACTGACAACGTCGGCTACACCGATTCGACAGGCACGCTTTCCGTGAAGATCCGCGACTACCAGCTCGTGCGCACCAGCAGCAACACGATCAAGGTCGTCAAGCGGTAGCCCGCAACCCGTGCGCGCAGCGCAAAGCATGACGGGCGGCTCCCGATGGGGGCCGCCCGTTTCATATTCGGTGGAGTGGGCCTGTAAGCCGGATTCTGTCGTGGACGACCATTTATCTGGGACCTGCGTCGCCACAGGCCTCACGCGGGCTAACCCGAGCGTCGGTCGGGCCGACCTTAGCCGCTCCTATTCGCCCTTGCTCCGGATGGGGTTTGCCAAGCCGCCACGTTACCGTGACGCTGGTGCGCTCTTACCGCACCGTTTCAGCTTTTCTCCCGTCGGCGAACCGGCGGGGGAGTCTTCTTTTCTGTGGCACTTTCCGTCGGCTCACGCCGCCCAGCCGTTAGCTGGCATCCTGCCCTGTGGAGTCCGGACTTTCCTCACGACCCGCCGAGGCGAGGTCGCGCGGCCGTCCAGCCCACTCCGGCACCCATTCTAGCAGCCTGGCCTCGCAGAGGTCGTGAAGCGACGGGCGTCGAGAGCGAGTACGACTCAGTCGTGCTTGCCTGCGGCCTGCAGCTTGGCCCAGGTGTCCTTCAGGGTGAGCGTCCGGTTGAACACCGGTGCATCCGCCGTCCCGTCGGGATCGGCGCAGAAGTAGCCGAGTCGCTCGAACTGCACCGTCTCACCCATCGGCGTACTCGCGAGCGCCTCCTCCACGAAGCAGTCCCTGCGAACCTGCTCGGAGTCGTGGCTGAGATCGTCGAAGAGATCGCGCCCGCCGGAGCCGGGGAAGGAATCGGCGAACAGGTGGTCGTAGAGCCGAACCTCTGCGCGGACCGCGTGTGCGGCCGACACCCAATGGAGGGTTGCCTTCACCTTGCGGCCGTCGGGAGAGGAGCCTCCGCGCGTATCGGGATCGTACGTGCACCGGAGCTCTGTCACCGTGCCGTCGGCGTCCTTGATGACGTCGGTGCACGTGATGTAGTACGCCGACCGGAGCCGCACTTCTCGGCCGGGGGCCAGGCGGAAGAACTTCTTGGGCGGGTCCTCCATGAAGTCGTCGCGCTCGATCCACAGCTCGCGCGAGAACGCCACCGACCTGGAACCTGCCGACTCGTCCTCCGGGTTGTTGATGACGTCCATATACTCGACCTGGCCCTCGGGGTAGTTCTCGATGACGACCTTGATCGGGTCGAGGACCGCAAAGCGCCGTTGTGCGGTGCGGTTGAGCACGTTTCGCACGCAGTGTTCGAGCATGGCCACTTCCACCACGCTGTCGGCGCGGGCGACACCCACCATGGCAGCGAAGTCGCGTATACCCTCAGCAGGGAAGCCGCGTCGGCGGATCCCGGAGATGGTCGGCATGCGGGGATCGTCCCAGCCGCGCACGTGACCCTCGTTCACGAGACGGATGAGCACGCGTTTGGAGAGCACCGTGTGAGTGAGATTCAGGCGCGCGAATTCGTACTGGCGCGGGCGTGACGGCACCGGCAGGTTGTCGATGAACCAGTCGTAAAGCGGCCGGTGATCCTGGAACTCGAGCGTACAGATCGAGTGCGTGATGCCCTCGATGGCGTCGGACTGGCCGTGGGCGAAGTCGTACATGGGATAGATGCACCACGCATCGCCGGTCCGAGGGTGCGCCTCGTGAAGAATGCGATAGAGCACCGGGTCGCGCAGGTTGATGTTGGGCGCAGACATATCGATCTTCGCCCGCAACACCCGCGAGCCATTCTCGAACTCTCCGGCACGCATCCGTGTGAAGAGGTCGAGGTTCTCCTCGACGGAACGGTTTCGGTGCGGACTCGCGGTCCCCGGTGTCGTCAGCGTGCCTCGGGACTCGCGGATCTCATCCGCCGAGAGGTCGTCGACGTAGGCCTTGCCGTGCTCGATGAGGTGCACCGCCCACGCGTAGAGCTGCTCGAAGTAGTCCGACGCGTAGAAGAGGTGCTCGCCCCAGTCGAAGCCGAGCCATCGTACGTCGGTCTTGATCGAGTCGATGTACTCCTGCTCCTCCTTGACCGGATTGGTGTCGTCGAAGCGCAGGTGGCAGCGGCCGCCAAACTCCTGCGCCACGCCGAAGTTGAGGCAGATCGACTTCGCGTGACCGATATGGAGGTAGCCGTTGGGCTCGGGGGGGAAGCGTGTGACCACGGTCTCATGGCGGCCTTCACGCAGGTCGGCCCCGACGATGTCGCGGATGAAATCGGTGCGTTCGGTGGGTGTCGCATTCTCGGTGTTCATGAGGGTGGACGATACCACATGACGACCGCGAGCTGCTCCGGTCAGAGCCGGGTGAGCGGTGCCGTGAACGCTGCGCACTGATGACCCCAGACGCGAAGAAACCCCCTCCGGCTATCGGAGAGGGTTCCGAGTGTACTGGTAGCCCGTACGGGATTCGAACCCGTGATCTCCGCCTTGAGAGGGCGGTGTCCTAACCGCTAGACGAACGGGCCTTGCTGGCTGGGGTACTAGGGCTCGAACCTAGACTCTTCGGAACCAGAATCCGACGTGTTGCCAGTTACACCATACCCCAGTACCTGTGCACCCCAGATGCGGCGCGAGAAGGTATGTTACGTACGCCCCGAGGGGGTGTCAACCCCTCGGGCGCCGACGTCTCAGAGCCCCGTGGACCCTACTCCGAGGCGAGTCCGACGCAGGCGGCAAGCCGTGCCAGCGTCCGCTCTCGTCCGAGCAGCTCCAGCGACTCGAACAGCGGCAAGGAGACCACGGATCCGGTGACCGCGACCCTGAGGGTCTGGAACACCGCCTTGGGCTTCATCTCAAGCACCTCAGGAAGAGTCCTCAGGGCCGCCTCGATGGCCTCTGTCTCCCAAGCACACTCCGTCAGCGCGTCGGATGCCGCGCGCAGCGCGCGACCGGCACCCTCCTTGGCCAGGACTTTCTCCTGGGCAGACGGCTCGATCTCTGGCTCTGCGAACAGGAATGCGACCTTGGGCGCCACCTCATCGAGTCGCTTGATGCGCTCTGTGACCAGCGGTGCGAGGCGAGAGAACCACTCGGGCCGCTCGGCAGCGTCGGCCGCATCTGACAACCCTGCGCCCTCGAGCCACGGAATCATGCGAGCGACGAAGTGCTCGGCGGGCATGTCGCGCAGGTACACGCCGTTCATCCACTCAAGCTTCTCGACGTCGAATATGGCGGGGTTCTTCGAGATCCTGTCGAGGGTGAAGTTGGCCTTCAGCGTGTCGGAGTCGATGATCGTCGTCTCTCCGTCAAGCGACCATCCGAGCAGTGCAAGGTAGTTGACGAGCGCCTCGGGCACGAACCCGAGCTCCGCGTACGCCTCCACGCTCGTGGCTCCGTGCCGCTTTGAGAGGCGCTTGCCGTCTGGGCCCCAGATCATCGACAGGTGCGCGAAGGTCGGGATCGGCAGCTCCAGGGCCTCGTAGACCACGATCTGCTTGGGTGTGTTGCTCAGGTGGTCGTCGCCACGTATCACGTGGCTGATCCGCATGTCCACGTCGTCCATGACGACAGCGAAGTTGTAGGTGGGGGAGCCGTCCGTTCGCGCCAGCACGAAGTCGTCGACCGCTGTGGCCGGGAACGTCACCTCGCCGCGCACGGCATCCTCGAAGACGATGTCACCGCGCTCCTCTGGCACCTTCAGGCGCCAGACATGGGGCTCGCCGGCGGCGATACGCGCCGCGGCGGCATCCGCGGGGACCGAGCGACACGTGCGATCGTAGCCCGCGACGCCGCCCGCTTCACGGGCCGCCTCGCGCTTGGACTCGAGTGTCTCGGCGGAGCAGAAGCACGGGTACGCGTGACCGGACGCCTTGAGGCGCTCGAGGCCCTCGGCATAGCGGTCGTAGCGCTGGGTCTGGAAGTAGGGACCGGACTCGCCGCCCACCTCCGGGCCCTCGTCGTACTCCAGTCCCAACCACTCCATGGCCCGCAGAATGGCCTGGGTGTTGGCCTGGGTGGAACGCTCGGGGTCGGTGTCTTCGATGCGCAGAACGAACGTCCCGCCGTAGTGGCGGGCGAAGGCCCAGTTGTACAGCGCGGTGCGCGCGCCGCCGATGTGCAGGAACCCGGTAGGGCTCGGCGCGAAACGAACGCGAACGGAATCAGTCACGGATGTGGCTCCTCGGGCAGGGGGTGGAAAGACGTTTGCCGAGACTACTCGGCGGACTCGACGATGGAACCGCCACGCGCGAGCAGCCACCAGGAGATCGCGACCGCGAGCAAGAGCGCAGAAAGGCCGAGTGCGTTGGACAGGTAGTTCGTACCGCCCTCGAACACGACGAACTTCCGCGCGACGGCGACCAGCGCCGCCTCGAGCACGGTGGGGATCACCCTCACGTGGCGCATGTACGCGACGGCGATGCGGAAGAGCTCGACGAGGATGAATATCTCCAGGATCATCCCGATGATCTTGTTGAACTCGACCGCGTCGACCGCGACATCGCTGCCGGCGAGGTGACTCAGCGCAACGCCCAGCGCGATCAGCATCCCCGCCGCCAGCACGACGAGCGCGACGGCGACCATGACCTCGATGATTATCGTCGTCCAGTGCAGGGTGCGCACGACCTTGTCGGTGAACTTGTCCAACTCGATACCCTCCTCGGGGAAACGCCCTTCGGGCGACATCATACCCGACGCGCCGGTGTGCGACTTGAAGCGCGTTCGGACGCGCGCTACACTCGATGGGCTCATCAAGAGGCAGCCGGAGAGCGGCTGCAGAGGGTCGAGGGACCGAGCCCGTAGACACCCCGGCAACCGACGTCGAAACGGACGCACGGTGCCACATCTCGGCAGGCTTGCTGGGCCTGGAAGATGAGGGTACAACGTCGCGCGCCCGGCAGCGCCAGCGAGGTGAAGCCCCTGTCTTACCCAGGCGGGGGCTGTTTTGTGCCCCGCTGTCATGCGCGCCCCGACCATCCGGGGCGCCGAGAAGGAGGTAGTTGTGCCGGAACGCGAGTACCTGTTCACGTCCGAATCGGTGACCGAGGGTCACCCCGACAAGATGTGCGACGCCATCTCTGACGCCGTGCTCGACGCGATCATCCAGGCCGAGCTCGACGCCGAGGCCGCCGGCGTCCCGGGCGCCGCGCCTGACTACGTGCGCTGCGCGTGCGAGACCTTCACCACCACCGGCCTTGTGGTGGTTGGCGGCGAGATCCGCACACATGGCTACGTCGACATCATCAGCATCGTGCGCAAGGTCGTCGGTGAGATCGGCTACACCCGGGCCAAGTACGGCTTCGATGCCGAGACGTGCGGCGTGGTGCTCGGCATCCATGAGCAGAGCGCCGACATCGCGCAGGGCGTCGACGAGTCCTACGAGGTGCAGCACGGGCAGGGCACCGATCCCATCGACCTCGTGGGCGCTGGTGACCAGGGCATGATGTTCGGCTATGCCTGCAACGAGACCTCGCAGCTCATGCCGATGCCGATCTACCTCGCACACCGCCTCGCCGAGCGCCTCACGGCCGTCCGCAAGGCCGATGTGCTCGACTACTTGCGTCCCGACGGCAAGACCCAGGTCTCCGTGCGCTACGTCGATGGCAAGCCTGTCGCCGTGGAGAAGATCCTCATCTCCACACAGCACGCCGACGGTGTCGACATCGAGGGCCTTCTGCGCCCTGACCTCATCGAGCACGTGATCAAGCCGGTCTTCGAACTCGAGGGCCTCGAGTACAAAGACGCCGAGATCTTCGTGAACCCGACCGGTCGCTTCGTGATCGGCGGCCCCATGGGCGATACCGGCCTCACCGGCCGCAAGATCATCGTCGACACCTACGGCGGCATGGGCCGCCACGGTGGCGGCGCCTTCTCGGGCAAGGACGCAACGAAGGTCGACCGCTCCGCCGCGTACGCCGCGCGCTGGGTCGCGAAGAACATCGTTGCTGCGGGTCTGGCCGACCGTGCCGAGATCCAGCTTGCCTACGCCATCGGCGTCGCACACCCGCTCTCAGTCATGGTCGAGACGTTCGGCACCGAGAAGGTCCCCGTCGCCAAGATCGAGGAGGCGGTCAACTCCGTGTTCGACCTGCGCCCTGGCGCGATCATCCGCGATCTGGACCTGCGTCGCCCGATCTACCGCAAGACGTCCGCGTACGGCCACTTCGGTCGTGCCGACAAGGACTTCACGTGGGAGCGCACGGACCGCGCCGAGGCGCTTGCGGAAGCCGCCGGCTTCAACGACTAGCACTGCTTCGCGCACGTAGCGAGAAGGCCACCGCCATCCTGGGTCGATCGAGCGGCTCGCCCGCCGAGTCCGCTCGAATCGACCCGCAGGAAACGGCCTCCAAGGGGGGTCCGCTTCCTGCGATGTCGGTGGCCTTCTGTATGCTTGACCGGCCTGGGCAGACGAGAGGAGAAGGGAGCGCGCGTGATCGCACACGTGATCGTCGACGTCGCCACGCGCGAACTCGACTCCCACTTCGACTACTCGATTCCCGATGAGGTGAGCGGGCTCGAGGTGGGCTCCTGTGTTCTGGTCGACTTCGCCAACCGGCCAGTCGTCGGGTATGTCGTCGGACTGGCGGACTCCAGCCCCCATGCGCGCTTGAAGCCGGTCCGCGCCCTCCTCGGTGGGCCGTACTTCCGCGATCACGCTCCTGCCGTCGCACTCTGGATCGCACAGCGCTACATCTGTCCGCTTTCCGAGGCGCTGAGGCTCTTCACGCCGCCCGGAGGCACGCCACGCGCGGTCAAGGTGACCGGGCCCGAGGGTGGCTCATGGGAGGTCCGTCGCGCCGGTGTGGGGCCGGTCGATGACCGCTGGGCGGAGTTGGTGGCCGGAGCCGAGCCCTTCGAACCGGCCAAGCGGGCGACGATGCAGAGGGCTGTGCTCGACGCGCTTGCCGCAGGACCCCTCCGTGTGGCCGAACTGACAGCCGACCTCGGTGCGGTGGACAGCGCGCTCAGCCGGTTGGTCGATGCGGGTGTGGTCCGCGTCGAGCGTCGTCGACGGATGCGAGACGCGGTCGTGCGCGAACGCCACGCGCCCCGTCACACAGCGCTGACCGCCGGACAGACGGCGGCGCTCGACGCGATCGTATCGGCGTTGGACGCCCGCGAGGGGCAGGTCTTCGTCCTCGATGGCGTCACGGGCTCGGGCAAGACCGAGGTCTATCTCCAAGCCATCGAACACGTGCGCGCGAGTGGCGGCGACGCGTGCGTGCTCGTCCCGGAGATCTCACTCACTCCGCAGACCGTCGGGCGCTTCAGGGCCCGATTCGGGGACGAGGTTGCGGTACTCCACTCCAGGCTCTCGGCGGGAGAACGCTACGATCAGTGGGACTTGGTACGTACCGGAGAGGCTCATATCGTCGTCGGTGCGCGATCGGCCCTCTTCGCGCCACTCGCGAACACACACCTGATCGTCATCGACGAGGAGCACGAGTCCTCATACAAGCAGGGCTCCTCTCCACGCTACCACGCGCGCGAGGTCGCCGAGGAGATCGCACGGCGCACCGGCGCAGTCGTCGTTCTCGGCAGCGCGAGCCCCTCCATGGAGGCCTTGCACCGTTGCCATACGGGCGAGTGGCTCCGACTCGGCATGCCGGACCGCGTGACCCACAGACCACTGCCTCCGGTCACCGTCGTGGACATGGGTGCCGAGTTCGCGGACGGTCACCGCTCGATGTTCTCGCGCCCACTCTCGAGTGCGCTGCACGATGTTGCGGAGCGTGGCGAGAAGGCCGTCCTCTTCCTCAACAGGCGCGGCTTCGCGTCGTTCCTGCTGTGCCGTGAGTGCGGCCACGTACCCGAGTGCGAGGCCTGCGCGGTGTCGATGACCTACCACGAGGTCGGTTCGCGACTGCAATGCCATCACTGCGGTGCTCGGAGCCCGGTGCCCGCCGTATGCCCGAAGTGCGCAAGCCCCTACCTCAGGCAGTTCGGAGCGGGCACTCAGAGGGTCGAGGCGGAACTCGGCGAGCTGCTCGCCGGATTCCCCGTCGTCCGCATGGATGCCGACACGACTCGGGGTAAGGGCGGCCACGAGCGTGCGCTTGCGGAGTTCGAAGCGTTGGACAGCGGCGTCCTGCTCGGAACACAGATGATCGCCAAAGGGCTCGACTACCCTGAGGTCACCCTTGTCGGCGTCATCAACGCCGACACCACCCTGCATCTTCCGGACTACCGTGCCGGGGAACGAACCTATCAGCTGCTCGAACAGGTCGCAGGCAGGGCGGGGCGTGGTGAACGGCAGGGACGCGTCATCATCCAGACGTACTGGCCCGAACACCCTGCGATCCAGGCCGCAGCCGCTCACGAACCGGCGCTCTTCTACGACGAAGAGACCACGGTTCGGACCGAGCTGGGCTATCCGCCCTTCGGTCGACTGGCGAATCTCCTCGTCTGGGGTAAAGCGAGTGATCACGTCGCCGCGGCCGCTCGGCAGCTCGCCGACGCCCTTGGGTCGACGGTTCCCGACAGCTGGCAAGTGCTCGGCCCCAGCCCGGCACCGATAGCCCGCGTCAAAGGGGTATGGCGCTGGCACGTGCTGGTCAAGGCCCCGGTGGACTCCGACATCTCAGGTCCGATCGCAGTGGCTATGAAAGCCGCGGCTCGACCTGAGGGCGTCGCGGCCGCAGCCGACATCGATCCGGTGGACCTGTTCTAGGATGCCGAGAACCCCGTCGCCGAGCAGAACGGCGATGGGCTGGTATGATTGGTGCATACGACCATCCACACGTGGGGCCATCCGATCGCCCACTCTCCGCACGAAGGAACACCGCTCAATGGACGTGCTCTCCCATCCCAATGCCGCCCTCAAGCAGAAGGCCCAGCCTGTCGATCCCGCAGTGGAAAGCGACTTGGTGGAGCTGTGCCGGACCATGGCGCGGGCCATGTACGATGCGCCCGGAATCGGTCTTGCGGCTCCCCAGATCGGCGTGCTCAAGCGCGTCATCGTCTACGACCTCGAGGACCAGGGCCGCGTCGTGGCCCTCTGCAACCCTGAGATCGTGGAGCAGGGTGACGAGCGTGAAACGGATGACGAGGGCTGCCTCTCGCTGCCGGGTATCTCGGTCGCCGTCGAGCGCTCGACGACCGTCGTCTGTGAGGCCGTCAGCCTCTCCGGCCAACCCGTCAGGATCGAGGCCGACGGCCTCCACGCCCGGCTCCTGCAGCACGAGATCGACCATCTCGACGGGGTCCTCATCCTGGACAGGGCAACGCCGGAGGAGCGCAAGGCCGCGCTTCAGCGCTACCGCGAGGCCCAGATCGCCGGGGCGCGCCCCGGCGACACGAGCATCTGAGCGGCCGTGACCGAGGGGGAGCGTTGAGCGTGCGGGTCGTGTTCATGGGCACGCCGGAGTTCGCGGTGCCTTCGCTTGAGGCCCTCTGCGCCGTGGTCGACATCGTCGCGGTGTACAGCCGTCCCGATGCTGTCTCCGGTCGCGGCCGGGCCACTCGGCCATCTCCCGTCAAGGAGTTCGCGACCACGTGCGGCCTCGACGTCTTCACGCCCACGACACTCCGCGATCCGTCCACACAGCAACAGATACGCGACCTCGACGCAGACCTGCTCGTCGTAGCAGCCTATGGCCTGATCTTGCCGCAGGCGGTACTCGACGCCGCACGCCTGGGTGCCATCAACGTTCACGCCTCGCTGTTGCCGCGCTGGAGAGGCGCTGCACCCATTCAGCGAGCGATCCTTGAGGGAGACGAAGTCGCCGGCGTGTCTATCATGCGCATGGAAGCCGGCCTCGATACCGGCCCCTACTGCTTGCAGCAGAGCGTTGTGGTGGGCGAGGCGACCGCTCCAGAGCTCACGGATCGCCTGGGAAGGCTCGGCGCCGAGGCCCTCATGACCGCCCTGCCCGACATCATCTCCGGCAACGCCCGGTGGACGCCGCAAGATGAGGCGCTTGTCACCTACGCCGAGAAGATCGCCAAACGAGACGTCGCTCTCTCGCCCGACCTTACGTTCCTAGAGGCCGTCCGCCGCGTGCGCGCCTCGACGCCCGCTGCTCCGAGCAGGGCCGTGATCGCGGATCGCGGCGTCACCGTCACGGCTGCAGCTGCGGCGGTCGACGACGCGAGTACGATTCCCGAGCCCGGGCACGTCCGCCTGACGAAGCAGGGCGTGGTTCTCGGCATGTCGGACGGTTCGATGATCGTCACCCGCCTCAAGCCAGACGGAAAGGCCGAGATGGGCGCGGCCGACTGGGCGCGCGGCGTGCGGGATCTCGATGCCGCCTGCTGGATGGCGGCGGTATGAGCGTCAGCACGGCACGCCGCTTGGCGCGTGAGGTCCTCACACGTGTTCGTGAGCAGAGCTCGTACGGGCATGAGGTCCTCTCGGCCGCTCTGCGAGCCGCGTCATTGTCCTCCGACGACACCGCCTTCGCCACGCGGCTCGCATACGGAGCGCTCCAGACACAGGGGACACTCGACGAGATCATCGACCGGCACGTCGGCGGCAAGCGGCTCGAGCCACGTGTGCGTGACGCCCTCCTTGTCGCGGCCTACGAGATCGTGTTCCTGCACACGGAAGACCGTGCGGCGGTCCATCAGGGAGTAGAGCTGGTCAAGACGGTCCGCCCGCAAGCTTCAGGCCTCGCCAACGCCGTCCTGCGGCGGATCGCCGAGGAGGCCCCGGAGTTCCCCTGGGGGGACCCAGGGTCCGACGATGCGGCGCTTGCCCGGCGTCACGGGCATCCGCAATGGCTGGCCGATCGATGGATCCGAGAGCTCGGACGCGAGACGGCGGCGGCGATCATGGCGGCCGACAACGAGGCGGCCCCTCTCTTCCTCACTGCCAACCCGTTCGTACTGTCATACGACGAGGCGGTCTTACGGCTCTCGGACGATGGCGCCGAACCGCAACCGTGCATCCCCGCGGGCTGCATCCTGGCTCGAGAGCCCGGCCGCGCGGTCCGGGGCAGCGCGCTCGCGAACGGGTCGGTCATGGCGGTCGATGCCGGCGCACAGTTCGTCGCGACTCTCGCCTTGGCATCCCCGGACGCGACCATCGTCGAGATCGGTGGTGGCCGAGGCTCCAAGACGATCCTCCTCCAGGGCGCCGCGATCGAAGCAGGCGGACCCGCACGGATCACCACAATCGACGTGCACGAGTTCAAGACGCGACTCCTCGTCGAACGGCTTGCGAGCAACGGGGTTCCGGGTGTCGTGGCGCTGACAGGAGACGCCACGGACATCCCTTCGATCGACGGCGTCCCACAGCCGGCGACCGTCGATGTCGTGTTGATCGACGCACCCTGCTCGGGACTCGGTACGCTGAGGCGGCATCCCGAGAAGCGCTGGCGACTCACTGAGGCCGAGATCCTCGAGCTCGCCGATCTCGGCCGCAGGATGCTCATGTCCGCCGCGCCGCTTGTTCGTCCCGGCGGTTTCGTGGTGTACTCCACCTGCACGCTCGTCGACGCCGAGAATGCCGATGTCATCTCGGCGTTTCTCGCGAGCGAGCAGGGGAGTGCCTTCTCGATCGATCCGCTGAACGAGGCGGTGCCGGTCGGCTGGGAGGGCTTTGTGACTCCCGAGGGGTTCTTCCGTTCGCTGCCCGAGCAGGGCGGTCCGGACGGGCACTTTGCCGCACGCCTTGTGCGCGACAACTAGGACGTAGCCGTGCGCGACACGCGTCGCCTGCACGCCGAGGGAGGAACCATGCGCAACACCCGTATCGTTGAGATGCTCGAGGTCACTGAAGCAGCCGCGCTCGCGGCCGGGCGGTGGATGGGCAAGGGCGACAAGCACGCGGCCGACGACGCCGCGGTCGAAGGGATGCGGACCGCCTTCAACGACGTCGACATCGCCGGCACCATCGTCATCGGCGAAGGCGAGCGCGACGAGGCACCGATGCTCTACATCGGTGAGAAGGTCGGCAGGGGAGGCGAGGAGATCGATATCGCGGTCGATCCGCTCGAAGGCACGAACCTGACCGCATACGGCCAGTCCAACTCACTCGCAGTACTCGCGTTCGGCCCGAAGGGCACCCTTCTGCACGCGCCGGACACGTACATGAACAAGATCGCCGTCGGCCCGGAGGCAGCCTCCGCCATTCACATCGATGCCAGCCCCACGGAGAACATCCGCAACGTCGCCCAGGCCCTCAAGCGCGATGTGGAGGATCTTGTCGTCTGCATTCTTGATCGAGACCGCCACGTCGACCTGATCAGGGAGGTCCGCTCGGCCGGCGCTCGCATCCGCCTGATCTCGGACGGCGACGTGTTCGGTGCGGTGGCGACGGCCATCGAAGGTACCGGTATCCACCTCTACCTCGGTATCGGCGCGGCGCCTGAGGGAGTGCTCGCCTGCACTGCCATGAAATGCATCGGCGGTTGCTTCATGGGCCGCTTCGCATGGCGCAGTCCCGAGGAGAAGGCCCGCGCGGTCGAGATGGGTACTTGCAACATCGATGGCGTGCTTGACATGGACTGCCTCGTCAACACGGACGAGGCCGCCTTCATCGCGACAGGCGTCACCGACGGCGAGATGCTGCGCGGCGTGAAGTACTTCGGTGCGGGCGCCCGGACCAACTCGGTCGCGATGGACGCGAAGTCCAAGACCGTTCGGTTCACGGACACGATCTATCGCACCGGTTCCGAGAAGTTCTGGGTCCGCATGGACTAGCGATACCACCACCCGGCGGACCGGTCAGCGCCGCCGAATGACGCGTTTCAACGTGTCCTGCCCCGCCTGAGTTGCTGACGAACATGAGAAGGCCCCGCGATCGGCGGGGCCTTCTCATGTCTTGCGTGCTCGACGCCGCTACCCGGCGGCAGGACACGACGCTCAACTCGTCGATGCGCCCGCCGACGCGCAGGACTCTTCCTTCGGGCGCGTCTTGTAGTCGGTGTTGTGGAACCCGGTTCCCTTGAACGCGACACCGACCGGAGCGAACACCTTCGTGGCGCACGCGCCACAGGCCGGGCACGTCTCGTCGCCAACGGCACTCATCGGACGTGTGACTTCGAACACGGCCGAGCACTCGGTGCAGCGGAAGTCATAGGCCGGCATGCGTACAAGCTCCTTTCACGACACGACACTCAGCGGTGCAAAATCCACCGAAGCAGCATACATGCCACGCCGGTGAAGTCGACATCATCGTATACACTAGGCGTCATGAACAAGACTCCTGAGCCATTCTCGCTCTTCGACGAGGACCCCTCCGGCGTGTCCGAATCTCCCGACACCACCTCCGGCATCGACCTGCCCGACAAGGCGTCCTCCGGAACGGATGGGGAGTCCCAGTCCGCTGACTCCACTCCCGCCGATGAGGCGGCAGTCCCGGGCCCCGACGACGAGAGCGCGGACGCTGTCGCCCCCCAGGATGCTGTCGCCGCCTCGGCATCGTCCAGCAAGGTCGCATCCGCCGACGAGATGGACGCCTGGCTCGCAGGCACCGCGGTCGAGCCGACCAAGAGCTGGATGGTCAGCGACGAGGACGCGGACGCGGCGATCGCCGCATGGCTCGCTGCAGACCCCAACGCGGTCCCCGAGACAGAGGGTCCCGTCGTCGTCAGCGGCGGGAAACTCGACCGTATTCGACCCAAGCGTAAGCCGCTCGTGCCGACCTGGCTCGTCTGGGTGCTCCTGAGCCTGCTGCTGGTCGGCGGTATCGCCGCCGGCGTGTCGGCCTTTCTGGCAGTCCGTGCCCGGGTTCTGGTACCGACCGTCGCTGGCCTGCAGACCCCGGCGGCACGAGAGCGGCTGGCAACGGTGGGGCTTGAGCTCGCAGTGTCAGATCGGCGGTTCTCCACACTCCCCGTCGATACTATCCTGTCCCAGACCCCGGAAGCGGGCGCCAAGGCCCGGCGCGGCAGCACCGTCACGGTTGTCGTCTCGGCGGGGACCGAGGAGTTCACGATGCCCGACGTAGTGGGCGAGGGACTCTCACTCGCTCGCAGCCAGCTCGAGCAGAAGGGACTTCAGGTCCAGGTCGAGACACAGATGTCCGACCAGCCGAGTGACACCGTGCTCGCATCCAACCCGATCGCCGGCTCGACGGTTCACACGGGTGATGTCGTGAAGCTCGTCGTTGCGGCGCCTGCAGGCGGATCGACAACCTCCACCTCGACCACCACCGCCACCGGTACCCTCGTGCCGTACTCCCTGACAGGTGTGCGCATCACGCTCGATCCCGCCCCCGCAGTCGCAGGCCAGCCGGACGCAGCTCTCGAGGTGACGCGCCGTCTGCAGTCGCTTCTCGGCGCATCGGGTGCCACCGTCACCAGCACACGCTCCATCGCGGACACGGGAACCGCCGTCTCTGTCACGGCACGCCAGGCGAGAGCCAAAGAAGGTTCGCCCACCGTCTCGGTCGGGTTCGACGTGATCTCCGTGGGCGGAGGTGGCGTCACACTGACGTATCCGAGCTCGACCGTCGCGACGGCCACGTACGCACCCTCCCAGGCGCTCTCCTCGCAGATGTCCTCGGCCCTGGCCGGCCAAGGCATCTCAGCGAACCAGACCGCCGGGGCTTCCGATGTGGTCCTTGCGTCAACGGGGGGGCCCTACGTCCGACAGACGCTCGGCTCGACGGCGTCGACCACCGACATAGCCAACTTCAAGGATCCTGCCTGGGCCGACAAGATCGCACGCGCCGTCTATCAGGCGATCGCATCCATCTATGGTGTGAAGAACGCCACGTCGCCGTAGCCACGTCCGTACTCGACGCGTCGGGATCCCGACATACGCCGGTACTGCCGGTTGCGACGGAGTCCTGTCTCGTCCACAATCGAACGGTCAACTGAACACCGTGTCGGGAGCTGCCAGTACGCGGCGGCTGAGAGGCAGCGGCAACGCTGCGACCGAGAGGACGGTTCCGGTAATGCGGGGCCGCACGACGGATGGGAGCAGACCGCTCCTCTTCGCCATGCTATCTCGGCACTCTCTTCGGCACCCACGGAGAGGACGTGTCATGCGCTCGGAACGGATCCGTCTGCTCGTCGAGATCGCGCTCACAGTCGCACTGTCAGCGGTGCTGAGCTTGGTCGCGGTGCGGCTTCCGATCAACTTCGCCGGTGGCACCGTGTCGCTATCCATGGTTCCGATCCTCGTGCTCGCGTTGCGGCGGGGCGTGGTCCCCGGGGTGATCGCGGGCGTGCTCTTCGGCTGTGTTGACTACATGATCGAGCCGTTCTTCGTCGCGCCGGCCCAGGTGCTCCTGGACTACCCGATCGCGTTCGGCGCCCTGGGCCTGGCCGGCCTCGGCTCGTCGCTCTATCGCAAGACCTGCGAACGGTCACGCTCCCGTGCCGTCCTGGCGGCCGTGCCGTTCATCCTCCTGGGTGGGCTTGGCCGCTTCGCCGCAGCATGGACGTCGGGTGTCGTCTTCTTCGGTCAGAACGCCCCCGCTGGTCAGCCGGTCTGGCTCTACTCACTCGTCTACAACCTGAGCTACCTCGTCCCTTCGATCGCGTTGTCCATCGCGGTCGCGGCTGTCGTGCTCCCCGCACTGGAGCTCGCGGTGCCGTCCGCGCCCCGAGCGGTTCGTAGCGCATCGTGAGGGCGCTCCTGGTAGCAGCCGCTGCCGAACCGGCCTCGCCGCAGCTTCTCGCACGGCTCGCGCCCAATGCTGATGTGGTGATCGCCGTGGACGGCGGCGCCGAGCTGTGTCGAGAGTCGGGGGTCGTGCCATCCGTCGTGGTCGGGGACCTCGACTCGACCAGCTCCGACACGGTGGACCGGCTCCTGTCCCAGGGGGTACCCATTCACCGGTATCCCGTCGAGAAGGACGCGACCGACTTGGAACTCGCGATCGGTGAGGCGCGCCGCATGGGTGCGACCGAGATCGTGGTCACGGCGGCCACATCCGGCCGGCTCGACCATACGCTCGGGACGCTTGCCGCCCTCAGCGCGGCAGCCGACCTCGCCCCGACGCTCGTGGAGCCCGATCTCGCCGGATGGTTGCTCGGTGGATCGGGGAGGTCGTCATTGCAGCTGACGGGTGTCGGGGCCACGATCTCGCTCATCCCGTGGGGTGGGGTGGCGCTGGTTTCCGCGACAGGCGTGCGCTGGCCGCTGTCACGCGCTGAGATCGGACCGGAGACTACCCTCGGAGTGAGCAACGTGGTGTGCGCGGCGGCAGGAGCGATGCTCACGGTGCACCAGGGGATGGTCTTCGCGTTGTCGGCCCGAGGACAGCATCCGCCCGCTGCCAGATCCGGGTCCTGACAGAGGTCGTATCGGCGTATACTGCTTGCGCATCGCCGATTTCGGGAGACTGGGCTCCTATTCGATGAGCAGCTCCACGAGGTTCGCCATATGGGCACTCGTTCTTGTCACGGCCGCCTGCGCCGCGCTGGCGACGTTCATCCAGTCCGAGACGCTCGCGATCATCGCCGCAGGTTGCGCGACCACCGCGGTCGTTCTCGGCTTCTCGACCGCCACCGGCTCGTCCCAGGCCCAGGCCCCGGCAGCGGTCCAGCTCGGTTACGATGCGACGACTTCCGCCACGGTGGACGTCCTCGATCCGCCTAAACCAGTCGTCTTCGAGTCTCCCGACATGAGCGGCGACGTGATTCCCCCTGCGACGGAGCGCCCGCAGCGGCTCTATGAAGCGGCCGGCCGTGTAGGCCACCTTCCCCAGGTATGGCCGGCGCCGCTGTTCGCGCCCAAGATGCCGGTCGGGAGCGAGCCCGCGGAGGTCGTGGCCGCGCTGCTGTCCGCGAGTCGCGTGGCCGGGCACCCAATCGCAGCGCACCTGTGGTTGTCCGATGACACCACCGATACGCTTCGACTGGTCGAGGGCCAGGGCGACGCGGCGCCGCCGGCGCTGCCCGTCAGCCTGGCCGGCGGACTGCTCGGCGCAGCCGCATCCACGGGAAGCGCCCAGCTGGGTCCGTTGGAGGCGGGCGTCCTTGACGGCCCGGATCAGCGATGGCGCTACGCCTTGCCGCTGGGTGCCGAAGAACCAAGGGGCGTGGCGGCCGTGGACTTCGAAGGCCCCACCGAGCCGGACCGCGCGATTCTCACGAGCATCTCGTCCGCGCTGCGCCCCTCGCTCTCCGGCGCTCTCGCGCTGCACGTCGCACACATCGAGGCACAGACCGCACGTATCCTCGTCCAGACCTGCACCGAGCTCTCGCGCGCACTCGATCCGGATGACGTGTTGCACAGTGCGCTCGCGAGGGCCATGGACCTCGCGTGCGCTCAGACCGGCAGCATCATGCTGCTTGATCCGTCGACCCGTCGCATGAGGATCGCCGCCTCACGCGGGCTGCCGGAGGAGATCGTGCACTCCACCGACATCTCTGAAGGTGACGGGATCGCCGGCTGGGTTCTGGCGAGCCGCCAGCCGCTCGTCATCGAGGACCTCAAGGCCGCCGGGATTCGCAGCCGCCGGCACGGCATACGTTCAGCCGTCTGCGTACCGCTGGCGGACGAGCAGGGGATCATCGGCGTACTCAACGTCGGGAGCAGCTCATTCCAGGCGCGCCCGTCGAAGGCCCATCTCGCGACGCTCGAAGCGCTCGGGCAGACCATCGTCATGGCACTTCGACAGGCCTGGGCTGCCGAGGGCGCAAAGGACAGATACTTCGACACCCTCAAGGCGCTGGCGCTCGCCCTGGAGGCGCGCGATCCCTACGCACGCGGCGGCACCGCCCGAATCGTCGAGCTGTGTGCCGCCATGGGTGCTCGTTTCCGCCTGACGGCTGAGGCATCCAACGCGCTGCGCATCGCTGCGATGCTGCACGACGTGGGCATGTCGGCGTCGGGCGTGCGCGCCGCCATGAATGACGGACCGCTGTCGACGGTCGAGTGGGGGATGCTCAAGATGCACCCCGTGATCGCTGCCGAGATCCTGTCCCAGGCACCCGCACTCGCCGACGTCACCCCGATCGTGTACCACCATCACGAGCACTTCGATGGGACCGGCTACGTCGCAGGACTCGTGGGCACCCAGATTCCGCTCGGCGCTCGCATCCTCGCAGCTGCAGATGCGTACGTCGCTATGACGTCACCGCGTTCGTGGCGACCCGCGCTGACGCGCTCGCAAGCACTTGCGGAACTGCGCCGCCTCTCAGGCTCGCAGTTCGACCCGAGGTGCGTGCAGGCGCTGGTCGCGGTCGTCGACGAGGCCGACGTCGGATTCGAGCGCTCGTCCGGAATGGACCTGCAACGCACGACGGCCGCCCACTAGGGACGGCCGTCGACTGGTGCGGATGTGGGCGCTGCTACGCGCGCGTGACCTTACCGGCCTTCATGCACTTCGTGCAGACGTTGACGCGCTTCACGTGACCCTTGATGACCGCCGTGACCTTCTGGATGTTCGGGCGGAACATGCGGTTCGTGACGCGGTGGGAGTGGCTCACGTTGCGGCCCGCTACCGGGTGCTTGCCACAGACTGCGCAGACCTTCGACATCGTGTACGCTCCTCGTTCGTTCAAGGCCGGGTTCATCGGCCGTTCGTTCTCTTCAGGCGCAAAACGCAGGCAATCCTACCACACACCCGTTCCACGCAACAAGGCACATGCTTGGAGTGCGCCCGACTTGAGCGGCATGTTGCCTCGGCTATACTTCAGAGGTCGTTGTTGAGCTGAACGCCGGGAAGAGGCGCACCATGGCTCGATTCACCGCACAGACGCTCATCCGGGACGTACTCGTGAGCCATCCCGATGCAGCCGACATCTTCGACCGCTACGGGCTCGCATGCCCTTCCTGCCTTGCTGCGGGCATGGAGGACGTCGCGGCGGTCGCGACGATGCACGAGGTATCCGTCTCGGCGCTCTTGGCCGAGCTCAACGAACTACCCGACGGCCCTGCCGAGGAGGAGTAGAACATGCCCCAACCTGTCGCCGGAAGCGTGAACATCGCCAACGACGTCCTAGCCGATCTGGCCGGCTACGCATGTCTTGAGAGCTACGGCGTGGTAGGGATGGCGAGCCCTTCTCTGCGCGACGGCGTGGCGCAGCTGCTGCCCGCGGCCAAGCTGCGCAAAGGCGTCAAGGTCACGACGACCGACGACGGGGTCGCAGTGAATCTCTATGTGGTGATCGAGTTCGGAACCAACCTGGCTGAGGTCTCACACAATCTCGCGAACCGTGTCCGATACGTGCTCACGGACACTGCGGACGTCAAAGTCGCCAGCGTCGACGTACACGTGCAGGGCGTCAAAGTCCGCGACGCTCAGTGATCCGGAGCTGACTACATGACATCGAATCTCTACGCCAATCTCGTCACCTCGGCCGCGGCTGCCTTGAAGGAGCGCAAGGAGGAGGTCAACCGCCTCAACGTCTTCCCCGTGCCCGACGGGGACACCGGCACCAACATGTCGCTCACCATGGACGTCGTCGTCAGCGAAGTCGCAGGGCTTCCCGCCGGCTCAGAGGTAGCCGCGGTCTGCCATTCGGTCACGCATGGCTCGCTCATGGGCGCCCGGGGGAACTCCGGGGTCATCCTCAGCCAGATTCTCCGAGGTCTGTGCGAGGGCATCGACGGTGCGGAATCCGCCGATACGGAGCTGCTCGCCACAGCGCTCGAGCGCTCGGTCGTGGTCGCGTTCCAGGCCGTACGCAAGCCCGTCGAGGGCACCATCCTCACCGTTCTGCGGGATACCTCGGTAGCCGCGCGTGAAGCAGCGGATCGGAAACTGGAGCTCAACGACGCGCTCCGACGCGTCGCCGAAGCCGCCTTCGAGTCGGTCCGACGTACACCAGAGCTCCTGCCCGTCCTCAAGGAGAACGGCGTCGTCGACGCCGGTGGGTTCGGCCTCGCGATCCTGATCGAGGGCTTCGTCGCCGCCGCGTTGGGGGAGCAGGTCGTCATCGCCGACGTGTCGTCGGCGGCCGCACCGATTCTCACGGTCGAGCCGGTCGACGACTGGGATGACGACGAGTACCTCTACTGCACGGAGTTCCTGCTCTTCGGGGAGGGTATCGACTCGGAGGCTGTGCACGACTTCGTCTCGTCGGTCGGCGGCAGCGAACTCGTCGTCGGGTCAGCGGGGGAGTACAAGGTCCACGTGCACACGAACGACCCGGGCGCGGTGCTCTCCCACATGACCGGGCTCGGCGAGGTGTCCGAGGTCCACATCCACAACATGCGTCGCCAGAGCAAGGACCGCGACGCGGCCCTCATGGAGGAGAAGCGCACCGCGCCGCCCGCCACGGCCCAGGACCTCAAGCCGGTCGGATTCGTCGCTGTCGCCGCGGGAGAGGGACTCGCGGCCATCCTCGGATCGCTCGGAGTCGATCTCGTTGTCAGTGGTGGCCAGACCATGAACCCTTCGACCCAGGACCTGGTAGAAGCCATCGAGCGCGTTGCCGCCGAGAAGGTCGTGGTCCTTCCCAACAACAAGAACATCGTGATGGCCGCGCAGGCGGCGGTCTCCGTGTCGACGAAGCCGGCGGTCGTGGTCCCGACCACCGCCGTTCCGCAGTCCTTTGCAGCGATGCTCGCGTACGACGGTGCATCCGATGACCTCGACGTGCTGGCGGAGTCCATGCTCGAGGCTGCCCGAGCCGTCCGCAGCGGTGAGGTCACCACCGCGGTCAAGGATGCGAAGGGCAAGGTCGGCGACATCCGGTCCGGCCAGGTCATCGGCATCAGTGAGCACGAGATCGAGGTGGTCGGAGACGACGTTCACTCTGTAGGGCTTGGCCTCGCGGACTTCCTGCTCGCCGATGGCGCCGAGACCCTGACCCTGCTCGCAGGCGAGGACCTCGGCGATGACGAGCTCGCAGCACTCGAGAAGGATGTGCAGTCGGCCCACCCGGACATCGACATCGAGACCCACCGCGGGGGACAACCGCTCTATCCCGTACTCATGGCTGCGGAGTAGCAGTCGACCACTACCAAGGGAGCCGCATGCACAAGGTAGGCATCGTCACCGACAGCACCTGCGATCTGCCGCTCGACGAACTCGCCGCCCTCGATGTGGTGATGGTCCCGCTCACCGTGCATTTCGGAGACGAGCACTTCCGCGACTGGCTCGACCTGACCCCCGATGCCTTCTACCCGAAGCTCTCAGCCGCCACGGCGTTGCCGACGACGTCGCAACCGTCCCCGGCCGACTTCACCGCGGCCTACGAGGCACTCGCCCAGAACGGTGCCGAGGAGATCATCTCGATCCACCTGTCGGCGGCGCTTTCGGGGACGTACGAGTCCGCCATGCTCGCCGCCAAGACTTCACCGATCCCGGTGCGCGTTGTCGACGGCAAGCGCGCAGCACTCGCCACCGGCCTCATGGTGAAGGCGGCCGCCCAGACTCGCGCTGCGGGAGGCGACGCGGCTGCGGTCGAGGCGCGCGCCATCCAGGTCGCGAGCACATGCCGGCTGTACTTCCTTCTCGACACGCTCGACTACCTCGTCAAGGGCGGTCGTGCCGGGAAGGCCGCCGGTCTGGCGGCTTCACTCCTCAACATCAAGCCCGTTCTACGGGTCAACGACGACGGCATCATCGAGCCCTTCAAGAAGGTGCGTGGGCGCCAGCAAGCGATCGCGGCACTCGCGGCCCACGTGGCCGAGGACAGTGCGGCCAACGGGCGGATGCGAGTCGCCATCATCCACGGGGCCGATCTGAGTGCGGCGCACGAACTGCGCAAGGCGATCGAGACCTCCTCGGCGGACGTCGAGTGGGACGATGAGCCCGGCGCCATCGGTGCCGTCATCGGCGTCTACACCGGTCCGGGTGCCATCGGCTGCACGTACTACCCGATCGGCTGAGCGCTACCCCGGTGAGTGCGACGAACGCACCTGAGATCCTCGACCGCGCCGCCCGGCTCGCTGCGCACGCGATGCCTGTCGCCCGTGCACGGTTCGTCGATGCGACGCGTGCGAGCGCGCTGGCCCGGCTCAACGTCTCCAGCATCGGTGACCTCGTGCGTCACTACCCGGCGCGTTACCTCGACCTGTCGAATGTGGCCTCGCTTCGCGATGTGCGTGCGGGGACGGAGGCCACGGTCGTCGGAACGATCCACGAGGTACGCGTCAAGAAGCCTCGCCCTCGCCTGACCATCACCGAGGTCGCGATCGTGGATGGCACCGGCGTGCTGCTCGGCGTGTGGTTCAACCAGCCCTACATCCAGCAGCGTTTCGCCCAGGGTGATCGTGTGGCGTTCGCCGGCAAGGTCGAACTCGACTACGGATTCAAGCAGATCAAGACGCCGTTCGTGGAGAAGCTCGCACCCGGGCAGGACGAGTCCGAGGCCGGGCGTGTACTGCCGGTACACAGGGCGACAGAGGGGCTTTCTACGGCATGGTTGCGTCGCCTCGTTGCTGCTGCGGTCGATGACTACGCCGACGTCTGCGATCATCTCCCCGCCGGACTTCGGGCTTCGCGGGGGCTCGTATCGCTCGCGACCGCGCTGCGCGAGATCCAGTTCCCGACCTCGCTGTCGGACGCGTACGCCGCACGCCACCGCCTCGTCTACGACGAGCTGCTTCTGCTCCAGCTGTACATGGCCATGCGTCGGCACAGCGTCACGCGCGAACAGGCAGGCATCGCGCACCCGCTTGACGGTCCCGCGCTCGCGGCGATGCGTAGCGCGGTTCCGTTCGAGCTCACAGGCGACCAGTCCAGGGCCATCGCCGAGGTATTGGAGGACATGGCCCAGCCGCGGCCGATGAACCGTCTCCTGCTCGGGGACGTGGGCACCGGAAAGACACTCGTGGCCGCCCATGCGCTTGCAGCGTCCGCGGACGCGGGTGCGCAGTCGGCGATGATGGCGCCCACGGAGGTGCTCGCGACCCAGTACGCATCGTCGGTGGGGCCGCTCCTCGACCAGGTGGGTGTCTCGTGGGTGCTGCTGACCGGCTCCACGCCGGCGGCCCAGCGCCGAGCGGCACTCGCGGGTCTGGCCGATGGCACCATCACCGTTGCTTTTGGCACGCACGCCCTCCTCGAGCAGTCCGTGTCGTTCAAGCGGCTCTCCCTCGCGGTCGTCGACGAGCAACACCGTTTCGGCGTCAACCAGCGGCTCGGTCTGCGCGGCAAGGGCGCGAGTGCCGACCTGCTGGTGATGACCGCGACGCCCATTCCCCGCTCTCTTGCGTTGACTCTCTACGGCGACCTGGAGACCTCCTACCTGCGAGAACGGCCTCGCGCGCGCCCGCCGGTCCGGACCGAGCTCGTGAAGCCCGCGGGCCGGGACCGGGCCTACGAGCGCGTTCGCGCTGCCGTGCGCGCGGGACAACAGGCCTACGTCGTGTGCGCACTCGTCGATGAATCGGACGCGGCGCAGGCGCGGGCGGCCACCCGGGAGGCGGAGCGTCTGCGCGAGCAGGTGTTCTCGGATCTTCGCGTCGGCCTGCTCACAGGCCGCATGAAGTCGTCCGAGAAGCAACGCGTGATGGAGGAGTTCAGGGCACGACAACTTGACGTCCTCGTTGCGACCACCGTCATCGAGGTCGGCGTCGATGTACCGAACGCCACCGTCATGATCGTTGAGGATGCCGACCGGTTCGGGTTGGCGCAACTCCATCAGCTTCGCGGTCGCGTCGGTCGGGGAGAGCACCCCGGCGAGGTATATCTCTTCGCGGATCCCCGCAGCTCCGAGGGGAAGGAACGCATGGCCGCCATCGCATCGACCACGGACGGCTTCGAACTCGCGGAGTACGACCTGCGACTCCGTGGGGAAGGGCAGATTCTCGGTGACAGGCAGCACGGCATGCCGGCGCTGCGGCTGGCGTCGGTTCTCACTGACGGCGAGGTGATCGAGGCCGCACGTTCCGATGCGCGCTCGATCGTGGCGTCTGACCCACACCTGCGCCGGCCCGAGCACCGACCGCTCCTCGCCGAGGTCAAGCGCGTCTTCGCCGAGGCATGGGAGTGGGTGAGCAGCGGATGAGGATCATCGCCGGGCGGTTCCGCGGTCGCGTGCTCAAGGCGCCCCCGGGTCAGACGACGAGACCGACGACCGACCGCGTGCGCGAGGCCGTCTTCTCGGCGATCACGTCCATCGCGGGAGGGGATCTGGGCGGCGGCACGGTCCTTGACGCGTTCGCGGGCAGCGGCGCGCTGGGACTTGAGGCGCTGTCTCGCGGGTGCAGCGCCGCAGTCTTCGCCGAGAAGGACCGGGGTGCACTCCTGGCGTTACGCTCGAATGTCGCAAGTCTCGACGTCGGAGGCATCGCCGACGTCGCGGTCGGCGACGTGTTCAATCTGCTTGCCCGCGGGGCTCTTCCGCGCGGACCCTATTCGTTGCTTCTCCTCGACCCTCCATATAGACTTGACGCGGCTCAGGTGTCGTCGCTTCTTGCGACGCTCGCGGCAAACGAGCAGCTTGAAGCGGGCGCGGTGGTCATGTGGGAACACGCTGCCGGCGTCTCGGCAGAGTGGCCGGTCGGCTTCTCGACACTGAAGTGCAAACGCTACGGAACGACCGAGGTCGACATTGCCGTCTTTAGCGGGGGGAGCTTGAGTCCGACGTGAAGCGCGCCATCGTTCCGGGCACCTTCGACCCGGTCACGTCCGGTCACCTCGACATCATCGAGCGAGCTGCGACTCTCTTCGACGAACTGGTCGTTGGCGTTGCATTCTCCAAGACCAAGAACGGCGGCCCGTTGTTCTCGGTGGACGAGCGTGTCCGGTTCATCGAGGGTGCCACCGGGCACCTGCCCAACGTATCCGTCCGCGCTTTTGATACGCTATTGATCGACTTCGCGCATGAGGTCGGTGCATCGGTCGCAGTCAAGGGGCTGCGTGCGATGACCGATTTCGAACGCGAGTTCCAGATGGCCGCGCTGAACTGGCGCCTCGACTCGAAGGTCGAGACGATGTTCATCATGGCCATCCCGGAGTACATGTTCTTGAGCTCGTCAGCAGTGAAGGAGATCGCCCGGCACGGTGGATCCGTGCGCGGGCTCGTACCGGACGCCGTATGTGATGCGCTTGAGCGCAAACTGAGCGAAGCCCGATAGAGAGGCAGTTTCATGGACATCATGGCCCTGATCGACCGCATCGAAGAGATAGTGGACAACGCTCGAACGGTGCCGTTCCGCAGTGCCAAGATGGTCGACCCGGACAAGGTCTACGAGATCATCGACGAGATCCGTGCGCAGTATCCTGACGAGCTCAAGCAGGCTCGCTGGATCGTCAAGGAACGCCAGGAGATGCTGGAAGAGGCCGAGAAGGAGGCCAACCGCATCCTCGAGGACGCCCGCGACCGCGCGCAGGCACTCGCCAACGAGACCGAGGTCGTGCGTCTCGCAGAGGCCCAGGCGGCGGACATGATCGACAAGGCGCGCAACCAGGAGCGCGAGATCCGCCTCGGCGCCGAGGACTACGCCGACGAGATGCTCGCGAATCTCGAGGTCAACCTCGGCAAGCTGCTCACCGCCGTACAGCGCGGCCGCGATCGCCTGCAGGGCAAGGTCGGTGGCGGCGGGGGCGGCGGACAGCGCCAGTAGCGCGTTGAATCCACGCACCGTCGTCAACGAAGAAGGCGGTCTCTCATGGAAACCTACCGAGTAGACATCACGTCGATTCTCGATGTCCTCGGCGACAGCATCGCCGTGTCCGACGTCCTGCAGATGAAGAGTCTCGATGTCGGCGACGAGCACTTCGCCCTTCGCGCCCCCGTCAGATTCGACGTCACGCTCACCAATGGCGGGACCGGCATCGTCGGCATCGGAACGGTCGTGGCCGAGACGATCGCCACCTGCGCTCGTTGCCTCGTCGAGTTCCCGCTCGATATCGAAGCCGAGGTCGACGGCTACTACGTTGAGCCCGGCGACACGGAGAACATCCCCGAGGAGCAGGAGTACTGGGAGATCGACGCGGATGGCTTCGTCGACATCCTGCCGGCGATCACCAGCGCCCTCGTGCTCGAAGCGCCATTCGCACCGTTGCACGCCGATGACTGCGCGGGTCTGTGCCCTGAGTGTGGGGCGGACCTCAACGTCGAGTCGTGCGATTGCGAGCACGGCTTCGATGAGACGAACCCCTTTGCGGCACTCGGAGACCTCATAACGACATCCGAGGACCCCTCCGACGACTAGCGGCCCGGTCCTCGGCGAACGGGTACACAAGCGAAATCCGGCGTGGTATCATTGCCGCTCGTGCGGCCGGACAGCCGCGCGACACAGATGACGAGACTACGCGCACACCGGACGCACGGGCACGCGCAATCACGGAAGGACCTGAAGGTAGATGGCAGTTCCGAAGCGAAAGACCGGCCGATCGAAGACGAATTCGCGCCGTTCCTCCCACGTGCTCGAGGCGCCTGCGAAGTCTACGTGCCCGCAGTGCCATGAGGTCAAGCTCCCGCACCGCGTCTGCGGCAACTGCGGCTACTACAACGGCAAGGAGATCGTCGAGACTGACTAGTCTCGACCGGACCGGTACGTCGCACGACGCGCTGACGTGCAACACTGGTTCGTTCGTGAGTCACTGACAGCCGGTACCGCCCCGACGGGCGGGCCGGCTGTAGCGTCTCTCGGCGGTCAGAGTCTATCGGCCACACCCAGCATTCGTTCGGATTAGAATACGCGAGTGGTGCAGTGGTCTTGGCGACGCCATCGTCTTCGTCCCGAAACGCGCGTCAGCGCTTCCCGAGGAGCTCCCATGTCCCAGGCAACATACGTCACGGTCGCCGTCGACGCCATCGGTGGCGACTTCGCACCAGCGCAGATCCTCGAGGGCGTCGAGCGCGCCCTGGACGCTGACCCCACGGTGCGCGTCGTTCTCACCGGCCCGGGCGACATCGTCGAACCCTTCGCCGTTCGCTTTCCGGGGCGCGTGGATGCCGTGGCCACCACGGAGGTCATCGAGATGGGTGACCATCCCGCCAACGCGGTCCGTACAAAGAAGGACTCGTCGATAGTGGTGGGGGCGCGCCTCGTCAAAGAGGGGCGTGCCGATGCGTTCTTCTCGGCAGGCTCGACCGGCGCATGCATGGCGGCAGCCACGCTGGTGATGGGGCGCATCAAGGGAGTGAGCCGACCCGCCATCGCGACGGTCCTGCCAACGGCGGGCGAGCCGTGCATCCTGCTCGATGTCGGAGCCAACGCCGACTGCAAGCCCGAGAACCTGCTGCAGTTCGCCGAGATGGGTGAGGCATACGCGGCGGTGGTACTCGGTGTGGCGGCGCCGCGGGTCGCCCTGCTCAATATCGGCGAGGAGCCCACGAAGGGCTCGGTGCTCGCGCAGGAGGCCCACGCACTGCTCGCCGAGAAGCTCCCGGCCTTCATCGGAAACGTCGAGGGGCGCGACGTGCTCACCGGCGAGGCGGACGTGATCGTCACGGACGGATTCACCGGCAACGTCGCCCTCAAGCTCCTCGAGGGAACGAGCAAGGCACTCCTCGGGCAGGTGAAGGAGGCCATGATGGAGACCGCACTCACCAAGCTCGCGGCGGCCGCGCTCAAGCCGTCGCTTGTCAGGCTGAAGGCCCAGCTCGACCCGGACACCTACGGCGGCGCACCGCTCCTTGGGGTCAACGGCGTGTGCATCATCGGGCACGGTTCGTCCGGCCCCGTCGCGGTAGCCAACGCGATCCGCGTGGCGGTGCAGGCGGTCGAAGGGGACCTGACCGGACGCATTGCCCGAGCGGTCGCCCGAAACTAGACTGACCGGTACTTCTTTCGCGCATGTGACGCGGCTACACTACCCCGACGCTTTCGCATCACCCTGTACGAGCCTATACGTCGAGACGCACGTTCGAGGGGATTCCCAGCAGCCTATGGCACGCTACGCAACCATCATCGGGACCGGCTCCTTCCTGCCTGAGCGGGTCATGACGAACCACGAGCTCGAGTCCATCGTGGACACGAGTGACGAGTGGATCGCGAGCCGAACGGGTATTCGCGAGCGGCGCATCGTCGCAGAAGGCGAGTCGACGTCGGACCTCGCTGCGCGTGCCGGAAGGCTGGCGATGGAGCGCGCGGGGGTCGAGCCGCACGAGATCGACATGCTGCTCCTCGGTACGACGAGCCCCGACTACGTGATGCCGTCCACCGCGTGCGTCACGCAAGCCAAGCTCGGCCTGACGTGCCCAGCGGTCGACTTCATGGCCGCATGCACCAGCTTCATCTACGCATTGCAGTCGGGCGCCGCGGCGATCGAATCGGGACGCGCCGACACGGTTCTCGTCATCGGCGCCGAAGCGCTGACCCGCCTGATCGACTTCACGGATCGCACGACCTGCGTGCTGTTCGGCGATGGCGCCGGCGCGGTGGTGCTGCGGGCGTCAGACGAGCCAGGGGTCGAGGCCGTGGTCCTCGGCGCCGACGGCGCGGGTGCGCCGCAGCTCATCATCCCCATGGGTGGCGCCGCGCAGCCGGCGACGCCCGAGGGCGTCGCCGCGCGGGACGGCTTCGTGAAGATGAACGGCTCCGAGGTGTTCAAGTTCGCCGTGCGCGTCATCCCTCGCGCGACGATGGAGGCTCTCGAGCGCTCGGGGCACACCCTGGACGACCTCACTTGGCTGATCCCACATCAGGCCAACGAGCGCATCATCGCCACCGTCGAGGAACGTCTCGGCATCGAGGACGAGCGCGTGTACCTCAACATCGCACAGACCGGCAATACGTCGGCCGCCTCGATACCGATGGCTCTTGACGACCTGTATACTGGCGGGCGACTCGCGCCCGGAAACCTGCTTGCACTCGTCGGTTTCGGCGCCGGTCTCACGTGGGGCGCCGCTGTGGTTCGCTGGACGATGTCTGCACCGAAAGAGGAGGCATAGGTTCATGGCGCTTCGTACCAGGCTCACGGAGCTTCTGGGCATCGAGCACCCCATCATCCAAGGTGGCATGGCGTGGACGGCGACCGCCGAGCTTGCGGCTGCGGTCAGCAACGCCGGTGGCATCGGCATCATCGGCGCCGGCCAGATGCCGACTGACATCCTCCGCGAGGAGATCCAGAGAGCCAAGCGGCTGACCGACAAGCCGTTCGGGGTCAACCTCATGCTGCTCACGCCGCATATCGACGAGATCGTCGACATGGTCATCGAAGAGAAGATCCATGCCGTGACGACCGGCGCCGGCAACCCGGGCAAGTACATGGCCGGACTCAAGGGTGCGGGTATCAAGGTCCTCACGGTCGTCCCGTCGGTCGCACTCGCCAAGCGCATGGAGTCCATCGGCGCCGATGCGGTGATAGGCGAGGGCATGGAGGCGGGTGGGCACATCGGCGAGCTCACCACGATGGTGCTCATCCCGCAGCTCGTCGACGCCGTCTCCGTGCCCGTGGTGGCCGCCGGCGGCATCGCCGATGGCCGCGGTATCGCGGCCGCGTTCGCGCTTGGCGCCGAGGGTGTGCAGGTCGGCACCCGCTTCATGTGCGCCGAGGAGTGCACGATCCATCCGGACGTCAAGGCGCAGGTCATCAAGGCCAAGGACCGCGATACGATCGTCACCGGCCGTTCGACCGGCCATCCGGTGCGCGTCCTGAAGAACAAGCTCTCCAAGCAGATCATGGAACTGGACAGGGACAACAAGCCCGAGGAGATCGAAGCCCTCGGCGCCGGGAAGCTCGCCTTGGCGATGCGTGAGGGTGACACGGACATGGGCTCGCTCATGGCCGGCCAGGCGGCTGCGATGGTGTGTGAGATCCAGCCTGCTGCAGAGATCGTCGATCAGATGCTCGCCGAGGCGCAGGCCGTGATGGCACGGCTGGGCCGGCTTCCGAGTGAGGGGTAGTCGCGTGACCGTTCGTTGCGCATTGGTCTTCCCCGGACAAGGCTCACAGCGCGCCGGCATGCTTGATGGCGTGCCGGAACTCGATGCCCTCGACAGGCTTCTGGATGCCGCCGAGGCGTTGTCCGATCTCGAGCTGTCCACGATCGCGCGTCTTGGCGAGCCGACAGAACTCGCCGATACGCGCGTCGCCCAACCGCTCCTCTACCTTGCGGATTGGGCGTGGGGGACCACGTTGCTCGAAAGCGGCATCGCCCCCGTCGCCGTGGCCGGTCATTCGCTTGGTGAGCTGGCCGCCCTGGCCGTCGCGGGCGTCTTCTCTCCCGAGGCGGGACTCGAGCTCGTTGTTGAGCGCAGCAAACTCATGGCCGCCACCGCCGCCGCAACACCGGGTGGCATGTCGGCCGTCCTCGGCATGGATGGTGCAGCCATCACATCGGCCATAGACGGCATCCCGGGCGTATGGGTGGCGAACGACAACGCGGCGGGTCAGGTTGTCATCTCCGGCACGCATGACGGCATCGAGCAGGCGTCTGCGGTACTCCTCGAGTCAGGCGCACGGAAGGTCGTGCCCCTGAGCGTGGCCGGCCCGTTCCACTCGCCGCTCATGGAGCCTGCGCGGGTCGCGTTCGAGCAGATTCTGCTCGGCGCCGAGTTCGCGGATGCCCGGATCCCGGTGCTGCAGAACACCGATCCCACCCCACAGACCGATGGCGACGCCATTCGCGAGCGACTGATCGCGCAGATCACGGCGCCCGTGCGGTGGACCGAGACCATGGCCACCTTGGTCGCCGACGGTCCCATCACGCTCATCGAGGCCGGTCCGGGGTCGGTGCTCACCGGACTGGCGAGACGGGTCGAAGGCGCCACGTGTCTCGCAGTCGAGGGTTCGGACTTGGAGACCATCGTCGAGGAGGTGACCCAGAATGCCTGATCTCAGCGGCAACGTCGCCCTTGTCACGGGTGCCTCACGCGGTATCGGTGCGGCGGTCGCGGTTCGGTTGGCATCCGATGGCGCAGCCGTCGCGGTCAACTATGCGGGGTCCAAAGGGGCCGCGGACGCGGTAGTCGAGAAGATCGTCGCAGCCGGCGGGCGTGCCGTCGCGCTGCAGGCCGACGTGAGCGATCCCGCTGCGGCGTCTGCGCTCGTCGATAGCACGATCGCCGAGCTCGGCGCGCTCGATATCGTCGTCAACAACGCGGGAATCACCCGCGATGGACTGCTGGTCCGCATGTCCGATGAGGACTGGGATGCGGTGATACGCACGAATCTCTCCGGCGTGTTCAATGTCACGCGCGCCGCCTCGATGGTGCTCATGAAGCAACGCTCGGGATCGATCGTCAACATCACGAGCGTGGTGGGCCTCGTCGGCAACGCCGGGCAGGTCAACTACGCCGCTGCGAAGGCGGGCGTGGTCGGCCTCACCAAGTCCGTGGCGCGTGAGCTCGCCGCCCGCGGCGTTCGGGCGAACGCGATCGCTCCCGGCTTCATCGAGACCGACATGACCGCCGAGTTGCCTGAGGCCGCCTGCAACGCAGCCCTCGCCTCGATCGCGATGAGGCGCTTCGGCTCCGTCGACGACATCGCTTCGGCGGTCGCATTCCTGGCCAGCGCCGAGGCGTCCTACATCACGGGGCAGGTTCTCGCTGTCGATGGTGGTATGACATTCTGTTAGCGCAATCGGGCCGATCGGCCCTGTAGCGATTCTGATCCGGCAACGGAGGAGGGAGGTGTGCTGTATGGAGCGTGAGGAGCTTCTTGAGAAGGTCAAGGCGGTCATCGTGGAGCAGCTCAACGTCGAGGAAGACGACGTGACCGAGGACGCCTCGTTCGTCGACGACCTTGGTGCTGATTCGCTCGACATCGTCGAACTGGTCATGGCGCTTGAGGAGGAGTTCGGGATCTCGATCCCGGACGAGGAGGCCGAGAGCATCAAGACGGTTGGCGATGCCGTCAACTACATCTCGTCCAACAGCTAGCCTGACGCATGCTCCACCCGGCGGCCGCCCTGTGGCGCCGCCGGGTGTGTTTGCGTCGTGAATCACCCGATCTCACCGCCCGAAAGGTGCGTTCTTGACGTGGAGATGCCTACTCTGACAATCGGCAACCGTACGGCCCGCCTTCCCATCATCCAGGGCGGGATGGCCGTGCGCATATCGCTATCCCCCTTGGCCGGTGCGGTCGCCGCTGCGGGAGGCATCGGGATCATCGCGGGCAGCGGTCTTGACGACGACGAGCTTCGTCGCGAGATCCGACATGCCCGCTCGATAGCCGACGGCGGGGTCATCGGCGTCAACATCATGGTCGCGGTCAGCCGGTTCAAGGAACTGGTGCAGATCGCGCTCGATGAGGGCATCGACCTCGTCATCGCAGGTGCCGGGTTCTCGCGAGACGTATTCACTTGGTGCAAAGAGGCCGGTGTCCCCATGGTTCCGATCGTCGGAAGCGCCCGCGTGGCCAAGCTGGCCGAGAGGTTCGGAGCCGCCGCGGTCGTCGTCGAGGGCTTTGAGGCCGGAGGGCACCTCGGCACCGATCGACTCATGCGCGACCTGCTGCCCGAGATCGTCGAGGCGGTCAGCATCCCCGTCATCGGCGCGGGCGGCGTCGTCACCGGTGCCGACATCAAGGAGACTCTCGACGCCGGTGCGGCCGGCGTGCAGATGGGTACGCGATTCGCCGCAACGGTCGAGTCCTCCGCGCCGGAGGCGTTCAAGCAGATGTACGTCGACGCGACCCCCGACGAGGTCGTTATCGTGAAGAGCCCGGTCGGGCTTCCCGGGCGCGCACTGAAGAACCCCTTCTGGGAGCGCACGCAGCGTCAGGACTACCCCAAGATCCCGAAGTGCATCTCGTGCCTGAAGCAGTGCCACAAGGAGTACTGCATCATGAACGAACTCGTCATGGCACAGGCCGGTGATGTCGAGCAGGGCCTGGTGTTCTCGGGGTCTGCCGCGGCACGCGTTCACGACATCCCGACCGTCGCCGACTTGATGGCGCGACTCGAATCCGAGTATGCCGAGGCCGAAGGAAAGAGCGCATGAGAAGGATCGCTGTCACCGGAGCAGGCGTCGTCACGGCCACCGGCGTCGGGTGCGACGCGATGTGGGACTCGCTCAAGAACGGGCGCAGTGGCATCTCGGCAATCGAGCACTTCGACGCCTCCGACTACACCACGCGGTTCGCGGGCTATGTGAAGGACTTCGACCCGAGAGAGCTCCTCGACAAGAAGGAACTGCGACGGATGTCGCGCTTCCAGCAGTTCGCGATGGTCTCGGCACATGAGGCCCTCGCTCAGGCGGGACTCCTCGAGATCGACGACGAGCTTGCGCTTCGCGCCGGCTGCATCATCGGCTCTGGCATCGGCGGGCTGTCCACGATGGAGGAGCAGAACGCCCTTCTGCTCGAGCGCGGGCCCAGCCGCATCAGCCCGTTCCTCGTTCCCATGATGATCGTCGACCTCGCGGCAGGTCTCGTCTCGATCCGCTACAACCTCAAGGCCATCAACTACGCGCCCGTCTCGGCGTGTGCGACGGGTTCGCACGCGATCGGCGAGGCCGCCGAGGCGATCCGCCGAGGCGATGCGGACGTGATCGTGTGCGGCGGCTTCGACGCAGGCGTCACCCCGCTCGGAGTCGCGGGTTTCGCAGCCGCCCGTGCGCTCTCGACCCGCAACGACGACCCGCAGGGCGCCTCGCGCCCGTGGGACGCCGGACGCGACGGCTTCGTCATCGCCGAGGGCGGCGGCGTGCTCGTGCTCGAGGACTGGGACCATGCGGTCGCGCGTGGCGCGCAGATCCGCGCGGAGCTGCTCGGATACGGTGCGACGGCCGACGCGTACCACATAACGTCGCCGGCCCCCGACGGCAACGGCGCGATCCGCGCGATGAAGCAGGCGCTCAAGCAGGCGGGTCTTGCCCCGAGCGACGTCGACTACATCAACGCTCACGGCACCTCGACCGAGGCCGGAGACATCGCCGAGACCAACGCCATCAAGGCGGTCTTCGGTGACGATGCGCCGCTCGTGAGCTCGACGAAGTCGATGATGGGACACATGCTCGGCGGCGCTGGCGCTGCAGAGGCCGCCGTGTGCGTGCTCGCGCTCGAGAACGCGCTCGTGCCGCCGACGATCAATCTCACCGACCCGGACCCCGCATGTGACCTGGACTACGTCCCCAACACGGCTCGCGAAGCCGATCTCTCGGTCACGATGAGCAATTCGTTCGGGTTCGGCGGCCATAACGCGACACTCATCCTCGGCAAGCTGTAGGCGCACTATGTCGCGTGCCCGCTCCGACGGACCGACGGTCCGCAACGACGAGACGGCCATGGCCCGTGCCGAGGATATCTTAGGGCGCACATTCGCCGACCGTGAGCTGCTGCGCCTCGCGCTCACGCACCCGTCTGCGGTCGAGAACGGCGTCGAGGGCTTCTACGAGCGCCTCGAGTTCCTCGGCGATTCAGTGCTCGGCTTCATCATCGCCGAGGAGACCTTCCGCAGGTTCCCGACCATGCGCGAGGGCGGCATGACCCGGATCAAGGTCTCACTCGTGGCAGGAGCGGTGCTCTCGTCCGTCGCACGAGACCTCGGGCTGGCTGAAGCGCTGATCGTCGGCGAGAGCGAACGCGGCACCGGCGGCAGGGGACTCACGTCCGCGCTCGAGAACACCTACGAGGCGCTCACGGCGGCGCTCTACCTTGACGCCGGCCTCGAGGTCGCGCGGGAATGGGTGCTCTCGACGCTCGGACCGCTCATCACGGAAGACGTCGCCAACGCACCCGAGAACCCCAAGTCGATGCTGCAGGAGGTCGTCCAAGCGGTGGGGAAGTGCGCAACGTACCGCACGACCGCCGAGGACGGACCGCCGCACGACCGCACGTTCACGGTTGCCGTCGACGTGGACGGGGAAGAGCTCGGCACCGGCACCGGTCGGACCAAACGTGAGGCCGAGGCGCTCGCCGCCGCCGCCGCCCTCACACGCCTCACGCCGTCCGCGAAGAAGCGGCCGTCCAAGCGCTGATGTGCCCCGGCCACGCGGCCGCCCTGTGATACACTTTCCGACGCGTTTCGACGCCGTCTGACCACGCCTTCTACCTGCCGCTTCCGAGGGGGACCGTGCACCTCAAATCGCTCACACTCAAGGGGTTCAAGTCCTTCGCGGACAGGAGCGTGATGCAGCTCGAGCCGGGCGTGACTGTCGTCGTCGGCCCCAACGGTTCGGGCAAGTCGAACGTCTCTGACGCGGTGCTCTGGGTCCTTGGCGAGCAGTCGGCGAAGCAGCTGCGCGGCCAGGCAATGGAAGACGTCATCTTCGCGGGTTCCTCGGCACGGCAACCGGTCGGTGTGGCAGAGGTCGACCTCGTGCTCGACAACTCGGATGGGACGCTGCCGCTCGAGTTCACCGAGGTCACCATCACGCGCCGCATGTACCGCAACGGCGAGTCCGAGTACCTCATCAACAACGCGCCGACGCGGCTGATGGACATCCAGGACCTGCTCTCAGACTCCGGCCTCGGGCGCGACACGCACTCGATCATCAGCCAGGGGCGACTCGACGAGGTGCTCAACTCACGTCCGGAAGAGCGCCGTGCGCTCATCGAGGAGGCCGCCGGCGTCCTCAAGCACAAGAAGCGCAAGGAGCGCGCGCTACGCAAACTCTCGGCGATGGATGCGCACCTCGAGCGCGCCCGCGACATCGCAAGCGAGATCGACCGCCAGCTTCGGCCGCTCGAGCGCCAGGCGACCAAGGCGCAGCAGCACGCTGGGCTCGTCACCGAGCTGCGCGATCTCGACCTTGCCTTGGCAGTCGACGACCTGCGGCGCCTCCAGTCCACCTGGGACGAGATCGCCAAGCGCGAGAAGGAGGCCGACGCCGACATCGACCTGTCGCGCTACCGCCTCGCCGAGAAGGAGCGCGAGCTCTCCAAGTTCCAGTCGCTGCTCGAGGAGAAGGGGCTGTTCGTCGGCGACCTCTCTGAGCAGCGCCGCCGCATGCAGTCGATCCTCGAGCGACTCGACGCCGGACTGCTTCTTCTGGAGGAGAAGGGCAAGAACCTCATCACGCGGCTCTCGGAGTTGCGTCAGAAGCTCCACCAATCCGAGACGCGCAGCGCTTCTCGCGCCGGTGAACTCGAATCGCTTTCGTCCCAGCGCGCCGAGACCGATGCGCGGCTCAAAGCGCTCTACGGTCAGCTCAACGAGCTTCGCCGGGAAGCAGAGGGCGTGCGTAAGGCGCGCATCGCAGCCGATGACGAACTCGGCCGCATCAACGCCGACATCCGCCGCCACCGCAAGCTGCTTGAAGACGACCGGGCCGAGTCCTCCAAGGCCGAGCAGGCGCTCTCAGCGTTCGCGCTCGAAGAGGATCTCCTCGCCGAGCGAGCCGCGCAGATCGCGGAGCAGCGCCAAGGCGCGCAGGCCACGCTGTCGGCACGCCGCGGACGACTCGAAGCGCTTGCCGGCCAGCTCTCGCACGGCCGCCGCGAGATCGCGCTGGCCGACTCCGACGTCGACAAGCGTGTACGCGTACTTGACTCGCGCCGCCGAGAACTTGAGACGCGCCGCGACCGCCTGACCGAGGCCCGCGCGGAGTCTCGAGGACTCGAGGAGGTCGACCGCGCATTCGAGAGCGCGTCGCCCGCGCTGTCATGGGCGCTCGCCCGCCAGCGCGAGCTGCCCGGTATCGTCGGGCCACTCGCGGAAGTGGTGCGCGCGCCTGAGGGCTACGAGGCGCTTGTCGAGCGTCTTCTTGGCGCCGATCTCTTCGGGCTGCTTGTCGAGGACGCGACCGCGGCGGGCAAGGTCGCTGCCGAACTCGCATCTCACGCCGAGGGCGAGATCTCGCTCGTGCCGGTCACGGGGATGCGATCGCCCGTCACTGCGACTCCCACGACCGGAACCCGGTTGCTCGACCATCTCGAGTGCGAAGACCGCCTGAGGCCGGCTGTAGAGGCGCTTCTTGGCGACGTGTACGTCGTTGGCTCTGTCGAGCAGGCCTTGGCAGCCCACGCCGAGGACGCCACCGGCGCCCGCTTTGCGACCACGCACGGTGCGGTAGTGTGGCCGAACGGAAAGCTCACCCTCGGCATGCAGGTCAGCGATACCGAAGGCGTGCTCGCCCGCAAGCGCCGCATCAACGAGCTTCACGACGAGATCTCGGCGTTGACCGCCTCGGTCGGTGAGGCCGAATCCGAGTACGCCGAAGCCGAGGAGGCTCTCGCCGCAGCGCAACAGGACGCGCTCGAGCTCTCGCAGAAGATCGCCGCACTGACCGGTGAGCACGACTCGATGCTCGAGGAAGTCGGCCGGCTCGAGCAGCAGCTCACGGCACTGGACAGCGAAGCGCAAGGCGTCGAGCGGCGCATCTCGGACATCCGCGATCGCACGGCGAAGGACCGCCCCACGCTCGAGCAACTCGAAGAGCGCATCGTGGCCACCGCGGCAGAACTCGAGCGCCTGGAAGAGGCCTCGGCGGTCTCGCGCGAGCAGCGCGACGCGCGCTTCCGCGAGGAGAGCGCGACGTCGGAGCGCTTGTCGACCTGCCAGGTCGAGATCGCAACGGTCTCGGAGCGTGAGGTCCATCTCAAGCGCCAGGTCAACACGATCCACTCCGAGATCCGCGAGCTCGAGGACACCGTCCGCGCGTCCAAGGAGACCGAGCACGCACTCGAACTGCTGCGCCAGCGCATCCAGCCGATCCACGATCTCTACGTCGTGCTGCAGGAACGCGCCGAGCACCTCGCGCTCAAGCTCAAGGACCGGGCTCGCTTCGAGCAGGCCGACTCCGAATCGCTCCGCGAGACCATTCATACCGCGCAGGACGCGGTGCGCGAGGTCCAGGCCGAGATCGACGAGAAGAACGCTGCTGCGAGTGACCTGCGCGTCGAGAAGGGTCAGCTCGAGGTCCAGGTCAATCAGGCGGTCAGGCGTATCGTCGAGGAGCTCGGTGTGCCGATCGAATCCGCACTCGCCGGCGAGCCGCTCGATAACCGCACCACGGCCGAGGATCGCGCGCACCGGCTGCGCAAGCAGATCAGCAACCTCGGTCCGGTCAACCCGATCGCCATGGAGGAGTTCGAGGCGCTCCGCAGTCGCCGCGAGTTCATGGGAGCACAGATCGAGGACCTCGACGGCAGTCGCAAGTCGTTGCAGAAGGTGGTCGCCGCCATCGACCGCAAGATGCGCGAGCGCTTCCTCGACACGTTCGAGCAGGTGGACCGCCACTTCCAGGAGATCTTCTCGGTGCTGTTCCCGGGCGGCACGTCGCAGCTCCAGCTCACCGAACCCGACGATCCCGAGACCACCGGCGTCGAGGTCATCGCACAACCACGCGGCAAGAAGCTCGCGAAGATGAGCCTGCTGTCGGGCGGCGAGAAGTCGCTGACAGCGCTCGCGCTCCTGTTCGCGGTCTACCGCACCCGCCCGTGCCCGTTCTACATCCTCGACGAGGTCGAGGCTGCACTGGACGACACCAACCTGCGGCGCTTCGTCGCATTCACCGATTCGATGCGGGTGTTCACGCAGTTCATCATCGTGACGCACCAGCGCCGCACTATGGAGATGGCCGACGTGCTCTACGGCGTCTCGATGCAGGCAGACGGCGTGTCCAAGGTCGTCAGTCAGAAGCTCGACCGTGCAAAGCAACTCGCGGAGGTCTCAACCGCCGATGACGACGCCGTGGTATAAGCGCCTCTCCGAGGGGCTCTCGAAGAGCCGCGATCGTCTCGGAGAGCAGCTCAACGTCCTGCTGAACCGCGGACCCGATCTCGATGAGGAGTTCTGGAGCGACCTCGAGGACACCCTCATCGGCGCCGATATGGGATTCACGGCGACCAACGACATCGTCACCCGGCTTCGCCGGGAGGCTGCCGCCAAGGCGTTGCCCGACGCAGAGGCTGTCGTCGACGCACTCGCCGACCAGATCGCCGCAGAGTTCCCCGCCGATACCGAGGACTTCCTCGAACTGAACCCCGTCACGGTGCTCATGGTCGGCGTCAACGGGACGGGCAAGACGACCACGACCGGCAAGCTCGCCAAACAGGCTGTGGATGCTGGTCGTTCGGTCATCCTCGGCAGCGCGGACACGTTCCGGGCCGCGGCGTCGGAGCAACTCGACGTGTGGGCGGAACGGGCCAACGTCCCGGTGGTGCGCCGCGACCGAGGCGCGGATCCGGCAGCCGTGGCGTTCGACACCGTCGTCGAAGCCGAGAACACCGGCGCGCAGCTGACGCTCATCGACACCGCGGGCCGGCTCCACACCTCCGCAGACCTCATGCGCGAGCTCCAGAAGGTCGTACGTGTCACCGAGAATCGGAGCAAGCCGCCGGTGAAGAAGATCCTCGTCATGGACGCAACCACCGGCCAGAACGGGCTGCAGCAGGCCCGAGAGTTCAACGCCGCCCTCGGCCTGGACGGGCTCATCCTCACCAAGCTCGACGGCACCGCGAAGGGCGGCATCGCGATTGCCGTCGTGCGCGAACTCGGACTCCCGATCCTGCGCATCGGGGTGGGGGAGGGCATCGACGACCTGCGCCCCTTCTCGGCGGAGGAGTTCGCACGGGCACTGGTGCGAAGTGCCTGAGGAACTGCCGATCGAGCCCACACTCCTGGCTCCCGGCGCGCCTGAGGGCCCGGGAATCGGGCATCGACTGGCGAGCAAGATCCTCATCCCGCTGCTACTCATATTCGTCGCGGTCGTTCTCGTGTTCTACGTGTTCTGGGAACGCGGGCGCGTCGTGGGTCCGTCGATGCTTCCCACCCTGCACAGCGGCGACATGGTGCTGTTGACCAAGGACTACCCGGTGCCAGCTCGCGGCGACATCATCTTCACGGAGGTCGCCGGGGCCGATCAGCCCATCGAAGTGGTCAAGCGCGTCATCGCGCTGCCGGGCGACACGATCGAGGTCAAGAAGGACGTTGCCTACGTCAACGGACAACCGGAACCGGAGCGGGGACAGTTCATCAGACCGGCATACTCGGTCAATGTGGATCGCTACATCGTGCCCAAAGGCTACCTGTACGTGATGGGCGACAACCGGGCGGAGTCTGAGGACAGCCGCTACATTGGGCCCGTGCCCATGTCAGGGGTCAAAGGACGCGTCGTCGCCATCTACGCACCCATACAGCGCGTGCGCATCGTCCACTGACGTTTGACTTCACTCCTGCGTGCTGACTACCGTGTGACTCCACGGTCGCATCATCTGACGCGGCCCGCCCCAAGAAGGGATTTCAACCGATGTTTCAGAACCTCTCGGACCGTCTCCAGTCGATCTTCGCGGGTCTGACGGGGAAGGGCCGTTTGTCGGAGGCCGACGTCGACGCAGCCATGCGCGAGATACGCATGGCGCTCCTCGAAGCCGACGTGAACTACAAGGTCGTCAAGGAGTTCGTCGCGAAGGTGCGCGAGCGCGCCGTCGGCGCGGACGTCATGCACTCGCTCACCCCGGGCCAGATGGTCGTCAAGATCGTCGTCGAGGAGTTGACCGAACTGCTCGGCGGGACGGCGTCGCAGCTGGTGCTCTCGGGGCGCATCCCCAACGTCATAATGCTGGTGGGCCTGCAGGGCTCGGGCAAGACAACGGCGACCGCGAAGCTCGCCAACCTGCTCCGCAAGCAGGGAAAGCGACCGCTCATGGTGGCGTGCGACGTCTACCGGCCGGCCGCCATCGACCAGCTCGAGGCGCTCGGACGCGAACTCGACATCCCCGTGTACCGCGGCGAGGGCAACGACCCGGTCGCAATCGCGAAGGCTGGCGTGAAGCACGCGGTCGACACGCTTCGCGACCTCGTGATCGTGGACACCGCCGGACGCCTGCATGTGGATGCGGAGATGATGGACGAGGCCGCTGCGATCAAGGCAGCGGTCCGGCCGGACCAGGTCCTCATGGTCGTGGACGCGATGACCGGCCAGGATGCGGTCAATGTTGCTGCCGCCTTCGCGGCCAAGGTCGACTTCGACGGTGTGATCATGAGCAAGCTCGACGGTGACGCCCGCGGTGGTGCCGCCCTGTCGATCCGCCAGGTCACCGGCAAGCCCATCAAGTTCGCGTCACTGGGGGAGAAGACCGACGCGCTGGAGGCCTTCCACCCGGACCGCATGGCCAAGCGCATCCTGGGGATGGGCGACGTCATCAGCTTGATCGAGAAGGCGCAGGAAGTCGGCGCCGCCGAGATGGACGCCGCCACCGAAGAGCGGATGCGCAAGGCCGAGTTCACGCTCGATGACTTCCTCACCCAGATCACGCAGGTCCGCAAGATGGGCGGGCTCGGCTCGATTCTGAAGTCGCTTCCCGGTGCCGGGAAGCTCAAGGAGCTCGACGGTCAGGTCGACGAAGGCGCACTCGACCAGATCGAGGCCATCATCTTCTCGATGACCTCCGCGGAGCGCGCCATGCCCTCGATCATCAACGGCTCGCGCCGGGAGCGTATCGCCAATGGCGCGGGCGTGAAGGTCTACGACGTCAACCAGCTGCTGAAGCAGTTCAACGAGACCCGCAAGCTGATGAAGCAGTTCCAGGGGATGAGCGGCAAGGGGAAGCGCCGCATGAAGTTCCCGGGACTGCCGGGAGGGTTCTAGGTCGGCGCCCGACGGGCGCGTCCGGCCACCCCGCGGCCTTGCACGCAACGCCCGGAGGCGTGTCTTTGACCGCCTCGGGGCAGTGTCGTAGAATATGCAACCGCTTTGCTTGCTTGCAGTGCGGCCGAAGTGCGGCCGCCTTACCCGGAGGTGAACCTGGTGTCAGTCAAGATCCGTCTGGCGCGCCACGGTGCCAAGAAGGCGCCGTACTACCGCGTTGTCGTTGCCGATGAGCGTTCGCGCCGCGACGGCCGATTCATCGAGATCGTCGGCCGCTACAACCCGCGCACCGAGCCGTCTACCGTCGAGCTCGATCTCGAGAAGATCGACGCCTGGATCGCGAAGGGTGCGCAGCCGACTGAGGCCGCCGCCAAGCTGATGGCGATCGCCCGCGGCGACAAGGCCGCCCCGGTCGTCGAGACCAAGGTCTCGAAGAAGGCTGCCCAGAAGGCCGCCGACGAGGCCGCCGCTGCCGAGCAGGCCGCCGCTGATGCCGCGAAGGCTGCTGAAGAGGCTGCCGCCGCCGCTGAGGCCGCCGCTGCGGAGCCTGAGGTCGCCGAGGAGGCTCCCGCCGAGGAGCCCGTCGCTGAGGCTGAGCCCGAGGTCGCCGCTGAGCCCGAGGCTGAAGAGGCTCCCGCCGAGGCAGAGGTCGCGGAGGAGGCTGCCGTGGAGGCTGCCCCCGCCGAGGCTGACGCCGAGTAGCGGTAACCCATGGCTTCCACCGCCGAGACTGAGGCGCTCGTTCGCTACCTCGTCACGTCCCTCGTCGACGTTCCTGACGCCGTCGCGATCGAGACGAAGGAGAGCGAGGAGTCGCTTACGTTCGAGATCACGCTCGATCCTGCCGACGTCGGCAAGGTGATCGGCCGCCAGGGCCGCATCATCAAGGCTATTCGCACGCTGGCTCGCGCTGCCGGTTCCACCGCCAGCAGGCAGGTCGAGGTCGAGATTCTCGGCTAGGCCGATGTCGGCCTCGCCGTACGTCCCGCTCGGGCGGGTCGTCAAGACGCATGGACTGAAAGGGGAGGTCTCCGTGGCTGTCGCCGCGGACCTCCCCTTTGACTTGCCTGCAGAGCTCGAGGTCTGGTTCGTGCCACCGCCTGCGACGGTCCGCAGCGGGCGGATCCAGTCCGTCCGACCCGGGCCCAAAGGGCCGCTCGTGAAGATCGCCGGCGTCGACACGGTCGACGGGGCGTACGCGCTGTGCGGGGCCCAGATGCTCGCCAGACGTGCCGACATCCCGGCGGAGTGGCTCGACAACGCCGAGGAGCCCTTCGATGCGTGCGGCATGATGGTGCGCGATGAGGACCGCGGGTTGCTGGGTGAGATCGTCGAGACGATCGAGACCGGCGCCAACGACGTCTGGGTCGTGCACGGCCCATTCGGGGAGGTCCTGCTGCCGGTCATCGACGATGTCGTGCTCCGGATCGACGAGGAGGCCGGCGAGATTCTGGTACGGCTCCTGCCGGGGCTGATGCCGGATGAGGGTGAGACGGCATGATCTTCGACGTCATCACGATCTTCCCTGACATGTTCGAAAGCCCGATGTCCGCGTCGATAGTGGGCCTCGCGAGAGAGCGCGGACTCGTCGAGTTCCGTGCCCACGATCTCCGGGACTGGACCCACGACAAGCACCGCACCACCGACGATACCCCCTACGGTGGCGGTCCCGGCCAGGTCATGAAGCCGGAACCCATCTTCGAGGCTGTCGAGGCCGTGCAGGCACTCGAGGACGAGCCCGGCCTTGTGGTCTTCTTCACGCCCGCCGGGCGCCCTCTCACGCAGCCGCTGGTCGAGGAGTTGGCCGGCCGCGAGCGCCTCGTCATGGTCTGCGGTCGCTACGAAGGGTTCGACGAGCGCGCGCTCTCGCTGGCCGACCTGGAGCTCTCGATCGGCGACTACGTGCTCACCGGAGGGGAGCTCCCCGCGATGGTGGTGGTGGATGCGGTCTCGCGGCACGTACCTGGGGTCCTCGGCGACGAAGAGTCGGCGGCTGAGGAATCGTTCTCGGAGGGACTGCTCGAGTACCCGCAGTACACGCGGCCCGCACACTACCGGGGGCTGGACGTTCCCGAGGTGCTTCGAAGCGGTGACCACGGCAAGATCGCCGCATGGAGGCGTGAGATGTCCGTCCGCAAGACCGCCCGCGTGCGGCCCGATCTCTTGGCGCGCGCTTCGCTCACCAGCGCCGAGTCGAGGCTGGTCGACGCGCTCGCCGACGAGGAATCGTCCACATAATCTCCAACCGTCATGCCTCGCCCGCACCCCGACGTTCGCGTAAGGTACCCCTAGCGCCCATGGCTTCGGACTTCTCGGCCGGAATGCGCTGTATCGGGACACACCGAGAGGAACACATGGCCGACTACCAGGATCCGACGCAGGGCGACAGCGCGCCGCAGCAGGAAGAGACCTCTATCGTCCGTTGGTTGATCGAGACGGCGCTGCTGGTCCTACTGGCATTCGCGCTCGCGCAGGGCATCAAGTCGTTCGTCGCCCAGCCCTTCATCATCCCCACGGGCTCCATGCAGCCGACGATCGAACTGCGCAACTACGTCCTCGCCGAGAAACTCAGCTACCGCTTCTCGCGGCGCCCTCAGTACAAGGACATCGTGGTGTTCAAGAACCCCACGCGCGACCCGGCCGCCCCGATCCTCATCAAGCGCTGTATCGCGGTAGGCGGGCAGACGGTCGACCTGAGGGACGGCAAGGTCTACGTCGATGGCAAGCAGCTCGACGAGCCCTACACTCGCGGCAGGCCGTCACTCCCGCTCAACCCAGCCATCGAGTATCCGTTCACGGTACCGGCGAACCACTACTGGATGATGGGCGACAACCGCACCAACAGCGGGGACAGCCGCGAGTTCGGACCTGTGCCGGATTCGGACATCATCGGACACGCCGTGTGGACGTACTGGCCGGTCGACGCGTTCGGCAAGCTCGAGTAGCAACCGTGACGCACCGCCGCCGCGCACCACGCGGTTTCCGCGCGGCAGACCATTGCCCGAGGGTGAGGGGTGGTCTATACTACCCACTCGCGCCCACTTCCGAGCGGGCCACACCAAGACGATTCTAAAGAACAGGAACCGTAGGACAATGGATATCATTCGCGCCATCGAGCAGCAGCAGATCCGCGATGACCTCGCACAGGTCGAAGTGGGCGATTCCGTCAAGGTTCACTACAAGATCATCGAGGGCACCCGCGAGCGTACCCAGGTCTTCCAGGGCGTTGTCATCCGTCGCCATGGTTCTGGCAACCGCGAGACGTTCACCGTCCGCAAGATCTCGTTCGCGGTCGGCGTTGAGCGTACCTTCCCGGTCCACTCGCCCAAGATCGACAAGATCGAAGTCCTCAGCCACGGCAAGGTCCGCCGCTCCAAGCTCTACTTCCTCCGCGACAAGGTCGGCAAGGCCGCCCGCCTCAAGGAGAAGGGCTACTAGGCCCCTTCGCCGTCATGTACACGAAGACGGCATCCGTACGCACTCCGAGCGAGGCCCGCAGCAGCGGCGCCTCGCTCGTTGCGTTTGGCTTCGTGCGATGAGCGGGCGGCCGTCGATACACGAGGTCCGCGCCCGGTTGGACGGTCTGCGGGGTGCGAGGCTCGTGCGGCTGTGCGAGGAACTCGCCGGCGACGACCGCGCGGGCGTGCGTGCCGCCGTCGCTGCCGCGGTCTCCCGAGACGAGGCGGCGCGGCGCGAGTCGGACCGCACGCGCAGACTGTACGCACTGCAGTACCGGCTCAAGACCGAGGGCTTCCTCATGGTGGCCGGGGTCGATGAGGTCGGCCGGGGCGCGCTTGCCGGGCCCCTGACCGCGGCGGCCGTCGTGCTCCCGGATCGCCCCCGTGTCGAAGGCCTCAACGACAGCAAGCAGCTCACGCCGGCCCGCCGAGAAGAACTCGCTGTGGTGATCCGGGAGCGCGCCGTCGCCGTCTGTGTCGCACACGTGACCGCGCAGAACCTCGACGCGATCGGTGTGACAGCCGCGCTCAAGCGGGTCGTGCTCGAAGCGCTTGAGGGTCTCACGGTCGCTGTGGACCATGTTGTGATCGACGGCCTTCCGCTGAGAGTCGTCGATAACGAGACCGCGGTGGTGAAAGGCGACTCGAAGGTCGCCGCGATCGCGGCGGCTTCGATCGTGGCCAAAGTGGAGCGGGATAGGCTCATG
>CAZFRE010000008.1:0-69822 GCA_964521195.1 uncultured Eubacteriales bacterium
CCGCCGGGCCCGCGCGGGGGTGGCGGGGCCGCCGTCGAGCGCGCCCCGTGCCGCCCCGCACCCCGGCCTTGCTGGACTTATCCCGCCGCTGCCCACCACAATGGCATCGCGGGGGAGGGAGTCACGTGGAGTCCGGGGTTTTCGCGCCGCTGCGCATCGCCGACTTCCGACGGCTGTGGTTGGGGCAGGTCGTCTCGGTGGTCGGCGACAAGATCCACACGATCGCGATGGCGGTGATGGTGTATGCCGTCACCGGCTCGATGCTGCACATGGGCGTCATGCTCGGCGTGACGATCCTGCCGGCGGCGCTGTTCGGCCTTCCCGCGGGCGTCTACATCGACCGATGGGACCGCCGCACCACCATGATGTTCGCCGACGTGGTCCGCGCGGCGCTGGTGCTACTCATTCCCGTCTCTGTCGCGGTGGGCATCTGGTGGGCGTACGTTGTCGCGTTCGCGGTCTCCACCGTGTCGCTGTTCTTCATCCCGGCCAAGCGCTCGCTGATCCCCGACATCGTCGGCCCCAACCAGCTCATGGCCGCCAACTCGCTCGACAACGCCTCCGAGGCGATCGCCGAGATCGCCGGTCTTGCCCTCGGCGCCGCGATCGTCTCGACGATCGGGTACTCCTGGGCGTTCACTGTCGACAGCCTCACCTTCCTCGTCTCGGCGGGCAGCATCTGGCTCATCCGCTACCGCAAGCCCGTCGACCCCCTCTTCGCCGAGGAGCACGACTTCGTCGCCGAGACGTTCGAGGGCGTCCACGCTATCTGGATCAGCGACGTGCTGCGACCCCTCTCGGCGGTGTACGTGGCAAGTGCGACGTTCGCGGCGGCCTCGATCGCGGTGTGCTACGCGCTCGCGCTCGAACGCTTCGGCGCGGGCGCGACAGGTATCGCGATGCTCGACGGCGCGAGTGCGGCGGGGATGCTCGCTGGGGCGGTCGTCATCGGGCGCGCCGGCCCGGGCAGGGCGGGCGCGAAATTCCTCGCGGGGATGGCGCTGTTCGGCTTCGTGTTCTCGATGGTGGCGCTCGCCACGACCATCTGGACGGCGATGGCGCTCATCGCCTTCGCCGGCATCGCGAACATGTTCTTCTTCATCCCGGCGACGACGCTGTTTCAGACGCACGCCGCCGACGCGGTCCGAGGCCGAGTCATGGCCGCCAACACGACGGGCACGCGCATCGCGATGGTGCTCGGGATCATGGCGGCAGGCGCCGTGGCCGACAGCGTGCCGATCGACCTGGTGATACTCACGATCGGCGGGGCGGCGCTGCTGCTCTCCGGCGTCGGGTACCTGAGCGCGCCGCTGCGGCGGGCGTAGCCTCCTACTCCCCCAACGTCCTCGAGAACCGCGCCACCGCCACCCCGAAGATCACCACGCTGAACGCCGCCATCGCCGCGAGCGGCACCCACAGGTCCGCTATGCTCGCACCCTTGAGGAAGCTCCCGCGCAGCACCACGAGCGCGTAGCGCAGCGGGATGAAGTACGTGAGCGGCAGGATCGGCGCCGGCATCGACTCGAGCGGGAACATGAAGCCGGCGAGGACCATCGTCGGGATCATCACGAACATCGTCATCTGTTGCGCCTGCTGCTGGGTCTTGGACACGAGCGAGATGAGCAGCCCCAACCCGATGGACGTGAACGTGAACAGCGCGAGCCCCAGCGCCACCGTCCCGAGCGCTCCGTTGAACGGCACGCGGAACCAGAACCTTCCTATGAGAGCGACGAACGACATCTGCACCACGGCGATTCCCACGTACGGCGTCACCTTGCCGAGCAGGTACTCGCCGCGCGTGAGCGGCGTTACCATCATCTGCTCGAGCGTGCCGCGCGCCCGTTCGCGCACGACCGCCTGGCTCATGATCGACATCACCGAGATCAACAGGATCGTCGCGATGAGCCCAGGAATCATCGCGTTCACGGCGCGCATCGACGGGTTGAAGACGACCCGCACCTCAGAGTCGAGGCTCGGGCCGTGGATGCGTGCCAGCTCGAGGGCGAGGCGTCGCTGGTTGTACTCGGCAATGACCTGTGAGGCGTAGCCGCTCGCGACCGACGCGGTGCGGCTGTCGGCGCCATCGACCACGATTCCGACCTGCTGGGTGCGCCCCGCGAGCAGTCCGGCCTCCGTCCCCGCATCGATGACGATGGCGACCTGAGCGGTCGTCGAGTCGAGCAGCGGCTGCACGTTGGCCTCGCTCTCGGGCCGAGCGACGATTGTGAAGTAGTTGCTGCTCTCGAACGCCCGGATGAGCTCGCGCGACGTCGCGGTCCTGTCGTGGTCCACGATCGCCGTGGGCAGGTGCGTCACGTCGGCGCCCACTACGTAGCCGAACATGATGAGCTGCAGCACCGGCATGATGAAGACGATGCGGAGCAGCAGGGGGTCTCGCCGGAACTGGAGGAGCTCCTTCCACACGATGAGCCGGTAACGTCGCCAGTTCATCGCGTCACGCTCGCTTCCGGTTGAGGGCGGTCGCGAGTGTGAGCGCCACGGCAGCGTAGATGACGAGCGCGACCACCTGTGGCCACAGGATCGACCAGCCCGCGCCGCGCAGGAACACCCCCCGCGAGATCTCGACCATGTACCGACCCGGGAACGCGAACGAGACGATCTGCAGCACGATCGGTACGGAAGCCAGCCGGTAGGCCATGCCCGACAGCATGAATCCCGGCAGGAACGATATGAGCAATCCGACCATGTTCGCGCTCTCGATCGAGGGCGCCACCGCTGAGATCACAAGCCCGATCGACAGCGAGCACAACACGAACAGGAACATCGCCACCGCGAGCAGCAGCACGTCACCGCGCAACGGCACGTTGAACACCGCGATCGAAACCGCGGTGATCGCGACCGTGTCGACGAAGCCGAGGATCGCCCACGGGGCGACCTTGCCAAGAATCAGCTCGGAGCGGCGGATCGGCGAGACCATGATCTGCTCAAGCGTGCCGTTCTCGCGTTCCTTCACCAAGGTGACGGCGGTCTGCTGCACGGTGACGATCATGATGATGACCACCATGAGCCCCGGCACGAGGAAGTCGGCGCTGCTGCGCTCGGGGTTGTACCACGCCCGTACGCGGGGCTCGAGCGTGCCCATCTGCATGACGGCGCCGCGGTTCTCGGCCCACGCGGTCAGGATGCGTTTGCCGTAGAGGTTGTTGAGCGCGAGCGCGTACGTGCGCCCGAGTTCGGCGGAGTTGGGCTCGCTTCCGTCGATCAGCACGGTCGCCTCGGCGGGGCGGTTGTGGGCAAGCGCGGTCCCGAAGCCGTCCTTCACGACGATCGCCACGCGTGCGAGCCCGGTGTCGAAGGCGTCATCGAGTTCGGCCTCGCTGCCCACGGTCCCGACGAGTCGGAAGAAGCCGGTCTGGGTGGCCGCGGCGATGTAGTCGCGGCTCGCGGCGGTGTTGTCGGCGTCGAAGACGACCGTGGGGACGTTGCGTACGTCGAAGCCGATCGCGTACGCGAAGAGCAGCAGCTGCAGCAGCGGCATGACGGCGACGGCGACGATCATCCGCCAGTCGCGTGCGATGTGCACGAACTCCTTGCGCGAGATAGCGCTTATGCGCTGCCAGGAACCGTGCATGCTACTCGCTCCGCCCATCGGTCCCGTCGACGGTAGCCGCGCGCCAGCCCATGAGGTCGAGCATCGTGTCGACGAGCATGCTGTCCTGTGGCGGCGCATCGAGAAGGAGCGAGGTCGTGAAGTATCCGGCGAACAAGCTCATGAACACCCGGATCTTGTTCTCGAGGTCCTCGGCGGAACGCTCGATGCCGAACGCCGCGTCGATCCGCGGGACCGTCGCACGCAACGTCTCGACCATGGGTACGCCGAGATGTTCGCGCAACAGCGCGAGGAAGCTCCTGTCGTGAGGCGCGACCCGGATCAGCACGCCAAGCACGTTGCCAGCGCCCGGCTGGAACGTCGTGTCGAAGCCGTCCAGCGGCTGCGCGGAGGCCGGGCCGCCAAGGCTCCTGCGCCGCATCTCGATCATGGCGAGCAGCATCGGGACGATGTTCTCGCCGGAGAGGCCGGCGAGGGCCGCGCGCATCTCGCCGGAGATCCGGTCGCCTGCGGTCGAGACGATGTCGGTGAGGATGGCGCGTTTCCCCTCGTAGTGACGGTAGAGCGCCGGTTCGGTCACTCCCACGCGTCGCGCGATCTCGCGCATCGTTCCTGCCTCGTAGCCTTTCTCGCCGAACACCGCGAGCGCCGCGTCGAGGATCTCTCCTCGGCGGCCTTCTACGAAGTCCGAGAAGTAGCGGCCAGTCTCGGCGGGGGTGTTCGTACCTGCACCCATCACGCCCGACCTCCCTGCACTCCAACGAGATGTACGAACGCGTCCTCGAGCGTCGGCTCCACCGGCTCGATGCCCAGCACCTCGAACCCTGCGGTGCGCAGGAACGCCGCGAGGTCGGCCTCCTCGGCGGTGTGCTCGCCGAGGTTGACGTTGACGAGCGCGCCTTGCATGTAGCCTTCGGCGACCAGCGGGTGCTCGAGGAGTCTCGCCAACGCGGCCTCGCCGTCGGCGACGTCGAGCTGCAGGATCGTGTCGGCACCCAGGCCGGCCTTGATCTCGTGCGGTGTCCCTTCGGCGATGATGCTGCCGCGGTAGATGAACGCGAGACGGTTGCAGTGCGTCGCCTCGTCCATGTAGTGCGTGGTGACGAAGAGGGTGACGCCGTCGCTCGCGAGGTCGTCGAGCAGCTCCCAGAACTGCCGGCGGGCGGTGGGGTCGACGCCGGACGTCGGTTCGTCGAGGAAGAGCAGCCGGGGCTCGTGGATGGTCGCGCAGCCCAGCGCGAGGCGCTGCTTCCAGCCAACCGAGAGGTTCGCGGTCAATTCGTCCTCTCGGCCGTGAAGGTCGGCCATCTTGAGGATGTAGGCACGGCGCTCCTCGAACTTCTCGGCGGTCAGCCCGTAGATGCCCGCGTAGAACTTGAGGTTCTCGGCGACGGTGAGGTCTTGGAACAGCGAGAACTTCTGTGACATGTAGCCGATGTTCTCGCGGACGCGCGCCGGCTCGCGCACGACGTCGTAGCCCATGACGGTGCCGGTGCCGCCGCTCGGTTCGGCGACGCCGCACAGCATCCGGATCGTCGTCGACTTGCCGGAACCGTTGGGCCCGAGGAACCCGAAGATCTCGCCGCGCTTCACCGAGAAGTCGATGCCGTCGACGGCCACGAAGTCGCCGAAGACCTTGCGCAGGCCTGTCACGACGATCGCGTCGGCCGCCGGTGCCAGGGGCGTCACGGGGCCGCTCATTCGGCGACCCCCAGGATGGTCGAGTCGGTGGCGTCACGCAGTTCGCCCGCGCCGGGGATGAGCGTCGCGAACGCCATCTCGAGGTCGGTCGCGACCGCCCGGCACCGGCTCGCCGGGAACCCGGCGGTGGCGAGCACGTCCGACAGCGCACCTTCGCAGGTGGGTGCGTCCTTCTCGACGCGGACACGGAGGTGCTCGCCGGAGACCTCGACACCGAGCACGTATGGCAGCGCCGCCAGAACCGGTGCCGCCGCGCGGTAGTCGTCGACGGCGACCTCGATGACGCGGCCGGGCACCCGGCGCTTCATCCCTGCGGGCGTATCGCGCAGGATGATGCGGCCCGCCGTCATGAACGCGATCTCGTTGCAGCGGTCGGCCTCGTCCATGTACGGCGTGGCGACGAAGACCGTTATCCCGGAGCGGTGCAGGTCGCTGATGATGCGCCAGAACTCGCGGCGCGAGACGGGGTCGACACCGGTGGTCGGCTCGTCGAGGAAGAGCAGGTCCGGCTCGCTGATGAGCGTCGCTGCGAGCGCGAGCTTCTGCTTCATGCCTCCCGAGAGGAACTGCGCCTGCCGCGTCGTGAACTCCGTGAGGCCCGAGAACTCGAGGAGCCTCGCGCTGCGCTCGGCCATCTCGGCACGGGGTACCCCGCGGAGCTGCGCGAAGAAGCGCAGGTTCTCGGCGACGGTGAGGTCGCCGTAGAGCGAGAACTGCTGGGACATGTAGCCGATGCGCGGCTTGACGTCGTGCGGCTCGGACACCACGGAACGGCCGAAGACAGAGACGTCACCCGCGGTGGGCACGAGCACCGTCGCCATCATGCGGATGAGCGTCGACTTGCCGGCGCCGTCAGGCCCCACGAGCCCGAAGACCGAGCCCGCCGGCACCGAGAGCGTGACATCGTCCACGGCGCACACCGAGCCGAACTCGCGGCTCACGCCACGGACGTCGATCGCGAGCTCCGCGGAGGGCGCTGCAGCGTGGGCCGCCGCCGACGTGGCCGCCTGCGCGGACGGAATCGCCTCAGCCATGGGGAGGGCGTCGGTCACCGGAGCACCACATCGGCCGGCATGCCGGGCTTGAGGGCGGAGTCGGCGTCGGTGACGCGCAGCTTCACCTGGTAGACGAGCTTGACCCGCTGGTCCTTGGTCTCGATCGAGGCCGGCGTGAACTCGGCCTGCGGCGAGATGTAGGTGACCTCGACGGCGTAGTCCTTGGTCGAGTCCGTCGAAAGCGTGCCCTTCTGGCCCACCTTCACCTCGCCGATGCGGTTCTCGGGGACGTAGATCGTCACGTACAGGTTCGCGACGTCGCTCACGATCGCGAGCGTGTTGCCCGGCACGGCGTTCTCGCCGGCTCGCACGGCCAGGTTCGACAGCACGCCGGCGGTCGGCGCCGCGATGGTCGCGTAGCCCAGCTGCACGCGCGCCATCTTCTCGGCGACCTTGGCCTGCTCCCACTGCGCCTTGGCTGCGGCGCGGTCGGCTTTGGTGGAGGCGTCGTCCTTCCTGACGTTGTCGTAGTTGGCGCGCGCAGCTGTCACGCCGGACCTCGCCTGCGCGACGTTGAGCTTCAAGAGCGAGTCATCGAGCCTGTACAGCACGTCGCCCTGGCTCACCGGCACGCCCTCCTGCGCGGGTGCCGAGACCACGCGGCCGCTCGCCTGCGGCGTGATCGCGATCTGGTCGGCTTCGATGGTGCCGCTGCCGCCCAGATCGCTCGCGGTGGCCACCGTGCCCTGCGGGCCGTAGGTGGTCCACGCCCACCAGCCCACTCCCGCGAGCACCGCGATCACGAGCACGATCGGGAGAATGCGCTTCCTCATGTCCTCAACGCTCCTGTTCTGCCTGCTGTCCGTCGTGATGCTGTGCGCCTACGGGGCACCGTTCGTGTGGATCGAGAGATCGACGGGCGTGCCCGCCGGGGCCGTCTCGCCCTCGTCGAGTAGTACGGTTACCTTCACCGCGCGCGTCATGTGCACGATCTGCGTGGGGAAGCTGGTGGGCGGAAACACGTACGCCGAGCCGATCTCGCTCACGGTGCCGTGCAGCGCCTCGCCCTGCGCCGAGTCGTACGTGATGTCGACGTCCGAGCCGACGCCGACCGTCGCGACCTGCTCGGCGGTGAGGTAGGTGTCGATGCGCTGCGGCGCGGTGTCGGCGATGCGCACGAGCGGTGCCCCCACCATCGCGACGGTGCCCGCGCGGCGCGCGAATGTGACGACGCCGTCGAGCGGCGAGTGCACGAGCGCCTGCGTCCGGCGCGCCTTGGCGATATCGACGCCGATCGCCGAGCCGTCCGCCACGATGCCGAGTACATCCTTGGCGTTCCTCAGCTGCGTCTTCGCATCAGCGAGCTTCGCTTCCGCGGACACGATCTGCGCTGACGCCGCCGGCAACTGCGCCAGCCCCGAGTCCACCTTCGCGATGTTGGCGTCGATCGTCTTGAGGCCCTTGGCGATGGCCGCGAGACCGGGGTCGATGGCTGCGAGCAGCTTCGTGAGGTCGGCGATCTGCTTCGTGATCGCGGCAGGCACCTGGCCTGGCGGGAACTGCGCCGCCTGCGCCTTCAGCGCCGCAAGCGCCGCCTCGAGTTGCGGGCGCCGCGCTTTCGCCTCGAGCAGCTTCGCGCGCTGTGCGAGCAGTTGCTTGCGCGCCCTGGGCAGCGCCGCCTTGGCCTTGAGCAGGCTCGCCTTCGCGGTCGCGATCCTGGCGCGCGCGGTTGTGAGCTTGCTGCTCGCGTCGTCGAGGTCGTCGATGTTGTTCGCCATCACCGCGACGTCTCGGCGAGCTTTGCGCTGTGCGGTCCGGGCCTGCTCGACGCCCAGGTCCAGCATCGTCGTGTCGAACGCCGCGAGAAGCTGCCCCGCCTCGACGGTGTCGCCCTCGGTCACGGTGACCGTGGCCAGCGTGCCCGCGACGACCGGCAGCCCGTTTCGCGTGGGAGTGCTGTTCGAGGCGCGCTTCTTCGGGCTCATCGCGGCGCCGGCAGGCTGCGGGATGCCTACCGTGTAGTCGGGCGTGGGGTAGGTGAGGGCGGGTGCGGTGACGGTGCGGATGCCGGGGCGGACGTTGCCCGCGACGACGAGGCGGCCCGAAGGCGTAGCGTTGCTCGTGTACGTCCACAACAGCCCGGCGCCGACGGCGACCACGAGAACGACGAGAATGGCGGCGTTGCGCGACGACGGGCTCATCGGCAGGTCCTGTGTGGGGCGATGCGATTGCGGAGCTGGTGCACGAGCGACTCCCACCGACCGTAGTTATCGCTCACTAACCTACTCCCACATGGCGGGAACTGTAAAGGGGCCAGATCCAGGTCGGTGAGGAGTATACTCATTGTAGATACGCACGCGCATCCGGAGGTCGCCGTGAAGAGCAAGGTCCAGCGCTGGGGCAACAGCCTCGCCGTCAGAATCCCCAAAGCCTTCGCCGAGGAGGTCGGCCTCAGCGCCGACTCGTCCATCGAGGTGCGCCTCATTGAAGGCGGGCTGCTCGTCGAGCCCTGCGAGCCGTACGCCCCGTCACTCGCCGACATGCTCGAAGGCGTGACGGACGAGAATCGGCACGCCGAGGTCGATCTCGGACCGGCCCAGGGCGGGGAGTCGTGGTAGCTGTGGCGTGGGCGCCGGAGCGCGGCGACATCGTGTGGCTCACGATGGGCCCGACACTCGGGCACGAGCAACTCGGCCGGCGTCCCGCGGTGGTGCTGTCCCCGCGCGCGTACAACGAGAAGGTCGGGTTGGCGCTCGCGTGTCCCGTGACGAGCCAGGTGAAGGGGTACCCGTTCGAGGTCGCGTTACCCGACGGACTGCCGGTCGCTGGAGTGGTTCTGTCGGATCAGGTGCGCAGCGTCGATTGGCGGGCGCGCAACGCCGAGCTCATCGGCGTGCTGCCGGTCGCGGGTATCGAGGCAGTGCTGGGAAGGCTCGAACGTCTGCTGGCGTAGCCTGGTCCGCGCGCTCAGCTGGATTGTCCTCGGCCGCTGGTGAACGGCCGTGCGGTGCGCCTAGCCCGACTGCACGACCTCCGAGAGCACGTTGCGGAACTGGTCGGTGTGTGCGAGCGAGTTCACGAAATGGTTGTCGGACTCATCGGCGGTGGCGGTGGTGACCTCGATGTCGCCGTAGTCGAACATGTTGCCGAACATCGACTGCTTCACGTTGACGTTGTTGACCTTGTCCAACGGCGTGACCTTGACCTCGGTGCTCAGCAGGCCGGTCTTGGAGATGACACGACGGTCGGTGATAGCGATCTCGGTCGTGAGGATGCGGAACAGCTGCGAGGCGACGAGCGCGAGCCAGATCACGAACGCGAGCGGGACCGCCACCGCGAAGAAGAGCGGGTCGGCGCGGTGAAGCATCGCGGCGATGACGCCGGCAGCGACGAGCACTGCGATCATGAGCAGCGTGCGGGGCACGATCGTCCACCAGCTCACGTGTCCCATCAGGATGATGCGCTCGCCCTGGTTCAGTTCCTTGTCGATGTATGCCATGTGGCGCCCCCTATCGTCTCGCGCTCGGTGCGCGTGTCGTTCCCCATGCCTCACATCGTCGCTGCACGCGCGCGCCGAGGCAAGTGGCGCCCGGCGAGGAGACGCGCATCCCCGCTTCCCCCCACGCTCCCCATGCGGCATACTGTCTCGGCGCACTCCGCTAGGGTGGAGTGCCCGGCCCGGGAGCGGTAGAAGAGATCCGCGGGGCTTAAACGTTCTAGGAGTCACCTCATGGCCGGAATAGTCCTTGTTGGCGCCCAGTGGGGCGACGAAGGCAAAGGCAAGATCACCGACCTCCTCGCAGACGATATGGACTACGTCGTCCGCTACCAGGGGGGCAACAACGCCGGGCACACCATCATCCACGGCGGCCGCACGCTCAAGCTGCACCTCATCCCGTCGGGGATCATGTATCCGCACATCACGCCGGTGATCGGCAACGGCGTCGTCATCGACCCCAAGGTCCTGCTCGAGGAGATGGACACGCTCGAGGCTGACGGCCTTTCCACTCACCGCCTCCTCATCAGCGCCAACGCGCACCTCATCATGCCGTACCACCGCGACCTCGACGGCGCGAGCGAGCACCGTCTGGGCGGCAACGAGATCGGCACCACGCGCCGCGGCATCGGCCCCGCGTACATGGACAAGGCCTCGCGTCTGGGCCTGCGTGTCCAAGACCTCACCGACCCGCACATCTTCCGCAAGAAGCTTGAGGCTGCGCTCGTCGAGAAGAACGACCTGCTCGAGAAGGTCTACGGCATGCCCACGTACACCGTCGACCAGATCGCGGAGGAGTACCTCGTGTACGCCGAGCGCATCAAGCCACACATCGCCGACGTCTCGACGATCATCAACAAGGCCCTCGCCGCCGATCAGTACGTCTTCTTCGAGGGCGCGCAGGGCACCCTGCTCGATGTCGACCACGGCACCTACCCGTTCGTGACGTCCTCGCCCTGCACTGCCGGCGGCGCGTGCACGGGCGCCGGCGTGGGCCCGCGCTCCATCGACCGCGTGCTTGGCATCGCGAAGGCCTACATCACGCGCGTCGGCTCCGGCCCGTTCCCGACTGAGCTGTTCGACGAGACCGGCGAGCTCTTGCAGAAGGTGGGCGGCGAGTGGGGAACCACGACCGGCCGCCAGCGCCGCTGCGGCTGGTACGACGCGGTCATCGCGCGCTACGCGGTGCAGGTCAACGGCCTGACCGACCTCGTCATTACCAAGCTCGATGTCCTCTCGGCGGTCGACACGATCAAGGTGTGCGTCGCCTACGAGCATGAGGGCAAGCGCTACAACACCATCCCGTCGCACCAGACGGTGTTCCATCACGCGAAGCCGATCTACGAGGAGCTTCCCGGTTGGAACGTCGACATCACCAACTGCCGCACGTTCGAGGAGCTCCCCAAGGAGGCGCGCGACTACATCGGCTTCATCGAGGACCTCGCGGAGGTTCCCGTGTCGATCATCGCGGTCGGTCCGAGCCGCGAGCAGACCATCATGCGCCGCTGGGAGCCGAGACCCTGACCACCCGCGCGGCCGGCTGCGATGCCCGCGCGCCGCACTCGCCGAGCCGCAGCCGCCCCTTAGCGCAGGTAACGGCCTCGCTTCGGGGGAGGCGCGCGAGGCGCGAGGCGGGTACAATATCTCGAAGCGTTTGAGGGGTTGTCGTATTCCTGCAGGGAGAAACTGTGTCGAATCAGGTTCAGATTGCTGATAGCTCACGTCGCAACTTCGGTCACGCCCTTCCGGGCGTGCTTTCGTGGACGGCCATCGTTGTAGCGATTCTGGGTGCGATCTTCTTCCCGCGGATATGGCTCGTCATCGCCACCGTGGTCATCGCGTACTTCATGATCCGCATGATCGGCACACTCGCTTTCGCCATCTACGGCGAGCGACTCGCGGCGGACGCGCGAGCGAAAGACTGGACCGCCGAGGAGGACGTGGCCGGCCCCTTCGGCTTCGCGCCGTCCGAGGTCAGCCACATCGTCGTCATCCCCAACTACAAAGAGCCGGTCGAGATCCTGCGCCGCACGCTTGACGCGCTCGCCGCTCAGCACCGCGCGCCGGAGCGCATCATCCCCGTGCTCGGTATGGAGGAGCGCGAACCCGATGCCCGCGCGAAGGGCGAGGCGCTCGCCGCCGAGTACGCCGGCAAGTTCCGTCACGTGCTCGTGAGCGTGCACCCGGGCGGTATCCCCGGCGAGGAGCCCGGCAAGTCCTCCAACGAGGCGTGGGCTGCTCGGCAGGCGCGCAAGATGGTCGACGAGCTCGGCCTTGACGTGGACCGCATCACCATCACGTCGTGCGACGCGGACTCGCTCATCCACCCGAAGTACTTCTCGGCGGTAGCGTCGATGTTCTCGGCGGATGAGAGGCGCCACCTGCGTTTCTGGCAGGCGCCGCTGTTCTACTACAACAACATCTGGCAGGTCCCGGCGCCGATCCGCTTCAGCACATGGCTGTCGCACGCGGTGCAGGTCGCTGAGCTTGCGATGCCGTTCTACGACCCGCTTCCCATCTCGACCTACACCCTTTCGCTCAGCCTCGCCGAGCGCTGCGGCTGGTGGGACCCGTCGGTCATCCCTGAAGACTGGCACGAGTACCTCAACTGCCTCTTCGAGACCGGCGAGGAGATCTCGACCACCGCTGTCTTCCTGCCCACGACGTCTGACGCCACCGACGGCGAGACGTTCAAGCAGGCGATGGTCAGCCGCTTCCACCAGGTCAAGCGCCACGCGTGGGGTGCCGAGGACGTCGGCTATATCGTCGGTCAGTTCACCCGCCGTCCCACGTCGATGCGCTCCTCGACGCTGTTCCGCTTCGGGCAGGTGCTCCACGACCACGTCATGCGTGTCGCGATGTGGTTCGTGCTCGTGAGCGTGTACGTGATCATGGCGTACTACGCGCGCCTGCACTGGTACGACTTGGGTTGGCACTCGTCGATCGCACACAACCTCGCGCTTCTGCGCGTGATGTTCTCGACCGGTGCCGTGTGTATGGCGGCGACCATCGTCTTCGAGCTGTGGCGCTGCCCGCCGCCGGATGGCGTGTCGCGCGTGAAGACGGCCGTTGAGATCGCACTCCTGTGGCCGCTCATGCCGCTCATGGGCTTCTACCTGGGCACGTTGCCTGCGCTCGAGGCGCAGACGCGGCTCATGCTCGGCATCCCGATCGGCTATGTGGTGACGCCGAAGTTCGCGGTCCGCCAGGCGGCGACTTCCACCTCCAAGATCTAGTCTCGGCGGCGCGCCGCCTGCCTCATCGTCCGCCCGAACAGAAGGTGGTTCGCATGCGCGTTCTGGTCATCGGCTCCGGCGGCCGCGAGCACGCGATCGTGCACGCGCTCGCTGAGTCCCCGCAGGTCGAGGCGATCTTCGCGGCACCCGGCAACGGCGGCACCGCCGCAGAGCGTGCGACCACCAACGTCTCGCTTGATGCGACCGACGCCGACGCCGTGGTCGGTTTCGCGCGCGACAACGCCGTCGACCTCGCCGTGATCGGGCCCGAGGTCCCGCTCGTGGCTGGACTCGCTGACGAGCTGCGCGCGGCCGGCATCCCCACCTTCGGACCGGGTGCCGCTGGCGCGCGGCTCGAGGGCTCGAAGTCGTTCGCCAAGGAACTCATGGTGAAGTCCGTCATCCCCACCGCCTTCGCCGAGACGTTCGCAGAGGTCGGGCCAGCGCTCGCGTACCTCGATGGCGTCGGGGCGCCCGTGGTCGTGAAGGCCGATGGTCTCGCGGCCGGCAAGGGCGTGACCGTGGCCATGACGCTCGACGAGGCGAAGGCGGCGGTCGAGGAGTGCTTCGACGGCCGTTTTGGCGAGGCGGGCGCGCTCGTCGTCATCGAGGAGTATCTCGAGGGCCCGGAGGTCTCGCTGCTCGCGTTCGTCGACGGGCGGGTCGTGCGTCCGATGGCGCCGGCGCAGGATCACAAGCGTGTCGGCGACGGCGACACCGGCCCCAACACGGGCGGCATGGGCGTCTACTCGCCGGTGCCGGGAGTCCCGCTCGGCGATCACGCGAAGATGGTCGCGATCCTGCAGCGCACCGCAAATGCACTCGCCGATGACGGCATCGACTTCCGAGGCGTGCTCTACGGCGGCTTCATCCTGACCGACGACGGCCCCAAGGTGCTCGAGTACAACACGCGTTTCGGCGATCCGGAGACCCAGGTGCTCCTGCCGCGCCTCGAGACCGATCTCGCCGAGGTGCTGCTCGCGACGGCGAAGGGTGAGCTCGATGCCCTCGGCGACCTGTCGTGGAGCGCCGACGTGGTGGTCTCGGTGGTCATGGCGAGCGGTGGCTACCCCGGCGACTACGAGACCGGCAAGCCGATCTCGGGCATCGACGAGGCTGAGTCCATCGATGGCGTGATCGTGTACCACGCTGGCACCAAGCTTGCCGAGGACGGCACCGTACTCTCCGCCGGCGGTCGCGTGCTGAACGTGACCGCGTTCGGGACCGACTACAAGGAAGCCATCGAGAAGGCGTACGATGCCGTCGGTCGAATCAAGTTCGATGGAGCGTTCTTCCGCACCGACATAGCGCGTCGTGCACTGGCCGCCAGCCAGTTCGGCGCGTAACGCCACACGCCGCACTCACCCACAAGGAGCGAATCCAAGAGATGCTTGCCGAGAGACTGCTCTCGTCTGTCATGCGCCGCGCGAACAACGCGTTCCTCACGCTCGAGCCATCCGGCATCGACAGCCTGCCGGCACCGGTCGAGGGACGCCCGTACCTGCTCTACGTCCACGTGCCGTTCTGCGAGCGCCTCTGTCCCTACTGCTCGTTCAACCGCTTCCCGTACGACGAGGGCCGCGCGAAGCAGTACTTCAAGCACCTGCGCGATGAGATGCGCATGGTCGCGGACCTTGGCTACGACTTCCAGTCGATGTACGTCGGAGGCGGCACCCCCACCATCGACATCGACGAACTCGTCGAGACCATAGACCTCGCAAAGTCGCTGTTCTCGATTCGGGAGGTCTCCTCGGAGACGAACCCGAACCACTTGTATCCGCAGTGGATCGATCCCCTTGTCGACCGCGTCGACCGCTTCAGCGTGGGTGTTCAGTCGCTCGACGACGAGCTGCTCAAGCAGATGGACCGCTACGACAAGTACGGCTCGGCGTATGAGATCCTCGAGCGGCTCCAGTCGGTGGAAGGCGCGTTCCATTCGCTGAACGTCGACATGATCTTCAACTTCCCGAGCCAGACCCCCGAGAAGCTCGGGACCGACATCGAACTCGTGAAGCGCACGGGCGCAAACCAGGTCACGTTCTACCCGCTCATGGCATCGCCTGCGGTTCGCGAGTCTCTGAAGCGCACGGTCGGCAAGGTCGACTACAACCGCGAGTACGTCTACTACCAGCAGATCGCCGAGCAGATCAGCGACACGTTCGAGCCGGCGAGCGCGTGGACGTTCTCGCGCACGGGCGGCGGCATGATCGACGAGTACATCGTCGACTACGAAGACTACGTGGGCCTGGGCAGCGGCGCGTTCAGCTTCCTCGAGGGCGCGCTGTACGTGAACACCTTCTCGCTGCAGGTGCACGCCGAGCGCATCACCGAGCGCAAGACGCCAGCGCTGCAACGGCGTGTCTTCAGCCGACACGACCGCATGCGCTACCGCTTCCTCATGTCCCTGTTCGGCATGGGCCTCGACAAGCGGAAGTTCGCCACCGACTTCGGGGTGACTATCGACATGGGGCTCCCGGTCGAGATGGCGTACATGCGCTCTGTGGGCGCCTTCGACGTCGACAACGCCGAGACGCTGGTGCCGTCCGCGAAAGGCCGCTACCTGCTCGTTTCGATGATGCGCGAGTTCTTCGTGGGCGTGAACAACCTGCGCGATCAGGCCCGAGCGGCCCTCTCGACCGACGAGCGCGAGTTGCTGTTCGGCGACGGAAACGGTGTCAGCGGCTCGGCGCCGTGCGATGCGCATCCGCTCGCCACAGCCGGTGCCGACACAGGCGCCGCGCAAGAGCTGCCGGTCCCGTAGACGTCGCTGCGTCGAGGCCGTCCGCTTCTGGTACGCTTCCCGCGAAGGCCCCGCGTGCGGGGTTCTCGGCAGGTCTGTTGAATCGTGGGAGGAATCCGATGGCTGAGACGCCGATCGTCGGCATCATCATGGGCTCGAAATCCGATCTCGGCGTGATGGAGGAGTGCTCCAAGCAGCTCGAGGAGCTCGGCGTGCCCTACCAACTCGTGGTCGCGAGCGCGCACCGCAACCCGGAACGCGTGCACGAGTGGGCGTCCACCGCCGCCGACCGCGGCCTCAAGGTCATCATCGCCGCAGCCGGCAAGGCCGCGCACCTGGGCGGAGTCGTGGCGGCGTTCACGCCGCTGCCCGTCATCACCGTGCCGATGAAGACGAGCGACCTGGGCGGGCTGGACTCGCTGCTGTCGATGGTGCAGATGCCCACCGGGGTGCCGGTCGCGTGCGTCGCGATCAACGGCGCGAAGAACGCCGCGATCCTGGCCACGCAGATCCTCGGGACGTCGATGCCGGAGTATCGCGAACGCGTACTCGCCTACAAGAAGGCGATGGCTCAGGAATAGGCTGCCAGCGGCCGATACACTGGGGACAGGGCTCGGGCCGATTCCGACAAGGGGAGGACTGGCCACCGTGAGAGACGGTTCCCCGCATGATCGGACCGCGCTCGTCGAGGGTTTCACCGTCGTCGAGCTCATGCTCGTCTTGCTCATCATCGGGGTCCTCGCCGCCATCGCCATCCCGGTCCTCGTGACCTCCGCCGGGCACGCACAGCGCCGCGCCTGTTTCGCGAGCCAGCGCTCGATCGAGGGCGTGGTCATCTTGTGGCAGCTCGATCCGAGCCACACCAACCTCGCCGACCTCGCGGGTGTCGTCGACGCCGACCACCCGCTCGTGACCGGCCGTCACCTGGTTCGAGCGCCTCGCTGCGCGTCCGCGCCCTCGCCGGCGAATCCGGACGACCCGGGCGCCTCGGAGGGGGCGTACGCGCTGGACGCATCCGGGTCGGTGGAGCCGTGCACGTTCGGCGCGTTCGGCGCACACGGGAGCTTCCGCAACGAGTAGCGGCGTGAGCGCTACCTCCTCGCGCGGCGACTATCCGCGCGCGGGGTTCTCGGCGATACTGCGTATGCAGTCGCACGCCCGGCGTTCACGCCGTCGAAAGCGCTGAGGTATCCGCATCTTGGGAGGATTCATGCACAACAACGTCTTCGAGGATGTCCGGATCGAGGGCCACCTCATCGACTCGGGGATCATGTCGCAGGTCATGGACCACATCATCGGCTTCGGGGGCGAGTTCGAGACGCTGTCCTTCGACGTCGGCCGGACCAACACGGATGTCTCGGTGTGCGTTCTGCGGGTGCGCGCATCGGATCAGGAGCACCTCGACGGCATCCTGAGCGATATCCAGGCGCACGGTGCCTACTCGGTCCAGGCCGAGGACGCCACCACCGCGCCGGCACCCAAGGACGGCGTCTTCCCCGACGGCTTCTACTCGACGACGAACATGGTCACCGACGTGCGACTGGCAGGCTCGTGGGTGCGCGTCCAGAACCCCGAGATGGACCTCGGCGTGCGCATCGACGCCGGGAGGGGCACCGCCGATGCAGTACCCATGGCCGAGGTGCGCGCCGGCGAGCTGTACGTCGTGGGCCACACCGGCATACGTGTGCACCCGCAGGAGCGTCCGCGAGACAAGCAGGCGTTCGAGTTCATGTCGAGCGCGGTCTCCTCGGAGAAGCCGAAGGCGCAGGTCGTGGCGGACGTGGCCAAGATGCTCCGAGACACCCGCGCCGCCGGCAAGGACGTGATCGCGGTCGTCGGGCCCGCGGTCGTGCACACCGGGGCGGCCGGCGAACTCGCTCGGCTGGTGAGGATGGGCTACATCACCGTGCTGTTCGGCGGAAACGCGGTCGCGACGCACGACATCGAGAGCGCGCTGTACGGGACGTCGCTGGGCGTGGGCCTTGCCGACGGGCTCCCGGCGCTCGGCGGGCACGAACACCATCTGCGCGCGATCAACGTCGTGCGGGGCTGCGGCTCGATCGCCTCGGCGGTGGAGAAGGGCGTGATCACGCAGGGGCTGATGCACACGTTGGTGACGACGGGGACGCCGTTCGTGCTCGCGGGCTCGATCCGCGACGACGGGCCGTTGCCCGATGTCATCACCGACGTCATCGAGGCGCAGACGGCGATGCGCGCCTACGCCCAGCAGGCGGGGGCATGCCTGATGCTCTCGACGATGCTGCATTCGATCGCGACGGGCAACATGCTGCCCGCGTCGACCACCACGGTGTGCGTCGACATAAACCCGGCCGTTGTCACCAAACTCGCCGACCGAGGTAGCTGGCAGACGGTCGGCATCGTGACGGACGTGGGGCTCTTCCTCGAGCAACTGGCGAACGCTCTCGAGCAGTAGATAGACGGCCCATGCACCGCCCTGAGCTGCAGTTCGTCACCGTCAGGCCGCAATTCGTCACCTGAGCTGCACAATGCCTCGACCCCGCCTGGTGCGGGTGGTATTCGAAGAGTGCGCCTCGGGAGGGGCGCACCCGCGAGACACAGGCCTGCCCTGCCTCACGATGGCGTTCAGCCAGGGCGAGCCTTCCTCGCGGATCCTCTTGGGAAGGGCCCCGCGCTGCCGTGCACGGGGCCCTTCCCGTTGGGTGACCCGGGTTGCGCGCCATCGCGTTGCGACTCAGGTACACTCGGAGCATGGCTCAATCATCGGGGGAGGATGGGGCATGACACGGCGTATCGATCGATCGGACGATGAGTGGCGAGAGATGCTCTCGCCGGAGGAGTTCCGGGTCCTTCGCAGGGCCGGTACCGAGCCCGCGTTCTCGGGCGCACTCACTGACGTGATGGAACCCGGCCTGTACGAGTGTGCCGGCTGCGGCACGTTGCTGTTCAGTTCGGAGACGAAGTTCCATTCCGGATGCGGCTGGCCGAGCTTCTGGGCTCCCGTCGATCCCAAAGCGATCACCGAGCACACGGACGATTCACTCGGCATGCATCGAGTCGAGGTTCGGTGCGCCGCGTGCGGGGGGCATCTCGGCCACGTGTTCGGTGACGGTCCCGAGCCCACCGGGTTGCGGTACTGCATCAACTCCGTGGCGCTGTCGTTCCATCCGGAGCGACAACTGGGGCATCCGGTCGGGGAGTAGCACGGACGCGACATCGCGCGGCGATGCTTTCTCGGCATAGGAATTGCACTGCTGTCGGCGGCGAAACACGTTCCGAAGGGGTCACGTGTCCATTCTCGCTCACATGCGTAAGCTGGTGATGCCGTTGGCGATCGTGGTCGCGCTTGTCGCGATCGCGGTTCCGACGTGCACCATGATCGGCTGCGACATGAGTATGGGCGCGATGCCGTTCGTCCCGTTCAGCGGTCCGCGGGTCACCTCGGATTGCCCGGGAGAGTGGGCCTACTTCACCGCCCCTGCGAGCACCCTGCCAGCGGTTTCGTACTCGATCCTTCTCACGCTTGTCGCGGCCATCGTGGCGGCACTTGTGCTGTTCGCCCCTCAGATGACCTCGCGCCCCGTGCTGGCGCGCGTGAGCAATCCGCCGCCTCCGCCTGAAGATCCTCGTGGAGAGCGATTCAGGGTCTAGGAGCTCCTCGTAGCCGCATTCAGGCACGCACTGTTGTGTCCGATTGCGGGTGTTGACGCATGCCCGCATCCGCGCGCATGTGACCTCCACCTACCTATGAGGAGTCACCTGACGTGACAGCTTTGTTCCTATCCATGTTCGCGCTGGGCCTCGCCACGAGCGTCCACTGCATCTCGATGTGCGGCCCGATGGTCGTCACCTACGCCGTGAAGGGCGAGGACGACGACCACTGGACGCGCAAGATCGCGCCGAACGTGGCCTACCATCTCGCCAAGATAGCGAGCTACGTCTTCACCGGTCTGGTGCTCGGTGGCGTCGGGTTCGCGCTGAGCGCGACGCTCAAGGCGATCAGCCCGTGGATCATGTTCGCCGCAGGCGTCTTCATGATCATCCTCGGTCTCGGCATGACGGGCCGTGTCCCGTGGGCAGCCCGGCTGACGCCCAGACCTCCCAAGTTCCTCATCACGTCCCTGTCGAAGCTCCGCCGCAAGGCAAAGGCCGACGCCGAGGAGGGCGTGAGTTCGATCGCGACGCCGATCTCGTTCGGTCTGCTGACCGGGTTCATGCCGTGCGCGCCGCTTCAGGCCGCACAGCTGACCGCTGCGGGTGCGGGTGCTGCGCTCGGCGGCGGAATCGTCGCCGGAGTGCTCGGCGGTGGCGTTGCGATGCTCGCCTTTGGGCTCGGAGCCGCGCCGCTCATGCTCGTCTTCGGCATCGCTTCGAGCTTCATCCCGAAGGACTGGAAGCACCGCCTGTCCTTGGTGCTTGCCGTGGTCGTCATGGTCTTCGGACTGGTGTTCATCAATCGTGCGGCGACGCTAGCTGGCTCTCCGGTCACGTTCAACACGATCAAGACCGCATTCGTCGGTACGGGCGGCAATGCCGCTGCGACCGAGTACACGACCGCGGCCGACGGTGTCGTCGAGATCCCCCTCGCGATCGTGAACACGCAGTACGTCCCAGCGACGGTCACCATCCCCGCCGATACACCTGTGCGGCTGATCGTCGACCGGCAGGAAGACGCACCGTGCTCCGACCGGCTCGTTCTGCCGCAACTCGGCGTTGACGCGGCCCTCACTCCCAACGGCGTGACCGCCGTCGACGTCCCGGCCGCCAAGGCGGGCAGCTACACGATGACGTGCCAGATGGGCATGATGTCCGGCACGCTCGTGGTCGGCGGTGGCGCGGGTGCTGTTCCCGGTTCACCGCTCTTGTGGCTCGTCGTGACCTTCGCGGCCACCGGCGGGGCGCTGTACATGGTCCGCAGGCGGGGCCGCGCTTCGGCGCCCGTAGCGCTTGGACTCACCCCCGTTCAACTCACACTGGCGGTCGGCGGCGTTGCCGCTGCCGTCATCGTCGGGCTTGCGCTCGGCGGCTTCTTCTCGTAACCAAGACATAGGAGGATCACACCCCATGACCGATACCACTCAAACCAAGAAGCAGAATACGGCCCTACAGATCGTCATCATCGGCGGGCTCGTAGTCGCCGCATTCCTTGGCGCCTACAAGTTCGCATCCGCCCGGACCGGCTCGACCACGGTCGGCGCTGGCGCTGGGGATGCCCAGGCGCTCGTCACGCAGGCGTCGCAGAATTCGGCCACGCCGGCAGATGGTTCGGCCCCCGCGTGCGCGTGCTGCGGCACCGGTGCCCCGACCGAGAACGGCGTGACCGGCGATCCCGTCGAGGGAACCGCGACGGTCGATGGCGACGTGCAGACGATTTCCGTGGACGTTGCGGGTACGTACTCGCCGAACATCATCAAGCTCAAGGCGGGCGTGCCGGCCGAGATCACGTTCGGCCAGAGCAGCGGTTGCACTGCGCAGATCGTCTCGGCCGACCTCGGGTTCTCTGAGGACCTGACCGCCGGCCCGAAGGTGGTCAAGCTGCCCGCGCTCGAGGCAGGGACCTACGCCTTCTCGTGCGGCATGCAGATGGTCTTCGGCCAGATCGTCGTGGAGTAGGCGGTCCATTCATGACACGAGACAACCATCGAACAGGTGATAGCCATGTTGCCCGCTAAAGAGAGAGCTGTCGTGCGGCTGCGCGTCGAGGGCATGCGTTGCCACTCGTGCGAGCAGGTCCTCACGGCCTGGCTCAGTGACATACGAGGGATCGAGGCGGTGCTCGCGAACCACGCGAGCGGCCAGGTCGTCATCTATACCGATCCGGATGTGCCGGTCGACGAGATCCTGACCGCCGTCGTACGTGCCGGCTTCGTGCCGGGCGAACCCACCGTCCTGACGGGTACCGACGCCGCCGCCGCGGTCGAGATGCCCATCGAGGCCGATAGAGAAGACATCGGAGACGTCGAGTTGATTCTGCAGACGGGCCACGTGCCCGAGCCCGAGTCCGAGCACACGCACGCCGAGCGGCCCGAACCGCAACCGGATGCACTGGAGGTCGAGATCGCGAGCCTCCCCGCCGAGACGGTCGCCCCGGAGACGGTGTCGCCGGCGCCCGAGGCGGTACCCGAGCCCGCGCTGGCGAACGACCCGGCCGAGGACGCCGTAGACGTGCGCTCCTCGTACCGCAAGCTGAAGCTGAGCGCTCTCGGCATGCACTGCGGTGCCTGCGAGAAGCTCGTGACCATGCACACCCTTCAGATCCCGGGAGTCGCCGCCGCTATCGGCGATGCGGCAGACCACTCGGTGACCGTCTACCTCGATCGCGAGGTCGCTCTCGAGTCCCTCGCCGAGGCCGTCACCGCAGCTGGCTTCACGCCCGGCAAGCCGTTCGTCCGCAGCATGGCGCTCGTCGGGGAGCTGCCCGAAGAGCAGCCCTCGCACGATGAGCCGGTTGCCGAGAAGCCCGCTGGTCAAGCGCCGTCCGGCCTCGGGGTCCCTGCCGCCGTCGCCGCAGCTACCGCAGCATCCGCTGCGATCGCCGCGCGCGTCGCAGGAGTCGCCGTCGAGACCCCCGCCCAGCCGCACGTCGCGGACGACATCGCTTCGCCTGCGCCCGCGTCCACACCGGTGACCGCCGCCCCAGCAGCGCCCGCGCCCGCTGCGTCGACGCCCGTGGCACCGGCGGCCCGCCCGGCTTCCGACGGCTCGCCGTCAGTCGCGGCTGCCGCAGCGGCTTCGTCCGCGATCGCCGCGCGCGTCGCACGCATGGGAGTAGCGGTTTCGCCCGTGACCGCGGCGCCGGTCGCGGCGCCGGTCGTGGCGCCGGACGCATCACCGTCGGTCGCCGAGCCGGTCGCTGACGCATGCGGTCCCGTAGCGTGCCCGATCGTCCCCGAGGAGCCCGAGCCCGCGGTCGAACTTGCCGTCGAGGCGCCCACTCAGGCGGCAGTCGAGCCGGCCGTCGAGCCCGCCGTCGTCGCGGAGGGACTTCCCACCTCAAGCGAGCCGCCCGCTTCCGTCGCGGCCGCCGAAGCCACATTTGCAGTCGGCGGCATGACGTGCGCGTCCTGCTCGGCGATCATCGAGAAGGTGCTCGGCAAGACCGCTGGCATCGAGACAGCGACCGTCAACCTTGCGATGGAGCGGCTCAACGCGACGTACGACCCCGCCGTGCTCGACACAGCGGCGATCGCGGCCATCGTAGATGGCCTCGGCTACCACGCGACGCTGCTCTCGCAGGCGGGCGCAGGTGCCGCCGAGGAGGCGCCGATCGCAGGCCGCGTCACGCTCGCGATCACCGGCATGACCTGCGCGTCCTGCTCGGCGATCATCGAGAAGGTCGTCGGCAAGCTCAACGGCGTGATGGGCGTCAACGTCAATCTCGCCACCAACACCGGAGTCGTCGACTTCGATCCCGAGGTTGTCGGCATCGACGAGATCATCACGACCATCAAGGACGCTGGCTACGGTGCGACCGTCAAGGTCGAAGTCGCGTTGGGCTCCGACGCCGTCGACGTGCAGGCCGAGGAGCAGGCCCGCGCCTACAAGGCCGAGGTCCGCATGTTCGCGTGGTCTGTCGGCCTCTCTGTGCCGCTGTTCATCATCGCGATGGTCCCTCCGTTCATGGAGCTCATCCCGCTCAAGATCGCCGAGTTGCTTGCCAGCACCGTGGGCGGCGCGTGGGACCCGATGATGGTCTCGAAGTACCTCATGTTCCTGCTCGCTACGCCGGTCCAGTTCGTCATGGGCGCGCGCTTCTACAAGGGCGCCTACCACGCGCTCAAGCGCATGACCGGCAACATGGACCTGCTTGTCGCGATCGGCACCACCGCAGCCTATGGCTACTCGGTCGCTGCGACCTTCATCCCTGCGGTCCAGATGGAGCCGGCGTTCTACGAGACGTCGGCCCTGCTCATCACGTTCGTGCTCATGGGCAAGCTGCTCGAGGCGCGCGCCAAGGGCCGCACCTCCGACGCGATCAAGAAGCTCATGGGCTTGGCCGCCAAGACCGCCCGCATCATCCGCGGCGGCGAGGAGTTCGACGTGCCTGTCGAGCAGGTCGTCGTCGGCGACATGATCGTCGTGCGTCCTGGCGAGAAGGTGCCGGTCGACGGAATCGTCACGTCAGGCCACAGCGCCGTGGACGAGTCGATGCTCACCGGCGAGCCCATCCCCGTCGAGAAGAGCTCCGGTGACCAGGTCATCGGCGCCACCATCAACAAGCTCGGCACGTTCATGTTCCGCGCGACGAAGGTCGGCAAGGATACGGCGCTCGCACAGATCGTGCGACTCGTCGAGGAGGCGCAGGGCTCCAAGGCGCCGGTCCAGCGATTCGCCGATCGCATCAGCGCCGTGTTCGTCCCGTTCGTCATCGGGGCGTCGCTGCTCACGTTCTTGTTCTGGGCGTTCGCGGGTCCCGCGATCTTCGGTGCGCAGCCCGATCCCGAGAGCGCGTTCGTGATGTTCCAGCCGATCCTCATGGCTGCGGCCGTCAACGGCTGGTGGATCGCCGCGCTGCTCGCCGGTATCGCCGTCGTCGTCATCGCGTGCCCGTGCGCGCTCGGTCTGGCCACTCCGACCGCGATCATGGTCGGTACCGGCAAAGGCGCCGAGAACGGCATCCTCATCAAGTCCGGCGATGCGCTTGAGACCGCGTACAAGATCTCAGCGATCGTCTTCGACAAGACCGGTACCCTCACGCACGGCAAGCCCGAGGTCACCGACGTGGAACTCGCAGAGGGCCACGATACGACCCGCATGTTCACGTTCGCTGCGGCGCTCGAGAAGAACTCCGAGCACCCTCTGGCCGAGGCGGTCGTCGCCCACGCCAAGCTCCGTGAGATCGACATCCCCAGCGTCGAGGGCTTCTCGGCGATTCCGGGGCACGGGGTCGAGGGCACCGTCGACGGCATGCGCGTCGCGTTCGGCAACCGCAAGCTCATGACGCGCGAGGGCATCGACATCTCCTGCTTCGAGTCTCGCATCGAGGAGCTCGAGGGTGAGGGCAAGACCGTCATGCTCGTGGGCGTCAACGGCGAGAAGCTGGCCGGCATGGTCGCGGTCGCCGACACGCTCAAGGAGAACTCCGCTGAAGCCGTCGCGGCGCTGCAAGCCAGCGGCGTGAAGGTGTTCATGATCACCGGCGACAACCGCCGCACCGCTGAGGTCATCGCCGCGCAGGCCGGAATCCCGGCCAATCAGGTCCTGGCCGAGGTGCTCCCCGAGCACAAGGCCGAGGAGGTCGCCAAGCTCCAGGAGCAGGGCCTCACGGTCGCTATGGTCGGCGATGGTATCAACGACACGCCGGCGCTCGCTCAGGCCGACGTGGGCATCGCCATGGGCGCCGGCACCGACGTCGCCATGGAGACCGGCGGCATCGTGCTGATCAAGAACGACCTGCGTGATGTCGTCACCGCCATCGAGCTGTCCCGCGCGACCATGCGCAAGATCCGCCAGAACTTCATCTGGGCACTCGGCTACAACACCGTACTCATTCCGGTCGCCGCGGTCGGCCTGCTCTCGCCGTTCCCGTGGATCGCCGGTGCCGCGATGGCGTTCTCGAGCGTCTCCGTCGTCACGAACTCCCTGCTTCTCCGGCGCTTCAAGCCCAAGCTGCGCGCCGCCGAGAAGCCCTCGACCAAGACTCCCGCCGCCCCGACCCCCGAGCCGTCGGCGGCCTGAAAGGACACACTCATGAAGCGAAAGAACCTCGCCGGCCTGGGGCTGGCAGTGCTTGCAGTACTCGCGTTCGGCCTCGCCGGATGCTCGCAAACCACGACCGAGAAGCCCGAAAACACAGAGGTGTGGGGCTACGTGGCCTCGGCCGACAAGGCTCAGCTTGAGGTCGCTGAGGACCAGGACGGCGCCCAGGAGCTCACGGTCAAGCGCGTGCTCACGCCTGGCGATGCGTGGATCGTGGTTCACGCGGACATGAACGGCCAGCCGGGCATGCGCGTGGGGCTGGCCAAGGTCAAGCGCGGCGAGTCCACCGATGTGAAGGTACAGCTTGAGGACCTGACCACACCGAACGTGATCGTGGCGGTGCACGCGGATCGCGGAACCGCAGGCGAGTTCGACTTCGACATGATGAACAAGGAGATGAGCCCCGACCGCCCGTACTTCGTCGACGAGAAGGAGCTCGCCTCGGTCGTGAAGATCCGTGAGTTCGGGGTCCCGGTGGCTGCCGGAGAGGCCTCGCTCGTCGCGTCCGACCAGATCGGAGCCACGAGTACCGTCACGGTCTCGCGTGCAGTCGTACCGAACGATGCGTGGATCGTCGTGCACCTCGAGAAGGACGGTGGGCCTGGTCAGCGCGTCGGGCTCTTGCACGTCCCGTCCGGCGAGACGTCTGACGCCATCGTGCCCCTCGATCCACTTCCGCTCACGTCGAACCTGCTCGTGGCGCTGCACACAGACGCGGCGGATCCCGGCCTGTTCAACTTCGACATGGACGACAAGCTCAGCAGTGCGGACCAGCCGTTCTTCGTGGACGGCAAGGAACTCGCAGTCAAAGTGCGAGTGAAGTAGCATTTTGTGCTAGCAGCGCGGGCGGAGGCCGATGCTTCCGCCCGCGCGCCTCACTCGCGAAGGAGTCACACATGAACCTCGTCGTCTTCGGGGCCGCCGGGCGAACCGGCAGGCACGTCGTCGAGCGGGCGCTCGGTCACGGCCACACCGTGACCGCGTTCGTACACAAGACGCCGCTACCGTCGGACCATCCTGCGCTCTACCGCGCCAACGGCGATGTTCGAGATTTCGATGCGGTCTCAGCCGCGATCACGGGACAGTCGGCCGTCGCCTTCGCGCTGTCGGGCGCGGGCAATCACGAGCCGGGCATCGCCAACGTCATCCATGCGATGGCCGAACACGGGGTGCGCAGACTCGCCGCCGTGAGTGCCGCCGGTACGTTCGCTCGCAACGACAACCGCTTGTCGCCTGCGTATCGCCTGATGGTCGCAACAGCACTCCGGTCGACCTACGACGACCTCGAGGACATGGAGATGCGGATCATGGCGAGCGACCTCGACTGGACGATCGTGCGTCCTGTCGGGCTCACCGACGAGCCGGCCGCGGGCAACTACCGGCTCGCGCTCGACGGCTCCCTGCTGCCCAAGGCGAAGCGGATCGCGAGGGCGGACGTGGGCTCGCTCGTCGTCAAGGCGCTGGAGACGAGCACGTTCTGGCGTCGGGCCGTCGTCATCGGCCGGTAGTGGCTCGGCCGCAAAGCGTCAGCCTATGTCGCCTGTGTCGATGAGGTCGTGGATGTAGCCGCGCGTCTCCTCGGCGCCCGGTGACTCGGCCACTTCCATGAGGAACGCCTGCAGGAGGCACTGGATCCCGACGATGAGCGGAAGGACCGCGAACATGACGGTACCGGTGGTCGTGGGCACGCCGGTGATGTTGGCCTGTATCAGCCGGTAGGCACCGTACGATCCGCCGAACAGCGTCAACACCGTCCCGAAGATCCCGAGCGCACCTATAGCGCCGAAGTCCATGAGCAGGTACTTGCGGGCGACTCGGAAGAACCAGCCCCGGATGAGCCTCGGCGGGAACGACCACATGATCCGAGAGATGCGCACGTCGGAGACCTCATCGCCGTACAGGGTCTTGATAGGCACGTCCACCACGCGCGCGTCGGCAGTGTTGAGCCAGATGAGCATGTCGTTCTCGAAGAAGTAATCCCGGGCGATCGCGTCGAGGTCGATCATCTTGAGCATGTGGGCGCGCATCGCCGTGAACCCGCACTGCGAATCGAAGATGTGCCAGTAGCCGCTCGCCATCTTCGTCATGAACGTGAGGATGACGCTCCCGAATTTGCGGGTCCGCGGCATCGTCCGGTTCGCGTTGATGACGTAGAAGCGATTGCCCTTCGCGTACTCGGCGATGCCGTTCACGAGCGGGCGCAGCAGGCGCGGCAGGTCGCTGATCGCCATCTGTCCGTCGGCGTCCATCTTCACAAGGATGTCGCAGTCCAGGTCCAGTGCGGTCTTGTAGCCCGTGATCATCGCGCCGCCCACCCCGGTGTTCTTCGCATGACGCACGAGGGTGACGCGCGGGTCGTTGAGCGCTTCGACAACGGCTGCGGTGTCATCGGTGCTCACGTCGTCCACGACGACGATCGAGCTCACGTACTCGGGCAACCCGGATATGACGCCGCCGATGAGTTCTGCCTCGTTGTGAGCGGGCAGGATCACGCAGATCTTCGTGTCACCGAACGAGTTCGTCACTCGAATCCTCCGCCGTCGCCGCCTGTCGGGCCGTACACCGTCGGCGCGGCAAGTGTAGCATCGGCGCCACCCGCAGGCGCTACCCGCACGGTGCTCGCGAGCGCTAGACGACCGGCTCGGCGGGGGGCTCTTCCGCGGGCGCGGGGATGCGGTCGGCGAGGTCGGCGGCGGCCCGTTCCAGCGCATCGAGGACCGCGGCGATCCCGGGGGTGCCTCGGCTGCCCTTGCGCACGGCGGCCCAGATCGTCCGCTCGATCGACAGGTCGCGCACGCGAGTGATCTGCACGGACGGATAGTTGCCGATCAGCGCCAGTGGCGGCACGAGCGCGACCCCCAGGCCCGCCCCCACCGCCGAGAGGATCACCTGGAAGTCCATCGAGTGGAAGTCCGTCCTCGGTTCGTAGCCCTGGCGGCGGGTGGCTGCGACGACGAGATCGAGCATGGATGTCGCATCTCGTCCGACGATCCACTCCTCGTCACGAAGGTCGGCCAGGGCCACCGAGCCGCGCCCGGCGAGGCGGTGATCCGCGGGGAGTGCGAGATACACGGGCTCGGTCAGCAACTGCTCGCGCTCGATGCCGCGATCGGCCAGTCGCGGGAGCAGTCCCCACTCGTAGGCGACGACGACGTCGAGGTCGCGGTTCTTCAGCGCCGGCAGCGACTCTTCCGGCTCGAGGTCGACCATGGACACTCGCAGATTCGGGAAGCGCTCCTTGAGTCCGGCCAGCGCCGGAACCAGCAGCGCCCGCGCGCCGGTGGGAAACGCCGAGACGCGCACGCGGCCGACGACTCCTTGCGATGCGGCAGCGATGTCGGCCTCGGCCCGCTCGATGTCGGCGAGTATGCGCTCGGTGTTGGTGACGAGCCGCGAGCCGATGTCGGTGAGGCGCACGCCGCGGCCGTGACGTTCGAGCAGCTGCGCGCCGGCCTCCCGCTCGAGCACCGCCATCTGCTGCGACACGGCTGACGGCGTCATGAACAGAGCCTCGGCCGCGGCCGCGATCGTGCCGCGCGAAGCCACTTCGCGCAGCATTCTGAGTCGATTGACGTTCAGCATTATGTAGCAAAGCTTACTGTAATAGTTAGAAACCAACAATTGTTCTTGGGTGTTTTCGGCCCGAAGATAGCTACAGAACGACCGCGGCCACCGAACGGTCGCACCGAAGGAGGCGTTTGAGATGTATGACAGCTTCAGTGAGGGCCACGTGTTCTACGGTCGCACCGTCGCGATGGTCGCAGCGGTCATGGCGATCGCCATCCTGCTCCACCTGATCTAGCCCCCCTTGAGCCGTCGCCGGCATCCCTCCGGCGGCGGCTGTCCCTGGACTTCACGGCACCCTGCTTGCGCGGGGTGCCGTCTTCGTTTCTGAGCGTGTTCTCGGCGGCCGTGCTTGACCGCACACCCCCAGTCGGTAAGGTGGGGGTGACGGGCGCGAGAGGAGGGGACCGGTGGAGGAGAGGGGCCAGCAGACCGCAGCGCCGCGCAGCGGGTTGCCGCGGGCCGCAAGCCGGTTCGACGTCGTCTTCTGGATCGCGTTCGCCGTCTCGACCGTGCTCGTCGTCGGGCAGGTCGCCTTCATCTTGAGCTTCACTCCGGTGGTGTTGCGTATGGCTGCTGACGCCGGGACCGCGCTGCCTCCAGGGCTTCAGTTCGCGAGCGCGCTCGGACCGCTCGGGCTGTTCTTCTTCTTCACCGTGGGCGATGCACTCATCTTCGCCCTGTTCGCGTGGTTCTCGCGCCGGTACTGGGTGGGGCTGCTGTTCGTGCCACCGATCCTGTATCTCGCCGGCGCGTTTGGCGCGCTGTGGGTGTTCGCGGCGGAGCTCATCGCCGTCGGCTGAGTGGTTGCGGTCGGAGCCCGGCCCAGCCATGAAGGCTGGGCCCTTCGCGCCGGGCTGCGGTGTGCGCGTCGACCATCTGCTACACTTCAGTAGAGTGATAGAGTGCCTCGGCGCGCAAGCAGGCGTTGCATGGCGAACACGACAGGAGTCACCACATGCTGACCATCGCGCTTCCCAAGGGTTCTCTCGGCGAGCAGACCCTGCTGCTGTTCTCGCAGGCGGACCTCGAAGTGAAGAAGTCCAGCCGCGAGTACAACCCCACCATCGCCGACCCGCGCATCGGCAAGGTGAAGATCCTCAGGCCCCAGGAGATCCCGATCTTCGTGCAGAACGGCTACTTCGATCTGGGCATCTCCGGTTTCGACTGGATCACGGAGACGGGCGCCGATGTCGTCGAGGTCGCGGAGCTCCCCTATGCCAAGACCGGTACCGGCGTCGTGAAGATGGTTCTTGCGGTCCCGGACGACTCGCCGGTCCAGAGTGCCGCCGACATCAGGCCGGGAAGCCGCATCACGACCGAATTCCCCGAGGTCACGAAGCGATTCTTCGATGACTTGGGCATCCCGGTCGAGGTGCACTTCAGCTACGGCGCCACCGAGGCCAAGGTCCCGGACATGATGGATGCCCTCGTCGACCTCACTGAGACCGGGTCGACGCTGCGCCGCAACGGGCTCAAGATCGTGGACGTCGTGCTCACCTCCACGACGCGCCTGCTCGCCAGCAAGGAGGCGTGGGCCGATCCCGAGAGGCGCCGCGAGATCGAGGAGATCCGCACGCTGCTGCTCGGCGTGATCGAGGCGCGGGGCCGGGTGCTGCTCTCGATGAACGTCCCGGAGCTCAAGCTGGACGCCGTCATCGGCTGCCTGCCGGCGATGAAGCACCCGACCGTCTCGAAGCTCTACGGTTCGAGCGATCTTGAGGTCACGACTGTCGCCGATAAGTCCACCGTCAACATCCTCATCCCGAAGCTCAAGGCCGCGGGCGCCGAGGACATCCTCGAGATCCCAATCAGCAAGATCGTGAAGTAGCGCGCCGGCGCGCGCGCCGCGCCCGCTCGCGTTAGCGGCACCCGTGCGCGGGTACGCTCTACGGAGCCGAAAGCATGCGGGTCACCCCAGGCGCCGTAGGCTGCGTTTCGCCTGTAGTCGGACCGCACCTGACGGGGGTGTGAGCGCATGTCGAGCGCAGGGCACGATGGAAGCCGCGACACATACGGCGACGGGGGAGTCTTGCGTACCCGGGAGCCGCTCATCGTCATGCGCGACGTCCGCCGCGTCTACCGCATGGGCGAGGTCGACGTCGAGGCGCTCCACGTCGACGAGCTCACGATCTATCGCGGCGAGTTCGTGGCGATTCTCGGACCTTCAGGCTCCGGCAAGACGACGCTGCTCAACCTCCTCGGCGGTATCGACGCACCCACCAGTGGCTCCGTCTCCTTCGGCGAGCACGACATCTCGCATCTCAACCGCCGCGAACTGACGCTGTTCCGCCGCGAGCATATCGGGTTCGTCTTCCAGTTCTTCAACCTGATCCCGACCCTCACCGCCGAGGAGAACGTCCGCTTCGCCCTCGAGCTCGCCGAGCGCGACGGCAGCGGTCCCGATCTCGAGCCTGCGCAGCTGCTGGCCAAGGTCGGGCTCGCCGAGCGGACCGGCCACTTCCCGGCGCAACTCTCGGGCGGCGAGCAGCAGCGCGTGGCGGTCGCGCGAGCGCTCGCGAAGGCACCGGAGCTGATCCTCGGCGATGAGCCGACCGGAAACCTCGACTTCCGGACCGGCAAACTCGTGCTCAAGGTGCTTCGCGAGGTGAACCGCGAGGAAGGCGCCGCGGTGGTGCTCGTGACTCACAACCAGCCTCTGGCCGCGATCGCCGACCGGGTGCTGCAGCTGCGGGATGGCCACATCGTCTCGCAGGAGGTCAACGAGAATCCTTTGGACCCGGAGGACGTGAGCTGGTGAGGCGGCGCCGGGGCATCAGTACGCTGACCCTGAAGGCGTGGCGCGACATGCCCGCGCACAAGGGACAGTTCATCGCGCTCGTGGTGCTCATCGCCATCGGCATCATGAGTTACGTCACCTTCCAGAACGGCTACTACAACCTCCGCACGTCCCTCGACCACGCCTACGACACGCTGCGTTTCGCCGACTTCAGCGTGCGCGTCGACCGCATGCCGCTCTCGGCTGCGCGCGCGGTCGAGCGAGTGCCGGGTGTCTCCGCGGCGATGGTGCGGACCGTGGACGACGTGGGGCTCGAGCGCCAAGGCGGAGAGCAGGCGACCGCGCGCGTGATCAGCTCTGCGGGAGCGGGCGCAAAGCTGAACGCGGTGCACATCGAGGCCGGACGATTCCCGGCGCCGGCGGCGCGCAATGAGGTGCTGCTGAGCACGCAGTTCGCGTCGGACACGGACACGCAGCTTGGCGACGAGCTGACGCTGCTGATCGGCGGTGAACGCAAGGCGATGCGGGTGGTGGGCATCGGCATCGATCCGGAGAACCTCTACGCGATGCAGAGCGAGGGCACGTTGCCCGCACCCGGCACCTTCGCCGTCGTCTACACAACCGAGGAGGGCATCGAGTACCTGTTCGGCACCTCGAACTCCGGCAACGACGTCGTCGTCGCGGCCGACCCCGGCGTGGATATCGAGCAACTCGCCGAGGACGTCGAGGACGAGCTCGCCGGCTACGGCCTCATCTCGACCGCGTTGCGCGACGACATGCCAAGCTACGGCGGTCTGGATTCCGAACTCAGGCAGAACCAGCTGATGGCGCGCTCGTTGCCCGCGCTCGTGCTCGCGATCAGCTCGATGTCGCTGTTCATCGCGCTCTCGCGGCTCGTCCAGGCGCAGCGGGGCGAGATCGGGCTGGCGAAAGCGCTCGGCTACAGCGATGCGCAGATACTCGGTCACTACCTGACGATCGCGATGCTCATCGCGGCGGCAGGTTCGGTGCTCGGCGTCGGACTCGGGCTTTGGGGTTCGATCGGCGTCGCGAGCATGTACGTGTCGATGCTCGGCCTGCCCTTCATGACCACCGGATTCTACCCGCAGGTGGCCTTGATCGCCGTGGTGCTCGCTGTGGCGTCGTGTGCCGCCGCAGCGGCGATGCCGGCGTGGCGCTCGTCTCGGCTGGCGCCGGCGATCGCGATGCACTCCGATCCCAACGTTTCGCTCTCCGGCGGCCACATTCCGCTCATCGAGCGCGCACTCGCGCCGATCCTCCCGCGCACGTTCACGTTCCGCGTGCCGCTGCGCAACGTCTTCCGCGCGAAGCGGCGCAGTGTCTACACGATCCTTGGCATCGCCTTCGCGATGGTCCTCTCGGTGTCGACGGTCGCGATGTTCGACTCGATCGACTACATCATGGACAAGGCGTTCACCGACATTGAGCGCTGGGACATCATGGCCGCCTTCGATGCGCCATACGGCAGCGCCCGCGTCGCCGAGGTCCGCCGCATGACAGGCGTCGAGCGCGTCCAAGTGGCGTTCATGCTCCCCGTCACCCTCTCCTCGCCAACCGCCGAGGAGGACGTCGTGGTCACCGCGATGACGCCCGAAGCCGACTTCCACGGCTTCGATCCCGCGGGCGGCGCGCCGCCCGCCGAAGCGCTTGCAGCAGGCGACCTCGTGCTCGCATCGTCGATCGCGCGTACGCTCGGCGTCGCGCCCGGATCGCGTGTCGAGGTGGACTCGCCGCTCGTCGACGATCCGGTCACGCTACGCGTGGGTGCGCTCTCCGACGAGATGCTGGGGCAGCCGGCGTACCTGTCGCTCGACGCGGCGGCGCAGCTCAAGGGCGCGCCGGTCACCACCTACAACGCCCTCTACATCGACGCCGATCCCGCCCGGGCCGGTCGGATTCGAGACGACATCTACGACCTGCCCGGCTCGGCCGCCGTGCAGGTGAAGGCGAGCTACGTCGAGCAGCTGAAGAAGTGGCTCGAACTCTTCGACTTCTTCGGTGTGGTGCTGCTCGGCTTCGGGGCGGCGCTCGCGTTCGTGGTCGTCTTCACCACCTTCACCGCCAACGTCACGGAGCGCACTCGCGAGATCGCCACCATGCGCACGATCGGCGAGGACAACGTGCGTCTGACCATCATGATCACGCTCGAGAACCTCGCGATCGCGATCGCGGCGATCCCGCTCGGGCTGTGGCTTGGCGTGCAGGCGGCGAACGCGCTGTTCGCGTACTTCGACATCGAGGGGTTCGAGTTGCAGGCCTACATCTACCCTGGGAGCATCGCGCAGATCTGCGTGTTGATGGTCGCGGTCGTGCTGCTCTCCGAGATTCCGCCTGTGCGCCGCATCTTCCGGCTCGACCTCGCCGAGGCGACCAAGGTAATGGAGTAGGACGGAGCGAGGTTTGCAGAGCATCCTGATCCTCGTGGCGCTCGCGATCGCCGCCGTGGCGGCGAATCTCAGCCCCTTCGTCTGGGGACCGAACGTCATCTACCTGCTCGAGCGCGAGCGTCCGGTCTGGCGCTCGCTCGCGTACACAGCCGGGCGCGCGCTCACGCTGGTGCTGGCCAGTCTGGCGGTGGTCGGGGCGATGACTAACGGCCACCGGCAGATCCGCGACCTCGTCGCCCAAGCGACGGCAATCGCGAGCGCCCCGGGGCCGTGGCTCTACATGACGATCGGGGTGGGGGCGATCGCCACCGCGCTATGGCTGCTGCGTACGCCCGATCCCGACATCCTGGACCGGTTCAAGCGCACGCGGCACACGGAGGGTAAGTTGCTCCCCGCGTTCGGCTTCGGCATCAGCATCGCCATCGCCAATCTGTTCGGGTTCGTGTGGCAAGTCATCGCGATCGGCGCCGTCGTGGTTCTCGCCGAGGGTGACATGGTGTTCGTGGCGATCGCGGTGGTCGTGTGGACCGTCTTCGGCACCATCGACCTGTGGCTGCCCGCGCTGGGGATGATGCTGTTCCCCCAACGAACTGCCGAGTGGCTGACTCGCGCGAAGGAGCGCATCCCGACGTTCAAGCCTCGTACGATCGTCGTCATCATCGGGCTCGCCGGCCTTGGCACGCTCGTCTACGGCGTGTGGAAGCTTCTTGGCTGAGTCGCGTCGTCGCGCAGCGACGCCGGCCGCGTGTGGGCGACCGGCGTCGGGTTGAGGTGCGTGGCCGGTCGCGTTGGACCGGATGACGTCTGCTAGTAGTTCTCGCAGAGCAGCTCGTAGTAGGACTGCGGGTGGTCGCACGCCGGGCACAGCATCGGGGCCTCGGGGCCCTCGTGGACGTACCCGCAGTTACGGCACTTCCAGAACACGGCGCCGTCCTTCTTGAAGACCTTGTAGCCGTTCACGTTCTCGAGCAGTGCGCGATAGCGCTTCTCGTGGTGCGCCTCGACCTCGGCGATCTCGCGGAAGTGCTTCGCGATGTCGGCGAAGCCCTCTTCCTCGGCGATCTTGGCGAAGTCGGGGTAGATGGTGCCCCACTCCATCAGCTCGCCCTCCGCGGCAGCGAGCAGGTTCTCGGCGGTGGCGCCGATCTTGCCGGCCGGGTAGGCCGTGGTGATCTCGAGGTCGCCACCCTCGAGGTACTTGAAGAAGACCTTCGCGTGCTCCTTCTCGTTATCGGCGGTCTCGAGGAAGATCGCCGAGATCTGCTCGAAGCCCTCCTTCTTGGCGACGGAGGCGAAGTACGTGTAGCGGTTGCGCGCCTGGCTCTCGCCGGCGAACGACTTGAGCAGGTTCTTCTCGGTCTGCGTGCCCTTGATGCTCGGCATGGGCGTGCTCCTTTCGGGTCGGGGACGGGTTTCGTTCAGTATTCAGAATCTCCGTTCCGGCGAGAAGCGAAACCTGCCGACGGCGCATCGCCGCTCGCGGGCACCACACGACCACCCGAGAGACACCGGACGAACCTCCTCCGCGGTTTCTCACATCTTCGGGGTTGACTAGTGCGAAGTTCGTAGTAGTCTGTGTATCGGCTAGTGTGAAGTTCGTACTACTGCGGTGTTCACTACACCGCCGACATGGAAAGGGAGGTGAGTCATGGACGCTGCCGATGAGGCCATGCTGCGCAAGTTCCAAAAGGAGCTGAATGCGGGCACCGTCTCTCTCGTCCTGCTCGCCATCCTCGATCGCTCTGAGGAGCCGCTCTACGGCTATCAGATCGCGAAGAGCATCGAGGGCGCGTGGGGAGAAGGTGTGCCGGTCAAGCAGGGCACGCTCTACCCGGTCCTCCGGTCGATGGAGGAGAACGGGCTGCTGAGCAGCCGGGTGGAACCGAGCGTCTCGGGTCCGCCTCGGAAGTACTACAAGATCACCGACCGGGGACGAGCCGTCCTCGGCGATTGGAGAGCGGCGTGGGTACGCACACGCGGCTTCGTCGATGCGACACTGGAGGGGAACGGTGGCTAACACGGTCGAGGGATACCTCGCTGAACTCAGAATGGCGCTTCACGGCGCCGACCCTGCACTCGTGCAGGACGCACTTTACGATGCCGAGGACAACCTGCGCACGGCACTCGCCGACGCGGGCGGCGCAGCTGCCACGCCGGAAGCCGTCGCTGCGGCGATCGACGCGTATGGCACCCCGGAAGAGGTCGCCGAGGCGTACCGCACCGCCGAACTCACCGTGGCAGCCGCGCTTCGCAAGCCGCCGTCGGTTCACGCGCAGTCCGTCTTCGGCGCAAGCCCGCTCGGCCGCTTCTTCGGCATCGCGCTCGATCCCTCGGCCTACGGCGCGCTGTTCTACATGTTCCTGGCGTTCGTGACCGGCATCCTGTACTTCACGCTCGTGGTGACCGGGATCTCGCTCACGTTCGGGCTGCTGATCCTCATCATCGGCGTGCCCTTTGCGCTCTTGTTCTTGGGCGTCGTGCGCGCGATCTCGCTGGCCGAAGGCCGTATGGTCGAGGGTCTGCTCGGCGAGCGCATGCCGAGAAGACCGCGCATGGTAGGCGCTGAGGGCAACCTCTGGCAGCGCATCAAGAGCTGGCTCACGGACTACAGGACGTGGACGACGATGCTCTACATGGTGCTTCAGCTGCCGCTCGGGACCATCTACTTCAGCGTGATGGTGACGGCGCTGTCGCTGTGCGCCGGGGTCATCGCCCTGCCGTTCGTGCAGATGCTGACCAACGAGCCGGTCATCCGTGGACTGCAGTACGGCTACTACATCGAGCCGTGGGCGATGCCGCTGCTTGTCGCTGTCGGGGTGCTCGGCCTGTTCGTGACGCTGTGGCTCGCAAAGGGTCTTGGCAAGGTCCACGCGATGTGGGCGAAGACGATGCTCGTGGGTCGCTTCGAGGGCGTGAACGCGCCGGAAGCTCCCGCGTACGTGGGAGGTGCGCAGTCATGAGGAAGTCCGTAGTGATCGCAGTCGCGCTGCTGCTGGCCGTCGCTGTGCTCGGCTCGACAGGGTGTCGGCGTGTGAAGCTCACCGAGACGCCCTCGGGCAAGAGGCTCGAAGTGTCCACCGAGACGACAGCCGTCGCGCTTGGCGAGGCGGAGGGTCTCGACGTGACCGTGAGGCAGGGTGTGGGCGTGCTCAAGCTTGCCGCAGGTGAGCCCAGTTCGACCACCGCGATGGACGCGACGTTCTCCTACGCTCCTGCGGAGTGGAAGCCTGAGGTGACCTACAGCGTCGAGGAGACGCGCGGCGTGCTCTACGTGGGCCAGCCCGAGATCGGCGTCGGCCCCAACTTCGGCACGACCGAGAACGAGTGGACGATCAAGGTCGCGCCGGGCATGCCCGCGAAGCTGTCGCTCAAGCTCGGCGTGGGTGAGAGTGACGTGGATCTGCGAGGTGTCGACGTGACCGGCCTCGAGGCGATCACGGGCGTTGGCGAGGCGACATTCGACCTCTCCGGCGAGCGTACGCACGACCTGACCGCGCGCATACAGGCGGGCGTGGGAGAGCTGACGGTACGGGTTCCGAGCGACGTGGGCGTACGCATCATCGGAGCTCAGGATGGGCTCGGGGACTTCACGGCACACAACTTCGAGCGGGACGACAGTGCCGGCGCGACACCCGATGGCAACGACCTCGTGAACGCCGCCTACTCGGCCGACGGCCCGAAGATAGAGCTGTTCCTCACGCGCGGCATCGGCGATGTGAGGGTCGTCTCGGTCGACTAGGCGCAGGCACGCACACACACCACAACCCCGCGGGCGGTTGCGAACGTGCAGCCGCCCGCGTTCGCGCGCCCTGCCGGCGCGGTGGCCCACATTACGGAACCGTAGTCGCCGCGACGTTGCATCGCAATGTCGGCCTTCGAAGCTGGGAGTACGAGACGGTGCCAAGAAGCACCCTACGACGAACCCGACCTTGGAGGTCCATCATGTCCGCGCGAAGCCGAATCCTTCTCGACATCGGGATGTTCGCGGCGCTCCTCGCAGCGTACAACCCGGCGCTCACGGGGCTCGCGATCCACGAATGGCTCAGCATCGCGGTGATAGTGCCGCTCCTGCTCCACATGGTCATCAACTGGGAGTGGACGGTCCGCATCACCCTCACCTTCCTCGATCGTCTGGTGCATACCTCGCGGCTGAACCTGGTCGTGGATGCGGCGCTGTTCGTCTCGGCGGTCGCGGTGATGCTGTCCGGGTTGCTCATATCGCATGTTGCGCTGCCGTTCTTCGGCATCGCGGTGATGCCGAGCGCCGCCTGGACCGCGCTTCACGCCGTGAGCGCCGACATGACGATCGCGCTGCTGTTCCTACACTTCACGCTGCATCTCGGGTGGGCGGCCCGGGCGCTCGGCCACAGGCCTGCCGGGACTCGCGCGCCCGCTGCCCAGACTATCCGGGTCGAAGACCACTAGCCGCTCGCGCTGTCCGGACGCGCGATCCGGAATCAGCCGACTTGAGGAGGAACCATGAAACGTTCGATCAAGAACACCGCCGCAGTGCTGCTGGCGACCGCTCTGACCGCGCTGGCTGTGTTCGGCGGGGTGCAGGTCGCCGAGCTCGCAGCGGGCACCTCGGGCAGTACCGGAGTCGCGGCGACGACCGCCGGATCGGCAGGCTACTACACGACCGCGACCAACGTGGCGCAGACGTCAGGCACGCTCACATGCCCGGCGACCGGGTGCACGGCGTCGAGCTGCCACGCGACCTCCGGACGCGGGCACTAGGTCGCGATCGCCACGCTGGCACCCCGCATGATTGCGGTCTCGTAACCGCATCGCAGGCGCGCTGCAATGCCAGGCGCCCAGAGTGAAGGAAGAGCGTCGGCCCCAAGTCGGCTGACGCACGACGAAAGCAGAGGTAGCGCAGATGACCGACAACACCAACGACACCACCCCCACCGAGCCGATTCCCCCGGTCGCGGAGACGGCAGCCGGCCCCGACGCCCCCGCGGCACCGGAGGCCCCGGCCGCCGAGCATGCCACGGCTCCGATGGCGCCGGGCGCTGCCCCGGCCTACACCCCGCCGCCGGCACCCGCCGCCACACCCGTCTCGCAAGGCGACAAGCGCGTGGCGATGGTCGTGGGCGGGATCGCGGTCGCAGCGGTGCTCGGCATCGGCGTCTTCGCGGCAGGCGTCGCGGTCGGAAGCCGCATAGGCGTCGGTCACGATCGGCAGTTCGCGATAGGCGGGCAGCAGTTGCCGGGGACGATGCAGAGCGGCCGGCAGGGCTTCGGCAGCGGGCAGCAGGCGCCGGGCATGATGCAAGACGGCGGGCCGGGTCGAGGCAATGGTCGCGGATTCGACCACGATGACGATGACTCCGACGACTACGCGCAGGGCTACGGCGGCCGACGCGGCCGCGGTGGCCACGGAGCCCCGCAGGGCTTCGGCGGGCAGGGGAGCGTCTCCCCGACCGCTTCCGTACCGGCGGTACCCGGGCAGTAGGTGGCACGCGGCGACGGCCGTCCTTTCCCGCAGGGGCGGCCGTCGCAGTGCTACCCTCAGACGCGATGACCGATCGCACCTACAGCATCCTCGTGATCGAAGACGACCCCGCTGTCGCCGAAGGCCTCGTCGAGGGCATCGGCGGTGAGGGGTTCGACGTGCACTGGGAGTCGACTGGAACCGGCGGTGTCGCGTATGCGCGGGACAACTCGCCGAGTCTCATCGTGCTCGACGTGCGACTCCCGGACGGTTCCGGCTTCGACTTCTGCCGGCAGATGCGCATGGCAGGCATGCGCCAGCCGATCCTCATGCTCACGGTGCAATCGGACGAGCTCGACAAGGTCCTCGGCCTCGAGATGGGTGCCGACGACTACCTCACCAAGCCCTACCGCCTCCGAGAACTCCTCGCACGCATCCGCTCTCTGCTTCGTCGCGCCTACGGCGAGCTCTCCTCGGCGGAGGCGGACGTGCTCTACGTCGGCGACCTCGTCGTCGACCGCAGCCGGGCGACGGTCACCCGCGACGGAGCGTCGCTCAGCCTCACACCCACCGAGTTCCGCCTGCTCGTCTTCATGGCGCAGCACCCGGGCCAGGCGTTCTCGCGCGGCCAGCTCATCGAGAACGTGTGGGGCGGCGACGGTGAGTTCTACGACGACAAGACGGTGAGCGTCCACGTGCGTCGGCTGCGCGAGAAGATCGAGGCCGAGCCGAGCAACCCGCGGCTGCTACTCACGGTGCCGGGTATCGGCTACCGGCTGGCGATCTGATGGGCGCAGCCTTGCACTCGCGTCCGCTTCGCGCGGAGCTCGCGCTCACGTACGCCGGGATCGCGGCGCTCACGGCGCTGCTGCTCGGCGGAATCCTGCTCGGGGTTCTCGGCGGCTATTACGACCGCGCCGAGCAAAGCTACCTGCAGTCCGCGGCGCGGCGCATCCTCAAGAACCCCGAGACCGGCAGCACCATCACCGACGCCCAGGAGTGGGTGCTCGAGTCCGCCGTGGCCGCGCAGGCGCGGGTGAAGCTCTACGACGCGAGCGGTGTACTCGTCGCCGACTCCGGCCCGGTCACCAGCCTCGACCTCACCGCGCTGACCCGTGGCCGAGGAGAGCGCGGCGAACACCGCGACGAGCGACTGCCGCAGCCGCTCGGCGAGGGGATCTTCAGCGGCGCGGACACGGCGTCGACGTCGGATGCCTCGCTGCGCATCGCGCTCGCGAACGAGTCGGGCTACTTCGAGCTCTCAGAGCCGCCCGTCTCCGGCCGCGCTGTCCTGATCGGCATCGCGCAGGCGTGGATCGTCGCGGCGCTGCTATCGGTGGGGCTGGCGGCACTCGCCGGCTATCTGCTGTCCCGTCGCATCTCGCGCCCGCTGGCCGCGCTCACCGAGGCGAGCGACCGCATGGCCGACGGGGACCTCTCGGCACGCGCGCCCGCGGTCGCAGGCGACGAGTTCGGCCGCCTCGCCGCCTCGTTCAACACGATGGCCCAGCGCAACGAGACCACCGTCGTGTCGCTGCGCCGGTTCGTCGCCGATGCGGCGCACGAGATAGGCACGCCCCTCACCGCGCTCGAGGCAGACCTCGAACTCGCCGAGAAGGCCGCGATCACCGACGACGAGCGACGCCTTGTCGCGCGGGCGCTCGGTCAGGCACGGCGCATCGAGTCGCTGTCGCAGGGGCTGCTGCGCCTGTCGCGCATCGAGGCTGGTGACGCCGGCGCGACGGAGCGGGTGGACGTCGCAGCGCTCGTGCGCGAAGCGATCGACACCATCGCCTCGCGCGCCGAACAGGCCGGGTTGGCGCTTGCGGTCGGCGAGATCGCCGAGCCGCTCGTCACGCTCGCGGATCACGCCAAGCTGCAGGTCGTCTTCGAGAACCTGCTCGACAACGCGGTGAAGTTCACGCCGGCCGGTGGGAGCATCGCGGTCTCCGCAGTGCGCGAGGGTGACGAGGCCGTCATCAGCATCGCCGACACCGGCGTCGGCATCCCCCTCGCCGAGCAAGACGTCGTCTTCTCGCGCTTCCACCGGGCACGCAACGCCGCCTCCTATCCCGGCAGCGGTCTGGGTCTCGCCATCGTGAGCGCGACGGTGGAGCGTGCGGGCGGCACGGTAGGCTTCGAGAGCTCGGAAGCCGGGACCCGGTTCGAGGTCAGGCTGCCGCTCGCCGGGGCGTAGGGCCCGCAACGCTGCACCGCTCGCAGCGTCACGATAGACTGTGCCGACTACCGGCAGACGCAAGGGGAGGACCACCGCGTGTCCGATATCAGGCGTCTCGCGCGCACGGTGTTGCCGCGCGGACTGCGTCGCAAGCTGCGACCGCTACATCGTCGCTACGTGTTTCGCCGTGCGCTGGCGCGCTTCCGCCGCGACCCCGCGGCGCATGCCTACGCCGGGAGTCCTGTTCTCGGCGACCTCGTCTATGGTTGGGGTAACGAGTCGTGGAGCGCGATGACGGGGTTCCTCGCCGAGTCATTGAACGAAGCGCTTCAGGCGCGTGGCCCGATCCTCGAGTGCGGGTCGGGGCTGTCCACCGTGCTGGTGGGCATCGTCGCAGCGTCGCGTGGCCTGGCCCACGTCGCGCTCGAGCATCAGGATGCGTGGGCCCGGAAGGTCCGTGCCGAACTCGCTCGCTACGCACCCGCGAGCGTCGTCGAGTGGCGCCCGCTCGCAGACTACGGTGACTATGAGTGGTACGAGACGCGGGCGCCGCTGCCCGCAGACCGCTTCTCGCTTGTCGTCTGCGACGGCCCGCCCGGCGACACGCGCGGCGGTCGCTACGGTCTCGTGCCGGTGATGTCGGCGCACCTCGCCCCTGGGTGCGTGATCCTGCTCGATGATGCGCACCGCGAAGCGGAACGCGAGATCGCACAGCGCTGGACGCGAGAGCTTCCGGCGAGCGCCGAGTTGCTCGGCGAGGGGCGGCAGCACGTGCGGCTCGTCGTGGGCAGCGAGTAGTCGGGGCGAGCCGATGGCATCGGTCTGCGGCTTCGGGCGGAAGGACCGCTACGATGCCGTCTGCCACATCCCCGCGTGGTCGACGACCGAGAACTCGAGCTTGCCCTGCCCCAGGAGTGAGCCCAGGTAGCCCTTCACCGTGGTGACCGCGAGCCAGTAGCCTGCGGGGTTGTCGGACAGCCCGCGCTTGCGCGACACGAGCGCGATAGCCTCCTCGGTGGTGTGGGGCTTGTGCAGCGCTGTCAGCAGCAGCTCCCGGATGTCCTCGATCTGCTCGAGGTGGAACGCGATGTCGCGCATCGCCTGTGCGCGATCGGCGAGCTCGCCGTGACCGGGCACGAGCCAGTCGAAGTCGATGCCCCGGATGCGTTCGAGCGACTTCGCGACGAGATCGGGATCGATGGCGTAGGGCAGGGGGTGGCGCTTCCAGAGCGTTTCCTCGTAGAGCGCGTCGCCGGTGAACAGCACCCCGTCGCGCGTGAGGAACGCCGTGTGCCCGAGCGTGTGACCCGGCAGCGCGAACGGGGTCGCTCGGCGGTCAGCCCAGTCTTCGATCAGCGCGTCGACCTTGCACGGGACACCCACGAACAGCTTTGTGACGAGGGTGTCGCCCGGCTTCGCCCAGCTGAACATGCCTCGGATGTTGATGTCCGGGTTCTCGACGAGCGCCGCATCGTCTCGGGCGGCGAAGACCGTCGCCCCGCGGTCGCGCACCACCGACCCCACCGCGAAGTGGTCGGCGTGGCCGTGGGTGATGGCGAGACAGTCGGTGGCGACGTTGTCGTAGGCCTCGGCCTCAGGGCCGGTGTCGATGATGAGGCCGTCGATGAATCCGGAGTTCGTGAGCCCCGGAAGGTAGTGCGTGTCACCTGCGATGTGGATGGCGCCTGTCGGCGGATCAAGCCGGTCGGTCATGTCGCGAATCACCTCGGGATGAGTATGACACGCGCCCGCCGCGCTCCGGGCCGACGGCCTACGCCTCGCCGAGGGTCGCGAGCCTGAGCGCTTCCGCCGCCGCTGCGGGGACCGCGGCCTCGACCGCCGGTGTGCAACTCTCAGAGAACGTCGTGTCGTCGGCGATCTGGACTCCCACGATGTCCACGCGGTCAGGAACAGGCCGCCCGAGCCGACGCCCCATCTCCAGCGCCGTCGGCAGGTCGATCTGGTGGGCTGCGACCAAGTGGAGAGATGGCTCGATGGCGTCGCTTGCGAACGTCACGACCTCGCCCGGCTCCGCGTCACGCAGTCTCACCGCGTCCACGACCACGGCCCGGTCGAACCCCTCGAGCAGGTCGATGAGCGCGAAGCCGGCGAGTTCGGCCTCCTTGACGACGACGCCGGGCGGCGCGCCCTGCTCGGCGATAAGGCGAGCGACCTTGATGCCGACCCCGTCGTCACACAGGATCGCATTACCCAGCCCGAGGATGAGGGTTTTCACGTGGTCAGAACTGGATCTGCACCACGGTGATGCCGCCGCTCTTGTTCACCGCGAGCAGCGTCTTGTTCATGCGTTCGCACCACTTGCGGACGTCGTCCTCGAACGTCTCGCAGTCCGCCGTCGCCTCGAGCACGTCCCCGGGATGCATCTGGGGCAACATCCCGGTGATCTTCAGGATGGGCTGCGGACAGCGCATTCCCATGCAGTCGAGTGTCTGAGTCGCCATGTCGTCTTCCCTCCGCGTGCGTATCGGCTACCGGGCAACCACATCATGCCGCTGTGCGGCGAGCGTGTGAATCTCGGCGAGGAGCTGTTCGTCGGTGAAGTGCCGTCCCTCGATCGCCGATGACGGGCACGCCGAGACGCACGTGCCGCATCCTTGGCACAGCAGCTCGTTGACGTGCGCGACCTTGCGTTCGGCATCGAAGGCGATCGCCTTGTAGGGGCAGGCGAGGATGCAGACCTGGCAACCGCCGCAGAGCGTGTCGTCGACGAGAGCGGTGGCGGCCTCGCGCACGAGCCTCTGTCCCGGCACCAGCGCCGAGAGGACCGCACCGGCCGTGGCCGCAGCCTGCGTCGCCGCCGAGGCGACGTCGGTCTCGGCGTGGGCGGAGCCTGCGACGAAGACGCCGTCGACGCGGCTCGCATAGGGCTTGAGGCGCTTGTTGGCGACGAGAACGTACCCCGCGCCGTCGACGTCGACGCCCAGTTCGTTCGCCAGCGCGACACCGTCGGGGTCGCCCACGTGCGGCGGCGCCATGACGACGAGGTCGAACGCGCCGGCGCGCGGACGTTCGGCGGCAGCGAGGCGCGCGGTCACCGTGACGCCGCCGTCCTCAGCGGCCTCGACGCTCACGCTGTCGCCGGACTCGAGCCGCACGACCCGGACGTTGCCGGGCGCATCGCCGCTCGCCGCGGCATGCGCATAGTGCGGGCCGCCGAGCTGGCGGTCGAAGGCGAGCTCGACGATCTCGGCGTCGGGCAGCTTGTGCGACGCTTCGAGTGCCTGCTTCGCGATGGCGAGGCAGCATGTCTGGGAGCACGTCTCGGCGGGCGCCCCCCCGCACGCATCGGCGCAGTGCACGAAGGCGATCCGCGCAGGCGTGGAGCCGTCGGCGAGACGGATCTCGCCACCCGTGGGACCGTCGGGATTGATGATGCGCTCGAACTCCCACGTCGTCATCACGTTGGGGAGGTCGTACGCGCCGCCGCCCTCGAGCGCGAGCTGCGAGCCGGTCGCGAGGATGATCGCCCCCACCTTGCGTTCGACGAGCTCGTCACCGCCATCGAGGCTGATCACGCCGAACGGGCACGCGCCCACGCACGCGACGCATTCACCGCCGTTGAAGTGCAGGCACGTCTTCTCGTCGACGACCGCGGCGTTCGGCATCGCGCCCACATAGGGGATGTGCACGGCCTTGCGCTCGGTCATCCCCACGTTCGCCTCGTCCGGCACGCTCACCGGGCAGCCGGCCGAACACATGTCGATGCAGCCGAAACAGCCCGCGGTGTCCACGTGCCGGTCGTGCCGCCGCACGGTCGCCGTGAAGTTCCCCAGGTAGCCGACCACCTCGTCGACCTCCGAGGAGAGCATGAGCTCGATCCTCGGGTGATGGAGCACCTTGTCCATCACCGGCTCGAGCAAGCACGGCGCGCAGTCCATGTCGGGGTAGATCTCGCTGAGCAGCACGACCTTGCCGCCCACGGCCGCCTCGCGCTCGACGAGCGTGACGTCGCGTCCGGAGTCGGCGAGCAGCAGTGCGGCGGTCATGCCCGCCACACCCGAGCCGACCACGAGCACGCCGGTCTCGGCGTCGAGCTCCGGTGCGACGAGCGGTTCCTGGCGGCCGACGCGCGCCACGGCGGCCGCGATCATGTCGGCGGCCTTCGCGGTGGCCTTGTCGCGGTCGGGGGTGACCCATGCGACCTGCTCGCGGATGTTGGCGCGCGCGAGCGTGTACGGGTTGCGCCCGGCATCGACACAGGCCTCGTCGAAGTCCTTCTGGTGCTCGCGCGGCGTGCACGCGGCGACGACCGGCAGCAGGTCCGGGTTCTCACGCAGCTTGTCGGCGACGAAGGCTTTGCCCTCGGCCGAGCACAGCGTCGCATGTCGCACGACGGCACCGACGCCCGGCATCGCCGAGACCTGCGCCTCGAGCGCGTCCATGTCCATGAGGTCGCGGATGATCGGGCCGCACTCGCACAGGAAGACGAGCTTGTCGGCTGGCGCCGCTGCGTGCTTGGCACTCATCGCGCACCTCCCTCGATCCGCTCGAGCGAGCCGTCGGAGCCGCGTCGCATCCCGCCGAGCGGCTCGCCGTCGGGTCCGAACGTGCGGACCTCGAGCGGGCTTGCGCCCGGCAGCGCGTGCGTCGCGCAGCCGAAGCACGGATCGTAGGCGCGGAATGCCATCTCGATCTGGTTCATGAGCGGCTCGGTGAGCTCGACGCCGGGGCGGACGAGCTCCTTGGCGGCGGTGAGCACGGAGAGCTGGATCGCGGGGTACTGGTACGTGGTGCCGACGATGAGGTTCGCCTTCTGAACGATGCCGTTCTCGTCGGTGATGTAGTGGTGCGTGAGCAGGCCGCGCGGCGCCTCCACGGTGCCGACGCCTTCGCGCGGCGTGCCGCTCGGCACGGTGCGTACGTCCGGCGACGTGAGGCGTTCGTCGTTCGCGAACCGGTCCACGAGCTCGGCTGCCTGCAGCATCTCGATGAGGCGTGCCCAGTGGAACGCGAGCGTCTGGTGGACGGGCTTGCCGCCGAAGGTGTCGTAGAAGCGCTCGTACTCGGCCTGCGCGCGCGGCGTCTGCATGCCGTCGCTCGCGTTGAGCGACCCGAGCGGACCCGTGCGCATGATGTAGCGCGAGGTCTCATCGGAGACGCCGTGCCAGCCGAAGCGCTTGAGGTAGGGCATCTTCAGGTAGCTCCACGGCACGATCGCCTCGGCGATGTGCTCGAGGTAGTCGGCCGGCGCGTAGCGCACGACCTCGTGGCCGTCGGCGTCGACGATACGGACCTCGCCGTCGTAGGCGTCGGGCTGGTTATCCGAGTTCACGAGCGCGAGGTACGACGTCTGGTTGTAGTACGCCTCCGAGAGGACCATCGCCTTGAGCCGCTCGTCGCGAAGGACGAGCAGGTCGAAGATCGCGAGCGACTCCTGCGCGAACTCGACCATGTACGCGCCGATCTCCTTGAGGCGCGCTGCGCTCTGTGCCGAGACGGGCTTGCTGATACCGCCCGGCACCATGTCGACCGGATGGATACGGCGTCCGCCGAGGATCTCGGCGACCTCGTGGCCCTCCTTGCGCATGCGGATCACCTTGCCCGCAAGCTCGGCCCCCACCTTATTGATGACGCCGATGATGTTGCGCTCGGCCGCCGGCGCGTCCGGTCCGACGATGAAGTCCGGCCCGCCGAGCGCGTAGAAGTGCGTGGCGTGGTCGCCGGCCATGAACGCGTTGTACTGGAGGCGGCGGATGACCTCCGCGGCCTCGGGGATGTGCACGTTGTAGACGGCGTCGGCGGCTTTGGCCGCTGCCGCGTGGTGCGCCTCCGGGCATACGCCGCAGATACGTGACGTGATCTGGGGCATCTCCTCGACGGGCCTGCCCTCGAGGAACTTCTCGAAGCCGCGCAGCTCGGGGATGACGAGGTAGGCCTCGTCGACGTAGCCGCGCTCGCCGAGGAACAGGTCGATGCGGCCGTGGCCCTCGAGCCGGGTGATGGGGTCGATGCTGATGCGGGTCACGAGCGCACCTCCTCTGCGGGATCGGCGGTTCGCGCGCGGCCCAGAAGCGAGGTCGCGAGCGTGAAGGCGTAGAAGGTACCGGCGGGATCGACGACCTGTGCGACCGTTTCGCGGATGACGTCCTCGTCCTCCGAGTCGACGAGCGTGCCGAGCACCGAGACCATCGCCGCACCCTGGTCGAGCGAGTCGCCCGCGGGTCCGAAGCAGCCGCGACACGGCATGAGCGCGTCGGTGCACTGGCCGCCGCAGCCCGAGCGCGTTGCCGGCCCCATGCACACGATGCCCTGCTCGAGCAGGCAGCGCCCGTCCTCGGCGACGATCTCGTGCGAGCGGACGAAGCGGCTCACCTTGGTGCCGCGCTTCTCGAGCCGGCAGTCGTCGCAGACCGACTTCGCACCTGCGCCCACGAGTGCCGGCGCACCAGGCAGCTCGCCAGCGACGATCGCTTGGCAGACCTCCCAGACGCGGTCGGTGGACGGCGGGCAGCCTGGGAGCGTGTAGTCGACGCGCACGATGTCGGAGAGCGCGGTGACGGTACCGGCGATCGCGGGAAGACCGACCGCATCGCCGTCGCGATAGGTCACGCTCGCGGAAGGGCGGACGTTTCCGACGGTATCGGTGGACTGGGTCGTGAACGCGCGGTCGATGACCTCCCGGACGGGGTAGAGGTTCGCGAGCCCGGGCACGCCGCCGAACGACGAGCATGCGCCGTATGCGACGATCACCTTCGACTTCGCGCGAAGAAGCCGTGCGATGCCGGCGTTCTCGGCGTTGCGGATCGCGCCGTTGATGAAGCAGACATCGATCTCGCCGTCGGCCATCGTCTCGATATCGGCGTACTTGAAGTCGGTGGCTGCCGGCCAGAAGGCGATGTCCGCGGCGGCGACGATGTCGAGCAGGTGCTCGTGCACCTCCAGCAGCGAGATGTCGCACCCGCCGCAGCCGGCGGCGCAGTACATGCCGAGCTTGAGCTTGCTCACGGCTACACCGCCTCTCTGTCCGACGGGCGGTTCCAGGCGAGCGGCCCGAGCGCGCGGACCTGCTGGGTCATCTCGGCGACGAGTTCGGCGTAGCGCGAGCCCTCCGAGGCACTCACCCACTCGAGCCGCACGCGGTCACGTTCGATGCCCAGCTGGTCGAGCATCGCCGAGAGTGCGGCCATGCGACCGGCGGCCTTGCAGTTGCCGTTGATGTAGTGACAGTCGCCGGGGTGACAGCCGCACACGAGAACGCCGTCTGCACCGTCCGCGAGCGCGGAGACGATGAATGCCGGGTCGACGCGACCGCTGCACATGACGCGCACCACCTCGACGTTGGGCGGGTACGGCGTATGAGCTTGGCCCGCGCTGTCGGCGCCCGAGTACGAGCACCATGTGCACAGGATGCCGAGAATCCTCGGCTCGAACTTCGAGTCGCTCACGAGTTCCTCACTTTGCGCCGGTATGCCGGTACACGGCCTGTGCACCCATCATCGGGCTTCTGGCGCGTGAGGGTTAGCCGTTTCTTGCCGAACGGTGTCGCGCGGCGTGCGGGCGGCGCCTTCGCTCAGGCGCGTTCACGCTCGAGCAGGGCGCGCTTGCGCTCCACGCCCCAGCGGTAGCCGGTGAGCCTCCCGTCGGCGCCGATGACCCGGTGGCATGGCACGACGACCGCGGTCGGGTTCGCGCCGCACGCCTGCGCCACCGCGCGAGTTGCGGTCGGCCGGCCGATCGCCGAGGCGAGCTGCGCGTAGGTGACCGTCTGCCCCGCGGGGATCTCACGTAGCGCGCTCCAGACCTGCTGCTGGAAGACGGTGCCGCGCGTGTCGAGCGGAACCGCCGCCGCGCGGCGCGTCTCGGCGGGCGCATCCACGAGCCGCACGACCGCGGCGACCCACTCGGAGTGCTCGCCGGCGGCGGGTTCGAGCGTCGCGCGCGGGAAGCGTCGGCGCGCTTCGGCGACCAGCTCGGCGTCGCTCTCGCCGAACACCACGAGGCACACGCCACGCGCGGTGGTCGCGACGAGCAGCCGCCCGAGCGAGCTGTCCGCGAGCGTATACGCGATGCGCTCGCCTGGCGCGCCCTTGCGAGCTCGCGCCGGCGTCATGCCGAGAAGCCCGTCGGCGCGCTCGTACACGCGGCTCGCCGAGCCGTACCCGCTGCCCGCGATCGCCTGCGAGACCGGGGTGCCGGCGGCGAGCGTCTCGCGCAGCCGCTGCGCGCGGCGGGCGTCCGCGTACGCCCGCGGCGTGACGCCCACGGCCTCGACGAATACCCGCCGCAGATGCGTCGCCGAGAGGTGCGCCTCGCGCGCGAGCTCGTCGAGCGCGGGGGGTCGCTCGCCCGCGTCGACCGCCGTATCGATCGCACGCGTCGCCGAGACGATCGCCTGCGCGATCTCATCGGCGGGGGTGGGCGTCTGGGCGGCTGGTGCGGGCATTGGCGCGGTCTCCTCGGCGGATCGGGTTCGCTGCGAGAAGTGTACGCGCGGCACAGCGGCGGATTCTATCCGAAAACGACTCGGTGAGCGGCGCGCCAGTCGGCATGGCAATCGCTTCATCGCGGGCACGGGGATTCCCGAGGGCGCGATCGGGCGCCTGCCGACCAAGAGGAGGTGATCCAGCAGTGCGAAGTAACCACATCGCTGCGCTGGTCCTGACCGTTTCCGCTCACGCGGAGGTCAGCACCGACTAGGACGGCGACGTTGCGAAGCCTTCCGTTCATTCGCAACGTTTGATCAGCGAAACTGCACGTCGCTGTCTGATGCAGCGATGGGAGAGGGTCCCGCGAGGCTTGCGGGGCCCTCTCTTCGTTCGCCTGCCGCTATGGCGCCGCTTCGTCGGTCGGCTCTTGGCGGCGCTACTTCACCGTCACGTACCGGTAGCTCGACTTCGTGCTCGCGTTGAGCGAGTCGGCGGGGTGATGCGCCTTCAGACGCCACCTCCCGCGGGAGGGGAGCTTCACCGACACGTAGTACTTCGAGTAGCTCTTGTAGTGCTTCACCTTCGCGTGATAGTGCTTCGACGACAGCACGTACTGGCCGCCCTTCTTCTTGTACAGCAGGATTCTCACCGGCTTGGATCCGGCCGGATGCTGGGGCTTCAGGTAGCCGGACGCCGTGTAGCTCTTGCCGTACGTCATGGTCGTCTTCACCGAGGGCCGCGTGAGGTAGACCTTGGGGAGGACGGCCCGCGTCTCCTTGTTGCTCGCCGCGTGCGTCGCGTCCCCTTCCCACGACGCGCGGTAGTACGTCAGGCGCTTGGGCGCGAACGTGTGGGAGAACTCCCCGGACGCGTTGGTGGTCTCGGTCACCGATCCGGCGGTGGTCGCGAAGTTGTCGTACGAGTACTCGAGCACGACGACCGCACCGGCGATCGCGGTCTCGTCGCCCGCCTCGAGCACGCCGTTCACGAGCGCCTTCGAGTAGTCTGAGATGGCGGGCGCAGCGAGCTGCATGAGCGTCGGAATCTTGTGCTCGAAGGCGCCCATGTCGGCGCGGGAGACCCCGTCTCCGTTGCCGTCGAGCGGCCGAGCGGTGCCGTAGAAGTCGACGGGCGGCGCCACAGTGTCGGTCGCGGTGTCGATGCATGGCGACGTGTCCGCGAGATCGATCGTGTGCGAGGCCGGCGAGGCTATCTGCGGATCGACGAAGAGCACGCCGGCGCCGAGCGTGTTGCCCTTCGACGCCGCAGCAGTGTCGTGCAGACAGCTGTATGTGATGCTGCTCGCTCCGCCCACGTCGCTACCGAGCGCCGGGTTGTACACGATGCAGTTCGAAACCTGAACGCTTGCCCCGTTGTCCCCCTCGATCGCCGCCGAGCCCTCCTGGCTGTCCACGACCGTGTCGTTGACCGCCGAGAAGACCGCACCGCCGTTGAGGTACCATGCCCCGCCGCGGTTGCCCGCGCCGTTGCCGCCGATGGCGTTGTTCTTCGAGACGATGACGCCGCGCTCCACCCACGCGAATCCGCCACCATCGGAGGCCTCGTTGCCGCCCGCATCGTTGTTGGTGACGATCGCGCCGCCCGGCGCATCGATGTCGAGACGAAGAGCGCCGCCGAGCTGCGATTCGTTGCCGTAGAAGCGGTTGCCGTCGATGGTGAGTGTCGCGGGAGCGGCCGCGAAGCAGCATATTGCGCCGCCTCCCCACGTTGACTCGTTGCTCGCGAACGTGTTGTCGCGAATCGTGTTGTTCGCTGCGACGGCGTACGAGAAGAAGACCGCGCCCCCGTTGTAGCCGGCGTTGTCGACGAACGTGTTGCCGGTGATGGACGCGTCGACATCGCCCGAAATGAACAGAGCCCCGCCCGCTCCCGCGTCAGCGCGGTTGTTGCTGAAGTAGTTGCCTTCGATTCTCGGCTGGGAACCCTCAGTGGGAGACATGAGGTACAGGCCCGCCCCGTTCCAAAGAGGGTCGTGGTTGTCGACAAAGCCGCACTCGGCTATCCATGGCCACCCGGTCTCGACCGACGACCCGTACGCCATGATCGCGTCACCGGGTCCGTTGCTGCAGTTGCGGAAGGTGAGGCCGCGCAATTCGAGGCTCTCCCACGGGGTCGAGAGCGTCAGCCCTTGCGCCGTCCCCCCGCCATCGATGATGGTCGTGGCAGATCCGTCGGTGCTCTTGAGCGAGACCCCCGACGACGCGAGCGGCAGTGTCTCGCCGGTCGACGCCGAGTACGTGCTCGGGCCGATCATCACGGTGTCGCCTGCAGCCGCCACCGACAAGGCGTGCGTGATCGTGCGGAACGGCTCCGCTGTTGAGGTGCCGTCGTTGCTGTCGGATCCGGTCTCAGCGACCCACCACGTCTGGTGAACGACCGGCGGCGCGAGCGCGGTCGTGGGCGCAGCCAATACAATCAGTAGCACAGCCGGAATCAGGAATGCCGACAAGCGGCGGACTCGCGTGCGCATGCACGCGATACTCGCATTCATGTGTGCGCCCCCTTATGTACGGGCGACCGCACAGCACGGTCGCCATCGACCGTTCGCCGGCTCCCCACCGGCCCCGCGCAAGGCCTCGCGATCCCCCAGCATCCGTTGCGTGCGGCCTCGCTGACATCTGGCATGTACCCATGAGTATGGCGGCGCAACGCGCGACCGAACGACAGCGAGCCGCTGCCGCGATGCACCGTGGGTACATGCCTTGTGGGACTCCCGCCGGAAGGACGATGAGACAGCCGCCACGGCGGGGCACGGCACTGGCCGTACGTGCGGTAGCATCCGGATCCTCGGGGGTTGAGGCGTGGACGAGCATGCGCATCACGTGAGCGGACGTCACGAGGGCCACTCGACCGACGATTTCCGGCGTCGGTTCTGGCGCTGTGTCGCGCTCAGCGTCCCGATCCTGCTCATTTCGCCCGGACTGCCGTGGCTCCCGGAAGGTAGCAGGCCGATCAGTATCCCATGGGCCGACTGGATACTGCTCGCGCTCTCAACGCTGATGTACGCCTACGGCGGCAAACCGTTTCTCGTAGGCATGGCCCGCGAACTGCGGGCGCGGATGCCGGGCATGATGACGCTGGTCGCGGTTGCGATCACCGTCGCCTACGCATACAGTGCCGCGACCGTCCTTGGTCTTGAGGGCATGCCGTTCTTCTGGGAGCTCGCAACCCTGATCGACATCATGCTTCTCGGCCACTGGGTGGAGATGCGCTCCGTTGGCGAAGCCTCCCGTGCACTCGAGTCGCTCGCGAAGCTCATGCCGCTGGTGGCGCACCGGCGGGCCGACTCCGGCGAAACCGACGACGTCGCGCTCACCGATCTGCAGCCGGGGGACGTGGTTGCCGTGAGGCCGGGCGAGAAGATCCCGGCCGATGGGGTCGTGATCGAGGGGGCATCGACGATCGACGAGTCGCTCCTGACGGGCGAATCGGTTCCGGTTGCCAAGGGTGTCGGCGAGGAGGTCATCGGCGGCGCTATCAACGGGCAGGGCGCGCTCTTCGTCCAGGTCACCAAGACCGGCGCCGAGTCGTTCCTCTCTCGGGTCATCGACCTCGTCGCTGAGGCGCAGGAATCGAAGTCCGCGACGCAGGACCTCGCCGACCGCGCGGCTATGTGGCTCACGCTCGTGGCGCTCGGCGGAGGCGCCATGACACTGGCCACCTGGATGGCGGTCGGTGAGTCCCTGGCCTTCGCGATGGAACGGGCGGTCACCGTGATGGTGATCGCGTGCCCGCACGCGCTCGGTCTCGCGATCCCGCTCGTCATCGCGGTGTCCACGGCCTACGGCGCGCGAAACGGGTTGCTGATTCGCAGCCGGACCGCCGCCGAGAAGGCTCGCAGTATCGGCACGGTGGTATTCGACAAGACGGGGACGTTGACCCTCGGCCGTTTCGGCGTCGACGAGACCGTCGTGCTCGGCAACCAGGACGCCGATGAGGTGCTCGTGCTCGCTGCCTCGATCGAAGAGCTCTCCGAACACCCGGTCGCGCGTGCGATCGCGGGCGAGACGACCGAGCGTCGTCCCGTCGAGGGGTTCTCGGCGATTCCCGGTCGAGGTGCGCAGGGCATCGTCGACGGTCATCCGGTCGCGGTCGTGAGTCCAGGCTATCTGGCCGAGTCGGGCATCGGCATGCCGCCTGCGGCTGCGAACCTCATCGGGTCCGGCCGGACGACCGTGTTCGTTCTCGCGGACCAGGAGGTCATCGGGGCGATAGCGCTCTCCGATGCGGTTCGGCCCGAGTCGGCACCAGCCGTGCAGCGGCTCAAGGCGATGGGGATCGAACCCGTGATGCTGACCGGCGACAACCAAGCGACAGCCGCGCGTGTCGCCGGGGAGCTCGGAATCGAGCGCTACTTCGCCGAAGTCCTCCCCGCCGAGAAGGCCTCGACGGTTGAGATGATCCGCGCCGAAGGGAAGGTCGTGGCGATGGTGGGCGACGGCGTCAACGACGCGCCCGCGCTCGCGACAGCCGACGTGGGGATGGCGATCGGAGCCGGCACGGACGTCGCCGCCGCGGCAGCCGATGTCGTGCTCGTGAGGAGCGACCCGAACGACATCGCGGCGGTGATCGGGCTGTCACGCGCGACCTACCGCAAGATGGTGCAGAACCTTGTCTGGGCCACGGGGTACAACGTGATCGCGATCCCGCTGGCAGCAGGCGTCTTCGCGAGCGCGGGGATCCTGCTGAGCCCCGCGGTAGGTGGCGTGTTGATGTCTGCGTCCACGGTGATCGTCGCGATCAACGCGCGCCTGCTCAGCGTGCGGGGCTAGCGGATCGCGACACAGGAGCGCCCCGCTCTCGAAATCGAGGACGGGGCGCGGGTTTCGCGGACCAGACGGGCTACATGCCCATCCATCCCGAGAAGCCACGGTGCATTACGCCGGGATTCTCGGTGCCAGTGAAGCCGCCCATCTCTTGGGCATGCGTTGCGTGATGCTGGCCGTAACTCCGGCCTGCACCCGACGCGCCCGTGGCAAACGCCGGTGCGGCGACCGCCATCGCGAGAATCGCAGCGACGACGAACAGCGTCAATTTCCTCACGCGGTGCTCCTTTGCGTCCTGCCGGTCGGGCCGATCCGACCGTGCAATAAATTCTTACCCAAATGGTAAGGATTCATCACAGGCGGGCAGGTGGCAGGTGTCCCGGGGAAGGTCTAGCAGACCCCCGGCACCGAGCACGGCGCCGCGCGATCGAAGTCCGGCGTCGCCTCGATGTGCGCGACGAGGTCGCTACGATCGAACTCGGGGTGCAGAAGGCAGGTCGTGTCCTCGGCCATCGGGTCGCCGGTGCGCTGCCATGCCTTCGCGCGACAGCCGCGGCAGATGCGCGAGTACTCGCACGCCTCGGGAGCGCAGACGCCCTCGGACTCCTGCTGGTCGAGCTCGTACAGCTCGCTGACGGCCTCCTGCAGCGTCATCTCGCGGATGTTGCCGATGGTCCAGTCCTGAGCGAACTGGCAGGGCATGATGCCGCCCTCGGAGTTGATGTTCATGTGACCCTTGCCCACGGGGCAGGCGCTGATGGTCTTGAGGCGCTCGAGGCCGTTGGAGACGTCGATGCCGCGCTCGACGAACTTCTCGGCGACGAAGGGGATGAAGCTCGGCATGGCACCGATGTCCCACTCCATCTTCGACTCCTCCGAGAGAATGTCCTCGACGATGAAGTCGCCCAGCTCGCGCCATTGCTCGGCGGTGATGCGGCCATCGTCCTCGCCCTCGCTGCGGCCGGCGGTGATGAGGTCGCAGAAGTAGAGGAGGCCGACGTCGAGGGCCTTCGCCTCGGCGATGAGGTCGTAGACGTAGGGCCAGGTGGAGGCGCTGATCGCGGTCTTGATCGCGACGTTGACGCCCTCCTCGCGCAGGATCTTGATGGCCTCGATCACGCGGTCGCGCGTGCCGGGTACGCCGACCATGGCATCGTGGAACTCGGCAGGGCCGTAGAGCGAGGTGGCGATCCAGTCGATGCCGTTGGCCTTGAGGCGCTTGGCGGCGTCGCGGTTCATGAGGGTGCAGTTGGTCGAGACGGTGACGCGGATGCCTTTGCTGCGGGCGAGCTCGAGAATCTCCCAGAAGTTCTTGCGCATCATCGGCTCGCCGCCGGAGAGGAACAGCGCGGGAAGTTGCCGCTCGCCCATCTGCTCGACGAGCGCGATGGTCTCCTCGTCGGTGAGCTCGTGGGGGAGACTCGTGCAGTCGGCGGCCATGTAGCAGTGGTCGCACAGGAGGTTGCACCTATTGGTGATGTTCCAGATGACGTCGCTGGGGCGCCCGAGTTTGAACGCTTTGACCGCCTTGTTCTCGACATCCGAGAGCGGGCCGTTGAAGAAGAGCGAGCGAACGTGCGCCATAGCTGGTGCCTCCTGCTGACTATCGCCTCGTGCCGGCGAGGACTCGGTGTGCGCCGAGCCGACGAAGGCGGCCCCGCGCGTCCCAGCATTATGCAACCTGTGCGCCACGCACGCACGTTGTAACTATTGTGTCGCGCAGCAGCCGACGTCGGACCCTTCTGCGCGGGAACAAACGCTCTGCAGCTCCGAACATGACCTACTGTCCGAGAGGAACCTCATGCCTGTGCCGCTTGAACCGCGCTCCCTCTCCGACACCGTCGAGATCGCGCCTGGTGTCCACATGCCTCGGCTCGGGCTCGGAACCTACAAGTCCTCCGAGGGGCCCGACGTGGAGGGCGAGGTGGAGTATGGGCTGTCCATCGGCTACAGGCTCATCGACACCGCCGCGCTCTACGGCAACGAGGAGAGCATCGGCCGGGTCGTGCGATCGAGCGGTATCCCGAGGAGCGACATCTTCATCACCACGAAGCTTTGGAACACTGACCAGGGCTACGAGTCGACGCTCGAAGCTGTTGAGCGCAGCCTCGAGCGGCTGGGAACGGACTATCTCGACCTGTATCTCATACATTGGCCGTGGCCCGCGCGCATGCACGACACGTGGCGTGCCATGGAGGAGATCCTGGCCGGCGGCAGGGTCCGTGCCATCGGTGTCTGCAACTTCCTCCCGCATCACCTCGACGAGCTGATGGCGTGTGCGAACGTGGCCCCGGCCGTGAACCAATGTGAGTTCCACCCAAGGCTCCAGCAGCCCGAACTTCAGGCGGCGTGCGCGGCGCGGGGAATCACGCTGCAGGCGTGGGCGCCGGTGATGCGTGGTCGGGTCAACCTCGTCCCCGAGCTCGTCGGCATCGCCGCGGATCATCGCAAGACGCCCGCCCAAGTCTCGATACGCTGGATCCTGCAGAAGGGCATCACCACGATTCCCAAGTCGATCCACCCTGCCCGCATCGCCGAGAACAGCGACGTGTTCGACTTCGAGCTCTCGGCGGACGAGATGGCCGTCATCGATTCGCTCGACACCGGAAGCCGCATAGGCGCCGATCCCGAGACGTACACCGCGGGCCTGTGAACGGAGCCCCCGGAACTTCGTCCCAGCTCTTGCGATGCAGAATTCGTCTGGTAGTATGCATAGCGTTGTCAGCCGAGATCCGCGCGACCGAAAGGAGGGATGTACAGATGAATCCAGTCAAGCCCACGGCAGTCACGCCGTCACACGCCCTGTATGTCGTACCAACGGTTGCGCCGCGCCGCCTGACCTAGTCACACGCGTCGCGGGCACCCCGATTCCGGGAGGAACCCGCGATGATCGAATCGAGAACTCACACCCTCGCTCGTCCTGCGCACCTATTTGACCTGCCTGCGGCCACAGTACTGGCGTTGGCCGTGGCGGGCTCCGCGACGCTCCGGCTCGCGTATGCGCTCGATGCGCTCAACGCCCGTCGCCTGGCGCGTCGCGAGGATGCACGACGTCCGCGCGCGCGACTCGGCCCCTCGCAGTCTGTGCAAGCAGACCATCTGGTGCCGGATTCTTGGCGCGTCCGCTAGCGGACAGGGGCGGTGACGGCAGCGTCTCCGCCCCTGTCGCTGGTGGCGCCTTGATGCATACGATGGACCTGCGCACGCATGCGCGTTCGGCCGGTGCGTGCCGGTGGGAACCGCGCCTGCTGTCCGCGAGACCGACCGAGTGCGCACGCCATTGACGACGCAAGTCGCCTCGCGCACGATTCGGCAAGGCGGACTACACGCCTTTGACTCCGCCATCAGGGCCGGCACCCGACGGGAGACACGATGAGGTCACGGACGCTTTCACTGCTACTCCTCGGCGCACTTGCCGCCGCGACGACGCTTGCCTCGCTCGGCTGCTCGCAGACCCCCCCGCCACCCACGGTGGACAACTCCGCAGTCGAGGAGACCAAGAGCGCGGAGGCCACGGTCGGCTCCGAGGCGATGATCAGCGTCAAGGACCTGAAGGCCAAGCTCGAAGGCTCCGGCCTCACGGTGAAGTCCGAGGGCACGGACCGTTCCGGCCTCTTCATTCCCGCGGAGTACGAACCGCTCGTCGCGGACGGCGCGTTCATCCAGGTCTACCGGTTCAAGAGCGCCGGTGAAGCCCGAGGAGCCGCTCGGACTGTCGATGCCGGAGGCTACGTGCTGGCCCCCACACCCGACCAGCTCGTCAACGTGAACTGGACCGGCTGGCCCGCCTTCTTCCGTAGTGGCGATCTTGTCGTCATCTTCGTGACCGAGAAGGGCGCGGCGAACGCCGCGCGAGACAAGCGGGTCTACGCTGCGCTCATCGACGCGTTGGGCTACCCGTTCATCGGTGGCAACACCCCGCCACCGGCCGCCCACGGCTCGGCGGCGACCTCGACCCCGAGCGCAACGGGCTCGGCGACCGGAACCGGAACCGGGGACTGACGCCAGGCCGCGAGAGCTAGACGGTCTTCGCAGCTGTCTGGAGCGCGGCGAGTACAGCCGCGATACCCGGGCTTTCCGCCGAGCCCTTCCGCACGGCCGCGAAGATCGTGCGTTCGAGTCGCGGCTCCTCGAGCGCTCGTAGCGACAGTCCCTCGATACCTCGCAGATCGGCGATACGCGGGATGAGTGCCACTCCGAGACCCCGCCGGACCGCGTTGGCGATGACACGGAAGTCGTTGAGTTGTAGCTCGACGGTGGGTTCGAATCCCGCGAGATGCGCGGCTCGGATGACCGCATCTCGGCAGAAGGTAGCTTCTCGGCCCACGATCCAGCGCTCGTTCGCGAAGTCCGCAAGCGCCGCCGAGCGCTCCGCCAACGGGTGATCGGCGGGCACCGCGAGCAGCATGCGCTCCGTGAGGATGTCGGCGCGGTCGACGCCTGGGTCCGCGTAAGGCGGCATCATGTTGTACTCGTGGCTCACAACGAGATCGAGTTGGCCGGACTTGAGCGCCGGCATCGATTCGTGCGGTTCGAGATCGCTCGCATTCACGGTGAGCGAGGGGTAGTGCTCGCGAAGCATCGCCAGGGCCGGCAGCAGGAAGGCCTGGGCCGCGGTCGAGAACGCCGAGACGCGCACCGAACCGCTGAGCCGGCCATCGAACGTCGCGAGCTCAGCAACCGCTGCCTCGCAGTCGGCGAGGATCCGCTCGGCGTGCAGCACGAGGCGGTTGCCGGCGTCGGTGAGTCGTACGCTGCGCGGGCCGCGCTCGAGCAGGGTGACGCCCACTTCGCGCTCGAGCGCCGAGACCTGTTGGGAGACGGCGGACGGCGTCAGCCACAGCGCCTCGGCGGCCCCCGCGATCGAGCCACGCGCGGCGACCTCACGAAGCACCCGCAGTCGTGTGGTGTTCAGCATAAGGGCACCTTACCCTCAGCGACACAAAGCGTAAATAGACCTGATGCTGTTCCACCGTCATGATGGAGCGCATGGAGCATCTCTCAGACAGCCAACGCGCGCGCGCCATCGCGGCCCTGACCGTGACCGTCTTCTTCTGGGGATCGGCGTTCGTCGCGATCCGGGCCGTGGTCATCGACGGCACGTACTCGCCCGGTCAGCTCTCAGCCGCGCGCCTGATCGTTGCCGCGCTGCTGCTCGGCCTTCTTGCTGTCTTCCGCCCGGTGCGTGTGCCGGAGCGACGCGACTGGGTCGCCTTCATCGCGTTGGGCGCGACCGGGCAGATGCTCTATCAGCTGTTGCTCAACACCGGCGAGCGTACCGTCGACGGCGGCACCGCGTCCCTGCTCATCGCGATCGCACCTATGCTCGCCGCGCTCACCGCAGTGGCGACGCTCGGCGAGCGGCTGACCCTCGCCGGATGGATCGGGACCGGGATCGCGTTCACGGGGGCCGCGACCATCGCGGTGTCTGCGGGCGCCTCGCTCCACGGCGGGCTCGGCGTAGTCCTGGTGCTCGCCGCGACGTGCCTGTGGGCGGTATTCCTGGTGATCCAGAAGTCGCTCGCGGATCGATACGACAGCCTCGAGCTCACCGCGTGGCCCATGTGGATCGGTGCGGTCCTGTTGCTCCCGTTCGCAGGGGGTCTCCCGCATGCGGTCACGACCGCGCCGTGGCCGGTGACGGCGGCCGTGGTCTTCCTGGGTGCCTTCTGCTCGGTCGCCGCATTCATGACGTGGGCCTATGCGATCCGCCGATTGCCGGTGACGGTGGCGACCTCGGCGCTGTACGCCGTCCCCGTCGCTGCCTTCACCGTGGGCATCGTCGCGCTCAACGAGATCCCGCCGGCCTCGGCGCTGCTCGGCGGCGTTGTGGCCATCACCGGCGTCGCGCTCGTGCAGCTGCGCGGCCGACCGGTGTCGGGCGTGCGCCCAGAACCGGCGCTCGAGCCGGAGGCGTAAGCTCGCGCCCCGGAATCCGCCGCCGTGGTGATTCCACTTCTTGGGCATTTGGGTACAGACATCTCATCCGGCGGGTGCCACGTGCGTGGGGAGCACGCTGATGTATCAGCCAAGCGAGATCGCCGATCTCATACTGTGCATTGCGCTGGGTCCGGTCATCGTCGTCGCGTTGCGCCGTGCGACGTATGCGGTCCCTGTGTCCGCGTGGGTCGCGCTGAGTGCGATGTTCGTGGCGTACACTTCCACCGTCGCGGAGGGCTTCCTCTTCCCGGATATCTTCAACGTGATCGAGCACGTGTCCTACGCCGTCGCCGGTGTAGCGTTCGTACACATGCTGATCGCGTTTCGCCGCACGTTAGCCGGTCGGGCGAGGCAGGCGCGATGAACACGATCATCGTCATCGCGGACGTCGTGAGCACGGTCGCGTTCCTCGCCGCCGCATGCCTCGCAGCCTTCACGCCGATCCGCTCCGAACTCATGTCGCGCTCTGTCCGGATCGTGTTCGTCGCCGCGATGGGGCTCTATGTCTTCGTCGGCGTCTCCAACATCCTCGAGCATGCCGGCATCACCGCTGCGTTCGACGTCTACGAGGACTTCGCGGAGCTGCTGTTCTTCCCAGCCCTGGCGTACGTCGCGAGCACGATGGTCCAGAACCGGGCGCTTGCCGACCAGGCGAACTCGGCCCGGCTCATGCAGCAGCAGAACGATCTGCTGCTCAGCATCGTCGACACCGTCCCCGGGGGATTCCTCGTGGTCGGACCGACCGGCGCGATCACGTTCGCGAACGAAGGCGCCGAGCGCCTGCTCGACATGACGAGCGACACCGGGGGATCCGTCAGCATCACCCCAAGCTGGACGCTGCACGACCCGGTCACCGCGGATGAGATCACGCTGGCGCAGATCGCCTCGGGCATGGAGCTCTCTCGCAAGCCGCTGTTCGCTCGCTGGCCCGACGGTACGCAGACCGAGTTCCTCTTCAGCTCCACGCCGATGAAGGCCCGCAGCGGTGAGCTCGGCGGCTCGATCATCGCGTTCGAAGCCGCGAGCCATCGCGGCTAGCCCGCCCGATCAGCCCGCCAGACTGAGGGCCGCGGCGACGGTGAACCCGATCGACCCGAAGACCGCTGCCACGAGCAGGCTGCTCGCGATCAGCGATGGCGCGCTCACGAGTTCACGACTCCCCGCGGCGATCGCGGCCGACCGCTCGTTCGCGGTCACGGTGAGGTGCAGCAGGGTTCCGAACCCCCCGCCGACAAGGAACGGCGGCAGCGCGAAGACCGGTGCTGCCGCGAGCAGGCAGGGGAGGAACTGCGACGGCGCGAGCGACGCCTCCAGCGTGACCGCCGGGAGTGGGGCCAGGACGAGCGCAAGAATCGCGGCCAAGAGCATGGCATCGGCGCGCGCTCGCGTGCGGGCATCTCGGAGTATGTGCGCGTAGCGAGGGGACATGCCTTCCGATTCGCCGCGTGCAGCGCGCTTCCTTCACTGCGATACCTGCCGAGTCCGGCGCGAAGAGAATCGTGAGTGACCTGGTGTGGATTTGACGCAAGTCATGTTCGCGGTTGCTCGCGCGGGCCATGCTCCGCGTACGTGAACCCTTCGTCGGAGGCATTCGATGTCTGAGAACCTCGTACTTCCCGCGCAACACCCCAGGCTGTCGGAGAGCCTGCCCGCCACCGACTCCACCGGCGCCACAACCCGTAGCGTGACCGATTCGGGCAGTGCCGCGAGTCATCCGGAGCCCCCGAGCGTGCTCGACACGTACGCGCTGCTCTACGGGTTCAGCCTCCTGTTCCTGGTGCCGGGCGCGCTGTCGATCGGCAATCTGGCGTTTCGGGACTACACCTTCGCCTACGTGTCCCTTGTGACCGTGCCCTTCCTGCTCGGGCTGCTTGCGACGCTTCTCACCGACAGCCGAGAGCCCATCAAGACCCTGCTGGTGCGAGCGCTCGTGCTGACGCCGATCATCGTGCTCACCGGCGTGACCGTGTTGTTCACGAGCAGCTTCATCGTACTGCCGATCAGCCAGGTCCTCACGCCCGCGGGATTCGACATCGCGGGGCCGATCGCGCTGGTGACGCTGATCCTTCTCGCCATTCCGCTGGTGCCCGCACTGATCCGCCGGCTCCGGCTGCCTCTGGGCTGGCGCAGCGTGGCGCACATCGTGGCGCTGCTGTTCGCGATCGCCGTCGTCGTCGGCGTCGTCGTGCTGACACTGCGGCCCGATCGCACGCTCGCGACCATGCAGCGCAAGGACGTGATGATCTACATCGTCGGCGCGCTCGTGTGGTACCTGCCGTCGTTCGGGGTGGCGGCCGGCGTATGGCGTCGCGTGGGCCTCATATAGCGATTCACGCAGGGAACAGCCGCTACCCTTCCGATTTCATCCATAGAGCGGAATAATGTGAGCAATCGCACAAATCCGCTTATGTCGGAGCACCGTCGCGCCGACAATTCCAGCAGAGGGTACGTGGGGTACCCGAGAGTACGGCCGCTGGTCGGGCGGGAATAGGGTAACAGCACCCGTCGCACCACCAGGGCCATGCTGGATATGAGGGGCAGCAGCCATGTCGCAGAACACGACGGACCGCAGGATGGACATCGCGATGGGTCTCGGGGCACCCGATGACCCGGTCGAAGTCACCGTGATTCTCCCCGCCTACAACGAGGAAGACAGCGTTGACGGCATCTACGGGCAGGTCGTCGACGTCCTCGAGAAGGCCGGCTACACGTTCGAGATCCTCTTCGTCGACGATGGCTCGACCGATGCCACCTGGCCCAAGGTCAAAGCGCTCGCCGAGCAGGACGGTCGCGTCCGGGGCCTGCGCCACCGGCGCAACTTCGGCAAGGCTGCAGCGCTGGCGAACGGTTTCACCTACGCGCGCGGCGAGATCATGGTCATCTGCGACGCAGACATGCAGTACGACCCCAACGACATCGTCCGCATGATCGAGAAGGTCGCAGAGGGCTGGGACGTGGCGACCGCGTACAAGGTCATCCGCCGAGACCCGCTCTCCAAGCGGATACCGTCGTGGTTCTTCAACTTCTTCGTGCGGACCACCACCGGCGTCAGGCTTCACGACATCAACGCCGGTCTGAAGGCGTTCACGCACCAGGCCGCCGAGGATCTCATCAAGTACGGCTACGGCGAGCTGCACCGCTTCTTCATCATCCTTGCCGCTCGCAAGGGCTACACGGTGTGCGAGGTTCCTGTCGAGAGCCTGTACCGGACCAACGGGCACTCCAAGTACGGTATCGAGCGCTACATGCGCGGCGGGCTCGACTTCATGACCGTGTTCTTCCTGTCGGGCTATGGAGACCGCCCGCTGCACCTGCTCGGCGCCGTCGGGATCTGGTTCCTCGGATTCGGCGCTGCCTGCTTCGCGTACCTTGGTTGGGCCGCGCTGGTCCTCGGGCAGAGCGTGTCGGGCAAGCCCACGCTCATCCTTGGCGCTCTCTTCGTCATCGCGGGCATTCAGCTGCTCGTCTTCGGTCTTCTCGCCGAGATGATCAACAACCTCGAGCGTCCGCAGGCTGCCGGGTCCAAGATCGCGCAGGTCCTGCGCATCGAGCGCCGTGCGTCGATCGTGCTCGCCCCCGGCGTGCAGGTCGAGCGGCGCCGTGGCCCCCGCGGAGACGTCATGCCGCCCGCGCCGCAGGCCCCGCGCAGGCGGGCGAGCGATGGGGTGCGCCACGAGGTCGACCTGGAGTTCGTGCAGGACGCGGGCTAGCCGAGGCCGGACTCCGTGACGGTCGGTGAGAGCCACTCTGTCGCGAAGCCGACCTGCTGGATCACGAGACTCACGCCAAGCAGCGGGACGATCAGCACGATCTTCGGGTCGCGTGCATGTGCGCGGATGATCCTGCCGAAGCTCGCGAGCCGGTTGCCCACGAATCCCCCGATCGGCACTCTGCGCGCGAACTGCGCCTTCGCGCGGCCGCGAACGAACAGCCAGCGAGCGAACGCGCGAAGGCCGGTGCGGGCCGGGTGCGAGACTGTGGCGGTGCGAACGAACACCATCCTTTTGCCAAACCGGCCGAACCGGTAGCCGAGCTCCGTGTCCTCGCCGCCGAACGTCATCGTCTCGTCGAAGCCGCCCACCTCGCGCAGAACGGCGCTGCGCATCGCGCAGTTGCAGGTCGAGATATTGGTGGTCGTGCCGTCCTGGGCGACCGGGAACATCGTCTCGTAGCCGGCGCCGCCGCCGGCAGGGAACCCGAGCGCCGAGATCGAGTCGCCCACGAAACCGGCAGGCGGGATGGTCAGGTTGCCCACCGCCACGTCCACGGTCGGGTCGTCGAGCGCGGCGAGCAGGTTGGGGAGCCAGCCCGGCTGCGGCGTGCAGTCGTCATCTATGGTGACGATGATGGGCGCTCGGACGGCATCGAGTACGCGGTTGCGGTTGTAGCCCAGTCCGCGGTGGGCCGGGATCTCGATCCAGCGGACGCCGCGGTCGTCGACCGTCTCGGCAGGTTGAGTCACGCCGGGGGTCTCCACGCCCACCACGATCTCGCGCGCCGCGGGTCCCTCGACGCGCAGGAGCGAGTCGACGAGACGGTCGAGCTCGGGGATCCGCGCCCGCGCGATGATGCCGAACGAGACGTCGGGTTGCGTCATCAGCCGTCCAGACCCCCTCTCAGTGCCTCGAAGTCCGCTCGGGTCAGTCCCTTGGTCAGCCACATCAGCCCCACGAACAGTGCCCCGAGGACGGGGTAGAGCGCAAGCAGCCACACCGGACGGGCGGTCGGCACGGCGAACGCCGCCGCCGCCACGACGATTCCCGGAATCGCCGTCCGAGCGAGTGTAGGCCAAAGGGCGAACTCAAGGTCGGCCTTGACGAAGACGAGCATGGCGACGCCGGCGAGTGCCAGTGTCGTGCCGCTTGCGACTGCGGCACCGATGGGGCCGAAGCGCGTGGTCAAGACGAACGTGAGCGCCACCTGGAACACCACGAGCCCAGCCGCGTAGCCGAGCAGCAGTCCCTGGTGCCCTCGGATGAGCAACGTCGGGCCCAGCGTGAGCGCGAGCATGCCGACCGAGAAGCCCACGGTCAGCGCCTGAAGGATCGGACCGCTTTGCGCGTAGTCGCTCGAGAACAGCAGCGACATGAGCGGCTGCGATGTGGGAACCACGAGCGCCGCCCACGCGATGCCCGCGGTCATGACCAGGCGTGTGGCCTGGCTCGTGTAGTGCCTGCACAGCGCGTCGTCGCCCGCACGATGCGCGACGCTGTAGGCGGCGTACAGCGCCCATGTGAAGCCGGCGGCCAGCTCGATCGGGACCTGTGCGACGAGGCTTGCTGCGCGGTAGTAGCCGGCGGCTCCACCGGGGTCGAGCGCGCGAACGAGCCACAGACTCGCCGAGAACATGAGCGCCTGCGCCAGCAGCAACAGGGCCGGCGACACGGAGCCCGCGACGACGTCACGGGTCCGGTGCCGGGTAGACGACGCCTCCGGTTCCGAATGCATGGCCGAGCCCCGACCGCGCGCTGCAGCGCGTTGGCGTGCGGCGTGAACCAGCACCATGACGAACGCGATCGAGAACCCGACGAGCGACGCGCCGATACTGCCGAGCACCGCCCCCGTGACCGCGAGACCGGCGACCCCGACGAGCGCCACGGTCGACGCCAGCTTCGTCGTGTAGTACGCGATGACCGACGTGCTGTGCGCACCGAACAGCTGGGCGCCGAGCAGCACGCTCAGGAAGAGGTTGTAGAACGCGTAGATCGGGATGTCGAGGGCGGCGAGCCTGAACAGCCCTTGGGCGCTGGGCGCATCGAACACGCGCGCGAGCCACGGGGCGGCGGCGAACAGGAAGGCGACAAGCGACAGGGACAGCGCGAACTGCGCGAGCAGGTAGCGGCGCGGGACGGCGCGGCGCCACTCTGCCGCGGAGTCCGTCGTGCGTGCGACCCACAGCGGCAGCCCCTCGGCGACCACGAGTTCGAGCCAGAAGAGCACCGTGATGACCACGCCGAACAAGCCGTACGCGTCCGGCCCGAGCACGCGCGCCAGGTACACGTTCGTGGCGTATCCGGCCCCGATGGCGAGCGCCTTCGCGCCGGTCATCACGATGCTCCCGCGCGTGAGCTTGTGTGTCCGCGATTCCCTCACGCGTCGATGCCCGCCTGTCGCAGCGCCCGGGCGTACTCGTCGTCGGTGAGCTCGAAGAGGCGTTCGATGTCGAACTCAGATTCGGCGCGGGAGCGCGCGGCGGCGGCGAGCGCGGCGGCGCGGTCGGGGTCGCCGAGCAGCTCGATCATCGCCGAGGCGAGCGCATCGGCATCCGCGGGCGGTACGAGCAGGCCGGTCTTGTCGGCGAGTACGGCCTCGGGGACGCTGCCGACGGACGTCGCGACCACCGGTACGCCGAGCACCGCGGCCTCGAGCACGCTCGTGTTGATGCCCTCCGAGAGCGATGGCATGACGTAGAGGTCGAGTGACGCGAAGAACGGCGCGGTGTCGTCGAGGAAGCCGATGAGGTGCACGCGCTTCTCGACGCCGGCGGCCCGCGCCGCGGCCATCACGTCGAGCGAGGGGTGTGGCTCGCCCGCGATGACGAGCACCGCGTCGGGGTGGCGCGCCACCACGCTCGCGAACGCATCGATGAGGTAGGCGACGCCCTTCTCGGCGACGATCTGGGCGCAGGCACAGCCGATGCGAGGTGAGCCGGCCGGCAGGTCGAGCGGCGCTTTCGCGCGTTCACGCAGGCTCGCGACGCGCAGCGAGTTGCGGCCGATGACGATGCGGGCCCTCACGCCGAGGCCCTCGAGGGCCTCCTTCACGGTGGCGGACACGGCGAAGATCGCATCGACGCGCCCCGCCTCCGCGCGGGTGATCGCATTGCGCACGGTCATCGCGAGCCACCGGAAGCGGGTGCGGGCCTGTGGGTGCGGCGACGTGGGATCGACGACGATGCTCGCGAAGCTGCGAGGCCGTGCAGTCGGCGAGCGGACGGGAAGCCCTGCGAGCGTGAGCGGCACGAAGCTCATCGCGTGGACGATGTCGGGGTCGAACTCGCGAACGGTCCTGCGCAGCGCACGCACCGCGAACGGCGTGGCGGTCATCGGTGCGGGTATCGAGCAGATGCCCCGCTCGGTCGCTGCGCTGTGGATGCCCGAGCCCTCCGGCGCGCAGATCGCGACGTCGGCGCCTCGCTCGCGCAGATGCTCCGCGATCGCCAGCATGCGCCGCCCGGCACCGCTCAGGCGCTGCCCGGGAGCATTGATGAGATACATGACGCGCATTCGCTGGTCCCCGTCTTTCCCGCAGGTCGGGCTGGTGCCTTCGTGCGACGGGCGCGGCCCGGGCGCGCGTTTGGGTTCGCGCGCTTCATCACCGATACTAGCAGCAGGGAGTGTCTGTCGAGAGGCATGGGATCAGCCGCGTGAGGCCCGACGAGCAACTCGGACCCAAGTTCCTGCTCTACCACGACGTCGTTCGCGCTGCGCGCGGTGACGTCGAACTCGCGCGCGCGGGCTTCCGGCGGCACTTCGGCGCGGTCGTCTCGGCGGGGTATCGGGTTGTGCCGATGTCCGCCTTCCTCGACGGCGAACCGCTTGGCTCCCGCGATGTGATCGTGACCGTCGACGATGGCGCGCGGTCGTTCCTCGATGTCATCCGGCCCGAGCTCGCGGTGCACGGTGCGGCGGCGACGGTGTTCTTCCCGACGGGATTCGCCGGCCGGCGCGTGGGCGACGTCGCGTTCATGGACTGGGACGACCTGGCGAAGCTGCGCGACGCCGGGTTCGAGATCGGGGGGCACGGGACCGATCATCTGCCGCTGAACCAGATCGACCCTGAGCGCATGCGTGCCGACGTGCTCGACTCCGCTAAGGAGTTGCGAGAGCGAGGTTTCGAGACGCGCGTGTTCGCGTACCCGTTCGGGCGCTACGACGACGCGACCAAGGCCGCGGTGCGAGAGGCTGGCTATGAGGCCGCCTTCACCGTCATGATCGGCGGGTACGACCGCTTCGAGATCAGGCGCCGGCTCTTCACCGGCCTGGAGGACGCGACCGCGACCCGGTTCGTGTTGAGCGACCGCTTCTTCTCGCTGCGCGAGACCGCACGGTCGCTCACGCCCAAGTCGCTGCTCAAGCAGGAGAAGCCGGTGACCCGGGACCGCTGGGGTATCGAGGCGTTCGGAGTGGTGCGCGACGATGGCTGACGTCGCAGTCGACACAGCAAGGGCGAAGACCGGCCTTCTCGATCACGAGACGCGCCGCGACTGGATACTCGTCGCGCTCATCACCCTCGCCGGAGCCGCCCTCCGTCTGTCGACGATGCTCGCGCGCGGGCTCTGGCTCGATGAGGCGATCTCGGTCTGGCAGGCCAGCCGAACGCTTGAGGAGGTCATCCAGACACTCGCTCGCGGCGTGCACCCGCCGCTCTTCCACGTGCTGATGCACTATTGGATCGAGTCGCTCGGACCTGGCGAGATCTCGATACGCAGCTACGCGGTCATCTGGGGTCTGCTGGCGATTCCAGCGGCGTTCTGGGCCGGCAAGATCATCTACGGCCGTCGCGTCGGTCTCATCGCTGCCGCGCTCGTCGCGTACTCGCCGTACCACATCTGGTACTCGCAAGAGGCCCGCATGTACTCGATGATGTTCTTCTTCGCGATGATGAGCCTCGGCTTCATGGCGAGGGCGCTGGACACGAACCACGCCTCGGACTGGTGGGGCTACGCGGTCTTCACGCTGCTCGGCATGTTCACCCACTACTTCTTCTCGTTCTTCGTGCTCGGCGAGGTGGCGTTCTACGTGCTGTTCGTCCTCATCGGCGGACATCTCAAGCGCCGGCGAGACGACACCACGGTTCTCGACTGGCGACGACCGCGCACGCTGTTCGACGAGGTGCCCACGTTCGGGCCGTGGCTGCTCGCCATGGTCATCCTCGCGGTCCTCTTCTCGCTGTGGCTGTCACGATCGGTCTTGATGCCCACCGTGAATGACGCGCCGACGAACGCGCTCACGGCGTCGGCG
>CAZFRE010000009.1:0-58762 GCA_964521195.1 uncultured Eubacteriales bacterium
ACTATATGGAATGCAATCGAAGACCAATGGGTCTGGGAGCGACGTCGCTCCCAGAGGTTCAGAGAGCGGTCGGGCCGCCGTCTCGAGTGAAGACTCGAGGCGGCGGCCTCTTGCCGTTCCATGGCGTGATGCAGCATGTGCGAGCAGTGCATTGGGACCCATTGGCCGAGCCGACGAGACAGCGAGAGGAAGGTACACATGGGCATCTTCAATGGCTTCTTCGGCCCCAAGTATCCACCGCTACCTGAAGGGCACCCAACGAGACCCCGGATCGAATCACAGGGTGATGCGCTGATCGCCTTCGTGGAAGGCGCACACGACGCGATAGAGCTGCTGCCTGGGGACGGTCCTCTCTACGTGTTCGTTGGGAAGCCCCCGAAGGCGTTCGGCATAGTCTGGTTCGATGCCGGTGAGCGGTTCGATATCCACGCGTTGGCCAGCGAAGGACGTATCGGTCCCGCTGCCGGGCCTGTTCTCGCAAAACGACTCGGCGAGATCTATGAACGGCACGCAGCGGACGAGCGCTTCACCACGGGCATCGGCAATCGAACGGTCGTGGTGACGCCGTCGAGCGACCTCTATGCGGAGGTGGACCAGGCGGTCGCCGCCATCGTTCCGCCAGTCTAGGGCGGACGGCACACTCGATCGCACGGCGGATGGTCACGCTCATCGGAGCTCTGTCGACCGCACGCGAACCAGCTCCTGCGGCCGAGAAGAGCGAGGCCCCGACATCGCTGTCGGGGCCTCGGATGTTGCTGGTGGGCGATAGAGGATTTGAACCTCTGACCCCTTCCGTGTCAAGGAAGTGCTCTCCCCCTGAGCTAATCGCCCATCGGTGCGCCTCCTGCGAGGCAGCGAACGATAGTGTAGCAAAGCGTCCGCCGATGGGAAGCCCCCTTCTCGGACACCCCCGAAATCCACGCGAAATTGACCCTTGCACGCCCCGAATCGTGCCGCTAGACTGGCAAAGCGCGCGGACGTGGCTCAGTTGGTAGAGCACAACCTTGCCAAGGTTGGGGTCGCGGGTTCGAATCCCGTCGTCCGCTCCATCGACACTTCGGAGGTCGGCCCTTCGGGCAGGTATGCCGCCCAAGCGGTCGACCTTCTTTGATAGCGGAGCACACGATGCTCCCCATACGGCGACGTCGCCAAGTGGCAAGGCAGAGGCCTGCAAAGCCTTTATCCCCGGTTCGAATCCGGGCGTCGCCTCCAGCACTCTCGACAGCCGATGGTTACTTCCATCGGCTGTCTGCGTTCTGCCGCCCGTCACGCCTTCACCTCTGCGTGACCGCAGGGTCTTGCTACACTACCTCGGGGCGCCGCCACCGCGGCGCAGTGTGGGCGAAAGGGACCCGCGCATGCGTATCGGCTTCTTCACTGATACCTACACGCCGCAGATCAACGGCGTCGTCACGTCGATTCGGCTGTTCAAGGCGGCTCTCGAGGCTCGAGGGCATGAGGTCTTCGTGTTCGCGCCCACACCCCAGACACCTGACGATGCTGACGACACGGTTCGCTTCCGCTCGATGCCCTTCGTCTTTCAGCCGGAGATGCGGGTGGCCGCTCCTGTGTCGCTCGACGCACTACGCCTGCTTGATGAGGTCGAACTCGATGTGGTGCACGCGCACGACCCGTTCGCGATCGGCCTCTTCGGCCTTCAGGTCGCACGGCGCCACAAGATCCCCTACGTGCACACGTATCACACGCTCTACCCTGAGTACGTTCACTACGTGTGGGAGACGAGGCTGACCAAACGCGTCGCCGAACGGCTTTCCCGCGAGTACTGCGAGGCATGCGACTCCATCATCGCGCCTTCATCGAAGATCGAGGACTACCTGCGCGACTGGGGCGTCAAGCGCCCGATTGAGATCCTCGCCACGGGCGTCGATGTCGCCAAGTACTCCCACGTGAACCCGGAGCGCATCACCGCATTGCGTGAGCGACTTCACCTTGGACCCGAGGACCGCGTCGCGTTGTTCATGGGACGCCTGGGCCGCGAGAAGAACGTCGAGACCCTCATTCGCGCCCTCTGGCATTGCCGCTGCAGCAAGGCGAAGCTCGTTGTCTGCGGTGACGGTCCGCACAGGGCCGAACTCGAGGACGTCGTAGCCGACTTGTCCCTGAGGAATCGCGTCGTCTTCGCGGGCTACCTCGAAGGCGAAGACACCGTGGCCGCGTACCACACGGCCCATCTCTTCGCGTTCGCATCGACCTCCGAGACGCAGGGGCTCGTGGTCGGCGAGGCGATGGCCGCCGGCCTTCCCGTGGTCGCCGCCAGCGACCGCGCAGTGGAGGACTTCGTCATTGACGGCGAGTCGGGCCTCATCGTACCGGGCCGCCCTGAGGACCTCGCCCACGCGCTCGATGCCCTGTTCGATGACGAACCCCGGCGGCTCGCCTACTCCCGTGCTGCCGAGGAGCGCGCCCGGGTCTTCTCTATCGAGCGCCAAGCCGAGAAGCTCGAACGCCACTACCTCAGGGATATCGAGCTCTACGAACCCCACACGATCTTGCCTCGGATCGCGGCTCTCAGTCGTACGGGACTACCCGGGGCGACAGGGCCGCGCATACCCGGCCTGCGGAGACGCACGCGCAAGGCGTAGTCAAGACAGCGCGAAATCCGGCTCGGCCACCGCCGTCCGGGATGGGTGATCTGGACTGCGCCGGGAAGCTACGAAGCGTACTTGATCTGCACGCGCTTCGACTGCTCGAGGCGAGAGAGCCCGCGCTCGACATCGCGAGGATCGGGGATGTTCTCCACCGCCCACTTCACGATTTCTGCGGGCACGTTGGGATAGCGCCTGCGCGCCTGTGCCAGGGTCATGGCTGCTCCTTCTACTACGACTGATGCTGCGACTGTGATGTGGTTGTGTGACCCCTACGTACTGAAGTGTGAACGTGCACGGCAGCGCACGTCAAGCACTGTGCGCTACTCGCCCTTGTGGCCTTCCAGCACACGACTCGAGAAGTAGCTGAGCGCCGCGATCACCAGCGCGATGCCCCCGCCGAGGTAGAGCACCTCGATGGCGCTCTGAGACTCGATCACCCTGCCCAGGAAGAACACCGCCAGCACGACGATGACGACACCGACGAGCTTCTCCTTCAAGTCCTCGAGGTTGTGGATCACCAGCCATGCGGGCAGCGCCAGATCATCGTCGATGAAGAGCTCGTAGAGCCCTACCGCCATGATGTAGAGCACCACCGCAAGCAGGAAGATGTCAGCGACCTCGATGAACCCGACCACGAGCTTCGAGATGGCGATGTGCCCGCTCGCGGCTTCAAGAGTCAGCTTGACGACATCCACAACAGCCACCGCAGTCATGACCACCGCGGCGACAGCGAGACCCGCGATCGGCGCGAGGACGAAGAACCGCGTCACGCCGGCGACCTTCGCTGCGAAGCGATTGCTGCGAGACTCCCCGCTCGGAGCCCCTCCGTCGGTCTTGTTGGGTGCCTCTCGTACTTCGCTCATCTAGTTCCCCCATCGGGTGAAGAGGTCGTGGTCTACATCGAGCACGTCAAGGACCTTGCCGACGACGAACCCGACCAGATCGTCTATGGACTCAGGCTTGGTGTAGAAGGCTGGCATCGCTGGCACGATGACCGCGCCCGCCTCGGCGCACGCGGTGAGGTTTCGAAGGTGCACCGAGGAGAGTGGAGTCTCCCGTGGGACCAACACCAGTGGCCGCCGCTCTTTGAGCATGACGTCGGCCGCACGCTCAGGGAGATCGCTGGCGGCCCCGTGTGCGATCGCTGAGACGAAACCCATCGAGCACGGGCACGCGATCATGGCATCGTTGCGGTGGGAGCCGCTGGCGATGCGGTCGAACAGGTCATCAGGGTAGACGATCCGGACTCGGTCCGCACTCGGCAATTCGAGGAACGCCGCGAGCGATACAGCCGCGACCTTCGCATCGTCCACGGGCAGGTTGAACCCGAGTTCGAACGCAGTGACCTCACGTCCCGCGTCTGTGAAGACCACGCTGACGTCATGGCCCGCCAGTGCGAGCTGTTCGACGAGGCGCATCCCGTACACGCTGCCCGACGCCCCGGTGATCACGACCGTGCACGCGCCCATCCGATGCCCTCCCCTAGCCGACAAGCCGGTCCGCGATCGCGCCGATAAGCACGACCACGGCGACGAATCCGTTCACGTTGAAGAACGCCGCGTCCACTCGGGACATGTCGTCCGGCGAGATGATCGCATTCTCGTAGGTCAGCAGTATGGCGGCTATCGCGACGCCGAGGTAGTAGGGCCACCCCACCTGCAGCAGATATCCGCCCAGCGCGAACAACCCGACGGTAGTGGCGTGACACCATCGGGTGACGGTCAGCCCGCGCGCGATGCCAAAATCGGCTGGCACCGAGTGTACGCCGTCGCGCACGTCGCAGTCGTAGTCTTGCGTGGCGTAGATGATGTCGAACCCTGCGGTCCAGATCGCCACCGCCCCACCGAGAACCCACGGCGCAGGATCGCTCAGCGGTGCTCCCACCGCCGCCCAGCCGCCGGTGACGCCCAGCCCCAGGCAGATGCCGAGCCAGAAGTGGCAGAACCACGTGAACCGCTTCAGGTACGGGTAGACGACGAAACACGCGAGCGGAATCGGCCACAGCCAGTGCGTGATCGGCGCGAGCTGGTAGCACGCGAACACGTATGCCCCCAACACCACTGCCGAGAAGATCCACAGCTCCCAGCGCTTGATTGTGCCCGCCGGAATGGGACGCGACGCGGTGCGTGGATTGCGCGCATCGATCTCAGCGTCGACCGCACGGTTCACGACGAACGCGAAGCTCCGCGCGCCGACCATGGCAACGGTCACCCACAGCAGCGCGAGCGGTGTCGGCCAGCCGCCGGCCAGTACCCACGGATTCAGCAGCGCGGAGTCCGCCTGCCGGAACGCCTCGTAGCCCGGCGCGCCCAGCGAAGCAACGACGGCCGCGCCGTAGAGGGCGCCCAGATACGCGTACGGCAGCGCGAAGATCGAGTGCTCGAACTTCACCAGTTCGGCGAAGGTGCGGACCTTGCCCGGCCTCTTCTCGGCGAGGGGGTCGCTCACAGACCGAACTCGTCCCACATCGCGTCGACACGGGCCTTGACCTCAGGTGACATGACCATCGCGTCCGGCCATTCGCGGTCGTGGCCCTCGCCCGGCAGCGGCTTGGTGGCATCGATACCCATCTTGTAGCCGAAGCTCTGGAAGTTGCTCGCGTGATCAAGCCGGTCGAGCGGTCCCTTGCTGATCAGGATGTCGCGGCTCGGGTCGACGTTATTGAAGCAACGCCACGCGACCTCGGAGTAGTTGTGACAGTCGACGTCCTCGTCCACGACGATGACGTACTTCGTGAACATCATCTGCCCCACCGACCACGCAGCGTTCATGACCTTGAACGCCTGGCCGGCGTACTCCTTCTTGATCTGGAAGATCGCGCAGTTGTGGAAGACGCCCTCGAGCGGCAGGTCGTAGTCGACCATCTCGGGCACGATGGCTTTCAGCGCGGGCAGGAAGACGCGCTCGGTGGCCTTACCCATGTAGCAGTCTTCCATGGGCGGCTGGCCGACGATCGTCGTGGGGTAGATCGCGTCGGAACGCATCGTGATGCACTCGACGTGGAAGACCGGGAAGTAGTCGGCGAGCGAGTAGTAGCCTGTGTGATCGCCGAACGGCCCCTCCCACTTCGTCTCGCCGCGCTCGACGTAGCCCTCGATGACGATCTCCGCGTGCGCGGGCACCATGATGTCGTTCGTGATCGACTTGACCACCTCGACCGGTTCCCCCCGCAGGATGCCGCTGAACAGGTACTCCTCGATCATCGGCGGGCACGGTGCCGTCGCCGAGAAGATCGTGACGGGATCGGCGCCGAGCGCCACGGAGACCGGGAAGCGGTCGTGACCGGCCTCGAACCATTCGCGCATGTTCGCGGCACCATCATGGTGCTCGTGGATGTGCATGCCGGTCGTCTTAGCGTCGAACACCTGCATCCGATACATGCCGATGTTGTGCTTGCCTTTCAGGTTCTGCGTCACCACCAGCGGCAGTGTGATGAACGGGCCGCCGTCCTCGGGCCAGGTCGTGAGCACGGGCAACGCATGCAGATCCACATCCTCGCCGCGCAGCACGACCTGCTGGCAGGGCGCCTTCTTGATCTCCTTGGGGCCTGCGCCGGCGAGATCCTTGAGGTTCATCAGGATGTCGAGCTTGCCCTTCATACTCGCCGGCATATCCAGGGGCAGCAGGTCGGTGACCCGCTTGGCGACCGCGTCGAGGTCTCTCCACGTGCCCGTCTCGGCATCGACACCGAGTGCCCACGCCATGCGGTCGTAGCTGCCCATGAGGTTGATCGCCACCGGCATGCGGTAACGCAGGCCTGTCTCGTGGTCGGTCGGTGCCTCGAAGAGCAGCGCAGGACCCACCTGTTTGCTGACACGGTCGGTGACTTCGCAGATCTCGAGGTCGGGATCGACGGGCGCCGAGATGCGCTTCAGCTGACCCTGCTTCTCGAGCAGCGCGATGAACTCGCGAAGATCTTTGATTGCAGCCATAGAAGGGGGACCTCCGAGCTTGGGTGCGGGTCGGCGGCGCGGTTGCCCGCGACCTATGTCTTGGAGCGGGCAGCCGCGCCGCCGACCCGCACCCTCGGATGATACCGCCCGACCAGATACGTGACGAGCGGCGCGAGGATGACAGCCGCGCCGAGAGCGGTGATCTGCACCATGTCGAGATCGGCTTTGAACGCCCACCGGAAGTCCGGCAACACCCACACGATCTCGATGCCATACGCCCAGTAGTACCAGGCGACCTGAAGCGCGAGCGTCAACTGCCCCACCAGAATGGTGCACGCTCCGAGTGCGAGCCACCCACTGAGATACCACGGATCTCGCGGGCCGCCCGGCGACTCGCGGAGGAACGGATAGACCGCAGCGGCGACGGCAGCCCCAAGAAGGCCCGCGATCAACGCCTCGACCATCCGGCCCAGCATGAACGACTCGACCATGGTCTCGGTGTTGAACGCGGAGAGCGACCATGCATAGCCATGTGCCAGGAAGAACAGCCCGTTGTAGAACACGTAGTAGGCCACCGTGCCTGCGCCCGCCGATACAAGCGCGCGCCAGGAGACCAAGCCGATCACGCCGATCGTCACGGCTACCACTGCCAGCGCGATCAGAGCCACGGGGAGGCGTGCCGACTTCTCAATAGCCTGACGTTCCGCCGTCGCCTCACGCGCCATCTCGTCAGCCTCGGCAGGCGACCTTCCCGCAAGTCCGGCTGAGTTGATGGTGCTGTTGCCCTCGGTCGCCACGTCGATGTAGTGGCCATTGAATGCGATCCGATGCTGGTTGTCGGGTCGAAAGACGGCCGCGCTCGTGGTGGCCACCGCGCTTGGCAGCACACCGCCTGATGCGTACGAGGGAACCGGAATGCCCATCAGGACCGACACGGTCGGCGCCACCTGCTCAAGCACTCCCTCGCCGGCGCCCAGCTTCACGCCTGAACCAGCGAATACCGCTGGGACGGTGGTGACCACGGCTTCCCAGCCGCCATGCCCACCGGTGTCGATATGACCGTGATCGGCCACGACCACGAACGCGGTGTCCTCTCGCTGCAGACCGTCAACGAGACGGGCCATGTCGATGTCCATGCGCTTCGCAACGGCGCGGTACTCCTCGGAGGCGCCGCCGTGCTCGTGGCCGGCTTCGTCGAGATCGGGCAGGTGCACGACCACGAGCTGAGGCTCGGTCGCCTTCGCGATACGCAGCGCGTCGTCGACGAGGGTACTGGTGAGGTAGCCTCCCCTGGGCCAAGGTCGCAACGAGACGCCGGGGGCGGGGCGAACGCCGAGCAACGTCTCGAAGTCCTCCGGGCCGATCACCGCGACGCGCCGGCCGGCCAACTCGGCCATCTCCATCAACGTCGGCGCCGGCGCACGAGTGTCGAACCAGTTGGTGGTGACGCCGCTGATCTGCTGCCGCGCGCCCGTGATGATGGTCGTCCAGTTGGGATAGCTGAGTGACGGCTGCGGCGCAGTCAACCGGACATCCGTTCCGTACGTCCGCAGCTTGTTCAGCGTGCTGAACTGCGAACGCGATACGTCATCGCGCATCCCGTCGACGATGACCAGCACCACACGTCCGGCGAGCACCGGCGCGGACGCGTCGACCATTGGCTCCAGTTCGGCGGGGATCCACATGGGCGAGGCGCTCGTCTCGGCGGAGGGATCCTTGACGTAGGGGCTGGAGTAGGACACCACCTCATCCCACGCGTACGAGGAGAGCACGAACGCGCCGTACGCCAACCCGACACCCGCAAGAACGCCCACCGCCAGCAGCGTCCACGACAGCCACGAACGCGTCCTGAGCCTCATCTCACTCCTCGATTCCGAGAACGCACTCCAAGTCGTCGAGCGTGCGCACGAATCGCTCGTCCGCCTGCTCAGGACCGCCCATCCGATCGATGAGCACCGGCACGATGCCCACCGCCGTGGCTCCGAGCACGTCCGCATAGTGGTGGTCGCCGACGTGGGCGGCGTCCGCGGGCGACACCCCGAGTCTCGAGCACGCGAGTTCGAAGATGCGCGGATCGGGTTTGTGCAATCCGACGCTGGCCGAAGAGACCACCGCGTCCAGGTACTCCGAGAGGCCCAGCCCGCGGAGGAGGGACTCGAGCCTGCGGTCCCAGTTGGAGATGACGCCTACCCGTATCCCTCGGGATCGCAGCCGGTCGAAAGCCGGTTGCACGTCGTCGTACGCGCGCCACCTCTCGGCACGGCCGAACTCGTCGTAGACCCTACGCGCGATACGCTCGGCACCATCCTCGATGCCGAGCTGACGGCAGAGCAGCGAGTACATCCCGACCCAGACCTCGGACGTCTCGCATTCATCTGTCCAGAAGGTGTCGTCGGTGCGATAGCGATCCTCGTAGTACGCGTCGACGAGCGGCATGTACGTGTCGATCACCGTGAGATCGTGGAGGTGGCCTTCGTCGGCAAGAACCTCGCGCACCACGTGGGACACACTCGGATACGGGAACAACAGGGTGTTTCCCACATCGAAGAAGACCGCCCTCAGGGTCATGGGGTCAGTCCAGCCAGACGGCGATGTCTGAACGACGTGCCGGGGCCGCGACGTCAGTCGGCACGGGCCAACCGAGCGCAACGACGCACACGACCGTCTCGCCGGCCGGAAGATCCAGAGCTTGAGCGATCTCGTCCTTCACCCAGTACGAAAAGGTGAACGGGCACGCGCCGAGCCCCTCCTCCGTCGCCGCCAGAAGCAGGCTTTGCAGGGCCGCACCCACCGACAGCAACCTGTTCAACCGCTTGAAGTCGTCCGGTGAGTCGGGGACTGAAACGCCGATGAGAACGGGCGCGTCCCCAAGCGACGTGAACCAGGCCGCGGCGCGCTCGTAGTGTTCCGGACCGAGGACATCCATGTACTCGGCAAGATGGCGCGTCGACTGACCGACCGCTTCGCCGAGTCGTTCCCGTGCCGCCCCGGATGTGACGTAGAACCGCCACGGCTGTTCGTTCTCACTCGACGGAGCCTGGCCCGCCGCATGGACGATGCGCTCGAGAACCTCGTGATCGATAGGACGTGTGGTGAACTGTCGCACGCAATGCCGCGCTGAGGTCAGCTCGTAGAATCCCCAGTCCATACTCTCCTCCTCAGCCGACAGGTCCCTGAACCCGCTCCCCGACCGCCTGGGCGGCGTTGCGACCGCCTAGCGCGACACTGCTCGCCGCCATATGCCATAGCCGGTCCGGGTGCATCGGCACGAACCTGTTCTACTCGGCCAGGTCGTCGTCTCTGGCCGACATCGCTGCCCCGCAGTCCACAACATAGTCAACACTCCGGCGTTCTTCTCCCGGTACTGGATTGTAGACGATGAGGAGCTCGTCGAACCGCGCGGTTGGGCATGACGGAGTCAAGGAAACCGAGATGCTGTACGGTCACGCGCGAATGCGGCGCCGACCGCAAGTGGTCGACAACCGCGCCGGCGCTCGCAGCCGAGAGCACGAGAGCGCGCGTGGCGCCCGCGCCTCGGACCGCTCCTCTCACCCGACTCCGCTGCGCCGGTGCTTCACCAGACGCACGCAGGTACCGCCCTCGGGGGGCGATTCGAAGTCGACACGGTCCATGAGCGCCCGCATGAACATGATGCCGCGTCCGCCGGGAGCGTAGAGGTCATCAGAGCGTTGAATGGTTCCATCGAACCCGCATCCGGTATCCGTGACCTCGAGGACCGCACGATCCTCGTACGCTTCCACAACGATGCGCACCCGATCACCACCCGCTTCAGAGCCGTGACGAACCGCGTTTGCGAGTGCTTCTCCCAAGGCGACCTTGATGTCGAACAACGCAGACTCCGCGTAGCCCAAAGGGGACAACAGCGCACACGCCTCCTCGCGAGCACCCGACAGACTGTTGGGGTCGGCGTCGATCTCGAACTCCTCACGCCAGAGCAGCGGCTCGGGCTCCTCGGCAAGCGACAGTCCCGCCAGCGCACCGTCCACATCCTGACTCGTTGCGATGGATGCCGCGAACCGGACGAGCCCGGAGAGTTCCAGGATGCGTTCGACGTCCGGGTTCGCCCCGGCGAGCACGAGACGACCCCCACCCGGAGAGAGCCGCCGGTCGAGCCAGACCAAGAGCCCGAGCGCGGAGCTGTCTGCATAGGTGACAGCAGCCAGATCGAGGACGATGTTATCGCACCCCCCGGTCAGCGCCGCGCCGAGCTCCTGCTTGAGTTCAGGTACGACCGCAGTATCGACGTCACCCTTCAGCCGCACCACACAGGTGCGTGAGCGTGGCTCGTTCGCGATCTCGAAAGCCGGCATGTGGGCCGTGTCATCCTCTCCTACTCGTGGTCGGACTCGCCACGCGCGTCCTCGACGAGCCGAACTACCAGCACGGCCACGTCGTCGCGCAACTCCGCCTGCACGAACCTGCGCACCGCCGCCTGAAGCCGAGTCACGACTTCGGAAGCCGACCCGCCCGCAACCAGCGAATCCTCGACTCGCGATTCGCCAAAGAAGCTATTCCCGCTACGAGCCTCGGTGACTCCGTCGGTATAGAGAATCATCGTGTCGCCCGGAGCGAACACCATCGTCTCCTCGGGAAACGTCACGTCGAGTACCGCGCCAAGCAACGGTCCCGTCGCGCACAGACGCCTCACCACGCCTTCCGAGGGATGATGGAGCATCCCAGGCGGATGTCCTCCGCTGGACCAGGTGATCGTGTCACTGGACCGGTCGATGCGTCCGACCCACAGGGTGACGATGTCGCTCGGATCCCCACCTTCGCCCACCATGCGGTTCACCTCAGTCACGACCCTGCCTGGAGTGAAGCCTGCCGCGACGAGCGAACGAACAGCGAACTTGATCATCGAGGTCTTGGTCGCCGCAACGACGCCCTTGCCGCAGACATCCGCGATCGCCACCCAGATGCTCCGGTCCGGCGCGCGGAACATGTCGTAGTAGTCCCCTCCGATCTCGGCGTCGCCGCCGGCGGGCTCGTAGGCGCTGGCGGCGTCGACCTGCTCGAACTCAGGCAGATCGCCCGGCACGATCGACGCCTGCAGGAGCGAGGCGACCTGGTGCTCCTTGCTGTAGAGCCGCGCCGTGTCGATGGCCAGTGCCGCCTGCGACGCGAAGGTCCGAAGCATGGCAGTATCGTCCTCGGCGAACGCGGCCTCCCGAACCGCGAACGCCGTGAGCACGCCGATCGAGCGTCCGCGTGCTAGCAGCGGGACCGCCAACATCGAGTGGAGACCCGCCCGCGCAGCATCACCGGACAGCCCTTCCATCTCGTCGTGCAGCTCGTGGAAGGCCACCGGTTCGCCGGATGAGAACACGTACCCGACCACGTCGTCACCGGGCTTGAAGACCCGCTCGAAGATGGCCTGAGAAACACCACCACGTGCCATCTCGGTTTCGATGGTGCGCCTGCGGGCATCGTAGGTCATGAGCGCGACCGCGTCCGCGGAGAGGATCTTCTGTACGACGTCGAGTACACGGTTCAGCACGACCTTGACCTCGAGCGAAGAGCTGACCGCCTGGCTGATGCGAAGCACCGTTTCCAGACTCGTGGCACGGGAAAGCGCCTGCTGGAACAGGTACGCGTTGTCGAGTGCGAGCGCGACTTCGTTGGCGATGAGATTCGCGTTGTCGAGGTCACGTCGCTGCGCCCTCCGGTCGCCCAAGCCGACGACCAGCACGGCCCCGTGATCTCCGCCGAGCACCACAGGCGCGACGATCAGTTCTCTCGACTTCGTGCGCTCCAACACCGCATCCGCAGCCGCGTCATCACCGACACGCACGATCATAGCGTGAGCTCCGTCACTTGCTGCCGACAAACGCAGAGCGAACCCGAGCGTCTCAGCCTCCCTTTCGCGATCGGCAGCCGGCGGCAGCCCGAGCGCCGGGCGGTCCACGACCGCGAAGTACGCGCTGTCCGCCCCGAACAGGCCGGCAGTCACCAGCTCGACGTCGTCAAGGGCGTCCTGTAGGCCCCCCGGTCGCACCAGCCTCTCGGCGATCGTGCGCAGTCCCTCGGCCACGCGACGCGACTCGGACTCGATGGCGAACAGCCGCGAGTTGTTCACGGCCACAGCCGCCTGCGCTGAGAACGTGCGAACCATCTCGAGCTCCGCCTCGCTGATGCTCGAGTCGGAGTCCGTCAAGGCTACAACGACTCCCAGAGAATCATGACCGGCGACGAGCGGTGCTGCGATAGCGGCCGTCTCCCCGTGCACGAGTCCCGGCAACTCCTCCGCGAGCGAGCGCTTGTCACGCACGAACGGCGATGGCCCCACTTGGAGGAGCGCTCTCGCCAGCCACATGTCGCTCATCGAGTCGATCGCGGGCGCGAGTGAGATATCGGCACCGCGAGCACGAACCGGCTCGAGCCACCTGCCGCTGTCATCGAGCAGGTAGATCGCAGCAACGCCCGGACCGACGATATGCCCCATGGCCGACAGCACTTCATCCAGCACCTGATCGAGTTGCGACGAGCTTGCAAGCAGTTGGCTCAGATCGTGAAGCGCGTTCAGACGCAGCGCGACGGCGTTGAAGGCGTCGGCGACCTGCCCCAACTCGTCCTCGCGTTTGGCGTCAATCGGCTTGACGTAGGCACCGCCCGCCGCACGCAGAGCGGCCACCTCAAGGGTCTTGAGCGGGCGCACGAGTCGGTTCGCCAAGACCCCGGCCATGACGAGTGAGATGATGCCACCGATCGTCACCACCAGGATGGTCGGCCACAGCGCGACGAACGTGTCGGTCTCCACGGTCGACGCGGGCCCGACCGAGACGAAGCGCCAACTCAACCCGCTGACGCCCTCGAGCTGATCGAAGTGGCCGTCGTAGATCTCACCGTTCGCGTTTCGCACGCGAACCACTCCTGAGCCGGGACCGGTCGTCGTCCACACGGCACTACTCATGTCCAGCCCCGTGTCATCCGACGCAGCCAGTGCTTCTTCGCCCTCGACAACGAGAAGTGTGCGACCACCGTATGCGGTTTCCGACAGGAGCCCCCGCATGAAATCGGTGTCGACCTCGACCAGCACCACGACCGGCGTCCGGTCTCGAGTCGGCACTGTCTGCGCGAGCCAGAGGGACCCGATCCCTGCGCCGCTGCGTCCCCTCGTGACACCCGGCGCACCCTTCAGCGCCGCGCGCGCGGCGCGCCTGGCGTCGGCAGTGGTCGCCGGTTGCGTGGTCGGCAAGGCGGCGAGCGGCGTGAGCGACGCATTGACCACCGCAAGGCTGCGCACGGCCTTGAGAGAAGGATCCAGGCCTGTACCAAGTTCCTCGCGCAGGGTGTTCAGATCCTTGTTGGCGACGACTGCGCGACCCGTGCGCGTCGCAACGACCTCCGCTACGGCCAACCTGCCCAGCAGCGTGTCCTCGATCAGTTGCGTAGCAGCGATATCGCGAGCAAGTAGCGTCTCCGAGACCAGCTGCGATGTTGCGACCACGGTTACCGTACCCACGGCCAGGACGGTGAACAGACCGATGGTGAAGGTCAGGCGGACAACTTGGACCGCCAACCCGGCCGGCTTACGGCCGCTTGACCCCATCTCCACCCCTTCGCCATCACCGGGCACATGCGTGGGACGTGCCTACCAATGGTACTGCAAGCAAGGCCCGGACATCAGACTGCGACCGTGGGCAGCACCTTGGTGAGCCACGTAGCCAGCGCCGCCAGCCGTCCGGTGAAGATCAGAAGACCGACAACCACCAGGATGACGCCCGCGACCCGGTTGATCACAAGCGCATGCCTGTTCAGCCAACGCAGAAGCGGCGTGGCGCGGTCAAAGAGCAAGGCGACTGCGAGGAATGGCAGACCGAGACCGAGCGAATACGCGAGCAGTAGCAGGGCACCCCGAGCAACGTCGCCACTCGTGCCCGCCATGCCAAGGATGGCAGCGAGTATCGGACCCACGCACGGCGTCCATCCGGCCGCGAACGACATGCCCATGACGAACGCCGCGGCTCTTCCGAACTTGCGCGATGCGCCCATGTCCATACGCGCCTCGCCGTAGAGCCAGGGCACCTTGAAAATACCAAGCATCAGCACGCCAAATGCGATCACGAGCAAGCCGCCGACCTTCTCGACCACATCTCGGTACTCGACAAGGAACTGTCCCAGCACGGAGGCCGACGCACCCAGACCCACGAACACGAGGGAGAACCCGGCAACGAACAGCAGTGCCGGAACCATGACCGTCGCCGTGGAGCGCTTCCCGCTGGACAGTTCGGCAGTGGTCAGGCCGGTCATGAACGACAGGTAGGCAGGGATGAGCGGCAACACGCAGGGCGACAGGAACGAGACGATACCCGCGATGAACGCGGTGACGAAGCTGACCGATTCACTCAAGGTGAGAACCCCTGTTCCGCCGGGTGAGTTGACCTGCGCAGTATACCCCTATGGGTATACTTGACGCAACCACCGAGGGGTCTAGCTGACCGGCTCCGCGTCGTACCCGGCGGCACGGATCGCCTCTACGATCGCGTCGAGACCGACCCGCTCATCATCGAAGGTGACCACCGTCTCCCCCGTGACGTGGTCGGTCCGCACCTCTTTCACGCCATCGATCTCGTCGACCGTCATGTCAACCATCATGGAACATGAGCGGCAGTGCATGCCTGTGGTGTTCAAGTGGCTGGTGATCTCGCTCATCGCGACCTCCGGAGGAAAGGGTGATCAGGGCCCGAAATGCAGATACCCGGACGGACTCGGCTGCCGGCGAGCGGGGTCAGGCGTTGCTGCTCTCCTGCGTCTTGCGGGGCCCGGCCTGCTCGGCACCGGACGCGCCACAGAAGGGGCACAGCCGCCAGTCCTCCAGCAGTTCCATACCGCACGAGGTGCAGCGCACCATAGTGCGGCGCGGCGTGGCGGAATCGGATCGTGAATCTGCGGAGAGAAGCAGCCATGACAAGAGGCCGACACCCCCGCCGGCCAGTATCGGCACCGCCCAGCCGTCCCCCAGGGCCACTTGCCGCGCGCCGGGTGCCAACAGAATCGCGAGACCCGTCAACACCGAGGCTGCGAACAGCACCCCGAGCAGTATGACCAGCTTGCGACCAGAACGCGTCATCTCGGCTCCCGGCAGGACGGACCGACGAGTCGCGGGGTGCAAGCGCTATGCCAACGCCCGTGCCGGCAGAGTCTAGAACTGCGGCACCGTTCTCAGAGACCAAGCCGCTGCATCCTTGCCTCGAGCGTCTTGGCGGTCAGCCCAAGGAGCTTCGCGGCCTTGGGCACGCTGCCCCCCGACCTGTCGAGGGCCTGTTGCACAAGGTCGAGTTCGACTTCCTCCAATACCACCCCTTCATCCGGCAACACGAATGCGGCAGCACTTCTGCTGGAGGTCGTGACGCCAGCTCTCACCTCTGCGGGCAGGTCGGAGAGCTCGATCTCCTCGCCGTGGGACAGGATGACGATCCGCTCGATGGTGTTCTCGAGCTCACGGATGTTGCCGGGCCATTGGTAGTGCACGAGCGCCTGCATCGCGTCGGGCGTCAACCGTTTGTCGTTCGCGTTGAACTTCTCCATGAAGTGGGCGACCAGGACCGGGATGTCACCCGACCGCTGGCGCAGCGGCGGCAGTGTGATGGGAACGACGTTCAACCGGTAGAACAGGTCCTCGCGAAATCCCCCATCGGCGATCAGCTGCTGCAGGTCCTGGTTGGTTGCGGCCACCACACGCACGTCCACTTCGATGCTCCGGGTACCTCCAAGGCGCTCGAAGCGCCGTTCTTGAAGCACACGAAGCAACTTGACCTGCGTTGCCGGCGAGATGTCGCCGATCTCATCCAGGAAGAGCGTGCCACCGTTTGCCATCTCGAATCTGCCCGGTTTCGCGGTCATCGCCCCGGTGAAGGCGCCCTTCTCATAGCCGAACAGCTCGCTCTCAAGCAGCGTCTCCGGAAGCGCTCCGGCGCTCACCGAGACGAAGGGCTTCGCCGCACGCGTTGACAGCATGTGCAGGGCGCGGGCGATGAGCTCCTTGCCGGTGCCCGACTCACCGTAGATCATCACCGTGGCCGAGGTCGGGGCGACCTTGTGCACGGTCTCAAGGATGTCCGTCATCCCGGGGTCGGTAGCGACGATCCCCTGCACGTCGTACTCACGATCCAGCTCCCCGCGCAGGCGCTCGACTTCTGCGACCATCTCCGAGTACGTCAGCGCCTTCGTGATCGCGAGCTTGAGTTCCTCGAGGTCGAAGGGTTTGGTGAGATACTCGGTCGCCCCGGCCTTCATGGCATCGACAGCGGTCGCCACGTTGCCGTGAGCCGTGAGCATGATGATTGGGAAGCGGGCGTCCTTCGAGCGCAGCGTGCGCAAGACTTCCATACCGTCCTTGCCCGGCATGCGATGGTCGAGGACCATCACGTCCGGCTCGGCTTCTGCGACAGCAGCCAGCGCCTCCTTGCCGTCCGCCGCCTCGACGACTTCGAAGCCTTCACTCGAGAGCGCCTGTCCGAGAACCCAACGCATGTTCTTCTCGTCGTCAACGATGAGAATTCTCTTGCTCATGTGCCCGATCCCCTCACTCGCTCATGGCAGCGGGAAGCGTGACCGTGAAGCTCGTCCCGTCACCACTGCTTTCGACTTCGATATGCCCGTCGTGCTCATCGATGATTCGGTGGACGATCGTCAGTCCCAGCCCGGTTCCCTCGGCACGCTTTGTGAAGAACGGGTCGAACACCTTTGGCAGATCCCGTTCAGCTATCCCGGGGCCGTCGTCGGCGACGAGCACCTCGACGTACTCGCCGGCTGCCCTCGTGGTGATCGTGATGGTGCCGCCATCCTTGACCATGGCCTGCACGCCGTTGGTGACGAGATTCAGAAAGACCTGCTTGAGCTGGTCCGGATCGCCCAGGACCCTTGGCAGATCAGCTGCCGTTCGCAATTGGATGACCACATTCGACTGCTTCGCGAACCGGTTCGTGAACAGGACGACGTCTTCGATCACGCCGTTCAGGTCCGCTTGCACAAGAGTCGGCTTGCTCGGTCGCCCAAAGTCGAGCAGTGCCTTGATCACCTTGTCGAGCCGATCGATCTCTTGCTTGATGACCTCTGCGGCCTCCTCGATGCGTGCGGCATCGCACTGCGCATCCTCGAGGAGCTGCACGGACGCCCGGATCACTCCGAGCGGGTTGCGCACCTCGTGCGCGACGCCCGCGGTCAACTCACCCATCGCCGCCAGCCGGTCAGCACGGATGAGCTGGTCCGTGAGGGCCTTGATGTCGGAGACGTCCTCGAGCGTGACCACGGCCCCCAGCACAGTGCCCCCCACCGCGCGCATTCGCGACGTGGAAACCTGTACGTGAACCTCTTGGCCGTCGGATGTGACGAGTGTCGTCTCACGCATGGCGATCGGCAGCCGGCCGGCGAGCACCTTGGACACGTCAGCCGACAGTCCGCCGTCCACCCTGAACAGCAGGCTGATCGGCTTGGGGACCATCTCGAACTCCGACATGTCCAGCATGCGCTCGGCAGCAGGATTGGCGGTGGCGACTGAGCCGTCCGGACCCACGGTGATCACCCCGGACGTGATCGAGCGCAGGATGGACTGCGTGTAGTCCTGGATGTTGATCAACTGGATCGCGCGCTCCTCGAGCTTCTTGTACGCCTCTTCGAGCTGGACTGACAGTTGCCGCAGGTCTCGGGCCTTGTTCTCCTCGGTATCTCGAATCATCCCGAACAGGACGCCGACAACGAGGAACGTCGCGATCTCCAGCCAGTTCTCCGGCGAGATTCCAAAGCCCGACACGGAATCGGTCTGCGAATGGAGGATGAACGGTAGCGACGCCACCACGGCCGTAAGAGCGCCACCCCGTCGTCCGAAGACGAACGCGGCGTAGATGATCGGGATGAGGAACAGTCGGCGGTAGACAAGCTGCATCGTCAGCGTCTCGACCGTGTGCGGCGTGAACAGGTAGAGGGCCGACACGAACGTCAGCATCACCGCGATGACGATCGCTGCTCGTATCGACTCACGCCGCCGCCGCTCTTCGGCCTCCGAATCGCTGATGCCGACCTGAGACGGCCGCTGGGGCAGATCGGCGCGCTCCGGACTCATCGGCGGCGCCTGGCCCAACTCGGTTCGATCCGCAATTCTTCGCGGTACTTCGCCACCGTGCGCCTCGCAACCGTGACACCCTCGTCGGACAGCAGTTCGGCCAGCCGCTGATCGGAGAGTGGCTTGGCCTGATCCTCATCGCGCACCAGCTCGCGCAGTCGCTGTTTGATGCTTGTAGCCGCCACGTCCGTGCCCGTGGTGGTGCGGTAGCCGCCGCTGAAGAAGTGCTTGAGCTCGTAGAGCCCGTACGGCGTGGCCATGTACTTCCCGGTGACACCACGCGAGACGGTCGACAGGTGCACGCCGAGCTCAACTGCCACGTCCTCGAGTCGTAGCGGGCGCAGGAGGCCGTGCCCGTCTTCGAAGAACTCGGCCTGAACCTCGAGGATGATCTGCGTTATCCGCGTGACGGTGTCCTTACGGCGATCGACGTTCTTGATGAAGCTCTCGGCCGAACGGATCTTGTCTTTGAGGTAGCGTCGCGTCTCATCGTCGGCACTGGAGCCGCTCTTGAGCATGCTGCGATACCTCGGTGACACCCGAAGGGTCGGCAGTGCCTCGTTGTTCGAGGTTATGAGCCAATCCTCGTCGAACCGCCTGATCGTCACGTCCGGGACGATGTAACCGGGAGACGGGCCCGGCGAGAACGCGCCTGCTGGCCTCGGGTTCAGGATGCGCAACACCTCTACCAGACGTCGCACCTCATCCTCATCGATCTTGAGCGCTCGAGCGACCTTCCGGAAGTGATTGGCGGCGACGTCGTCGAGGTGCTCCTTGACGATTCGCAGCAGGTCGGGCTCGTCGAGTCCGAGGAACTCCATCTGGATGCACAGTGCCTCCGCCAGATCGCGCGCGGCGACTCCAGGCGGATCGAGCTGCTGGACCGCGCTCAACGCCGCGGCCGCCTGTTCGACGGTCACGCCCGCAAGCACCGCGATCTCCTCGAGTGATCCTACGAAGAACCCGTCGTCGTCAAGCGAGCCCACCACGAGTCGCGCGGCTCGTGCGATCGAGTCGCTTACACTGAGGAGCGCGATCTGATCGAGCAGGTAGTCATCGAAGGACTGCACGCCCCCAACGAACTCCTCGGTGTTCGCGCTCTCCGCATTGGGATCGCGAGGCGCCGTCTGCTCTACGGTGTCGAGGTCTTCGTACATCTCGAGCCACTCGTCCCACGAGCGCTCTTCGTCTCGTTCGTCGACCGGCTCGTCCTCGGACGGCTCGTTCTCGGTCTCATCGACCTCGAGCACCGGGTTCTCGAGCATCTCGACTTCGATGAGCTGCTGGAGATCGGCGATGGGCATAGCCAGGATGTTGAGGCCCTGGTAGACCTGGGGCGACAACGTCACCTTGTGCCGCAGTTCCGGTCGCTGCGAAAGCTCCATGTCGCCTCCCCCGAACCGATCGGCCCGGCGTGAGAGAGCGCCGGGGCTGCAAAAAGTATACCACCGCCGCGAGCCATCGAACCCTCTGCGACCTGCGGAGATTGTGTGTACTCAGTCCTGGGGCGGGAGCGGGGAACGCGTCCCTGCCTCCGGCCACTGCACGACGATGATGGCGGAGACCACAAGCAAGCCGCCGAGCATCTGCACGACCGAGAGCGACTCGCCGAACAACACGTACGCTCCGATACCCGCCAGGAACGGCTCGACCGTCGACGTCACGGTCGCGTTCGTAGGAGGGATGTGACGCAGTGCGGTCAGAAACGCGCCGAACGGCACCACCGTGCTGACAACGGCCATGAAGAGCACCGCCGCCGCCGACTTCGGGTCTGCGAACACGCTCACAACCCTCGACGGGCCCAGCGCCAGCAACCAGAACAGCGCGGCGAACCCCAGCCCCCATACGAGCGTGGTGTACGGAGAGTACCTACCTGCGGCATACGTGCCCATCAGGGAGTACCCCGCGAAGAAGACCGCGGAAAGCAGTCCCCAGAAGACTCCTGCGGGCGAGACGACAAGACCTCCGCCGAACGCGCCGACGACCATGGCGCTGCCGGCCACGGACAGTCCGACGCCGACCGGCAGTGCCCACGTGAACCGATGCTTGAGGAATACGACACCGACGGTCAGCACGATGACCGGCGCGAGGTACTCAAGGAGTATCGCAGTGGCCACATTCGTCAGCGAGATGGTCTTGAAATACGTGTAGTGGACCATTGCCAGTCCGGCGACCCCGAACACGGCGAAGAACGGTACGTCACGACGGGTGACGACCAGATCGCGTCGCCTCACGAATGCGAGCACGATCAGGAGAATGACGAACGCCGAGCACGCGCGGCCGGCCGCGAGGACCGTAGGCTCGATCCGGATGCCCAGCGGCGGAATCGGCCAGGACTCGTTCGCGGTTGAGGGGACGGTGAAGAGCCACTTGGCCATCAACCCACCGGTCGCCCAGCATGCGGCGGCCAGAAGGGCGAGAGCGTAGCCGGTGAACCGACCGGCTGTCTGGGCCTCGACGTCAGGCGAGTCCTGCACGAGACTCCTGCTCGGTCTTGGTCCTCTGATAGGTGTCGTATGGCTCGAGGTGTGCGATGACATCCGCCACCTGTGGGAAGTGTTCGGCGATCGCACGCTCGACGCTCTCGACTATCTCGTGGCCTTGCGCCACGGTCGCATCGGGTGCCACCTGTACGTGCAGATCGACCATCACCTCGGCCTCGGAACCCCGCGTTCGGATGTGGTGACAACCCAACACCCCCGGCACGGCGAGTGCGACGTCGCAGATCTCGTCGACCGGGATGCGTGCCGCGTCCGACAGCGTGGCGCTCGCCTGCTTGAACACGCCCCAGGCTGTGTAGACGATCGCACCCGTCACCAGCAGCGCGACGATGGGATCGGCCTTGGGGAAGCCCGCACGCACGAGGATCAGGCTGATGATGACTCCGATGCTGACCAACGCATCCGATCCCGTGTGGCTCGCGTCTGCGACGAGGATCGCGCTGCCCAGCCGTCGGCCGACCGCCCTCTCCCACATGGTCACACCGAGATTGATCACAAGCGTTCCGATCATGACGACGAACGACATCACGTCGACCGCTGGTGGCTCCGCACCGCTCGAGAGCGCAGCCACCGCTTCACTGCCGATCCGGTACGCGGCGAACAGGAGCATGGCGCCGATGATCGCGGACGCATACGTCTCGAACTTCGAATGGCCATAGGGGTGATCCGCGTCGGCCGGCTGACTCGCGAAACCCATTCCCACCAGGCCGACGACGTTGCTTGTGCCATCGAACAGCGAGTGGAAGCCGTCGGCCTGCATCGCCGCAGACCCGATGGCAGCGCCCCAGAAGAGCTTGGCGCACGCGACGGCGAGATTCAGGAAGAGAATCACCCACAGCGTACGCTTGATCGCGCGCACGCGCGCACCCTCGACATCACCGACCGATTCCCGCCGATACCCCACTGAGTCCCCCGCTTACGATTGCGCGCAATACCCCTAGGGGGTATGATTTCTCCAACACCTCAGGATACCCTACCTCCAGCGGACGGAGCGAACTATGACTGACATCAGCACTGCGGATCTCATCACGGACGATGCCGAACGGAAACGGATCCTGAATCGGCTTCGTCGGCTTGAGGGCCAGATTCGAGGCCTGCAGTCGATGATCGAGTCGGGCAAGGACTGCGACGCGGTGCTCACGCAGATCATGGCCGCTAAGTCAGCGCTCAATCAGGTCGGCCTGCACATAATCGGCCATTCCATGAAGACCTGCCTCATCAGTGACGATGCCGCTACAAAGGATGAGGTGATCGACGAGGCTATCGCCGTCTTCCTCAAGTACTCGAACTGCGTGAAGTAGGTACCAGGCTCGGGGACGAACACAGACGGGGCCCACCGAAGTGGGCCCCGTCTGTGTCGTCTGAGGTCTCGCTACGCTTCGAGCGCCAGCCCTCGGCCAAGCGCGTCCGCACCCTGGGCTCCGACGACTTGCGCCGTCATCGTCCCGTTCACGAACTTCGCGATCGTCGGGATGCTCATGACGCCGTACCGAACCGCCAGCTCCTGGTTCTCGTCGATGTTCACCTTGACGAACTTCGCCGAGCCGCCCACGCGGGCCGCGAGCTTGTCGAGCTCCGGCCCGACGATCCGGCAGGGGCCGCACCAAGGCGCCCAGAAGTCAACCACAACAGGCACATCAGACTCGGTGACTTCCGCGTCCCACTCGGCAACAGTGATGTCTTTCGCGTTACTCATCTCGGTGTCCCTCCGACGAATCCTTCCTGAATTGGTCATGATTATACCCAGTGGGGTATCGGCCGTCAATGCCGACACGCGGGGTGTCGAAGCGAGTATCATCGCGCGCAGGGAGGATGACGTGTCGCCACAACCTGCACTCTGGATATCACTGGTCACCGGCGCCGTACTGTTCGGTGCGTCGCTCGTCGCGATTCTTGTAGCCCGCCGATCACTCGAGCCGGTCTTCGCCGGACTGGGCTTGGTCGCTTTCGGGGTAGCGGCCTGGGCGTTCGGCGAGATCAGCATCGCGTACGACCGATTCGACGTGCTGCTGTACGCACTGGGCTTTGGAGTCGCGGGATTCGCGGGTGGCTACTCGCTGGCTTCGACGCTCTTGGCGAGCCTCGCCACGCGCCCCCGCAGGCTGACTCCCCCCGTCAAGCTCCCGCCGGACTCCGGTCAGCCGGCAGTGTTGCTGCTTGGGGACGTAGACCCGGACGTCTACGACGAGCGCTGGACCGCCAGCGACTTGGACAAGCTATCCGACGAGGGCCTGCTTCACGTCTCGATCGCGATTCTGCCGTTCCTGTTCTTCGCGCAGAAGGCCAGATACAGGGCGGTGGGCGGAACGAGCCCGGCGGCCCGCCAGTTGTCAGCCATGGCGGAGCGCGTATGCGATGAACTCGGCGGAAGCGGCGTCGTGTACGTCGAGCCCGCATGGCTAGGCGGGGCTCGCGACCTCGCGGTCCGTGTCCTGCGCCTCGTCGAAAGGGGTCATCGGACGATCGTTGTCGCCGAAGTCATGATCGCGGGCTCGTTGGAACTGGACGAGGCGAAGCGTCGCGTGGACGCCCTGAGGCTCGATGAACTGGGTGTCAGCGTTCGTTACACCGAACCCCTCTGGGGGGCCGAGAGGGTCGCGTCCCTCGTCGCAGACAGAGTCATGGGCGTGGTTGACCAGGCGGAGGAGACGGGAGTCGTCCTCGTCGGGCTGGGCCAGCCGGAGGAGCGCGCGCTCTCGTGCCGCAGTTTCGACGAGCAGGAGACGGCATTTCTGAACCGTGTCAGATTGCTTCTGGTGGAGCGCGGCGTGACTGCCGATCGCGTGCGCCTGGCCTGGGCCGATTGGCATGGGCCTGACGTCACAAGCACCGTGCGGCATGTGGCAGCGCTGGGATGCACGCGCGTGGTGGTCAGCCCCGCATGCTTCCCCCTCGACACGGTCGAGACGATGCTGGAACTGCCGCTCTCGGTGAGACAGGCACGCGTGGAAGAGCCGATCTCCATCGTCTCCCTGACGGCGTGGCACGATGCAGCCGAACTCACGGGCGAGATCGCGGAGCGCGTCACGCCCTCACTCGCGCTCCCAAGTCCGGCATCGCCGTAGCGTCAGCGAGCCTTGCAGCGCTCCCAGTTCAGCGACTGCATGCGCCGAATGCTCATGAAGTTGACTGCGTAGTGCCATACAAGTGACAGACCCTGGCGCGACGCCTCGGCACGGGTCTCCAGATTCAAGATGCTGGACCGCAGCTCTTCAGCCGACGTTCCGCGGAACAAGGTGTAGCCCTTCCCGACCGCTTCGAGCACGTGGGCGTCGCTCCCTCCGGTCGCAGCCACGCCGCGACCGCCGGCAAGGGTCTTCGCCGCCATGCTGTTCGCCCACACCAGGAACGGGAGCGAGTTGTATACCTCGAATGCGTGAAAAGCCCACTCGCTCGCTGCGGCCGAGAACAGACTCCGCCCGGTGGGACCGAACACGCCCTGCGCCGAGAACGGGTGAGCGATGACGGCTATTCCGCCCTGCTCTTCGATCGCGCGAACCGTGTCGGCTGCGGACATACCTGCCCTGACCTCTTCCTCGAGGAAGAGCCCGAGCACGTGGCCCTGCTTGCAGGAGACTTCCTCGCCGATCACGACTTCGAAGTCGTAGAGCTCCGAGAGGGACTTCGCGAACCGCGCGCCCTCGAGTGTGTTGTGGTCCGTGATAGCGATGACATTCAGGTCGGTGCGGTGCCGAACGTACTCCATGATCTCAGGTATCGAGGCGAGCCCATCGCTATGGTTCGAGTGAATGTGAATATCGGCCTTGCCCCACACATCAGGTGCAGTCACCTTGGTTGAATCCCCTCGGTCAGGAACCGCCAGCCCAGCGGTCCCGCGTCACATCCCGCGTCCCCTTCAGCAAACCGCGAACCAACTCAGGACGGCGTAGGGAACGACCCCACATAGCAGTGTATCGACCGGCACGGTCCCGCCCGAAAGGAGTGGCTGACGAACGGCCGTGTGTGCTTGACGGTCGGCTAGCAGTTGCATCGAGCCCACGCCCCCAGTCGCTCCGCGCCCTCACGCAGCCGCTCGATATCCGTCGCGTAGCTGAACCGCAAGAAGCCCTCACCGCCCGGTCCGAAGTCAACCCCCGGCGCGCACGCGACACCCGCCTCCTCGAGCAGGCGGTAGCACAGCGAAAGCGAGTCACTCCCCCATGCGGTGGCGTCAGCGAACACGTAGAAGGCCCCGCACGGCTCGCAGTCGATCGTCAGGCCCGCTGCACGCAGGGCGGGCACGAGGAACCGCCTGCGCTCGTCGTACATCTCGCGCATGCGGCCCACGTCGTCCTGCGCCAAGGTGAGCGCGGCGACCCCGGCCTGCTGCACGAACGTGTTCGCCGCAAGGAAGAAGTTCTGCTGGATCTTCTCGGCGGGGCGGACGAACTCGGGTGGCGCGATGAGATAGCCGAGGCGCCATCCGGTCATCGCGTACGCCTTGGAGAAGCCGTTCAGGACGAACGCTCTGTCCGTGTAGCTCAGAATCGTCCGATCGGGACCGCAGAAGTCCAGGCCGTGGTAGATCTCGTCACTCGCGATGAACACGCCGGTCTCCTCGGCGAGCTGAGCCAGTGCCGCCAGGTCACCGTCACCGAGCACGCCGCCGGTCGGGTTCCCGGGCGAATTGATCATGATCGCCTTGGTCCTCGGGCCGATCGCCGCCCGTACTTCGTCGATCCTGTAGCGGAAGCCGTCGGATGCGCGGGTGCGAATCAGCTTCGGGACACCGCCCAGAAACGTCACGTAGTTGGGGTACGCGGGATAGCACGGGTCGGGCATGATGACTTCGTCGCCGGGGTCGAGCAGTGCGCCGAACATCAGGAGCATCGCCGGAGACGTGCCCTGCGTCACCACGATGTTCTCCGGGTCGACGGCGACCTCGTAACGCTCGGCGAAGTGGCGCTGCAGCGCCTCGCGCAAGTCGGGCAGGCCCGCAGACTGTGTGTAGTGGGTGCCGCCGCCCGCCATCGCGGCCTCGGCCGCCTGCGTGATCACCTCGGGCGTCGGGAAGTCCGGATCGCCGATCTCGAGCCGTACGATGTCACGCCCTTGACCCTCGAGCGCCTTCGCACGCGCCACGATGTCCATGACGACGAACGGTCTGATCTCCTGCGCACGGCGAGACACGGTCACGGGTCGGCTCCTTCGGTACGATCGCGGCTGAGGCGTGCCTGCGCGCGAGACGGTCGTGTGGCGCCTACTGCACCAGTCTACGCGGTCGGCGTCCCCGTGTGCCGAAACGCGAGCAGTGCGATGTCGTCGGTGAGTCGACCGCGCGTGAACTCCATGACCCGCGCGAACACCTCCCCCGGAAGGGCCGCGCAGTCGGTGGACCGCGCCTCCTCAAGGGCCGCAACGAGTCGCTCCTCGCCGAAGAACTCGCCTCGCTCGTCGCGTGCCTCAGTGACCCCGTCCGTGTAGAGCAACACCGTCTCGGCGGGTTCGAGCGTCACGCTCCGGTCCTCGTACTCGAGGTCCGGGAACGCGCCGATGATCGGCGAGGCGCCCTCGAGCAGACGTGCTCCCTGCCCGGGACCGATGACTGCTGCTGGAGGATGTCCGGCGTTGCAGTACGTGAGGGAACCCGCTGACGGGTCGATCACAGCGAAGAAGACACTCGCGAAGTCCGGGAGTTTGGCCGCCTCACCCAGCACGACGTTCGCCCGCGCGATCGCGGCCGCCGGCGATGGCGTGTCGTGGGCGTAGGCGCGGATGGTGTCCTTGATGATCGACGTCAGCACCGCCGCCTCGAGCCCCTTGCCCGATACGTCGCCAACGAGCGCGCCGACTCGACCGTCGGCCATCTCGAACACGTCGAAGAAGTCGCCGCCGACGCGCGTCGTCAACGTGGCCGAGCGATAGAGGTGCGAGAACTCGAGGCCGCGGATCGAGGGCGGCATGAGCAGCAACGCCTCTTGGAGCGTCTCGGCGATATGGTGCTCTTCCTCGAACTGCGCTGCATTCGAGAGCGAGAACGCCAGTGACTGGGCAAGCCGGTGGACGAAGTCGACAGACTGCGCGTCCGCCATGCCCTCGCACGCCTTCCAGCCGAACACAAGCGCCCCGCCGACTCCTTTGCGCGCGGGGACGGCAGCGACGATCGCCTCGGACAGTCCTAGCCGGGCCGTGAGCCACGCCTCGTGCGGGGATCCCGTGGCCGAGTAGGTCAGCGGGCGATCAGAACCGGATACGCCAAGTATGGCCTGGTCGAACAGCAGCCGGTCATCAGGCAGCTCGATGCCGTAGACGTGCTGGACCCTCCACTCACCTAATGCGGCGCGCCCCAGGATCGCGGCGTCGCAGCCGATCGCTTCACACGCCGCCTCGAGCACCCCATCGAGCGCAACGTCCGGCTCGAGTGAGGCGTTCAGCTGGGCGTTGACCTCGTTGAGCACCGAGCCGAGCCGCTCCGCCCGGCGCGACATCTCGAGCACCCGTGCCCCGGCGATCGCGAGTGAGATCCGTTCCGCGGCGAGCGTCACCATGGCACTCTCGGCTTCGTCGACCGGACGCTCGTTGGTCCACACGCACTCGAGCACACCGAAGAGCTCCCCGTCGACGTAGACCGGGACCCCGAACATGGAACAGATCCCGGCGTGTTCCTCAACGAGAGTGCTGCTGAGCGTGACGTCCGCGACGTACAAGGGGGCGCCGGCCTCGGCCACCCGTCCACAGAAGCCCTCACCCTGCGGGAGGAGGGTGCCGACCGGTGGCACATCCGCCGTGCCCGACTCGGCACGAACCCTCATGCCGCTGTCGTCCTTCACGATGAAGAGGGCGGCGTCTGCGCCCATGACCTGGCACAGCGCCGCCACGATACTCTCGAGCAGTCCCTGCAGATCTGCTGCGCCCACGGCGCTGGAGAGTAGCGTGAACGCCCCGTCGAGGCGCGCATTCGCCTCCGAGACCTGCTCGAGCAGTCTCGCACGCAGCGCCTCACTCTCCTTGCGAGCGCTGATATCCCGAATGACGCTGATGACGCCCGCGCCTTCCTCCGACACGTACGGGCTGGAACTCACCTCGACAGGGAACGTCGTTCCGTCGCGTCGCCGATGCACGGTCTCGAACGTGATCCCCGCCTTGCGCGCGAGGCGGAACTGGCGCTCGAAGGACTCACCCTCGCACGCATCGCGCAGCTCACGCACGCACATGCCGCACAGCTCCTCGCGCGAGTAGCCATAGGTCTCGACCGCCGCACGATTGGCTCCGACTATCCTGCCGTCGCCGCCGATGAGCAGTACCATGTCACGGACAGCGTCAAAGACGTCCGTGGTTGGCATGCGGTCGACGAAGAGTGCGCTCTCCGTGTGGTCCGATGTGTGACGCAACTGGCAATCCTCCGGGCTGACGCCTACGGCAGACTGACCCCCCGCAACCCATTCTAGCGCACGTAGATGACACGTTTGTTTCAGGCGCGTGGCCCCGATACCAGGTGCCGTGGTGGTGGGGTATCCTTGTCCCGCCCGCAGGACCCGACCCGATTGGACTGCCGAGCACTCAATGCTGAGAGCCCTGCGCGACAACCCACACATCACCGCCGCATGGCTCGCCGCGATGCTTCTGTTACCCGTGTTGGTCGCCGAGCGCCTCGCGCTCCCCGCTCGCTATGTGCTGCCAGACCACGGCGGGCGCGAGTTCATCGCCATTCGACTGCTGTATCTCATCCCGCTCATGACCGCGTCCATCGGCTTGGCCCTCGCCCCCGACAGTCCCAGGCGCGTGTTCGCATCGCGGCTGGCATACGTGGGCGTAGCGTGCCTCGCCGTCGACGCAGCTGTCTACGCGCTCGCCGGTGTCCTCGAGCGATCGTTCAAGGCCACCCTTGCCTTCCCGTTGGCCACACTCGGCAGCCTCGGCGCACTGCTGACCGGCATCGTCGTGTATCGGTTCGCGCCTCGGGCGATCGACTATCTCGTTGCCACTGCGACGTCACTGTCCGCAGCCGTTGGCGGGCTCCAGATCGCTGAGGCCGTCGGGCTGAGTTCGCCCGTGGGCTCGTTGATCGTTCAGTGGGACAAGGCTGCTGCCCACGCGTTTCACACCAAGCTCGCATGGATGCGTGCCGAGGGGCTCGCCCTCAACCCGAACATGTACACTCCGTTCGCGATCGTCGGCTTCATATGGGCTCTGTTCGGTACCGCGCGTCCGGCCGTCCGCTGGATCATCCTTACGACATCCACTGCGATCGCGGTGCTCGGCGCGTCCGAGACCACTGCGGCGGTTCTCCTCTGCCTCCTGATGCTGGCGCTGCTCCGCTGGCTGACCAGCAGGATGAACCCGCTAGCCGCCCGACGTCTGATCTGGGCGTCAGCGGTGATCGCGGTGCTCGCCGGTGCGGCGGTCATCGGCGTCTTCGGATCGAGTCATGCGTCGTGGTTTCGCACCGGCTTCGACGAGGCCACGGTGTCCTCCCGTCTCGACGTGCCCGAGGATGGCCTGGACTCGCGACTGGTCGTGTGGGGTGATGCTGTCGCGGAGATCCAGCGCAACCCCTGGGGGACCTTCGGGCGCACGGTCGACCGCCTGAAGCCCTACACGCACGCGCATAACGAGATCCTCCAGCGCTTCCTGTATGCCGGACCGTTGTGGCCGATCGTGTACGTCACGTTCCTTGCATGGCTGCTGCTCTGGCTCAGGCCACGCTCGATGCGCTGGATCGGCGTCGCGATCTTCCTGTCCCTCGCACTCAACGGTGCAACCGAGGCCCTCGACAAGATGCACCCCTACCACGTGCTTCTCTACGCGATCATCGGATCTGCCATGTGGCAGGTCACGGTCGAGCGCGAACAGTCGGCGGGGTCATCTAGCGTGGAGTAGCCGTCGCAGCGCAAGCGTGGCCCTCCCCGTCGCCGCTGAACGCGCCCCTACTTCACCGTCACGTAGTCGTAGCCCGAGTAGTCGAAGGCGTGGATGGAGTCGGTAGCTGCATACGCGCTCAACCGCCACGTGCCCTTGTGCGGCAGCCTCACGGATGCCCTGTACTTCGAGCACGTCGAGTAGTCCGAGACCTTGGCGTGGACGTGGTGGTGGTACTTGTACACCCCCGAGCTGTTCTTCTTGTAGCACTTGATGACGACCGGCTTGGCGCCGACCGTGTGACGCGGCCTCAAGTACCCGTATACGCTGTAGTACCTGGTGCGCGACATCGCGGAAGGCGCCTTGGGGGTACCGGCGTAGTGGCGCGGCTTGCCGTAGCGGGAAACGCTCGTAGAAGCAGCGTACTCGCCCGCCTCACCGGCGAAACACACCCGGTAGTAGGTGAGGTCGCGCGGCACCATGCGTACGCTGAAGCCGCCCGAGGCTGTGGTGGTGGCCATCATGGAGGTGTCGGTGAAAGCACCGGTGGCGCTCGTCGCCGACTGCAGGATCACCCGCCTGCCCGAAAGCGGCGCCCCGCCTGCGACAAGCGTGCCCGCGAAGGTGTAGGCGTCCCCGTACTTGGCGAGCGTCTTGGAGGCCGACGTGACCGTGAAGCTCGTCGTGGTGGGCACCGGCACGACGGTGATGCGTACTGTGGCGAGGTTGGAGTACTCGATACCGTCGTCGGCCCGGTAGGTGAAGGTCACCTCGCCATGGAAATCGGCCGGTGGCGTGTAGGTCGCCGCACCCGACGCGGCAACCTCGAGTGTGCCCGCTGACACCGCACTCACGTCGGTCAAGCTGAGCGGGTCGCTGTCGACGTCGGTGTCGTTGGCCAAGGCGCCCGGCGCCGGCACCACGAGGGTGGTGTTCTCGTTGACCGTCCATGCATCGTCGACTGCCACCGGTGGGTGACCAAGCGCGAAGACGTAGGCCGAGCCTTGGCTGATGTTGGCGCTGGGGCTACCGACGTCGTCGTCGGGTGCCCCAAGCACCCCGACGCCGTCCGACAACCCGACGGCGTGGCCAAGGTGATCGCCGGGTGACTCGCCGGTCATGTGAACGTCCTGGCTCCAACTCGAACCCGAGCGCGTGAACACGTAGCCAGCCCCGTTGGCGGTTGCGGACACTCCGCCGCCCAGGTGCCACGGAGCACCCACGAGCGCCGTGTCCGCCACGATAGCCACGCTGCGGCCGAAACCGTCGTAGGCTGCGCTGTCCGCCCCCGCGAACTCGGCCTGAGGAGTCCAGGTCGCGCCCGAGCGCTCGAACACGTAGGCCGCGCCCCTGTTCGTGGCCCCGCCGTGGTCATGCTGATAGGCGCCCACCAGCGCCGTGTCTCCCGAGACCGCGACGCTGTAGCCGAACGAGTCGCCCCCGAGGCCGTCCGGCGCCGTCAGTGTGGACTGCTGACTCCACAAGCCCCCCGACTCCACGAATACGTACGCTTCGCCCTGATCGGCAGACCCACCGGCAACATCCCGGTGGAAGGCGCCCACCACGACCGTGTCACCCGATAGGGCGACGCTGGCACCGAGCCATCCGGACGCGTCGGCGAGCGTGAGATGTCCGGTCTCGCTCCAGTTCGAGCCGGAGCGCGTGAACACGTAGGCGCCGTGGCCCGGTGCACCCACCACGAGTCGGTCCCCTTCGATCGCGACCGACCAGCCGAAGTTCATCCCCTCGACGCCGGCGGATGCCGTCAGAGTCGCCTGCCTGCTCCACGTGGAGCCGGTGCGAGCGAAGACGTAGACCACACCCTGGTCGATCGTCGAGCCGACATCCTCGTCGATAGCGCCAACCACTGCAGTGTCGCCTGACACGGCCACCGAGTACCCGAAGGACTCATAGGAGGCCTCCGGTGTGGCCATGAGGTTTGCCTGCCAGGTCCAACTGTCCCCAGAACGCGTGTAGACGCAGGCCTCACCGGACATGCCCTCAGAGGGCCACTTGTAGGACCCCACGACGGCCGTATCTCCCGAAACGGCGACCGCGGTGCCGAACTGGTCGTTGGGGTTGCCGTTGGGTGCCAAGAGCTGTGCCTGCTGAACGGCGGAGATGGCACTGGTGTTCACGGTAAGACCCGACGCGCGGGGCGGAGCTTCGTGTGCGTCCGCGGCTGCAGGTCCCCACGCGGCAAGTAGCACCACCGCGACCACGGCAAGAGCCGAGCGCGATACTCTCATGCTGTTCGCCCCCTCAGAACTGCCGAGAAGATAGGGCGAGGCCGCGTCCTGCCGTAGAGATGGGATGCGGGCCACAGGAACACCCATGTCGTTGATTCTACCCCTCTGCTGACGGCCACCAGCAGTCGCGGCCAGAGTGGGCCGGTGGAGACGCAAGAGCGGCCCCCTCGTCGCCGAGAAGGGCCGCTCGTCAGTTCCATGGTGTCCGAGGAGGGATTTGAACCCTCACGCCCTTGCGGGCACTAGGCCCTCAACCTAGCGCGTCTGCCGTTCCGCCACTCGGACATTCAGTTGGCGCCTTTGGGGCGCGAGTCGGTAGTGTAGCAAAGGGCCTGCGGTGCCGCTAGGGGTGGGTTTTGCACTCCCCCACAGGGATCGGATACGGCTTCGCGAAGTGGCACGCAGCGAAGTGGTCCTCGCCGATCGACGCGAGTTCCGGAGTCTGCTCGGCGCAGATGGGGAACTGCGCGATCGGGCAGCGAGTGTGGAACCGACAACCCGTGGGAGGGTCGATCGGACTTGGCACGTCTCCCTGCAACAGAATCCGCTCGCGCGTGCGCTGCACGTTGGGATCGGGAATCGGGACCGCGGAAAGGAGCGACTGCGTATACGGGTGACTCGGCTTGGCGTAGAGCTCGCGCCAGTCCGCTATCTCGACCATCTTGCCCAGATACATGACCGCGACGCGATCGGAGATGTGCTGGACCACGGAGAGGTCGTGCGCGATGAAGATGTAGGTCAGCCCGAACTCGTCCTGCAGCTGATCGAGCAGGTTGAGAACCTGCGCCTGAATGGACACGTCGAGCGCCGACACGGGCTCATCGCACACGATGAGCTTGGGGTTCAGGGCGAGCGCTCGGGCGATGCCGATACGCTGGCGCTGGCCGCCGGAGAACTCGTGCGGGTAGCGATTCGCGTGTTCGGGGTTGAGACCGACGACGTCCAGCAGCTCCTTGGCACGTTTGGTCTGCTCTGCGCGAGTCCCGATCTCATGGATGGTCAGCGGCTCGGCGACGATCTCGCCGATCGTGAAGCGCGGGTTAAGGCTGGCGTACGGGTCCTGGAAGATGATCTGAACGTCCCGACGGTATGCCTGAAGATCGCGCCCCTTGAGCGCAAGGGCATCGCGGCCGTCGAACGTGACCTTGCCGCTCGTCGGTTCGGTGAGCCGGATGACACACCGACCTGTGGTCGACTTCCCGCAGCCGGACTCGCCCACGAGGCCGAGGGTCTCGCCCGCATTGACGGCGAACGACACGTCCTCGACGGCCGACACGAACTTCGGCGCGACGCGTGACATGAACCCCTTCTCCAGAGGGAATCGCTTGGTGAGGCCTTCGACTCTGATGAGCTCGCTCATCTACCCGGTCACCCCCACGGCGCACTCCATCTCCGCGCGGGTGAATCCGGGCTCGCCCGCGAAGTGGCACGCCGCGACGTGCCCGCCGCCGAGCGCGCGCACCTCGGGTTCCTGGGTCCGGCACACATCCTTGGCGTGGGGGCACCGCGGGTGGAACGAGCATCCCGACGGCACGTTCACGAGTGAGGGCGGTTGTCCCTTGATAGGACACAGTGCACCCTTCTCGTCCACGTCGTGCCGCGGGATGGAGTCCATGAGGCCCCAGGTGTACGGGTGCGACGGACGGTAGAAGACCTCGTCGCACGTGCCGTACTCGACCATCCGTCCGGCGTACATGACCAGGATGTTGTCGGCCATGTCCGCAACGACCCCAAGGTCATGCGTGATCATTATGATCGCGGTGCCGGTGCGCTTCTGCAGCTCTTCCATCAGTTCGAGGATCTGCGCCTGGATCGTGACGTCGAGTGCGGTGGTGGGCTCGTCTGCGATCAGGATCGCCGGGTCGCATGACAGCGCCATCGCGATCATGACTCGCTGGCGCATCCCCCCCGAGAACTGGTGCGGGTAGTCTCTGAGCCGCGCCTTCGCCTGCGGAATGCCGACGAGTTCGAGCAGCTCCACGGCCCGGTTGGTCGCGTCACGCTTCGACATACCCTTGTGCAGCATGAGCGGCTCGGCGAGTTGGTGACCGATGCGATACACCGGATTGAGCGATGTCATCGGATCCTGGAAGATCATCGCGATATCGTTGCCGCGTATCCGGCGGATATCATCCTCCTTCATCGCGAGCAGCGACTTGCCGAGCAGACGGACGTCACCGCCCTCCACCTTGCCGGGAGGCATCGGCACGAGCCGCATCATCGTCAGTGCCGTGACCGACTTCCCGGACCCGGACTCGCCCACCACACCGAGCGTCTGGCCGGGTTCGAGATCGTAGCTCACACCGTCGACGGCCTTGACGACGCCGTCGCGCGTGTAGAAGTACATCTTCAGGTCTTCGACCTCAAGCAGCTTCTCCGACATGGGTCAGTCCTTCATCTTCACGTCGAGCGCGTCCCGCACGCCGTCGCCGAGCAGCGTGAACGCGAGTACGGTCGTCAGAATCGCGAGGCCGGGCCATACCACCAACATGGGGTTGCTGGTCATGAACGCGCGCCCCTCCTCGATCATGCGTCCCCAGGTGATCGTGGGCGGCTGGACTCCCAGCCCGAGGAAGGACAGCGCCGCCTCGGTCAGGATCGCGCCACCGACGGACATCGTCGCGTACACCACGATCGGCGCGATGGCGTTAGGCATGATGTGCCGGAGCATGAGCCGCGAGTCCTTGGCCCCCAGCGCGCGTCCGGCATCGATGTAGTCGTTCTGCTTGACAGACAGTATCGAGCTGCGGAACACCCGCGCGATGCTCGGCCATCCCAAGAACCCGATGGTGAAGACCACCGGCCAGATCGTCGTGCGCCAGTCCGGCGGGATGATGGCCAGCAGGAGGATCGCGAACAGGATGTACGGGAACGCAAGGAATATGTCCGCCCCGCGCATGATGAAGGCATCGAGCGCCTTCCCGTAGAAGCCGGAGAAGGCACCGAGGAAGAGTCCGATGATCACCGTGAAGGCCACCGCCAGCACGCCGACCGACAGCGACACCCTCGCACCGTAGATGACCCGCCCGAAGATGTCTCGTCCCAAGTCGTCGGTGCCCATCGGATGCTGTAGCGACGGAGGCTGCAGCTTGTTCTGCATCGCGGTCACCGTGTCGATGGTCGTGGGGTCTCCGAAGAGCTGCGGAACCCACAGATCCGCCGTGAGCGCCATGATCAGGATCGCGGAGATCCAGATGAGCGACACGAGGGCGAGCTTGTTCTTGCGCAGCCGGTACCACGCATCGCCCCACAAGGTGCGCGACCTCACCGCCGGCACGTCGGGTGTGGCGGAGGGCAGCAGGTCCTTCACGGCCGGAGTGTGGTCGTGTCCGACTGGGGTGACCTCGGACTCGTTGATCGCTTCAAGGTGTCGCTCGTCGCGAGACTCCGGAATCGACTGGTCGTCGTGAGGAGTGGTCATTCCGCAGCACCCCCGTACCTGATACGGGGGTCGAGGAACGCGTACGAGATGTCGACCAGCAGGTTCACGATCATCACCGCGAACAGGATGACGACCGTACCGCCGAATACCACCGGGTAGTCCTTTGCCTGGATCGCCTTGAAGATCGTGTAGCCGACGCCCGGCCAGTTGAACACGGTCTCGGTCAAGATCGCGCCTGCGAGCATGGCCCCGAAGTCCAGGCCGATGAACGTCACGACGGGAATCATCGCGTTCTTCATCGCATGCCCGTAGAGGACGCGACCGCCCGAAAGGCCCTTGGCGTGCGCCGTGCGTATGTAGTCCTGGCTGAGCACCTCGAGCAGCTGGCTGCGCATGATGCGCGCGGCGTACGCGGTCGAGACCGATGCCAGGGTGATTGCCGGAAGTATGAGGTGCGCGAACGGACCGAACGTCGCGCTCTCCGCACCCGAGATCGGTAAGTAGAACGCACCGTTCGTCCACTCTTTGAGAATGATGCCGAAGAAGATCTGCAAGAGCAGGCCGAGCCAGAAGACGGGCATCGCAACGAGAATCGACGTGGAGAGCGTCACGAAGACGTCCCAGAAGGAGTACTTCTTCACCGCCGATATCACCCCCGCACCTATGGCCACGATGATCTCGACGATGATCGCCGCGATCGAGAGCCGCACGGTGTAGGGATACGTGTCCTGAAGGATGGACTGCACGCTGCGTCCGGTACGAATGCTCACGCCCAGGTCGCCGTGGGCAAGATCCTTGAGGTAGTTCGCGTACTGCACGTACCACGGTTGGTCGAAACCATGTTCGTGGACGAGCTGCTGGTAGACAGCCGGATCGGCGGCCCTCTCGCCGAACTTCAGGCGAATGGGATCACCGAGGACCGTCGTCATGAGGAACAGGATGAGCGTCACTCCGAAGAACACAGGAATGAACTGCACCAGCCTGCGGGTGATGTAGCGGAACATACGTCGCCTTCGTGTTCAAACGCCCTGCGAGAGTCCGGTGGTGGGGCGCATGCTCGCACCCCACCACCGTCTCGAAACCAGGCGCTGGTGTCCTCGGACTACTTGGCTGCGGAGAGCCAGACCTTCTGGAAGTCCGCGAGACCCATGGCGCTGTAGGTCAGTTCGTTCACACGATCCGACGCAACGTGGTGGTGCTTGTAGAACACGACCGGGACGACCGGCACGGCTGCGCCGATGGTCTTGTCGGCCTGCTGGTACAGCGCAAGGCGCGCGTTGACATCGGTCGTCGCACGAGCGTCCTTGAGGGTCTTGTCGACCTCGGGGTTGCTGTACGCGGACTTGTTGTCACCGGCGCCCGTCGTGAAGAGCGGGAACAGGAAGTTGTCCATGATCGGGTAGTCGGCGACCCAGCCGAGGCGCCCGATCTGGAAGTTGCCTGCATCGTACTTCTTCAGGGTGTTCGGGAAGTCAGCAGTGTCGAACTTCGCGTTGAGGCCGATGGCCTTCAGGTCGCTCTGCACGAGCTGCATGACCTTCTCGTGACCGCCATCGTTGTTGTAGGTGATGGTGATCTCGGGCGCACCCTTGCCCTCGGGGAAGCCGGCGTCGGCAAGTGCCTTCTTGGCACCCTCGAGGTCGTAGGTGGACATCGGCCACGCACCGGCCTCGTAGCCGGCCATACCCGGCGGCACGATGTTGTCGGCCGGATCGCGGGTGCCCTCGTACGCGAGGTCGGCGATGGCCGGACGGTTGATGGCGAGCGAGATCGCCTTGCGGAGATTCTCGTTCCCCATGTCCTTGTTCTTCAGGTTGATCACGAGGTAGTACGTGGCATTCTCGGCGCCGAGAAGGACCTGCTTGCCGGGATTGGCGGTGTAGCCGTTCTCCGACTCGCCGTACTTCGCCACGGTTTCCTTGATCTTGCCGTCAGCGATCTGCGCGAAGTCGAGCGTACCAGCCTCGAACTCGGTGAACGCGGTGTTCGGATCCTTGAAGATCTTGAACTCGATGCCGTCGATGTTGGGCTTCTCGCCGTAGTACTCATCGTTGCGGACGACCTTGATGTACTGGTCGTGCTTCCACGGCTCGCTCATCTTGAACGGACCGTTTCCAACCGGCATGTCGCCGAAGGGCACCTTCTCGCCGTTGTAGTCGACGCCCTCTTCGACGTACTTCTGCGGGACAGGCGCCAGCGCCGGGTGACCGACGACGTAGGGGAAGTCGGCGAACGGATAGGCCAGCGTCACCTCGAGGGTGTAGTCGTCGATGGCCTTCAGGCCCGACATCTCCGTGGCCTTGCCGGCCTGGACATCGTCAAAGCCCATGACCGGAGCGAGGTGGTAGCTGACGACCGACGGGTCGACTTCCTTGGTCAGCGTGTTTTCCGTCTTGGGGTTCGCGATGCGGTTCCACGCGTAGATGAAGTCGGACGCCTTGACCGGCGTGCCATCAGCAAACTTGCCGTTCTTGTTGAGGGTGAACGTCCACACCGAACCATCGGCGTTGGGCTCCCACTTCTCAGCGGCGGCCGGGACGATGTTCTCCGGCTTGAGCGGGTCGAACGCGGTGAGCGAGTCGAACAGCGCCTGCTCAACCTGCGTGCCCTCGGACTCCTGCGTGTTGTAGGGATCGATGTACGCTGCGTCCCCGAGGTAGTAGGCGAGCGTCCCGCCCTGCGTGACCTCGGTCGTTGCGCTGCCACCGGTGGTTCCCTCGGTGGTCTGCTTGGGCGCGCACCCAGCGCCGATACCGGCGACGAGTCCGAGCGCAAGCACGAGCGCTAGAGCCTTACGGTAGTTAACCTGCACGTCCCTGCCTCCTTCCAGCTCTGCTCCACTAGCCCTGTCCATGGGGTATGTCCCAGAACCCGGCGGGTGCCGGTGCCCTGTGGACCCTGCGTGTGTACGCACGCGCGCCAGCCCGGGTGAATATGCGCGCGTTGCACTGTGTAGTCTCGCGCCCAATGCATCAGATGACAAGCCCATTGCATAGACGCAAGCACAAACGCAGGTGCCCCCCGTATACAGCGAGCAACAGTCGGCTCACCGTCTTACGGCGTTGTGTACCCCAATCCAGTCAAGCGCATCGGCGACCGGACTGCAAGGAAAAGGTGTGTTCTGAGGGCAAGGGCCCGAACGGGCCCGGAAGGGGGCTAGAGGCCCTTCGGATAGACGATCATCAGCATCAGCAGGCTGACGCCGAAAGCGATCGCGAACCCGATCGTGATCCTGTCGAGGTTCTTCTCGATGAGGCTCGTGCCGGTGACGTTGGTCTGCATGGCGCCGCCCAGCATCTCGGACAGGCCGGTACCCTTGCCCGAGTGCAGCAGCACGAAGATGATCAGGCCAACAGAGGAGATCGCCCAGATGATCAGAGCGAGGACGAGAAGCGCGGTCACAGGGACTCCTAGGTGCTCGGTTCGTTTCGGGGTGCCGCGTCCGAGCGCGACGGTGAATCAGTATATCAGCAAGCTGCGGCCAGTCCACTCCTCAGGGATCGCGACACCGATCAGATCGAGCAGAGTCGGGGCGACGTCGGCAAGAATCCCTCCGCGCTCGAGTCCCGCGATACCTGCGCCGCACGCGATGAGCGGCACATCCGAGAGGGTGTGAGCGGTGAATGGCGTCGCACCGTCAGCGTCCACCATCGCTTCAGCGTTGCCGTGGTCCGCAGTGATCAGCGCGACTCCGCCGCTCTCGCGAATGGCCGAGACGGCCGCGCCCACGCCTGCGTCGACCGCTTCAACCGCACGCACGGCAGCATCGAAATCGCCGGTGTGTCCGACCATGTCGCAATTCGCGTAGTTCACGATGTACACGTCCGCCTGACCGGCCTCGATCGCGGCGACGAGCTCGACGGTGACCTCGGGCGCGCTCATCTCCGGCTCGAGGTCGTACGTGGCGATCTTCGGACTCGGCACGAGAATCCGTGTCTCCCCTGCCTTGGGTGTCTCGGCGCCACCGTTCAAGAAGAAGGTGACATGAGCGTACTTCTCGGTTTCGGCGATGTGGAGCTGCCGCAGCTCCTGCTCGGCGAGGACGTCCGCGAGGACATGCTGCGGAAGGTCCTTGGGGTATGCGACGGGAGCCGGGATCGTCGGGTCGTATTCCGTGAGACAGACGAAGCGCAACCGCGGCCGCACGGGTCGCTCGAACCCCTCGAAGGTGTCGTCGGTGAATGCGCGTGTGATCTCGCGGGCCCGATCGGGTCGGAAGTTGAAGAAGATGAGCGCATCCCCGTCAGCCACGCGGGTATCCGTGATGACTGCCGGCACCACGAACTCGTCGGTGATGCCCGCTTCGTAGGAAGCGCTCACCGCCTCGGTGGCCGAGGGAGCGTCCACCCCCTCGCCGAGTACTATGGCACGCCACGCCTTCTCGACGCGGTCCCAACGGTTGTCGCGGTCCATCGCGTAGTAGCGGCCCATGACCGTCGCGATGCGCCCGACACCGCGTTGCCGCATGACGCCCTCAAGCTGCTCAAGGTAGCTCAGGCCGCTTTGCGGCGGTACGTCTCGGCCATCGAGGAACGCATGGACGAGAACGTCACGTGCTCCCCGGGCCTTCGCCATCTCCAACAGGGCGTACAGGTGGTCCTGGTGACTGTGAACCCCGCCGTCTGAGACGAGTCCCATCAGGTGCACCGCCCGGCCCTCGGCGACAGCGCCGTCGATCGCCGTCGCGAGGACGGCGTTGTCGAAGAGCGATCGGTCCTCGACGGCGAGGTTGATACGCGTCAGCTCCTGGTAGACCACCCTGCCTGCCCCGATGTTGAGGTGCCCGACCTCGGAGTTGCCCATCTGCCCCTCGGGCAGTCCGACGGCGAGGCCGGACGCGCACAGCGTGGTGTTCGCGCACGTGGCGAACAGCTCGTCGAGGTTCGGCGTGCGTGCGGCTTCGATCGCGTTGCCGCCCGACGCGGCGGCGTGGCCGAAACCGTCCATGATGACGAGCAGTGCGGGCAGGTTCCTGGTCACTTAGGCGTAGTCCTTCGTGGTCGCAAGCATCGAGAAGAACGAGTCCGCGTCGAGCGAGGCCCCACCGACAAGCGCACCGTCGATATCGGGCTCGGGCATGAAGAGCGCGATGTTCTCGGGCTTGGCGGAACCGCCGTAGAGGATGCGCGTCTGCACAGCGACAGGCTGGCCGAAGAGCGCACCGATGGTCGCCCGGATGGATCGGCACGTGTCGTTTGCCGCCTCCGGTGTGGGGGTGCGGCCGGTCCCGATCGCCCAGATGGGCTCGTACGCGATGACGATGCCGGCGGCCTCCTCGGCACTCAGACCGTCGAGCGCGCCGCGGATCTGGCCGCGCACAAACGTCTCGGTATCGCCGGCATCTCGCGTCTCGAGCGTCTCACCACAGCACACGATGGGCGTGATGCCGCCCGCGAGCAGCGCTTTGACCTTCTTGTTCACCGTCTCGTCGGTCTCGCCGAACATCTCGCGACGCTCGGAGTGGCCGATCACACAGTAGTCGCACCCCGCATCGACGAGCATCGGAACCGACACCTCACCGGTGTAGGCTCCCTCCTTCTCCCAGTGCACGTTCTGCGCGGCGAGCTTGAGCTTGGAGTGGTCGAAGTCGATGACCGTCGCGACCGGCTTGAGGTCGGGAAACGGCGGACAGACGACCGCTTCCACAGCCGAGGAGACCTCCGGTGCGTCACGCAGCAGGTCGTCTATGGCCTGAGCGAGCGCGACGGCCTCACCCGGCGTCTTGTACATCTTCCAGTTGCCCGCGATCATTGGCATTCGGCCCATCAGCGTGCTCCTCTCAATCGTGTGGGGTGCGTCGTAGAGCACGGACGGCTCATCCGTCCAACCGCACCGCAGTCCATCGGAATCCCCCGCGGGGACTACTTGTCGAGCAACGCCTCAAGGCCCGGCAGCTTCGCACCCTCCAGTAGCTTCATGCTCGCGCCGCCACCGGTGGAGACGAACGTGACCCGCTCCTCGAGATCGAACTTCTTGAGTGCAGCGACGGAGTCGCCGCCGCCTACGACCGAGACCGCCCGGTTGTTGCGGGCCACAGCGAGTGCGACCTCCTTGGTGCCGGTCTCGAACGGCGTCATCTCGAACACCCCCATCGGCCCGTTCCAGAAGATCGTGTGCGCGTCCGCTATGGCACCCTTGAACAGTTCCGACGACGTGGGGCCGATGTCGAGGCCCATCATCTCGGCGGGGATCTCTTCGCGCCCCGCGATGCGTGTCTCGGCATCCTCGGCGAACGCGTCCGCAAGGACGAAGTCGACCGGAAGCAGGAGGTCGACGTTCTTCTCGGCGGCTTTCACGAGCATCTGCTTGGCCGGCTCGACCCAATCCGGCTCGACGATGGACTTGCCGACCTCGATCTCCTTGGCAACCAGGAATGTGAACGCCATGCCGCCGCCGATGATGAGCACGTCGACGACGTCGATGAGCTTGTCGATCACGCCGAACTTGTCCGAGACCTTGCTGCCGCCCAGGATGGCGACGAACGGGCGCTCCGGGTTGAGCAGCATCGTCGTCAGCGTCTCGATCTCGCGCGCGAGGAGCAGGCCTGCGTACGCAGGCAGGTACTCGGCGACGCCCGCGGTCGAGGCGTGCGCGCGGTGCGCGGCACCGAAGGCGTCGTTGACGTAGATGTCGGCGAGCGCAGCGAGCGCCGAGGCGAACGCCGGATCGTTGGACTTCTCCCCCGCGGAGAAGCGCACGTTCTCGAGCATGAGGATCTCGCCGTCGACCATCCGCTCGACAGCCTCTTGCGCGTCCGCTCCGACGATGTCGTCTACGAACACGACGTTGCGGCCGATCAGGCGCTGCAGCACCTGACGCACCGGCCGTAGTGAGTACTGCGGATCGGGCTCGCCTTTGGGCCGGCCCAGATGCGAGCACAGGATGACCTTCGCCCCGTGATCGACGAGGTAGCGAATCGTCGGGAGTGCGGCGCGAACGCGCGTGTCGTCCGCGACTGCGCCGTCGGCGATCGGCACGTTGAAGTCCACGCGAACGAGCACGCGCTTGCCCTTCACGTCAGCGTCTTTGACCGTCTTCTTCGAGAACATGCTTCCTCCGGCGTCGATGCTGAACGGGGCCCCGGATAACCGGGGCCCCGTCGTGTTCCTGTCCAGACGACTACGCCATCATCAGCTTGGCGAGGTCCTTCACGCGGTTGCTGTACCCACTCTCGTTGTCGTACCAGGAGAGGCACTTCACGAAGGTGCCCTCCCCGCCCATGACCATCGTCTGGAGCGAGTCGAACACCGACGACGCAGGGTTGCCGACGACGTCGATCGAGACGATCGGGTCCTCGCAGTACTCGAGGTAGCCCTTCATCGGTCCCTCCGCGGCCGCCTTCATCGCTGCGTTGATCTGGTCCTTGGTGACGGGCGTCTCGAGCTCGCAGACGAGGTCGACGACTGAGCCGTCCGGCGTGGGAACGCGGACCGACATGCCGTCGAGCTTGCCCTTCATGTCCGGCAGCACGAGGCCGATGGCCTTGGCGGCGCCGGTCGAGGTCGGAATCATCGACATCGCTGCAGCACGCGCGCGACGGAGGTCCTTGTGCGGCGAGTCGAGGATGATCTGGTCGTTGGTGTAGCTGTGGATCGTGTTCATGAAGCCCTGCTTCAGGCCGAAGTTATCGCGCAGGACCTTCGCGAACGGCGCGAGACAGTTGGTCGTGCACGACGCGTTCGAGACGACGAAGTGCTTCGAGGCGTCGTAGTCCTCATGGTTGACGCCCATGACGATGGTGATGTCCTCGTTTGAGGCGGGAGCCGAGATGATGACGCGCTTGGCGCCGGCCGCATCGATGTGAGCGCGAGCCTTCGTTGCGTCAGTGAAGAAGCCGGTGGACTCGACGACGAGGTCCACGCCGAACTCGCCCCACTTCAGGTTGGCGGGATCGCGCTCGGCGGTGACGGCGACGAAACGTCCGTCGACGGAGAAGCCACCCTCGGCGACCTCGACCTTCTGGCCGAACTTGCCGTGAACCGAGTCGTACTTGAGCAGGTGTGCGAGCGTCTTCGCGTCGGTCAGATCGTTGACCGCCACGACCTCGAGCGCCGGATCGGCGGCCATGGCGCGAAAGACGAGACGCCCGATACGACCGAACCCGTTGATGCCGACTTTGATAGCCAAGCCCATCCCTCCTTGGATGACGACCGCTCCGTTGCGGCCACTTCATGACACGTCACGCGCGCTACGCGCACGAGCGTTACCCCAGGTCCCCACCGCCCCCGTGCTCGAACAGCTCGGCGGCCAACTCCTCGATGCGGCGCACCCTATGATACACAGCCGATTTGGTCAGCGGTGGGTCGGCGAGTTCGCCGAGTTCCCGCAGGGAGACCTCTGGATTCGCGAGCCTCAGTTCTGCCAGCTCTCGCAGCGCCGGCGGCAGGTTCTCAAGGCCCCGGACCGACGCGAGCGTGTTGATCGCCTCGATCTGGCCGACCGCCGCCTCGGCTGTCTTCTGCTGGTTCGCGATCTCAGCGTTGACCAGCCGGTTCACGTCGTTGCGCATCGACTTGATGATACGGACATCCTCGGTCCGGAGTAGCGCCCGATGCGCTCCGACGAGCGCGAGGAACGTGACGATCGGCTCGGCCCCCTTGAGGTAGACCGCGAACGTCCCACGTCGCTTAGCGACGCGCGCCGGGATCTCGAACCGCGCCATCAACCCCACGAGGTCGTCCGCCAGCTGCTCGGTCTCCGCAGTCAGCTCGAAGTGGAAGTCACCGTGCGGATCGGCCACGAACCCTCCGCCGAGAAAGGCGCCCCTCAGGTAGGCGATGGCGCAGCAGTCCCGCTTGGTGAGCTTGGGATCGATGCCGATGGAGAACCCGGACTCGCCGAGGATGCCCAGCTCGCTCAGCGCGTGCGAGAGCTTGGGCTGCGTGGGCACCGTGATGAGGTAGTTGTTCGTCTTGTGCAGCACGCTGCGCCGCACCGTGAGCTCGGTCTTGAGGCTGTAGACACCGTGAAGCAGCTTGATGACGGTGCGCGCGACCGGCGCGGTCTCGGTCGCGACCTCGAGACGGTACCGGTTCGGCCCGCTGATGTGCAGCGTGCCCTCGATGCGCACGAGCGCAGCGAGCTCCGCCTTCAGGCAACAGGCGCGCTTCGGCTCGATGCGCGAAAGCTCGTCTTTCACCTCGGCGGTGAACGACACTAGACGACCACCCTCTCAAGGGTGCGGCGCAGGGCCGCACGCGAATGGCGAACCGGGTCGTGCGGGTCGGCGAGATCAGCGGCGACGACGGCTACGCCGAGCGCTTCGATCCGCGCGATGACGCCATCATCGGCGCACACCGGCTCGACTCCGGCGTCATCATCGCATACGGTCGCCGACTGGTGGGATGGCGCATGCACGAGAACGAGGTCAACGGCGCCGCCAAGTCCGTGTTCGGTGAGCGCAGCTACGTGGTCTGCTGCATCGAGCCCGCCGGTCTCACCGCGCATGTTCGCGACGTTGCAGACGTAGATGCGCCGCGCCCGCGATGAGCGGATCGCTTCCGCGACGCCGGCGACGAGCAGGTTGGGGATCAGGCTCGTGTACAGCGACCCCGGCCCGATGATGATCACGTCCGCCGAGGAGATCGCCTCGATCGCCGGCGGGTATGCCTCTGGCCACTCCGGCTCCAAGTGCACGCACTCCAGAGGGTTGGGACTGACCGCGAGTGTCGCCTGCCCTGAGAGGTGCCCTCCCGCCCGGTCCACACCGTGCAGCTCGACATCGACGAGCGTCGACGGATAGACGTGCCCACGAGCGTGCAGGTAGCGTTCAGCAGCCTCGATCGCCTGGGGGAACGAGCCGGTGATGTCGGCAAGCGCCGCAAGGATCAGGTTGCCGAGAGCGTGCCCCGCAAGCCCCTCGCCCTCGGGGAAGCGATACTGGAACGTGGCCGCCAGGAGGCCGTCCTCATCGGCGGCGAGCGCGGCAAGGCAGTTGCGGATGTCGCCAGGTGGCAGCATGCCGAGCTGCGCCCGCAGCTTGCCGCTCGACCCGCCGTCGTCTGCCATGGTGACCACCGCGCTCGTATCGAAGCCGAGCTCGACAAGCGAACGCAGCACCGAAGGCAGGCCGGTACCGCCGCCGATCGCAACGGCGCGACGCCCGAGGCCCACGCTCACCGGTGCTCCCGGTCGCGGCCGATATCGCGATGACTGACGGCAACCCTGTAGTTGCAGTCGCGCAGGAACGCAGCGGTCGTCTCGGCGATCGCGACGCTGCGATGCATGCCGCCGGTGCACCCGAGCGCGATGGCGAGATGGTGCTTGCCCTCCATGATGTAGCCGGGCACGACGGTCTCGAGCAGCGGCAACCAGCGTGACAGGAACGCCTCGGTCTCGGAGTGGCCGAGCACGAATTCGCGAACGGGCTCGTCGAGACCGGTGAACGGGCGCAGCTCCGGGTCGTAGTACGGATTCGGGAGGAAGCGCACGTCCATCACGATGTCGGCGTCGACCGGCAGGCCGTACTTGAAGCCGAACGACGAGACGGTGATGGCGAGCGTGCGGGCGAGCGACTCGTTGAAGTAGCGGTCGCGGATCTGGTCGCGCAACTCGCGGGGCACGAGCGCCGAGGTGTCCACGATGACGTCCGCCCGCGCCCGGATCTCGCCGAGCGCGGCGCGCTCCATGCGGATGCCGTCGAGGATGGCCTCGCCTTCCTCGCACAGCGGGTGCCGGCGGCGCGTCTCTTTGAAGCGGCGCAGGAGCGTCTCGTCGTCGGCCTCGAGGAAGAGCACGTGATAGTCGATGTTGCGGTCGTCCAGCGACTTCAGTTCGCCGGCCAGCTCGTCGAAGAACCCGTGTGCGCGCACGTCGCACACGACGGCGAGGCGTCGGATGCGGCTGCCCGGCAGCTTGGCGAGCTCGACGAGCTGCGGGATGAAGCTCGGTGGCAGGTTGTCGATGCAGAAGAAGCCGAGGTCCTCGAACGTGTGGATGGCCTCGGAACGGCCCGCGCCGGACATGCCGGTGATGACGACGATCTCAGGCGCCGGACCGCCGTCATCGGAGATGACATCAAGCGGCAGCTGTTCGGGCATGCGGGCCTCCCTCCGGCGACGTGTGACCGCGACCGCCCCAGTATACCTGCCATGACGAGTGTGGCGGGGGCGACGTCACTCGCTGTCGGCCGCGTGCGCGGCGCCACCCTCTCCCAGCTCAGACGTCCGGCCCTGTGCGAGCACCGCCACAACCTCCTCGGCGACATCGCGTGGGACACCGGGCACCGCGGCGATCTCCTCGACGCTCGCTTCGCGGAGCCGCTTCACACTCCCGAATGCTCTGAGCAGGGCCTTCTTGCGCTTGGGACCCAGGCCCGTCACATCATCCAGTACGCTCGCGGTCATCGCCTTGCCGCGCAGCTGCCTGTGATACTCGATCGCGAAGCGATGCGCCTCGTCGCGCACGCGCTTCACGAGGTAGAGCGAAGTCGAGCCGCTGGGCAAGACCACGGGCTGATCGGACCAATCGACGAACAGCTCCTCCTCTCGCTTGGCAAGCCCCGCGAGCGGGATGTCGGCAAGGCCCAATTCGCCGAGTACCTCGCGCGCGGCGGTGAGCTGCGGCTTCCCGCCGTCGACGATGACGAGGTCGGGACGCCTGCCGAACCGCGCGTCCGCCATGCGCTCGGGTGCGAAGCGGCGGCGCAACACCTCGCCCATCATCGCGAAGTCGTTCGCCTCGCCCGTGTCGAGACGGACCTTGAACCGGCGATAGCTCTTCGAGTCGACGCGACCGTTCGTGAAGACCACCATCGAGCCGACGGAGTGGCGGCCGTGGAGTGTCGAGATGTCGTAGCACTCGATGCGCAGCGGGGGCGCAGGCAGCGCGAGTGCGCTCTCGAGCTGGATCAGCGCGCTGTTGAGCCGCTCCTCGTCGTAACGAGTGCGCACCTTGAACCGCACGAGCGTATGGCGGGCGTTCTCCTCGGCGAGGGTGAGGAGCTCGCGGCGTTCGGCACGCTGTGGGACGGTGAGGCGCACGCGAGCGGCGCGCTCGGGGCGCATCGAGCTGAGCCACTCCTCGACGGTGCCCGCATCCTCGGGCAGCTCGGGCACCACGATCTCGCGCGGGATCTGCGGACCGTCGGCGTAGTAGCGCAGGAGGAAGCCCTCGATCAGTTCCGGCATCGGGATGTCGAGGCCCTTGTCGAGCACGAACTCGTTGCCGAAGAGCACCCGCCCCTCGCGTACAGCGAACAGGTGAACGCCGGCCACCGTCTCCTCGCGGAAGAAGCCGATGACGTCGAACTCGAGCGGTCGCGAACTCACGACCTTCTGGCGGCCGCGGATGGCGTGCACGGCCTCGAGCCGGTTGCGATGGCGGGCCGCCGACTCGAAGTCGAGTTCGGCTGCCGCGTCGCGCATGCGGGTCTCGAGTTCGACCTCGAGGTCATCGTGCTTTCCCGAGAGGAACCGTGCGATGCGCGCGACGTTCTCGGCGTACTCCTCACGGGTGATCGCGCCCGCGCACGGGCCGGGGCCAAGGCCCACGTGGAAGTCGAAACAGGGTCGCTGCGTGGGCGCGCCATCACGGGCGGTGACGCGCTTCCACTCGGGGCACGTCGCGCGGCAGATGGGCACGATGCGCCTCACGGTGTCGATGGTCTCGCGAGCAGCTCGGGCGTCGGTGTAGGGCCCGAAGTAGCGCGTGCCGGCGCGGTGCTTCTCACGGGTGAACTTGATGGCCGGAAACGGGTCGTCGAGGGTGAGCGCGATGAACGGGTAGCTCTTGTCGTCTCGGTAGTCGACGTTGTAGGGCGGGTGGAACTGCTGGATGAGGTTCTTCTCGAGCACGAGTGACTCGACCTCGGTGGTGGTGACGACGTAGTCGAAGCTGGCCACCTGCTCCATCATGAGCGGGATCTTCTCCCGCTCGTCCTGACCGCTCGTGTACTGGCGCATGCGCTTGCGTAGCGACTTGGCCTTGCCGACGTAGAGCACCTCGCCGGCGGCGTCCTTCCACAGGTAGACGCCGGGCGCGTCGGGTACGGATGCGATCTGCTCGGCTATGGTGGGGTAGTCGGCTGGCATGGCAGGAATCATACCGCCTCGGGGGCTAGGGACGGGGCTCTTCGGCCAGCTCGACGCCGGCGGCGCTCGCAGCGATCTCAGCCAGGAACGCGTCGCCGTAGCGCTCGAGCTTCGCGGCGCCGACACCGTTGACCGTGAGGAACTCGTCGCGTGAGCACGGCATCCGCCGCACCATGTCGACGAGCGCGGCATCGCCGAACACGACATACGCGGGCACGGACTGCTCGGCCGCGACGCGCCGGCGCAACTCGCGCAGGCGCTCGAAGACCACAAGCTGATCCTCGGAGTCGAGCGCGACGTGCGGCGCACGCGAGCGCTTGTCGGACTTCTCCGCGCGGGGGCGCGGCGCCGGCGGTAGCGCGAGCACCACCTGCTCGTCGCCGGTGAGGACCGCGCGCGAGCTTCCGGCGAGCTTGAGCGTCGAGTAGTCGCCGACATCCACGCGCAGGTACCCGCGGTGGATGAGCTGGCGCATGATCGCCGTCCAGTCGTCCTTGGAGTGCTCCGCGCCGATGCCGTACACGCTCAGGGTGTCGTGGCCGTTGCCGAGGATCCGCTCCGCCGACGAGCCCCTGAGCACATCGACCACGTAGCCGAGCCCGTAGCGTTCACGCAGCCGGTAGACCGCCGACAGCGCCTTCTGTGCATCCACCGTGCCGTCGTAGGTGTCCGGCGGGCTGTCGCACACGTCGCAGTTGTTGCACGCCTCGGGCAGCTCCTCGCCGAAGTAGCCGAGGAGCGCTCGACGCCGGCACGAGAGCGCCTCCGCGAAAGCGATCATGGACGAGAGTTTGTGCGACTCGATGCGACGCTGCTCGTCATCGGCGACGGACTCGATGAACCCCCGCGACGTCACCACGTCCTGCATACTCCACAGCAGCAGCGCGTGCGCCGGCAGCCCGTCGCGTCCGGCTCGGCCGGTCTCCTGGTAGTAGCCCTCGATCGACTTCGGGAGATCGTAGTGCACCACGAAGCGCACGTCCGGCTTGTCGATGCCCATCCCGAAGGCGACCGTCGCCACCACGATGTCGAGCCTGTCGCCGAGGAACTCCTCCTGCACCCGCGAGCGGGCCCCTGAGTCCATGCCCGCGTGGTACGCCGACGCCGAGAAACCCGCGGCGCGCAGCTTGCGCGCGAGCTCGTCGACGCGACGGCGCGAGAGCGCGTACACGATGCCGGACTCGCCCCGGCGATCGGCGAGGAACGACACGAGCTGGTCGAAGGGTCGCGTCTTGTATGCGGCGGCGTAGTGGATGTTGGGGCGGTCGAACCCTGTCACGAAGACGGCGGCGCCCGAGAGCCGAAGCTGACGGATCACGTCGTCGCGCGTCTGCTCGTCCGCCGTCGCGGTCAGTGCGAGGAACGGGACGTGAGCGAAGCGATCCCGGACGGCTCCGAGTCCCACGTAGTCCGGCCGGAAGTCGTGGCCCCACTGGCTGACGCAGTGCGCCTCGTCGATGGCGAACAGCCCGACATCCACGCGGTCGAGCTCGCCGAGAAGCCCTTCGAGCACGAGACGCTCAGGCGCGACGTACACCAGGTCGAGCGTCCCCGCCCGTAGCTGCTCGAGCACGTCGCGTGCTTCTTGTGCGGAGAGCGACGAGTTCAGGTAGGCCGCGGCGACACCGTTCGCCCGCAATGCGTCCACCTGGTCCTTCATGAGTGCGATGAGTGGAGACACCACGACCGTCACGCCGTCTCGATGGAGCGCGGGCAGCTGGTAGCACAGTGACTTGCCGCCGCCGGTCGGCATCAGCACGAACGCGTCCCGGCCGGCGATGACGTGGTCGATGATCTCGGCCTGGTGGGGGCGGAACTCGTGGTACCCGAACACCTCGGCGAGCGTGGCCGCGGGCGTGGTGGTGCGTCTGGTCATCGTGCAGAGCCTCTCGGCAGAACGGACGGTCGGTGCGAACGTAGCATCCGGGTCTCACACAAACCTGAACGTCAGCTTTCCTCCGCCCGTTTCCGCGTGGACTTGCGCCGCACACCTGCGGGGCGGCCCGGCTTCTCGCCGCCGAGTCCATGCCCCTCGCCAAGCTCAGGAGCGGCCGTCGCGCCCCGCCCGGCGAGCACCGGCGCGAGGAAGCGGCCGGTATGGCTGCGTACGCACGCCGCGACATCCTCGGGTGTGCCGGCCACGACGACCTCGCCACCCCGGTCGCCGCCTTCCGGACCGAGGTCGATGATGCGGTCGGCGGACTTGATGATGTCGAGGTTGTGTTCGATGACGAGGACCGTGTTGCCGCCATCGACGAGCCGCTGGAGCACGATGAGGAGCTGCCGCACGTCGTCGAAGTGCAGACCGGTCGTGGGCTCGTCGAGGATGTAGAAGGTGCGGCCGGTGCTGCGGCGCTGTAGCTCGCTCGCGAGCTTGACGCGCTGCGCTTCGCCGCCGGACAGCGTCGTGGCCGGCTGGCCGAGGTGCACGTACCCGAGGCCGACGTCGTAGAGCGTCTGCAGTTTGCGCTTGATCGGCGGGATGTTCTCGAAGAAGTGCAGGCCTTCCTCGACCGTCATCTCGAGGATGTCGCTCACGTTCTTGCCGCGGTAGGTGACCTGAAGGGTTTCCCGGTTGTATCGGGCACCCTTGCACACCTCGCACGGCACGTAGACGTCGGGCAGGAAGTGCATCTCGATCTTGATCTGGCCGTCACCCTTGCACGCCTCGCAGCGACCACCGGCCACGTTGAAGCTGAAGCGCCCCGGCGCGTACCCGCGGGCCTTGGCGTCCGGGGTCGACGCGAACAGTGAGCGCACGTCGTCCCACAGGCCGGTGTAGGTCGCCGGGTTCGAGCGCGGCGTGCGGCCGATCGGCGACTGGTCGATGTCGATGACCTTGTCGACGTGCTCGAGCCCCTCGAGTGAGCGGTACTCGCCTGTGCGGCGCCGCGCCCGCTGCAACTTGTTGGCGAGCGCGGGAGCGAGCGTGTCGGTGATGAGCGATGACTTGCCCGAGCCGCTCACGCCCGTGATGACCGTCAGGTTTCCGATCGGGATGTCGACGTCGACGTTCTTGAGGTTGTGCTCGGAAACGCCACGCAGCTTGATCGCACCCTTGCCTGCCGAGCGGCGCTCGACCGGCACCGGGATCTCGCGGCGCCCGGACAGGTAGGCCGCGGTGAGCGAGTCCTCGCACGCGAGGATGTCGGCCGGCGAACCTTGGCACACGATGGCGCCGCCGTGCTCGCCCGCCCCCGGCCCCATGTCGACGACGAAGTCCGCCGCGCGGATCGTCTCCTCGTCGTGCTCGACGACGATCACCGTGTTGCCGAGGTCGCGCAGCCGCTCCATCGTCGCGATGAGCCGCGCGTTGTCGCGCTGGTGCAGGCCGATGGACGGCTCGTCGAGGATGTAGAGCACGCCCATGAGTCCCGCGCCGATCTGTGTCGCGAGCCGGATCCGCTGCGCCTCGCCGCCGGAGAGCGACGCGGTACCGCGTTCGAGCGTGAGGTAGTCGAGCCCGACGTCGACGAGAAAGCGCAGCCGCTCGAGGATCTCCTTGATGACCCGCCGTGCGATGGTCTCGTCCCTCTCGGAGAGCTCGAGCGCCTCGAAGAACGCAAGCGAGTCCTTCGCCGAGAAGACCGTGACCTCGTGGATGTTCTTGCCGCCGAGCGTGACCGCGAGGATCTCGGGCTTGAGGCGCGCGCCCCCACACGTCTTGCAGGGGATGACAGCCATGTACTCCTCGAGCTTGTCCTTGACGTTCTCGCTCTCCGACTCCGTCCAGCGTCGCATCACGCTCGCAAGAGCGCCCTCGTACCGCGAATACCAGTGCGTCTCGCGACCGTCTCGGGTGAGATAGTCCACACGGATGCGCGTGTCGCCCATCCCTTCGAGCAGCGCCTTCTGCACCTTGGCGGGCAGATCGCGCCATGGCGTGTCCACGGAGACGTCCAGATGCTTTGCGACCGCCGCCACCAGCTGCGGGTAGTAGTTCATTCCGGGCGTGAACGGTGCGATCGCCCCGCCCGCGAGTGTCAGGGAATCGTCGGGGACGACCAAGCGCGGGTCGACCTCGAGGCGTGAGCCCAGACCGGCGCAGTCAGGGCACGCACCGTACGGGCCGTTGAAGCTGAAGTCGCGCGGTGCGAGCTCATCCATCGAGACACCGTGTACCGGACACGCGAGCGCCTGCGAGAAGGAGAGCTCGTCCCCGTCGACGATCGCGACGACGACCGTGCCCTCCGCGAGCCGCAATGCGGTCTCGACACTGTCCGCGAGACGCGAGCGGATGCCGTCCTTCATCACGAGGCGGTCCACCACGACGTCGATATCGTGCTTGTACTTCTTGTCCAGGACGATCTCCTCGGCGAGTTCGCGGACGTCACCGTCGACGCGCACCCTCGTGAAGCCTTCCTTCTTGAGATCGTCGAAGAGCTTCCCGTACTCGCCCTTGCGGCCTTTGATGACCGGCGCGAGCACCTGGAACTTCGTCTTCCCGGGCAGTTCGAGGATACGGTCGACGATCTGGTCCGCGGTCTGTCGCTTGATCTCGCGCCCGCAGATCGGGCAGTGCGGGATGCCGATGCGCGCGTAGAGCAGCCGAAGGTAGTCATAGATCTCGGTCACGGTGCCGACGGTCGAGCGGGGGTTCTTCGACGTGGTCTTCTGGTCGATAGAGACCGCCGGCGACAGGCCCTCGATGTGATCGACGTCCGGCTTGTCCATCTGCCCGAGGAACTGCCGAGCGTACGCCGAGAGGGACTCCACGTACCGGCGCTGGCCCTCGGCGTAGATGGTGTCGAACGCGAGCGAGGACTTGCCGGAACCCGACAGACCCGTGATGACCACGAGCCGGTCACGCGGGATCTCGAGGCTGATGTTCTTGAGGTTGTGTTCGCGGGCGCCGCGAATCGAGATGCGATCGAGAGACAACGGGAGCGCCTTTCCTGAACGATTCCTGCGGGGCGTGCGGGCAAACCCCTAGTATACGCGCCCTCTCGAGTCGTGGTGCGGTCTTCCGGTGAGGACCGCGCCTCCATCACATCTCCATCTTTCACTTCCGAGACACTCCACCGAAATCCCCTCGAAACAAGCTGACCGTACGGTGTGCCCAGTAATGCACGGGACGCCGTGTCGACACTGCTCCGAAACACGACGGGACAACAACAAGGAGGACGACGATGCCCGAGTACAACACCGGCGACACCGCCTGGATACTCGTATCAGCCGCCCTGGTGCTCTTCATGACCCCCGGACTCGCAGCGTTCTATGCGGGTATGGTGCGTCGCAAGAACGTCTTGGACACCACTGTTCAGAACTTCATCGCGATGGGACTGATCGGCGTGCTGTGGGCCGTCATCGGCTACTCGCTCGCGTTCACTGACGGGTCGGGCGCGCTCGCACCGTTCATCGGTGGCCTTCAGCTCGTCGGCCTCAACGGCATCGCGAACACCGCGCACTCCCTCGCGGGTACGATCCCGCAGTCGGTATTCGCGATGTTCCAGGGAATGTTCGCGATCATCACGGTCGGCCTGATCACCGGCGCCGTCGCCGAGCGCATGAAGTTCTCGGCGTACCTGGTGTTCGCGACGCTGTGGTCGCTGCTCGTGTACAGCCCGCTCGCCCACTGGGTGTGGCAGCCGACCGGCTGGCTCTTCAAGCTCGGCGCCCTCGACTTCGCGGGCGGCACCGTCGTCCACATCTCCTCGGCGGCCGCGGCGGTCGCCTGCGCGATCATGCTCGGCAAGCGTCAGGGCTACGGCAAGGACAAGTTCCACCCGCACAACCTGCCGATGACCGTCCTCGGCGCGGGCATCCTGTGGTTCGGCTGGTTCGGCTTCAACGCCGGCTCCGCGCTTGGCGCCAACGGACTGGCCGGCTCGGCGTTCCTCAACACCAACATCGCAGCTGCGGCTGCGGTCCTCACCTGGACCATCGTCGAGTGGAAGCACGCCGGCAAGCCCACCGCGCTCGGCGCCGCCTCCGGTGCCGTCGCCGGCCTGGTGTGCATCACACCGGCGTGCGGCTACGTCGAGCCGTGGGCCGCGCTCGTCATCGGCGGCATCGCGGGTGCGGCGTGCTACTTCGGACTCTTCATCAAGGGCAAGCTCAAGCTCGATGACGCGCTCGACGTCCTCGGCATCCACGGCGTGGGTGGCACGCTCGGCGCGATCCTCACGGGCGTGTTCGCGACCACGAGCATCAACGCCGCGATCGAGGGCCACCAGGGCCTGCTCTACGGCAACCCCGCACAGGTCGGCATCCAGCTCGTCGGCGTCGTCGCTGCCTGGGCCTTCTCGTTCGTGCTCAGCATGGCCATCCTCGCCGGTATCAAGGCGGTCATGGGCCTGCGCGTGGACGAAGAAGCCGAGATCCGCGGTCTCGACCTTTCCGAGCACGGAGAAGAGGGCTACATCTTCGAGTAGGCACGAACCTCGTACTGCCATTGGGAACGAACTGACCACACCGGTAATGACAAGGAGTCGGCCGTGAAGAAGATCGAAGCCATCATCAAGCCCCACAAGCTCGACGATGTGAAAGACGCACTCAGCACGCTCGGGGTCGCCGGCATGACCGTCACCGACGTTCGTGGCTACGGCCGCCAGAAGGGCCACACGGAGATCTACCGAGGCGCCGAGTACACTGTGGACTTCGTGCCCAAGGTGAAGGTCGAGGTCGTCGTCGATGATTCCGTGGCCGAGGCCGCCGAGAACGCGATCCTCGAAGCCGCACGCACCGAGAAGATCGGCGACGGCAAGATCTTCACCATCGACGTCGCCTCCGCGGTCCGGATCCGGACCGGCGAGCGCGGGCCGGAAGCCCTCTAGGGTTGCGGTCCTACCTCGCTGCCCGCAGTGAGCTGCTCGCCTCCGCCGAGCCGGGCCTCGACGCGGCGCGACACCTCTCGGCACTGACCGACGAAGCCGTCCGGGATCTCGCCCGGGCGGCTTCGTCGCAAGTGCGGGGGCGCGTCGCCATCGTCGCGCTTGGCGGCTGGGGTGCGGGCGCGATGCTGCCGTCGAGCGATCTCGACATCCTCGTGCTGTCCGACCTGCCGGCCTCCAAGCTCAAACCGTACGTCGAAGCTGTGCTCTACCCCCTCTGGGATGCGGGGCTGTCGGTCGGACACCAGGTACGCACTCCGCGAGAGCAACTCGCTGCCATGCGCGAGGACTTCGTCACGTGCACCGCCGCGCTCACGGCGCGCGTCCTCGCCGGTGACACGTCATGGGCGGAGCGCGAGCTCTTCGGGTTCGCCGGTGACGCACACAAGCGTGCGCGCAGGCTGCTCGCCGAGCTTGCAGCCCGACCGAGGCCCGGATCCCCCTACCTGCTCGAGCCGGACCTGAAGGACGGCGCCGGCGGGCGCCGGGACTACGACGAACTCGTCTGGACCTCGACGGTGCTCACCGGCGCGATCCAGCACGAGCCGTCCGCGCTCGTCGGCGCCGACATCCTCACCGCCCGCGAGTTCGCGACACTCGCGGCTTCCGCACGCACGATAGCGTCCGCCCGCTGGGCGCTCTCGCTCGCGGGCACGGGCAACGTGCTCGCCCTCGACGCTCTCGAGGCGCTACCTCCGGGGCTTGCCGACGCGGCGCAACTCGCACTCGCCGAGACCGCGCTCGTCCTCGTGAACGCGCGGCAACGCCTCGGCGGCAGGATCGTCGACCCGGACGCGCCGCTGTCCGCCGAAGCGGTGCTCGCGCTGCTCGACGGCGGAGAGGGCGCCCTCGAACCGCTCGAGCACGCCGCCCAATCCGGGCGCCTCGAAGCGCTCGCGCCCGGTTATCGCGATCTCATGACGCTGAGGCGCCCTGGTCTCGGTCACGAGCTGACCGTGGGCGCGCACTCCCTGCGCGCGGCAGCGATGGTGCTCTCCCCGCCCGAGAACGACGGGCCGCTCGCACGGTCGCTCGCCGCACTCGCGCACCCGCGTGTGGTGCAGGTGGCCGCGTTCGCGCACGACGTCGGCAAGACCGGGAGCGGCGCGAACCACGCCGAGGTCGGCGCCGGACCCGCCGAGGAGATCGCACGACGATTCGGGCTCGAGCACGACGCCGCCCGCGACGTCGGCGACCTGGTCAGGCTGCACCTCGCCCTCGCGGAGCTCGCCACCCGTACCGATCTCGACGACGAGGAAGCGGTCCTCTCGGCGGCCGCCCGTATCGGCAGACGAGAGCTGCTCGCTCCCTTGCACCTGCTCACCGCCGCGGACTCCCTTGCAACCGGGCCCGCGACGTGGAGCTCGTGGCGGGGCGTGCTCCTGGGGGCCCTCGTGTCCCGACTGGACGCGGCCTTGTCCGATGATGTCGATGGTGCGGGCCTTGTGGCGGCCGGGGAAGCGGTGCGCGCCGCTACGTCGTCCGCGCTCGAGCACGCCTCCGACGCCGAGCGCGCGTTCGTGCGCCTTGCGCCGCTCCGCTACCTCGCGAGCCGGCAGCCGGCAGAGGTCGCCCGCGATGCGCGGCTCGTCGCCAGCCTGTCGGCAGCCGGCGGCGCCGACGATGCGCGTGTCGCCGTGTCGCCCGGGCCCACGGAGGGGGCGCACGTCCTCACGGTGATCGCGCACGACCGCCCCGAGCTGCTGGCACGGGTCGCAGGCGCCATCGCGCTCGCGGGGCTCGATATCCTCTCGGTCGACGCGTACGGCGCGCCCGGCGGCATCGCGATCGACTCGTTCGCGGTCGCCTCAGCGACGTTGCGCCCCGTGACGACCGAGACCTTCACGGGCTTCGAGCGCCTGCTCGGCGCAGCGCTCAGGGACCGCCTCGAGCTTCGTACCCGACTTCTCGAACGCCGGAAGCACTACCCGACCCGTGGTCGCGCGCCGGTGCGCGTGAAGACCGTCGCGGCCGGGTACGACACCGCTGTGCGCGTCTCGGCGCCGGACCGGCCGGGGCTCCTGCACGATCTGGCGCAGGCGGTGTCCGCGACAGGCCTCAACATCCGTTGGGCGAAGGTGCTCACCGTCGACGGCACCGCGATCGACACGTTCCATGTCGTCGACGCCGACGGAAACGTACCGGATGACGGGGTCGTCGGTCACCTCGCCATGCGGCTGCGGGAGATCGGATAGCGCTTCGAACGAGCGGCAACGGGTACACTCGGCGTGCGCCCATCATCCGCGACGCCTGGAGTGACACATGACGATCTACACCCGCCGAGGCGACCACGGCGAGACCTCGCTCGGCGACGGCACCCGCGGCCGCAAGGACGGCCTGCGCGTCGAGGCGTACGGCGCCGTCGACGAGGCCAACAGCTTCGTGGGACAGGCGCGTGCAGCCTGTGCGGACCCACGTCTCGACGCGGTGCTCGGATTCGCGCAGCACCGCCTGTTCAACTGCTCGAGTCGGCTCGCTGCGGCAGTCGCCGCCCAGCGCCCGCCCGGCATCACCCTCGACGACATCTCGGCGCTCGAGGCCGCCGTGGACGCGTTCGAAGCGACGAGCGGACCAGCTGGGGGGTTCGTCCTCGAAGGCGGATGTGAATCCGCGGCGCGCCTCCACGTCGCGCGGGCAGTCGTACGCAGGGCCGAGCGACGCGTCGTCGCGCTCGCAGCCGCCGAGCATGTCGATGAGACGGTCCTCGCGTTCCTCAACCGACTGTCCGACGTGCTGTTCGCAGCGGCGCGCTACGCCAACACGACAGCCGGGGCGACCGAGGAGCTGTGGGACCCGAGCATTCGGCCCCCAGTACCGTAGCGAAGCGACGACCCGACCCCGCGCAGGTTCGCTATACTCACGTTCCCCGCGCTTGCATCTCAAGGAGGCCAGTCCGTGATCGCCGCCGCGAAGTACCAGGCCATGCTCGACCGGCTCCAAGAGCTCGGCAGCGTGCTGGTGGCGTACTCCGGTGGTGTCGACTCCACCCTCCTTGCATTCGCCGCCCACGCGGTGCTCGGCGAACGGTGCGCGGCGGTGCTCGCATCGTCCGACACCTACCCGGAGCGCGAGGCGGCCTACGCGCGCGATCTCGCGGCGCGTCTAGGCCTGCGGCTCATCGAGGTGGAGACGTCGGAGCTCGCCGACCCTCGGTTCTCGGCGAACGAGCCGGACCGCTGCTACCACTGCAAGACCGAGCTCTTCGGACTCTTGCAGAAGGTCGCGGACGTCCACGGGCTTGCCTGGGTCGCTGATGGCAGCAACGCCGACGACCTGGCCGATCACCGCCCCGGTCGTCGTGCGGCCGCCGAGCACGACGTCGTCAGTCCCCTCGCCGAAGTCGGCCTCACCAAGTCCGAGATCCGCGAGCTCGCGCGCGAGCT
>CAZFRE010000010.1:0-58476 GCA_964521195.1 uncultured Eubacteriales bacterium
CGGGCTGCGGTGCGGGTGTGGGCTGCGGGGCCGGCTCGGGCGCGGGCGCGGCGGCGGCGGGTGCCGGGGCCGGTGTCGGGGCCGACGGCGCGACCGGCTGCGCCGGTTGCAGCCAGTAGGGGGTGATCGGCGCGCCCGTCTCGGGCTCATACCAGTTGCTGATCTCGTTCCATGCGTGCCCGTTGACGCATCCCCACTGCTCGTTGAGGTAGACGTACTGGTTGCATGCGCGGCAGAATCCTGCGACTGACATGAGATCCCTCACTCCCCGAGTCCTGCGCGCTCAACAGGCGCGCCTCGCGAGCCGATGGTAGCATTCGAGATGGTTCGTGCGGCCCGCAAGAACGCCGCGACCGATCAGCGCTCGGGGGAGGAATCCGGCATGACAGACCAAGGACCCGACCAGCAGGCGTATCCGCCACAGCAGCCCGGCGCGTATCCGTCGCCTCCGCCGCCACCTCCGGGCACGTTCCCCGGTCAACCGGCCCCGCAGCCTGCGCCGGCCCCGCAGCCCGCACCCGCACCGCAGCCCGCGCCCGCACCCGCGCCTGCGCCGCAGCCGGCCGCCTACCAGCCGCCGGCGGGTGTCTACTCGCAACAGCCCGCACAACCCGCGCCGCAGCCACCCGCGAAGAAGGGCAAAGGCGGCATCATCGCCGTCGTCATCGCCGTCGTGGTCATGTGTGCCCTGATCAGCTGCGGAGCGCTTGGGGTGACGCTGTGGAAGGGCGGCGCGGCCGACAAGGAGTCGATCGCCCAGGCCGAGCAGCACCTCGAAGCGGCGGTGACCGCGGTGGAGGTCGCGAACGCCGGACTCGAGTCCATCGACGCCAAGGACGCCTCGGTGTCAGACGTCAAGAAGGGTGTCACCGAGGCGGACGCCGGACTCAAGACCGCCCGCGATGAGATCGCCGCCGCCAAGGCCGTTGCGGAGACCTGGAAGGACTCGCAGGGCAAGACCGACTACCTCGCAGCGCTCGCCGCAGCAACCGCAACGATCGACGCGCTTCAGGACCTGGTCGCCTACGTAGACACCGCGAGCGGAATGCTTGGCAAGGCGACCAAGGCCGGCAAGGAGACGTCCGCAGGCAACGATGCGCTCGAAGCCGCGATCCGCGCGGGCAACTCGAGCAAGTACTCGACGATGCGCTCGAAGGCGCAGTCCGCACAGACGCACTATGTGAAGGCGGCGGTGCTGTTCCGAGAGGCCCACAAACTCGACAAGTCCGCCGGCCTCGACAAGGCGGCCAAATACTGTGACCTGCGCAAGAAGCAGGCGGACGTGGTCGTGCGAATGGCAGCGGCGGGGCAGGCGAAGCGCTACAGCGCCTACAACGCCGATATCAAGAAGATGAACGCGTACGGCAGGCAGGCGGAGAAGGTCGGCACCCCGGCGATCGCGAAAGACGATGACTGGGCGCAGAAACGACTTGAAGAACTCAACGCCGTCGTGAACGAAGCGTCGAGCAAGGCCGACACGTTGCGCAAGCAGGCACTGCAGGAGCTCGGTTACACGCAGTAGGCGGGCTCGCTACAGAAGCTCGGGGAACGCCGCCTTCAGCCGGGCCAGCTCGAACGAGCCGTCGTGGCACGTGTGCACCACCTGCGGCTGGAGCGCCAGCAGCCGCCGGACGCTCTCCCGCATGGCCGACTCATCGGTGCCGAAGCCGGCGAGCGCAGGCTCGCCCTCGAAGCTGCCGATGATGTCGCCGGAGATGATCTCGCCGGTGTCGAGCACCACACTCAGGCCGCCCGGCGTATGCCCGGGGGTGGGGAGGACCCGCGCGTCCACGCCGAAGTCGGCCAGCGCGGTCTCGGTCTCCACGATCCGTGTCACCCTCACGGGCGCGTACGCGGGGCCCGGCGCGGCGGCGGCACCTGCCGCGAGCGCGTCCGCGAACGCCTGCGCCTGTGGCGTGCGGCCCACGACCGGTTCGGACGCGCCTTTCGCGAGCGCGGCTGCGTCGATGTGATGAGCCAGAACCGGCGCACCGGTGGTGCCGGCAAGCTCGGCTGCGCTTCCCGCGTGATCGGGGTGGGCGTGGGTGATCACGATGAGCGCGAGATCGGCTGGATCCACGCCGAGCTCCTCGAGTTTGCCGAGAATGGCGGGCACAGACCCCGGGATACCCGTGTCGACAAGGAACGGGCGGTCACCGGTGACGACGAACGCGCGAACGCCACGGGGACCACCGACGTGGATCTCGACGGGATGCACCGTGTGAGCGGTCATGCTGAAATCCCCCTTCTCCGAGCCATTCGTGAACGGATTCGCCTGAGAGCATCGCGTAGGCGCGCACCGCTGTCGCGGCGTGAACGGTTGTCTCGTTGTGCCTCCTGCACATGCCGTGCCCTCTTGCATGGAACTGTGACGGGAATCACAGATGGGGGAACAATCGGGGGTGGCAACGAGCTCACTGGGGGGTGGCGACCGTGGCAGGATTCCGGCGGTTTCGTCGTGTTGTGTCCCACTTCGTCGTAGCGGTGATCCTGCTCGCGCCACTGATGTTCGCAGTGCCAAGCGTCGCCTTGGCGAAGATCCACGTCACCGGCGTGAGCGCCACGCCCACGTACGTGTCGCGCCATGTCTCGCCCAAGCGGCTGAAGATCCGCTACACCATCGACAAGCCGGGCTACGTCACCATCTCGGTGACCTCATCGTCCGGGCTGACGAAGCGGCTGCTAACGAGTACGCGTCGGACGGCGGGCTCGAAGACCGTCTACTGGAATCTGAAGACGAAGACGGGTGCGTGGGCCAAGAGCCGCAAGTACACCGTCAACATCGCGGTCAAAGACGGTTCCGGGCACAAGGCGACACCGTATCCCGCGCGTGTCTCGGCGAGGTTGGACAACATCGATCCCTCGTGCAGTGTCACGGGTGTGTCACCCTCGTCGATCACCCCGTCGTCGGGGGAGTCGAGCACGATCACGTACAGCATGTCCGACAACCTCGATTGGGCGAAGCTGCAGGTGACGCTCGAGATTGTGAACGCGAGCGGGACCGTCGTGCGTAGCATCGTGCAGACCGGGGTCGCTCAGGGCAGCGGCAAGAAGATCGTCTGGGATGGTACGACGAACGGCGGGGGCCTGGCTGCATCCGGTCCATATTCGGCGCGGGTGCGCGTGAAGGACCTCGCGGGCAACACGAAGGTCTCGGCGACCGGTGCCGGCACGGCGGTGTCGGTCAACGCGTGGAGCCGTGAGCGGCCGCTCGATCTCACGCCGTACTCCAGCGCGATGGTCCGCTCCGATACCCGCGGCAGGTTCACTCATGTGGTGTGGAACGACGGATCGACCACCGGCGACAGGATCCGCTATCGGCGGGTGGACGAGCTCGGCAACACGGTCGTCGCGCCGGTGCTCGTCGCTACGGCGACGTACGAGCCAAGCAGTCTCGGGAGGGGGTTGCCGGACGTCTCGGCGGATGCGAGCGGCGGCGCCTACGTGGTGTGGCGCGGCACCGGACGCAGCACGAGCTACAAGGGGATCTGGCTCGCACGACTCGATCCGCAGGGACGGGTCGCCTGGAAGAAGATGATCTTCTCGGAGTGGAACTCCTACAACCTGCTCGATCCGCGCGTGAGCGCGTCGGCGAGCGGGCTCGTGCACGTGGTGTGCTGGAAGGACGGCTCTCCGAACGCGGTCTACTACTCGGTGTTTCGGGCCGACGGCAACGACTACATCGGATGGACGCCGCTCGCGACCGGGACGCTCGGCGGGCAGCGGAAGCTACCCAACATCGAGGTGGACGACTCCGAGCGTGTGCACGTGCTGTGGTACGACGCGATCGACCACCCGGGCACGAGCTACGTCGGCTACCGCGAGCTCTACTACACGCGGCTGGTCTTCGACGACGGCTACGTGACGGACCCGGGAGCGGGCGGCACGATCAGCCGCAAACGCCTGACGTCGACGACCAAGGGCTACTCGCCGGAGGTCTGGGACGCGCCGGAGATGGCGGTCGACAGCGTGGGAGCGCTGCACGTCGCTTGGCCCGACAAGGTGACGGCGACGTCCTCGAACGGGGTGCGCTACCTCAAGCTCGCCAGCGACGGCTCCGTCGCGGTCGCTTCGAAGGTCGCGTTCGATGGCTCCACCACGGCGGTCGGGCAGCGCTACGGGCGCAACCAGGCCATCGTCGCGCTGCCCGGCGGCAGCGCGCGTATCGTGTGCAGCGCCCGCACCGGCACGTCGGGGCCGTACCGGCTCTGGCAGATCGATGTCAGCCCGACCGGCGTGATCGATAAGCCGTTCACCATCACGAATTCGGGCGGACGCACCGACTCCGAGGCCGAAGACATGTTCGCATCGCTCGGTATCGACTCGGACGGCATCGCTCACCTGGTGTACCTGGCCGACAACGGCCTGCCGGTCCAGGGCACCTCGTACCAGCGCGTGGTACACCGGGACCTCTCGCTCAACACCGTGGCCAACGACACCAGCCGAGCAGACCTGGAGATCGACGCCGCGCACGTGGTGCACTCGTCCGCGCCGTCGCCGCCTCGGCAGAACACGCCGGTAAGCGTGGTCGCCGAGATCCGCAATGCCGGCTGGGCGCCGATCCTGGGCGGAACGGCGACGCTGTCGTTCGAGGGAGTGCCGACGAGTACCGTGGCGATCCCGCCGCTCGGCGTCGAGGCGACCGCCGCGGTCACGCTGCCATGGACGGTCCCGAGTGACGCGACTCGGACACCCGCCGCGCTCATGGTGGGAGTGGCGCCACTCGGCGACACGACGCAGACCGCTTCGACCAACGACACCGCAGCCGTTCCGCTCGTGTTCTCCGTGCCGCCGACCGAGACGGCGCTCATCGTCGAGGTGTTCGACGAGACCTACGACCCGTACCGCAACGGCAATCATCAGGTCCCGACCGCAACGGTGACCCTGTCCGGCACGATCGAGGGCGGTGGTGCCTACCTTTCGACCGGCACGGTGTACGCGGACCGCACCGAGTTCATGCACGTCCCGCTCGGGTCGTACACGGTCAGCATCAGCAAGCCGGGCTACGTCGTGTCGGCTCCGACGACTCGCGCGGTCACCATCGCGCGAGATCCAGGCGACGCGTACAAGCTGAATGTGACGCCGGGCAACCTCATCGGCATGTGGGTGAACAGGTGGGGCGGCATCTCGGGCACGGTGCACGAAAGCCTGGGCACGACGCCGGTGGTCGGAGCGACGGTGACACTGCTCGAGACCGGCGAGACCACGACCTCCGTTGCCGGTGGGGCGTACCGGTTCACCAAGTTGTGCGAGGGGCCGTACACGATCCGAGCCAAGAAGGTCGGCTACGAGCGTCGTACCCAAGCGGTGGTCGTCTCGGCGACGAGCACCACCACTGCCGACGTGCCGCTCGTGGCGACGGCCGATGGCTATCTCGTGGGTGCGGTCGTCGATGAGGGCGGTCAGCCGATCGTCAACGACCCCGCGGCCATCGCCGATGACCCCACGGTGAAGATCAAGCGCACCGGCTTCAGCGATCGGACGATCACAGCGACGGATGGCGTGATCGACGTGAAGCTGCTCAACGGCAGCTACACCCTCGACGTCTCGGCGCCGGGCTACAAGACGACGACCGGCGTGCCGGTCAGCATCGTGGCCGGCGAGGAACGGGACGGCACCACCGAACTGGTGCTCGACGTCTCGGCGCTGACGCACAAGCAGTCGCCCGAGCGCTGGGTGGCTCCCTGGACGCTCAAGGCCAACTGGTTCGGCGATCAGCCGCCGGGCAGCATGATCCCGAGCTACTCGATCATCAGCTGGCACGGTCTGTTCCGGTTCCGGTTCAACGAAGACCATCAACGGGTGGGTACCGCGGACTACATCCGCTACGTGAAGCCTTGGTTCGAAGGCCAGGCGTGGGAGTGGACGTACTTCTTCGGCGTCGACCCGCCGGTAGCACCCAAGGTGTTCAGGTACGAGCAAGACCTGCTCGGTGTTTACGACGACCGGTTCCAGCCGCCGATGCTCATCGAGGGCTCGCGGTGGAACCGCAGCGGCGTGCGGGTGGATGGCATCGACATCGTGGACGAGCGGGACGGGACGGTGGTCTCGCAGATCCGCTCGCAGTGGAACAGCTGCGATGAACCCGACGGGCATCTGTACGGCTACGTGACCGGTGCGGCCGAGGGCGACCAGTCGTTCCCGGCGTACACGCATACTGTGCCGCTCGCGAACCAGGTCGTACGGCTGTGGCTCACGGTCGGCCGGATGGACGAGGACGGGCACTTCGTGGCCTCACGCTTCGGCGACATCGGCCGCTTCAACCAGGGGCAACTCATGCAAGCGACCGGCTACAACAAGCTGAGACTGTCGTGGCGTCCCGCCGACGACGAGCTGTGGGTCGAGCCGGCACTGGTGGACTACCCGAGCATTCCGTGAGCGGGGGCGCCGCGAGGCGCCAGGAAATGCAGCAGGCCAGCGACGGCGGCGTCGCTGGCCTGCTCGTGTGCAGGAGAGTCGTCTACCAGATGAAGACGCCGAGCTGATCGGACGCACCGATGACAGCTTCGGTGTTGAAGTAGATCGTGTAGGTGTCAGCCACATCCGGCTGGAACCACCAGGATTCGTAGCGCTCGGTCTCTTCCCACTGGGTGACGCCGGCCGAGTCGTCGACGCGCAGGGCGACGGGTACCTCGGCCTCGACACCATAGCGGCGTCCAGCGCCCAGCGCCTCCGTCACGGCGTAGCGGTAGATGGGCACGCCGCCCTCCTCACCGATCTGGACCGCCGGCGCGTAGCCATCGAAGTGCACGTGGATGCTCGTCGACTTGCCCGAAGAGGTCGCCGACTTGTACTTGGAGCTACCGGCGTACTTCATCTTCCACGTACCGCCCATGTCCGCGCCGGGCAGTGAGACATGGAACTTGGCCTTGCCGCTCGAGCTGGTCTTCTTGCTGCTCATGTACCGGTACTCGCCGCCGGTCGGCTTGTAGTAGAGCTTGACCGTCTTGTCCTTGAGGACCTTGCCCGAGGAGGTCTTCAGCGTGCCGGTGAGGTACGGCGCCTTGTCGTAGTGCTCGTAGCTCGAGGTGATGCTGGCGCTCAGCTTGGTGCCTGTCTTCGCCAACGCGACGGCAGGCATCGCGCTGACGAGCACGATCACGAGCGCGCTCAGCAGCACATACCGCTTCTTCATCGGAGTCCCCCTCTGGTCTGCAGGTGTCTTGAGTCGTCCCTGCTAGCGACTGTACCACGCAGTGCAGTTGAGTTCACGGGGGCACCCGAGAAGCGGTGTCTCGTCCGTTCGCGATGTCGAACGGGGAGAGTGGGTATGAATCACTCGCGGCATGACTAGATCGTGCGGCGGTTTTCGACGTTGGAATCGATTCCTGCTAGGGGCAAACCCGTCGAAAGGCGGGGACGCAAAGCCATCGGGCCCTCGGCGTTTGCCAAGGCGGTCGGGCTGCCGGGAACGGTAGCTCGGCCGCTTCCTGCTTTCGTAGCCAGCGCGTCCGGGCCGGTTCCATCGAATCGGGGGATTGGGGCGGCGCGGGAACGGAGTGGGGACTCCGGATACGATTCTTGCGATTCGTGGCTATCGATTGAACGGGGGTCCTCCGGACCAATGCTCGCGCCCTCCGATGCCCATGGCAGATTGGAGAGGCGCCGTGAAAGTGAAAAGGCACTCCGGGGCGATGAACCGGTTGCTGAGAGTAGCGCTGTGCTCGGCGCTGATACTCAGCCTCACACCGATGACGGCGTGGTCCGCACCGGTGTCAGGACAGGTGGTCGCCGACAGCGTACCCACGAGTGCGACCGGTGCGGCCAGCGCCACGAGTGTCAGCTTCGCGCACACCACCGGCTCCGGCAGCAACAGCCTGATGCTCGTGGGTGTGGCGTGGAACTGCGGCACCACGAACCGCACCGTGACGGCGGTGACATTCACTCCCGCGAGCAGCGCAGCGGTCACTCTCACCCCCGTGATCACGCAGCAGCCAGGGACTCAGCTGCGCTACGCGGCGATCTACAGCCTGCTCGCTCCCCCCGCTGCGACCGTCGGCACCGTGACCGTCACCTTCAGCGGCACGGTGAGCAGTGGCATCGTGGCCGGGGCGGTCTGTTTCGCCGGCGTCGACCAGGCCAACCCACTCGGAGTCGCGGCGGGAGCAGGGCCGTCGAGTCAGGGCACGACCCCGACCGTTGTACTGACCGGACTCGACGGCGACGAGCTGGTCTTCGACACGGTCTTCCAAGGCGGCTCGAGTTCGGCGCAGACACTGACGCCCGGTAGCGATCAGACCCAGCTCTGGAACGGGTTCTCGGTCAACAACCGTTCCGCAGCAAGCACCGAACAGGCAACCAGCTCCTCGGTCACCATGAGTTGGACGGCAGCCAACAGTGGTTACTGGGCGATCGTTGCGGTGCCCATCAACCCCGCGGCGGCGGTGGTCACGCGTCAGCTGTCGATCGGTGCGTCGCCTGCGGAGGGAGGGGTCACGATTCCCGCCGCCGGCTCCCACTCCTACCCGGAAAACGAAGCGGTCAGCATCTCGGCCAGCGCCAATCCCGGCTACGTCTTCGATCACTGGAGCGGTGACGTACTCGATCCGGCTGCGGTGTCGACCACCGTCACGATGGACGTGGACAAGACCGTGACGGCGCACTTCACTGCCGAGGAGTACACCCTGTCTGCACAGGTGGACGGTAGCGGCACGGTGACCAAGACGCCAGACCAAGCGACCTACCACTACGGGGACGACGTGCTGCTCACCGCGACTCCCGACGACGGCTGGGAGTTCATCGGCTGGTCGGGCGACCTGAGCGGTGGGCTGACCTCGAGGACTCTGACCGTGAGCGGCAACAGCACGGTGACCGCTCACTTTGAGCCATACCAGCGAGTGACGCTTGCGCTCGACGGCGCCGTGTCAGAAGCGACGGGCGCAGCCGGTGTATCGAGCGTGAGCATCCCGCACTCGACAGGAACAGGCATGGACCGCCTGATGCTGGTAGGCATCTCTTGGAACTGCGGAACGACCGATCGCACGATTACGTCGGTCACGTTCACTCCAGAGCACGGCAGCCCGATGCCGCTCTCCGAGGAGTTCACGCAACTGGGCGTCAACGCATCATCCGACCCGCGGTACTCGGCGATCTACAGCCTTCTCGACCCGCCGAGGAGTGTCACGGGGACGGTGGTCGTGGCCTTCAGCGGAACCGTCAGCAACGGCATCGTTGCTGGTGTCGCGAACTTCGCGGGTGTCGACCAAGCCGATCCGCTCGGAGTACCTTCCGGCGCCACCTCGACGAGTGGCCAGACGCCCACCATCACGCTCACGGGCCTCGGCGGTGACGAGATCGTCTTCGACAACGTGTTCCAAGGCGGGAGCGGCTCGTCGCAGACCCTGACTGAGGGGGACGGACAGACAGGTCTCTGGAACGATTTCTCGAGCAACAACCGTTCCGCCTCCAGCATCGAGCAAGCCGCGGGCGACTCGGTCACGATGAGTTGGGAGGCGGCCAGCGCCGCCGTCTGGGCGATAGCGGCGGTGCCGATCAACCCGGCGCCGCCCATCGACATCGCAAGCGCCGCAGTCGCCCCGATCCCGGACAAGACCTACACCGGCTCGGCGATCGAGCCGACGGTGACGGTGACACTGGGCGCCAATACGCTGGTGGAGGGCGTGGACTACACGCTCGGCTATGCGAACAACACCAGCGTCGGCACCGCCACGGTGAGTGTGACCGGCATCGGCGACTACGGCGGGATCACGAGCGCGACCTTCGCGATCACGAAGGCGACGCCTGACGTGACATGGCCCTCGGCCTCCGCGATCACGCTGGGTCAGGCACTCTCGGCGTCGGTACTGACCGGCGGGACGCACTCAGTGCCTGGGACGTTCGCCTTCGCGACGCCGAGCTTCGTGCCGCTGGCGAGCGGGCCTTACGACGCACTGCTCACCTTCACCCCGACCGACGCCGCCGACTACGACTCCGTGAGCGGCACGGTCACCGTGCAGGTGGATCCGGCGCCCGAGCCGACAGACATCGCAAGTGCCACCATCGCGCCGATCGGGGACCGCACCTACACCGGCTCGGCCATCACGCCGACGGTGACGGTGACACTGGAGACCACCACCCTGGTTGCGGGCGTGGACTACACCCTCGGCTGTGAGAACAACACCAACGTCGGCACCGCGACGGTGCATGTCACCGGTATCAACGACTACAAAGGCACTGTGAGCGCGACCTTCGCGATCGTGAAGGCCACGCCGGACGTGACATGGCCCTCGGCCTCAGGGATCACGCTGGGGCAGGCCCTGTCGTCATCGACGCTGACCGGTGGGACGCACTCGGTGCCTGGGACGTTCACCTTCGCGACACCGGGCTTCGCGCCGCTCGTGGTTGGGGCATGCGACGCACTGGTCATCTTCACCCCGAGCGACGCCGCCAACTACCACTCGGTGAGTGGCACCGTCACGGTGCAGGTCGATCCGGTGCCGCCGACCGATATCGCGAGCACCACCGTCGCCCCGATACCGGACAAGACCTACACGGGTTCGGCGATCACGCCGACGGTGACGGTGACATTGGGCGCGACCACGCTCGCCTCGGGCGTGGACTACACCCTGGGTTATGCGAACAACCTCTACGCCGGCAAGGCGACGGTGACCGTGACCGGCATCGGCGCCTACGACGGCATCACGAGCGCGACCTTCCACATCGTGCCCAAGCAGACCACCATCTCCAAGCTCACGGCCGGGACGCACAAGTTCACGGTGAGCTGGAAGCGGCACTCTCACTCGGGCGGCTACCAGGTCGCCTACTCCCGGTACAAGACCAAGGGCTTCAAGTACGCATCCGTGACCACGAAGTCCTCCAAGACGATCACCAAGCTCAAGACGGGCGTGCGCTACTACGTCAAGGTCCGGGCCTACAAGACCATCGACGGTACGCGCTGCTACGGGAAGTGGAGCACGCGCAAGAGCGTGAAGGTGAAGTAGGCAGCACCGAGCACGTAGGGAGAGCCCCCTCCGCCCATCCGGGCAGAGGGGCGCCCGTTGAAGACGAAGGGGGAGGGCATGATGGATTCCAACCAGGGCCGCCTCATGACGGCGGGCACTGCCTCACGCAGCGGCAGGGCCGGAGTAGTGAAGCGGGCGCTGGCTTTGGCGGCATGCGTCTGCCTGTGCCTTGCGTTCGCCGCTCCCGCGCGAGCGGTGACGACCAGCTTCATCGGTACCGAGCAGCTCGGCAGGCCGACGGACACGTCCGTCTCGTTCAAGGTCGTACCTGTCTCGGCGATCCAGTACGGCATCGAGTACGGCACCGAACCGGGCGTCTACACAGATCAGATCGACGTCGTGAATGCCAGCGCGGGCGTGCCGAGCGAGGTCACGATCGAGGGCCTGAGCCCGAACACGAAGTACTACTACCGGATGGTCTACGACGCCGACGGCAGCATCACCGATGGCGACCACCAGCTGCGGGCCGAACACTCCTTCTGGACTCAACGCAGCGCGGACAGCACGTTCACCTTCGACGTGACGAGCGACGGCCACGTCGGCATCCAGTTGGGAGACGAGTCGACCTGGAACACCAACCTTGACGGCGTCGCCTCGGACCAGCCGGATTTTCTCGTCGAGCTGGGCGACACGGTGGCCATGGACGCCGGCAGCGGTGGCAGCATCGACCTTGGTGACACCGCCGCGGCGGAGCAGGTCTACAAGGACGCGCTGGCCGGCCTGAACAGAGTCAGCGCATCCTCGCCGGTATTCCTGCTGCCGGGGAACCACGAGCAGCAGGAGGCATGGCACCTGATCGCGCCGCTGGCAGATAGCCTGCCGATCATGGCCAAGAACGCGGAGAAGAAGTACTTCCTCAATCCGGTCCCGAATGGGTTCTACTCCGGCAACACGCGCACGATCGCCCAGTTGACCGGAGATCACCTGGTTCAGGACTACTACGCGTGGGAGTGGGGCGACGCGCTGTTCGTCGTCATCACGCCGTACTGGACCACGACCACGAAGCCCTACACCACGGCTGTCGGCGGCGGCGAGGGCGACACGACCGGCTCGGGCGAGCGTTGGGACTGGACACTGGGCGAGGCACAGTTCGAGTGGCTTGAGTCGACGCTCGCGAACAGCGACGCCACGTACAAGTTCGTGTTCTCACATCAGATCACCGGCAGTAACGGGATGAGCAGTCCCGACATGGTGAACTACGGCCACGGGGGACTGAATGCCGCCAATTTCGCAGAGTGGGGCGGCTACAACACGGACGGCACGACGTGGGCGTGGGGCACGAGAAGGCCTGGCTGGGGCAGCCTGCCGATCAGGCAGATGATGGAGGCCAACGGTGTCACGGCCTTCGTGCACGGCCACGATCATCAGATGGCCTACGAGACGCTGAACGGCATGGCATACGTGTCGGCGCCCGCAGGAAGCTTCTCCGGAAGCTTCAACAACTACGTAAGCGGTGACACGTTCACGCTCGGTGGGAGCACGGGGCAGACCGTCTGGGCGGACTCGTCTGAAGGACCGGGGCGCCTGAGGTTCACCGTTGGCCCCGAGGAAGCCACCGTCGACTTCATCAGGTACGACCAGAGCACGCCGGCCTACTCATTCGCATTGGGGCCGATGCAGGACTCGGCAGTGGCCAAGGATGGCACGCCGTCGAGCGGAACCGCCGCCGCCAATGCCACCAGCGTGAGCTTCCCCCATACCACCGGAACCGGCGATGACCGGCTCCTGATGGTGGGGGCGTCGTGGAACTGCGGGTCCACCGACCGCAGCGTGACGGCGGCGACGTTCACCCCATCGGGTGGTAGCGCGCTTCCCCTGACCGAAGTGATCACGGAGACGACGAGTTCGAACCCGCGCCATTCCGCGATCTACCGCCTCCTCAACCCGCCGAAGGGCGTCTCGGGCACGGTGACGATCACCTTCAGTGGCGAGGTGAGCAACGGCATCGTGGCGGGTGCGGCCAACTTCGCCGGTGTAGACCAGGCCGATCCGTTCGAGACGGCGGCTGGGGATTCGTCGACAAGCGGCCAGAACCCCACGGTCACCCTCACGGGACTCGACGGCGACGAGTTGGTGTTCGACAACGTGTTCCAAGGCGGCTCGAACGATTCGCAGACTCTGGCCAGCGGAGTGGGGCAGATCGGGCTCTGGAACGGCTTCTCATCCAACACCCGGGCCGCGGCAAGCACCAAGCCGGCCACGGGGGGCTCGGTGACCATGAGTTGGACGGCGAACAGTGCAGCCTACTGGGCGATCACTGCGGTGCCTATCAACCCGGCGCTGGCAATCGACATCGCCGGCGCCACCGTCGCACCGATCCCGGACAAGACCTACACCGGCTCGGCGATCACGCCGACGGTGACGGTGACGATGGGCGCCGACACGCTCGTCGAGGACACCGACTACACCGTCAGCTATGCGGACAACACCAACGTCGGCACCGCGATGGTGACCGTAGCCGGCATCGGCGCCTACGGGGGCACCGCGAGCGCGACCTTCGCGATCGTGAAGGCGACGCCGGACGTGACCTGGCCTTCGGCTTCCGCGATCACGCTGGGCGAGGCACTCTCGGCGTCGGCGCTGACCGGCGGGACGCACTCGGTGCCTGGCACGTTCGCCTTCGCGACGCCGGGCTTCGTGCCGCTCGCTCCCGGGCCCTGCCTGGCCGCGGTGGCATTCGTGCCGAGCGACGCAGTGAACTACAACTTCGTGAGTGGCACGGTTGCGGTCCAGGTCGACCCTGTCGACATCGCGAGCGCGACCGTCGCTCCGATTCCGGACAAGACCTACACCGGTGCAGCGATAACGCCGGCGGTGACGGTGACCCTGGGACCCGACACGCTCGTCGCAGGCGAGGACTACACGCTCGCCTACGCGAACAACACCTACGCCGGCAAGGCGACGGTGATCGTCACCGGCATCGGCGACTACGACGGCACCACGAGCGCGACCTTCCACATCGTGCCCAAGCAGACCGCCATCTCCAAGCTCACGGCCGGGACGCACAAGTTCACCGTGAGCTGGACGAAGCACTCGCACTCAGGTGGCTACCAGGTCGCCTACTCGCGCTACAAGACGAAGGGCTTCAAGTACGCACCCGTGACCACGAAGTCCTCCAAGACCGTCTCCAAGCTCAAGACCGGCGTGCGCTACTACGTCAAGGTCCGAGCCTACAAGACCATCGACGGCATCCGCTGCTGCGGGAAGTGGAGCACGCTCAAGAGCGTGAAGGTGCAGTAGACACGAGCACATGAGCAGGTCCCCTCTGCCCGCATGGGCAGAGGGGACCGGGTGCGTGCGTACGACGGGGGTTCGCGATGCATGGGGCGCAGCGAGGCCGACGGTTGAGCTTGAAAGGCGCGTTTGCAGGGGCAGGCGACCGCACGACGGTGCTCGCCGTGGTGCTGACGGTCGCCCTCTGTCTGTCCAGCGCAGGTTCGGTGTTCGCCCAGACCGCGAGCTTCACCGCGGGCGAACTGCTCGGCAAGCCTACGGACACCTCGGTCACGTTCAACATCGTGCCCGCCTCGGCGATCCAGTATGGCATCGAGTACGGCACCGAACCGGGCGTCTACACCGATCAGATCGACGTTGTGGACGTCGGCGCCGGTGAAGTGAGCGAGGTGACGATCGAGGGCCTCAGCCCGAACACGAGGTACTACTACCGGATGGTCTACGACGCCGACGGAAGCATCACCGACGGAGACTACGAGACGCGGGCGGAGCACTCCTTCTGGACCCAGAGGGCGGCGGGCGAGGGCTTCGCGTTCACGGTGACCTCGGACATCCACAACAACCTGAGCACGAACGAACAGAACGTGATGACCCACATCCTCAGTGAGGCTCCTGACTTCGAGGTCGACCTCGGAGACACCTTCATGACCGGCGATGCGGGAATCACCAGTCAGAGTGCCGCCAACACGAGGTACGTCAACCAACGCGGCTCCTCGTACTTCGGCAAGATCGGCCCCTCCGTTCCCGTCTTCCTGGCTACGGGCAACCACGAGGACGAGGAGGGCTGGAATCTCGATGACACCGGCACGAACGCCACGGGGTTGTGGAACATCGCCGCACGCAAGACCTACTTCCCTTTGCCGAGTGACGAGCGCCCCGACGGGTTCTACTCAGGCAACGTGGATCCGCTCGCCGCGGCATTGGGTGGTGACACCAACCGCGAGGACTACTACGCGTGGCGGTGGGGCGACGCGCTCTTCGTGGTGATCGATGAGTTCCAGTACACGATGAACCTGCCCTACGCGCCGGCGGCGGGAGAGCGCAGCGATGACTCGAGTACCGGCGATCAATGGAGCTGGACGCTGGGCGACGACCAGTACGAGTGGCTCACACAGGTCCTCGAGGGCAGCGACGCAAGGTACAAGTTCGTGTTCTCGCACAACATGCTCGGCGGGATCCCGAACAAGGCGATCTCCGGCGCAGGTGCCGGCTATGTGCGCGGAGGAGCCGAGGCCGCCGGCTACTTCGAGTGGGGCGGCAAGAACGCCGACGGTTCACCCGGATTCGCGGCGCATCGTCCGGACTGGGACAAGACGATTCACCAGCTGTTCGTGGATAACGGCGTCAGTGCCTACTTCCACGGCCACGACCACCAATACTGCTACGAGACGCGTGACGGGGTTGTCTACCAGGAGGTTCCCTCAGGCGGCGGCATGGGCGGCTTCAGCGGAATCTACAGCGAGGGCGATCACGGGGACTTCGAGACCATCGAGCAGCAGCTGAGCGGCAATGGGCACCTGCGGGTGCGCGTCGAATCGGATCACGCTACCGTCGACTACGTCTCGGCCAGCTCCGGATCGATCAACCACACCTACGATATCGAGCCGAGCGTGGTGAGTACCGAGCCGGCCATCGACGTGGTGGGGTCACTTGCGGCGTTCTCGAGTCAACCGGGCTTGCCATCGGTTGCGCGCAGCTACACCGTTTCGGGTCGGAACCTGACCGACGACATCCACATCGCGGCGCCGGCCGATTTCGAGGTCTCCGAGACAGGCACGGGCGGCTGGGCATCGAGCCTGACGCTGCCGGAGTCCGGCGGGGTTGTGACGTCTACCCCCGTCTACGTGCGCTTCCGGCGGGCGAACGAAGGGACCTCGTCGGGGAGCATCGTTCATTCGAGTGCCGGGGCAACGACGCGAAACCTGCCGGTAACGGGGACGGCCACCGTGCCCACCATCGACATCGCCGATGCGATCGTCGCCCCGATCCCGGACAAGACCTACACAGGCTCGGCGATCACGCCGACAGTGACGGTGACGCTGGAGGCCACGACCCTCGTCTCAGGGGCGGACTACACGCTCGGCTATGCGAACAACACCAGCGTCGGCACCGCGACGGTGACCGTGACCGGTATCGGCGACTACCAAGGCAGCACGAGCGCGACCTTCAAGATCACCAAGGCGACGCCGAGCGTGACGTGGCCATCGGCCTCGGCGATCACGCTGGGTCACGCACTCTCGGCTTCGGTGCTGACCGGCGGGACGCACTCGGTGCCTGGGACGTACGCCTTCGTGACGCCGAGCTTCGTGCCACTGGCGACTGGGCCCTACAGCGCGCTGCTCACCTTCAATCCGAGTGACGCGGCGAACTACAACGCGGTCGGCGGTACGGTCGAGGTGCAGGTGGATCCGCCGCCAACCGCGACCGACATCGCGAGTGCGATCGTCGCGCCGATCGCGGACCGCACCTACACCGGCGCGGCGATCACACCGACGGTGACGGTGACGATGGGCGCCGAGGCGCTGATCGAGGGCGTGGACTACACCCTCGGCTATGCGAACAACACCAACGCCGGCACCGCGATGGTGACCGTAGCCGGCATCGGCGACTTCTTCGGTACCAAGACCGCCACGTTCACGATCCTCAAAGCGACGCCGAGTGTCATCACGTGGCCCAGCGCGAGCCCCATCGTGCTGGGTCAGGCGCTCTCCGCATCGGCATTGAACGGTGGCGTGCACTCGGTGCTCGGCACCTTCGCCTTCGCGACGCCGAGCTTCGTGCCGCTCGCTCCCGGGCCCTGCGGCGCACTGGTGACCTTCACCCCGACCGACGCCGCCAACTACGATTCCGTGAGCGGGACGGTCACCGTGCAGGTCGTCCCGGTGCCCGACCCTGTCGACATCGCGAGCGCCACCGTCGCTCCGATCCCGGACAAGACCTACACCGGTGCAGCGATAACGCCGGCGGTGACGGTGACCCTGGGACCCGACACGCTCGTCGCAGGCGAGGACTACACGCTCGCCTACGCGAACAACACCTACGCCGGCAAGGCGACGGTGATCGTCACCGGCATCGGCGACTACGACGGCACCACGAGCGCGACCTTCCACATCGTGCCCAAGCAGACCGCCATCTCCAAGCTCACGGCCGGGACGCACAAGTTCACCGTGAGCTGGACGAAGCACTCGCACTCAGGTGGCTACCAGGTCGCCTACTCGCGCTACAAGACGAAGGGCTTCAAGTACGCACCCGTGACCACGAAGTCCTCCAAGACCGTCTCCAAGCTCAAGACCGGCGTGCGCTACTACGTCAAGGTCCGAGCCTACAAGACCATCGACGGCATCCGCTGCTGCGGGAAGTGGAGCACGCTCAAGAGCGTGAAGGTGCAGTAGACAGAAGCGGAGGGAGAGGGTTGGTACCCTCTCCCTCCTGCTGTTGTGTGTGGTGCCCCCGGCACGATTCGAACGTGCGACACCAGGTTTAGGAAACCTGTGCTCTATCCTCTGAGCTACGGGGGCTTGTGGTGCAGTCTCCGCTGGTAAGAGGCTCAAGAACTTGCCCGGCAGAAGGTGAAGCACCGGTCTTCCTGTTCGTTTGGCACCCGTGTGGCACCTGAGCGTCTTGCGTCACCAGAGTCGGAAGCGCTGTTAATGGTACCAACAACGCCTACGAAACGCTCCTCATACGGCGACTTGGGAAAGTGATGACGACAGCGTCAGTTGGCCCGTCGCCTTCGCGCACGACATACTTGCCGATCGTTGCCGATGCACGCTCGTGATCCGTCTTCAGCACGTGTGCATACGTCCTCCAGAGCAGGTCGCCACTCTTGTCACTGTGCCCCATCATCTGCGCGACCTTCTTCGGGTTGATCCCGTCGGAGAGCAGTACTGTTGCGAACGTGTGCCTAATGGAGTGCGCCGTGAACCCCTCGACCCCGAGCTCCTTCGTGATGGGCCGCAGAACACGCGATCCGAAGTTGCTCATATGGAGCGGGCGTCCGGTCACCGTGGGGAAGACCAGGTTGAACTCGCTCATCGGACACGTCTTCCGATGCTTGCGGAGCACGTCCATCACGCCGGCGTCGAGGCCGATGGTCCTCAGGCTCGCCGGGGACTTCGTGTACCGCTCGATCTTCTGGTTCTTGAGCTGCTGCTTCACCCGGACTGAGCTGTCAGCCCAGCTGACGCAGTCCCAGGTCAAGGCTGCTATTTCTGCGATACGCATTCCGGTTGCGAACCATACGATGAACAGCGGACGATAGAACTCGGGAGAAGCGGAGATGAAGTCGCCGATCCGGTCCGCCTCGAGGAACACGATGTCCTTCTCGCGCTCAGGGGTGGTCAGGTTGCGCTTGGTCAGATGCATGGGCGAACGACGAATGACGCCGTATGCCTCTGCACGCAGCAGGATCTGCTGCAGGCGCGTCTTCGCCTTGTGCACCGAGTTCGCCGAGTACTCACGCGACATCTTTGCGACGAACGTCTCGATGTCCTGCGCTCCGATCTGTCCGATCGGCATCTTGCCGAAGTACCCGAGCAGGTGGCGGCACGTATTCTCGTAGTCCTCACGAGTTGACGGTTTCACGCTCAGTGTCTCGAGCCACTCAGCGACGAACGCGTCGAACCGGACCATCTTCGGCTTGAGAGGCTCCCCGAGCAGGTGGCGCTGGCGGATCGACTTGGCCTCTTCCTCGGCTTCGCGCTTGGTCGACCATGTGTGGGTGTAGATATACGCCCCGTCGATGTAGAGCTTGTAGCTGTAGCGCTTGGTACCGTCAGCGAGTGTCTTGATACGGACCTTGGCCATTTCCTTCACCCCTTCCTGCGGGCGTTGTGGTGGATGAGCTTGGGCGCATCTTCGACCGACGCGTGAGGCTCCTCGCGCATCCAGCTGAGCGCCTCGTCGATGTCGATGCGGATGTAGTGGCCGATCCTGTAGTGCGGCATCTTGCCCTGGCGGACGAGGTTGCGCACCTGGCTGACCGGGACACCCATGACCTCTGCTGCTTCTTCGGCGGTCGAGAGCTTGGGCGCTGGAACGTTCATGTTGAGTTCGGGCATGGCGAAGCCATCCTCTCTGAAGCATCGCTTCAGGAAGTCGCGCCATCATGGCGCTGAACTAGGTGGATGGCCTCCCAGCCGAGTCGATCTGAAGTGGGCTCGTGTAGCGGGGGTGGTGCGTTGAGGGGAGACCTACGGCTTCGGGTAGCGCCCGGGACCTGCTGTGTCCCGCCGGCTCGGACCTATGTGCTCTCGCTTCATCCTCTCGGGTCCTGTCGGAGTTCCCGGCCACGAGTACCGGGCTGTCAGCTGGTTCGTCATGATCTATGTAGCGCTCTTGTTGCGATGTGAGTGCGTACTGCTCGCAGGTCGTGTCCTCGAGGTAATGTTCCGGCTCATCACAGGTTCCGCGCGTCTTCGAGACGGAAACGAACCTCACGCCCGTTGTCGCAGAGACGCCTGTCCAGCGATGTGCCTTCGCAGCACCTGCGCACGTCCGAGAGATATCGTTGAGTGGCAACCTCATTGGCGGGTTCGCACAGATCGGGATGGATCCTGCAGGTGTCGCATTGCATGTCCAAATCCCAGCACTTGGCGAACGGGGCACAACCCGCGAGACGCGGACTGGCGAGCAGGAACGCAGGACAGAGAATCTTCGCGTGGCTGTACGGCGCCCCGAGCCCTTCGTGCGAAATCCCGAGCTCATCTAGTGCATCCGTGCTGGCGGGGAACGCTGCTGCGAGTCGACCATAAGGGCACCAGCCGAGCTTGTCGCACGGCATGGTGGTTCGTCCCAGGTCGCAAGATGGGTCTTGCAGATCCTCCTCGTCTACTGGTCGGCAGATGTAGTCTTCCAGGTCGATCACGTACTTCTCAGTGCTCTTGTCGGCCATATCGGCCCCACCTCCTTGGTGGTCAAACGGATAGATACATACGCGTCTCCTTCTCGCTGTTACGACGGGTTAGTTTCACACTGCCTTGTGGTGGAGATCGCAGACCGGCAGTGCGCCGTACAGAGGAATGTCAGGCGTCACCTACCTTTCGAGTGAGGTGCACTAGAGGAGTTCGCAGTCATCGGCGAGGCCTTTGGCCTTCACGGCGTCTCGCTTCCGTTTGCGGGCTTGGCGCTCCCTGCGGCCTTCGGGGCTGTTGGACCATGTGAGGTCGTAGTGCCGGTCACGAAATACGATGGCGACCGCGTCCTCGGTGGTCTTGACGAGTCCGCGAGTCTCAAGCTCCGTCAGGACCTGTTCGAGGTCTTCGACTGTGATCCTGATCGTGCACGCGATGTCGCGACGACTCATCTCAAGCACGCCATGCTCTGCCTGATTGGCTGCGGCGGCGAGCAGTCGCACATAGACGCCGAGGCTGTTGTTGGACAGCAACGCGAACTCGGGTCGGGCGTTGACCTCGACGTGAAGCCGAAACCAGAACACGTAGACCTCTTTGGCCTCCTCCCCCGCGAGTGACACTGACGTGGTTTCCTGCATTTCCTTCCTGCCTTCCTACTCGGGTCGACCCCTTCTGCTAACGTTGGCATCACGAGTCCGTTCTTATGATGCCGCCAGACTACTCCACCTGTGATAGGATTGCAAGCGAAGTCCGGCCTACCCGGAAATGAGGTCGTCGTGGAGCACGAGATCACCACCTTGAGAGTGTCTGAGGTTGTCACACTCACCGGCATGTGCGGCGTCCCCTACGAGGAACGTGCGCTGCGCTATGCCCTCAGGGGGATCGGGGTCGAGCCGTCCCGCACTGCGGTGAACAAGACCACTGGTAAGGGACAGATCAAGTTCTATGACGGTCTTGTGCCGCTTGTGGTGGCGTCGGCCTCAAGATCATCACGCGGACGGGCGCTGAAGGACCTGGGCCGCCCGCTCGACGACTTCCGAGTCATCGCAAAGAAGTTGATCGGTGACGACACCCCTGCGGCGGTCGAGCGACTGGCCAACTACCTGTTCATCGCCTCGCCGACGTGGGGCATGGACATACCTGTCCTCGCCGACACGCTGCACAGAGAACCCTCACTCGTGGATCTCGTGCCCGAGGACGGCGACCTCCTGCTCCGTGTGTTCCTCGAGTACCAGCGACTGCGTGCTGAGTGGGAACGCACCATGACCCTCACCGACCGGAAGGGCCGAAAGCCGGAGAGCACCGTCAGCTTCACTGAAGAGGTGTGTGCCTTGGTCGTGCCGGCCTTGGTGAAAGAGGGGGTAGCGCAAACGGTCATCGTTGAAATCGAGGAGCCGGGGATTCTGGGCGAGCGGTTCAGCATCTCGGACTTCTTCGCCGACGATGACGAGCAGAGCCCGGCCAGACCACCTGAACCACCCGTGTCACGGTGACATGTCACCGTATATAGAAGAGTGCAGTACAGGATCGAATAGCAGCGAAGCGAATAGCACCGTAAATCCAGAGTGATAAGAACGTAGTTCTCTGCCTACAGGAAGAAGTTCTTAAGGCGATTAGTACAGTGAGCACGTCATCGCAGCGGCCCGATACCTGTTGGCTGGCTGACTTCGTGCAGCAACACGAGACCACCAAACCAGAGCATGAGGCCGCAACCGCCTGTTCCCTGTCGGCGTTCTGGAGCATCGGACCACGCCCAGGTGCCCAACGAGATCGATGACTCCTTCTGCGCCTGAAACCGGTACTGATTAGGTGACGGCACCAATCGAAGGAGACCTCGTGACCAACACGGACCACATTGCGACGGAAGAGGCAGACGCACGGTTCGAGCTCGCTATCGAAATGGCGGAAAGGACCGCACGGCTGACCGTCGTGGTCATCGCATTCCTAATCGCGTTGAACCTGCTCGTACTCGCCTTGGCGGTGCTCCAGTAGAGGCCGCCGGCACTATCTCCCCGGTCCAGTGACCGAGTTCGACGCACCCATTTCTGAAGGACGGCACCATGGGTAGACCACGAAGCCCATACGGGCGTACAGCAGCCCGCTACAACCGCCTTGAGCACGGTGTGATGGTAGACGGCATCCTCGGTTCACGAGGCTCTGACAGGTGCCCTCACGCAGCCACATGCCCAGTCGCCAAAGAAGACGAACTGCGACACCTGTGCGTACCGGGAGAAGAGTGCCCGTGGGAGCGGCGACTGCTGCAGCGATTCATTCGCGATGCGTCACGCAACTACACCGAATGCCTCGGCTGGCTTACCAGACCGGAACGCGACCTCATCATCTACCGGCTTGGCATTCTCGCCCTTAGACGGATTCGCCTTAGTGCCCTGATCGCCAACGAGGGACTGATCCGCGACAAGGTCCATCCAGTGTCCGGGCTGCCCTACGGCAAGGAGTCAGCCCTCGGGATCGGCAGATACGCGACTGCGATCCACAACGAGACTCAGCCGCTGATGACGCTACTGCTGGTGGATCCGGACCGTGCTGCAGCGGAGTCGGCGTAACACCTACTGCAGTGGCGCCCAGCACCACTCACAGGAGGTCCGGTTAGCGGCATTCGTCTTGAATGCCTCTGAATGCCGTCTCCGACAGCGGTATGACGGGTTCTCCAGCATATCCCACTAGATCTGTCATGAATATGTTGTGAAGTTGCCGACAGTGGCACGGACGTTGCGTTCCAAGTGGGTGTCCGAAGCGAGGCGTGGAGGCCCCGATGCGACTGGCGGTGAAGCAGCAGAGTGTGATCGCGACGATCCTGGTGGTCGCCGTTGTTGTCGCTGCGCTCGCTGTGTTTTGCGCTGACGGCATTCACGTGCCATCGGCCGGTGATCTTGGGGACGCCTGCGCTGCTATGACACATGCGGCAGCACTCGGAGCGGCGGACGTCGCCGCATCGCCACCCGCGATCGCCTCGATCCTTGTAGCCGTCGTAGTCGGCTTCGCGTCTGCCTTCAACGCAGGGTTCATGCGTCTTGCAGATCGCAGCCTCGCCGCGTCGATCGGATCATCTGTCGATCCTCTCAACAGCCGGCTTCGGCTCTAGGATCCTCTCGCCCTCATCAGCATCGAGCTGCTGAGGTACCTGCCCAATCGTCGAGGCAAGAGCCTCCGATCGCGGCACCCCACGCCCCGCATCGACACGACGCGGGGACGCAGACGAGAGGAACTGAGCCATGACTGCTGTGCACATCCGGACCGATGGCATGTACTGCGATGCCTGCCCTCACCGCATCGAGTCCCAAATCGAGCACCTGTCGGGCGTGAAAGCCGCACGGGCGTACCGAACGCTACGCCTTACCTCGGTCCTGTACGACCCGGATCTCATCGACGCGGACACCATCCGTACAGAGATCGCAGGTGCCGGGTTCAACGCCCACGTCGTCACCGCAGGGCCGGACCCACTGGTGGTCCAGCAACGCCTGAACGCAGAGACCATCGCCCGCACGGGCGAGATAAGGAGATAGTCATGAACACCAAGATCAAAGTGGCCGTCGGTACGATCGCCGGCCTCATCGCAGGCGTCATGCTCGTAGGAACCGCAGTCGCGGCACCTCGGATGATGGCGACGCCCGCCTTCAACGGCTACACGATGATGAACACGTACCGCACGTCGGGCACCTTCGACCGGCCGAACATCGCCGAGATGAACGCCTTCATGGACCGCTACCGCACCTCGGATGGGTCCGTGGACGTCGACCGCATGCACGCGGACGTCACGAGCGGCAAGGTCACGCCACCGTGCGCCGGAGGCACGACAAGCAGCGAACCGACCACCGAGGCTCAGGGCGGACAGCTTTCGTACCGCCGTGGTCCCGCGATGATGCAAGGACTGTCGTCGGGCAGCGGCTCGACCGGCTACGGAATGATGGGTTCGATCTACTAAGAACGTCTAGAGCGGGGCGGTCGCGTGACTGGGCCGCCCCGCCCCCAGACCTGACCCGGTTCCGACCACTTAAGGAGTGAACTCAAATGATGTTCCTATGGCTTCCGTTCCTGTTCTTGGTTCCGCTCGCGTTGATGTGGATGATGCGGCCGGACACCGACATGCGTGGCATTGGCCATGCGGGAAGTGTTGCGACACCGACTGCAGCTGGTCCTGATCCGATTGAGATCGCCCGCCAGCGCTTGGCACGTGGCGAGATCAGCACGGCCGAGTACGAGGAGATCCGACACGCCATCGGCTGACGACGACCACGGCGCAGTACGTTGTCGGTGAACGCCGGAAGCGACGTTCGTCGGCTCCGTCCCTCGTTACGGGCATAAAGAAGCGATAGCCAACGGAGGGTGGACCATGCATAGGGTAGTCACACCGATAGTCGCGGCGGGCCTTATCATCGTCGGCCTGACCGGCATGATCGTGACCGGAGCGTACCTCCAGCCTGTCGTGCCTGTGGGCACGTCGCCGGCGAGCGGCATGGACGCCATGTTCATCGAGCAGATGATCCCCCACCACGATGATGCGATCGAGATGGCAGAGTTGGCGCTCACGCGTGCCGAACACCCCGAGATCAGACAGCTTGCGGCAGACATCAAGCGGACCCAGACCGCTGAGAACGCTCAGATGCGGGCCTGGTACCGGGCGTGGTTCGGGACCGCTGTCCCTGATGTCGGCGGCTCGTCCTCGATGATGGGCGGCATGATGGGCTCTGGAGCCATGGACATGACCGACCTCGAGGCAGCAAAGCCGTTCGACAAGGCGTTCATCGAGGCGATGATCCCCCACCACCAGACCGCGATAATGATGTCGCAGATGGCCGGCGGTGCTTCCGGCAGACCCGAGATGCGGGGACTCACGTCGTCGATCATTGAGGCGCAGAGCGCAGAGATCGACAAGATGCAGGCGTGGTACGAGGAATGGTACGGGCGCTGATTATCCGCGTTTCACCCGAAGACTGAAGGAGCTGGACGAACCATGATGGGTCGAGGATACGGCTACGGCTACGACATGATGGGTGGTTACGGCTGGTTCGGTGCGCTGCTCATGCTCTTCTTCGGCGCACTGGTCATCGCAGGGATCGTGCTTCTGATCGTATGGGCGGTACGGGCTTCGACGCATCAACCAACCGCCGGCGGCGGCACCGTGCCTCCTGGAGCGGTCGGCCATGACGAGGCCGTGGCCATCGCCAAGCGCAGGTGTGCGAACGGTGAGATCACGACGCAGGAGTACGACGAGATCATGCGTGCGCTCGGGGGGTAGACCGTGCAAGACCACACGGCGCATCAAGGCATGGAGGCACATGGCGAACAGGCTCCGTCCGCTGGACATGCCACGTCCGAACAAGAGAGTCATTCGGGCGGCCGGCATGAAGGCCACTCGGTAGCCGACTTCCGTCGTCGTTTCTGGGTCAGTCTCGCACTGACCGTACCCGTGATCCTGATATCGCCGGGTCTGCCGCTTGTCCCCGGCGGCCGCATCCTCGACGTACTCGGCGCCGACTGGATATTGCTCGCACTCTCGACCGTGCTCTACGTCTACGGCGGCGCTCCGTTCCTGAAGGGGCTCGTCCGGGAGTTGCGTGATCGCAAGCCGGGGATGATGACGCTTGTCGCCGTCGCCATCAGCGTCGCGTACTTCTACAGTGCGGCCACCGTCTTCGGACTCGAAGGCATGCCGTTCTTCTGGGAACTCGCCACGCTGATCGACATTATGCTGCTCGGCCATTGGGTCGAGATGCGCTCGGTTGGCGAGGCATCCAAAGCGCTCGAATCACTGGCTCGGCTGATGCCGTCTCAGGCGCACCGCAGGAACGCGGACGGCACTACGACGGACGTAGACCTTGGGCAACTGCAGCCGGGCGACGTGGTCGTGGTCAAGCCCGGCGAGAAGGTCCCGGCCGACGGGGACGTGTTGGAGGGTCGCTCCTCGGTCAACGAGTCGATGCTCACCGGTGAATCGGTCCCGGTGTCGAAGTCGACCGGCGACCGCGTCATAGGAGGGTCGGTGAACGGTGAAGGAGCGCTGGCTGTCATCGTCGCCCGAACCGGTGCCGAATCGTTCTTGTCGCAGGTGATCGAGCTCGTGCGTGAAGCGCAGGAGTCGAAGTCCAAGACGCAGGATTTGGCCGACCGGGCCGCGATGTGGCTCACGATCGTCGCACTCGGCGGTGGACTGCTCACGTTCACAACATGGCTCGCCTTGGGACAGACACTGGCCTACGCGATGGAGCGTGCCGTCACCGTCATGGTCATCGCGTGCCCCCATGCGCTGGGGCTGGCTATCCCCCTAGTGGTCGCCGTCTCCACTGCTCTTGGTGCGACCAACGGCCTGCTGGTTCGCAACCGGATGGCGTTCGAGAACGCACGTCTCATCGACGCGGTCGTCTTCGACAAGACGGGGACGCTGACGCTGGGGCGCTTCGGCGTCGAAGAGGTCGTGCCAGTCGGCGGCTCCACTCGCGATGAGGTCCTGTCGCTGGCCGCATCGATCGAGGAGCTGTCCGAGCACCCGATAGCACGAGCCATCGCAGCAGCCGCAGAAGGCAAGTCGGTTGTGGAGCACTTCAAGGCCATCCCTGGTAAGGGAGCCGAAGGGCGGATCGATGGCAACACGGTCGCCGTCGTCAGCCCGGGCTACCTGACCGAAGCAGGGATCGAGCCGCCTGTCGGTGCGGACGACCTAACCTCTGGTGGGCGGACCGTCGTGTTCGTGCTGAGAGACGGATCGGTTATCGGAGCGATATCACTATCTGACATCGTGCGACCCGAGTCTGCCGAAACCGTGCGTCGTCTCAAAGAGATGGGCATCGAGCCGATCATGCTCACCGGCGACAACATTGTGGTAGCTGAGCGGGTCGCCTCACAACTCGGTATTGAGAGGTTCTTCGCCGAGGTGCTTCCCGCCGACAAGGCCGCCACGGTGCAGCGGATCCGATCGGAGGGCAAGATCGTGGCGATGGTCGGAGACGGCGTCAACGATGCTCCCCCGCTAGCGACTGCGGATGTCGGTATCGCCATAGGTGCTGGAACGGATGTGGCCGTCGCCACAGCCGATGTCGTGCTCGTTCGCAGCGATCCGAACGACATACCCACGGTAATCTCTTTGGCACAAGCCACCTACGGGAAGATGGTGCAGAACCTCGCGTGGGCGACCGGCTACAACGTCGTTGCCATCCCGCTTGCAGCCGGCGTGTTCGCAGGTATGGGAATCCTACTCAGTCCCGCGATCGGCGGCCTGTTCATGTCGGCATCGACGGTCATCGTCGCCATCAACGCCCGGATGCTGCGAATCAAGCCGTAACTGACCGGGCGGCCCTTGCTGGTGGTCACCGGATGCATCCCGCCTGGACAGCGAAGGCGCCCCGCTCCGCGATGGGAACGAGGCGCCCGCTCGAATCGAGTGGATCGGACTACATACCGGTCCAGCCAGAGAATCCCTTGTGCATGACACCGGGGTTCTCGGTTCCGGTAAAGCCACCCATCTCCTGTGCGTGCGTAGCGTGGTGCTGACCGAAGTCGCGGCCAGCGCCCTCGGCACCAGTGGCGAACGCCGGTGCGGCGACGGCCAGAGACAGAGCGGCGGCCAGAACAAAGACGGCAAGCTTGTTCATGAGAGTCCTCCTCAACGTGATCTCGGCAACTGCCAAGAATCATTACTATTTCAGTCGGGTATAGAGCATCCACCGTGCCACAACCGCCTGTTTGGCGCACCCGTCTGGTGCGATTTGCTGAGGCCTAAATGACAGGCCCGCAGGAGCGGCCCCTAGGACTGTGAGTCCCCACGCCTACGCCACCCAGGTTGCTTAGTCGAGTGGGAGCGCCCTTCCGGTGCCCCTACTCAGCCTGCATGCCGCCCCAGTAGTCGCGAATCGTCGCAGCAACATGTGAATGCGGCTTGCCCCTGAGGTCCGCCTTGAGCTGAGCTGGCAACGGTAGAATGTTCTCGGCGAGGAACCCGCTCATACTCCTTGTCCTGCTGTCGGATCGAGACATCGATCGGGCACTGGGGTCCGACGAACCGGAGTAGTACTACTCGTCGGAGATTCTTGCAGCTGCAGCGGTCTGCACTCGCCGCGAGAGTGACGCCGTAAGGTCGGACACCTTCGCACTTGCCCCAGCAACAAGCACCGTCGCCTTGAGTGTGGTCTGCCAAGCCGACCGTCCGACTTCTGCCCAGTCGACATCAGGTGCGACGTCCTTGGCGAGGTCGATTGCAGAGTCCTTGGCCTGGATGAGCCGTGCTCCCGCATCGTGACCGAGACGAACCGCATCGTAGGAACGACGCAGAGCCACATCTCCGAGAACAGCATGTGCAGCGTGCAGATCCGCCGTACGACCACGACGAGCCTTGCGGGCAGCGAGCTGCTCCTCGAACGCGGCTTCGATCTCGACTTGCTTCGCACCCGGCTCGAGGCCGAGCGTCTTGTAGTGGTCAGCCTTCATGGCCAACTCCCTCCCTACTGTCCGGCATCGCTGCCAAGACAAACGAAAGAACGGGCCGCCACCCGAAGATGACGACCCGCCCTACTGACACACCGTGAACTTGAAGCGCACCTACATCAGACCCAGATCCCGAAGCGACGCGTGCTCGTCACCCCCAATGACGACGTGATCCAAGACCTCGATGCCAAGAACGTCGCCGGCCTTCACGAGCCGACGAGTCAGCTGGATGTCGGCGCCACTCGGAGTTGGATCGTTCGAGGGATGAAAATGGCAGGCGATGACACTCGCGGCCCCGAGCTGTATCGCCTCCCGAAACAAGATCGATGGACTCACGATGGATGCGTTCAGCGATCCGCTCGAGATAGGAATCACTCGGAGCAACATGTTCTTTACGTTGACCGCAAGTGCCCAGAAGCGTTCTTGATCGATTCCAACGCATAGCGGGCGCATGATCTCCGCGACGTCGTCCGGAGTGCTGACGACCCTCCCGCGACGTGCGGCACGAGCGTGAAGACTCCTACGACCGAGCTCGACGGAAGCCTCAAGGCGAGCGAGACGGCGATCTCCGACGCCACAACCTTCGCGGGCGACCTCTGCGAGCGGGGAACCGGACAGCCAGCCTTCACTCATCGTGGTGGCAAGCCTGATGACGCCCTCGTCGGAGGGGCGCATCCCGAGCACGAGCGCCACCAACTCGACCGTGTCAAACTGCTCGATGGTGTATGTAGTCACGACAACTCCTTTCGAGAATGCAGAAGGCCCAGCCGCCGAAGCGACTGAGCCCTCTGACCTGCGTGTTTAGATTCCGGTTAGGTCATGGTGCGATGATGCGATGTGGTGGCCGGTCCGCTCTGCACCCTCAGGAGGCCGGCCTCCGCTGCTTCCGGGCTAGGAACCGGCGATCAAACGCGACATGTCGGCGACGGCATCACCGCCTGCACCGTCCATGAGGTGTCCGTATTCGGACATCGTCGTGTCGAAGCTCGCATGCCGAGCGAACTCCTGTACCACCCTCGGATGAGCACCACTCGCGATCAACGCTGCGATGCTCGAATGCCTCAGCTGGTGAAAGGTGCACGGCTCGATACCTGCCTTGATGCAAGCACGCCTCAACACCCTGTTGGGCGTCCCGTCATCGAGAGGACTCCCGTCAAAGCGGCAGAACACCAAGCCATCGACCGAGTCAGGCACCTTCTCCCGTCGTTCGAGGAACAAGGGCACCAACTCGTCAGCCATGGCTACAGCGGCGTGGCTCGCCACCGACTTCACAGTGTGTTCGACGCCAGAGCGCATGGAGCGCACGAAGGCAATCTGCCGGCGCTCGATCGAGACCGACGACCACCGGAGAGCCAAGCACTCGCCCTTGCGAGCGGCTGCATACATCGGCAGAGCCAGAAGCAACGACCAAGTGCGAGGGCAGGCATCCAGTGTGGCCTTCATCTCGACTGGCGTCAGGAAGCGCTGCTCCTTGCGGAAGTGCCTCGGAGCCGTGACCTTCATCGCCACGTTGGTGTCGACTAGATCGAATGCGACAGCGGTCTTGAGCACCGCACGGAGAACAGCCAGATGGTTGCGTACGGACCTCGGTGAGAAGCCGCTTTCCACCTGATGGGCCATGTACTCCTGGATCTCATCAGGCGTGATCTCAGACACAGTACGGCCGGCGAAGGATGGCAGCAGATGCAGCCTCAACAGGGACGAGTACTCGGCGACAGCCGTGGCCTTCAGCCTCAACGGCGCCACCTGAGTGATCCAGCGTTCAGCGAAATCACCGAACAATACAGACTCGGACAAGACGATCACCTCCAGAAACGAGAAGGAGCGCCACGGATGAACCCCGCGACGCTCAACAGAATGGGAAACGACGCCTGAGAGCAGCCCTGCCAAAAGGACCGATGACTTGGCCCGGTGCTCAAATGGAACGAGACACCGAACCGATCCACATCGGTCCACGCGGACGGCGCATACGGACTCGCGATAGCCGGTCAAAGTACTTCAATAGCTATATAGCGACCGGCTCCGCAGAGGACGTCCTAGCGACCGACCGACTTGAGAACGGCAGGGCAACAGGCGTCGAGAGAAATGAGAGAAGCGCTCAGACGAGACTGAGGCGCTCCAGTTCGATGGGTGCGCCAACTTGGGCGATGAATGCATCGACGTGCATCCCGAGTTCGTTGGCGATGGCATCGGCTGTCCAGAACGACATGCGGCCCTTGTGTGCGAGCACACTGGCGAGTCCCTCGCACTTGCCGATCATTGGACCCACCTCAACGAGCGCGATGCGACGCATCCAGAAGAACTCCTTGAAGCGTGCTCCGTCGATGTGGACGCTGCCAGCATCCTTGGCACGTGGAAGACGGTGACCACCTTGGTGAGTGGCCTCATAGCGGCGCGACAGCTCCATGACGCCGGCCACCTTGACCGGGTCGGTGATCACTGACGACAACCAAGCGACCGCCTCATCGGACGGACGCAGGTTCACGAGCAGCTCGACGATCTCTCGATCGCGCAAACTCCTGACTTCGTTGGGGCTCATGACTTCCTCCTTCAAGGTCGGAAGGGCAAGAAGGCCCCGAGCCATCAAAGGCTCAGGACCTTCCCCCGCAAACAGAAATGGCCGTACGGGTTGCCCGTACGGCCTCGGTAGTGCGAACGCCCCGGAGATCGGCTCCTGTGACGTCTGACGTGCTAGTTCACGGTGTTGATCGCGTCACGATGATGACGCAGCAGTGCCCGATCCTCGCTGATGACGAGCAGATCGATGCGATCGAACCGCCACGTTACGTCATGCAGGTCAGCGAACTCTAGGTACGCCTCAGCGATCCTGCGAATACGACGTGCCATCGCGGCGGACACTGCCTGGCTCACCTTCTGCCCGGCAGCCTTGCTCGTCTTCACGTCCGTGACTACCAGCGTGTCTCCATCGAACGCAATGATGTCGACAACGCCGGCGTCACAACTCCACTTACGCTCGACCACGCAGATACCTACGCGCTCGAGATACGCAGCTGCGGCATCCTCGCCTCGCTGCCTAAACGACTTCTTGGTCATGTTCTTCACCTCCTTCACGAATGGACTCAACAAGCTGGAACGCGGCATCACCTGCCCTTCCTCCTGACGGGCACCCTGCCCTGAACGACAAAGAAGCCCGCCTCCGAGGAGACGAGCTTCATCACGACCTACCTGAGGGGTAGGGGGCACCTATCTGGCGGATCCGGATCTCAGATGTACTAGACCCCCTTCAGATACTGGAACCAAGTTTCAACCCTCGACACCCTTCGCAATACCCGTCGCTTCGCTCCGGGCGGGGATGCACGAGTCGAGAAGCCTTTCAGAATGTCCCTGCGGGTTCTGCAAGGTCAGACGCACTCGTGCGTCCTAGCAGCTGTGTTCAACGGAGGGAACCCGTCGCGATCACTTAGCAGGCATCACCCGTGCGTTCGTCACGAACCTCGCGGAGGATGCCGATGCCGCCGCGAACCACGATGACAGCGATGACTCCGCCGATGACAAGGTCGGGGATACGCGTACCCAGTACGAGGACCAACGCCCCTGACACGATGACGCCGATGTTGGCTATCACATCGTTCGCCGAGAAGATCCATGAGGCCCTCATGTGCACTCCGCCATGGCGGTGCTTCGCTATCAGGGCGAGACAGGTCACATTCGCCGCGAGGGCCACCGCACCGACGATCATCATCAGGGCGCTGACGGGCTCACTACCCACCACGAACCTGCGTGCCACTTCGAGCAGCACGCCCAGGCCAAGAGCGATCTGCACGATCCCGCTGGCAGCTGCCGCGTTCAACTGGATCCGCGAAGATCGCCCGACGGCATAGAGCGCGACCGCGTACACGGACGCATCGGCAAGCATATCGAGGGAGTCCGCCAGCAAGCCGGCAGCGTCCGCGAACCATCCCATCAGTGCTTCCACGATGAACATGAGGGCGTTTAAGGCCAGAAGGACCACGAGTGTACGTCGCTCGAGTTCGGCCGCTTCCTGGAACTCATTGTCTGCGTCGCACATAGGCCCTCATTCCTTGTCGCAACTCAGACCCGTGCAAACACCGGCTGTCTCGGTTTCTATCGTCGCGTGCTCCACCCCGAACTGATCGTGAAGCCGCGACTTGAGTTGCTTCACCGTCTCCAGCCGTTCAGGCTCAGTGCGTTCGCATGGGAGAACCACATGTGCGGACAGCACGATGTTGCTAGACGTCATGGCCCAGACATGCAGATCGTGTACGTCTTCGACCAGTGGGTGCTCCCTCATCGCAGACTCCACCAGTGCCAACTCGACTCCGTCAGGCACGCCTTGCATGAGGATGTTCGCGGCGGTGCGCAGGAGGCCCACAGACTCCTTTATCATCCATGCGGCAAGGATCAGAGAAACGATCGGGTCAACCACGAACCACCCGAACCAATACATCAGGGCTCCAGCTATGAGTACGCCGAATGAGGCAACCGAGTCCGACACCAAATGGAGCACGGCACCCCTGACGTTCAGGTTCGACCCGTGCCCTCTGAGTAGCCATGCGGCCACCGCATTGGCGACCATGCCAAACGCGGCGAATGCCATCACAAGCCCCCCCGCAACCGGCTCGGGGCTCGACAGCCGCTTGAGAGCCTCCACCGATACGAACGTGGAAACCGCGATGAGGCTTGCGGCATTCAGTACCGCTGCGAGCACTTCGGCACGCTGGAACGCGAAGGTGTACCGGGGACTCGCCGGTCGTTTGGATATGCGGAACGCACCGTAGCTGAGACACAAGGCTGCGACATCCGTCAGGTTGTGCAGCGCGTCTGCGATCAGAGCGATACTGCCGGCGAGCACGCCGCCGATGAGCTGTGCCGTGAGGATCACGATGTTGATCACGATGCTTGCGAGGAGCTTCGGGCCAAGTCGCCCGTCCGAGGTGTCGTGTGAGTGAGCCATTGTCTCCAGCCTTGATCGGGGCAGATGACGTCGAGGTTGACGACACCGCAGACTGAAGACTACCCTGATACAAACAAACATTCAAGCGAATGTCCGAATGATACCTGCGCTGAGAGGATCCCTGTGGCTTCAGTCGAACGCATCCCCCATTGCGATGTCGAATGCGTGCACTCCGAGGTCGTGCAAAGCCTCGCCCCACTGGTGGACGGGCTCGACGGCGTCGGTGAGACCATGTCGATCTTCGCGGACGATACCCGCTTCAAGATCCTCGTCGCACTGAGTCGGTCGGAACTGTGCGTGTGTGATGTCGGCGCACTCGTGCAGGCGAGCAGTTCGAGCGTTTCGTACCATCTGCGCAACCTGTTCCGCGTGGGGGTGGTGAAGTATCGACGCGAAGGCAAGCTCGTCTACTACCGGCTCGCGGACGATGCAGTCTCGAAGCTCATTGGCGAGGTCCTTCACTACACCGGTCGTGAGCAATGAGCGTTTTCCTTGACATGCCAGCCGCCCTGTACGCCGGACTTCTCTTTGCGGGCTATGCTGCTCTCTGGTCCTTCAAGCGAAGGAGCCAAAGGCTCACGACTGGGATCGATCCCGATGTCTTCGCGCGGCGCCCTTCCGGCGGGCTACAGGGCTACATGTCCAGTCTGTCACGCGCCCTGAAGTGCTACGTGGTCTTGCTCCTTGCGGCGCACGCACTGCTGCCCACGACTGCGTGGGGGCTGGGGCGACTAACGCTACTGGACCGTCCAGGAGTCGATGAGATCGGTCTTCTCCTCGGCGGGGCAGGCCTCACACTCTGTTGGTTGGCCCAGCGAACAATGTCGGCCTCATGGCGGGTCGGCATCGACGATACCAGCCCCACTGAACTCATCACCGCAGGTCCGTTCCAACTCGTCCGCAACCCCACCTACACGGGGCTCTTCGCCCTCACCCTCGGGTTTTGGCTGATATGGCCGACGTGGGCAGTGCTGACGTTCGCTCTGCTCTTCGTGGTCATGCTCGAAGTGCAGGTACGGTGTGAGGAGGAGTACCTACTCCGGCGGCATGGTGAGGACTACGAGTTGTACTTCGCCCGCACCAAGAGGTACATCCCCGGCGTGTACTGAACTGCGTGTCTCGTGAGGTCAGTCTACAGCCAGTTGTTCGGGTTCTTCGGGGATCCATTCACCCGCACCTCGAAATGGAGATGCGGGCCGGTCGCGTTACCGGTGCTACCAACGCCGCCGATCCGTTCACCGCGTTCCACCTGCTGGCCCACGCTTACCTTGATCGCGCCTGCCGCTTGGTGCGGGTATAGAGTGACAACCCCGTCGCCGTGATCGATCATCACGGTGTTGCCGTATCCACCACGGTACCCGACATAGATGACTTCGCCTGACCCTGCGGCGACGATCGCACTGCCCTCAGGTGCGCCGATGTCGAGCGCGGGATGGAGTTCACGTCCGTGAAACGGGCAGGTGCGCCATCCATACGGGGATGTGACCTGATGCGATGACGGCACTGGCCACGCCATCTTGCCGTTGTACTGACCCGATCCCCCGTTGTTCGCTGCCAACTCGTCTGCGATGCGCCGGGACTCCGCCTCTTCTGCGTCGGCTAGAGCTCGTAGTCGCTTCGCGTTCGCCTGGCTTGCAGCCATCATTCCCGCACGGTTGGCCTTGTCGCGCTCGACCTCCAGCACCCGTGACAGCCGCTCGGACCGCAAGGCCCTCAACTGGGCTTCAACAGCGGCAGCCTCAGTGCGCTTGAGCTGTACAGTCTCGAGTGCTCGCTCCAAGAGCACCTTGTCACGCGACAGCTCTTGCCCCACCCGCTCCAAGTCAGAGGCAACCCGGGAGTTGGCCTCCATCACTCGGCGCACGAGCTCTGTGCGCAGGATCAGATCGGAGAAGTCGTTGGAGCCGATCAGAACCTCGAGGTAGAACCAGTCGCCCTGGCGGTAGGTTGCCTGTGCTCGCTGGGCGAGCAGGCCCTGTTGGCGGTCGTACTCGGCCGTGTTGGCGTCGACCCGCCCCTGTGCGGATGCGACCTCGGTGGCCATGGCATCCACCTGTGCCTGGAGTCGGGTGCTCCGCTCGCTCGCTTCCTTGACCAACGGGTCCAGCTTCTTGACCCTGTCTGCGGCGCTCTCGATCCGACGATCGAGGTCCGCGATCTCTGCTGCGAGCCGGCTCGCATCTTCATCCGCCTGCCGAGCCTTCTCACGCGCCTGCTCTGCTCGACGCTCGTGCGCCCGGGCGTCGCCGGTACCGGTGGCATAGCAGGGCGTCACGGTAGACGTTACGCCCAATAGGAAAGTAAGCGCGATGGCGAAGACGACACGCACTTCCTGAGAGTATGACGGCCGTGGATCTCGGCTCACTGGCCGCTTCTCTTCGGCCATGCGGCAAGAGCTGCACCCAGCAGAAGAAGAGCGAAGCCTCCCCACGCGAAGCCGATCAGAGGGTTGATCTTCACGTTCATCGAGAGCTGGCCGCCCTGTGTGCCTTCCCAGACGACGAAGATGTCACGGAGAGGTTCCGACATCACCGATGCGTCAAGTCGCGTCTGGTCCTGCCGAGCGAACTGAGTCTGCCCCGGAGTGATGTCACCGAGCTGCCGCCCGCCACGCGACACGCCGAACACGGCTACGGACTTCGTGTCGCCGTTGGCCTGCTGGACGTCCTTCGTCTCCTTATAGGTGAGCGTGTAGTCAGACACGGCGAATGTGGCGCCCGGCTTGTCCGCGACGACTGTGCGCACGTCGCGCACGTACATCGATGAACCCACGAGGCCGATGAGGATGATCCCCATCCCGATGTGAGCGAGGTAGCCGCCGGACTGGGTGCGTGCCCTCAGAAGGATGTTGCCAAGAGCGGCGAGCACGCTCTCGTTCCTCGCTGCTGACCGTTTGCGTGCGCCATCGATGAACAGCCAGGTCGTGTTTGCGATGAGCAGTGAAGCAGCCGCCAGGCCCAGAAGCGCGATCGTGCTGTAGATGATCTCGGGGCCAAACGCCAGGAAGCCCCGGGCGTTCGTGCCGCCCTCGGCGACCATAGCCGAGTAGACCGGACGGAGGTTGAGCCACCATTCAAGCGCGAGGAACGCGAACAGAACACCAGCGCCTACAAGCGGCATGCGGATCCGGCTCCAGAATGTCGAGCCGTCCGTCTTGCGCCACATGAGTATCGGGCAGACCGCGATGATGAACGCGTACAGCACGCCGAGTGGCCGGGCGAGCAGGTTGTAGGCAGTGGCGCTCATCGACTGACCCCCGAAGGGCAGCCACGCCGGCAGGGCGGAAGAGACCGTAAGATACGCAACGATCAGCGCCGAGATGAGCATGATCACGTTGTTGAAGTAATATGCAGCCTCTTTGCTGGTGAGCGACTCGAACTCGTCGTTTCCGGCGAACGTGTCCCAGCGATACCAGAGCCCGACTGCTGCGGCGACGACTGCACCGATGATCATGGTCAGGAACAAGACCAGCGACACAGGGTCCTTCTCAAAAGCGTGCACGGACTGAACCACGCCGGACCTCGTGATGAACGTGCCCAGTATGACGAGCGCGAACGTGACCGCCGCATTCATCACGGTCCAGCGCTTGAAGCCGTCGCGTCTCCGATAGACGGTGAAGCTGTGAATGAGCCCGACGCCGGTCAGCCACGGCAAGAGCGAGGCGTTCTCCACCGGGTCCCAGGCCCAGTAGCCGCCCCAACCGAGAACGACATAGGCCCACACCGATCCCAAGCCGATGCCAGCACCCAGGAAGAGCCATGAGAAGACCGTGATGCGGTCGACGATCTTGACCCACGCATCCGATCCGTCGTTGATGATGAGCGCGGCTATGGCGAATGCGAAGGGGATCGTGAGACCCGCATACCCTATGAAGAGCGTCGGCGGATGCAGGATCATCGCCCAATGCTGCAGGAGCGGGTTCATCGCAGTGTTTACCAAGAGCTCGCCGTTAGGGCCGAGCCACTCGGCGGGGGATGCCTTGAAGGGGTTGTTGGGGTCGGAGAGCATCATGCCAGCGGTGAACAGTGCGAGGATCACATTCGTGACCGCCAGGCCCATGTTGGACAGCTTGTCGGTGATGTCCATGCGACGGTAAGCGATCCACGCAGCGAACAACGCCAGCAGCCATGCCCAGAAGAGCAGCGAGCCCTCACGTCCGGCCCAGAGCCCGGATAGCTTGTAGAGCCAGGCCAGACTCGATACATCTGTACTGTGGTTCTCGGCGACATACATCAGCGAGAAGTCGTTACCGAAGAAGCCCGCCACGATGATCAGGTTGGCTACAGTCAGAGCACCTGCGGCGATGAAGGTGGCCAGATAGCCTGGGTGTAGGCCGGTCGCCGGTTCACCGTTGCTGCCCGACCGCGTTCTTGGTAGCACAAAGACAGAGAAGATCGATGCGAGCAGCGCCACTCCGAGCGCCACGGTCCCAAACGTTGCCATCTAGTCCTCCTTGAACGCCTGCGACTTTGCGCAGACGACTGTGTTCTGTGGTCCTACGGTCGACAGGCGCCAACGTAGTCGCTGTGTAGCGGCGAGATCTTCACGACATCACCGGTGCGGGGCGAGTGGATCATCTTGCCGCCTCCCACGTAGATGCCGACGTGATGGATCGGGCTGCCGAAGAAGACGAGATCGCCAGGCTGAAGGTCGCTCCTGCTCACTCGCTGGCCAGCGTGGATCTGGTCTCGGCTGACGCGTGGTAGCCGGACGCCAACCTGCCGGTAGACGAACATGGTGAACCCGCTGCAGTCGAAGGTGTTCGGGCCTTCCGCACCCCACACGTACCGTGCACCCAGGTATCGCTTGGCGATCGAAACCACCTCTGAACGTGCAGCCCGCGTAGGCGGCGGAAACCTACGGCCACCCGGCTCGGGCCGACGTGACGCTCGGGCCGCTTCGGCGGCACGCCTTCGCTCCTCAGCCCTGTCGAGTGCGGCGACCTCTGCTTCGAGTCCCGACAGGATGCGCTTGCGGTCGGCGAGCTTGCTCTCGATCGACTTCTTCCGGGCCGCGAGCTTGCGCGAGACAGCAGCAGCCTCATCGGTACGCTGCTCGAGTTGTATTCGCGCCTCTGCCTGTTCGGCCTTGGCCACCTTCAGGTCCTCGACCGTTCGGGCGTCCTCCTCGTTCAGTTCTCTCAGGAAGTCCCATGTCTGGGCGAACGCCTCGAAGTCGGATGCTCCGAGCAGCACATCCACGAAACCCAGGGGTCCGTTGCGATACATGCTTGCCGCACGAGAACCAAGGCGCTCCTGCATCGCCTCAGTGCGCCTGGTTGTCGCCTTGAGTCTCTTGGCGGCCGTCTTCTCCTGCTTGGCCAACTTCCTGTGGCGCTCCTCGGCAGCGTTGTAGTCCTCCGAGAGGATCTCGGTCTGCTTGTCGAGTGCGTCGACCTGGGCCTTGACCTTTGCAGCTCGGGCTAACATCTCGTCACGGGGCGCTGCGTCTGCGACAGCTGGCGATGAGAAGGTGACAGGCAACGACAGCACCAGGACGGCCATGAAGGCCGTGACAAGGGCGCGAAACGTGTCAAGGCGAGCCTCCCGGTTGACGTGCCCGGTCACCCACCGCCGCACTATTGGACCACCAACGTACCGTGCTGCATGTCCATGCCGCATGCGAAGGCATATGTTCCAGGTTCAAGTGCCGGCAACTTCACAGTGACGGGACCGCCCTCAAGACTTTGCCGCACGTTGAGCTTGGGGAACACGACTTCGCCGAGGCAGCCCGTGCCCTGGCCGAACGTGATCTCAACCGGCTTGCCTGCCTTGGCGGAGAGCTGTGACGGCGCGAACGACCCCGAAGACGTGTCCACAGTCAGCACCTGCCCATCGCCCGACGGAGTCGCCGCTGCGCTTTCGGCGGGGGCAGGAGCAGCTGACTGAGCTGGGGCGGACGCATCTACCAACCCGGTCGGAGCGAGCGCCTGGCGGACGCTCTCCTCGGTTGCCTTGGACTCGCAGAAGCCGGCCTCAAGCGTCGATGTCTTGAAGTTGTAGGTGGCAGTGTTCATGCCGTCAGCGTTCCTGAGTGCGGTGAATAGGGTCTCGGCTGTCTTGGCCGGATCTTCACCTGCCGGCACGGCTAGCGCGATGGTTGCTGTCGAGCACGGTTGCCCTTGCGAGAACGTTTGGCTGATCGTGTCGCCCTCGATCTGAGGCTTGGTGGTCTGGTTCCCGACCACGAGCGCAACCACGATGATCGAGCCGACTATTGTTGCGGTCACGATGTTGCGCTTCGCCGCACCCGTTAGACCCGTCGACGGGCCACTCGCGGCTTCACCCTCGACAGGAGCGCCGGTCGCTGTGTTCTTCGAGTGAGCGGTCCTGCCGCTGGTCTTCGCGCTTGCGGCCGTCTTCGACTTGACGCCGGATGCTGACGCTTCCGCGGGTGCGACCGCATTACCCGAAGACGGCGCCATCTTGCGCCGAACTGCCATGACGAAGAACGCAGCGGCCGCCACGGCGATCAAGATGATGACGATCTGGGCGGTCGAGCCCGATGATGTCGCGGCCCCGTTGGAGGCAGGGGTCGCCGCCACCTGGTAAGAGAACGCCATGTCGAGCTGGTCGCCCGGCTTCACGTCCTTGACCGACTTCGTATAGAAGCTGTAGCCGGAGGCTCCGGGCTGGAGTGCGGCCTCGGGCGAGGGCTGAACGATCTGTGCACCTTGTGGGATGCGTACGCTCAACCGGACTTCCGGGACCGCCTGAGTCGCCGACCACTTCAGGCTGGATGTGTAGTTCGTGCCGTCAAAGCCTGCAGACTCGCTGGTCACGATCTCGAGTTGGGCGGTGCGTGACTTCGTCAGCGTGAACCGATACACGTCCGAACCGTCTTGCGTCGACTTTGTGTACTTCAGCTCAGGATCGGCGGACGGATCGCCACCCAGTATCTCGCCCACCCACTGCAGGGATGAGCCTGCGGGGACCGAGAGTTCCGCCTCAGCTGGCAGGGTCGCCGACTCGGGCAACTCACCCGAGACAAGCATCACGCCACCCGACTGCTCGGAGTGCAAAGTGACATCGACCCGCTGCCATTCTGCGGGCTTGGCCATGGCTGCGCCCGCCCACAGCAGGACGGACAGAAGCATGGCGAAAGGAAGAACAAGGCGTAGCGTGCGGACCATGGGACTCTCCTGACCTGGAACTAACCGACGACGAAGTGATCGGAGAGATCAGATCCTGAGAGCGGAGACTTTGAGAAGCGCTGGTGTGGAAGCGAGCGATGTGCACGACACGAATGCCCCACGCGTGAAGCCCCCCATAAGGAGCCACAGATCCACGAACGATCTGCACACGCACTTGAGTCTGCGTGCGAGTCTCTGGAGAGTGCGTGGACGCTCAGAACCAGTACAGCACGCATGGCTGCACCCGACGCCGATACCGTCGCCACAGAGGGACAGGATCGCTACGCCGACTATCAGCACCAATACGATGAGTAGGATCTTGAGAGCGTTCATACCAACCGATCCAGAGCAAGCCTTGTGCCTCGTTGGGTTTGCTCATCATTCTTGCTGATGGTTCGCGCGTGAAACGCGTTGTACCCCAGCATCAACGCCGCTTCCGAAGTCCGTCCTTGATGGGACGATCGCCGGGCCTGTGCGCCTACCTGAACCCAGAGAGCGTACGCGCATGTGGTAACGCCAGCAAACGGAGATACTGTGAAGATGCTCGCCGGCAGTCGGACCACGAGACTCGCAATGGCGTACCATCGCACTCTGTCACTGCGAAGCTGGCACCTGTATGGCACCTGCCTCCGGGATGACAGCGGATGACCTGAGCACAACTGAGAACACAGCCATTTTGACTGAGAGCACCCAGAATGACCTGCGAAGACGTCGTTCTGGCTGGTTAGGAAACCTGTGCTCTATCCCCTGAGCTACGAGGGCGCGGACGGAATAGTACCACTGCGGGCACGGCGTGTGCGTCCGCGCCCCACGCGTCCGGGAACCGGAATCCGCGCTCGTCGAGGACGCGCAGACACGCTCGCGCTGCGAGCTGGGTGCCCGTTGTACGGCAGGCCCGGTGATCACGAGGACGCACGACACGACGAGCGGTACCCAGCGCGGTCGTCATCGGGACTCGCCTCAAAGCCCCGGACCTCCCCGCTCAGTAGCTCCCGCTGCCGTTGCCGGGCACGCTCGGCAGCTGGTCGAGCGTCACGAACCGGTAGCCGCGGTCGCGCAGCTTCTCGATCACCTGAGGCAACGCTTCGATCGTCTGATCCCGGTCGCCACCGCCGTCGTGCATGAGGATCACGCCGCCCGGCTTCACCGTCAGCGCGTACTTCACGACCCGCGCCGACCCGAGGTTCTTCCAGTCACCGGTCCCGACCGTCCAGTGCGCGACCTGCATGCCGTTGGCCTCGACGATCCCGCGAGCGGTGGAGTCCATCGCCCCGCCCGGCGCGCGGAACCACTTGGGCGACTGCCCCGTCGCCTTCTTGATGGCGGCGCTGGTCTTCTGCACCTGCGATCGCACCGCCGAGGCGGACTGCTTCGTGAGGTCGGGGTGCGAGAACGAGTGGTTCCCCAGCACATGCCCCCGCTTCGCGACCTTCGCTGCGGTCTTGGGGTCCGCCGTCACGCGCGTGCCGAGCATGAAGAACGTCGCTTTGATGCCGTAGCGGTCGAGGATATCGAGCACACACGTCGTCTGGCTGTTCCACGGGCCGTCGTCGAAGGTGAGCGCGACGACCTTCTCGCCCGACTTCGCCGAGCCGCCCGTGAGCTCCACGAGCTTGTTGACGGGCTTGCGCACCGTCTTCGCCGAGACGACCATGCCCGAAAGTGCGCCGTACTGCTCGACCTTGAGCCCGTTCTTGCCCTTGCGAACGACGCGCTTCTTCTCGCCGAAGCCCTGCTTCACCGTCTTGTACGGCACCTCGACGTTGCGCTCGAGGACCGTCTCGGTCGTGGGCGCGCCGGCAACCGTCGCCAGTTTGTCGCGCCAGTGGAGTCGAGTGGTGAGCGCCGCTGCGCTGCCGTTCACGAGCACCGCGCCTGGCGCGCCGGTAGCCGTCGCGATCACCGAGCCGTCGACGGCGTGAACCACGCCGGGCTGCGGGCGCGCGACGCCGAGTTCGACGGCGCGTGCGACGGTCGAGCCTGCGGGCAGCCGCACGGCGTTCCCCTCGACGGTGACCGGCACCGGGGCGAACGCCGCGACCGCGATCACCGCACCCGCGCCGAGCAGCAGCAGCGTGACGACGGCGACGAGTGCCGTCGCGGCACCGCGGTGCGTCGTGCGGCCACGACCGTGACTCTGCCTGTGGGCGTGGCCGCGGCTCTGGCCGCGAGCATGCCGCTCGGAGCGCCTGCGCGGCCGGTACTGCGGCGGCCGACTGCGGTCCCAGTGCGGCGAGTACTCGCTACCCGCGGCTATGTCGCGTTCGTTGTGCATTCACTGTCCTGGGATGCGACCGTGTCCCTCGGCTCTTGCCGGTCGCCATCCGAACGGGCCCGTGGAAACGGGCCTACTTCACCTTGAAGGAACTGCTCCGAGACGACCTGTCCCCAAGATGCGATGTGGCCGAGTACGTCTCGGCGACGACACTCCACGTGTCGGCGGTCTTGAGGCGGGTCGAGAGCGAGTAGGTTCTGCTTGTGGGCCGCTTCGCCGTCACCGTCTTGCGCAGGTCCCAGTACCACTTGCCGGACTTGGTCTTCTGGTGGCGGTAGAACTTGAGTCTGACGGTGGAGGCCCTGCCGGCCGCGTACGCTGAGACGACCTTGCCCGAGACGGTGAACTTCTTGCCCGACCTCGCCGACGACGGCACGGAGGGCCTGCCCAGGGCGACGGGTGCCCTAGGCAGCTTGACCGTGATCGTGGCGGGAATCGAGGGGTTGCCCAACGCGAACGCCGTGACCGTCGCCGCATGCGACGAGCCCGGGTTGAGCGGTCCGAACTCCCACGATGTCGTGACGAGCGACGGCTGCGTGGTGTTGTCGACGGTCACGGAGTACCACTGGGGCGCCGGCTCGGGGCTGAGCGGGTTGGGCCCCCAGGTCAGGTGCAGGGTGTCGGGGTCGGTGTTGGGACCCTTGGCGACCTCGGGCTGGGCCGGCGTGCTCGGCCCCTCCGCCGTCGCGACATCGGCGTTCGCCCACGGCGCGGTGTTGCCGGCGTAGCCGACCGCGCACATCGCCACGGTGGCGATCATCAGTCCGAATACGAGCTCGCGCGTGCCGACGGTCCTCATGGATTCCCCTCATTCGCCTTGCGCGGATTGTCGCACAGGTGAGTTGGTGGCACACGCGCCTGCAAACACCGTGCCCCGACCACCCCGCTACCGAGACCGAACCGCGCAGTCTCGCGCGCTCTGCGGGTCATCACAGCACTTCGGGGGGAGTCTCCGGTCGACCGACTTCGCCACCGCCGAGACGACCCAGGGCCCACCGACAGCGGCGGCCTACAGGCCGTTCCTGCGCCACCAGCCCGCCATCGCGAAGGTCCGCTACCGGGCGACGGACTTGAGCAGCGCAGTCTCGGACAGCGCGGGCATCGACTCGGCATCACGGGCGATGAAGAAGCCGCGGACCTTGGCCGTCCGGTTCACGAGGAACTCGCGCGTGTACGGCCCGAGGATCCCACCCGCAAGCTGCACGACCGGCTGCTTGCGACGCGCCGCCTCGGCGGACGCGGTGTAGACGTCCAGCGTCGTGGTGGGATCGAGCGCGACGGGCCTGAGCTTGCGCTTGGCCTTCGCGGGGTCCGTGGAAGCGAGCAGCCGGGCCGCGAGCTTGTCGGGGTCGGCTTCCCTGACCTCGGTGACGGTCCAGCCTTCCGGTGTCTCGGGCGCCTGCTCCGAGCCGACCGTGATGACGCGGCTGATGCGGCCGCGGTTCGACGTGAGGAACACGGTACCGTCGTCGGAGAGCTTGCCTTTGGAGGCGAGCAGGACCGGCACGAGCTTACGGGCCGCGTAGGGTGCGAGCGCCGTGAGCGCGACGGTGTCCTCGGCGTCGACGATGGCGACCTCGCCGCTCGCCGGGACGGTGATCCAGCCGGCTACCGACGCCGCAGCGGCCTGCGGGTTGGCCTCGGCGATCGTCTCGACGCTCGCGCGCGAGCCAGTGGCCTCGGTGATGGCGGCCGACAGCGCCTCGAGGTCGATGCCCTTCGACACGCCCACCAGGATGACGCGATTGGGTGCGAGTCGTCGCAGTTCGCTCGCGGTCACCGGTGGCAGCGCCTTGTCGTCCGCGAGCAGGAGCGGCGCGCCATTCTTGGCTGCGAGTGTGGCTGCCGAGGCTCCAAGGACAGAGGACTTGCTCGGCATGACGACTGCGACGGGCGCGCCCTTGGGGTAGGCTGCGACCGAAAGCGCCGCGGCGAGTGCGGGAGCGTCGACCCCGGTCACCTGGGGTTCGACCGGCTTGAGCGGGTAGGACACGAACCAGCGGTCGATGCCGTCGGCGATCCCCTCGGCCAGTGACTGCTGGAAGCGGCCCGACTTGAGCTGCTTGGCGTCCTCGGCGTTCGTGAAGTACGCGCCTTCGACGAGCACCGCCGGCATGTTCGTCCAGCGGCACACGTACAGCCCGGAGCCTGCCGAGCCACGCGCCGGAATCCCCGAGCGCGCGCCGATCGCTTCGACCACCGAGGTCGCGAGCGCCTTGCCGGGCTCGTCGCCGCGGTACGCGAACGTCTCTGTGCCTCGCATCGCGGGATCCTTCGACGCGTTGTTGTGGATGCTGACGAAGACATCCGCGTTCGCTTCGTTGGCGATGTCGACGCGCGCCTGCAGGTCGCTTCGGTTGAGCGCCGCGGACTCGTCAGGCGTCTTCTCGTCGCCGAACCACCAGAGCCGTCCGGCCTCGCCGTTCCACCGCCAGTTGGGGATGAGCCCCTCGGCGACCTTCTTCTTGGACGTGCGGGTCATGATCACGCGGTAGCCCCGCGACGTGAGTTCCTTGCGCAGCTTCTTCGCTATGGCGAGGTTGATGTCGTTCTCGCGGATGCCGTCGACGCCGGTGTTCGAGTACTCGCCGCCGTGCCCGGCATCGACAACGATGAGCGGCCCGCTCGGCGCGGTCGCGCGCATCACGAAGAAGATCGCGAGCGCGGTGACCGCGACGCCTACGATCGCCGCGATGACGACCGTGCGGTTCACCGGAACAGCTTCACGCGTCTTCTTCTCGCGCTGCCGCGGACGCGGCCTGTTCTCGGGCACGGGTACTCCTCACCAGGTGGATGTCGTGTGTCGCCGCTACTGCTCCGGCGTGCCGGTCGATACAGCGTAGAGCACTTCCGAGCCCACCGGCACGATGCTTCCCGCGACCGGCAGTTGCTGGATGACATCGCCGTCATCGACGTCCGCACTCGGTTGCTCGACAGGCACCGCGGTGAGCCCCGCCGCCTCGATCGCGGCCTGGGCGTCCGCCGAGCTCTTGCCGGTGATGTCGGGGACGTCGACCGTGGACTCCGAGCCGAGCGAGATGACCAGTCCGACTATGCCGCCGGCGGCGGTCTTGGATCCGCCCGGAGGCATCTGGGTGATCACGACGCCCTTGGCGACCTTGGGGTCTGCCTGGCGGTAGGTTTCGATGCTCAGGCCGGCGGACTGCAGCGCCGAGACCGCATCGGATTCCTTCTTGCCGACCACGTTCGGCACCGTGACCGCCTTCGTGGGCTTTCCGAGTGACACGACGTACGAAACGGTGGAGCCGGGGCTGACCGAGGCGCCGGCGGCCGGACTCTGAAGGACGATCTTGCCCTTGGACACCGTGTCGCTGTACGCCTTCTGCGCGGCCGACTTCAGCCCGGCCTTCTTGATCGCCGCGTCCGCGTCGTCCTGCGTCTTGCCCTCGATGTCGGGGACCTTCACCTTCTCGGGGGCCTCGCCCTTCGAGACCACGTAGACGACGGTCGCACCCACTTCGACCTTCGAGCCGGCCTGCGGCACCTGTCCGCCGATGCTGCCCTTCGCGACGTCGCTCGAGTACTGGTCGACCTGCATGGGCAGAAGCCCCAGCCCGGCGATCGTGGACGACGCCTCGTCAGCGGAGAGCTTCGAGACATCCGGCACGGAGATCGAACCGAGCGCCGCGGCGATGGTCATGTCGACCGGCTCGCCCTCGCGCAGGCGTTCGTTCGCGGCCGGGCTCTGCTCGAAGACCTGTCCGGGCGGAATCGCGGTCGTGTACATCTTCCGGGTCGCGCCGAGCTTGTAGCCGGCGTCTTGCAGGGTTCGGATCGCCTCGTCTGCCGGCATGCCGACGACATCCGGGACCTTGGGGCCGCAGCCGCTCAGGATCCCGACCAGCAACACGCCGACAAGCAGTGCGACGCCGATCCGGACGAACCGCGTGATGCGCATCGGTGACTCCTCTCAGGGTGCAGACAACAGAGAATCTGCCCATTCCGTGGCCGTGCAGTGCTACGGACTCGAAGATGGCGCGGTCGAAGGGCGCAACGCGCCGCCGAAGTCGTGGACCAGCCATGGTGCACCGGCGTTGTCGCGGGTCACGACGAAGTCCGTGTCCGCCGGTGGCTCGCCCGGCCCCGGCACGTAACGCACGTCGACGACGACGAGCTGGTGGGGCGGATGCCCGAAGTGCTCGGCGTATAGCTGTGCGAACGCCCGCTCGTCGTTGATGTAGCGCCCCGGCGAGAGCACCGCGGTCACGCTGGCCGTCCGCCAGCCGCCGATCTCGCGTTTCCAGCTCTTCGCGCGCACCTCCGCGCGGCGGTACGAGGTCATCAGCGCGGCAGCAGCGGTCGCATCACGGCTCGCGAGCGCCCGCACGTACTCGAGCGCGACCTTCTTGGCGTTCGCGACGTCGAGGCGGTTGGCGCGTGCGACCGCCGAGACGGGCACGGTCCGCACGTCGTCACTGTCGCCCACGGGAGTGACCGCCGGCGCGCATCCGGCCGCTGTCCCGCCTGCCGAGAGCGCGGCTGCCAGCGCGAGGGCGAGCGCGAAGGCGCGGGGACTGGGCGCGCTGCCGGTCACGGATGCCGCCTCCTACCTCATGCCGGCACGGACCGCGTCGACGTCGTCGCGCGTCAGCCCCTTGCTCGCGAAGAGCAACGCGGCGAACGCCAGGCTCGCGACGACGTAGTAGCCGATGAGCGGGAGTCCGGGCCCCACGCGCACGAAGAAGCCCGCGGCCCCGACCACGACAGCGGGCAGTCCCAGCCGCAGCAGCGTCTCGAACGTCGGGAACGTGATCTTGTCTCGGAAGGCGACGAACGCGATCACGCTGGCAGCCACGAACACGGACGCGGCCGGCAGCGCGGCGCCGGTGACACCGAGCCGCGGCACGAGCAGCGCGGCCACGGCCACCTCCGTGACGACGAGCCCGATCGCCACCGGCAACACCGTCCACCCGCGTCCCTCGAGGATCGCGACGGGGGCGAGCGTGATGCCCAGCATGCCCAGCGAGGTTCCGACGATGAGCACGACAAGCACCGGCCCGCCACCGGTGTAGCGGTCCGAGAAGATCGTCTGCAGAAGCGCGGTCGCCGTCGGGACGACCATCGCGATGCACCACACACCCGCGGCGAACAGCAGGCGCGTGGCCTGCGTGATGTAGTGGCGCTGGCGCGCGAGGTCTCCTCGGCGTTGTGCGTCGCTGTAAGCCGCGTAGATGCCGGTGACGATGCCCGAGGAAAGCGCGAACGGGACCTGCGCCACGAGATTCGCCGCATGGAAGTAGCCGGCGTCGGCCGGGGGCAGCATCGCCTTGACGAGCCACAGCGCCGAGGAAAGCACGAGCGACTGCGCGGCGAACAGCACCGCCGGCATGATCGAGCCGGCGAGCACGCCACCCTTGGTCGCCTCGGCGAAGCCCTCGTCCTCCTCGGCGACGGCGTGCACCGTGCCGCCGACCAGCTTGCGGCCGCGGAAGGCGACCAGGATGAGGATGAGGACGAGCGCCAGCCCGCCGATCGACGCCGCTATCCCGCCCATGACCGCGCCGAGCACCGCCAGGCCGGAGCCCACGAACAGCACCGTCGCAGCGAGCTTCACGAGCGAGTAGGTCGTGCTGGTCAGCGACTGGAGCCCGTAGGACTGCGTGCCGATGAGCACCGCCCAGAACAGCGTGTAGAGGCCGAAGAGCGGGATGTCGATCGCGGCGACTCGGAACAGCCCCGCGGTCTCGGGCTGGCCGAAGACGTTCGCGAGCAGGGGTGCGGCGGCGGCGAGGAGCGCGCTCAGGCCGATGGCGATCGCGAGCTGACCGAGGACGTACGTGCGCGGCACGAGCGGCCGGTCGCTCTCGCGGTCGACGACGCGGATCACCCACGGCGGCAGCCCCTCGGCGACGGCGAGCTCGAGCCACGAGAGCACGGTGAGCACCGTGGCGAACAGGCCGAACGACGCAGGGCCGAGCGAGCGTGCGAGGTAGACGTTGAGCGCATAGCCGAGCGCCACGGTGACGATGCGCGTCGCCGTGAGCATCACGCTGCCTTTGGTGAGCGAGGTCGCCTTCGCCACGTGCGCTCCACGTCCGTCCGGTCGGGGGACATCCCGCTGGGCTGCTCGGCCGGGTACCACTCTAGCCGACCCGCCGCGCGGTCGCATCGGTCGCCCGCGCGGACCGCCGCCTTGTTCCGCCGCGTTTGCGCTGGTACAACAGGTGCATGGGGACCACCATCGCCACCATCAGCACCGCGCCGGAGTTCGCCGCGCTCAACCGCGAGTGGAACGGCGTGCTGACGGCGTCACGCACCGACTCGCCCTTCCTGCGCCACGAGCTGCTGCAGCTGTGGTGGGAGGTGTTCGGCGAGGGCCGTTCGCTCCACGTGCTCACCTGCCGGGACGACGCGGGCGCACTGCTCGGCGCGCTGCCCATGTACGAGGAGGCGCGGCGGCCGATGCTCAAGGCTCGCGTGATGCGGCTGCTTGGCGACGCGCGGGCGGGGGCGACGGGGCTCGGGCCGTTCGCGCTGGCCGAGGCCGAGGCCGAGGTGCTGGACGCCTTCGCGCAGCACCTGCGCGAGCACTGCGATTGGGACGTGCTCGACTGGCGCTTCGTCGACGCGTCCGCGCCGCTGTTCGAGCGCACGCTCCACGGCCCGTCCGGCTCGTGCGCGATCCGCAACGACGTGCACGCGACGCCGGTCGTGAACCTGCCCGACGATTTCGAGCGCTACCTCATGGAGGTGCTCCCCGCCAAGAAGCGCGAGAGTCTGCGGCGTTGCCGCCGGCGCACCGAGGCCGCAGGCGCGGTGGTCGAGATCGTCGATGACCCCGCCCAGCTCGAAGCCGCGCTCGAGGACGGCTTCCGCCTGTTTCGGGAGCGCATGCGCGTCGTGGTCGAGTCCGACTTCGAGATCTCATCGGACTCCCACGAGTTCTCGTGCCGCGTCGCAGCTCAGCTGCTCGAGCAGAGAAGGCTCCGGCTCGGCTTCCTTGTCGCCGAGGGAAAGCGGATCGCCTACGCGCAGCTGTTCCGGTATGGCGACACGCTGTATGCGATGCGCAGCGGGTTCGACCCCGAGTGGGGCCGCCTCGAGGTCCTCAAAGCGCTCAACAGCCACATGATCGAGCGCGGAATCGTCGAGGGATGCCGGCGGCTCGACCTCGGGCTGGGCGACCAGGCCTACAAGCAGGGGTGGGGAGTCGCCGAGACCCGCCGCTTCTCCGACGTCCGTGTCTACTCGGGATCGGTCGCCTCGGCCGCGTGGCAAGCGGCGACCTCGATGGTGGACTGGGGCGTCGACGCCGCTCTCGCCGCGCCGGAGGGTGTGCGCAAGCCGCTGCTCGGCGCAGGGAAGCGCGCGCGTCGGATGCTCGGCGGCCGGTAGCGGCCTGAGGTGACGGCGTCGCCCGAACGCACGTGAGGCGCGGCTCCGGGGTGCCACGCCTCACGGCTGATCTGCGTTCTGCTCGGCGGCGCTATGGAGCCGAGGGGTCGTCCCCGTCGATCTCGAGTGTCACCGTCGTGCCCGGCGCGACCATCTTGCCGGCCGCGGGGAGCTGCCCCGCGACGACGCCGGTGTTCGAGACGTTGTTGTAGGTGAACTCGACTTCGAGCCCGGCATCGGTCAGCTTCTCTTGCGCGACGTCGGGGGCATCTCCCTTGACGTCGGGCACCTTGACCAGCGGCGGGCCGGTGGAAACGTCGATCGTGACGCTGCTGCCTTTGGGGTACGAGCCGCCGGCCGACTTGCTCTGCGAGATGACGTAGCCTTCCTTGACCGAGCTGCTCGGCGATGTCGTGACCTTCACCTTGAAGCCCGCGTCCTTGAGCTTGTTCGTCGCCTTGCTCTGGCTCATACCCTCGACGTCGGGCATGACGACGTTCTCGGTGCCGAGGGACAGTACGTAGCTCACTGTGGTCCCGCGCGGGACCTTCGTGCCCTTCTCGACGTCCTGGCTCACGACACTGCCTGCGTCGATGTCGGGATCGAAGGTCGAGGACGCGACGCGGCTCTCGAGTCCGGCATCCTGGAGTGCGGTGTCGGCCTCAGCCTGCGTGAGCTTGACGATGTTGGGCACCTCGACGAGGTCGGGACCCTTGCTCACCACGATGTTGACCGCGGTGCCCCTCTTCGACGGGATGCCCGCGAGGGGGTTCTGTTCGATGATGTCGCCGACGGGTGCCTCGTCGTCGAACTTCTGCTCCACGGTGCCGAGCACGAAGCCGCTCTCCTCGAGGATCGTCGTCGCGGTCGCACGGTCCATACCCACAACGTCGGGGATCGGCTTCATCGATACGCCGAGCAGACCCATGCCCCACGCGATGCCAAGGCCGGCGAGCACGAGCGCGACCACCAGCACGATCCACGGCCACACGGGCTTCTTCTTCGCGACGGTGCGGCCGACCGGTCCCTGCGAGTAGCCGACCGAGGGCATCACGGCGGTCTGCTCGGCGGGGGCATACGCGCCTCCGGCGCCTACCGCGGCCCCGGCAGCAGCAGCGGCTCCGTAGCCTGCGAGCGGGCCGACCGGCTGCCCCTGGATGACCTTCATCAGGTCGCGGCGCATCTCGTCGGCCGAGGTGTAGCGGTCCTCGGTGTGCTTCTGCATCGCGCGGACGATGACGGCCTCGAGGTTCTTGTCGATGTCGGGGTTCAGGGCACTCGGGCGCGGCGCGGCCTCATTGACCTGTTTGAGCGCGACGGCGACGGGCGTGTCGGCGTCGAACGGGACGTTGCCCGTTGACGCCTCGTAGAGCACGACTCCGAGCGAGTACAGGTCGCTCACGCTCGTGAGCGGTTTGCCCTGCGCCTGCTCGGGCGAGACATAGTGCGCGGTGCCGAGCACCGAGCCCGTCTGCGTCATGGTCGAGTTGCCCGCACGCGCGATGCCGAAGTCCATGACCTTCACGGTGCCATCGGGCTGCACCATGATGTTGTGCGGCTTGATGTCGCGATGAATGATGTCGTAGCCGTGGGCCGCCGTGAGCGCCGAGCAGACCTGTGCGCCGATCTCCGCGACACTTCTGGACGGCAGTGCGCCCTTCTGCTCGATGATCGTCTTGAGGTCCGTGCCGCGCACGTACTCCATGACGATGTAGTACGTGTCGCCGTCCTGGCCCCAGTCGTACATGTTCACGATGTTGGGGGACACCAGGTTCGCGGCCGCCTGCGCCTCCTGGCGGAAGCGCTGTGCGAAAGCCGGGTCCGATGCGTAGCGCGGGTGCATGACCTTGACCGCGACGGTGCGGCCGAGCGTCTCGTCGACGGCCTTGTACACGTCGGCCATGCCGCCCGTGCCGATCTTCTCCGTTGCGCGGTACCTGCGACCGAATACCATTTCTTCCACGTTGTGCCCCCGTGCTCATCACCTGCGGGAACGATTCCCTGCCGACATTCTAGACCACCGACGCGCGCGGCACGCTGTTCGTACCGCTGTGTTGCCTCAGCGTTGTTCCGGGCTTGCGAGTGCCCGGCAACGTCTTGGGTGCTCCTACTTCTTCTTCTGCGCGGAGAGCGCCGCCTCCAACACGGGCTTCGCTGCGGGCGCTGCGACCTGTCCGCCCACACCTCCGCCCTCGATCATGATCGCCATCGCGACCTTGGGCTTCTCGGCGGGCGCGAACGCGATGAACCACGCGTTGGTCGCCTTGCCCTTGCCGACCTCGGCGGTGCCTGTCTTGCCTGCTACGCGGGTGCCGCTGATTCGCGCGCGCCACCCCGAGCCGCCCGTGACGACCTTCTCCATGATGCCGGCGACGGTCTTTGCGGTGGCGGCATCGGTCGCCCGCGTCATGACCTGCGGGCGCGTGGTGCCGGCCGTGTCGCCCGTGTCCGTGAGGATCGAGTCGACGACGTAGGGCTTCATGACCTCGCCGCCGTTCGCGATCCCCGCCGAGACGAGCGCCATCTGCATGACGGTGGCCTGCGGGCCGGCCGGGCTGTCGTGCTCGCCGACCGGCTGGCCGACGCCCGCCCACGCGGTCTCCCAGGTCGTCATCTCGTCCGGGTCGGGCATGAGCGAGGTCTTCGCGCCGATCTCGTAGCCGTACTTCCGGTCGAACCCGAACGCGTCGGCCTGCTCCACGAGCGCATCGGGCCCTATCTTCACCGCGAGCTGCGCGAAGACGGTGTTGATCGAACTCATGGTCGCCTTCTCGAGGTCGACCTTCCCGTAACTGCCGCCCTCGAAGTTGGTGACCGGCGCCCCGCCGATCTCCATCGAGCCCGGACCCAGGAAGGTGTCGCTCGGCTTCGCGGTCCCGGTGCCGAGAGCGCCGGTGAGCGTCACGACCTTGAACGTCGAACCGGGTGCGAAGAGCGCGTTGCGCGCGCGGTCGATGAGGGGCGAATCGGGATCCGTGGAGAGATCCTCCCAGTCCGAGTCGACCTTGCCCGGGTCGTAGCCCGGGTTCGCGGCGGAGGCCAGCACCGCGCCGGTGCGCGGGTCGATGACCACGCACGCACCGTCCCGCGAGCCGAGTGCCTTCTCGGCGGCCTTCTGGACGCGGCTGTCGATCGTGAGCACCACGTCGTTGCCGGGAACCGTGCGCCCCGCAGCCGCGTCGATCACGTCGCTCCAGTCCGAGAAGGCGCGCTTGCCGCCGGCGAGGACGTCGTTCTCGGCGGCCTCGATACCGGCGCGGCCGTAGCGCGTCGAGTAGTAGCCGACCGTGTGGGCCGCGAACGAGCGCTTGGGGTAGCGGCGCTCGTAGGTGCCGCGGCTGACGCGCTCGGACTCGGCGAGCACGACGCCGTCGCGCGTGAGGATCGAGCCTCGGTCGGCCTTCGCCTGCGCGGCGAGGCCTCGCGTGTTCGCAGCGTGGTTCTGGAGCGTGCGCGCCTGCACGACCTGGATCCACGTCAGGTTGACGATGAGCGCGGCCATCAGCAGCGCGAGCGCGGTCATGATGCCGGTGAGCCGGCGTCCGAGTGCGAGCCGTCCCAGCACCCCGAGGTCGGCCGAGGTCGCCTCGATCGCCACCTCGACGCCGGTCCCCTCGTCGCCCGCGCGAAGCAGCAGTGCGAGCGCGATGAAGCTCGAGAGCAGCGACGAGCCGCCATAGCTCATGAACGGCAGCGTCACACCGGTCAGCGGGATGAGCCGCGTCACCCCGCCGATGATGACGAACGCCTGGATGGTGATCGCAGCGACGAGGCCGACCGCGGTGAAGGCGGCCATGTCGGTCTTGGCGCGCGCCGCGGTCGCGAAACCGCGCACCGCGAACACGAGGAAGCACAGCACGATCGCCGCGGCGCCCAGAAGCCCGAGTTCCTCACCGATCGCCGAGAAGATGAAGTCGGTCGAGACGAAGGGGATGCGCGTGGGCATCCCCATCCCGAGACCGACGCCGGTGAGTCCGCCTGCGGCGAGCGCGAACAGCGACTGCACGAGCTGGTAGCCTTTGCCCGCGGCGTCGGCGAATGGGTGCAACCAGATATCGATGCGGGTGCGGACGTGGCTGAAGAGGAAGTACGCCGTAGTGGCGCCGGCGGCGAAGAGCAGGAGCCCCACGACCACGTAGGCGGCCCGCCCGGTGGCGGCGTAGAGCATGAGCAGGAAGATCGCGAAGAACAGCAGCGACGAGCCAAGGTCACGCTCGAACACGAGCACGACGAGCGAGAGCGCCCACATCATCAGCAGCGGGCCGAGGGTGCGCGGCTCGGGCAGCCGGATACCGAGCACGCGCCGCGTCGAGACCGACAGCAGCTCGCGGTTCTCGGCGAGGTAGGCTGCGAGGAAGAGCACGATGAGCACCTTGGCGATCTCGCCCGGCTGGAAGCCGAAGCCCCCGAAACGGATCCAGAGCTTGGCGCCGTTGATCTCTCGGCCGATCACCGCCGGGAGCAACAGGAGCGTGAAGCCGCTGATCATCAGGGTGTACTTGTAGCGTGCGAGGCGCTCGAGCGATGGTACCGCGATGAGGGTTGCGACGAGCGCCGCCACGCCGATGAAGAGCCACATGACCTGGGACGCCGCGAGGGTGGGGTCGAGCCGGGTCACGACGGCGAGCCCCACGCCGGCAAGCACGAAGACGACCGGCAGGAGGCCCGGATCGGCGTTCTTCGCGAAGCGCCGCACGGCGAGATGAGCGATGACGAATGCGAGCAGCAGCGCGCCGGGGACGTAGAGCGAGCTCACGTCGAACGCCTTGGCCTTCTGCGCGTCGACGAGCGCGAACACGAGGAGCACCGGCGGCGCGGCCGCCAGCAGGAGCAGCAGTTCGGTGCTTCGGCGGGATGACATCGGCGGCCGGCCTTAGGGAAGCGCCGAGGCGGACGGCTCGAGGGAGCGCGCCTTCTGGATGGCGTCGGTGAGCTCGTCGAAGCGCATCCCTTCCCTGAGCGCCTGCTGGTCCGCGGGGGCGACGCCGTCGATGTCGATGCTCGTCGGCTCGACCACCCACTGCAGCTTGAGCGAGCCGAGCTGGCCGGGAACGCCCTGGTAGACGTAGACGATGCCGTCCGGCGCGAGCTGGATGAACGCCTGGCGCTTCGCGTACACATAGCTGCCGTAGGCGACGCCGCTCACCAGCAGCACGAGCAGCATGAGCCAGCCGATGACCGCGAGCAGCCCGCGCCCGGCCCTCGCCCCGCTCGCGTCGATCGCGGAACCCGAACGCGAGCCGTCGCCCTCGACATCCACGATGACGACTGAGATGTTGTCGTGGCCGCCTGCATCGTTCGCCGCGTCAACGAGCATCCGCGCGGCGACCGCCGGGTCGCGGTACGCCGAGAGGGTCTCGGCGATGTGGCCGTCCTCGAGCATCGCGGTGAGGCCGTCGGAGCACAGCAGGAGCCGATCGCCCGGCTCGGCGTCGAACTCGTAGGGGTCGGCGGTCATGTTGGGGTCGGTGCCCAGGGCGCGCGTGATGACGCTGCGGTTGGGGTGGCTGCGGCTCTCGGCCTCCGTGAGCTGGCCTCGGCGGATCATGTCCGCGACCATCGAGTGGTCCTCGGTCAGGCGGGAGAGCACGCCGGCATGCAGCAGGTACGCACGCGAGTCGCCGACTTGCGCGAGCGCGATGTGCGAACCCTCGACGATCGCGGCGGTCATCGTCGTGCCCATGCCTTGCTTGCCGTAGCCCTCGCGCGCGGCACGCATGACCTCGCGGTTCGCGGCCTTGACCGCACGCGCGAGCGCCTTGGCGTCCGGCCGGCGCGGCGCGTGGTCGCGCAGCGTCTCGACCGCGATCGAGCTCGCAACCTCGCCGGCCTCGTGCCCGCCGAGCCCGTCGGCGACCACGAAGAGCGGTGGCTGTGCGAGCACGCTATCCTCGTTGTGCGTGCGCACCCGACCGATGTCGGTGAGCGCTGCCCAGGTCTGCTTGCTCTTGGCCGTCACGAGCGGTTCACCTTCAGGCGCACGGCGCCGATGTCGATCGCGTCGCCGGCGGCCAGCGTGGCCGGCACCGTGACGCGCCTGCCGTTGAGGAGCGTACCGTTCGTGGAGCCGAGGTCCTCGAGCACGGCACCATCACCCGACGGCGAGATGCGCGCGTGGCTGCCGCTCACGAAGTCGTCGCCGATGACGATGTCGGCACCGGGCGAGCGGCCCACCACGACCGGCCCGGTCACCGGTACCGAGACGCCCTGGAGTTCACGAGGGCCCTGCACGACCGAGAGGGTCCACACGCCGCGGCCCTTCGCCCGCTGGCCGGCGACGAGACCGATGCCGGTCTTCACTGCGGCGAACAGGAACAGGTACAGCAACCCGAGCAGCAAGAGACGGCCCGCGAGGAGCGCGACATCGATCATGCCCGGGTCAGCCCCTCGGCTCGTGGTAGACGAGTTCGGTGATGCCGACGACGATCACGTCGCCGTCGTTGAGGCGCATGCGGTCGGTCTTGCGCCCGTTGACGAGCGTGCCGTTCGTGGAGCCCAGGTCCTCCACCGCCCAGCCGCTGCCGTCCTTCACGAACGCGGCGTGCTGACGCGATGTGTTCTTGTCCTGGAGGCAGACATCGCAGCTGCTCAGGCGCCCGACGACCATGCGTTCGCCGCGGAGCACGACATCGTGGTCGACGCCTCGCACAGTGATGGTCGCGATGCCGGGAGCCGGCGAGCCGAGGTCGTCGGAGTCCTCGGCTTCGGCGTCGAAGAACAGATTGGGGCGGATCACGGGAATCGATGGCTTGCGTGCGGCCACACCGATCGCTCCGAGCGCAGCGAGGTCGGCGATCGCCTCCTCCTCGGCGGCGGACGCGAAACGGGGATCGCCTGCGGGCGACGCTCCGGGTGCGACGGCGGATGTGCCGATGCCGTCGCCGGCATCCGGCGCGGACGCGGGGCGTTGCGCGTGAGCGGGAAGTACCTCGTCCTCGAACTCGTCACCCAGTTCCGCTGCGAGCTCATCTGCCGACAGCAACTCGCCGATCACGTCGAAGCGGCCGAGCTTGAGTTCCGGGTCGACGATGAAGCGCACGACCGGTCGCGCGGCGAACGTGTAGGAGCGCTCGCGCGCGTAGCCCACCAGGTACGTCTCGAGCTCGCCGGCGAGCGTGTCGTGGAAGCCGCCGAGCTTCTCGTCGTCTTCCGGGGACAGCAGCACGTTATAGAGCGTCGGCGCGTACACCTTGCCCACGCCGACCTTGCGCCCGCGGTCGGCCTCCTTGCCCGCCGCCTTCGCGAGCTCGGCCGGTTGCACCGGAGAGCGGAACACCCGCGCGAAGCCGCCTTCGACGGTCCGACCGACCCTATCTTCGAACTCCGAGAGCAGGCTCAAGCATTCGTCCTTAGTTCCAGCGCCGCGCTCACTCCGGCGTGCCGTCCTCTTCCGGCCGCATCGGCGCACCGAGCGCAGCGACCAGCACGATCATTGTAAGTGACGCGACCATCGAGACCGCGAGTCCGGTCGTAACCCACACCGAGCCGTTGCCGAGCGCCGCGCTCGCGAGGTCGGCGAGCACGTAGCCGCCCACGAGCAGGAACGCCCCGACGACGGCGCCCATCATCGCCCACAGCCGCGTCGCCTTCTCAGAGAACCACGACATCACCGCCGCCGAGACGGGCCAGCCGAGGAGTGCGATGTACGTGCACGGGTTCGTGAACGCCTCGCGCACGGCTGCCGCAACGAGCGCTGCGCGACCGAGGTCGACGAACACAGCGGGCGAGACGGTGACGTACGGCGCTGCGCCGAACGACGCTGCCGAGGCGAGCGTGAGCAACAGTCCACCGACGAGTCCTGCCGCGGCCGCCCCGAAGACCGATAGCGAGAAGCCGGCGATCAGCGGTGTGGCCGGGCCGAGGTAGACCACGCCGAGCGCGGGCGCGGACAGCGGTATGACCGCTGCGCCGGAGCTGCGCCGCGCGGCGAACCACCACCAGAGTGCGCCGACAACCGAGACGACCCCGCCCAACACCCAGGTGCCGGTGGCGAACAACCCCACCGCGAACGCCGCGAGGCCGAGCAGCGTGCCGAGCGGGGGAGCGAGCGCGCCCGCGAGCGCGATGAGCCCGGCGGCGGCGACTACGCCGAACCGGTCGATGTGCGTCGCCGACAGCCCGGCCCACGCGAGCCACGCGGACTCGACGGCCGCGACCGCCCCGAGGAGCACGCGTCCGGTCGGGCCCGAGACACGGTCCCACATCCCCAGGCGCTCGAAGTCGAGTGCGACGTCGCGTTCCGGGTCGTCGGCGGTGTGCGCGGCGACGAGCTCCGCGAGCGAGGCGCGCCCGGC
>CAZFRE010000011.1:0-39654 GCA_964521195.1 uncultured Eubacteriales bacterium
CTGGTAGACGGCAGCGTCAGAGGTCGAAGTGTTGCACTTCAGACTTGAACTCACGAGTCGCGCCACGGATATCCGGGACTTTCCAGTTGGTGCTCTTGGCGTTTATCCTCACGAGTGGTGGACGATGGACATGAGGAAGGTACAGTCGTGAACATCGACATACATGCTCATACGCGCAAGTGCAAGTCCGGTGATGCGCCCACTAGGGATATTGCTGCGGAGGAGTTCTGTAAGACGGTCTTGTCCACCCAGGTCGGTATCATCGCGATCACCAATCACAATGTCTTCGACCTGGAGCAGTTCAAGGAAATTGAGACCGGCTTGGGCCAAGACGCACAAGTGTGGCCGGGCATTGAGCTCGACATCGTTGATGGAGAACTCAGGGGTCACTTGTTGCTCATTGTCTCACCGAAGTCAGCGGGCGACTTCTCGATCGCGGTCGAGGAACTGACCAAGGATTCAACTCCGGACCAATTCGCGGCCACAGTCGACGACGTCCTGGCCAAGTTCGATTCCCTCAATCCGCTTTACGTTGCCCACTATCAGCAGAAGATGCCCTGTATTCCAGAGGCGTCTCTTGAGAGGCTGATGAGAGGGACCAAGAATCCAGGTCGTGTCATCAAGGAGGTTACCAACTCGATCTCAGCCGGAATCTATATTTCGCATGGGCACGCATCGATTCACGGATCAGATGTTCATGACTGGGCGAAATACGAAGAACTCGCTCAGGAGTTGCCCGATCTCCGACTTCCCGTCGACAGTTTCGAGCATTTCTGCCTGCTGCTCGAGAAGGATCCGACCACGATCAATACAGTTCTTGACCGGAAGACCTCCGAGGATCTCGAGCTTCGTCCCTTTGGAGACGACTCAGTGCTGAGCGTCAAAGCATTCAACGACATCAATGTCATATTCGGTCCAAAGGGGACCGGCAAGTCCTGTGTTCTGAAGGCTATCGCCAAGCACTATACGGCGAACGGGGTCGACGCAAAGGTCTATGCGCCAGCGAGCGACCGGCTGGACGAGATCTACGACACGAAGGGCAGCAATCTGTCGATCAATCTGAACACGTACGAGATCAACTACTGCACCGATGAGATCAAGGCCCTGCGCATTGCCCAGGAGGTTGACGTTGCGAGCCTCGGGAGATACGTAGGCTACTTCGAGGCCAAGAGCACCAACAGGAACGCCAAGAAGATTCTGCTCAAAGACATCAGCCTCGAGGGCGAATCCGGGGCCGAGCGCGAGTTCAAAGAAGTCCACGAGGCGCTGAAGAAGACCAAGGGCTTCTTCGATTTCCTAACCGCGAACCAATTTGTGAAGGATGAGCTCGACAACGAGGAGCACGAGCAGCTGACCCGCATCCTGTCGGCACTCCACGAGCGATTGGCCAAGCGCATGTGGGCGAGCTTTGCTGGCTGGAAAGAGATCCGTTTCTTGAATTCAGCGATTGGGACGTTCCAAAGAGAGGTAGAGCGCAAGACGGGATCGCCAGCGAAACCCACAACGACTGGTTTTCGCGATTACGCACTGAATCGCATCAGGATTGAGGTCGCTGCTGCCGAGATCGTGAGGAGCATCAATACCGAAATCCCGCCGATCAAAGAGCACATCGGGAGTCTCGGTACCAGCAAGGGGGAGTTGGAACTCCGCACAGAGTACAAATTCCAGACTGGGCATATCACAGACGGCAAGCTGTGCAGTCTCAGTCAGAAGATAAAGAAGGGGCCGCAGAAGAAGTTCGCCCAATGCATCAACATGATTCTTGAACACGCCTACTCAGACGACCTGTTTCAATACGTCTCCGACCTCAACACGATTGAAGATGCGGAGGCAATCAGGACCGTGCTCGGACTTCTGCTTTTCAAGAGGTACTTCTCACTCGATGGGACCGAATACACACCGTCAAGCGGTGAGGCTTCGATGGTGATGTTGCAGAAGGAACTCGGGACAGACAAGGACGTGTACATCCTGGATGAGCCGGAGCGAAGTCTTGGCAACGAGTACATTAGTGACGTGATTGTTCCGCTCATAAAGGAGCGTGCGCGGGCGGGCAAGAAGATATTCATTGCGACGCACGACGCGAATATTGCAGTGCGAACCCTTCCCTACAGCTCCGTCTACCGGCACCACGGGCCTGAGGGTTATCGCACATATACTGGCAATCCCTTTTCGAACAACCTAGTCAGTTCGGATGACGAGAACGACCGGCTAGATTGGAAGTCAATCAGCATGAGGACTCTTGAAGGCGGAGAAGAAGCATTTGGAGAGCGAGGGCGAATCTATGGAAACGCTTAGCGCCACCGTCGTGGAGGTTGAGGGCAAGCACTTCATCCGCATTGAGGCAGAGAGCGCGATCATGATTCCCATGTCCGAAGACAATCCGAACGAGGTCAAGGCGGCGTTCAACACGCTAATTGCCCGAATGAAGGACGGAGAGTTTCGGATCGAGTTGGTCGAGATTGGCGATGACCTATTCTCTCAGGTGGCGAGTGAGTACCTCGCTCAGTTGAACCGGGAGATCATTGAAGTCCGAGGGGAGATGACACACTACGGCTTGGCTTGAGGTTTGACGCAGGTTGCCCGTCAGAAGACTAGTCTCGAGCGCTAGCCTGTTCGGCTCACACCGTCGACTACAGCGACTCGGCTTCCTCGGATCCCACTCGTGCTTGTCAAGGTGAGACGAACGGCGTCTATCCAACGTCTGACGTATGACCTGCGGCGTAGCGAGTCAGGTTGATCCGTCTGCTAGTGATTGCTCGACGGCCTTGGGGCTTGGAGCCCGAACAAACGCGGATGTCAGGTGGCCTGCTTGCGATTCCGTACTTGTGGGTCGCACCTTGACTGACGCGGAACGCGATCACCCCAGTTGTACCAAGGCGACTCCAACCAAGGCGTGAGTTCGGCGCAAGCCGTTCTTCGCTTCTGGTCAAGTTCCGCTCTAGCCCCGCGCTTTCCGGTGGTGTTCCAGTCATTGATGAAGAATATGCTCATCACCATGAAGAGTTCCATTGTCATCACGAGACCCGCGGGAAACGCGAGCAGGTCGGACAGTCCAGGGGCGAATGCATCAGCAACTCGGCTCGCAGCCAGGCTCACAACGAAGATTCCTATGAAGATGGGCTGAAGAACCAAGTTGCCCTGCCAGAAACGTCTGAGGCCAATGGCGAAGTGCTCCGAATTGGACATCCTCATCGCATAGTCCAAGACCAGAGCGTACTGTCCTTCGAGCGTGCTATTCCACTCCTTCAGTTCCACGAGTGGCATCGCATAGATGTCCCTTCTCTGCCGTCTCTTGGGCCCTGCACCCAGGTCGTATAGCAGGCTCACATTTCGCTGGGCGTAGAGCTTGCGGAGCTTCTCCGCTTTTCGCTCATTCATCGCAAGCTGCAACAGCCATTCTTGCTTCTCTTCTTCCACCAAACTCGCCAGGCGTGGGGCCGGCTCTCTGCTGCTCACAATCTCACTGATTCTGGCCAGGCGTTCACTCTCTCTCTGTCGCCGTCTTTCAAGACGTCTGTCACGAGCTGTCTGTAGACTCGGCTCGTCGGGACTCACGACAGAACCTAGCGAGAGCCCAGGCGGCTGGGCTACCCGCGGTGCAGGCAGTCCACCTGGCGATTGAGGTGAGGCCACGCCTTCCGCTAGATCCGCAAGAGCGGTCGCAGTATGACTGCGTGGAGGACTACCCGCGCCACAATTGCGACAGTTCTCCTGCCCCCTTGGAATTGGAGCCTTGCATTCGTCGCAAGAGCGCGCCATCGGAGTACCCCGCTTTCGGCCGGGCAACTTCCGCCCCGGGTCAGCAAGTCGATCAAGGTCAAACAGCAAGCCGTCACAGGCCTAAGACTGACGTGTTTGGCATGAGCGGCGTTCACCGGCCCACTGTCGATGCCCCCTTTCGCCGCCCGCGCGATGCCATTGTTAGGCGACAGGCGCAGCGCACTCAGTCGCCTCTTTCCAAGGAGGATAGGACTCCAGGAAGTCGAGCCAGGTGTAGTTGCGCTCTTCATCCGACAACTCACACGCGAGTGCAGCCTCTTGGATGGCCGCCTCCCGGCTGGCAAGGTCCACTGGGTCCATCTTTGCCAACCGATAGAGCGACTTCGACTTCTCGTAGTGAGCCACCGCACGATAGCCCTGCTCAATGTGCTGTTGCGCCTTCTCGAAGTCGGCAACGCTTTCCCTCAGGAGACTCGCGGCCTGCTGGCGGTCTTTGTACACCAGCCGCACAGCCTTCTCTCTCTTAGCATGACCGAGCCTAAGCCAACCCACGTGGTAGTCAGGCTGCTCGGACAGCAGGCCCTCGAAGAAGCGAATGCCGGTGTCGTAGTCTGCATCCCTTATCGCTGCGAGCGCCTCGGACATCGTCACGCTGCGGTCATGTTCTCCGTTGTCAGCGGCGTCGTCAATCTGGATGAACTCACTGCGATCCGGAGTCTTCAGCGGCTCGTCTAGCTCGCGAGAGATCACCACAACCGAATTCGCTTCCGCCTTGAAGCGAGTGTACTCACAGGCGTCCTGGCCCTTGAGCCGGGTAAGGATGTGGGGGCGCATCATTGGATCTACATATACGAGCGCACCCGTCTCCCACGCGTCACGTGGCGCGGACCGTTTGCACGGGAACACGAACGAGAGGTTGCCGACCGGCAGATTCGTCGACTCTATTTGGCTCCCATGCATGAAGGACGATTCTGATTGCAGAGCTCCTGTCAGGGGGCTGCTCCGGCCATCCTTCTCATGGGAAGCCGGTGCTGGCGAGATGGCGAACAGTTGCTCCGTTAGGTCCTCCAGCGCGTCACAGATTTCCGTAAGTGGGTCGTACGGGAATGGGACATGTGCAAATCGATTCCTGAATGTGTTCACGTACCGCATAGCGGTCCTGACATCGACCTCCTCACGCCTGAGATACTCAGCTGGAACGTCGCACGTCTTCAGCCATGCATTGAGCAGTTTCTCGACGCGAAGACACTCGCAGTTGAGAAAGTTGGCAAGCGCTTCAAGATAGCCGGTGTTTGAGTCCGGTGACTTGGCGACATGGTCCAGGATGTTGATCCATTGATCGATATTGCCCGCGAGGGCCGCCGGGGTGTCGTTGAATGCCTCCAGCACTGGGTCCCAAGTCCTGCCATGTAGAAATTGCCTCTGTCTGCGAAGAGAATCCTGTTGTTCGGGAGATCTGGCGGCGAATCCCATCGCCGCCAGCGCGAGAGTGATCTCGATTGCTTCCCAGAGATGAATCAGGCGCCATGTGCGTTCGAAGGAGCTCGCGCCGGTGTGTTTACGCCTCAGAAACGTATCAACCGCATCCGAAATCGGTGGCCAAAGAAAGCCCCTGTTGTTCGCGTTCTCTAGGTTCGGCGTAGCCCCCACCGCAACATCCCCCTTGTCCACCCAAGGCCTTGAACCGTGGCTCTACTTGGGTTTGATGGCGTTGAGTCCACCGCTCTTCACAAAGGCCCACGCCGCGAGAGTCAATGTGCCAATCACAGCGCCGCCGGCGGCCACGCCCTTGGCAAAACCGGCTTCGTGACCGTCCACGTAGCCCTTTGCCTGACCGGCCATGAAGGCTTTGAAGTCGTCACTGCGCTCCGGAGACGAAACGAACTCCTGTGCAGTCTGGTCAATCTCCGGCTCCTTGATCAGCCGGCCGAGAATCTCCTTGGCAGCATCGACTGCAACCCGGTTGAGATTCGCGAACATCTCAAGCTGCCTAGGATCATTCAGGATTGCCTTGGCGTTCTTGGATACGTCTGCCACGCCCTCCCCCTCAGTCTTGATGCATTGTGTTCGCCTAACGTTGTTGCCTTTGAGTCGCGCTCGAGCGCGCACGAGGTGTTCCACCATTTTCCGTCGGCTCGAACGCTTGTTCTCGGCACACCTCGGCAAAGGCAACGCTCATGCCGAGGATGCTGCGACGTCTGGTTCGCCCACCGGCGACAGCGCCTCCTCAATCTCCGGGAGGGCGTACTTGCCTTGGGGGTAGTTCTCGTGCATAAGCCTGTCCAGCCGAATGAGCATGCCGTTCACCTGATCGACAGGGGCGTCCTCTAGATCCAGCATGCGGAACAGGAACTCGAGCTCAATCTGGTAGCGCTGGTTCCATTGGGCCCTGTCGTAGGGCGAGAAGGCGCGCTGAATAAGAAGTATGAGACCCGGGGTTGCGACGAGGGCTGCCGCAAGCCATCCATGGACATACGTCAGCGCAATGGCCGGAGCACCCAAGAAGGACGCCAGCACACCGGCCAGAAGGAGGACGTTTGCCATGTAGAAGTCCGACTTGTGGTACTTGCGACGATACTCAATCTGCTCATGAAGATGATTCTTCAGAGTCGCGCGCTTCTTGTCTTCCCGAGTCCCCACGGCAGCCGCCTCTCGTCCGTCAAGGCCACAAACTGGCGATCAGCAGAGGCTCGACAGCCCTACTGGGCAATCATCAGCGCTCGATTGCACCGCCACCAGTAGACTACCAGCACTTGTCACCAAGGTGTGTCGAACGTCTTAGGCATAACCTGCGGCACAGGCGCCTCTCTTCCGCAGTCTACCTTCTGGCCGTCAGGTTGATGCCTTTGTTCGATTGGTGCGGACCCGGTTATGCGCCGGCGAGCAGACTCCAACCGGCGAGAAGCAGCGCGAACACCGACAGGATAACCGCAGCCGCTCGTGCCTGCGCGACACGTCGAGAAATGGCCCCGAACGCAAGGCCGAGTGCGATGAGAGCCATGACGACAGAGGCCGCATAGGACTGCGAGAGCAGCAGGGCCAGCCGCGTGCCCTCGAATGTTTCCTGCTGCCAGGCGAAGACGTAAAGCTGCCCGATGCTCGTGATGATGCTCAGGGATGCGACGGCGATCGACGCCCAGCCGAGTTGCGTCTGCCGCTGCCCCATATCCACCCCACTCAATCGAACACTGAATCCGCAGTCCGCAATCATCCCCATTACCCGGACCGCCTACGGCTCCAGCGTAGCGCATACACGCCGTCGAGCGCCCACATATTGACTCCGCGCACCCAATCCCAAGTCCGCATCTCCCCGCCCCAACGCAAAGCACCCCCGCCCGCCTGTCTCGGCGAACGGGGGTGCTGCTACTCACTCTGACCAGCGACTAGTGGTGCCGCCTCGGCTTGCGGTCGCGGTCTCCGCCGCCACCATCGCGACGCGGGCCGCGATCGCCGCGGTCACCTCGATCGCCACCGCTCGGCGCGCTGGAGGCGCTGCCTTCGGGAGCGTCGGGCTTGTCGAGCCTGTCGAGGCTGACCTTGCCGCGGTCGTCGATGTCGATGATCTTGACGTGGACCTCGTCGCCCACGTTGAGCACGTCTTCGACCTTGCCCACGCGGCCGTTGGCGACGCGGCTGATGTGCAGCAGGCCGTCCTTGCCGGGGATGAGCTCGATGAATGCGCCGAACGCCTGGATCGAGACCACGCGGCCGTGGTACTCCTCGCCGATCTCCGGCTCCTTGACGATGGCCTTGATGCGGCGGGCCGCCTCTTCGCCACCGAGGTCGCGCGACGCGATGTAGATCGTGCCGTCTTCCTGGATGTCGATCTGGGCGCCGGTCTCTTCCTGGATGCCTCGGACGACCTTGCCGCCCGAACCGATGACGTCGCGGATCTTGTCGGTCGGGATCTTGACCGTGATGATGCGCGGCGCGTACTTGCTCATCTCCTCACGCGGCGTCTCGATCGACTCCATCATCTTGCCCAGGATGAAGGCGCGGCCTTCCTTGGCCTGCATGAGCGCCTTGGTGAGGATCTCGAGCGACAGGCCCTTGGCCTTGTTGTCCATCTGCATGGCGGTGATGCCCTCAGGCGTACCGGCCACCTTGAAGTCCATGTCGCCGAGGAAGTCCTCGAGGCCCTGGATGTCGGTGAGGATGGCGACCTTGTCGCCCTCCTTGATGAGGCCCATGGCGATACCGGAGACCGGAGCCTTGATCGGCACGCCGGCGTCCATCAGCGACAGGGTCGAGCCGCAGACCGAACCCATGGAGCTCGAGCCGTTGGACTCGAGGACCTCGGACACGATGCGGATCGTGTACGGGAACTCGTCCTCGGCCGGGATGACCGGCAGCAGGGCGCGCTCGGCAAGTGCGCCGTGGCCGATGTCGCGGCGCTTGGGGCCACGCATGAAGCCCGTCTCGCCGGTGGAGAACGGCGGGAAGTTGTAGTGGTGCAGGTAGCGCTTGCCCTCGGACACGTCGATCGTGTCGATGCGCTGCCACTCTGACAGCATGCCCAGCGTCAGGACGGAGAGGACCTGCGTCTGGCCGCGGGTGAAGAGGCCGGAACCGTGGCTGCGCGGCAGGTACCCGGCGACCGTGGTGATCTGGCGGACTTCGTCAAGCTTGCGGCCATCAGCGCGCTCGCCCTCGTCGAGGACCATCGCGCGCATGGTCTTCTTCTCGAGCATCTTGAGGCAGGCCTTGATGTCCTTGCCGTTCTCGGCGAGCTCCTCGGGAGTGAACGTGTCGATGAGCTCATCCTTGACCGCCTGGACGCCGTCCATGCGGGCGTGCTTGTCGGCGTTGTGAAGCGCCGCCTTCATCTTCTCGGCACCGGCCTCGAAGATGCGGGCCTTGAGCTCCTCGTCGATGACCTGGAGCTTGACGTCCATCGGGGTGATCTCGACCTGCGACAGGAACTTCGCCTGCGCGTCGCAGAATGCGCCGATGGCTTCCTGCGCGAACATCATCGCCTTGAGCATGTCCTCTTCGGTGACTTCCCGGGCGCCGGCTTCGAGCATGTAGACGGCGTCCTTGGAGCCGGCCACCACGAGGTCGAGGTCGGAGTCCTCGGCCTCATCAAAGCTCGGGTTGACGATGAACTCACCGGTCTCCATGTCGCGGCAGATGCGCACGCCGGCGAGCGGGCCCTCGAACGGGATGCCTGCAGCGAGCAGCGCCGAGGAGGCGCCCATGATGCTGATGACGTCGGGCTGGTTGATCTGGTCGGCGGAGAGGACCGTCGCGATGACCTGGACCTCGTTGCGGAAGCCGTCCGCGAACGACGAGCGGATCGGGCGGTCGATCATGCGGGCGGTAAGCGTCGCCTTCTCGCTCGGGCGCGACTCACGCTTGATGAAGCCGCCCGGCAGCTTGCCGGCGGCGTACATGCGCTCTTCGAAGTCGACCGTGAGCGGGAAGAAGTCCAAGTCCTTGGGGAACTTAGAGGCGGTCGCCGTGACGAGCACGATCGACTCCCCCTGACGCACGAGAACGGCGCCACCGGCCTGCTTGGCCAGTTCGCCGGTCTCCAGAACGTACTCCTTGCCGTACAGTTCGAACTTCTCTACTACCTTAGCCATATCTCTTCTTCCCTCTACTGCAGCCGAGCGCCCCATGCGCTTCGGCCCCACTTCTCGCGGTGCGCGTCCGGCGCCCGCATCCTCTTGTACCCGTCCAGCCGGGGGTTGTCGGCGAGCCGGGGCCGCACCGCGAAGCAACGGTGCCCTCTGCAAGAAGAAGGCGGGAGCTTGGTCGCTCCCGCCTTCCGCCTTACTTCGTGTGAGCTACCCGCGAATCCCCAGCTTGGCGATGACGGCGCGGTAGCGCTCGATATCGCTCTTCTTGAGGTAGTTGGTCAGGCGACGGCGCTGACCGACGAGCTTGAGAAGTCCACGGCGGGTGTGGTGGTCCTTCTTGTGGGTCTTGAGGTGCTCGGTGAGGTCGCGGATGCGCTGCGTGAGCAGGGCGATCTGAACCTCGGCAGAACCGGTGTCGGCATCCCCGCGCTTGTACTCCGCGATGATGTCGGCCTTGACGCTCTTATCCAGCGGCATTGCAGTCCACCTTTCATGTGGATACGCCCCGGTCCGGGATGGCCGATGGTGGAGATCGCACCTCTCAGGCCGGGGTACCTTTGAACAACCGTGGAAGTATAGCACACACACGGTGCCGGGTGTTGCCTCTCCTACGCGAGCGGCTCCACGTCCTGGAGCGCTGCCCGCGCAGTAGCAAGTTGCGAGTTCCAGACCTCGACCCGGAACAGGTTGTCCCCCAGCAGCCCAACCCGAAGCAGCGGTGCCTCCTGGGGCGGATACGGCGTCCAGACCGCCGTCACGCCCGCGGCCGAGAGCCGTGCGTCGATGCTCCGAAGCCGTGGCATGTCATAGGGGAGGTTTCTGACCAGGGTGACCAGTTCGTCATCGCGATCCGGGCTTTCGTCTGCCGGCAGAGCACGGACGGCTGCCTCGGCTGCAGCAAGGGCGTCGGGGTCTGAGACAAGACTCGAGTCGAGGTCCTGCTCGTCAGCTGCGGCGGACGTCCGTAGCGACTCCTCAGCGCTCGCGTCCTCTTCAGTGGAGAGCAGCTTGCTCGCCTCGCTCGCATGTGCCACTGGCACGAGCAGGCGAAACGGCTGGACGATCTGCATGGCGACGGGGTGCGGCTGAGGGCTCAGGCCAGGCTCGAACGGGTCCCATACGAAGGGGATACCTGCCGCGCTCAGCGGCGAGGTGATCATGAACGCCGTCCAACCGGGGGCATCGAGCATGTTCGAAACCGCAGTCGAATCCAGCACCTCGACCCACTCGCTGTCGACCGACTCGAACACGGAGTCCGGATCGTACTCGGCGACGGCGGCCTCGGCTGCTGCGAGCGCCGCAGGATCCTCGACGAGGTCTTCGTCGGTGTAGACCGCGTCCTCATCGGCGAACTCGTCGGAAGTGAGGTCCTCCTCATCGCTCCCGTCTTCATCGAAACCGGCGATCTCGAGGGTGTTCTCGACGTCGGTGGCGATCGCATCGGTCAGGTCCTCGATCGAGCCGTAGGCCTGCTGGTCGCGCAACTTCTCGAAGAACTCGAGTGTGATCGTCTGGTCGTAGAGGTCGCCTTCGAAGTCGACGAGGTGCGCCTCGAGGTAGTCGCGCGCTTCAGGGAACGTCGGCGGCGTGCCAACCGAAATCGCGGCGGCCCACTCGACGCCGTCCTCGAGCATCGCACGGCCGGCGTAGACGCCGTTGGCGGGCAGCGCCGCGAACGGTACCGGCACGATGTTGGCGGTCGGGAAGCCGAGCTTGACGCCCTCCCCCCGCCCGCGGTGGACGCGTCCGGTCACGCGGGGCTTGTAGCACAGCAGCTCTGCCGCGCCGCGAACGTCACCTGCGGCGACGAGGCCGCGGATACGTGTCGAGGTCACCGGAGCGCCATCGGCGGTCACGAGGTCGTGCGAGCACACCTCGAAGCCTCGCGTCATGCCGAGGCGCTGCAATGCGCCGACGTCGCCCACCGCACGCGCCCCGAACCGGAAGTCCCGGCCGACGTGTACCGAAGCCGGCTTCAACGCCGAGAGCAGCACGCTGTCGACGAACGACTCAGGCGCCATCTCGGCGAGCAGTGGCGTGAACGGCACGACGAGGATCACGTCGATGCCCGTATCGGCGATGCACGAGAGCTTGTCGGCGAGGGTGATCAGCTGCGGAGCGGCCGTAGCCGCCGAGACGACCTGGTCCGGATCGCGGTCGAAAGTGACAGCCGCCGCGCGCACGCCGCGCTGCCGAGCATCGGCGACGGCGTCGCGCAGGAGCGCCTGGTGTCCGATGTGGACGCCGTCGAAGACGCCGATCGCTACGCAGACGGGACCGAGGTTCGAGGTGTCTTGCGACCAGGTGACGATTGATGCGGGCAATGCGACTCCGTTTCGTGAATGCGCTACGTGCAGACTGCCGCTACTGCAGGCGTTCGACAAGCCACAGGACGATCGATATGACCATGGCGACGGCGATCGCGCCGTACAGCAGGACGAGTGAGCTTCCGGAGAGCACTCTGCGGGCGCGGAGCGCTTCAGGCGTGCGTTCGTGGGTGGCAGCCACGCCGGTGACGCCCGTCGAGCCTTCGCGGGTGCCCGCGAGCAGTTCTCGCGCACGCTCGGCGTTCTCGGGCGCCACCAGGATGGAGAACGGCCGGTCAGCTGCGTGCTCGGCCGGCGTCGCGGCCCCCGGCATGTCCTGCGGCGGGTACGGGTCCCAACAGTAGGCGATCCCCTCGGCGTCGAGCGGCATCGCGATGAGCATGGCTGTGGGCCCAGCCACGTCGATCACGCTGCTGACCTTCGACGGACCGAACACGACCACCCAGTCGTCACCCACCGCGCTGTAGTCGGGCGTGACGTCGAGGTTGTGGACCTCCTGCTCTGCGCGTTCGAGGGCTTCCGGATCGTCGATGTAAGCAAGCTCTGCCTCGCGTGCCCGGTCAGTGGCCTGGGCGGCCTTCTCGGCGAGTTTCGCGCCGAGCGAGTCCTCGTAGAAGATCGGGCTCATGGTGCTCCCCCTCCGCTGACGCCGCCTGGGATGACTGCGAGCGGCTTCGCTCCGCCGCCGGAAGCAGCGTACACCGCCACGAGCCGTCCTGCGTGGGTCACCGAGACGGGAGTGCCGGTGGGCGCCCCCACGACCGTGGACGCCAGCGTGCGGCCGTTGGCGACGAGCGCCGCGCCGGCTTCGTCGACCGCGAGCTCTGGAAGCCCTAGGGCGGCGACCGGGTCGGCGAAGAGCGCTTCGACGCCGCTGGCGCCGGCGGTCTCGAGCTCGTCGAGGGTGTGCGCGGCATCGAGCGAGACCGCTCCGCTGCGGGTGCGCGTCAGGCCGCCGAGGTGGGCCGCGCTGCCAACAGCGCGACCGATGTCCCGTGCGAGGGCTCGGATGTAGGTACCTTTCGAGACGGCGAACTCCACGGTCCAGCGGGCCGGGTCGACGGCAACGCCTATGAGCGCGGCGGCAGCGACCTCGATCGTGCGGGGCGCAAGCTCGAGCGCCTCGCCCTGCCGAGCGGCGTGGTACGCGGTGACGCCGTCACGCTTGAGCGCCGAGTACGCCGGAGGGACCTGTTCGTGCGTGCCAACCAGGCCTGCCACCAGCGCTGTCGCCGCGAATGGGTCGCAGACCTCGTCAGGGATCGGTGCGGTGACCGTGATACGACCCTCGGCATCGTCGGTGTCGGTTTCGGCGCCGAAGTCGATGCGCGCGACGTAGGTCTTCTCGGCAGCGGTGAGGTAGGGCGCGAGGCGTGTGGCGGGCCCGACCAGGACCACGAGCACGCCGGTAGCCATCGGGTCGAGCGTGCCCGCGTGGCCCACCCGGCGCTCGCCGGTGATGCGGCGCACGCGGTTGACGACATCGTGACTCGTCATCCCCTGCGGCTTATCTATCACGAGGATGCCCGAGAGTTCGGTCGCGCCTCGGCGTGCGCTCACGCGCTCTCGCCGCCGGGCATGAGCGCGAGCAGCTGCGGGAGAAGCGCCTCGACCGTTCCGGCGAAGGTGAATCCGGACGCAGCCCGGTGGCCCCCGCCGCCGAAGTGGCGGGCGACCGCCGAGACATCGAAGCCCGTCTTGGAGCGCAGGTTGCCGCGCACCTCACCGCCGGCCTGGCGGAGCAGGATCGCGACATCGACGCCGTGAACGACGCGCACGGCGTCTGGGAGCGATTCGGCCTCTTCAGGGAGCGCGCCGATCTCAGCGAAATCCTCATCGGTGACCCACGCGTATGCGACGCGGCCGTCGTTGGCGATGGTGAGACGCGACATCGCGCGGTTCTCGATCGCGAGCGATGCCGCCGAGCGGCTCTGGTACACGTAGACCGCGACCTCGGCCGGGTTCACGCCCGCGTCGACCATCTCGGCGGCGGCGCGGAACGCGTCCCCGGTCGTGTTGTCGTAGCAGAAGCGCCCGGTATCGGTCATGAGGCCTGTGTAGCAGCAGGTCGCCACCTCGGGGGTGGGCTGTTTGTCCAGCTCCTTGACGAGGTTCCAGACGATCTGTCCGGACGCCGCGGCTCGCGGGTCGTGAATGAGCACGTCACCGAAGTCGAGCGTGTCCGGGTGGTGGTCCATGACGATGACCGTCTCGGCGGCCTTCGCGAGCTTGGCACCATCGCCGATACGATCGAGATTGGGACTGTCGAGTGCGACGAAGACCTGTGGTGCCTCGAGGTCGTGCGCAGGGACGAAGAGGCTCGAACCCGGCAGGAACTCGTAGGTTGTGGGCACGCGCGCACCGTGGGCCAGCGTCGGGACCGCGGCCACGCCGTTCTCACGCAGCGCGAGAGTCAGCCCCAGCACCGAGCCCATGGCGTCGCCGTCGGGGCGCACGTGCGCACACACCACGACGGACTCCGCGCGCTGGAGCGCAACGAGGGCGTGGTGGTACGCGGCCTGCACCGCCCTACGCCTCCCCCGCCTCGTCGGCGGTGGCGGGTGCTTCGGCGTCCCCGGCGTCGGCGTCGACCTCGGCTGCGGCCTCGGCGCCCTGCTCGGCGGCACGCTCGGCCGCGAGAGTCGGCGGCACGTCGCGCAACGCATCCTCGATCGCCATGCCGGTATCGACCGACTCGTCGATGAAGAAGCGAAGGTCAGGCGTGACGCGCCAGCTGATCGACTTGCCGAGGATGGAGCGGATACGGCCCTTGGCCGACTCGAGGCCGGCGAGAACCTCGTCGTAGCGCTCGGGGTCGGTGCTCACGTACACGGACATGATCGAACGGTCCGGGCTGACCTCGGCGCCGGTGACGGTGACGAGGTCGAGCCGCGGATCGGACACCTCGGTGATGAGGATGCTGGCGATGATCTCGCGCGCCGTCTCGTTGAGGCGGCGGCTATTCGGTGTCTGCTTCATGGCGTTGCCTTACGACTCGCGGGCGACTTCGATGATCTTGTACGCCTCGATGATGTCGTCTTCCTTGAGGTCCTGGAAGTTGTCGATGCCGATACCGCACTCGAAGCCCTGGCGTACGGACTTCACGTCGTCCTTGAAGCGGCGCAGCGAATGCAGCGTGCCGTCGTGGATGATCGTGCCGTCGCGGACGATGCGGATCTTGTCGTCGCGGGTGATCTCGCCCTCGACCACGTAGCAACCGGCGATGACGCCGAGCTTGGGAACGCGGAAGAGTTCGCGGACCTCGACGCGCGCCGTGTCCTCTTCGTGGAACTCCGGAGCGAGAAGGCCGATGCGGGCGGCGTTGATCTCCTCGATCGCCTGGTAGATGACGCGGTACAGGCGGATGTCGACGCCTTCCTGCTCGGCGAGCGCCTTGGCCTTGGGCTGCGGGCGAACGTTGAAGCCGATGATGATGGCGTCGGAGGCGTCGGCGAGCTGTACGTCGCTCTCGCTCACGGCGCCGACGGCGGAGTGGATGACGTTGATACGGACCTCGGTCTGGTCCATCTTGTCGAGCGCGTCCTTGAGGGCCTCGATGGAGCCCTGAACGTCAGCTTTGACGACGAGGTTGAGGTCCTTGAGCTCGCCCTCGCTGATTCGAGCGAACAGGTCGTCGAGGGTGACGTGTGTCTTGCGGCCCTGCGACAGGGTGCGCAGCTTGAGCTGACGCTCCTCGGCGAGGTTGCGCGCATCGCGCTCGTCGGCGTAGACGCGGAACTCGTCACCGGCGCTCGGCACGCTCGCGAGGCCCTGGATCTCGACCGGATCGGCCGGACCGGCGGACTCGACCGCTTCGCCGAGCGGGTTGAGCAGCGCGCGGACGCGGCCGTACGCGGTGCCGGCGACGATGGCATCACCGACGCGTAGCGTGCCGCGCTGTACGAGGACGGTGGTGACCGGACCGCGGCCCTTGTCGAGCTTGGCCTCGATGACGACACCGCTGGCGATGGTGTCGGGGTTGGCCTTAAGCTCGAGGATGTCGGCCTGCAGCAGGATCATCTCGAGCAGGTCGTCGATAGCGATGCGCTTCTTCGCACTGACGTTCACGAAGATGTTGGTGCCGCCCCACTCCTCCGGCACGATCTCGTACTCGGTAAGCATCTGGCGGACCTGGTCGGGGTTCGCGCCGTCCTTGTCGATCTTGTTGACAGCGACGATGATCGGCACGTTCGCGGCCTTCGCGTGGTGGATGGCCTCGATGGTCTGCGGCATGACGCCGTCGTCGGCGGCGACCACGAGCACGACCACGTCGGTCGCGTTGGCGCCGCGGGCACGCATGGCCGTGAACGCCTCGTGACCCGGCGTGTCGATGAAGGTGATCTGGCGGCCGTTCTTGTTCACGACCGACGCACCGATGTGCTGCGTGATGCCGCCGGCCTCTGTCGCGGCGACGCCGGTCTCGCGGATAGCGTCGAGCAGCGACGTCTTGCCGTGGTCGACGTGTCCCATGACGGTGACGACCGGCGGACGGGGCTTGAGGTCCTCGGGCTCATCGTGGAAGACGAACGCCTGGTTGGCCTCCTCCTCCGGGGTGATGACCAGCACTTCTCGGCCAAGGTCCTCGCCGATGATCTCGATGATGTCGCGAGTCATGGGCTGGTTCACGGTGAGCGGCGAACCGAGCATGAACAGGCGCTTGATGACGTCGTTGGCGGGCACGCCGAGCGCCTCGGCGAAGTCGCCGACGGTCACGCCCTCGGCGACCGTGACGGCGTCGCCGCCGACCGGCAGGTCGGTCGTCGTGGCGGCAGCGTGGTGCGCGGCGGCCTCGACTTCCTCACCGGCCGGCTTCTTGTGCTTCTTCTTCTTGCGGCCACCCTCGGCGGCCGCGGCGGCGACTGCCGCGCGGGCCTCCTCGATGACCTTCGAGCGCTGGATCTCCTCGGCCTGCTGCGCCATCTGGCGGTAGCGGTCCTCTTCTTCCTTGTTGAGGGCCGCGGCTTCCTCGGCCTCGAGACGCGCGCGTTCGGCGGCGATGGCCGCCTCGAGCTCGGCGCGCGGGTCGTGCTTCGGCTTGACCGGCGGAGTCAGCGGCGCGACCGGTGCGGGCTCGGCGGCTTCAGCGGCCGCCTCGGGAGTTGCGAGCTCGGCGGCCGGCTCCTCGGCCCCGGCCTCGGCCTTGGCCTTGTCCTTGGCAGCCGGCTTCTTCGCGGGCTTCTCGGCCTCGACTGCGGGCGCTGTCTCGGCAACGATCGGCTCGGCGACCGGTGCTGCGGCGACCTCGCGTGCCACTGGGACGGCCGTTGTCGCTGGGCCGGCCTCGGCAGCGGCGCGCTGACGCGCTGCCTCGGCCCGAGCGGCCTGCTCCTCGTCGCGGCGACGGCGCTCTTCCTCGCTCGCGCGACGGCGCTCTTCCTCGGCGGCCTTGCGGGCGGCGAGCTCGGCCTCACGTTTGGCGGCCTCCTCGGCCTCCTTGCGCGCGACCTCCTCGGCCACGGCGGCCTGGCGCTCGGCGATCTCCGGGCCAAGCGACTTGCGGATCTTGTCCACGTACGCCTCGACCAGCGTCGACGCGTGGTTCTTGGCCGGGATCTTGAGCTCCTGGAGCTTGTCCAGCAGCTCCTTCGATGTCATGCCGAACTCTTTCGCGAGCTCGTGTACTCTCATTGCGGGCATTGCGTCACCGTCCCTGCTGCTCGTTCGGTAGCGTTTCGAGCAGCTTCTCGAAGTCTCTGCGCAACCGGTCGTAATCGTCGTCTCTCAAGTTGACCCTCAAAGCCGAGTCGAGCTTGCGCCGTTGGCGCGCCACGTCGAAACACCCGGCCTTTGCACACAGGTACGCCCCTCTGCCGTTCGCCTTACCTCGAGGGTCGACCTCCACGTGGCCCTCCGGAGTGCGGACGATGCGCACGAACGAGCGCTTCTCATCCGCGTTCCGGCACGCGACACACGTGCGGTTCGGTACCTTGCGTGCCTTCATCACTCGGCGGCTGCCTCCTTGTCGTGAAGACCACAGTAGAAGCTTCCGGGGCGCGCCTGGTTGCGGCAGCGCACGCCGGTGGATGTCACGGCGACGCAGCGACCGTCGAACTCCTCGGTCGCGGCCTTGTGAGAGGTCTGCGGAAGCACGATGCCGGCCGCCGCGGCCATCGACGCGCTCTTGATGTCGATGCGCCAGCCGGTGAGCTTGGCGGCGAGACGGGCGTTCTGCCCCTCCTTGCCGATGGCAAGCGACAGCTGGTCGTCGGGCACGACGACGGTAGCGGTGTGGGTGTCCTCGTCGATGAGCGCCCGGTCGACCTTGGCCGGCGAGAGCGCGTTGGAGACATACGCGCTCGGCTCCTCACTCCACGGCACGACGTCGATGCGTTCGCCGCGCAGCTCGCTCACGATCATGCGCACGCGGCTACCCTTGGGGCCGACGCACGCGCCGACCGGGTCGAGGCCGCCCTCGCGGCTCGCCACCGCGACCTTGGAGCGCATACCCGGCTCACGAGCGACGCTCTTGATCTCGACGATGCCGTCGTAGACTTCGGGCACTTCGATCTCGAACAGGCGGCGGATGAGGCCCGGATGCGTACGCGACACGACGATCGACGGCTCGTTGGAGGTCTTGCGCACGTCGATGATGTAGGCCTTGATGCGCTGGTTGTGGTCGTAGCGCTCGTTGCCCGGCTGCTCGCTGGGCGGCAGCAGCGCCTCGACGCCTTCGCGCAGCTTGATGAGGGTGTATCGGCTGTCGGACTGCTGAACGGTGCCGGTCACCGACTCGCCGATGCGGTCGGCGTACTCGTCGAAGATCCGCTCGCGCTCCGCGTCGCGGATGATCGAGCCGATGACGTTCTTGGCGTTCTGCGCCGCGATACGGCTGACGTCGGCAGGGGTGACGTCGCGCTCCTCGTAGGACTCAGCCAGGCCGGTCTCCTCGTCGATCTCACCGTGCGGGATGAGCTCGTAGACGTAGATGCGGCCGCTCTCGCGGTCGATGATGACCCGGGTGGGGTTCTCGAGATCGAGAATGCGCTGGTAGGTGGTCGAAAGCGACGCCTCCAGACGATCGAGCATCTCGTACTCGTCGATGTTCTTCTCACGTGCCAGTGCCTTGAGGGCATCCATCAGTTCGGAGCTCATCTAGACTGCTCCCCTTTCCCTGCCGAAGTCGACGACGCCCTTGAGGCGCGCCTTCTGAACCGTCTCGTACGCAATCTTCACGCGCTCGCCCTCGACCTCAAGGACGACATCGTCGCCCTCCATGCCGAGCAGAACGCCATGCCACGACCTGCGCTTCTCGCCGGTCGAGGTCTTGATGTGCACGTTCTCCCCTGCAAAGCGCTCGAAGTCCGCGCGCTTCACAAGCGGCCTGTCCACGCCCGGCGATGAGACCTCGAGCGTGTAGGGCCCACTGAAGGGCTCCTCGGCATCGAGAACGGCCGAGATCCAGGTGTTCGCCTCGGCGATCGCGTCGAGCGTGATGCCGTCCTCGCGGTCCAGCAGCACACGGACGATCGGAGTGCCTTTACCACCGGCGAGTTCAACCGCCACGAGTTCGTAGCCGTTGTCCGCCGCGGCTGGTTCGAGCAGCGCTGTGACGCGCCCGACGACGTCGATCTTGGTCACTCTCAATCACCTCCCTGTCCGCAGAACAAAAGAAGCGAGCGTAAGCCCACTTCTCGCAAGACGGCATGTTTCACGTGCGGAGCGGATTGTAACACAGGCCCTGAGCATGACAAAGCCGCCCGCGGGGAGGAAATCGACCCCGGGGGCGGCTCGTGTCAGACAGTCCCTAGTTGACTGTGAAGTACGTGGTCTTCACGCGATCGAGGTACCGGCCCTTGCCCCAGTACGAGGCGGTGACCTTCCACTTGCCGGCGGTCTTCGCGGTGTAGCTGCGCGTGAATACGGTCCGGTTCGAGCTCCATGCTCCACGGCTTGCGGTGAGCTTGGTGATCTTCTTCCAATGTCCGGACACCTTGCGGTAGTACGTGAACGTCACGACCGCGGATGTGTTCGCAGCCGGCGTGTAGACCTTGAACGTGGTGGTGAACTTCCTGTTCCTGCGAACCTTGGGCACGCTCGGCGTCGAAACCGACGGCTTGTAGTAGACCTTCACTTCGGGTGAGGTCGCCGCCAGCCAGTGCGCGTCACCCTCGGAGTTGAGTCGGACGTATGAGGTACCCGTGATGCCGACCGCGGTTGCCGGCACGACCCCGGACGCACTGCTGCGCACTGCGGCCTTGGTCAACAGCGTCCCACCGTACGGACGCACGTCGACCGTGACCGTGGCGGCGTGCGCTGCGCTGCCCGCAGGGACTCCGGTCGTCGTGCCCGTGACTGTGACGGATGTGGCCGGGTAGACCAGCGTGAAAGGCGTGCATCCGATCGAGATCGTCTGGGGCTGCGGTATCGCGTACTCAACATGGATCGAAGCCCACGGACTCTCCGAGCGGTTCGAACGCGCCTGAACCTCGATGTGGTTGTCGCCGAGCGTCAGGTCAGAGACCGTGACCCCGGTCGCGGTCGTCTCGGCGATACTGCCGCCCGCGAGACGGTAGCGGTAGCCGGTGGCGTTCTGCACGGCCGGCCAGCTCACGAATACGTTGTCGTCATCGACGACCGCTGCGGCGCCCGGAACGGGCGCATCCAGCAGGAGCTCGTGGTTGGTGACGGTCGCCGCGACCCAAGGGCTCGACAGCCCCTCCGAGGTGATGGCGCGGACCCGGACCGTCGTGTCACCGAAGGGTGGCGACGGCATCGAGATCTCCGTGCCGGTCGTGGTGCCCTCTGTGGAGCCGTAGCGGTACTCGTAGTAGGCGGCATCCGGCGAGGGGGTCCAGGTGACCTCGACCGCCGTAGCGTCGGTTGCCTCGACACTGTGAGGTCCGGGCGCGACAGGCGCGGTGTACTTGAACAGAACCCCCGAGTCACCCGAGGCATAGGCGGTGTACTCGGACGGGAACGACATGTCGCGGATGGTGACCGGGCCGAGGGAGGCGACTTCCTGCCAGGTCACCCCTGAGTCCCGCGTGTGCAGTACCTTGTCCCAGCCGGCGGTCCACAGCTCTCCGCCGCCGCGCGATTCGATCGAGTACAGCGATGGCGACACGCTTTGGGTGGTGTCCCACGAGACGCCGCCGTTGCGTGTCGTGAGGATCTCGCCCCACGTCGTGACTGCGAACGCGGTCATCGAGTCGACCGCCGCCACGCTGTCCATGTAGTGGACGGTGCCTGCCGGGGAAACCGGGATCCACGTGACGCCACCATCGGTGGTTCGGAACAGGGCGCCGTTGACGGCGCCGGTGCCCACTGCCCAGCCGTTCAAGGCATCAACGAAGCTGACGTCCTTGATCGACTCACCGGTGCCCGTAAGCGCCGCAGGCCAGTTGGTGCCTGCGTTGGTGGTTCGCAGGATCAGGCCTCCGGCACCCGGCATAGGGATCCACGCCCGCTGGGTGTCGAAGACTTCGGGCCCGCCCTGGGACCCGGTATAGCCCGAGGTCTGCGTCTGCCACACGGTTCCGCCATCGTCGGTGAAGCGGATCGTGCCGTCGTCACCGGTGACCCAGCCGGTGTACGCGTCGGCGAAGCGAACGCCTTTGAGGTTGGAGGTGGTGCCGACCGGGACGGTCGTCCAAGTGGAGCCGCCGTCGTCGGTGTGGTACACGAGCCCCCTCTGGGTCGCGATCCAGCCGGCGTTGTCGCTCGTGAAGCAGACACCGGTGATGGTCTGGGTCGCGGGCGTGGTGACCGGACTCCAGCCGTACGTGACTCCGAAAGCCGATCCCACCGCGCCCGCGAGCATCGCGAGCGCACAGGCCGCAACCATCGCGATCCGGTGCAGGTGGCGCCGAACAGGTGCGTGGCGTTGCATGATCCCTCCTCGCTGTCGGAGTGGTGGCGCTTAGTGCTCGAACCTCTTTCGTTCGACGGCGACGAGGTCTGCGACGCGCGCGACCGCTTCGTCGACCGGAACCATCGTGCGCTCCCCCGTGGCGCGCACCTTGAGCTCGATGACACCCTCTGCCAGACCCTTCTTACCCACAACCACTTGGAAAGGCCACCCAATGAGGTCTGCGTCGTTGAATTTCACGCCTGCGCGCTCGTCGCGGTCGTCGATGACGGTCTCGATACCTGCGGCCGCAAGTTCGTTGAAGATGCGCTCGGCGACGTCGGCAACGTCTCCTTCTGCCATGAGCGGCAACACGGCGACCTCAAGCGGTGCGACGCCCACAGGCCACACGATGCCGTTCTCGTCGTTGTACTGCTCGATGACCGCGGCCAGCGTGCGGCTGACGCCCACGCCGTAGCAGCCCATGATGAACGGCTGCTCGTTGCCGTCTTCGTCGGTGAATGTCGCGTTCATCGACTCCGAGTACTTCGTGCCGAGCTGGAACACCTGGCTGACCTCGATGCCGCGTGCCATCTGGACGGTACCGCCGCACTCAGGGCAGCTGTCGCCAGCCTGCGCGAGCACGAGGTCGGCCCACCGGTCGACGGTGAAGTCGCGGCCCGGCTGCGCGTTGACGTAGTGGTAGTCGTTCTCGTTCGCGCCGATGCCCCAGGCGACGTCGCCTTCGAGGCTCCGATCCGCGATGACGAGGGTGCCCTGCTTCACGTCGACCGGTCCGAGCGAGCCCTTGGGGATGTCGAACGCTGTGAAGTCGGCCTCCTCGAGCAGCTCGAAGCCGGGAATGAGGTTGGCGGCCTTGATGTCGTTGAGTTCGCGGTCGCCGGGAACGAGCAGGAACACGAGCTGTCCCTCCGGCGTCTTGCCCGCCATCGTCTTGACGGTATCGTGGTCAGAGATGCCGAGGAACGCCGATAGTTCCGCGATCGTGCGGATCTCGGGCGTGTGGATGCGCTCCATGGGCTTGGGCTCGGTGGTGCTCGGTGTGCGCGGCACGACCGTCTCGGCGGCCTCGACGTCGGCGGCCCAGCCGCAGCCGCAGTAGACGATCTCGGCCTCGCCGTTCTCGGCGAGTGCCATGAACTCGGTGGTGACCTTCCCGCCGATCTGGCCGGAATCGGCCTCGACGGGGCGGTAGTCCAGTCCGCACCGCTCGCAGATGCGAGCGTAGGCGCGGCTCATCTCGTCGTAGTGCTCCTGCAGGGACTCCTGCGTGGCGTGGAAGCTATAGGCGTCCTTCATGATGAACTCGCGGCCGCGGAGCAGGCCGAAGCGAGGGCGCACCTCGTCGCGGAACTTCACCTGCACCTGGTAGAGCGAAAGCGGCAGCTCACGGTAGCTGCGCACATCGGCGCGTACGAGCGACGTGATGATCTCCTCGTGCGTGGGGCCGAGGCAGAACTCGCGGCCGTGGCGGTCTTTGAGGCGCGCGAGCTCGGGACCGTACACGTCCCAGCGGCCCGACTCGTGCCACAGCTCTGCGGGCTGGACGACCGGCATCATGATCTCCTGCGAGCCGATCGCGTCCATCTCCTCGCGCACGATCTGCTCGATCTTGTGAAGCGAGCGCCGCCCGAGCGGCAGGAAGCTGTAGATGCCCGCCGCGTTCTTGCGGATGAATCCGGCGCGAAGCAGCAGCCGGTGGCTCGCCAACTCGGCTTCGGCCGGGTCTTCCTTGAGCGTGGGGGCGTACAGCGAACTCATGCGCAGGGCGAAGGTCATCGGTGCCTCTTCCATGTGTGGGGAACGTGCACACGGAAGGATACCAAGACCGTCTGAGCTACGCTCGTCTGGCCCGATCGGGCGTGACCCCGGCGCGACGACGGCCCGTCTCGGTGGGCGCACGCAGCAGGAACGTAAGGGCCGCCGCGACCACGCAGGCAAGCGCGGCCAGCGCCAGGCCCCCCACCGCCGCGGAGAGCGCCTCGGACGCCAGGACTCCCAGTACGCCGCCAAGGCCCCATGCCGTGAAGACCAGTCCGTAGTTCGCGCCCGCATGACGCAGCCCGAAGAAGTCAAAGGTGGCGGCCGGGAACAGCACCAGGGACGCCCCGTAGGTCGCACCGATGAGCGCCGCCGCGAGAACGACGAGCGGCGCGGAGTCCGCCCTGAGGGCGACCACCGTCAGCACGGCCTGTATCGCGAAGACGCCGAGCATGGTGTGCTGTCGGCTGATGCGGTCCGAGATGGCTCCGGCGACCGGCTGGCCAAGTCCGCTGCCGAGCGCGATGAATGCCACGAACACGGCGGGCGGGATCACGAGTGGGGCATCCCCCACTCGCGCCGTGGCACCCTGTGACAGCTCGCCGATCGCGGCGAGCGCGGCGAGCGACACGAAGGCGAGCATCGTCCACAGCAGCCAGAAGGCACGCGTCCCAGCCATCCGGCGCCAGGTCCAATCATCGGTGCCCGGATGGGGCCCGGTGACCGGGGGCCGCTCTGAGTAGCTGCCCGGCGGCACATAGCCGAGCGGCGGATCGACGAGCAGCTGGGCCAGGCCGGCGATGATGACGAAGAACACGACACCGAGGAACAAGAAGCTCTCCTGGATGCCGTACACGCGGATCACCGTCGACATGAGCGGAGCGGCGTACAGCGACGCGAGCCCGAAGCCGCTGACCACGACGCCCGTGATGAGACCGCGCCGTCCCGGCGTGAACCACTTGACCGCAGCCGGTGTGGCTGCGGCGTAGGCGAACCCGATGCCGATGCCGTTGAGGACGCCGAACCCCAGGGCCATCGTGAGCGGGAATGCGGACTCGGACGCCAGATGAACCGGCGAGAGACTTGCCACGATCATCCCGAGTCCGACAAGGACGCCGCCCGCAGTCGCGATCCACCTCGGCCCGAGTCTGTCGTAGAGCCTGCCCGCGAACACCATGGTCAGCGCGAAGCATCCGAGTGCGACGATGTAGGGCAGGCTCGCCTGGCGGGCCGTCCACTCATAGAGACCGCCGGCCGCTGCGGGACGCACGAGAGCGCTCTCGACGACGCTCCAGGTGTAGAGAATGCCCAAGGCGAGGTTGATGCCAAGGCCCGCGAGCGCGACGGTCCACCCCTTGGTCACCGGAGTCATGCTCACCCATCCTCGGCGGTCGGCAACGTCGGCCTGTCAGCTTCCCCCACGATTGTCCGCAAGCGACAGCCGGTACGGCGACGCTGCGCTGGCCAGCGGCGTGAAGCGGCGGTCAGAGGGGGCGAATGGGCGGTGAATGGGAACGGTCCGCAGCGCGGCCCGGCGGCTACAGCAGCGCCCGCACTCAGGCGAGGTCGGCCTCAATGCGGTCGATCTCGGCGAAGAGCGCGTCGACGATCTGGTCCTCGGGCACTTTGCGCACGGTCTCGCCCTTCGCGAAGATCAGACCCACGCCTGCACCCGCAGCGACGCCGATGTCGGCCTCTCGGGCCTCACCGGGGCCGTTGACGACGCAGCCCATGACCGCGACCTTGACCGGTGTCGTGCGCGCGCGGAGGCGCCGCTCGACCTCCTCGGCGATGGGGATGAGGTCGACACCGCAGCGGCCGCACGTGGGGCAGCTGATCATCTCGGGACCGCGGCGTCGGATGTCGAGCGCGGCGAGGATCTCCCACGCCACGCGGACCTCCTCGACGGGGTCTGCGGTGAGCGAGACGCGCATCGTGTCGCCGATTCCGTCTGCGAGCAGCGCGCCGAGGCCCACGGCGGACTTGATGGTGCCCGCGAACGCCGTGCCTGCCTCGGTGACGCCGATGTGCAGCGGGTACGCGATCTCATCCGCGAGGAGGCGGTAGGCCTCGATGCACGCGTTGACGCTCGAGGCCTTGGCGCTGACGACGACATCCTCGAAGCCGCGCGATTCGAAGTGGCGGCAGAATGCGACGGCGCTCGCGGCGAGCTTGCGCTCGAGCGGCCAGTCGAGGTCGCGGTACTCCTCGGCGAGGCTGCCGGCGTTCACGCCGATGCGGATCGGGATGCCGGCCTCCCCTGCCGCTTCGATGACAGCGTCGACGCGGCTCATGTCGCCGATGTTTCCCGGGTTGATACGCAGCTTGGCGGCGCCCAGACGAGCGGCCTCGATGGCGATCGTGTGGTCGAAGTGGACGTCTGCGACGACCGGGAGCGGGGATGCCGCCGCGATCTCTCCGAACGCGCCGAGCGCTTCGCGGCGCGGGATCGCCACGCGGACGATCTCGCACCCGGCGTCGGCGAGCCGGGTTATCTGTGCGAGCGTGGCGGCGACGTCGGAGGTGTCAGTGTTCGTCATCGACTGCACGGCGATGGGTGCGCCACCGCCGAGAGCGACGGAGCCGACGGAAACCGGACGGGTGTCTCGGCGGTTCATATGGGCCGTGTCCCCCCTGCTGAAGCCGTCATCCGCCCTGTACGACGTAGCGGATGATGTCGGAGTACATAAGATAGCCGATGAGCCCGAACAAGAGCACCGCGCCGGCTGCGGAGATGCCGAGCGAGATGTTGCGCGGGATCTGACGGCCGGAGATGCGCTCGATGATCTCGAGCAGGATCTTGCCCCCATCGAGGGGCGGCATCGGCAGCACGTTGATGACGCCGAGCGAGAGCGACAGCAGTGCGACGATCCACGTGTAGTAGAGCCAGCCGGCCTCGGCGGCGCGGGCGACTTCGACGGAGGCGCCTACGATGCTGGAGGACTGCGAGACGGTCGTCTGGAACGTCGAGGGGTTGAAGAAGCCGCCTATCGCGACGAATACCATGCCGATCCACTCGAACGACTGCTTGAACGCCTCGGGAATCGAGCTTCGCACGTTGACCATCGACGCTTCGATGCCGAGCCGGGCCTGACCCTGTTCGTTGGCGGCGAGCACGATGGTCGCGGTCTTCTCGGTGCCGTCGCGGGTGTAACGCACGACGATCGTGTCGCCCGGCTTGTGCGCCGATAGGGTCTTGAGCAGCGCCGGCCAGTCGCCGAACACTTCGTCGTCGATGGCGACGACCGTGTCGCCTTTCATGATGCCGGCGTCGGCGGCGGGACCGCCGGGCAGCACCCCTGCAAGCGTGAGCGACTGCGTGGGAACGCCGACGGCCGAGAGCATGACGACGAAGACCAGCACCGCAGCGAGCAGGTTGACGATCACACCCGCCGAGAGGATCGAGATGCGCTTCCACGTGGGCAGGCCGCGGTACGTGTGTGCGCGCACCTCGTCGAGCAGCGCGACGGCGTCGCCGGCCTGCTCGGGCGCGGCCTTGGCGATGTAGGTGTCGCGGTCGCTGGGGTCGACCGCGATCGCGTCCCAGTCCGCGAGCGTGACGAGCAGCGTCTCGGCACGTCTCACGTCGATGTCGAGGGCGTAGGAGAGCCCCGCGGCGTTACCCGTGCCCAACCGCGTGACATACGCCAACGCCTCGGCCATGAGCGGGTCCTCCGGACCGGGCTCCATGCCCGCGATCCGGACGTAGCCGCCGAGGGGTATGGCCGTGACGCCGTACGTCGTCTTCTTGCCGTGGAACCGCAGCGCCGGGCCGGGTAGCCCAAGCATGAACTCGTGCACCTTCACGCCAAAGGCGCGGGCAACGCCGAAGTGGCCGCCCTCGTGCAAGACGACGAGCAGCGAGAACGTCGGGATACCCCAGAGGATCGCGGAGAGCGCCTCGTTCATGCGGTGGACTCCTCAGGCAGTCGGCTTCACGGGCTCGCCAGGTGGACCGGCATCGCGTACGGCGAGTGCAAACACCGCGCCAGACGTGCAGGACCTTGCACCCGGTTTCTACCCCGCGGTCAAGGCGAAGCGAGCGGCGTCGCGCGCCCAGGCGTCGACCGCCTCGACCTGCTCGACGCTCGAGAGCCTCTCGGCGGGGTGGGCGTTCATGACGGTCTCGACCGTGCGCTCGATGTCGAGGAAGCCGCACGCTCCCGCGAGGAACGCTGCGACCGCGACCTCGTTGGCGGCGTTCATGGCGGCCGGCATGGTGCCTCCGGTGCGGCCGGCATCGAGGGCGAGCGACAGGCAGCGGAAGGTGTGGAAGTCCGGCTCGGCGAAGTCGAGATGGCCCAGGGCAGTGAAATCGACCGGCGGCAGTGGAGCGTCCCAACGGCGCGGGTGGCTGAAGGCGTACTGGATGGGGATGCGCATGTCGGTCGCGCCGAGGTGCGCCTTCACGCTGCCATCGGCGTATTCGACCATCGAGTGGATGCAGCTCTGGCGGTGCACCACGATGCGGATCTCATCGAGCGAGACGCCGAAGAGGTGATGCGCCTCGATCGCCTCGAGCCCCTTGTTCATCAGCGTTGACGAGTCGATGGTGATCTTCGGGCCCATCGTCCACGTGGGATGCGCGAGGGCGTCGGCGGCCACCACGGAGGAGAGATCGTCCCGCGTGCGGCCGTAGAACGGCCCGCCGGATGCGGTGAGCCAGATGCGGGTCGCATCCCGTGCGTCCTCGCCCAGGTAGCACTGGAAGATCGCCGAGTGCTCCGAGTCCACCGGGATCATGCGCCCGGGCTTCACGCGGCTGGTGACGAGTTCGCCGCCGACGACGAGTGACTCCTTGTTCGCAAGCGCGAGCGTCTTGTCGGCGTCGAGTGCGGCGATGGAGGCGCGAAGCCCCGCCGCACCGACGAGCGCGTTGAGGACGATGTCGGCCTCGCTGCACGCGGCGAGCTCGACGACCGCCTCCGGCCCCACCGCCACCGCCGAGAAGGGATCGGTGGCCCCCACAGAGTCCCGCGCACGTGCGGCGGCGTCCGGGTCGGACAGGGCGATGTGCGCGACGCGGTGCTCGCGAGCCTGCGACAGCAGAAGCTCACCGCTCGAATGGGCGGCGAGCGCTACGACCTCGATCTTGTCGGCGTGGGCCGAGGCGACATCGAGGGCTTGGCGGCCGATCGAGCCGGTCGAGCCGAGGATCGCGACGCGGATGCGGTCACTCACGCGAGTGACACCCCCGCCCACCACAGCATCCAGTAGGCGACGAGGCACACGAGGATGAGCGAGTCGAGCCGGTCGAGGAAGCCGCCGTGTCCCGGCAGGATCGTGCCGGAGTCCTTGATGCCCGCCTCGCGCTTCATACGTGACTCAGCGAGGTCGCCGATGATGACGGCGATGCCCACAGTGATGCCGGTGGCCACTGCCCAAGGCATTGTGAGACCGGTGTACGCGGCCTCGGGCAGCAGGCGCGGGAGCACAGTCGGAACGGCGACCCAGATGATCACGGTTCCGGCGAGTCCGGCGAAGAAGCCCTCCCACGACTTCTTGGGGCTGATACGCGGCGCCATCTTGTGGCGGCCGATCATCGAGCCGAGAAGGTAGGCAAGCGAATCGTTCGTCCAGACGCTCACGACCACCACGAACGCGAGCAGGGTGCCCGCCTGATAGGTCGTGATGATGAGCACGAGGTACGCGAGCAGGAAGCCTGTATAGAGCGCTCCGAACACGGTGATCGCCGTGTCGGCGGTCCGCACCCGCAGGAACAGCACGTGCCACGCGAGCGAGGCGGCGATGAGCGCTGTGGCGACGGCGATGAGGCCCGGCATCCCGAAGAAGGCTGCTGCCACGGGCATGAATCCGGCGGCGACGATCCCGAAGAGCTCGTTGGGCAGGCGGGATTCTCGGCGTTCCATGGCGTAGAACTCGGCGGCCGCGATGCCTGCCATGACACCGAACACGATCCCGGTGGAGTAGCGCCCGAACCACACCGCCGCCAGGACCACGGTCGCGTACAGCACCGCGGTGATGATGCGGGTCATGAGGCCGACCGGCTTGAGGCCGTCCGGCTCGCGGACCTGGACGTCTCCGAAGGGTGTCTTGAGGTCCGACACTAGCGTCCCCCGAACCTTCGTTCGCGCTTCTGGTACTCCACGACGCCACGCAGCAGATCCACGCGGTTGAAGTCGGGCCAGAGCACGTTCGTGATCCACAGTTCGCTGTAGGCGATCTGCCACAGCAGGAAGTTGCTCACGCGCCACTCCCCGCTCGTGCGGATCAGCAGGTCGGGGTCGGGAATGTCGCCGGTCGACAGCCTCGCCGAGAAGACCGCCTCATCGATGTCGGCGGGATCGAGCGCGCCGTCGACCGCATCGCGCGCCAGGTCCCGCGCCGCCGCGAGAATCTCCTGCCGCGCACCGTAGTTCACCGCGACGACGAGGGTCATCCCGGTGTTCTCGGCGGTCTTGGCGCACACCCGCTCGAACGCTTCACGGGTCGCCGTGGGCAGCTCGTCGGTGCGTCCGATGACTCTGACTCGCACGTTCATGCGCATGAGGTTGCCGACCTCGCGCTCGATCACCTCGATGAACAGGCGCATCAGCCCGCTCACCTCGTCCTCTGGCCGGCTCCAGTTCTCCGAGGAGAACGAGTAGATCGTCAGGTACCGGATACCCAGCTCGATCGAGGCGGCGATGGCCTCGCGCACCGCCTTCGCGCCGGCGCTGTGCCCGGCGACCGCCGGAAGCCCGCGCTTGGACGCCCAACGTCCGTTGCCGTCCATGATGACCGCGACGTGGCGGGGTGCGCGGGACGCATCGAACTCGTCGAGGAGTGCGGTGGCGCGCTTGCTCTTGAAGAAGTCGTGGCGGGATACGTCCGAGGGGGTCACTACCCTCAGACCTCCATGATCTCTGCTTCCTTGCGCTTCAAGGCCTCGTCGATCTCCTTGACGTGCGCGTCGGTCACCTTCTGGATCTCCGTCTCGGCGCGGCGAAGATCGTCCTCGGAGATCTCGGAGTCCTTCTGGGCGCGCTCGAGCTTGGAGTTGGCGTCGCGGCGGATGTTGCGCACGCCGACCTTCGCTTCCTCGGCGTAGTGCTTGCACTGCTTGACGAGCTCCTTGCGGCGCTCTTCGGTCAGCGGCGGGAACGGCAGGCGGATGACCGAGCCGTCGTTGCTCGGCGTGATGCCGAGGTCCGAGGCCTGGATGGCGTGCTCGATGGCCTTGAGCGCCGTCTTGTCCCACGGCTCGATCAGGAGCATCTGGGGTTCGGGCGACTTGATGCCGGCGATCTGGGCGATCGGTGTGGGGGTGCCGTAATAGTCGATCTTGATGCCCTCGAGCACAGCGCCGGATGCACGGCCGGTGCGCACCGAGCTGAACTCGTGCGCGAGGGCCTTCACCGTCTTGTCCATGTGCGCCGACGTGTCCGCAAGAATGGCATTGGTGGTCATCGGTCGTCTCCTCTCACGATCGTGCCGACGGTATCGCCTGCGAGTGCGCGCTCGATGTTGCCGTCGGTCTCCATGTTGAATACGAGAATGGGAAGCTTGTTGTCCATACACAGCGAGATCGCTGTGGAGTCCATGACCTGAAGTCCTCTGTTGAGCACGTCGATGTACGTGAGCTCGTCGAACTTGATGGCATCGGGGTTGGTCTTGGGGTCTTTGTCGTAGATCCCGTCGACCTTCGTCGCCTTCATGATGCACTCGGCATTGATCTCGAGCGCACGCAGGGCGGCGGTGGTGTCGGTCGTGAAGTACGGGTTGCCCGTACCGGCAGCGAAGATGACGACGCGCTTCTTCTCGAGGTGCCGTACCGCACGCCGACGGATGTAGGGTTCCGCGACCTGCTGCATCTCGATGGCGCTCATGACGCGGGTGAAGATGCCGTTACGCTCGAGCGCCTCCTGCAGCGCAAGGGAGTTCATCACGGTGGCGAGCATGCCGATGTAGTCCGCTTGCGCCCGGTCCATACCCTTGGCTGAGGCGGCGATCCCCCTGAAGATGTTGCCGCCGCCCACGACGATGGCGATCTCGACACCGTGCTCGCGAACGCGCCCGATCTGCAGAGCGAGTGAGTCGAGCACCTTCGGATCGATACCGTAGCCCGCCTCGCCCATGAGCGCTTCGCCGGACAGCTTGAGCAGGACTCTGCGGAACCGGTACTCGTCGGGCACGTGCTCTCCCCTCGTTGTCGCGTGCAGACAGCGCGAGCCCCAGCGCGCGCGTACAAGACAGAATACAGCACACGGGCCGGCCCGTGGCGGACCGACCCGTGTGGTCACGGGACCGGTTACGGCCCCGACATGCTGCTGTTACTCGCCCGCGGTCTCTCCGAGGACGAACCGCTCGAAGCTCACGATGCTGAGCGTGTCGCCGACGGCCTTGCCGGTCTGCTCGGCGTACTGGGCGACGGTGATGTCCGGGTTCTTGACGAAGACCTGCTCGGTGAGCACGACCTCCTTGTAGAACTTCTCGAGGCGACCCTCGGCCATCTTCTGCTGGATCGCCTCGGGCTTGCCCGACTCAGCGGCCTGGGCACGGTAGATCGAGAGCTCGTGCTCGACGACGTCGGCGCCGATCTCGTCGCGGTTCGTCTTCATCGGCGACGAAGCGGCGACCTGCATCGCGACGTCCTTGGCGAAGGCCTGGAACTCGGGCTTGCCGGCGGTGTCGGCGTTGGTGAACGCGAAGTTCGCGAGCACGCCGATCTTGCCGCCGCCGTGGATGTAGGTAGCGACGGCACCGTTGCCGACGATCTCCTCACGGACGAAGCGCGCGACGCCCATGTTCTCGCCAAGCTTGGAGACCATCTCGCCGAAGAGGCCCTCGACGGTCACGTCGCGGCCCGGGACGTTGAGCGCCATGAGGGCGTCGACATCGGCGGGGTTCTCGGCGGCGACGATCTCGGCGAGCTGTGCGACGAAGCCGGTGTAGGTGGCGTTGGTGCCTACGAAGTCGGTCTCGCAGTTCGCCTCGAGCAGGACGCCGACCCTGCCGTCCTCGGAGACATACGCGGCGATCGTGCCCTCGTTGGTGGCGCGGCCGGCCTTCTTCGCGAGCGCGGCCAGGCCGCGGGTGCGAAGGATGTCGATGGCGGTCTCGAGGCTACCCTCGGCCTCAACGAGCGCCTTCTTGCACTCCATCATGCCTGCGCCCGTGCACTCGCGCAGTTCTTTGACCATGCTGGCGGTGATCTCAGCCATGAACGATTCCTCCTCGTACGAAGCTGTGTTGTGTCTGTGGGTTGAGCGGGTGGTACGGCTACTCGGCGGCGGGAGCCTCGGCGGCCTCTGCCACGGCGGCGGCAGGGCTCTCGGTCTCGACGCACTCGTCGGCGACGACCACAGTCTCGACTGCGGGGGCAGCCTCTACGACCGGGGCTTCGGCGGCGGCCGGAACGACCACGGGGACGTTGGCGGCGGCCGCCTCGATATCCCCGCCGCGACCCTCGATGACAGCGTCCGCGATGACGCGGCACATCAGGCCGACCGAGCGGATCGCGTCGTCGTTGCCCGGGATGACGTAGTCGACATCGTCCGGATCGGCGTTCGTGTCGACGAGACCGATGATCGGGATGCGGAGGCGCTGTGCCTCGTGGATCGCGATGTCCTCACGCTTGGTGTCGACGACGAAGATGGCCTTGGGCAGCTCGCGCATGTCGCGCACGCCGTTGAGGTTGGCCTGCAGCTTGGTGAGCTCCTTGTGCAGGATGAGCTGTTCCTTCTTGGGAAGCGTGGCCATGCGGCCGTCAGCATCCATGGCCTCGAGCTCTTCCATGCGCTTCACGCGGCCGCGCATCGTGACGAAGTTCGTGAGCATGCCGCCGAGCCAGCGGTTGTTGACATAGGGCATGCCGCTGCGCTCGGCCTCGGTCTGGATCGGCTCCTGTGCCTGCTTCTTGGTGCCGACGAACAGCACCGAGCCGCCATGGCTGGCGACCGAGCGGGCGAAGTTGTACGAGATCTCGAGCTCGCGCAGGGTGCGCTGCAGGTCGAGGATGTAGATGCCGGAACGCTCGGTGAAGATGTAAGGCTTCATCTTGGGGTTCCAGCGGCGGGTCTGGTGGCCGAAGTGCACACCGGCCTCGAGCAAGCTCTTCATGCTGACTACGGGCATAGCGAAGTACCTCCTGGTTCGGTTCCTGTCCTCGGCTTCGCTTCTTCCCCCAGCAGCGACCGCTTGAGCGGCACCTTCGCGCTGGAGTCCACGAGCCTGTGAATTGAGAGCCCGAGCAGTATAGCAAAAAGCCCGCGTGCTGCAACGCGGGCGAGAAGGTCATGAAGGCGCCGCGCGAGCGGCGCACCGAACGTCAGGCGGACGTGAGCGCCGAGTGCAGTCGTGCGCGAAGTCGTAGGACCGACTTTGTGTGCAGCTGGGAGACGCGCGATTCCGTCACTCCGAGGACCTGGCCGATCTCCTTGAGCGTGAGCCCCTCGTAGTAGTACAGCGCGATGACGGTCTTCTCGCGCTCCGGGAGACGCTCGATCGCCTCGGCGAGGATGGTCTTGATCTCCTCAGACTCGAAGATCGCGACGGGGTCCTCAGCAGAGTCGTCCTTGATCGATCCGATGGCGCTCTGTGCGTCGTCGCGGTCGCCACCCACCCACAGCTCCTCGAAGGAGACGACCGAGGTGTACGACAGCTTCGTGAGGATATCGCTGAGTTCCTTGGGCGTGATGCCCATGTGCTCGGCGACCTCGTTGTCGGACGGGACGCGCTTGAGCTGGTTCTCGAGGACGATGTAGGCGTTCTCGATCTCGCGTGCTCTCGAACGCACCGAGCGCGGCACCCAGTCCATCGCCCGAAGCTCGTCGATGATGGCACCCTTGATCCGGGCGATGGCGTAGGTCTCGAACTTGATCGCGCGGTCGAGGTCGAACTTCTCGATGGCGTCGATGAGGCCGAAGATGCCGTAACTGATGAGGTCGGCGGTGTCGACGGTCTGCGGCAGGCTGGAAGCCAGCCGGCCCGCGACGTACTTGACGAGCGGAGAATAGTTGAGAATCAGCGCGTCCCGCGCCGACGTGTCATTCCCGTTCTTGTAGGAAGCCCAGAGGCCGGATACATCCGTCCGAGGGTCCGTTCTCATGCAGTCGCCCCTAACTGCGCTGTTCGATTCAGGCGGGTCACGCGCGTGGATGCGCCCTACCGTGGACGTCCTGCAAACGGCGGACGCTGAGGTGAGTATAGATTTGGGTGGTGGACAGGGCAACGTGGCCGAGAAGTTCTTGCACCGTACGCAGGTCGGCACCGGCCTCGACGAGGTGCGTGGCGAAGGTGTGGCGCATGGCGTGCGGTGACAGTGAGTGAGCGGCCCCGGCCGTGGTTGCTGCCTGCTTGAAGACGCGCCGGATGGCGTCAGATGACAGCGGTCTCCCCCTTGCCGAGAGGAAGACGTGGTCGCCGCTCTCGGCTTTGGCGAGGCGCGGGCGGGCGTTGACGAGATAGGCGCGCAGCGTATCGGCGGCCTTGCGGTGCACCGGGATGATGCGCTCCTTGGAGCCCTTGCCCATGACGGTTATCTGGCCCTGAGCGAGATCCACGCCGGCGAGTCTGAGCTCTGCGATCTCGCTCACGCGCGCTCCCGTCGCGTACAGGAGTTCGAGGACCGCTCGGTCTCGCATGCCTGTGGGCGTATCGGGATCCGGCGCCTCGAGCATCGATGTGAGCGCCTCGGCGGGAACGGTCTTGGGGAGCCGGGCAGGAAGCTTGGGGGCGACGAGGATCGACGAGGGATCCGACGGCGCCAGTCCCTCGGCGAGAAGGAAGGCGAAGAGCGAGCGCACCGCAGAGAGCCGCCGGGCGATCGTGCGACGCGAGTAGCCCGCTCGATCGAGTTCGGCGAGATAGAGCCGCATCTGGCGGTGCGTTAGCGTGATGGGGTCCACCCCGGACCTCTCGGCCCACTCGAGGTAGCGAGCGAGGTCCGCCGAGTACGCACGCACCGTGTTGGGTGACGCGCCCCGCTCGACCTTGAGGTGGCCGAGGAAGCGGTCGACGAGTACCGGTGCCGGCAGTATCTCAGCCATGCCGACACGCTTCCGTGAGCAGGTCCGGACGTGAGCCGATCCACGCCGAGAGGTCGGCGGTTGCCCGGGCGCCGTACGCCGCGTAGCGCTCGCGCTTGCCGCGGACGCGCTGAGCGAGCGGCGGCACGATCCCGAAGTTGACGTGCATCGGCTGGTAGGGCTTGGTCTCGGGGTTTGTGGCGTACGCGAGAAGCGATCCGAGGGCCGTGGTGGGCGGAAGGATGACCGGCTGCTCGCCGACGATGTCTGCCCACGTGTTGAGCGCAGCGATCAGCCCTGAGGCGGCGGCCTCGGCGTAGCCCTCGGTGCCGGTGAGTTGGCCTGCCAGCCGGATGCGAGGCTGCGTACGAACCGCGAGCGTTGCGTCGAGGAGGCGCGGGGCGTCGACGAACGTGTTCCGGTGCATGACGCCGTGGCGCAGGAACTCGGCGTGGGCGAGTCCCGGGATGAGTCGGAATACACGCTCCTGCTCGGGGAACGCGAGGTTGGTCTGGAAGCCGACGAGATTGTATGCAGTGAGTGCGGCGTTCTCGGCCCGCAGTTGCACGACCGCCCACGGTCGCTCGCCGGTGCGCGGGTCGGTGAGCCCCACGGGCTTGAGCGCACCGAAGCGAAGGGCGTCGGTGCCCGTCCGAGCGACTTCCTCGACGGGCTGGCACGCCTGGAAGAGGTCCGTTCGCTCGAACTCCTTGGCGGTCACCCGTCGTGCTGCGATGAGGGCATCGTAGAAGGCCGCGTACTCCGCGCGGTTCATGGGTGCGTTCAGGTAGTCCGCGCCCTCTCCCTTGTCGTAACGGGAGGCTGCGAAGACGATCGAACGGTCGATGCTTTCGGCATCCACGATCGGCGCGGCCGCGTCGTAGAAGGCGAGCCTGCCGTCTCCGACCAGGGATTCGAGCGCAGGCTCGAGCGCCGGACTCGTGAGCGGTCCGGATGCGATGATCGCGCGCCCCTCCGGGATCGCTTCGGCCTGTTCGCGTACGACGGCGATGAGCGGATGATCGCTGATGCGTTCGGTCAACCACGCCGAGAATCGCGCCCGATCCACCGCAAGTGCCCCTCCCGCCGGAACACGCGTCGCGCGGGCCGCTTGCAGCACGATGCTCCCGAGAGTGGTGAGCTCTTGCTTCAACAGCCCGGCAGCGGAATCGGGATTCTCGCTCTTCAGCGAGTTGGAGCAGACGAGTTCCGCGAAGTCGCCGGTATGGTGCGCAGGACTGGGTGTGCAGGGACGCATCTCCACCAACGTCACCGGGATTCCGCGCTCCGCAAGCTGCCAGGCAGCCTCGGTCCCGGCGATCCCGGCACCGACGATGGTCACCCGCTGAGTTACGTCCTGTGATGATGGTGCGGACACGCTGCTCCTCGCTCCCGAAAGGTCGTCGGTAGTGTAGCGCGCCCGCCCCGGTCACGGTGGCGGCGTGCCTCCGTAGCGCCCGTCCGAGAACCTCACGACGAGGCCGGCCGTCTCAAGCGCACCGATCCGCCGTGCGACGCTGACGACGTCAATCTCCAACCGTCGCGCCAGATCGTCCGGACGCCAGTGATGCGTTCGGAGTGCTGCCAGCACACGGTCATCGTCCGCTGCGGTACTGCCGAGACACCAGCGTGCGCCGCCGTCCGGCCGCGGTGGTGGCAGTACCGCGGTGAAGACCTCTGCGAGCTCGGTCACGTCACTCACGGGTATCGCCCCCTGATGCAGCAGTCTGTTCGCACCCCGGCACTCCGGCGCGAAGATGGAGCCGGGCACCACGAACACGTCACGACCTGCGGCCAAGGCGTAGTCCGCGGTGCTGAAGGTTCCACTCGGCAGTCCCGCTTCAAGTACGAGGAGTCCGGCACTCAGGCCGGCGATGATGCGGTTGCGTGTCCGAAACGTCCATCGCTGCGGCGGTGTGCCCCATGGTTGTTCCGAGACGATGGCACCAGTCTCGGCTATTGCACGAAGCAGGTCCGAGGCGGTCGACGGATACACCAGGTCGGCCCCGCATCCCAGTACTGCCACGGTCGGCGCATGGTGTCGCAACGCGGCCCTGTGTGCCGCCTGATCGCACCCGATCGCACCGCCCGAGATGATCGTGTAGCCTGCCCGGGCCGCCCAGCCCGCGAACAGCTCGCCCGCCTGCAGCCCGTAGGGCGTGGCCCTCCTTGCTCCGATGACCGCCAGACCCGGTCCGAGCACGTCTGGATCGCCGAGCCCGTACAGCACGGCCGGAGGATCCGGTGTCATCGCGAGTTGTGCGGGATAGTCCGCCTCCCCGAGTACGAGTTCGAATCTCTGCGCGGTCGTCACGAGGCTTCTCATCTCACATCGTCTCCTGTACGCGGTAGCTCAGGGCCTCACTCAGATGCTCGAGGCCCACGGAAGCGTCTCCTGCGATGTCGGCGCAGGTCCTCGCGACGCGTAGCAGCCGAGTGACTCCACGGCCCGACAGATGCTGCACCCGCGCCGACTCCTCGAGGAAGCGGGCCGCCCGTGGTGAAAGGTCGCACGCCGAGAGCAGCTCTGCTCCCACGAGCAGCGACGGTGCACTCGCGGGTCGCATGCGGGCGAACTCGCGCGCCGCGAGCACCTGCTCGCGCAGGGTTCGCGAGCTCTCGGAGCGCGTGGGTCCGAGGAGCAGGCCCGGGTCGAGCCTTCCGACTGTGATCACGATGTCGATACGGTCCATGACCGGACCGCCGATTCGTGCCTGATAGCGCTGAATGCTTCCCGGTGCACACGTGCACGTGCGACCGGGATCGCCCCTGAATCCGCACGGACAGGGGTTCGCAGCCCCCACCAGTGCGAATCGCGCGGGAAAGTGCAGTCGGCCCTCCGCGCGGACCAGTGTGATTCGGCCGTCTTCGAGCGGCTGACGAAGCGCCTGGAGGGCCGACGGCCCGAACTCGGGCATCTCGTCGAGGAAGAGGACGCCGTTGTGTGCGAGTGACGCCTCCCCCGGTCGCGGGGGCGACCCACCGCCTACCAGGCCCGCGATCGAGGCAGAGTGGTGCGGCGCGCGGAACGGACGAATGCCGGCCAGAGCGGGGACATCATCGATGCCGGACACGGAATGGACGAGCGCGGTCTCGATGCGCTCGGCCTCGTCCAGTGGCGGCAGGATGCTTGGAAGGCGGCGCGCGAGCATGGTCTTGCCGGAACCCGGCGGGCCGATCATCAGCACATTGTGACCACCGGCAGCGGCGATGAGCAGTGCGCGCTTGGCGAGTTCGTGGCCGGCTACATCCGCGAAGTCGGCCGAGTCGCCGCTCCAGGTGGCCTCAGCAGGTGCGAGAGTCGCGGGGTCGGGCACGCCCGTGCGCAGCTGGGCAAGGTGCGAGAGCGGCCGATAGTCCAGGTCTCGCAGTGAGAGTGACCGCATGGCCTCTGCCGGGCCGAGCAGCGGCATCCCCTGCGATCGTGCCGACAGCGCGTGAGCAAGCATGCCGTGGACCGGCTTCACGGAGCCGTCGAGGGAGAGCTCCCCTACCACCGCGCAGTCGCGCGCGAGCGACGGCGGCACCTGGCCGGTGGCAGTGAGCAGACCGAGCGCGAGGGCAAGGTCGAAACCGGTGCCGTGCTTGCGCAGCGGCCCCGGGGCGAGATTGACGACGATACGTGCGTTGGGCAGGTCGAAGCCGGCTGCCCGTATCGCCGAGCGTACCCGCTCCCGCGCCTCCATCACCGCCAGATCGGGCAGCCCGACGATGGCGAACGACGGCAAGCCTGCACCCACATCCACTTCGGCATCGACAGGAATCGCCTCGACACCGAGGACCGTCGCCGTGCGCACCGTGCACTGTGCCATCGTCTACTCCGGCACGAACGCCGCGCGGTAGTGCCGCAGCAGCGCGCGGTCCTCGGCGATGACGAGAATCGTGATGACGTCGAACCGAACCGACACGGGTTCGATGTTCGCAGCTTGCACGTATGCGGCGGCGAGTCTGGCGTATCGACGCTGCTTGGCTGGAGTGACGGCGTCTTCCGGCGATCCCTTCGAGGCCGTCTTGCGCGCCTTGACCTCGCATAGCACGAGCGTTTCACCCTCGAGCGCGACGATGTCGATCTCCCCGGCCGGACAGCGCCAGTTGCGTTCGACTATGGTGACCCCCGAGCGCTCCAGGAACGCGACCGCCGCGTCTTCCCCGCGCTCGCCCAACCTCTTCCGTTCTGCAGTCATCACGACCACCCCCTTGGGGGCGATCGTCTCAGCTGCTGCCGATCACGCTGTGAACCGGGTCTAAACCCGCAGGTGAACGATGCCGGAATCCGGTATCAGAACAGAGACATCGTCCCGCCGCCCGCCGAGAAGGAGCGGCGGTGGAGGTCGCTGGGGCCATGCGTCCGGATGGCATCGAGATGCTCGGCAGTGCCGTAACCCTTGTTGATCGCGAAGCCGTACTGAGGGTGGATCTCGGCATAGTCGCGCATGAGCCTATCCCGCTCCACTTTGGCCACGATCGAAGCCGCCGCGATCGCGGCG
>CAZFRE010000012.1:0-28367 GCA_964521195.1 uncultured Eubacteriales bacterium
GAGCGCGTCGGCCGCGAGCGCGCGGACATGCGAGCGCACGTCGGCGGGCCACCCGTCCGTGAGCGACTCGAAGCGCTCGGCGTCGCCGGCATACAGCGCACGTATCGACTCCTCGAAGCCGGGCTCGTTGCCGGCGAGAGCATTCGCGAATCGGTAGGCCGACTCCTGCGAGCGCCTCACCCGGTCCTCGGCCGAGGTCTCCTTGCGCGCGGCCTCGACGAGCTTGCGCAGCGTCACCGACGCGCCTCCCGGCTGGGACGCGAGCCACTCCCAGTGGCGCGGGAGCAGCGTCACCTCGCGCGCCACGACGCCGAGCTTGGGTCGCCCGGGCGAGCGAGGCGCGTCGGGCGCCGGTGCACCCACGGGAAGCGGGATGCGGGCGACGACCTCCTCGGCGGTGCCGCGCAGATCGAACTCGACCGGCTGGCTCGAGGCGGCGTCGAACACGAGTACCCGGGCGTCCGGGACGCGGTCGAGGTGCTCGCGCACGGCGCGGGCCACCGTGGCGGCCGGGCCGGATGCGACGCACGTCGTGCCGGCGAATGCGATACAGGGAGTGGTGCGGTCGGTGCTCATGGATGCTCCTCGGTGCGGTGCGTCGCGGCTGCGGCGCAAGTGGTTACCGAGGCGCAATAATACCCGGATAAAACTATGCAGTCAATATCATCCGGATAAAAACGCTACTGCCGTGTCACCTCGACGTCGACGTTCGCGTGCTGCCCGGCGTCGTCGAGCGCGCCGATCCAATCGTCGTCGGCCAGGCTCGGCGGCACGAGGACGAGTGCGCTCATGCTGAACAGCGTCAGCCCGCTGACCGCGGCGCGCGTGGTACCGGTCTCCATCGACTCGATGCTGATACCGCGCTGCGAGAGCCCCGCGGCGATGTCGTGGATGATCCCCTCGTGATCGGCGCCCTGGACCTCGACCTGAAACGGCGTCCACCCCACAAACGCCGCTCCGGCGCCTTCGTCGGTCGCCGTGGTCGTGACCTTGTAGCCCTGCGCAGTCAGGTGCGCGAGCGCGCCATCGAGCTCGCCGACCTTCTCGGCGGGCAGCGACACCAGCACGAGCATCGCGAACTCGCCACCCAGGCGGGCCATGCGACTCGTCTCGATGTTGCCGCCCAGACCGAGCAGGACGCCGGTGACCTCCTCGACGATGCCGACCCGATCGGTGCCGGTGAGCGTGAAGACGACTGTGCTGCGCATGAGGCCGGTCCCTTCTCGGCGCGGGCGAACGCCGCGGTGATGTCGTGCGACCCAGTGTAGCCGATGGGGTCGGCCGATGAGGGCCCGGCTACTGCGCCGCTACGTCCCTCGCGAGCTGCCCGCCCCACGCGCGTGCCCGGTCGAGCTCCCCGTCCTTGAGCGGCCCGTAGCGGCCGGTCACGATGAACTTGCCCGGACCGCCCACCGCTCGCCGCCCGGTCGCCGCAAGCCGCTTCGCGATCGCCTTGGCGGCACTGCCCGGCGACCACCAGATGCGGGTCTCGAACCCGGCGCAGCAGCCACCGCCCGCCGACACGCCCTCGAGCCACGTTCGCATGAGCGGCGCCGAGAAGTCCGGGGCGTGCTTCATGTCCGTCGGGTTCTTGGCGATACCATCTCGCATCGCCTGGCCCGGCAGGCTGAATCCCAACAACGGTGCCCCTCCCACGATCAGGTCTGCGTTCGCGACATCATCGGCGGTCGCCTCGGCGGTCGAGAGCGCCCGCGCGTCGGGCCCGATCCCCTCGGCGATGGCGCGCGCGATTGCCGCGGTGTTCCCCCACAGTGACTCGTACACGACGATGGCGTTCATCTTCAGCCCCCTACTCCGTCCGACTTCCGAATCGCCGCGCCGACCGCTCCCGCGCCTTCGCGGCCTCAACCTCGCGGTTCTTGGGCGGCGCATGCGTCACCAGTTCGCCGAGCAGAACCGACGACGCCCGCGCGATCTCATCGACCGCGCGGGCGAACGCCGCTTCGTTGGCAGCGGACGGCGAACCGTATCCGCTGATCTTTCGCACGTACTGGGTGGCGGCAGCACGGATCTCCGCATCGGTCGCGGGCGGCTCGAAGTTGTAGAGCACCCGGATGTTGCGGCACATGCCGATCGCCTCCCGCCGAGAAGGGACTACTTGCCGGACGCTACCTCGAGCAGCTCGACCTCGAACTTGAGCGGCGCGTTCGGGGGGATCGTGCCATCCGGCGTGCCCTGGGGACCGTACGCCATGTCAGACGGGATGATCAGCACGCGCTTCCCGCCGACCTTCATGCCCTTCACGCCCTCGTCCCAACCCGGGATGACCATGCCGGCGCCCAGGTTGAACTGGAACGGCTGGCCGCGGTCGAGGGAGGAGTCGAACTTCGTGCCATCCATCAGCCACCCGGTGTAGTGCACCGTGACGAGATCGCCCGGCTTGGCCTCATCGCCCTTGCCCTCGGTGGTGTCCTCGATCTTGAGCTCGGTGACCGCCTCGCCTGCTGCCTCGGTGGCCGGCGCCGGCGCCGCAGAGCCGCTCGTCGCGGCGGGTTCGGTCGCGGCCGGCTCGGCTGCGGGCTTGCTGCACGCGGTCGTGAGCGCAGCGGTGGCCGCGAGCGCGGCGATGATGAGTGCGACGCGCGCGGCGCGTCCGCTGAGAGTCCGTGTGGTTCCAAACGTCACGGGAGACCTCCTGAGCCTGTGGGTTCGTTTCGGACACCGATTCTAGCAGCCCCGGTGCCAGCGCACGGGGCGACATCCGATCGGCGACCGCCGCGCAGCCCACCGCGACCTGCAAAGGGCCGCGCCGCCCGCTCTACCGCTCCCCCGAGACCACCTCGACGCGATGCTCCGTGAGCTTGCGGATCAGGTCCAGAGGAAGCGGCTTGCCGAGCGGGAACCTGGCCGTCCCCTGCCCGCTGCGATATCGACCGAGTTCATCCTCGAAGGGGGACGGTGGCTTGGGGACCGGATAGAAGCCGATGTGGTGCGCGTACGCCGCGAAATGCACCAGGTGTCGGCCGTTGAGATCGAACGTCGGCATGCCGTAGCTGATGGTCTCGACCGCGTCCGGGGACACCTCGCGCACGATGGCGCGCACCGCCTTCAGTGCCTCCCGCGTCACCGCGGGAAACCCGGCGATATAGTCGTCGATCGTCACGGCTGTGCCTTCGCTCATGCACACCTCCTCTAGCGTGTCGTCCGCGCGCCGACGGGCTGCTTGCGACGACGCGTGGGCTGCTTCAGCACGACCCTCGTCGGAAGCGCGCGCTCTGCATAGAAGATGAGCGCGGACAGCGAGAGCAGCCCGGCGCAGCCGATGACGATCGCCGCGAGCCGCGGGATGTCGGTCAGCAGCACGAGCGCGATGAATCCCGCCGCCGCCAGGAACGGGGCGACCGCCACGCCGAGACGTGCCGCCTTCTGCGGCCAGCCGTCTTCCTTCCCGGAGCCCGCAGCAGGATCGACCGGCACCTCGAAGGCGGCCAGGACCAGTTCGGCCTCGCCCCGCGTCAGGCCGGATCCGAAGCGCACCCCGTGACCGGCGCTCCCCAGATGAAGCACGCCCGAACCGCGCTCCCCCTTGGCCCGCTGCGCACCCAAGAAACTCCTTGGCGGCCGGCTGTACTCCGGTGCGGCCTGCTCGGCGCGTGAGACCACGCAGGAGCCGGACGGGCCGGTGACCCGGATGCTCGAACCGTCGACGAGCACCGTCTCATCGGACAGGACGTAGGCGATGGCGCCAAGCACCAGCGCGATGCCGGCGGCGAGCGCCACAGTGCCGATGAGCGACGTGATGCCGCTCACGCCGAAGTAGGTGAGCGCGGCCATGACGATGAGCCCGACCGCGGCCGACTTCACCGAGTCCGCCCAGCGCTGAGAGTTGGTGGCGCGAATCCGCACGGTAGCTGCGCGATGATCCGCCGAGATCTGCACGCTCACACGATCGTGAGGCACAGATGCGCGTCCCCGGTTGCTCAACGCGACCGCCTTCCGCACCGCATCCGATGCCCGACCGCCCACTCGCGCCCCATCGCCACATCCCCCTTCGCGCGTAACCGCATGCGCTCGGCCGACGCCACGCGACCCGACCGCCTCAACGGTCAGTCGCACCGTCGCCTGCACCGGCACGCGCGGCCCGAAACGCTTCGTACTCGGCCTCGAGTCCGGCCTGCCCGATGAACGTGTTGAGATCTTCGTTCTCGGTGGCCACGGCCTCAATATAGCCTGAAAGGTCGCCGAGCTTCTCGGAGAGCCACTGGAATCCGATCTTACCTTGGATCGTGAGGCGGATCGCCTCGACGAACGCGAGCGCCTCGTCCTTGCTGTACTCGGTCACGCGATCAGCCCCGCTTCGCCAAGACCTCGCGCACCCTGAACTCCGCGATGCGACGGATCAGTTCCGACGGCAGCGGCTCGCCGAGCGGGAACTGCACAGAGCCCTTCGCATGCTTGTAGGCGTTCAGCTCGTCCTTGAACGCCGCGATCCCGCTCGGGGTCGGGTACAGGCCCACGTGCTTCTTGAATCCTGCGAAGTGGATGAGGTGCTCGCCATGCAGGTCGAACGTGGGGATGCCATAGCTCATCGTCTCGGTCGCATCGGGTGCGACGTGAGCGATGAGAGCACGGATCTGCGAGAGGACCGGAGCCACCTCCGGACCCGCTTGGGCGATGTAGTCATCGACCTGGGTCGAGCCGGTGTCGTCAGTCACGTCGCTCCCTTCCTCGCCGCCTCCCGAGCGCATGCCGCGGGCGGCGGATGACCGCGTGCAGTGGCTGCTCGTCGATTCTATCGCTTGGCCATGAACCGTGTCGGTGTACTCGGCATGCACTTCGCTATACGCGCGCGTGCGGCCACATCTGAGGCCGTCCGCCGATGCCGAGATACCGCCCACCCGGTACCACAGTGTGAGCCACTTCACGGCGCGGGGGTCGACGGTCTATGTATGGTCGCGTCAACCGAACGGCTAGGTGCCGGCGGTCAGTCACGGTCAAAGGCATGCACCCGCAACGCAACGAAGGAGTACGAATGACGATCAGGAAGCTCGACGCACGGGGGTTGCGGTGCCCGCAACCGATCCAGCAGATCATCACGAGCATGCACGAGACGTCTCCCGGAGACGTGCTCGAGGTCACGGCCGACTGCCCGACGTTTGAAGACGACGTCCGCAAGTGGACGGGCCGGACCGGCAAGACACTGCTCGCCATCACCCGCGCAGGAGATGCGGTCGCCGCGACGATCCAGGTCTGATCTCCACCTGCGCTGGATCCAGATCGCGCACCACAGTTCGAAGTACAGCCCGAGAGCCGGCCCCAGCGGGCCGGCTCTCGTTCATCTCGGCAGCCTCCGCACGACGAACGGCATGGACGCGGGAAGGTGCTTGGGGTAACCATGTACAGAGAGGCGCGCCCTGCAGGGTGCGCACGTGGACATGGGGGTACGCCATGAAACGCTCGCTGTCCTGCGTCTTCCTCGCAGCGCTCGTCACGGTGCTCGTCACGCCGGTACTCGCGAACGCAGGCGCACCACCCTCATGGCCGCCGATGATCGCCTCGCAGCGCTTCATCTGGCAATCACCCCTTCCCCAAGGCAACCCGATCAACAAGGTGGACTTCGTGTCCGATACGCTCGGCTGGGCTGTCGGAGACAACGGCACGGTACTGAAGACCACCGATGGCGGCTTCTCGTGGACGAGCTACGGCCCGATCGTCCAACAGGGGGCAAGCGATCGGAAGACGGGCGTGTACGACGTCTGCTTCGTGGACGCCGAACACGGCTGGATCGCCGCGGACACCATGGTCTACCGAACCAACGACGGCGGAGTGACGTGGTCCGAGACCGGCGCGTGGACCGTCAGCACGAGCGGTAGCTACATGACGTACCAAGACATCGACTTCGTGGACGCGAACAACGGCTGGTTCCTCGGCAACTACTGGATGTTCCACACCACCGACGGTGGCTCGACGGTGACGACACAGGCCCTTCCCGCCGACATGGCCCCGTACATGTTGGACGCGATCAGTTCGGCCCATGCACTCGCATACGCGTACTACACGCCGGGTTACGCAGCGACCTCTGACGGCGGCGCAACATGGCACGCGCGCTACTTCACCGGGACGGCGCACGAGGCCGACGGCCCGTACTCGATGGCTGCAGCGAACTCGTCGACCATCTACGCAAGCGTGGATGGCGACCTTCTCAAGACCACGAACGGCGGATCGACGTGGACGACGGTGACGGTCACGAGCATGGACCCGGGCGACTCGCACTACCGCGTGTACCTGGTCAATGGCGATTCCGGCTCGATCGTCTACGCTCACACCGACGGCGGCGACCTGCACCGCTCGCCTGACGGCGGGACGGCTTGGGTCAAGGTCTACGATCACCTCTCGGCGGCGAACCTCGACATGCCTTCGGGCTCGGCCGTCTTCGGCGTTCACAACGCCAACTCGAGAGTCATCGGCAGCTCGGACAGCGGATCGACCTGGCGAGACTGCTACGGCCCAGGCACGTCCAGCACGTTCTCGGCGCTCGATTTCACGAGCGAGACGACCGGGCACGCGATCACGAACACCGAGTACACCAGAACCATAGACGGCGGCGCGACCTGGTCACTGTCGACAGCCGAGTCACTCGGCATCGACATGATGCTGACCGACATGACCTTTCTCGAGACGCAACCCGACACGGGCTGGATCGTGGGCACCCCTCCGGGAGGAAGTGGACTCCCCAGCGTCTACAAGACGGTCAACGGTGGCGCGCAGTGGCTCTCGATGGATGAGACGGCCATGGTGGCAGCTCGGCGCGTCACCTTCGCGGACGCCGACAACGGCTGGGTGGCGGACAGCTACGGGAAGCTGTGGCACAGCACCGACGGCGGCAACTCATGGGCCAAGGTGGCCCATCCGGCACACACCGTGTGGGACATCGAGTTCTACGATGCTGCGCACGGCTGGCTCACCTACAACCCGAGCGACGGCACCACGCTGTGCGTGTCTCACACGACCGACGGCGGATCGACGTGGACCACACAGACGGTTGCGAACCTCGGCGGCGGCGCGCTGCTCGGCGTCGACTTCGTCGACCAGTCGACCGGCTACGCGTTCGACCAGTTCTCGAACGTCTATAAGACCACCGACAGCGGCTCGACGTGGACCGACGTCGAATTCACGCCCTACGCTGCCACGTTCCGGATAGAAGGCATGCGATTCACCACGGCCCTCGATGGTTGGGTTGTCGGCAATCAGTACACCTCTACCGTCTCCCCTTCGTGGCGTCATGACTTCGCGGCCCACACGACCGACGGCGGAGAGACGTGGGACTTCTACGACGATGCCGCAGACTCCGACTACGGCTCGACGGGAACGCATGTCAGCCTCTCGCTGGTCGATTCGTTCGGCGATGAGACCTGGCTGGCAGGCGCCGCGGGCGCGATCCTGAAGTACCGGCACCGGCCCCTCGCGACGATCACGTCGAGCTCGAAGTCGCTGGCGGCTTACGGCGACACGACGGTCGTCACGGGTACGGTCACGTTCGACGGCGCGCCGCTCGCGGACAGCCGGGTGGACATCTGGACCTCCACGTCCGCCGATGGCGACTACATCAAGTCCTCGCTCACCGGCACGACGACGGCGAGCGGGCAGTTCTCCATCACCGTCAAGCCTTCCAACGCGACCTACTACCGCGTGAAGTCCCCCGGCAGCGCGTCGGTCCGCAGTTCCTCGTTGAGCGGGTACGTCAAGGTGACGGCCGCGCCCTCCGTCGGAACGCCGCGAGCCCCTTCCAAGATGAAGAGGCTGAAGTACTACACCGTGTACGGCTACCTCAAGCCGCGCCACACAAAGGGCAGCTACCCCGTACTCATCTACAAGTGGCGCAAGACGTCGAGCGGCTCGTGGAAGAGCTACGGCTCGGTGAAGGCGAAAGCGTACGACTACAAGAGCGGGAGCACCAGCATCACGAAATACTCGGTGAAGATGCGTCTGACGAAGTCGGGGAAGTGGCGGCTGAGGGCGCTGCATCCCGCCGATGCGCTTCACATCAAGAAGTGGTCGACGGGCTACGACTACGTGACCGTGCCGTAGGCGCGAGCCGCCGAGGAGGAAGCCGCCGAGGCGGCAAGGGCCACCCCTACAGCAACCGGGCCACGAGCACCACGTCCACCGGCTCGCCGTCGGAGATCACCGCACGCCTGCAGTAGCCCTCACGCTCGAACCCGAGACGCTCGTAGAGCTCGAGCGCACGCGGGTTGCTCGTCCACGCCCAGGCTTGGATGCGGCTGACGCCATGAGCAGGAGCCCACGCGATGAGCGCGTCGACGAGCCGTGTCCCTATCGACTGCCCGCGAAACGCGCGGTCGACCGAGAGCGAGAAGGTACCCGCGTGCGTCTCTTCTGCGCGAGAGCCGCCTTCGAAGTCGAGCAGGCCGACGATCTCGTCATCGAGCATCGCCACCAACATCGTCGAGTTCGCCGGCTCGATGCGGGAGTGGATGAACTCGATCTCCTCGGCGAGCGTGGGTGGCGAGTGCCGGAAGATGCCGGGCAGGTGCTCGGCGAACAGGCGGGTCGCGAAAGACTGGAGCGCCGCCGCGTCATCCTCGGTCGCATGGCGGATGCTCACCGCGACGAGCTCACTCATCGTGACCGCCACCTGTCTCACGACCGCCCGATGGGCCCGCCGGCCTGAGCCGGAACGCAGACCACGTATCGTCGATGCTGACCAGCCCAAGCGGACGCATCGCCAGGCCCTCGGCGATCGCCCACACGCTGTCGCGGCTCATGTCGAGCCCGGCGGCCTTGGAGCCCTTGCGGTAGAAGACCCATATCGCGGCTGTTTCGGCCAAACCTGCGACGGCAGGCGGCATGAGCGCTTCAAGCTCGGCTCGCGTGTTCACGAACAGGAACACGAGGTCTGCCTCGGCTGCATCGACGAGCGCCGAGCCCTCGGGCAGGCCGAGCGACTCGACGACGCCTGGCGCGCCGTTGATCACCGCGAACGTGGTGCCCGGCTTGATCCGGGCCTTCTCGGCGACCGTCTTGTCCGCCATCGCAACCTCCAGAGTCTGTGTCAAGCCGCCTGGGCGCGTCGAGGGTCGGGCGAATGGGCGGGTGGTTCCCTGGTCTGCCAGCCCCGCCGGCCGCCAGTATACGTCGGCAGGGCACACGCACGGACTGCGGTGACACGCGGGGCACGCCGGCGCCATTTCGCTCGCGTAGAAGCCGTCGATCCGCCGCTCGCACGCGAACCCGAGTCGCCGCAGCGTGCCGGCGAGCGGCGCTCGGCCCGTGGGCGCGTGGACCCACGCGTACGCGAGCAGGCCCGCCGCGCCCAGACGCTCGCACTCCTCGCAGGCCTCGCGCACGAGCTGCGTCGCGATCCCACGATCGCGCGCTTCCGGGCAGACCGCCGCGATCCGCACGGTGCAGACGGGCGACGGCAGCCCCGGGACCTCGGCCTCGCTCGCGCCAAGCACCGCGGACACGAAGCCCACGACCCGCTCCCCTTCGACGGCGACGCGGTGACTCCCGCTCGCCGCCAGATCGAGGTCCCAGAAGCCGACGCCGAGCGACACGTCCAGCAGCGGTCCGATCGACGCGAGGTCGGCCGTCGTCGCCGGGCGTGAGTCGTGAAGGGCGCGCGCCTCAGGCATCGCCGGCATCGGACTCCTCGGCCAGCCCCTGTCCTCGGGCCGCCAATGCGACACGGATCTGCGCGATCGCCTTGCCGCCCATGCCGTGCAGGCGGTAGAGGTCGGATTCGCGTACTCGGGTCAACTGATCGAGCCGCGTGTAGCCGGCGCGGGTGAGGGCGCGGCGGGCCGCGGTGGATAGCCCTTCCGGAAGGTCATCGGTTGCGTCTGGCATGCGAGGCACCTCTCTTGTCGTCGTCAGCGGGCCACCGTGTAGCGCAGGTGGACCGTGCCGTTGGCGAACCGGCGCTCGTCGAGCAGCGCGAGATCGAGGCGGACGTGCTCGCCGAGGAAGCGCAGCCCGCCACCCACCACCACCGGCACCACATACAACTGGTACTCGTCGACGAGCCCGGCCTCGATCGCGCAGGCGGCAAGCGTCGGGCCGCCGATGCTGAGATCGAGGTCCGACTCGGCCTTCATCCGGCGCACCTCCTCGGGGTCGAACGTCCGCGCGATCCTGGTCCGCTCGGTCGGCGCGGCCTCAAGCGTCGTCGAGTACACGACCTTTTCCGCGGCCCGCCACAGTGCGCCGAATTCGCGGACCGGGGCCGGCTCGGACGGGTCGGTGCCCAAGGTCTCCCATACGGCCATGAGCTCGTACATCCGTCGCCCGAAGAGGTACGTCCCGGCTCCTCGCTCGAGGTCGTTGATGAACGCGTGGACCTCTTCGTCGGGTTCGGCCCACTCAAAGCCGCCCGACTCATCTGCGACGAAGCCGTCAAGCGACATGATCGCCGAGTAGACCAGCTTCCCCATCCGTCGGTCCCCTTCTCACGGCGCGTCCGCAAGACGCTGAGGCCTACCAGTACCGCGTGCAGAACAGGTGTGGCAGCATCGGGCTCGACTCCAGCTCGGCACGCTCCGCAGGATCGGTGATCTCGGGCGCGATTCCCGCCCCGTTCAGCGCCGCGTGAGCGTACTCGGCCATGCGGTGCTCGCCGTCGGTCTTCCGATACGCCCAGGCGAGGTTGCCGGTGATGACCTCGCCGAAGACCGCTCGCATCTCGACGTCGGTCGCTTCGGCCGGATCGGGCATCGCCGAGATGAGCGCCTTCGACTTCGCGGACAGGCCTACCGCCTCCTCGGTGTCGGCGTGCGCCTGGCACCAGTTGCGTATCGCGCTGTACGCCTCTGTGAACGTGATCCCGTCCAAGCCGAATCCCACGTCACTCGCGGCCATATCTCCCCTGTCTGTCGCGCACCGTCTCCCAGTCAGTCTAGCCGCGCTTCTCGGCGGGCGCACGCCGCGCCCTCCCGCACTCTTGGCCCGCACCGTCGTCGACGAACACCCGCGACCACCTCGCGTTAGCTCCGCCTCGGCAGTGGAGATACACACCCCAGTCCCAACCCGGCCGATAGGAGCGTCTGTCATGCCTCAATACGGAGTCATCGTCTACTCGCCGGCACCCGCCGACCCCAACGCACTCACCGAAGAGCATCTGCGCGCGCTCGACGACTACCCCGCGCAAGCAAAGGCGCTGCGCGGCAAGGTGCTCGGCGGTTCGTACTTCCCCAAGGAGCGCGGGTTCGCCCTCGGCCCCAGCGTGGCAGGCATGGCGGTGGAGGGGGACACGGCCCGGGCCGGCACGCTTGCCGACACGGATCTCGTGGTAGCCGCGTTCTTCGTGCTGGCAGCGCCGAGCATCGAGGTCGCGACGGAGATCGCGAAGCTGCACCCGGCGGTGCGCGACGGCGGCATCGAGGTGCGGCCGCTGTTCGTGCCCGAAGGGCAGGTCCAAGACGACTACGCAGACTGACGCCGCCGGCAACGGCTCCTGCGAGTCGCACCGTCGCCGACCGACGTCGCGCGCCCGCATGGGGCGGTGAAGCCGGTCCGCTCGGACTGTCCGGAGGTGGGACGTGCCAACGATCGTCGACTTCGAGAACGTGTCCACGGCGGGACTCGAGTCCTCGCCCGTCGCCAGCGCGCTTGCGGGTCTGCGCGCGAACGAATCACGCTACTTCATGAACAAGTACAAGCACCGGTTCAGCGTGGTGCCGGCGACCGACAGCGCCGACACGCTCGAGTACGTGAACCGGATCCTCAAGACCGAGCGCGACATCGAGTTCGCCGCCACACCGTTGGAGACCTCGCGCTTCCAGGTCGAGAACCTCGACATGGCCTACGTGTTCTACGAGGACGGGCTGTCCGTCAATGTGATGTACTCCGTCGACGACCCGAAGAAGCGAGCCGTCGGCTTCAAGCTCTCGGAAGGCATGGACGTGCCCGCGGAGCTTGACGGGAAGTTCAAGTTCGCCCGGCAGAAGTCCAAGCTGGCGGGGACGATTCGCGGCTCGTTCTTCGTGATCAAGGGCGAGTACTAGCGGCTGACGGCGACCGGTGCGAAGGCAGGACGTGGTGGCTATGGACGTGGATTCGGTCATGCGGGAGCTCAAACGTCTCGGCACAGAGCGCACCAGGAAGAGCTACCTGTCCCGTGGGGTGAGGGAGCCACTCTTCGGCGTTGCTACGGGGGCCATGAAGCCGCTCACGAAGCAGATCGGCGTGAACCAGGCGCTCGCCGATGAGCTGTGGGACACAGGCAACTTCGACGCGATGTATCTCGCAGGAATGGTCGCGGATGTCGGCGCCATGACCGAGGCCGACTTCGACCGGTGGATCGACGGCGCCTACTGCTCGATGCTGTCCGACTTCGTCGTCGCGGTGACGCTCGCCGAGTCGGACCTCGCGCAGCCGGTGGCGAACCGGTGGATCCGCAGCGGCGACGAAAGCCGCGCGGCGGCCGGCTGGGCATGCTACGAGTGGCTGCTGGGCTGGCGGCCGGACACGTACTTCGAGCCGGAGACGGTCCGCGAACTGCTGCGCCTCGCCGCCGCCACCGTGCACACCGCACCACCACGCGTGAAGCGGGCCATCAACGGCTTCATCACCGCCGTCGGCGTGTCGTTTCAGCCGCTGCACGCCGAGGCGCTCGCGACCGCCGAGGAGATCGGCGCGATCGAGGTCGTCTCGGACGGTTCGGCCAAGACGCTCGGCAGTGCCGCCGCTCAGATCCGCACCGCCGCCGAGAAGGGTCGCATCGGCTTCAAGCGCCGGGCAGTACGCTGCTGAGCTCCGTCAGTCCCTGCCGCGATCCCAGTCGCTCGCCAGCCGCGCGCGTCGATCCATCTCCCCGGTCACGAGCGACTCCGCGATGCGCAACGCCTTGAGCCGGTTGCGCTGCAGGGTGTGCTGTGACGTCCCGGGCGCGAACCTCATCCGCGCGTTCTCGGTCCTGCCCGCCATCGCTTCGAGCGCATCGAGCGCTTCCTGCAGCTCGGGGTCGGAGGTGCGCTCCGCCGCGAGCGCACCGTCCTCCATCAGCGCCGAGACGATCGCCAAGGCCTTCACGTTCTGTGTCAGCATCGTGTGCTGCCACGTCCCTGGCGTCAGCTTCCGCAGTGCCTTCTCGGACTTGCCCGCGAGCGAGGCGATCGGCGCGCGTGCCTCGCGTAGCTCATCCGGCGTGAAGTCATCCATCGAGGCTCCCTACGTGATGCCCCAAGTCGCCCGAGCGGATGCCGTGGCGCGCAGCCCGGCCCGGCACGCTATCCGTACGTCCGCTTGATCTCGGCGTACGCATCCGCCACAAGCTGCTCGAGCACCGTCAGATCCACGTCGGAGAGCCGCTTGATGTAGATGCAGCCCTTGCCGGCCGTGTGTTTGCCGAGCGCGCCGAGCGGTTCCGCCAGCGAATCCAGGCTCGTGCCCAGGTACACGGTCAGCGCGGCCTTTCGGGACGCGAATCCCACGGGGAACCAGTCGCCCTCTTGTCTGCTGGACGACTTGTAGTGGTAGGTGCCGAATCCGACGAGGCCCGAGCTCCACACCTGTGGCTCCTCCCCCGTCGCTCGCTTCATGATCTCGAGCAGGCTCAGGCAGTCCTGACGGCGCCTCTCATCGGCGATCTCGCCGATGAAGGCCTCGACGGTCTGGTCCGTGCGGTGCGTCTTGATGGTGCCCATGGGGACCTCCGTTCGCGATCACCGATCACACGCCTAGCGTAGCAGCATCCCAGCTGTCCGGGCGGCTCGTGCCCGACAGCTCCGCCCCGGTCGCCGCCGACTTCGTCGTGAGGAGCACCGTGCCGACCCACGCGAACCACACGATCGACAGCAATCCGAACACGATCGAGGCGTCGTGCAGCGGCGGCGCAACCGACAACAGACCCGCTACGCCGATCGCCGAGCCGAACCACGCGAGCGGCCTGGGCAGTGCACTACCGCGCAGGGCGGCCGCGCTCACCAGCACTATCCACAGCCCGCCGAGGATCTCGCCGCCCGCGCCTCCAAGCGCTTGCGCGACTGACTCGATCGACTGCCATACCACCGGGGCCGAGGCCGGGTCGGTCTGCACCAGGCCGACAACGGTGGTCATGCCGTAGTTGAACACCATCCCGCTCGTGACGAGCGCGAACGACCACAACAGGCCGATCGCGGTGGCGGCGCGCATCATGGCGGGCGCGCCGTCCTTGAGCCGGTCGTAGAGGACAAAGGCCAGGACCGCGAGTGCGAACCCGTAGAAGACGTACGTGATGAGGTACATCGCGTACATGCTCGCGTAGTTGGCGACGACGAGCGCGACCTTCTCGGCGGCGGTCCCGGCACCGAGGTAGTCGACGACAAGCAGGAAGTACGGCATCGCACAGAGCAGGGCGAGCGCGATGTAGAGTGCCGCGACACCTCCGGCCTTCTGGCGCCTCGCATCGTCGCGGGTGAGTGTGCCGTTCATGATGACCTCCTTCATCGGGCTGCGGCGTTTGCGCACCACGCCACGTACGCTATACTTACTAAGTAAGCCGAGTGTGTCACTTACTTAGTAAGTATGTCAACCCCATGGGAGCAAGATGGCGAAGAAGGCTCGTGACGGCGCCGCCCGGTCCGGTGAGCGCCTCCCCTTGAACAGAGATCGGGTCCTCGGCGCAGCCGTCGAGGTCGCCGACGAACGCGGACTCGGCGCAATCACCATGCGCGAGGTGGCCTCCAGGCTCGGTGTCGAGGCGATGTCGCTCTACAACCACGTCGCGAACAAGGACGATATCCTCGACGGCATGGCCGATCTCATCGCGGGGGAGTTCGATCTGCCCGACGACGTCGACGACTGGCGCGAGGCGATGCGTCGTCGCGCGGTCTCCGCGCATGAGGTCTTCGGCCGCCACCCCTGGGCACCGGCGCTCTTCGACTCGCGCGAATCGAGCGGACCGGCGAGACTGCGGTACTACGACTGGGTTCTCGGCAAGCTGGTGACGGCCGGGTTCGCGCTGGAGGATGCGGTTCGGGCGTTCTCCCTGCTCGACAGCTACATCTACGGCTTCGGCATTCAGCAGTTCAACATGGCAGCCGACGGCGACGCGTCATCCGAGGAGATGGCCGAGGCGATCCTCGCGTCGATTCCCGCCGAGACCTACCCGCACCTGCATCGGATGGCGTCGCACGCGATGGACACCGGCTACGATGCAGAGGCCGACTTCAACTTCGGGCTCGAGATCATCCTCGACGGGCTGGAGCGGGTCCTCGACGCGTCGTGACCCGACTGGTGGCACCGATGCTCCGGTCAGGGCTGCTCCGAAGACGTACTCCCCCCGACCGGCTCCCCGTCCTCTCGGGGAGTTCGACCGGATGCTGATTCACGAGAAGCACCGGCAGTTGGTGGAACGCCTGGAGGGACTGCGGTTCCTGAGGTCTTGCCGGCCCAGCCGAAGTCCTTCTAGCGCGCAGCGTCCAGCTTCTCGTTGAGCTCACTGACAGCTCTCTCCAAGTCCTCGGCGGACCGCATCGTGGTGGCCGTCGGGATGCTCGTCGTGACGAAGTGCTGCGCGTAAGGGAAGCACGCCGCTTCGAACGGTGCCGGATCGAGCGCGCCCGCGCCGAACGTGTTGACACACAGTGAGATACCGTCGAGCGGGAGCTTCATCGCGCGAGCCATCTCGTTGGGGTCGAAGACCAAGCTGAAGGGCTTGGTGCACTGCTGCAGCCGACCCCCGTAATCGACCGAGAGATTGCCCTCGACCCACAACCGCTGATCGAGTTCGGTGCTGACCCCGTTCTTGAGATCGGCGACGAGCTTGAGGCTGTTGCCGCCTCGCGCGCTCGCGATATCGACGATGACTTCCCCCGCATAGGAGGTCGTGACGACCGAGTGCGAAGTGCTGGGTCCTCTGAAGCCCCGACTCGGTTCGTAGCTGTGCGTGTTGCTCTCATACTCACTGATGACCCACGAGAGTAGCCCGGTCTTGCAGTTCTGGGCGATCACGTAGAACTCGACGCGGCTTCCCCAGAACACTCCGGTATGCACGTTGAACGCACCGATGATCGCGCACGGTCGCGCAGGGGTGCCGACGAACATCGCCGAGGGGAACAAGCTGTAGTCCGGTGGCAACAGGCGCTCCATGGGCTCGGCGTCGACTATCTCGAAGGCGAGGAACGTCGCGTACGGCTCGACGATGAAACTCATGTACGGATTCGTGCGTGACCCCCTGTCCGCGATGTAGCGCTGAAGCCTGAGCGGCAGCCTGCGCAGCAGAGCGCTACCCTGCGTGATTGACGCGACCTTGGCCGGTTCGACCAGCTTCTCGGTGTTGCTCACGTAGCGCCGAAAGTCCTTGGCTTCCATGCATCTCCTCGCCGTTCGCTGCGGTCGGTGCGGATGGTGGCTACTACCTCGTCTGCACGATCGCCACGAGCAGCGAGGCCGCCGCGACGATCACGAGCACGAACAGGGCGAACAGATTGCCGTAGTGGTGTCGCATGTTCACACCAACCCGAAGAGCTCGTAGCGTATCTGACTTGGGTGAACGCCTGCGTCGTGAAGAGCGCGGGAGACCGCGTTCATCATGGGCTCCGGCCCGCACACGAAGAACTCCGCCTCTTCAGGACGGTCTGCCGCATGCCTTGAGAGCACCTGCGCGTCGATCCAGCCACGCTCTCCATTCCAATCCGCAGGCGGTCGAGACAGCACGGGCACGAAGCTCAGTCGCAGGTCACTCGTCATCGCGCGAATCTCGTCGAGGAACACCATCTCCTCCAGGGACTCCGCTCCGTAGATGAGCGTGAAGCGACGGGGATCGTGCCGGTCGCGTAGCGTTCGCAGCATGCTCATGATCGGCGTGATACCCACCCCGCCGGCAATGAATACGTACTCGTCAGCCTTGTGTCGGTCGACCGAGAACTGACCGTACGGTCCATCCAGGTACGCCGTCTGCCCAACCCGGACGTGGCCGATACGCGAGGTGAAGTCCCCGAGTTCCTTGATCGTCAGAGCGATGCGGTCCGCGCGGACGGCCGATGACGATATCGAGAACGGGTGCTCCTTCATGCCCCACGGGGAGGTGCCGAGATGCAGCCAGATGAACTGACCGGGATCGAAGTGCATCGGTGTGTGACCGCTCTTCAAGGTGAGCGTCCAAGACCGACCACGCTCGGCTTGCACTGAGTCGACCACCCAGGGCCTCTTGCGTAGGACCGCTGGCTTGAGCACCCGAGCCCACGCGAGGACGACCGCCCAAAGCATCGGGTAGGCCAGCCACAACTCCCTCTTGAAGGCCGTGTTGACATAGTGGCCGACCAGCTCCACGTGTCCAACAGCGCTGGCGATCATCAGGAGTGCGAGCGCGCCGTGGGAGTATCGCCACGTCTCGTATTGCAGTCCGATTCGGCGCCGGAACGCCGAGAGCAGGACCACGGCGCACAGGGTCAACAGTGCGAGCGTTGCGAGACGCGCCCGATTGGGAGCCGTCAACACGTTGAATAGGTGGATGGTCTCCGGGTCATCTACGACAAGGAGCGCGACGTGGGCGAGCACCAGCGAAAGCGCAACGAATGACACGACCTTGTGGAAGTGGTACACGGCGTCGATGCCGTAAGGGGCCTTCAACCGTCTGAGCCGAGCGGTGAGCACGACTTGCAGGCCAAGGATCGCCAGAGCTCCGAAGGCGAGGGAAACCGAGAACTCGCGCACGAACGTCCTTGTGCCCGGAGGCGCCGCCCATACCATGAGCACGATGGGCAACAGGGCCAGGAGGGCGTAGAGGGCCAGTCCGAAGGCGCCTCGCACGGCCCATTGCCTATCGGTGAAGCCGCTGGCTGTCGGCGTGGTCTCCGTGCTACTCAATCCTCAGCCCCCCGATTCTGTCGGACGCGGGTGGCGCATCTGGTCAGCGATGACAGGCCGAGCACTTCGTGCGCCTGATCGATCGCAGCCGCCCAGCCTTTGCGCGCTCACCACCCGAGCGTACCTCACGCCGACGGCATGACTGGTCGACGTGCTTGTCGGGCGGCACCTACGAACTCCAGCAGCTCATTCGCATAGACGTCGGGCTGGTAGAAGTGAATCATGTGCCCCGAGCGTACGCGGCGGTAGCGCAACGAAGGCAGGATCGCCCGCATCCGCGCGACGTCGGCGTCATCGACCGAGCCCACGAGGATGCCGTCTCCTCCAACACGGAACCAGTCGGCATGCATGAACATCGCCGGGCAACTCACACGCCCGAGCGCGTCCGCGTGATCGAGGCCACGGCATGCGCTACCGTCAAGGAAGGCGACACTGAACTGCGGGTCGTACGCGGTCAACGAGCGAACGACGAGACGCATGGCGGGCGGGAAGACCGGGATGTCGACGGGTTCACCCGGCTTGAGGGCGTCGTGCGCGCTGGCGATCCAGCCTATCGGTGCCATGACCCATCCAGGCAGCGCCCACAGCCGCTGGCCGTGCTCGACGGGCACCTTGAGCCCGGCGAAGAACGCGGCCAAGTCGCGCCGGCCGGGACCCGCCAACGTGCGCGACACCTGCTCAAAGACCTCGTAGACGTAGCAGTCGTCCCGCAGCCGCGGCCACTCCGCACTGAAGACGGGGGCGTCCTCCATGACGATGCCCGCGACGAGCTCCGGCCTGCTGGCGGCGAGCCAGAGCGCGATGAGCCCGCCCGACGAGTTGCCCGAGATGGTCGCCGGACGTTTCACCACGGCTGAGAGGAGTGCCGCCAGGTCCTCCCCCATGGTGCCGAAGTCGTACTGACCCGGCGTCCACGTCGAACCGCCGTGACCCCTGACATCCACGGCGAACACCTCGAAGCGTGAAGCCAGCCGAGGGAGCACGCGCTCATAGCTCCGCCACGTCATCGACTGGCCCGGGACGAGTACGAGCGCGGGACCGTGATCCGGTCCCTTCACATAGTGGAGGGTTACGTCGCGGGTCCGGTACTCCCCGTCGACGAATCCGAGCCGTGACAGTCTGCGCGGTATGTCCACTCGCACCTCAGGTGTCGCTGTCGATACCAGTCTCGCCCGCCCAACGCGCTACGTGTCAGGCATGAGCAGACGCGCATGCCCTCTCACGTGAGTCTACCTTATGGCGGGCGGGTTGATGCCCTGGTCAGGCGTTCGCCGACGTGCTCAGCGTCTGCTTGCCATACCGTCTGAACAGCCAGAACACAAACACCCACGTCACACCCGCCGTCGCCAGAGGCACCACGGGACTGAGCACGACCGCAGCGACCACGGCGTTCGTCACATTGGCCCAGCCGTGCAGGATGACGTTCATCCCCGTGCTGTCAGCGGAGTTGTGCAGCCACGCATGGACGTAGCCCATGGCGATGATGCTCATGGTGAACCCTGCAAGGGTGAGTGGCAGTTGCCACAAGGGCAGACCGCGGTACAGATACAGCATGTAGGGCAAGTGCCAGCCGGCCCATATGAGGCCCAGGTACCAGCTGGCATTCTCAGCCGAATGCGAGCGCTGCAGGATTGGCAGCGCGAATCCACGCCACCCAGGCTCCTCCATGCCGCTCGTGAGCACTTGGGTGACCGCCATGACGACAAGCACGCCGAGCGTTGGGGTACCTCCGGCGACATACTCGCCCCCCAAGGCGAGACCCAGCGCCATGACCAGGACAGCCATGGCGACCGGCGCAAGCAGCACGAACGCGTACCATCCAGGGCTCACCCTCAACCGAACGATCGACCTTGCCCAGGATCTCAACTGTCCCGAATCCCGGCTCCGAAGCAGTCCGACGAGAGCCGCGATGGCCGGGCCGTAGACGGCAAGCTGGAAGCAAACGGCCATCGCCAGTTGCAGCGGCGTAGACTCGAGCCATGCGCCGAACCCCTGCGCGATGGACGGAATCGACCAGCCCGTCGCAACCGAGTAGGCCAGTGGGGGAATCCAGAGCAACCACGTGATCGTGTACGCGATGACGGCGAATGCGAGCAGTCGGCCTCTGTCAGGGCCGGGCATGCGCTGCTTCCCGCTAGCCATTGACTCTTCCAGTGAAATCCACCGCCCCCCTAGCGAGACCTCGCCATGCCGAACGTCTTGGGCATGAGCAGACGCGCAGGTGCCCTCAGGTCAGTCTACCTTCGGACGGTCAGGTTGATGCCGTCGTCAGCCAGCGACGTCTGGTTCGCGCACAGCCTCAACCGATCTCGCATAGAAACGAATCGCCCCCCGACTTGCCTCAGAGTCGTCAACCTGTACTCCGAGCCCGTCGAGCTGGCGCGCGCGAACGTCCTTGATGATGAGTCCCCCGGTCATCGCCGGGCCTCCGCGTTCGATCTCCAAGTCGACTGGCGACCAGAACCTCAGGTATCGACGCTCATCTCCACGCCGCAGCGTGAGGTCCAGGAACGGCTCACCGCCATCGATCGGCTCGCGGTCGAGCCGGACACCGACAACCTCGAACTCCCAAGCCTTGGCGAGGATCGGGTGCTCCGGGTCGCCGGCGATCTGGGCGCTCACCTCGCGGTCCTCCTGTCTGGCTGACGTGTTAGGCATGAGCAGACGCGCATGCCCGCTCAGGTCACTCTACCTGTTGGCGCTCTGCTCGACGCCCTTACCACCCGTTCCGCTCGGCGCGTCGAAGCGCCGCAGCGTCACCGGATACGATCGCCTCGAGATTAGCGGTGATGAGTTCCGCACTCCAGTCCCACCAAGCGATATCGAGCAGCTCATCGACGATGTCCTGCTCGAACCGACGGCGAATGGGTCGTGCCGGGTTGCCGCCGACGATGGTGTAGGGCTCGACATCTGATACGACCACTGAGCGCGCCGCGATGATGGCGCCGTCACCGATGTGCACGCCCGGCATGATCAGCGACTCGTACCCGATCCATACATCGTTTCCGACGACCGTGTCACCTTTGTAGGGCAGGTCATCGATTGCAGGGGTAACGCGCTCCCACCCGTTGCCGAAGATGCTGAACGGGTAGGCAGACGGGCCGTCGAACTTGTGATTGGCGCCGTTCATGATGAAGCGCACATCTGTCGCCAACGCACAGAATCGGCCGATGATCAGCTTGTCTCCCATGAACGGGTAGTGGTAGAGGACGTTTCGCTCGAAGCCCTCCGAGTCGACCGGATCATCGTAGTAGGTGTAGTCGCCGATGATGATGTTGGGATTGGACACGGTGTTCTTGATGAAGCAGACCTGAGGGAAGCCCGCCATCGGATGCACGGTGTTCGGATCGGGTCCAAACAAGTTGACCTCCCGGGAAGTCGGCTGACGTGTCAGGCATGACCTGCGGCGCAGGCGCCTTCAGGTGGATTCTACCTTCTGGCGGTCAGCTTGATGCCGTTGTTGGCCAGACGCAGCCGGCCGCTGGTTGTGATCGCCGTGCGGAGCCCCGTAGGCCAAGACCTCGCCCGTGGTGCACAGACGATCGGTGCGAGGATGACAAGGATGGTCTGGAGCGTGCGGTGTTCATCGGCCATCAGGGCGACTCTGATGACGTCTCCATCCTGTCCAGCGTGGTGCGCATGCGCGGGCGCTCGTGCGCTCTCCGGTCAGTCTGGCTTTCGCGGACTGCTCGATGCGCTTGTCGGCCAGGCGTCGGCGGCGAGTTGCGCCGTTACAAGCCCAGCGCTCTCCGCTTCTCACATATCGCGATCACGTGGGACTCGAGATGGTCGACTGCGTGATCGAAGAGCTCGAGCAACGTCTGCGTCCCGTTCTCAGAGTGGTGCGCGGTGCGCTGCCACGCGGTGTCGGGAAGCCGTTCGATGTCGGCCGCGAGCTGCTCGCGCTGCACGGTGAGCAGTCGAAGGTCCAAGTCCAGGTCGCGGTCGTCGTAGTGCAAAGGCCCGAGGTACTCCGCCGACTCAACGCCGATCAGTACCGGCTTGTCTGTCGCGATAGTGCGCTTGATGCGGTCGCACATGAACTGGTCAGAGTCCACGATATGACAGGCGACCTGCAGCGAACTCCACTTGCCGGGGATCGGCTTTGCTCGTAGGGCCTCCGGATCCAGCCCATCGATGGCGTCGCGCAGCAGACGCGCGCCGTCACGATAGGCTTCGATCAACTGCTGCGGACCGCGACTCCCGGTCATGAGATCTCCTTCTGCATCCTACACACGATTCGACAATCCTCCGCCCTGCCCAACGTCCTGGGCATGAGCAGCCGCGCACGCCCACTCAGGTCAGTCTACCTGCTGGCGTTGTGCTCGATGCGCTTGTCAGACGCCGAAGACGCACCGGCGATCCGCTGATGGCAACCACGTCAAAGGGCCACAACCGCTCCAGCCACTGGATGACGAACGCCGCAAGTTCGGTCTCCACACCCGCAAACGGCCCGTCGCTTCGCGCCCAGAACCAGATGTCTGCCTCGGTCTGCTCGAGCTCGGGCGGGTCGACGTAGACACACCCGAGAAGTCTCGTCTCGTCGAGGCTCATCACCGCGTAGTTGAAGGAGGAGCGCAACTGCGCTTCCTTCTGGTGCCAGGCAAGGTCGATCATGTCTTGCTCGAGAGTGAGGTCTGCAGCCGGCCAGCCCCAGATGCTGCCGAAGCGGCTCCACAGTTGCTCGCGATTGGACATGACCGCGTCGTAGTCCCTGAAGACGTCGTGAATCGTGATCGGCCGAATACGGAAGTGTGTGGTCTCGCGCGCGCCGGGCGGCTCGAAGCCAGGGGGCAGGAATGGCATCAGGGGCTCCTGTGTGTCTAACGTGTTGGGCATGAGCGGCGCTCTGCGCCCTCATCAGGATAGCGCTAGCGGCGTCCGCCTGATGTGCCGGTCTGATGCCGGTTCCGCACCACCCGACTACGACTCCTGACCATGCTCCACGGCACGTCTCGCGAACCACGCTCGGAGAAGGGCCGCCTGGAAGAAGGGGACCGGCTCGTCGAAGCCGGCTGATTCGATCAAGGCCCTGACAGCGCCGGAGGGGAGGATTGAAACGTCCTTGGCGTAGCCGGACCTCATGCGTTCGCGGTCCGCAGGATCAACGGAACCGGTTGTCGCTCGCTGCCATACGGCGAGTAGCGCATCGAATTCCTCTGACTGCGTGTCACAGGACAGGTCAGCGGCAGCCAGCATCCCGCCAGGCATGAGCCTGGCCGCCAGCTGCCTGAAGAACTCAGCGCGGGCACCCGCATCCATGATGAACTGGGACACGAGGAAGCACGTTGCACCTTCATACAACTCGTCACCTGGTAGAGACTCAAGGTACCCCTCGCGAAGAGAGCAGCGTGACGAAAGACCTGCCTCATCGACGCGCGTGCGGCAGATGTCGAGCATCCCCCCGGACGGCTCGACCGCGGTGAAACTCCACCCCGGAAACGCCGAGGCAAGGTGGAGCAGTTCGGTCCCCGTGCCAACACCGACACACAGAAGCCTCGCATCCGGTGGCAGCCCGGCGAACACCGACTCCAGCAGGAAGTACAACCCATTGTAGACAGGCGCGATCTTGTCCGATTTGCCGTCGTACCCGGAGGCCATCCGGTCGAAGACGCTCCGCAGCTCCTGGTCGTCCATACGCTCCTCGCGAATCATCTGAGTCAGGTATGTGCCGCGACTAGCGCGACCGAGAACATTTGGCCACTGGCCACTGGCCATCCCGTCAACGTGGGTGCGTCTAGCGTGTCAGGCATGAGCGGCGGTCCAGCGCTCTCAGGTCAGTCTACCTTCTGACGCTCTGCTCGATACCTCCGTTAGGCACACGCTGTCAGTCCGCGAGCCTCTCGATGCACGCGACGATGGCCGCCGTGGGCTGAGCGACCCGGTTGTGGAACACGGCCGGCCTCACCTCGACGACACGCCATCCCGCGCTCGCGTTGAACCGGGCGCGAATCTCGTCCTCCGTGATCGCCCGAGGCACGTTCTCGATGGGGAACTCGATCGCGAACTCGTGAAGGTAGTACCGACCGCCGGGTGCGATGGCCTCGCGAAGGTCCGCGACGAAGCGGTCGGTCTCCTCCGGGTCGAGCAGGTGGATGAACCCCGAATCGAGCACCGTGCCGAATCTCGTCCCAAGAGCCGACGGACGAGTAGCGTCCCCCACCTCGAAGCGCAGTCGCGCCCCTGCCTCCGACGGCAGGGCGGCCGCCTTGCCACGCGCCTGGTCGACGGCCGTCTGCACGAACTCCAGCCCGACGACGTGGTGACCCTGCAGCGCGAGAGTGATGGCCAGATCGCCGGTGGCCGAGCCGAGGTCGAGCACGGGATCCGCGGGCGGGTAGTCCTCAAGCATGCGGGCCATGTCCGGCTGGGCGCCACCAACTTCCCACGGGGCGACATCTGAATACACCCGTCCGAAGAAGGCATGAGGGTCATCACCGAAGCGTCCCAAGAAGCACCCCCTTGTTGTGGTTGTGCCTAACGTTGTTGCAGATGAGCGGTGGTTACGTGCTGCGGGACGAGTGTAGCTGACGCCACCCGCTCGATGCGCTTGTTCGACCGGCATCGGGCGCGACATCGATCTCGGCGATTCTGCCTGGTTCGTCGACACGGATGAGCAGCGGCCCGACCGAGTCATCGTAGGCCGCCAGCACTTCGTCCGGACTCGCATCCTCATGGTTGACCGCGAACCTCGTCGACTCGTCGGTGGCCCCCACGTACTTGCGTAGGCGCCGCCCGTCAGGTCCCTGCAGTGCAACGGTGAGAATCAGGATCGCGTCGTCCCGCCCGAAGTGGAAACCGACCTCGCCTTCAATCCGGTGCTGTCCCGAGGGTACCCGTCTACCGAAGCGGACCCGGGCCTCGTCGGACCATCTTGCGACGAGGTCGCGTCTGTCAGCCCATTCGATGAGCCCGAGGAATGAGAACAGAAGCACGACTATGACGACGTTGAGTGGATCCGACTGAATCACGCCCCATCGAACGTGTAGGCATGAGCAGACGCACATGTCCTCTCAGGTCAGTCTACCTGCTGGCGTTCTGCCGGTACCTTTGTCGGGCATGCACGACGAGCAGTGCGACACCAACGGGTAACTAGCTGTCATGAACGATGAGTTGCTCAGAGCCAACGAGAGTGCCCCCGTGTATGCGGAGGCCCGCGTCGAGATATCTGCGCCGCGGGACATCGTGTGGTCGCTGATGTCAGACGTCACTGGGTGGCCATCATGGAATCCGGGAATCACCAGCGCATCGATCGACCGTGACCTCGCCCGAGGAGCCCGCATAGTGTGGAAGAGCGGTCCCGGGACGATCAAGTCGACGGTCGCCGACGTCGAGCCCGGCGGGCGCTTGTCGTGGACCGGGAAGCTCATGGGCATCAAGGCCATCCACGTCTGGGTCTTGGACACCGAGGGGGACACAACGACCGTGACAACTCAGGAGTCCTGGGAGGGCTTGGTCGTGCGCCTCACCAGGAAGTCGAGCCAGCGCGCGCTGAACGACGCCCTCGCCACCGGCTTGAGATACCTCAAGGCCGCCGCCGAACAGGCCGTAGGACACTCAGATGAGTGAGAACGTCCTCAACCTTGGGCTGCGGTTTGCTCTGGAACTCGCCGCCCTGTGGGCTTTCGGGTACTGGGGATGGGTGACGCACGACGGACCCGCCAGGTACTTGTGGTCAGTGGGGCTTGTGGTACTGGCAGCGGCTGTGTGGGCGGTCTTCAGAGCGCCCGGCGATGGCGGAGCGCCGATAGTCACGGTGCCCGGTTGGATTCGTCTGCTGATCGAGACAGCGTACTTCGCCGGCGCCGTGGCCGCGCTCGTCGCATCTGGTCGGCGCTCACTGGGAATTGCCCTAGCGGTAATCGTCCTGCTGCACTACGCAGTCTCCTACGATCGAGTGCTCCGACTCGTGCGAGGTCACTAGTCGTCGGTCGCCCGCGCCCGCCCGGTTATGCCCAGCATGTCAGGCATAACCTGCCGCGCAGGCGCCTTCAGGAGTCCACCTTCTGGCGGTCAGGTTGATGTCCTTGTTGGGCAGACCCGACGGAGCTGGCGTTGTGCGCGAGGGTCGCATCTAGTGCCGCCAGGTCCCCGAGGACCCAGAGGCTGCAGATTCTGCCGCCTCGCGTCGAGAAGAGCGCTGCGCCTTGCCACTCAACAGGCAAGCCGGTCGGCTCCCAGCCTCGCAGCTGCCCCACGTGCGTACCCGAGAAGCGCATGTGGGCGAATGCGCGATCGCCTTCGCTCACGCACTCGAGAATGTCGCAGCGATACTCGGCAAGACACGCCCTCACCGACCGAACGTACTCCAGGAACGGTTCGCGACCCCGGCTCTCGCTACCGAGCGACCCGCGAAAGTCGAAGGCCTCGTCCAAGAGCACGTCTGACGCGTCCTCATCGCCCGCGTTCCAGATACGCTCGTAGAACGCGCGAATGAGGTCGGGGGTGCTCATAGCCGTCGGGTCCATTCTGTTCTGCCCAGCGTTGTCACGCATGAGCCGCGCGATTGCGCGACTGGCATCAGCGTACCAGCCTGCGGCGTCGGCGCCTTCAGGTCAGTCTACCGTCTGGCGTTCTGCTCGATGCCTTTGCTGGACGTCACGCGAGGTCCGGATCCATGAGTCGCTCGCTGCGCAGCACGCGCACGATGGTGACGACGTCGGGGTCACGCTTGTAGACGATGCGATACGGCGGCAGCTCGAGCTCGCGCAACCATTCCACCTCGAATTCAGGCACCATCCTGCCGCTGTCCGGAAACGCCGCAAGCTGCTCGACGCGCTCGATGACGGCGGCGACCTGGCGCACGCCGACCTCTGGGACATCCTGAGAGGCGTACCACTCGCGAATTCCGATTAGGTCATCGCGCGCGGAGGCGGCGAAATCGATGCGGACTGTCGCCTTCACCTAGAGACCGAGCTCACGCTTGAGGTCCGAGAGCGGAACGACGCGGCCCGCCTCGATGTCTGCGAGTCCGACGACCACGGCACGCATGAAGTCGCGCTCCTCTTGCGCCGCCTCGAACTCAGACAGCGACTGCACGACCGCAACCCCGCGACCGTGACTCGTGAGCAGAATGGGCCGACGCGTCTCATCGACTCGCCTGACGACCTTGCCGGGATTGACCTTCATGTCCCCGAGCGGGACGACGTCTTCCGAGAACTTCACGGCCCGGCTCACGACGGCCTCCAATCGACACCGATAATCTGGTGCCGATTATAGCACCGGTTCGACGGCCTGTGCGACAGTCGGACTGCGGTCACATGTGTACGTCCAACGTGTTAGGCATAACCTGCGGCGCAGGCGCCTTCAGGATGATTCTACCTTCTGGCGGTCAGGTTGATGCCTTTGTTGGCCCTCAAATCCACCGCCGAACCCTGCGGGTGTAGTCGCGATACTCCTGGCCGAATAGGTCGGTCAGGACTCGCTCCTCAGGCCGGATCTGGAATCGATCCACGTATGCGACGAAGAGGACTGAGACCACTACGGCCAGAGGACTCTCCAACATCACAGCCCAGCTGAATAGCACGCTTGCCATCCCGACGTAGGTCGGATTGCGGCTCCGGCGATACACTCCCGTCGTGAGCAAGCAGGAGGACCGCTGGGGTTCCGTGGGATGCCACGTCGTGCCGGCTCTAGCCAGTGCCATCCGAGATGAAACGATGAGAATCGTGCCGACGACGATGAGAGCCGCGGCTGCACCCACGCGCAGCCAGTCCGGGAGCACAATCGCAGGCGTCGCGCGCGAGGCGAGCCACATCAGCACCGCCGTCACTACCCAGACGATGTCGGGAGGAATCCTCAGCTCGAGCCGCGACATCAGACTCCCCCTGTAGGCCTAACGTGGTGCGCATGAGCCGTGGCCCAGCGCTCTCAGGTCAGTGTAGCGAACGCCATCGGCCCGATGCGCTTGTTAGGCCGTCGGGACATCGTCGAGCACGTAGGCGTCCTGACCCGCGCGGGTAAGCTAGGAACATACGGGGCCGAAACAGAGCCATCATCATGAAGAGGAGCAAGACATGTCATATGTCGACGGGTTCATCATAATCGTGCCGAACGACAAGACCGAAGAGTACATGGAGATGGCCCAGCAGGGTCGGGACGCTTGGATGAAGCATGGTGCAGTCAGCTACTTCGAGTGTCGCGGCGATGACATGAGGCCTCAGGAGATGGGTGACGAGCGGACTCGTACGTTCCCGGAGATGGCAGGCGCCAGAGCGGACGAGACGGTCTGGTTCTCCTACATCACATTCGAATCACGAGAGCATCGCGACGAAGTGAACGCGAAGGTCTTCGCCGAGATGAGCGAGCAGATGCAAGGTGCCGAAGACATGCCCGTGCAGCTCGATATGACGAGAATGGCCTACGGTGGGTTCCAAGTTGAGGTGCAAGGCTAGCCCACCGTCACGAACGCACACGCCCGGCTCATTCGCACAATCAGCTCTACCTGCGACATCGGCCTAACGTCTTAGGCATAGAATGCGGCGCAGGCGCCTTCAGGTGGATTCTACCTTCTGGCCGTCAGGTTGATGCCTTTGTTCGACACGGCGGATTCAGATACTAAGTGCAACACCCCCGCCCCCCGAGGGTGGGGCGATCTG
>CAZFRE010000013.1:0-26907 GCA_964521195.1 uncultured Eubacteriales bacterium
CGGCCGACGCGCCGGGCGAGGCGCGCGATGACGCCGGAAGCGGGGCGTGAGCGCGGTGGCCACCGACCGCAGGGCGGCCGCGCGCGCGTATCGCGAGGAGCGTCGGCCCGCCGGCGTGTTCCGGGTGCGCAACACCCTCACCGGGCTCGCACTGCTCGGGACCAGCGTCGACCTGCCGTCGATGTTGAACCGGCAACGGTTCCAGCTCGAGATGGGTGGGCACCCGGACAAGGCGCTGCAGGCAGCGTGGAACGCCTGCGGGCCGGACGCGTTCGTGTTCGAGGTGCTCGACACGCTCGAGTGGCCCGAGGACCCCGCGTATGACCCGCGCGAGGACCTCAGGGAGTTGCTCGGCATGTGGGCCGAACGTCTCGAAACCGACGGCGAGTGAGCGCGCGGTCTCGCTCTCGACGGCATCTGCTATAATCTCGCGGCGCTCGTGCCGCGTCAGGCACAGCTGTTGGGGAATACACCCGACGACCTTCCCGCTTCGATCCCCGGAGTTCTTTCATGGCTGACAAGAAGGGCTTCTCGGCAGATGCCGACAAAGCCGAGCTCGCCGAACGTGCCGTAACCGATCCCAAGCTCCTCAAGGAGATCATCGCCGCACTCGCGGGCGACGATCGCCGTGCGCGTCAGGCGGCCGCGAGCATGGTCCGCGGAGTCGCCGAGATGGACCCAGCGCTGCTCAAGCCCTACGCGGGCGAGCTGACCGACGCCCTGCACCGCCCCGAGTCACAGACCCGCTGGGAGGTGCTCGGCACGTTCGAGAAGCTCGTCGGGGTGGATGCGCGGCTCGTGGACAAGGCGCTCGGCGGCGCGGAGACGGCGCTGCACGACGAGGAGTCGGGTGTGGTTCGCCTGGCGGCGTTCAGGCTCATGTGCGCGTACGGCGCGACCACCGCGCACCGCTCGGACCGCGTCTGGCCGCTCATCGACGAGGCGATCCGCTGCTACCACGGCGACGCTGAGTTCCCTGCGATGCTGACGAGCGTCATCGAGCTGGTGACCGGTGGCGCCTCGGATGAGGTGAAGCTGGCTGCAGCGGAAAGGATGGCGTTCGACGCGGAGAACGGCAAGGGTCTGCTCAAGCGCCGGGCATCGAGCATCGTCGCCGCCGCGCCCAAGAAGCGCGGTCGCAAGAAGGCGTAGACGGCAGGCGCAGCGCGCCTTCGATCGAACGCGGCAGCGCGGCTTCGGTGCGTCAGGCCACGCTTGCCTGGGCGAGCGCTTCCTGGATGCGCGCGAGCAGCAGGTGCCCGGGGAGGTTCTTCTTGATGTAGCCGTCGGCGCGGCACCGGTTCGTGATCTGGATCAGGTCGGCTTCCGGCTCAGACGAGAAGATGACGATCCTCAGGTCGTTCTGCATCACGTTGCGCTTGAGGATCAGGCACAGGTCGTCACCCTTGAGGGACGGCATGTTGTAGTCCATGAGGATGAGATCGGGCTCCACGCTGCGAACGACGGCTGCAACGCCGGCCCACTGCTCGCACGTGTGGACTTCGTGACCGGCTCCGCGCAGTAGCTGGGCGGTGCAGGACAGGATGAACGGCTCGTCATCTACGAGCAGGATCTTGTAGGACTGTGGGCTCATGCGCGCTGCATCTCCGATACTCTCTTGCCGACGCCGTCAGCCGGCGTCGGACCCCCCGTCATTGGCTACACGGGTATCTTCGGTACACTGGGGGTGCGTCCGTATCAGGAGAATCCTGATTCTCGTCTCGGGTTTCGCCTCACGCGTGCGCGCGGACGATCGTCGCTAAGGGAACGGGGCTTGGTTCCCGATAGTGAACAGCAACGAGTGCATACGTAGCCGGGGGCTCGAGCGCGCCACCAAACGACGCGTCGGGAGCGACATGACAACTCGCGTAGTGCTGGTCGATGACCACAAGATCGTCCGAGACGGTCTTCGCAGCATGCTCGCCAAGCAAAGTGACATCGAAGTCGTAGGCGAGGCCGACGACGGTCGTCGTGCGCTCGCGATCGTCTCGGAGCTCGATCCCGACGTCGTCGTGATGGACATCGGGATGCGCGACATGAACGGGATCGAGGCCACCCGCCAGCTGCACGAGGCGCGACCGGATGTGAAGGTCATCGCGCTCTCCATGCACTCTGACCAGCGCTATGTCTCCGAGATGCTCTCCGCGGGCGCAAGCGGCTACCTCATCAAGGACAGCGCGTTCGAGGAGCTCGCCGCCGCGATCCGTGCCGTCGCATCCGGTCAGAGCTACCTGTCGCCAAGCGTTGCCGGCGTCGTGCTCGACGACTACCTGCGCCGCATGTCGGGTGCCGCCGAGGCGCCTGCCCAGCAGCCGGGCCGCGGACTGTCGACCCGCGAGCGTGAGGTGCTCAAGCTCATCGGCGACGGGCTGTCCACCAAGGAGATCGCGGCCGAGCTGCACCTGAGCGTCAAGACCATCGAGACGCATCGCCGTCAGATCATGGAGAAGCTCGGCATCTACAACATCGCCGGGCTCATCAGATTCGCCCTCCGAGAAGGGCTCGTGTCGCTCGACGACTGAGCGCGGCTCGGATCACCTCGCGCTCCACCTGGCCCGATGCCGTTGGCTCCAATGCCTGAGGCCAGGGTAGGGGATTCCCTGATAGACACGTGGCAACTCCCGATGTTGGGCCTCACTCCGCCCGCCGACGAACTGTGAGGTGCGGCACATTCGCCGCACGTTCGTGGGAGCGGGGAGAGTCCATGTCAACCATCACCACAGCGCGGAGCACGACGTGACCGGCCGGGCCTCAGGGCACGAGCGGCTCTTCGACGCTGCCGCCGAGTCACTCATCCTCATCGACCCGAGTGACGGCGATTCGGTCGCCGAGCTCGTAGAGCGCATCGCCGAGATAGCCGCATGGTTCGGCGCGTGCGACGATGCGCACCCGGCCCGGGCGTGCATGGCGGCGGCCCGCCGCCTCGAGTCCGGCGACGCTTCGGCGCTCCGCGAGATCGAGGCCACGTTCGGCGCGGCACGCGCAGAGGCGGATCGGGCGGCACGCGAGCCCGCCGCGTCGACCGCCGAGCCCGGCGCCGAGCCTGCGGCCGGCGCCCCGAGCGCCGAGGCCGGCTCCGGGCAGCCGGACCGCCGCCCCGCCGAGAAGCCCGCGTCCGCCGGCGTCGCGAAGACCCCGGCCGCCGCGATGCCGCTCGCGGGCGACGAGGAGCTTCTGCTCGACTTCGCCGTCCGTGCCGCCGAGCACCTCGACGAGGCCGACGAGCGCCTGCTCGCGCTCGAGTCGGACCCCACGGATTCCGAGGCCATCGACGCGGTGTTCCGCGCATTCCACACCATCAAGGGCATGTCCGGTTTCCTCGCGCTCGACGCGATCTCGGTACACGCCCATGACTCCGAGAACCTCCTCGCGGACTCCCGCGCGACCGGTGCGGCGCTGGATGACGACCGCCTGCAGGCGCTCTTCTCGGCGGTCGACCGGATGCGGGTGCTCGTGGCACAGGCCGCGGGGCTCGAGGTCGAGCAGACCGCGGGAGATGAGATTCCGGCCGAAGACGCCGATGGCGACGAAGCGGCCGAGCCCGTCCAGGACGACGAGCAGCCCGGCGCTTCTGCCAAGGCCGCGAGTGCGGGTCAGATGCGCACGGGCAGCGTCCGCATCGAGGAGGGGCGTCTCGACGCGCTGCTCGACGCGATCGGCGAGATGGTGATCGCCGAGTCGATGGTCTCGGCGGCCACGCGCACCGGTGCCGACGCCGCACTGCTTGAGAGCCAGTTCGAGCGCCTCGACAAGATCACGCGCGAGCTGCAGCAGATGGCGACCTCGCTTCGCATGGTGCCGCTGCGCTCGACGTTCAGGCGCATGGCGCGGCTCGTGCGCGACACCGCCACCAAGGCGGGCAAGGACGTCGAGTTCGTCATCGTGGGCGAGGACACCGAGCTCGACAAGATCGTGGTCGACCGCATCTCCGACCCGCTTGTGCACGCGCTGCGCAACGCCGTCGACCACGGGATCGAGTCGCCGGAAGCGCGACTCGCCGCCGGCAAGCCGGCGCGTGGTCGCATCGAGCTGCGCGCGTTTCACGCGGGTGGCGCGATCCACGTCGAGATCTGCGACGACGGGCGCGGCATGGACGCCGAGGCGATCCTGAAGCGCGCTCGCGAGCGCGGTCTTCTCGGCGAGGACGAGCGGCCCGACGAGCGTGCGCTGCTCGACCTCGTGTTCGCCCCCGGGTTCTCGACCGCCGAGCGGGTCACCGACGTGTCCGGTCGAGGTGTCGGCATGGACGTCGTGAAGCGCACGGTCGAAGAGCTGCGCGGTCGCGTCGACATGCGCAGCCGGGCCGGAGAGGGCACCACGCTCGAGATCCGGTTGCCGCTCACGCTCGCGATCATCGACGGCATGACGCTCAGGGTGGGCGAGGAGCGCTACGTGCTGCCGCTGCTGTCGATCCAGCGCTCTGTCCGCCCGCGGGCCGAGCAGGTCACGACCGTCGTCGGCCGCGGCGAGATGCTCTCGCTCGGCGAGGAGCTCATTCCCATCATCCGGCTGCACCGGCTCTTCGACACCGCCGGTGCCGAGACCGACATCACCAACGCCGTCGTCGTGATCATCGACGACAACGGCATGCACGCGGGGCTCGTCGCATGCGAGCTTCTCGGTCAGCAGCAGACTGTCATCAAGCCGCTCGGCGAGGGGCTGCCCGAGCAGCCCGGCGTCGCCGGCGGCGCCATCATGTCCGACGGCCGCGTGGGGCTGATCCTCGACGCAGCCGGACTAGTTCGCCACGCGCAGCGTGGCGCGAACGTAACGTAGGGAGCACAAAGGAATGAAGTGGTTCAACGGACTCCGAATCAGCGTGAGGCTTGCGCTGGGCTTCGGAGTGCTGTGCCTCATGCTGGTGGGAGTCGGCGCGATCGGCTACTACGGCATACAGCAGATCATGGGGAAGAGCGCCGTCATCGCCGAGCAGGCAATGCCCGGCATCGACAACCTGCGCAACTTCCAAGCGATGCAGGAGTCGATGTTCACGTACAGCCAGGGCCTGCTTCTCGAGCCTGCCGCTGACGTCGCCAAGGAGTACAAGGACAGCTGGGCGCAGAACAACGACGACGCGAGTGCGGCACTGGACCGCTACGCCACGTCGTACGTATCGCCGGACAACGCCGACCTGGCGCCCAAGATGATCGCTGCGTGGGAGGCGCTCGCCGAAGCGGACGCACACGTGGTCGGCCTCTACGACAAGTACGCCGAGACGGGCGACCGGAAGTACCTGCAGCAGGCCAAGGACTACGCGAACTCCACCGAGAACGATGTCTACAACGAATCGGTCACCATCCTCAGCACGATGATCGACAACGAGAACGCGTACGCCGCCGCGCTCATGGCCGCCAACCGCGCGAGCCAGCAGACAGCGGTCACGGCGCTCGCGATCGCGATCGCGGTCAGCCTGGCGTTCGGCGTGGCGGTGGCGTGGATCATCACCGCCGGCGTGTCACGTCCGCTCGAGCGCGTCATCGCGAGCCTCATCGCCGGCGCCGACTCGGTCACGAGCGCGAGCGCGCAGGTCGCGTCGTCCTCCAACCTGCTCGCCGACGGAGCCTCCGAGCAGGCCGCGAACCTCGAGGAGACGTCGTCGTCGCTCGAGGAGATGAGCGGCATGACCCGCCAGAACGCCGACAACTCCCGCCAGGCCGACGCGATGGCGCGCGAGGCGCAGCAGGCCGCTGTGCGGGGCGTCGCGGTCGTCGGTGAGATGGGCGAGGCGATCGGGCTCATCAAGGACAGCTCGGACCGCACCGCCAAGATCATCAAGACGATCGACGAGATCGCATTCCAGACCAACCTGCTCGCCCTGAACGCCGCCGTCGAGGCCGCACGCGCCGGTGAGGCCGGCAAGGGCTTCGCCGTCGTCGCCGAGGAGGTCCGCAGCCTCGCGCAGCGTTCCGCCGAGGCCGCCAAGAACACCTCGGCGCTCATCGAGGAGAGCCAGCAGCGCGCCGACAAGGGTGTCAACACGTCGCTGGAGGTCGCCGAGGCCCTCGCGCTGATCGCGGAGTCCGTCAACAACGTCACGCGACTGGCCGCCGAGATAGCCGCCGCAAGCGAGGAGCAGGCGCAGGGCATCGAGCAGGTCAACGCGTCGGTCGCGCAGATGGACCGGGTCACGCAGTCCAACGCCGCCAACGCCGAGGAGTCCGCCTCGGCCAGCGAGGAGCTCTCCGCGCAGGCGCGCGAGCTCAACGACATGGTCGACGTGCTCATCGCGACCGTGCGTGGTGCGAAGGCCGCAGGCGAGCAGAAGCTGGCGACCGGTGGTCACGGCGGGCGTTTCCAGCACGCCGGCCCACCGGCCATCCGCGCGGCGGGGGTCGCACCCCGTCCCAACAGTCCCGAAGCGGTCATTCCGCTTGATGACGACGATCTGACCGACTTCTAGAAGGGGGAGCACCATGACGAATGTGCCCGTGGCCGGCAGCGCTCTGGCCGGCAAGTATCTGACCTTTGATCTGGGTGAAGAGCACTACGGCCTCGAGATCATGCGCGTACAGGAGATCGTCGGCATCATGCCGGTCACGCGCGTCCCGCGCATGCCCGAGTTCGTCGCCGGCGTGGTCAACCTGCGCGGCAGGGTGATCCCCGTAGTGGACCTGCGGCTCGCCTTCGGGCTACCCGGCGCAGAGGTGACCGAGAGGTCCTGCATCATCGTTGTGAGCATCGAGCGCGAGGACGACTCGACCGTCGTGATGGGCGTCATCGTCGACGAGGTGAGCGACGTGGCGTATCTCGCAGCTGATGCGATCGAAGAGACACCGGAGTTCGCCAGCGACGTCGATACGTCGTTCATCAAGGGCGTCGGCCGCATCGAACAGCGCGTACTGCTGCTGCTCGACATCGACCGCGTGTGGAGTGGAAGCGAGATGGAACTGGTCGGACGCGTTGCGGCGCCCGCCGCGAAGGATGAGTCTGCCGAGGAAGGGGAGAGCCGTGTTTAAGAACTGGAGCTTGGGACTGCGACTTGCCGCGGGGTTTGCGGGCGTCGCACTCATCATGTTGATCGTAGGGGTTGCGGCATTCGCTGACATCTCGAGTCTGGCGACGCTCTCAAAGGACGTCGGAGCCGACACCGAGATGGCCGACGGGGCCATGGAAGCGAAGTTCGCCGTGCAGTCGCAGCGGCTCTTCGTCATGGAAGCGCTCAACGCAACCGACGCCGATGAGCTTGCGTCGCTCAAGAGTGAGATCGAGCAGTACGGACAGAAGTACGACACGCTCGTCGAGGAGATCTCGGCCTTGGCGAACAGTGACGACGAGGCGGACGCGAAGAAGGTCGTCGATCTCGTCGCGCAGGCGGAGAAGATCCACGAAGAGCAGTTCTCGCCCAAGATCGAAGAGGCGCTCGCGCTCGCCGAGGAGCGGCTGGCCAATCCGGATGACGCCGCGATCGCGAAGCGCGCAGCCCAGATCGACACCGAGGTCGACACTGCGGGTGAGGCGACGGTCGCGAAGATGGACGAGCTCGAGACGGTCACCGACAGCATGATCTCCGAGTCCAACACCTCGACCGCCGCGACCGCCGACCGCGCTCGCCTGCAGTCCGCGATCCTGCTCGTCGTCGGCGTGCTGCTCGCCATCGCGCTCGCATGGTCCATCACGCGCTCCATCACCAAGCCGATCGACCGCGTCATCGCAAGCCTGACCGCCGGTGCCGAGCAGGTCTCGAGTGCCAGCGCGCAGGTCGCGTCCTCGTCGAGCTCGCTCGCGGAGGGCGCCTCCGAGCAGGCCGCCAACCTCGAGGAGACCTCGTCGTCGCTCGAGGAGATGAGCAGCATGACCCGCCAGAGCGCCGACAACTCGCGCCAGGCCGATGCGATGTCGCGCGAGGCGCAGGAAGCCGCGGTTCGCGGCGTCGCCGCCGTCGGCGAGATGACCGGCGCCATCGAGCTCATCAAGGAGAGCTCGGACCGCACCGCCAAGATCATCAAGACGATCGACGAGATCGCATTCCAGACCAACCTGCTCGCCCTGAACGCCGCCGTCGAGGCCGCACGCGCCGGTGAGGCCGGCAAGGGCTTCGCCGTCGTCGCCGAGGAGGTCCGCAGCCTCGCGCAGCGTTCCGCCGAGGCCGCCAAGAACACCTCGGCGCTCATCGAGGAGAGCCAGCAGCGCGCCGACAAGGGTGTCAACACGTCGCTGGAGGTCGCCGAGGCCCTCGCGCTGATCGCGGAGTCCGTCAACAACGTCACGCGACTGGCCGCCGAGATAGCCGCCGCAAGCGAGGAGCAGGCGCAGGGCATCGAGCAGGTCAACGCGTCGGTCGCGCAGATGGACCGGGTCACGCAGTCCAACGCCGCCAACGCCGAGGAGTCCGCCTCGGCCAGCGAGGAGCTCTCCGCGCAGGCCAAGGAGCTCATGGAGATGGTCGGTCTGCTGATCGCGACCGTCCGAGGCGCCAACTCCGCCGACGCGCGCACGATGTTCGCCTCGGCGAAGACGGCCGGCGGTGGACAAGCCGTACACGCCCGGGCAGCCGCTGTCCGTGCGCACACCGTCAAGCCGACCGCGTCCCCCGAGTCGGTCATTCCGCTCGACGACGACGACCTCGCGGACTTCTAGAGCGTAATGATGGCACCGGTCATGGAGCAGACGACATTCGACACACTGCGCGGGATCGTCTACGAGGCGAGCGGGATCTCGCTCTCGGAGCGCAAAGAGGCGCTCGTCTCGGCGAGGGTCGGCAAGCGCATGCGTGTCCTCGGCATCCGTGACTACGAGCACTACCTGCACTACCTCGAGGAGAACGCCGAGGAGGTCGTGGGGCTACTGGACGCCGTGTCGACGAACGTCACGAGCTACTTCCGGGAGCCGCACCACTTCGACTTCCTCGGCGATGCGGTCAACGAGTGGTACGAGGCCGGGCAACGCCGCTTCCGGTTCTGGAGCGCGGCGTGCTCGACGGGCGAGGAGCCGTACTCCCTGGCGATGGTGCTCAGGGAGGCGCTCCCGTACCCCGACGCCGATGTGCGCATACTCGCGACCGACATCTCCACCGAGGCGCTTGCCACGTGCCAGATGGCCCGCTACGACGCCCGCCGCATGGACCCGGTCCCACAGGACCTGCGTGAGCGCTGGTTCCACGCGCGGGGCAAGGGTGCAGAGCGCGTGTGGGAGCCCAAGAGGGAGATCCGCGACATGGTGGTCTTCCGGCGCCTGAACCTCTCGGCGCCGCCGTTTCCCATGAAGGGCCCGCTGGACGGCGTGTTCTGCCGCAACGTCATGATCTACTTCGACGACGCGGTTCGCATGCGGCTGCTTGACGAGGCTCACCGGCTGCTCAAGCCCGGCGGGCTGCTGTTCGTCGGTCACGCCGAGTCGCTCGCCGGCATGATCAGCGACTTCAAGTACGTCCGCCCCTCGATCTACCGCAAGGCGTGAGTGGCGTGGAGCATGTCGTCGGCATCTCCGAGTACGCGGTCTCCGGGAGCTCCGGTGACACGCTCGTGACGTACTCGCTCGGCAGCTGCGTGGGGCTCGTGCTGCACGACCCGGTCGCCGGCGTCGGCGGCCTGCTGCACTCGATGATGCCCGCGTCGCGCGCCAATCCGGCCAAGGCCGCCGAGATACCCGCGATGTACACGGACACGGGAGCTCAGCTGCTCGTACAGGCGCTGTTCGACCTGGGCGCCACGCGGGCGAACCTCGTGGCGAAGGTGGTCGGAGCGGCATCTCAGGTCGACAAGGAGAGCTACTTCCGCATCGGCGAGCGCAATCACGCGGTCGTGCGCAAGGTGCTCTGGAAGAACGAGATCCTCATCGCCGCCGAGGACGTGGGCGGCTCGGTGTCACGCACGGTCTATCTCGAAATCGGTACGGGTCGAACCCTCGTCAAGTCGGAAGGCGCCGTCCGCGAACTGTAGCGGCGGCCGAGCAAGGAGCGCTCACATGTCCTACAACATCCTGGTAGTCGACGACTCGGACGTGATCCGCGCGATGATCGCCCGGACACTGCGTCTGGCCGAGGTGCCCGTCGCCCATCTCCATGAGGCGGCCAACGGACGCGAGGCACTCGACGTCATGCGCGAGTCGTGGATCGACCTCGTGCTCGCTGACATCAACATGCCGGTGATGACCGGCGCCGAGATGATCGAGCACATGCGCGAGCACCCGGCGACCTCCGACATCCCGGTCATCGTCGTCTCGAGTGAGGGGGCGACCGCGCGCATCGACGAGCTCACGAAGTCAGGCATCACGGCCTGGGTGCGCAAGCCCTTCACTCCCGAGGAGATTCGGGACGTGATCGTCGCGCTCACCGAGCGGTGGCCCAGCGCGGCCGCGCAGCGCGAGCACGTGGACGCCATCTTCGGCCCGGTGCTCGAGACGTTCGCGTTCGTCTACCCCGAGCCGATCGAGGCGGCAGATGTCCCGGATGCCGGCGAGGACCTCGTCCGTGCGACCATCACGTTCGGTGGCGCCGTGAGCGGCACGATGTCCATCTCGGCGCCCGCCGACCTGTGCACCGAGCTGGCGGCCAACATCATGGGGATCGAACTCGACGACCCCGACGCGCATCTTCGCGGCGCCGACACGCTCGGAGAGATCGCGAACATCGCAGCGGGACACTTGGCGACGCATGTCGAGCCAGACATCCACACGCACCTGCACCCGCCGGTCATCACGCGGTTGCAGCGCGGCGACTGGAATCACGCGCTCGCCGACGGCACCACCCGGATCTACCTGGTAGAGGACCGACCGGTCCTGGTGTCGGTCGCGCTTCGCGCCCTGAAGTCCGCCGTCTAGCTGCCGCCTCGGTGATCGACGCGATCGACATGCTCGTCCGCAAACCGGTACGGGTCCTCGTGGTGGACGACTCCGCCCTCGTACGCCAGATCCTGTCGCGGGAGCTCGACGCCGCCGAGGGGATCGAGGTGGTTGCGACGGCGGCCGACCCGTACGCGGCGAGAGACCTCGTCGTCGAGCTCAAGCCCGACGTGATGACGCTCGACCTCGAGATGCCCCGCATGGACGGCCTCACGTTCCTGCGCAAACTCATGCGCTACCACCCGATGCCCGTGATCGTGGTCTCATCGTTGACGCCCGCCGGGAGCGACCTTGCGCTGGCGGCGCTCGAAGCCGGCGCCGTTGACGTGCTGGGCAAGCCGGGGCCCGCGTACAGCGTGGGCGACCTCTCGATCCAGCTTGCCGCCCGCGTGCGCGCTGCGGCAGTCGCCCGTGTGGCCGTCAACCCGGGGGCGCCGACTCCCGCCCTGCGCCAACCCGCGCTGACCCGGACCACCCACAAGGTCGTGGCTCTCGGCGCGTCGATAGGTGGTACGTACGCGCTGCGCCGGGTCCTCTCGGCGATGCCTGCGGACGCGCCGGGCATGGTCATCGCCCAGCACATGCCCGAGCACTTCACCGCCGCCTTCGCGCGTCGGCTGTCGGAGGACTGCGCGATCGACGTCAAGGAGGCCGAGGACGGCGACAGCGTCGTTGTCGGCCGCGCGCTCATCGCCCCGGGCAACCGGCATATGGTGCTGCGGCGCGACGGCGCGAGCTATCGCGTCCAGGTGCGCACCGGTCCGCTCGTATCCGGACACCGGCCCTCGATCGACGTGCTGTTCAAGTCGGTCGCGCGGTACGCTGGCGCGAACGCCGTCGGCGTGATCCTGACCGGGATGGGGCACGACGGCGCCGCGGGGCTTCGCGCGATGCACGACCTCGGAGCGGCGACGATCGCTCAGGATGAGGCGTCGTGCGTCGTGTACGGGATGCCGAAGGAGGCCGTGAAGCTCGGCGCGGTGGACCACGTCGTTGGGCTCGAATCCATCGCGGAGCGCATTCTCGGGGTAGTCTAGTGTCGGAGGGCGACGCTGCGGCGTGAGTCCGGGGTGCGCCCCGGCGCCCGTGTCCGATGCCGCTTTGGCGAGGGAGCCATGACCGAGCACGATCACAGCCCCACACACGATCGCGCGTCTCATGTCGAGGATCTCATCAACGCCATCGGTGGCGTCATCTGGGAATACGACTGGACGTCGGAGCGCTACACCTTCGTCTCCATCGCGGCGGAGCAGCTGCTCGGCTATCCCGCAGAGGCGTGGCTCGAGCCGAGGTTCTGGACGCGCCACGTGCATCCCGAGGATCTCGTGTGGGTCCGGGCGCTCAGCGATCAGATGACCCGGCAGCTCGAGCAGCACGAGATCACCTACCGGATGCTGCACCGCGAGGGCTCCGTCGTGTGGGTTCGTGACGTGATCACGCCTCGTCGCGAGGCCGATGGCCGGGTCCTTCAACGCGGGATGCTCGTCGACATCTCGGCACAACGTATCGCCGAGCTCGCCGCACAACGTGCGGAAACCGGCTTCAGGGAGATGGTCGAGGCCGGCGGTCGCATCGCGATGAAGATCGACATGGTCGGCCGGTTCACCTACGTGAGCTCGGCACTGTGTGAGCTTGTGGGCAAGAGCGAGACCGAGCTCTTGGGTACGCCGTTCACGCAGCTCCTCGAGGGAGACGAGCGGCGCCGCATCATGTTCGCGCACCGCGACCACATGTCCGGTCGTGAGGTGCAGCGCAGTTTCCAGGTTCACCTGAGGAACCCCAAGGGAGAGCGGCGCATCATCGCCCTGCAGACCGCGACCCTCTACGACCGCAACGGGCGTCCCAGCGGCGCGACGGCGATGGGCGAGGACGTCACCGATGGCATGGCGATGCGCCGCGAACTCGAGCGCCGTGCGGACGAGTTCGACACCGTGTTCAGGCTGCTCGGCGACACGTACGTCCGGATCGATGAGAGCGGCATCATCCGCGATATCAAGGCCGTCTCGGACGAAGCGTTCGTCGGGACCGTGAGCCAGGCTCGCGGACGCCATGCCTCGGAGGTGTTCCCGCCGGACATGGCCGAGGAGATGCGGCTGGGCGCGGTGCGGGCCCACGCGAGTGGCGAGAGGGCCATCGTCGAGTACCAGCTCGCCGGTGAGGCGGGCCCTTCCGAGTTCGAAGCGAGACTCCTGCCACTATCCGATGACGCGAGCGCTATGGTCATCAGGAACGTCGACGAACGAGTGCGGCGCGAGCGCGAGCTCGCCGAGTCCATCGACTTCCTCGAGCGGCTGCTCGGACTCATCGACTCCGGCGTGCTGGTAATCAGCGGACAGGACCAGGCCGTCTTGCGAGCCAACACACCGGCCGAGTGGATCCTCGGCTACGAGCACGACGAACTGGTCGGGCTCCCGGCTTCGCAGCTCTACCCGGACACGCACGATCGTCGCGGCCTGCTCGAACGCGTAGCGGCCGCCGTCGAGGAGCAGGGGGCCTACCACGGCGAGGCGGAGTTCAGCCGGCGAGACGGGTCACGGTTCTCGGCAGAGGTCTCCGTGCGCCCGATCGACCTCGACGGTCGTCAGTATCTGGTCGTCATGCGCGATGTCACCGAGCGCCGGCAGATCGAGGAGCGCGAGCGCCAGTACCACGAGCGTCTCAGCGCGCTGTCCGCCGATCTCATCGGCGCGGAGGACCGGGAACGCCGGCGCCTCGCCGAGGAGCTGCACGACCGGGTGAGCCAGGCGATGGCCGTCGCGCGCATCCACCTGGTCGCATCGCTTGATGACGACAGCCGCGCTCGCAGCGAAGCACGCGAGGCGTTGGGCCTGCTCGACGAGGCCATCCGAGAGGCCCGCGCGATCACGAGCGAGCTCTCGCCACCCGTGCTCTACGAGCTCGGCCTCGGCCCTGCGCTCGAGTGGCTCGCCGACCGCATGCGCGAGCAGCACGGGCTCGATGTCGTGACGACCGTGAGCGAGGAAGCCGAGCCCGGCGACGAACTGAGCGCCTTCTTCTTCCGGACCGCACGCGAGCTGCTCGTGAACGCCGTCAAGCACGCACGGGCGACGAAGGTGTGGCTCAGTCTCGATCGAGCGGCCGACCGGCTCGTGCTCACGGTCGAAGACGACGGCGTCGGCTTCGCGTCCGAGGAGTCAGGCGAGGGCGACGTCGGGGGTGGATTCGGGCTCTTCAGCGTCCGCGAGCGCACGCGACAGCTCGCAGGCACCATCGACGTGGAGAGCGAGCCGGGCAAGGGCACGCGAATCACCGTCTCGCTTCCGGTCTGACGGCGCGGCGGCTGCGGGCTTCCGGCCCGGCGTTCGTCGCCCTCTTGCGCGCTCGCGTACAATCGCCTGTGCACGGTCGCGCGACGCCGACCGACCCGCCAGTCCCGCTGGCTGACCCTGTCAGCCGCTGACCCCACCAGGAGGAACCGCCGCATGACCAAGCACATCGTCACGCTTATCCCCGGAGACGGAATCGGACCGGAGCTGACCAGCGCGATGACGCGCGTCGTCGAGGCGACCGGCGTCGATATCGCGTGGGAGATCGCCGAGGCGGGAAGCGATCAGATCGACAAGTACGGCACGCCGCTTCCGGAATCCACGCTCGACTCGATCCGCAAGAACAGGGTCGCCATCAAGGGCCCGATCACCACGCCTGTGGGCACCGGTTTTCGCAGCGTGAACGTGGCGATCCGCAAGGAGCTCGACCTGTACGCCTGCCTGCGCCCCGCGTTCTCGATCGCGGGCTCCGGTGCGCGCTACGACGACATCGATATCGTCATCGTCCGAGAGAACACCGAAGACCTCTACGCCGGCATCGAGTTCGAGCAGGGGAGCGCGGACGCTGCGGACCTCATCAAGTTCGCAGCCGACCGTGGCGCCGGCATCATCCGCCCTGACTCCGGCCTCTCGATCAAGCCGATCTCGATCATGGGCACCGAGCGCATCGTGCGCTACGCCTTCGACTACGCCATCGCCAACGGTCGCAAGAAGGTCACGGCGGTCCACAAGGCCAACATCCTCAAGATGAGTGACGGGCTGTTCCTGAAGGTCGCCCGTCAGGTCGCCGAGGAGTACAAGGACTCGGGGATCGAGTTCGAGGACTACATCGTCGACGCCACCTGCATGCAGCTCGTGCTGCATCCCGAGTGGTGGGACGTGCTCGTGCTGCCGAACCTCTACGGCGATATCGTCTCCGACCTGTCCGCCGGTCTGATCGGCGGGCTCGGTATCGCGATGGGTGCCAACATCGGCACCGAGTGCGCGGTGTTCGAGCCGGTGCACGGCTCGGCGCCCAAGTACGCGGGCAAGGACATGGCGAACCCCACCGCCGAGATCCTCTCGGCGATGCTCATGCTCAAGCATCTGGGCGAGACCGAGGCGGCCGATCGCGTGTTGAACGCGGTGCGCACGGTCATCGGCCGGGGCGAGAAGGTCACGTACGACGTCAAGCGCTCGGTGACCGGCAGCACGGACGGGTGCGTGGGCACGCAGGCCTACGCCGACGCGCTCATCGCCGAGCTCTAGCACGCGCGAGGTAGCGAGAGGCCGCGCACCATGGCGAAGCGGGCACCGAGGACCAGGGAGCAGAAGCTGCACGCGGCGATCGTCGCGGCGGCGGCGGTGCTCGCTGCCGTGATGGTGGGCGCGGCCGTCTGGGCGCTCACGCGTCCGCTGCCGCCCGGCGCGCTGCCCGAGCTGCCCGCGCCGGGCACGGAGGCGTCGCAGGCGGCGACACCCACGACCGCAGCACCGGGGGCGGTCGCGAGTCAGACGCCGACGGCTGCGGTGGTGCCGACGACGCCTGCGTCCACGCCGGCCACCGGGACCACCGTCGTGGCACCCGCGGATCGGCGCATCGGCTTCCATCTGGGCAGCACGCTCTACCTCGCGAGCGAGGACGGCAAGAACAAGACCCCGATGTACCTGCCGGGCACCGACTACGCGCTTTCACCCGACGGAACGACCGTCGCCGCGATCGACAAGGGCAAGTTCATGATGGCCGCGGTCGGCACGCATCTGCTGTCGAGCTCGCCGTCGACACCGGGGTTGGCCGCCGAGGCGGTGCGGCCCGTGTGGACGCCCGACTCGTCGCAGGCGCTCTTCGTGCGCGCCGACAAGAGCGGCGAGCCGCATGTGTGGGTGTTCAAACGCTCCTCGGGCACAACGACCGACCTCGGGCCCGGTTCGGGAGCGGCCGTCTCGCCTGACGGCTCGCACGTCGCGCTGCTGCCCGCCGACGACACCTCACGATCCATCACGATCCTGCCGCTCGCCGGGGGCTCCAAGACGAGCGTGAAGCTCACGTCAGGCGATCCCGTTGCCATCGCGCTCGGCACCAAGCGGCTGTTCGTGTCGACCCTCTCGGCGGCGGGCAACTCGTCGATCTGGGCGTTCGACTACAACGGAGCCAACAAGAAGCGGCTCGTCGACTCGAGTGTCGCAAGCGATACCGCCGTGACCTACGGGAATCTGATGCTCTCGCCCAGCGGCACCAAGGTGCTCTTCTCGGCGGACGGCGACGACGGGTATTCGCGGCTGTGGACGGTGCCGGCGATCGGCGGCAAGGCGTCGAAGCTCTCGGGCCGCCGCGACGGCTACCCCCTCGGATGGACGCGGGACGGCAAGTACGTCCTGTTCATCGAGGGCAACGCGTTCCAGGGCCAGGAGACGGCGTTGTGGCGCTCCGACCTGACGGGCACCAAGCGCACGAAGCTGGTCGAGGGCGCCACTCTCTAGACGCCGTTCGCCCTCGTCGGAGTTGCGGGAGCGGGGTCGCTGCGCTACTATCCGAACCCAACCGAACAGCGCAATCAGGCGTTGACGGGGAAAGTAGAGGCCAATCCTCGCTTCAGAGAGCCGGGTCACGGTGGAAGCCCGGCGCAGGACGCTTCGAATCTCGCCCCTGAGCCATCCGGAAGAACGGCCGCGAGCCGCACGCGAACGACCTTCGCAGGCGAGCGGGACAAGTAGGCCGGGTCGGTGGCATCCGTTACCTGCCGTACGAGTGGGCGCCCGCTTCGCTTCGTCGCATCCGACGACAGCCGAGACCCCCGGGCGCCAAGCGGGGTGGTACCGCGGAAGCTTTGCTTTCGTCCCGGCACGGGGCGACTGCATGCGCTTACCGCGGTTTTGTCGTCTTGTGACCCCTCCGCTTGAAGTTCTCGACGACTGCCGGCGCATCTGCGCGTGTGGCAGACGTTTTCGCACCCGTGCGGCCGAGGAGCGCGGCGTCGCCGTCCCGTAGTCGGGAAGGGCGTGGCATGCAGCTGAACAGCGACCGCATGAAGGGTGGCCTCTCCAAGGCGCCGCACCGAAGCCTGCTCAAGGCTGACGGGCTCACCGACGAGGAGATCAACCGGCCGCTTGTAGCCGTCATCAACTCGAAGAACGACATCATTCCCGGCCACCTCATGCTCGACAAGCTGGGCGAGGCGGTGAAGGCCGGCATCTACATGGCCGGTGGGACGCCGTTCGAGATCTCGACGATCGGCGTCTGCGACGGCATCGCCATGAACCACGCCGGCATGCGTGCCAGCCTGCCGAGCCGAGAAGTCATCGCGGACTCGGTCGAACTCGCGGTCTCTGCTCACGCATTCGACGCCGTGGTGCTCATCCCCAACTGCGACAAGGTCATCCCCGGCATGCTCATGGCTGCCGCGCGCCTGGACCTGCCGACCGTCGTCATCAGCGGCGGCCCGATGATGGCCGGCCGGGGACCCAAGGGCGAGGCCGTCGACCTCGACACCGTCTTCACCGCGGTGGGCAAGGTCACGAGCGGTGCCATGTCCGAGGAGGACCTGCTCGTGCTCGAGGAGCACGCGTGCCCCACGTGCGGCAGCTGCGCCGGACTGTTCACCGCGAACTCCATGAACTGCCTCGTCGAGGCGATCGGCATGGGGCTGCCCGGCAACGGCACGGTGCCCGCGGTCTACTCGGAGCGCATCCGCATGGGCAAGAAGGCCGGCATGCGCGTCATGGAGCTGCATGCGCAAGGCATCACCGCTCGACAGATCATGACCGCCGACGCGATCAAGAACGCGATGTCGCTCGACATGGCGTTCGGCGGCAGCTCCAACACGGTATTGCACCTCACGGCGATCGCGCACGAGGCAGGTGCCGACATCACGCTCGACGACTGGGCGGCCGTCTCGGCGAGGACGCCGAACCTCGTGCGCATCAGCCCGGCGAGCAACCTGCACATGGAAGACCTCTACGTCGCCGGTGGCATCCCCACGATCATGCGCGAACTCGACAAACGCGGCCTGGTCGCGCGCGACGCGATCACGGTGAGCGGCCGGACGATGGGCGAGCTCGTGGACGGCGCGCGCGACGCCGACGGCACCGTCGTACACACGCTGGCGGACCCGTACTACCCGGAGGGCGGCCTGCGCGTGCTGCGCGGCAACCTCGCGCCGGACGGTGCGGTCGTCAAGCAGTCGGCGGTGCCCAGGGAGATGCGCGTGACGACCGGCCCGGCCCGCGTCTTCGAGTCCGAGGAGACCGCCGTTTCAGCCATTCTCGGCGGGGACATCAAGCCGGGCGACATCGTCGTGATCCGCTACGAGGGCCCCAAGGGCGGACCGGGGATGCGCGAGATGCTCACGCCCACCGCGGCGATCGCGGGCATGCCCGCGATCGCCGCGAGCTGTGCGCTCATCACCGACGGCCGCTTCTCCGGCGCCACCAAGGGCCCGGCGGTCGGTCACGTCTCGCCCGAAGCAGCAGCAGGCGGGCCGATCGGCCTGGTTGCCGAGGGTGACACCATCACGGTCGACATCGACGAGGCGCAGCTGACGCTTCACGTCGACGACGAGATACTCGCCGCCCGAGCCGCCGCGTGGACGCCGCCTGCGCCGCGCGCGACCTCGGGCGTGCTCGCGCGTTACGCGAAGCTGGTTTCGAGTGCGGATAAGGGGGCGGTGCTGTCATGAGCGAGCGCATCACCGGCGCCGAAGCGATCGTGCGATGTCTGGAGGCCGAGGGCGTCGACACGCTCTTCGGCTACCCCGGCGGCGTCGCACTGCCGATCTTCGACGCTCTGTTCGACAGTAAGCAGATCAGAACCATCCTGCCGCGCCACGAGCAGGGCGCGGTACACGCGTCCGACGGCTACGCGCGGGCGACAGGCCGCATCGCGCCGGCGCTCGTGACGAGCGGTCCGGGCGCGACCAACACCATCACGGGTCTCGCGAACGCCTACATGGACTCGATTCCCATGGTGGTCTTCACGGCGCAGGTATCACAGGCGGTGCTCGGCACGGACGCCTTCCAGGAGTCCGACATCACCGGCATCACGCTGCCGATCACGAAGCACAACTACCTGGTCACCGATGCAGCAGAGCTGCCCGAAGTGATCAAGGAGGCGTTCCACATCGCCTCGACCGGGCGCCCCGGCCCCGTGCTCATCGACGTCCCCGTCGACGTGAGCAAGGGTGAGCTCGATTTCGAGTATCCCGAGTCAGTGAGCCTGCCCGGCTACAAGCCGACCACGAAGGGCCACACCCGGCAGATCAAGCAGGCCGCGAACCTGATCGCCAAGGCGCGCCGGCCGCTGCTCTATGCGGGTGGCGGGGTGCTCGCCTCGGGTGGCGCGAAGGAGCTCAAGGAGCTCGCGGAGCTCATGCAGATCCCCGTGGTCACCACGCTCATGGGTAAGGGCGTCTTCCCCGAAGACCACCACCTGTGGATCGGCATGCCGGGCATGCACGGCGCCAAGTACACCAACTACACCATCACCGAGACCGACCTGCTCGTCGCGGTGGGCGTGCGCTTCGACGACCGCGTCACCGGCAAGCTCTCGGCGTTCGCGAGCAAGGCCAAGGTCATCCACATCGACGTCGACCCTGCCGAGATCGGCAAGAACAAGGCGGTCGACGTGCCGATCGTGGGCGACGCCAAGCCCATCCTTACCGGCATCGTGGCCGAGTTGCGCAAGACCGGCGCCGACCCCAAGACCGAGGCGTGGGTGCGCGCGGTCGATGACTGGCGTAAGCAGTTCCCGCTGCACTACACGGAGAGCGAGAACGCCATCGCGCCCGAGCACGTGGTGCAGACCATCGACCGCATGACCAAGGACCGCAAGCGCATCATCTGCACCGAGGTCGGCCAGAACCAGATGTGGGCGTGCCAGTACACGCACCTCACCGAACCGCGCACCTGGGTCTCCTCGGGAGGGCTGGGGACCATGGGCTTCGGCCTGCCGGCGGCGATGGGTGCGGCCGTGGGCAGGCCCGACCACCTCGTCATCGACATCGCGGGCGACGGCTCGATCCAGATGAACAGCCAGGAGATGGCGACCTGCAAGATCAACGACATCCCTGTCAAGGTCGTCGTGCTCAATAACGGCTACCTGGGCATGGTGCGGCAGTGGCAGGAGCTCTTCTACAACCGCCGCTACTCCGCGTCCGTGCTCGGTCAGGAGTGGCCGGACTTCGTGAAGCTCGCCGAGGCGTACGGCTGGAAGGGGCTGCGCGTCACCGACCCCGCCGACCTCGAGAAGACCCTCGCCGAGGCGTTCGACCACGACGGCCCGGCCTTCGTGGACGTGCGCGTCGAGCGCGAGGAGAACGTGTTCCCGATGGTGGCCCCGGGTGGCTCCATCGACGAGATGCTCGGCGGTGTGCCGGGCGCGCCCGTGTCCGACATGCTCGACGACGACCTGCTTGAGGAGGTGTGGGAGTAGCCATGAAGCACACACTCTCAGTCCTGGTCGAGAACAAGCCGGGCGTGCTCACCCGCGTCACGTCGCTGTTCGCCCGCCGCGGCTTCAACATCGACTCGCTCGCGGTCGGTCCCACCGAGGACCCGACGCTCTCGCGCATCACCATCGTGGTGATCGCGGCCGATACGCCCATCGAGCAGATCACCAAGCAGCTGCACAAGCTCATCAACGTCATCAAGATCCAGGACCTCAACGAGTGGGAGTCGATCGACCGCGAACTCGTGCTGTTCAAGGTCAACGCCCCGCCGGAGCGGCGACACGAGGTCATCGAGATCGCGAACGTGTTCCGCGCCAAGGTCATCGACGTCGGGCGCAACTCGCTCACGATCGAGGCGACGGGCTCATCGGACAAGCTCCAGGCGATGGAGGACCTCTTCCGCGCCTACGGCATCAAGGAGCTCGCACGTACCGGCAAGATTGCGCTCGCCCGCGGATCGCGGGACTCATAGGGCGCGTCACCCATACACCGACTGCTCGAAGACGGACGTCAGCAACCACGGACCTTTGGAGGCACACACAACATGGCAATCATCTACTACGAGAAGGACTGCGATCCGGCCATCATCAAGAGCAAGAAGGTCGCGGTCATCGGCTACGGTAGCCAGGGTCACGCGCACGCGCTCAACCTGCACGACTCGGGTGTCGACGTTCGGGTCGGCCTGCGCGCCGGCTCGAAGAACTGGGACAAGGCCAAGGAAGCCGGCCTCAAGGTCATGACCCCGCGCGAGGCAGCCGCCGAGGCCGACCTCGTCATGATCCTCACGCCGGACGAGACGCAGGCGCACACGTACTACACGGAGATCCACGAATCGATGACGGCGGGCAAGGCGCTCGCGTTCGCCCACGGCTTCAACATCCGCTTCGACGCGATCACGCCGCCTGAAGACGTCGACGTCATCATGATCGCCCCCAAGGGCCCGGGCCACATGGTCCGCCGCGTCTACACCGAAGGCTCGGGCGTACCCAACGTCATCGCCGTCCACCAGGACGCGACCGGCACGGCCTGGGATCTCGCCCGCTCGTACGCGTGGGGCATCGGCGGCGCGCGTGCCGGCGTCATCGAGACCACCTTCTCCGAGGAGACCGAGACCGACCTCTTCGGCGAACAGGTCGTGCTCTGCGGCGGCCTGACGCACCTCATCCAGGCTGGCTTCGACACGCTTGTGGAGGCGGGCTACCAGCCCGAGATCGCGTACTTCGAGTGCCTCCACGAGGTCAAGCTCATCGTCGACCTCATGTTCGAGGGCGGCATGGCCAAGATGCGCGATTCGATCTCCAACACCGCCGAGTACGGCGACTACTACACCGGTCCCAAGATCATCACGGACGACACGAAGGACGCGATGGCCGAGGCACTGTGGAACATCCAGTCCGGCGGCTTCGCCCGCGACTGGATCCTCGAGAACAAGGCCGGTCAGCCGTGGTTCAAGTCGATGCGCCGCATCCACGCCGAGGCCTACGTCGAGGAGGTCGGCTCGGAGCTGCGTTCGATGTTCTCCTGGATCCGGCGAGAAGCCGACTAAGGCGGCTTCTCGCACGCCGTATCGAGCGGGCACGCTGTGCCGCTCATACGGCGTCAAGCACGTCGACCCGTACGTCGCCCGTCCCATGCCTGGAAGCACTCACTGAGGGGAGCACGAAGCAACATGCAGAAGAAGTACCTGATGACCCCCGGACCCACGCCGGTACCCGCCGAGGTCATGCTCATGATGGCAGCGCCGATAATCCACCACCGCACGCCGGACTTCTCGGCGGCCTTCGCCGAGGCGATCACCAATCTCAAGTACGTCTTCCAGACCGAGGGCGACGTGCTGCTGTTCGCGTGCTCGGGCACGGGCGTCATGGAGTCCGCGATCGTGAACTGCTTCTCGGCCGGTGACACCGTCATCGTCTGCCGCAACGGCAAGTTCGGCGACCGCCAGAAGAAGATCTGCGAGACGTACGGCCTGACCGTCGTCGACCTGCAGTATGGCTGGACGACGGTGGTCGACCCCGAGGACGTGCGCAAGGCGCTCGCCGAGCACCCCGAGGCGCGCGGCGTCATCGTCACGCAGTCCGAGACCTCGACCGGCGTGCTCAACGACGTCGAGGCGATCGGCAAGATCGTCGGGCCGATGGAAGACGTCGTGCTTATCGTCGACTCGATCACCGGCATCGGTGCCGTCGAGTGCAAGACCGACGAGTGGGGTCTCGACGTGGTGATGACCGGCTCGCAGAAGGGGCTCATGCTTCCGCCGGGTCTGGCCGCGTGCACCGTCTCCAAGAAGGCATGGAAGGCCTACGAGCGCTCCACGCTGCCGAAGTTCTACTTCGACTGGAAGAGCTACGCGAAGAACATCGAGAAGGACACGACGCCGTTCACCCCGGCCGTCACCCTCGTGCTCGGCCTCAACGTGGCGCTGAAGATGATCCGCGAGGAGGGCATCGAGAACACCATCGCCCGCCACGCCAAGCTCGCCGAGGCCACCCGCAAGGGCTGCGAAGCGCTCGGTCTGAAGCTGTTCGCCCCGGCGGAGGGCCGCGGCAGCGCCGTGACGCCCGCATGGGTGCCTGAAGGCGTCGACGGCAAGAAGGTCGTCTCCATCCTCAAGAACAAGTACGGCGTCACCATCGCCGGTGGCCAGGACGACTACGTGGGCAAGATCATCCGCATCGGTCACCTGGGCTACTTCGGCGAGTTCGACATCATCACGACGCTCACCGCGCTCGAGATGACCCTCGCCGAGCTGGGCTATGAGTTCACCCGTGGCGCCGGCATCGCTGCCGCCGAGTCAGTATTCATGGAAGGGTAGGGGAGCCCCTATGAAGGTTCTTGTTGCCGAGCAGATCGCCGCAAGCGGCATCGAGCTGCTCAAGGAGAAGTTCGACGTCGACGTGAAGACCGACCTGACGCCTGAGGAGCTCGTCGCGCAGATCCCGGCCTGCGACGCACTCATCGTACGCTCCGCCACGCAGGCGACGCGCGAGGTCATCGAGGCCGGCGTCAACCTCAAGATCATCGGCCGCGCCGGCGTGGGCGTCGACAACGTCGACGTGGACGCCGCCACCTCGCGCGGCATCATCGTCTGCAACGCCCCGACCTCCAACATCGTCTCCGCCGCCGAGCAGACGATGGCGCTCATGCTCGCCGTCGCGCGCAAGACGCCGCAAGCGAACGCCTCGATGCATGCGTGCAAGTGGGAGCGCTCCAAGTTCACCGGCGCCGAGCTCTACGAGAAGACGCTCGCCGTCATCGGCCTCGGCCGTATCGGCTCGCTTGTGGCTGAACGCGCTCGCGGCTTCGGCATGAAGCTCATCGGCTACGACCCCTACACCTCCGAGGAGCGCGCCGCGAAGATGGGCGTCACCCTCTACGACAGCATCGACGAGATGCTGCCGCTCGCGGACTTCATCACGGTGCACCTGCCCAAGACGAAGGACACCATCGGCATGTTCGGGCAAGAGCAGTTCGCCAAGATGAAGGACGGCGTGCGCCTCATCAACACCGCGCGCGGCGGCATCTACCAGGTCCCGGCGCTCGCCGACGCGATCAGGAGCGGCAAGGTCGCAGGCGCCGGCATCGACGTGTTCGAGGTCGAGCCGTGCACTGACTCGCCGCTCATCGAGTTCGAGAACGTCATCCTCACGCCGCACCTCGGTGCGTCGACGGCTGAAGCGCAGGACCGCGCGGGTGAGCAGATCGCGGAGTACGTGGTGCTCGGCCTCGAGGGTCGCATGGTTCCCACCGCGGTCAACGTCGCTCCGGTGCCGCAGGAGGTCATGGAGAAGGTCGGCCCCTACATCGACCTCGCGCAGGACATGGGCACCATCATCGCCCAGCTCGCGCGCGGTGGCGTCGAGGAGCTCGACATCATGACCGTCGGCGCGCTTGCCGACGACGACACGCGCATCGTGCGCACCGCCGCGGTCAAAGGCTTGCTCACTCGCGCGAGCGACGAGGGCGTGAACTTCGTCAATGCCGAGTACCTCGCCGAGCAGCGCGGCATCCAGATCACCGAGACCAAGCGCGCCGAGACCCACGACTACGTCTCGATGCTCATCCTGCGTGCAGCCACGCCGCACGGGCCGGTCGAGATCGCTTCGGCGCTCATCGGCAAGAAGGACGAGCCGCGCATCGTGTCGCTCTTCGGCTACGACCTCGACATGGCGCCGGCCAAGAACATGGCGTTCTTCATCTACGGCGACCGTCCCGGCATGATCGGCAAGGTCGGCACGACGCTGGGCAACCAGGGCATCAACATCGGCTCGATGCAGGTCGGCCGCAAGGAGGCCGGCGGGCAGGCGCTCATGGCGATCACCGTCGATGCCGTGCTCACGCCGGAGCTGCTGAGCGAGATCTCGACGTCGGCCAACATGGACGACGCATGGTACGTGGAGCTCTAGGGGAAGCGCGACGATGACGCGGATCCTCGACATCGCGGAGTCCCTCCGACTTATCGGGCCATCAGCCTCAAGCTGAGGTTGATGGCCCATACCCGCCCGGAAACGACCCCAGGTAGCGAGACGGAGTGAGCCCACCATGAGCGAGAAGGTCCGCATTTTCGATACAACCCTGCGTGACGGCGAGCAGTCGCCGGGCGCATCCATGAACACTGAAGAGAAGCTTGAGATCACCCGTCAGCTCATCAGGCTGGGTGTGGATGTCATCGAGGCGGGCTTCCCGGTCTCGAGCCCCGGCGACTTCGAGAGCGTGAGCCGCATCGCTGCCGAGGTGGGGGACCGCGCGATCGTGTGCGGACTCACGCGAGCGGTACCCAAGGACATCGAGGTCGCTGCCGCGGCGCTCAAGGGTGCCACGCGGCCGCGCATCCACACGGGCATCGGCGTCTCGCAGTCGCACCTGCGCGACAAGCTGCGCATCAGCGAGGACGAAGCGGTCGAGCGCGGCGTCGCTGCGGTCAAGCTCGCCCGCACGTTCGTGGAGGACGTCGAATTCTACGCCGAGGACGCCGGCCGAGCCGAGCCCGCGTTCCTCTACCGCATGATCGAGGCGGTCATCGCTGCAGGCGCCACCACCGTCAACATCCCCGACACCACGGGCTACACGTATCCCGAGGAGTTCGGCGCCCTCATCGGCGGCCTCGCACACAGCGTGAAGGGCATCGAGAACGCGATCATCTCGGTGCACTGCCACAACGACCTCGGTATGGCGACCGCCAACGCGCTCGCGGGCGTGAAGGCGGGCGCTCGGCAGGTCGAATGCACGGTCAACGGCATCGGCGAGCGCGCGGGTAACACGTCGATGGAGGAGGTCGTCATGGCGATCCGCCAGCGCGGCGACATCCTCGGCGTGCACACCGACATCGTGACGAAGGAGATCATCCGCACGTCGCGGCTCGTCTCGAGCATCACCGGTATCCTCGTGCAGCCCAACAAGGCGATCGTCGGCGCCAACGCGTTCGCGCACAGCTCCGGCATCCACCAGGACGGCGTGCTCAAGGAGCGCTCCACCTACGAGATCATCGACCCGAAGGACGTGGGTGCGGGCGGCTCGGAGATCGTGCTCACGGCACGCTCGGGGCGCCACGCGCTGCGCCACCGGCTCGAGGAGCTCGGCTACACGTTGCCGGAGGAGGAGTTCGAGCGCGTGCACGTCGCCTTCCTCGAACTCGCCGACAAGAAGAAGGAGGTCTTCGACGAGGACCTCGAGGCGCTGGTGGGCGAGAGCGAGCGGACGATGCACGAGGTCTACCACCTCGAGCAGATCCACTTCACGAGCGGCGAGCCCGGCATCCCCACGGCGACGGTCGAGCTCATCGACCGCGACGGCCACCAGTTCATCGACTCGAGCCATGGCACCGGTCCGGTCGACGCTGTCTACAAGGCGATCAACCGCATCGTGAACGTTCCCAACGACCTGACCGAGTTCAGCGTGCAGGCGGTCACTCGCGGCATCGACGCGCTCGGCGAGGTGACGATCCGGGTCACGAGCGAGGACGGTCGCGTGTTCACCGGCCGAGGCGCCCATTCCGACATCATCGTGGCGTCCGCGAAGGCGTACACGAACGCACTGAATCGCCTTCTCAACGCGTCGGTTCAGGCGGACGCCTTGCCAGAGGACAAGCCGTAGGAAGCAACCTCAAGTTTCCTTAACTAATTGTGGAGATTCTGTTGACCACTTCGGGCGAGAGGCGTAGCGTCCAATAGTGCGCAAGAGGCGTCACTATGTGCGCGTTGTCTCATTCTGCCGGGTTTGAGATGGAGGTCATCGAGTCGCCGTGTGTCAAAGTCTGCCTGCAGTTCGAATTGATGCACCCACAGCACACCTCTATCTCCGTTTATTCCAATCTCGGGGAGGAGGTGTTTTTCATGCAAGAGATGACCACTACAAGTGCACGTAATCGAGGAGGATCAGTGAAGAAGACTCTGTTCGTCGTGGCGCTCGCCACGATGCTC
>CAZFRE010000014.1:0-21598 GCA_964521195.1 uncultured Eubacteriales bacterium
CAGATCGCCCCACCCTCGGGGGGCGGGGGTGTTGCACTTAGTATCTGAATCCGCCACTTCCAACAAGTGCATCGAACGGACGCCGTCAGTGAGACTCGTCCTAATGCGTGGGAGCGCGGTTCATGACCAAGAGCGTTGACTATGGAGGCGATCTTCGCGTGTGCGTAGCACTGCTTCGACTCTCGGCCGTCGGTCGCGGCTCCCATACCGAGATTGTCGCTGCAGCCCGCGATGCACTCACATCGTCTGGCGCGAGCATCCTCGACTTCCACATGTTCTCGAACGCGATCCTCGCTCTGAACTTCGAGATCTCACCTCCTCGGCTGACCGCACTCCGCGCTGCTCTGGACCAGACGACTCTGCGGCTGGATGCCGGCAGCCGTGCCGCGCTCGAGCAGGCTGTCTCGGACGCTTCAACCGATGAGGCCTCCGATCCGCTGCAGGCCTCGCTGAGCATCAACGTGATCAACGACGAGCCGCCGCTACGGATCGAGGTACCCGCCGTCCCCGGCTAGCCACTGCCCTGACGCGGCGTCCGGACGCCACGAGAACCCCGCGCGTAAGCCATCCGCCCCTGCACTTCGCACCCCAAGTGAGGCATCATGAGCAGTGGGCCGTTGCGCCCGCATGCAGCCGTCACAGGGGGAGGGTGCAGCATGTCAATCAAGTGGACGAGGCCTCGCGAGTCGCGGGGTGCACGCGCCAGCAAGATGCGACTCCGCAGCCTCAGGGCCGTTGTCATGACCATCGCCGCCGCAGCCGTGGTCGTCGCGATGCTGACCGGCTGCGCGGGCGAGTACTTCACCAGGTTCCAGCCCAAGGAGGAGGCCTCCGAGCGACCCTCGGCCGCGAGCACGGCCGCATCCGATGCCGCTGCAGCCGCTCCCGCGGGCCCGCAGGTCACCGTGCTCGAGACCGGCAACACACTCGGCATACGTGCGGGTGGCTCGGCGCCTAGCTTTACGCTCGACAAGCCGGCCACCGTCGTCGTCTTCACGACGTACCACTACGTCGAGGGCGGCGGGCCTGCTCCGGGGACGCTTTCGCTGACCGGCTCGGACGGCAAGACGTACGGGCCGTGGCAGACCAAGGGGCTCGAGGGCCAGGGCGGCGTCGCGAACGCATTCTGGGAGGCTCGGCCCAACGCGTCGCTGCCTGCAGGGACGTACACGGTGGTGGACTCGGATCCCAGTACCTGGTCGACGAACGACGAGGCCAAGGACATCGGCTTCACCACGGTGGTCGTGACGTATGAGTAGTTGTGCGGAACCTGCCCTTAGCGGTTGCGTACACTGGACTACGGAGTAGGTCGCGGCCGACAACGGTAGCGGACGCGTCAACCTACGGACGGGGGACGACGATGGCTCAGGGGAGAGGCATCATCAGGGTCGTACTGGCTGCTGCGGTGCTCGCACTTCTCGTCGCGGCGGTCTCGGGGTGCGGCGGGAGCGGCAGCATCGTCCCACCCAAGTCGACAGGCACCAGCCCGTCCGGTGAGACCGTATCGCTCAAGACTGACGAGACCAAGTCGGAGACGAAGGCGATCTCAGCCACGGAGGGCGCGACCTTCGCGACATCAAGCGCTGAAGGCACCGCAGCCGTGATCATCATGCCGGGCACCTTCCCCAACGGGACTCGGGTCACATTCACTCCGCTCGCCGATACGGGCGAGCAGGGGGCCCTTCCTGGATTCGACATCGCGGCAGAGGGCGATCTCCAGCCATCCCTGCCGGTGTTCGTTGTGTTCGAAACCACCGCCGAGCTCCCCAAAGACCAGACGATCGTTGCCTACGGGGACGCTTCTGACGCCGGCGTGCCCCTGAATGTGACCCGGTCCTCGGATGCGAGCTCGAACTACCTGCTGGCCGAGGTCGCGCACTTCACCGTGTTCAGAGTCGACAGGGGCAACCCGGCGGGATCGACGCCTCAGGACAAGAACGACCAGTATCAGAGCGGCTTCAAGCAGTGGGCGGTCAAGGTGAACGACACCGTCAAGGCCGATGACGGCATGTGGCTCGGCGCGCTGGTGTTCAAGATGGACGTGCAGAGCCCGGCGGGCGACATCATGGGGCCGTACAACGGTCAGGCCAGCTACAAAGTCGATCTGGACATGAACTCCGACGTTGGCGCTCTCGCGGGACGCGCGCGCGGTGCGTGGGCCGGACCGGCGAACTTCTCCGCCTGCAGCGTGAAGAAGTACCACTTCAGCGACGCGCCAACCAAAGGCAAGATCAAGCCCGGCCTCGGATTCTGGCTCTTCGCCGAAGGGGACTTCAGGGCCAAGGAGATTGCCCCCTTCGAGGTTTCGCTCCAGGGGCTCGAGGGCGCCGGCACAGCGGACCTCAGCCCGTTCGCGCCCGGAGAGGTGCCCCTCACGCTGTTCATCTCCGAGAGCGGAGCGACGGTGGAGTTGGCCGGTCACCAGTTCAAGGGATTCGTGATCGGCACACTCGCCGAGGAGCCCTCAAACTAGCTGCATCGATGCTCGACGACCAACAACATGCGGAGGACTGCATGTCACAAGAACCGGCTCCTAAGAACCGTGAAGTACCAGACCACATGGCAACCCGCGCGGCACGCCATCACGAAGCCGAGTTCACCGGCTCGGATGGCATCCGATTGTATCGGCAGTCGTGGGTGCCTGAGGGGGCGCCCTACGCGGTGATCGCGCTCGTCCACGGCGTGGGGGAGCACAGTGGGCGGTACTCTCGGATCGTGGGACCGCTGGCCGACGCCGGAATCGCGGTGTGCTCGTACGACCAGCGCGGACACGGCCGCTCGCCCGGGCCGCGCGTGCACATCAACCACTGGTCGGAGTATCGCGAGGACCTGCGCGCGTTTCTCGGCGTGATTGCGGCGGAGCACCCGGGCGTGCCGGTCGTCATCTACGGCCACAGCATGGGGTCGCTCGTGGTGCTCGACTACCTGCTCGCGTACCCGGACGGCTTCGCGGGCTCGGTCATCAGCGGCGTGGCGCTCGAGCCTGCGGGCGTGGGCAGTCCCACTCAGATCCAGCTCGCTCGGCTGCTCACCAGCGTGCTGCCGCGCATGACCGTCGACCTGGGCGTGAAGGGGGAGCAGCTCACGCACGATCTTGGAGCGCTCAACGAGTTCAGCGCCGACCCGCTCGTCACCGGCCGTGCCACGGTCCGCTGGGGTACCGAGAGCCTCGACACCGTCGCGCGCATCAAGGCGGGCATGGACGGCATCGACCTGCCGATGCTCGTGCTGCACGGCGCCGACGACCCGCTCAACTGCGTGACCGGCGCACGCCACCTCCACTCGGCGGTCGCGCACCCTGACAATCGGCTCGTCATCTACCCGGATACCTTCCACGAGCCGCACAACGACCTTGTGCACGAGCAGGTCGTGGCGGACGTGACAGCGTGGGTGGAGCACCTACTCTCCGAGCGGGACTCCGAGCGCCGTGAACGTGGCTGACCGCCTGCGACACCGCGCAGATCGCCTCAAGTCCCAGACGTACGCGCTCTACATCGTCGCTGGAGACCCGCGCACGCCGCTCGCGGCCAAGGTGATCGCGGGAGCGGTCGTCGCCTACGCGGTCAGCCCCATCGACCTCATCCCGGACTTCATCCCGGTGCTCGGCTACCTCGACGACCTCGTGGTGCTCCCGTTCGGCGTATGGCTCGCGTTCCGTCTCGTGCCCCACGACCTGCTTGCCGAGGCCAGAGCGCATGCGGATTCCGTTGTCGACGGGGACTTGCCCACGCCGCGAGGTGCCATGGCGGCGATCGTCATCCTGTGGCTTCTCGGCGCCATCGTCCTGCTCGCCGTCGTGTACCGGCTGCTCGTGCGGCCCGAGGCGTGAGGTAGTATCGACGCTGGACACAGTCACGGCGAAACAGCGAATCCGGACCGAGCAGGGGGACACATGATCTCGGACACCCAGCGACACGCAGTACGATTCGCAGTCGCACTCGTCGCCATCCTGTTCGTCGCGCTCGCGCTTGGGGGCTGCGCGCAACCTGCGCCGACCGCGCCGAGCGTCGACGTCACGACGGTCACTCCCACACCCTCTGCTGTGGCCTCCGAGTCCACTGCCGCAGCGCCCACCAAGGTCACCGTGCCCAACCTCAAGGGCAAGACCGCCACCGGCGCCACATGGCGGCTCGAGCAGCTCGGTCTCAAGGTCAAGGAGAAGTGGACGCGCGACTCCGCGCCCCGCGGCAGAGTCATCGCGCAGAAGCCCAGGCCCGGCAAGGTCAGACAGGGCAGCACCGTCACGATCACAATCTCAAGCGGCAACAAGGGGAGTGGCTCAGGTTCCTCGGGAGGCTCCTCAGGCGGCCCCACGGCATCCTCCAGCGACGAATACCTCGCGCAGCTGTTCGCGCAACACAAGAGCGGCGAGACGGTCACCGGCAAGGGTAACGTGACGAGGGTCCTCTCGGACGACAACGACGGCAGCCGGCACCAGCGCTTCATCCTAGCCCTCGGAAGCGGCCAGACGCTGCTCATCGCGCATAACATCGACATCGCGCCGCGCCTGCCCGGGCTGCAGGTGGGTGATGCCGTGTCGTTCAAGGGGACGTACGAGTGGGGAGCCGAGGGCGGCACCGTCCACTGGACGCACCGCGACCCGAGTGGCGACCACGTCACCGGCTACCTCAAGTACGACGGCAAGACGTACAAGTAGCACTGGAGGTCCGCTCATGCCTGACGGGCGAGGTGGGCGACGAGGGTTCTGCTCGGAGTGGTGTTGGTGCCCTGCCTCGCGAGCACGGGAATCCGCTTCTTCTAGCTCGCCGCTCGCTCACGCGGGTACAAGCTCCCTACAACGCTCCGCCGATCCGAAAGGGAGCCACCCATGCCCGCCATCCACAAGATCACGCCCTTCCTCTGGTTCGACAACCAGGCCGAGGAGGCCGTCAACCACTACGTCTCCATCTTCGAGAACTCCTCGATCGGCAGCGTGTCGCGCTATGGTGAGGCCGGTCCCGGACCCGCCGGCTCGGTGATGGTCATCGAGTTCGCCATCGAAGGTCAGGTCTTCAACGCACTCAACGGCGGCCCAGTCTTCGCGTTCAACCCCGCGATCTCCTTCGTCGTGAACTGCGACAGCCAAGAAGAGGTCGATTACTACTGGGACCGCCTCGGCGAGGGGGGCGACCCTGCCGCGCAGCAGTGCGGTTGGCTCGCCGACAAGTTCGGCGTGTCGTGGCAGATCGTCCCGGTCGCGATGAACGCGATGTTGAACGACCCCGATCCGGTGAAGGCCACGCGCACGACCAAAGCGATGCTGGCAATGAAGAAGCTCGACCTCGCCGCGCTCCAGCGCGCGTACGATGGGGTGGAGGAGGGGTAGGGCGGGTATAGTCCTACCGGCACGAGACGGGGACTCGTGCGAGCGCGACGCCGCACGGTGGCGCGCCGGGTCGAACGTGGAGCGCTGGCGGGGGCCGGCTGCTTCTCGACGGGAGGTGCACCTCGTGAAACGCACCGTCGCTCTCTTCCTTGCCTTCTGCGTGACTGCGGGCACTGCAACATCCGCGCTCGCGGATCCGGCTGGCACGATGCAACTCAGTGGGGGCGCACACGTCATCTGCGACCTCAGCACCACGATCGACTCGGCGGTGACGGGGGCGGACACCATGCAGGTGCGCATCAAGCCCCCGGGCGGAGTCTGGAGTCTCTACACGCCCGCACCCGTGAGCTACCAGTCGTCCTATCTCATCAGCATCGGCTCCAGCGGCAGCGGCACGTACACGGTCGAAGCCACCTACTACGGCAGCGTCGGCCCGCCATTGGTGGTTCATGACGACATCTACTACGACAATGCCGACATCGCGAACACCCTCAACGACTCCAACGTCGGCGGGTACGGGATCCCTCGGCAGTTCGCCGGATGGTGCGACGACTCCACTGACCCCGACGACTGGTGGCGCCTGTCGTACGAGGAGGCCCATGCGCTGCAGCAAGGCACAGCGCTTGAGGTCACGCTGACCTGCGACGCCGGCGCCTCGGTGGCGCTGTACCGCAGCGACCAGCCCCTCCCGATAGCCGTCTCAACCCAAGTCGCCCCCGGCGTGCATCGACTGGCACTAGCCAGCCTCGCTGCGAGCGAGACGCTTCCGAACTGCTGTCTCCTCGTGCGCTGCTCAGAAGGGGGCGGGAGCTATCGGCTCGAGTCTCACTTCTATCCGATCTATGCAGCCGGCGTAGAGCGCCTCGACTTGTACGTGTCGAAGGGTCGGAATCCGGCGCCTCAACTCGTCCCCATCGAGTGCCGCATCCTCCCGTTCGCCGAGCCTATGGTGCTGACAGATACGGCGTCATGGCTCAGCTGTGCCGCGACGATGGATCCGAATGTGATGATGGGTGACACCGCCGTTGAGGTGACGGTGAACTCATCGGCGCTGTCAGTTGGAACGTACAACGCGACGGTCACCGTCGACATCCCCAATGGCGGGGAGCGGGTGTTCATACCGGTACGTCTGCATGTGCAGCGCCCGACCGCTGTTCGACTGAGATCGGCCTCATCAGTCACCTACGGAGGCCGCATCAAGTACGTCGTCGACTCGCGACGCGCCTCCAAGTGGGCCTCCGACGCACCGCGGGACCCCGGTGCGACCATCGAGGTCTACCGCAACGGCGACCTGGTCAAGACGCTCAAGACCGGCAGCAAGGGCACGGTCGCGTTCTACCTGACGCACAGGGCGCATGATCACGTGAAGGTGCGCAGGGTGCGTTCGGCGTCACGTGGCGCCAGCACTTCGAACACACGTCAGATAGCGGTTCGTTGGAAGATCACCCTCACGTTCGAGGCATACCACGCCATCGCATACCGCCACGTCGACTTCACGATCCGGGTGGTGCCGGCAGGCGTGACCGAATGGGACGACATAGCGGGCCAGGACGTCTTCTATCCCATGAGCGCCGGACGCCGAGTCCGCCTACAAGTCCACAAGGACGGAGCATGGCGGTTCTTCCTCTCGGGCGACTGTGACGACAACGGAGAGGCCCACGGCTGGACGACTTCGAGTCCTCGAACACGGCGTTTCCGTGCCTACATGCCTGCGGGCGCAGGCTACGCCGCAGGGCACTCGAAGGCGAAGACCGTGAGCTGGCGGTGAGGCCGGAGGGGCGAGCATACACTTCCGACACAAGAAGGCCCCCGGGGAAGCTCCCCGGGGGCCTCATCTCTAAGCCGCGGACGACTACCGGCGCGCTAGCGGACGCGCAGGTAGCTGTACCGCGACGTAGAAGCTGCGTGCTTCTCGTCCTCGTGCGTGACCTGGAAGCGCCACTTGCCCTTGTCCTCGGCGAAAAAGGTGCGCGCGAAGCGCCACTTCGAGCTCTCGGCGGTGTGGCCCCAGATCGTCGGCTGCACGGTGCCCATCTCGACCCAGCCACCCTTGTCCCACTTCCACATGGTCACGGTGACCGGCGTCGAGCCCTTCGCGTGACGCGGCCAGATGTTGCCCTTGAACTTGATGGTGCGGCCGGCCTTGGCCTGCCTGCTGTGGTGCGCCATCGAGAGGCGGGCCTTCACGGCGACGGTGGTGACTTCGCTCTCGAGCCCCTCGGCGACCGCACGGAAGCCGGTGATGCTCTTGAGCTTGTACGGCGGCACGGTCACGGTGACGGTGCCCTCGGCGGTGCGCGACGCCGAGACGGTGCGGAGCGTCTTCCACTCGTCCGTCCCGATCGGGCGGTACTGCACCGTGACGGTGGTCGCGACTGCGACCCCCTCATCGGCGGCGACGAGCTTGAGCCGCGTCGGCTGCGGGTAGGTGACCTCAGCGCGCGTCGAAGCGAGAGTGAGCGCCGGGGTCGCGAACGCCACGGCAGCGGTTCCGAGAACCAGCGCCGCGACGAGCGACATGCTCAGCGCGATCCTGACCGTTCTCTTCATCGTGATGCCCCTTCCTTGTCCCTGGCGTTCGCGGACGGGGCCGCGGTGCCGTCTTGTTTCCCTGAGCACATGATGGGCAGCCCACGTTGGCCCGGTGTTGGCCCCGGATTGAGTTTGTGTTGAGTCGACGGATAGCAGCCGGTCGCCTCGAATCGCCAAAGTGTGCGCCACGACACACTTTTGTGTGTAGGTCGCCGCACAAATTGCCGATATCACCCAGTGCAGCCAAGAATCGCCAGTCCCTGACGCAGCGCAACGGCACGCTCGCACCACCGCAAAGGCATCACACGCAAACCGGAGGAGTCCGTCGTGACAGACCAACCAGACGTCGCAGCTAGCACGGCGATAGGAACGGAACTCGACACAGAACTGCTCAAGCGCCTCGTGCAATCTCTCCTGATCGCATGCGTCTTCGTGACACTCGTGCTCGCCGCGACGCTGCCGCGGGGCCCGCGCACCCTCGTACCGCTGGCGCTGTTCGCTGTGGGATGCGTGGCCGTCTGGATCGTGCAGCGCCTAGGTCACCCGCGCGTCGCCGCGGTCATGCTCGTCACCGGACCCTTCGCGCTCATCGCCGCCAGCGCCGCGGCTGATGGCGGAGTGCGCTCCACCGCGTTCGCTGCGACGTTCGTGGTGGTCATGCTTGCCGGCATCATCCTTGGCTGGCGTGCATCGGCCGTCATGTCGGGAGCCGCCGGTCTTCTCGGCGCGGCGCTTGTTGCGGCGGAGTCCGCCGGCGTCTACGTGAACCCGGTCCAGTCGAGCAGCGTGAGCTACTACGCCGTCTACATGGTCGGCCTTGTGATGAGCGCAGCGATCCTCGGCGTCTCGATGCGCGCGACATCCTCAGCACTGTCGCGGCTACGCGAGAAGGAAGCGCAGCTCGCCGCACACAACCGCACCCTTGAGGAGACCGTCGGCGAGTCCGACTCCCAGCGCGAGGCCCTGCAGCGAGCGCTGCGCGCGTTTCAGCTGCTCAGCGACTGTAACCGCCGCATCGTGCACGCCGAATGGGAGACAGATCTCATCCACGACGTCTGCCGGTTGCTCGCGCAAGACGAGCGATACGACGTCGCGTGGATCGCGTTTCCCGATGACGACGACGCCGGGCACCTCCGTATCGCCACCGCGGCAGGCCGCTCGCCCAAGGGCCTCACCGGGTGCGAGGCGATCCGCTCCGCCGACACGGACAACTCGGCCCCCTGTACGCGCGCGTGGCGCGAGCGCGAGATCACGGTACTCAACGATATCGCCGCCGACACCGGCAACCCTGAGTGGCGAGATGCGGCGCTCGCGCAGGGACTCGGTTCGTGCATCATCCTGCCGCTGGTGAGCGGCGAGGGACGGATCGGGCTGCTCGCGATCTTCTCGGCGTTGACGGAGTGCTTCGACACCGAGGAGATCGGGCTCTTGCGCGAACTCGCGGACGACGTGGCCTTTGGGCTGTCGTCACTGAGAAGCCGCGTGGCCGCCCGAGAGCGCGAGAAGATGATCTGGCGAAGCGAGGAGCGGCTGCGGCAGGCCACGCTCGTGTCGCAGCTCGGAATCTTCGAGAACGACCACCAGGAAGGCACCGTGTACTGGTCGCCCGAACTGCGCGACATCCACGGATTCGACGCCGATGAGGCCGAAAGCATGCTGCGATTCGTCGAGTCGATCCACCCCGACGACCGCGAGCTCTTCGTCGACAGCATGCGCCAGGCGCACGATCCCTCGGGCGACGGCTGCCTTGAGGTCGAGGCGCGCGTACTGCGGGAGAACGGCGAGATCCGGTGGGTCACGACGCGCGCGATGACCTTCTTCGATGAGAACGACGCGAACCCCAACCCGTCGCGGACGGTGGGCGCCGTCCTCGACATCACCGAGCGCAAAGAGGCGGGACGCCGCATCGAGCGCCAGCTCCAGCGGCTCCACGCACTCAACACCATCGACCGGGCCATCAGCGGCAGCCTCAACCTCAGGCTCACACTCGACGTCATCATCGATCAGGTCGTGGCATCGCTGCAGCCGGACGCCGCGGCGGTGCTCATGCTCGACGCGGACAGCTACGAGCTCGAGTACGCACACGGTACGGGTTTCCGCAGCTCAGACCTGTCGCAGGTACGTGTTCCGCTCGGGCAGGGGCCGGTGGGCACCGCGGCGCTCGAGCAGCGCACCATCTGCGTGACCGACCCGGCGGGACAAGCCGTCGCACCGGGGAGGGGAACCCTGCTCGCCGAGGAAGGCTTCTGCACCCACACGATCACTCCACTCGTGGTCAAGGGCCAGACGAAGGGTGTACTCGAGGTCTTCCACCGCCGCCCGTTCGAACCCGACGACGACTGGACCGGCTTCTTCGAGGCGCTCGCCCTGCAGACCGCGATCGCGCTCGACAGCGCCGCCATGTTCGAAGACCTCGAGCGCCGCAACATCGAGCTCTCGCAAGCCTACGACGCGACGATCGAGGGATGGTCGCGTGCGCTGGACCTGCGCGACAGGGAGACCGAGGGCCACACCCGCCGCGTGACCGACATGACCGTGCGCCTCGCCCGGGCCATGGGCCTCGAAGGACGCGAGATCGTCCATATCCGCCGAGGAGCCCTGCTGCACGACATCGGCAAGATGGGCGTGCGCGATGCGATCCTGCACAAGCCCGGGCCGCTCACCGAGGAGGAGTGGGCCGAGATGCGCAGGCACCCGCAACTCGCGTTCGAGATGCTCGCACCGATCTCGCACCTCCGACCGGCGCTCGACATCCCCGCCTGCCACCACGAGCGATGGGACGGCTCGGGCTATCCGCGCGGCCTGAAGGGCGATCTCATCCCGCTTGCGGCCCGCATCTTCGCCGTTGTAGATGTCTGGGACGCGCTTTCCTCGGACCGCCCGTATCGCTCGCGGTGGACCCCCGAGAAGGTACGAGAGCACATCGAGGCGGGCTCGGGCACGCACTTCGACCCGAAGGTCGTCTCGGCGTTCCTGCGAATGCTCGACGCGTAGGGCGCGCGTCTCGGCGTGACCGGGGTTCTCGGCGTGACTTAGACTGGGTACGAACGTCTGAGCACGCAACCGATCCCGAAGGAGCGTACATGGCACGCGCATCCGCACGTCACATCCTGGTTCCCACAGCCCAGCAGGCCGAGGACATCAAGGCCCAGATCGCCGCTGGTGCTGACTTCGCCGAGATGGCCCGCCAGCACTCCACGTGCCCCTCGGGCGCACGCGGCGGAGAGCTGGGGGAGTTCAGTCCCGGACAGATGGTCAAGGAGTTCAACGACGTCTGCTTCAACGATGAGGTCGGCGTCGTGCACGGCCCCGTGCAGACCCAGTTCGGCTACCACCTCATCGAGGTCACCGACCGCAAGGACTGAAGCCGCTCGGTTCGGTTCTTGCTGTAGCTGTCCTAGCTTCGGGCTCTGCGTACCGTCGGCACACGGTGCGCAGTCGCCCGGAGCAGGAGTGGAGTCACCGTGCTGTACCGCAGACACGTCGCGTTCCTCATGCGGCTCGCCGGGGTGGCGCTGGCATTCGCCGTCACGGTGACGATGATGCGCTACGCCCACGCGCAGGCCAGCACCTGGGGCTCTTACCTCGCGTTTCTCGGCGACTTGCACGCGGTCGAGCGCGCGAAGGCCACCGGCGACACCACGTCGACCGTCTTCGACGTGCCCTATCGCGGCACGCGTCTGAGCGTGCGAGTCCCCGTCGACACAGGCTACCTCGCCGCCGCACGGCAGGTCGACGGCTCCTCGCTGTTCGGCTTCAACCGCACGGTGCGCAGCGCTTCGATGCGCGCGCTCGCGAAGCAGCAGGAGGAGGACCCGTTCGTCTCGGCGTTGGCTGTGCGCCTGCGCTCGCTGCGCAGTCAGCATCGCCTGTCCGACGACGACTACGTCGACCTCATCACGCGCACCGTCCAGGCGATCCCGTACGGCACGCTCCATCGCGACGTGTTCATGCCGGCCGTCACGGTCGCGGGCGACACGGGCGTGTGCTCAGACAAGAGCGTGCTGCTCGCGTCGATTCTCGCTCACGAGGGCTACGACGTCGGCATCTGGGTGTTTCCCACGCAGGCACACGCGGCCGTCGCCCTCGGCGGCACCGGACCCGGTCTGCGAGGAAGCGGCTACAGCCTCGTCGAGACGACGCGCCTGACGTACGTCGGCGAGATCGACTACACTCTGCGCGCCGCCGGTCCGGTGTGCGAGGTCCCGCAACTCATACGGTTCGGCAGCGGCACCAAGCGCTACACGCGCGACCTGCAGACCGAGTTCATCGCCGATACGCTCGAGCGGGCGCGCGGGCCCCGACAGCTGATTCCCGGCACCGGATCGCGCATCCCGGCCGCGGGTCCGCGCGAATCGCAAGCGACCGGTGCCTCACTGCCTGCACAGCCGCTGCCCGAAGCGCGCTTCACCGAATGGATCGACAGCCGCCGAGACTGGCCGGAGGAGACGTACGCGGCACTCGTCTCGGCTGGGCCCAACCGCTAGCTCATCGCAAGCGAGACGCAGAAGCCCAGCACACACCACACGCCAGCCATCGACTCGTCGCGCTCGAACGCGAACGGCATGAGCGAGTCGGTGAGCATCGCCAGCACGCCACCGGCACCGAGTGCGGCGGCTCGCGCCCCGCTGACCTCGCTGATGTTCACGGCCGCAAGCCACCCGAGCGCGGATGCCACGCCGCACACGACCGCCACCGCAGCCCACATGAGCGCAACCTTGCTCTTGCCCCAGCCCGACTTCGCGAGATCCGCGGACGGCGCCAGGGCCTGCGGGATGTTCGAGACGAAGACCGCGAGCAGGAACGCCATACTGACCGCCATGCCGCGGCCGATCTGCGTGCCGAAGATGATCGACTCCGGCACGCCGTCGACGATCGACCCGATGACGATTCCGAGCGCGGCCGATCCACCGGCCCCGCCGAAGCGCGCCTCGACGATGCGATCGGCGACCACGAACACGGCGGCACCCCCGAGCAACCACAGCGACGACTCCCATGCCGGCAGTGTCTCAGCCTCGGGAACGAGGTCGAAGGCGACCGCGCTCAGTAGCAGTCCTGCGCCGAATCCGGCGAACGCACCCACCATCTTGTCGGGCACGCTGAACCAGAAGACGATGAGGCCCGCGAGCACGAGCGAAGCCTGCGCGACGGTACCGAGCGCAAAGGCGTTGAGCATCCTTGGCCCCCCAGCGAGCGATGTTCGACCAACAACCGGATGCTACCCGAACCACGAGAGTCGCCGCAGTCGCGGTCGCACAGCACCCGCGCGGGCGGAACGCTAGAATGGATACTCCGCCGCAGCACGCCTCATCGAAGGAGCGCGCATGTTCTACCGCAAGACCGTTCTCGACAACGGCATCACGGTCATCTCCGAGCCCATGGACTCGGTTCGCTCGATCACCCTCGGCATCTGGTTCGCCGTTGGAAGCCGCGATGAGACGGCTTCGGAGGCCGGCATGTCGCACTTCATGGAGCACATGATGTTCAAGGGCACGCCGACCCGCTCCGCGCGCATCATCTCCGAGGAGTTCGACCGCATGGGTGCCGAGCTCAACGCGTTCACCAGCAAGGAGTACACGGCGTACTACAGCCGCTTCGTCGACGAGCACCTCGAGAAGGCGTTCTCGGTCCTCTCGGACATGGTGGTCAACTCCAACCTGGACGACCCGAGCTGCGAACTCGAGCGCGGCGTCGTCATCGAGGAGATCGCACGCATGGAAGACGCGCCCGACGACCACATCCACGAGATCTTCAGCATGGCTCTGTGGCCCGAGCACCCCATCGGCCTGCCGATCCTGGGTTCGCGCGAGACGGTCGGCGGCTTCGACCACGAGCAGTCGGTCGCCTTCCGGGCGCGCCACTACCTCACCGGCAACTGCGTCGTCGCGGCCGCCGGCAACGTCGACCACGACGCGCTCGTGGCGCTTGCGGAGAACCTGCTGGCGGACCTGCCCGTCGGGCCGCGGTCGGTGCGCCCGGTCGCGCACTCGGCCAGCCGCTCACGCCTCACGGTGCTGGGCAAGGAGACCGAGCAGGCACACATCTGCTTCGGTGTCTCGGCCATGAACGCGCACCACCCCGACCGTTTCGCGCTCTCGCTCGTCGATGGCGTGCTGGGCGGGGGGATGGCGTCGAGGCTCTTCCAGGAGATCCGCGAGAAGCGCGGTCTGGCCTACGCCGTCTACAGCTTCTCGGCGCTGTACCAGGACACCGGCGAGTTCGCGGTCTACGCCGGCACGCGCCCCAACAACGCCGAGGAGGTCGTGCGCCTCATCCAGACCGAGGTCGAGCGCGTGGCACTCGAGGGCGTCACCCCCGAGGAGCTCGACCGCGTGCGCCAGGCGGCGACGGGCCACCTCGTGCTCGGCATGGAGTCGACCCGCAACCGCATGACGCGGCTGGGCAAGAACGAGGTCACCGGCGGCGAGATCCTCTCGGCGGATGAGCTGATGGAGCGCTTCCACGCCGTGACCATGGATGACATCAAGCGGGTCAGCGCCGAGGTCCTGTCCGCCGAGAAGGTGCTGGCGGTCATCGGGCCGTTCGAGCCCGAGGCGCTCGACCACCTGTTGCACTAGCCCCATACCCGACCGAGCAAGCGAAGGAGCCATCGTGATCCGAGTACTCGTGTCCGGCGCTGCCGGCAAGATGGGCCGAGAAGTCGTACGTGCCGTGACCGCCGCCGACGGCATGGAGGTCGTCGCCGCTGTCGATCCCGGCGCCTCGGGCGTGTGCATCGAAAGCGGCGTCACCGGCATCACCATCGAGTGCCGCCCCGATCTGGCGAGCGTGCTCGCCGAGTACAAGCCTGACGTCATGGTCGACTTCACGCACCCGAGCGTCGTCGAGGCCAACCTGCGCACCGCGCTTGCCGCTGGCGTCGACTGCGTCGTGGGCACCACGGGCGTGTCCGAGGAGCAACTCGCCGACATCGCGACGGTCGCCCCGGAGGGCACCGCGCTGTTCTACGCGCCCAACTTCGCGATCGGCGCCGTGCTCATGATGCGTTTCGCCGAGGAGGCCGCGCGCTACATGCCGCATGTCGAGATCACGGAGCTGCACCACGACCGCAAGGCCGACGCACCCAGCGGCACCGCGATCCGCACCGCGCGCATGATCGCCGCCGCCAGGAGCGAGATCCCTGCAGCTCCCGGCCGCGAGACCGAACTGCCGGGCTACGAGGGCGCTCGCGGCGCGCTCGTCGAGGGCGTACCGGTCCACAGCGTTCGGCTGCCCGGCCTCACGGCCCACCAGGAGGTGCTGTTCGGGGGCGAAGGCCAGACGCTCACGATCCGCCACGACTCCAACGACCGCACGAGCTTCATGGCCGGCGTGGTGCTCGCGTGCCGCGAGGTCGGCGCTCACAGCGGCCTCATCATCGGCCTCGAGCAGTTCATGGGGGAGTAGCGCGTGACCGACACCAGCCCTGCCGCCCGCAAGCCCGTCGTCGTCATGAAGTTCGGTGGCACCTCCGTCGCTGATGAGACCGGCCGAGCAGCCCTCGCGCGCCGCGTCACCGCCGCTCTCGAGCTCGGCCAAGCGCCCGTGCTCGTGGTCAGCGCGATGGGTCGCCGCGGCGCGCCGTACGCGACCGACACACTGCTTTCGCTCGTCGCCGAGCTGCCCGCCAACGAGCGCGAACTCGACCTGCTCGCCAGCGTGGGCGAGCTCGTGAGCGCCGTCGTCGTCGCGGCCGAGCTGCGTGCCGCGGGCGTGGATGCGCAGGCGTTCTCGGGCGCCGAGGCGGGTGTGTTCACCGACGGCGTAGCGGGCAACGCCGCGATCACCGAGATCCACCCCGGCCGCGTGCTCGCGGCCATCGACGCCGGCATCGTGCCCGTCGTCGCCGGCTTCCAGGGCCTCGCCGAGGACGGCACGCTCACCACTCTTGGCCGCGGCGGATCCGACACGAGCGCGTGCGCGCTGGGCGTCGCGCTGTCCGCGCACGAGGTCGAGATCTACACGGACGTCGACGGCGTCATGACCGCAGACCCGCGCGCATGCGATGGCACCGAGGTGCTCGAGGTCATCCGCGCCGACGAGCTGTTCCAGATGGCCAGGGCCGGCAGCCGCGTCGTCCACACGCCGGCCGCAGAGCTCGCGCTGAACTCCGGCATCGCGGTGCGCGTGAAGAACACCTTCAGCGACCACGGCGGGACGCTCGTCGCAGACATCGCGAGCTACCGGCCCGACCGGGTCGCCACCGCGGTCAGCCACGCGAGCGGGGTCGCACGAGTGCGAGTGTCGCTCGGCGACCACGAGGGCACCGAGGAGCACATGGCTGCGCAGACCCGCGTCTACCGCGCAATGGCCGATGCAGGCGTCTCGCTCGACATGTTCACACCCGGCGGCGACGGCCTCGTGTTCACCGTGCCGGAGAGCTCGCTCGACACGGTAGGTCACGTCCTCGACTCGCTCGGCATGAGCTGCGCGATCAAGGACGGCCTTGCGAAGGTCACGCTCGTGGGCGCGGGCATGCACGGCGTCCCCGGCGTCATGGCCCGCATGTCCGAGCTGCTCGACACGGCCGGCGTCCAGGTCTTCCAGGCCGCCGACTCGCACACCACCATCAGCGTCCTCGTCCCCGCCGAGCAGACCGAGACCGCGGTCCGCGCACTGCACGACGGATTCGAGCTAGGGGAGTAGGAAGGTAGACCATGTCAGCACGTCCTCGCGCCACCGGACCCAACCGCGCACGAGCCTGGATACTCGTCGGTATCACCGGCATCGCCATCGCGCTCGCAGCCGTGCTCGGGATCAGACTCGCCATGCCGATGCCCACAGCGTCTGCCGCGGAGCTAGCCGCACTGCAGGAGCAGCAGGTCGCGCTCGACAAGGCGCGCGCCGCGGTGGGCAGCGTCTCCGAGAAGCACCAAGCGATGTACAAACGTATCGAGCGCGAGGTCGAGCACAAGAAGGAGGTCATGGCGACTGCGCGATCGACATGGTCTCGAAACGCGTCACTGGCACTGCTGGCGCTCGCAGCCGTCATGACTGCCGTCTCGTTCATCAAGCCCGGCAGCTGGCGTGTCGCCTCGACTGGCGCGCTGTTGTCCGGAACGCTGATCGCGGCGTACGCCGCGTACGTCTCCTTCGCAGGCGCGAGCATGGCGGTTCGCATCGCGGCCTGCGTCGTCGCGCTTGGCGGTCTCGCGCTCTTTGTCGCAGTGGCCCCACGCCGACTCGCCCAAAGCCCGGGCGCCGCCGAGGTCGCCGCGTGACGACGCGTGCGACAGACGACTACGGACGCACGTCCCTCCCCTCGAGGCGGCTGTTGTTCATCGCGATCGCAACCACCGCAGTGGTCGCATTGGCTGGCAGCGCGATCGTCTGGAGTCTCTTCGTGCGCACCTATGCGACGCCGGGCGGGGAAGTCGCCGCGGACGTTCCCGCACAGGCAGGGGCGCCACTGCACGTGGGTGTCGCGCGAACGCCGGGTGGACCGAGTGAATGGATCACGATCGCCAAGGTCCTGGCCGGGATTCAAGAAGCGACCGGAAGGCCCGTGATCGTGCACTACGCCCTCTCCAGCGAAGACCAGATCGCCATGTTCCGTGAGGGAACCCTCGATCTCGCCCTGATGTCCACCTTGGCGTACCTGGATGTTGAGGACGAGGGGCTGGGCACGATAGTGGCATCACCCATGGTGCAGGGGAGGCCTCTCGACTCGGCCGTGCTCGTGGTCGCCGGAGACAGTCCCTTCACGCGGCTTGAGGACCTCGAGGGCAAGCGGCTCGCATCCTCGGCGGATCTCGCCGGAGCGGCGTACATGATCTGGCTTCTCGGCCAGCACGGGGAGGACCCGAAGGGCTTCTTCGGTTCCGCGGTCACGGGCGTCCAAGACGTGAACCTGACCCGCGTCGCGAACGGTGAGGCCGACGCGACCACCGTGAGGCTATCGGCGCTCGCCAACTGGCCGAAGGGGATGTTCCGCATCGTCGAGACATCGCCCGGCCTCGGTATGCCACCCGTGGTGGCTCACTCATCACTGGACGCCACGACGGTCGCGCAGGTGCGGGACAGCCTCCTGAAGGCCGCGGATGACGGCGCCATCCCGGCCGGGAGCACGATCACAGGCTTTCGGGTCGGCCATCCGGGCGACTACTCGTACGCGCGGTTGCTTGACGCGATAGACCGGAGCCTCGAGAAGGCCGCGTTCGGGGTGGCACACCAATGAGAGATCTTCTGAAGCCCGGCTCGCTCGGCCGCCGCATCTTCTTCGCGCTGATCGTCGGGGAACTCATCTTCGCTGCGGTGATGGGTCTGACCATCGGCGTGTTCACAGCGCTCTCCGACGTCCAGCAGCGAGAGACCGCAATACGTCAGATCAGCGCGACGATCGCCGCCGGGCTCATGCCGATGATCGCCGATCAGCAGATCACCCACGTCGAGGCGCAGCTCTCGAGCATCCTCGAGAGCGTCGAGGCGCACGATGTCGTCGGCATCTGCATCGAGGATGCGTCTGGCAAGGAGATCGCGTGTCGTGGCGCGGATGACGGCAGCGCCGTGACACCGACAGGACGCCTGTCGCCGCTGGCCGTACTGCTGGAGGAGCAGTCGGTCGTCGAGCCCGTGGTCGTCGACGGCCTGCGTGTCGCTACGGTCACCGTGCGATTCGCGCCCGCGGGACTCGGGCCCCTCAGGGTTCCCGCGATCGCCGCGGCGCTCGTGCTGTTCTCGGTGATCATCATCTCGTTGCCCTGGACGGCATGGAAGCTGTCTGCGGAGATCACTGAGCCGCTTGGTGAGTTGCGCGTATACGCTACACGTCTAGCTGAGGGTGAGTTAGATGCGCCGAGCCCGCACCACAGAAGTGGAGAGGTTGGCGAGCTCCAGGACACCCTGACGATGATGGCGCGTCAGCTTCAGGACCGCGATGATCGCCTTCGTGGTTCACTCGCGGAGCTGGAGACGGCGTATCGGTCCCTCGCGAAGGCGAAGGACGCCATCGAGGAACTCTCGGCTGTGAAGTCCAACTTCGTCGCAGTCGCCGCACACGAGATTCGAGGGCCGCTCACCACCATCAAGCTCTACACGGAACTGCTCGATGAGGGGGCCATGGGGGCGCTCAGCGACAAGTCGCAGGAGGCGGTCGCCGCGATCACCTCGGCGACCTCGCGACTCACCTCGATCGTATCCGACCTCATGGACTCCGCACTGCTGGAGCGCGGACTACTGCCTATCAGCCTGTCCGAGGTACACCTGCGCGAGCTCGTGGAAGAGGCCGTCAAGGACAGTCAGCTCGTGGCGCGCAAGCACGGCATCAACCTGCTCGTCGACGGCGACGTGCCGGACACCGACCTGATGGCCGACGGCCTGCGACTTCGGCAGGTGCTCGACAACCTGCTGTCCAATGCGTTCAAGTACTCGCCGCAGGACAGCACCGTCACCGTGCGTGTCCGGGTGGAGGAGCCGTGGGTCCGTATCTCGGTCGCCGACGAGGGCCGGGGAATCCCCGAGCATGGTCACCGACAGCTCTTCGCATTATTCGGTCGCGTCGACTTCGGTGACAGTCGCGACACCGCCGGCTTGGGCCTGGGTCTGGCCATCAGCTCGCGTATCATCGAGGCCCATGGCGGGAACATCCGCTATAGAGCCAACGAGTCGGGACGGGGGAGCGTGTTCGTCGTCGAACTGCCACTCCACGCCGAGCAGGGCCGGCCGACGGAGACCACGATCCGCGTCTCGGAGAGCGAGTCCGGATGATCGATCACGACGATACGCCGCTCCCGACGGGCGTGAAGCGCATCATGCTCGTCGATGATGACGTGACGCTTCTTGCGGGACTGACACGAGCCCTCGAGAGCCAGGGGTACGTGGTGCGGGCGGTGGACCAGTCCACCCGCGTACTCGAAGTGGGCCCGACCTTCCGCCCCGATCTCGTCGTCCTCGACGTGATGATGCCGCACATGGACGGCTGGGAGGTGCTGAGCCGCATCAGGGCGAGCGAGACCAGCCGAGACGTGCCTGTGATCATGCTGACCGCCGCCGACTCCGACGAAGCCAAACTGCGGGGGTTCGAGCTCGGCGCAGACGACTACCTCACCAAGCCGTTCAGCGTTCAGGAACTGCGCTGCAGGATCGCCGCCGTGTTGCGTCGGACCTCCTCGCGCGCCGGTGCGACGCCGACCGCGTGCCAGATACCGGTCGTCGTAGGCGGCTCCGACGTCGAGTTCGTCCACTGCCGGGATGTCTACTTCGTCGAGGGCGTGCGCAACTACACCTACGTGCACACCGCCAGCGCTCGCTTCCTCAGCCGTCTCACACTCGGCGCACTCGAGCAGGAGGCTCCGGTGGGGTTTCGCCGAGTCCACCGTTCGTTCATCGTGAACATGGCGCACGTGAAGGGCTGCGGGTGGGCGAGCAAGTCCGCTTACCGCCTTCGCCTTGCCGACGCGGCTGAGACCGAGATTCCCGTCAGCCGCAACCTCGTCCCCGAGATTCAGAAGGAGCTCGGGATACGGGCGTAGGCGGCCGCGTGACGCCTCGGTGCGGAGCCTGACCGCGCTGCTCAGCAAGCGCTTCTCCGGCCGCGCCACACTCGCGCATCCCCAGTTCGTCCCTTCCAGAGGGCAGTTCGTCCTTGCCCTGCTCGGCAAACCCTCGTAGGCCATGCGCCCGATGGTTCAATCCAACCTGAGGAAATGTTAGCGACCCGGACGCAAGCGCGCCCGGGTTCATGTTCATGTAGTCGGGAGGTGGGCCGCCGCTTCAGTCGCACGATGCACGACCTATGTAGGTACTAACGAGGAGGATGAAAGATGTCAGACAAGAAGGGGATTTCCCGGCGCCAGTTCCTCGCCGGCGCTGCCGTGACCGTGGCCGCCAGCTCGGTGCCCGTGCTCACGAATGTCACCCCGGCGATGGCAGCCAGCCCCATGGTGGCACTTGTTCCCGGCGATCCGTCGTGGACGCCGCTGAACGCCACCGCACTCGCGCGTCAGGGCTATGAGATCTACAAGGGCAAGCACACCGGTCAGTCCGCGTGCTGCGAAGGTACGTTCTGGCCGGTCATCGGCGAGCTCGGCAACCGCTATCCCGCGACCTGGGGCACGTTCCCCAAGGGCGTCTTCAACTTCGGTGGAGCCGGCGTCAACGCGTGGCGCGCCATGTGCGGTGCGACCAACGCCGGTCCTGCCGTCCTGAAGCTCGTCACAAACAACAGCAACGCCATCGACACGTTCCTTCGCTGGTACGAGACCGAGAAGCTGCCGAGTGGCGCTTGTCGCGCTGACTACGAGTTCGCGATCGCCAACCCCACCGACGGCACCCGCTGGATTCCGGGCGGAACCACGGCCGGCGTGTGGGGCGGCACCGGGCTTCCCATTCCGTTCCAGACCAACCCGTCGAATGCGGCCGGCTCTGTGCTGTGCCATGCCTCGCTCACCGCGTGGCGCGTCGCCGGCGGCAACTTCGAGGCCCTGAACTCGGGTGCCCAGTCCGACCGCTGCGGCAAGATCGTCTACGACAGCGTCTACAAGATTGCGACGATCATCAACTCGTTCATGGCCGGCGGTACCTTCACCGCTTCGTACGCCCCGTCTGTCGCGTCTTGCGGCGAGGCAACCGGCGCTGCGTGCCACGGCACCGTCAACGCCAAGCCGCTCGCCCAGGCCAAGATGGACTGCATCCCCTGCCACGAGTAGTCGAGGTGACTGGAGCATGTCGCACATCAGTACTACTACTCGAGGAGGATCAGTGAAGAAGACTCTGTTCGTCGTGGCGCTCGCCACGATGCTC
>CAZFRE010000015.1:0-14915 GCA_964521195.1 uncultured Eubacteriales bacterium
CGGCACGGTCTCGCTGACCGCGTCGATCAAGGACACCGCCGGCGCCGTCGCCGACGCTGGCGCGTGGAGCTTCACCCTCGTCGGCCCGACCGCCACCACCGGCGGAGAGGGCGGCAACGGCTCGACGATTCCGGCTGAGTGCTCGGACTGCCACTCGTACAGTGACGCGGGCATGCACGACAACCGCGGCGACGACTGCAGCATCTGCCACTCTGGCGCCGATGCTCCGTCCCACGGCTACATCACCGGCACGCGCAACCACGCGAGCGTCGAGGCGTCCCTTGCCGCGAACAGCTCCGGATGCGTCTCCTGTCACGGTAGCGCGATCGATAGCGTCCTTCCCGGGGAGCACGCCGGCTGCCTCTGCCACACCTATGGTGAGGCTACCGCCAGCGTCGACCAGTGCGAGGACTGCCACATCAAGCCGATGGATCCCACGGCTCCGTACCCCTACCACGTCGGTGATCACGCGTTCCTCGAGACCGCCATGGCGGACAAGAGTGACGGCTGCGTGTCCTGCCACGGCAGCAACCTGCTCAACGTTGCCACCGGCGAGCACGCCAACTGCTCCTGCCACGCATACCACGAGGCAGAGGCCGACAAGGATCAGTGCGAGGACTGCCACGTCCAGCCGATGGACCCGGCAGCTCCGTACCCGTACCACGTCGGTGACCACGCCACGGTCGAGGCCGGCATCGCTGGCGACTCGAGCGAGGCCTGCACCAAGTGCCACGGCACCGACCTGCTCGACGTAGGACTCTCGCAGCACACCGACGGTGAGCACGCGGGCTGCTCCTGCCACGCGTACGAAGAGGCCGTTCCGGCCAACGATGAGTGCGTCGCTTGCCACAAGGACGGCTATGCACCTCATGGGTTCGCCGACGGCTCGACCCACACCAGCACCTCGACGATGGCTTCCGGCCACAACACCGAGCAGTTCGGTCGTGCCGGCGGTTACACCAAGTTCGATGGTAGCCAGGGCCCGGTCGTCAAGAACCGCGAGGCTATCGCCGGTACTGAGAGCACCAGCACGCAGGACTGGCCGCTTCCGACCTACAACGTCTTCTGGGAGGCTGGCGATCCCGAGGCCCCGCTCGGTGCAATGACTGGTCTGAGCTGGACTTCCGAGATCGGGTGCGAGGACTGCCACGGCAACCTCGACGCCGCCGGTCCTCACGGCTCGTCCGCTGTATGGAGCCTCGATCCCAACTACCCGGCTCCGTTCGAGAAGGCGGTTCTGTCCAACTACACCACGTCCGTGACGGGTATCCGCTACCGCAGCTCGAACGTCACCGGCGGAACTGACGCCGTCTTCCTCGACGCAGTGCCCGGCACCTCGACTGGCATCATCTGCCAGAAGTGTCACGACCTGTACAACAACAACGGGCTGGGTGTCGGCGGTGCGTCCAACACCGCGCACGACAGCCACCACCAGGACACCAACGATGGTTCGGCAGACTGCATCTCCTGCCACATCGCCGTCCCGCACGGCTGGAAGCGTCCGCGTATGCTCGTCGTCGCTTCCGACCCGGCACCGTACAAGTCCCCGGCGACGCGCGGCTCCATCGTCCCGGCCGGTATCACCGGCGCGGGCAACTGGTCCGGCGTCGGTGCCCGCAGCTGGTACGCAGGCGGTCCGCTCTCCCTCAACGCCTCTGGTGGCGTTGTATGGGATCGCGGGAACTGCGACGGTTGCACCGGTATCCCGGGCAGCTACTACGGCACCGGCAGCGCCGGTATCCCGGGTAGCACCGGTAACCACCAGCCTCTTGCCACGGCGACTCTGCGCCTGAAGTAACTCGCTGGACGGCTCAGTTCACTGAGTCTTGGCACGAAGGAGGGCGGGCAGAAATGCCCGCCCTCTTCGCGTTTCCGTCCGTCAGTGCGAAGGGGATAGACCCTGAGAAGACAGCACCGGCCCACGGACTCGCGGTCCTGACGGGAGGTCGTCGATGCCCCGGCCGCTCATACTGATCCTCACCACGTCGCTCGACGGGTACATCGCGGACCGCGACGGCGGCGTAGACTGGCTCGTCGAGCCTCCTGAGGACGTACCCGCAGACTACCTTGCCCTCATGCACTCGATCGACTGTCTCATCATGGGCGCCGAGACGTACCTGACCAGCCTCAGGCTCCCCGGTGGCACCGAAATCCTCTCGGGGAAGGAGGTCTACGTCTTCACCTCTCGGCCTGGACTACCGTCTTTCGAGGGCGTCGAGTTCGTGGCCGACGACGCGGCCGCGTTCACGGCTTCGCTCAAGTCGGGCGAGGGTGGCGCCATCTGGCTCTTCGGCGGCGGGCGCTTGGCGACGGCGTTGTCCGACGCCGGCCTCGTCGACGAGTACCTGATCGCGGTCCAACCCGTCCTGCTCGGCGATGGGATACCGCTCTGGGTGAGACCGCACGGGCGCACCGACTTGGTGCTTCTGAACGCCCAGATGTGGCCGGGCGGCATCGCTGAGCTGCGCTACTCGCGTGCAAACCACCGCGACTAGCTGCGCAACGCATCGGTGACGACCGAGCCCGACGGCAGCGGATGTCACGGCGCTGTGGCACAATACGGCTGGTACACACGCATGTGACGCGCGTAACCGCGCGATCTCGCCACGAGGGGAAACACGCATGACCACGCCGCGTTTCGGCCGCATGATCACCGCCATGGTCACCCCGTTCACGCCCGAGCTCGAGCTCGATCTCCCGCGTGCGCAGGAGCTTGCACTCAAGCTGCTTGACGAGGGGAGCGATGCGCTCGTCGTCTGCGGGACGACGGGTGAGTCGCCTACCGTGTTCTACCCTCAGAAACTCGACCTCTTCAGGGCGGTGATCGAAGCCGTGGACGGCCGCGCACCGATCATCGCGAACGCAGGTGACAACTGCACGGCCGACTCCGTCGAGTTCGCCCAGGACGTGGCTGCCCTCGGTGTCGAGGGGATCATGGCCGTGGTCCCGTACTACAACAAGCCGCCGCAGGAGGGCCTGTACCGCCACTTCCGCACGATCGCGGAGTCTGTGGAGCTTCCGGTCATCCTTTACAACATCCCGGGACGCAGCGTCATCAACATGAACCCGGACACCATCCTGCGTCTCGCGCATGACGTCTCGAACATCGTCGCGGTCAAGGAAGCGAGCGGCTCGATGAGCCAGATCGCCGAGATAACAAACGGTGCACCGGCCGGCTTCGAAGTCCTCTCGGGTAACGATGAGGACACGCTGCCGCTCATGGCGCTCGGTGGCACCGGAGTCATCTCGGTGGTGAGCCATGTCGCGGGTCTGCGGTTCAAGGAGATGGTCGAGGCCCAAGCCGCAGGAGACCATACTCGCGCGCTCCGCATCCATCTGGAGCTCACTCCTCTCATGAAGACGCTCTTCATGACGAGCAACCCCATCATGGTCAAGAAGGCCCTCGAGCTTCAGGGTTTCCCGGTCGGCGGACTGCGCCTGCCGCTCATCGAGGCCACGCCCGAGCAGACGGCGGAGCTCGAGCGCGTCATGCGTCACACCGGCGTACTCGCGTAGCGCACCAGCGCGGCACGACGCGACCGTAGGGCGTGACCGGTCGCGTGCACATGAACTGATTCCGTCGCTTCACCGCGACGGTCTTGCACCACCAGCTCCAGCGCACAAACACGCGCTGACGACAGCCGCGCATGCGGCCGAGAGGAGACGTGCCTACCCGCATGTCCAGAAGCAACAAATCCAAGACCCCGCGCCTGAGAGTCATCCCGCTCGGAGGGCTCGACGGCATCGGCAAGAACATGACCGTGTTCGAACACGGGGACGACATCATCCTCGTGGACGCCGGCATCATGTTTCCCGACGACGACCATCCCGGCGTCGACCTCATCCTGCCCGACTTCTCCTACGTCGTGAAGCGCAAGGAGAAGGTGCGCGGCATCCTCATCACGCACGGCCACGAGGACCACACCGGGGCCCTCCCGTACCTGCTCAAGGAGCTCGGTCCGCAGGTGCCGGTGCTCGGCACGAAGCTCACCTTGGGCCTCATCAAGGGCAAACTTGACGAACACAAGCTCAAGAAGGCGAAGCTGCGCGAGATCAAAGCGGGCGGTCACGTGTCGCTCGGCAGCTTCGGGTTCGACTTCTTCGCGGTCAACCACTCCATCCCGGACGGCGTCGGCATCTTCATCCGGACGCCGTCGGGCACGGTACTGCACACCGGCGACTTCAAGCTCGATCAGACCCCGATCGACGGTCGCATGACCGACTACGGCATGATCACCAAGTTTGCCAAGACCGGCGTCGACCTGCTCATGTCGGACTCCACCAATGCTGAGAGTCGCGGGGTGACGCTGTCCGAGTCCGAGGTCGGGCGCCAGCTGCGCGAGATCATCTCCGGAGCCGACCAGCGCGTCATCGTCGCGTCGTTCTCCAGTCACATCCATCGCATCCAGCAGGTGTGTGACGCGGCGGTCGCCGCAGGCCGCAAGGTCGTCGTCACCGGCCGCTCGATGGTCACAAACACCAAGATCGCGCGCGAGCTCGGCTACCTCGAGATCGAGGACGAGTGGATCGTCGATGCCTTCGACGCCTCCGGCCTTCCCTCGGAGAAGGTCGTCGTGCTCTGCACCGGCAGTCAGGGCGAGCCGCTCTCGGCGCTCGCACGCATGGCCAACGGCGACCACCGGACCGTGCAGGTCGAGCGCGGTGACACGGTCATCATCTCGGCCACGCCGGTCCCCGGTAACGAGAAGGCTGTCAGCCGCGTCATCAACCGGCTCACGAAGGCGGGTGCGATCGTCCTGCACCGAGGCTCGATGATGGTGCACGTCTCGGGTCACGCCGCGTCGGAGGAGCTGAAGTTGATGCTCAATCTGGCACAGCCGACGTACTTCATGCCCATCCATGGCGAGACGCGCCACCTCGCCGCGCACGCCCGCCTCGCGCACGACGTCGGCATGTACGAGGATGACGTCTTCGTCATGGAGAACGGCGACTGCCTCGAGATATCCCAGAACGGCGCCCGCATCACCGAGAAGGTCGAACACGGTGTCGTCTACGTCGACGGCCTGTCCGTGGGCGATGTGGGTCAGGTCGTCCTGCGCGACCGCCAGCTGCTTGCCCAGGATGGCATCGCCACCATCATCATCGCGATCGACGGGCAGACCGGCCGCGTGATGGGCGAGCCGGAGCTCGTCATGCGCGGTATCGTCGTCGGCGATGACACTGACCCGTTGCTCGTCGACGCTCGCGCACGTATCGCCAAGACGCTTGCGAAGACCGCGAAAGAAGGCGCCACCGACCAGGCGGTCATCAAGAACGCGGTCCGAGAGTCCCTGTCCCAGCTTCTGTGGGAGCGCATCCGTCGCAGGCCGATGATCATCCCTGTTGTCATGGAGGTCTAGTTCTTGAGCGTTCTACAGGCGATCGTCCTCGGCGTTGTCCAGGGGCTCACCGAGTTCCTCCCGATATCCTCAGACGGCCACCTCGCGGTGACCTACCAGCTCTTCGGCATGGCGCCGAACCTCTCGTATGAGGTGTTCCTGCACGGTGCCACGCTGATAGCGATGTTCGCGTACTTCTGGCGCGACGTGCTGCACCTGCTGGCGTCACTGCTTCCCGCGAACAAGGAGCGGACAGGCGACCGGCGCCTCGTGCTTCTCATCGCGATCGGTACGGCGATCAGCGCGGTCATAGCTCTGGCCCTCAGCGACGTGCTCGAACCGCTGGCCGCGTCGGCCACCGCAGTCGGAATCGGGTTCCTCGTCACCACGGCGGTTCTCGTGACCGCGGAGGTGGTCGATCGCGGCGGAGCGTTGCTCGAATCGGCCGACAAGCTCGGGTACGGCGCGCTGGTCGTGATCGCCGTGCTCCAAGGCATAGCAGCACTTCCGGGCGTGTCTCGCTCCGGCTCCACGATCGCGGGCGGCATGTTCTTCCGGCTGTCGCGCGAACACGCCGCGCGCTTCTCGTTCCTGCTCGGCATCCCGATCATCACGCTCGCTACAGTGAAGGACACGCTTGACGTCCTCCAGGGAGCTTCGCATCTCCCCGGAACCCCGCTAGCGCTCGCGGCGGGCTTCGTTGCGGCCGGGCTGAGCGGCTATCTCGCCATCTGGGGACTCCTGCGGTTCGTGAAGAACCACCGCCTGTACTGGTTCGCGGCATACACCGGCGTGCTCGGCACGGTTATGCTGTTCAGTGGCACCGTACTGGGCAGGGGATAGCGTGGCCACACCAAAGAAGAACGGCGCATCGCGCTCGGGCGGCACCTCGCGCTCGGGCGGATCCAAGAGCGGCTCGCGAGCCGGTGGTCGTGCGGCGGCGAAAGCGGCGCAGAAGCAGCAGGGCATGCTCGACGATCGTTCTCGCCGCGACATCGTCGGCGTCGGGCTTTCCGCGCTGGCCGTGGCGTTGTTCATCGCAGTCGTGAGCCGCACGAGCGCCCCGGTCGCGGAGGGTGGCGCGCTGGGCCTTCGCATGCTGTTCGGCGTGGGAGCCTATCTCATCCCGGTCTTCCTGCTGCTGTGGGGCGTCAGCTTCTTCGTCCGCACCGAGATTCACGAGGGACGCACCGGACTCGGCCTCGGGCTCGTGGTGCTCTCCGTCATCTCCATGGCGGCGCTGGCCACCCCGGGCGTCGCCGAGCCGGGCGCAGACATCCCCGCGCTCATCTTTGCGCCGGAGGCGCTCGTCACGCACGGTGGCTACATCGGTGGCGCGATCGCGTGGCTCCTCGCATCGACCGTCGGCGTCACGATCGGCTACGTGCTCCTGACAGGGCTCGCGCTCATAGGCATGGTCGTCACCGGCATGTCGATCTCGGCGTTCGTCGACTGGATTCGCGACACTGTTGACGCCCGGGCCGGCGAGAAGGAGCCCAAACTCGCAAGTGCGCGCACCCGTGCACCCAAGACGGTGCCACTCGTCGAGGGCGAGAGCGGCGGCGCGGTTGCCGCGGCTGCAGGAGGCGAAGACGGCGAGCCTCGGGGACGCCGTCGCGCCGGCACCCCCGACCCGGAGGCCGCGCGCAAGACGGTTCCCACCACCAAAGCCGTGGCGCCACGCGCCATGGAGGGCTTCGAACTCCCGGCATTCACGCTTCTTTCGCGCACGACGGAGTCCGCCGCGAAGCACAAGACCTCCGACACCGAACTTCGCACCACCGCGCAATCCATCGCCGAGACACTTGCCACCTTCGACATCCCCGCCCGCGTCGTGGACTGGGTAGCCGGTCCGACCGTCACCCTGTTCGAGATCGAGATCGCCCGAGGCGTGCGCCTCTCCAAGATCACAGCGCTCGCGGACGACCTTGCTCTGGCGCTCGCCGCATCCACCGTACGCATCCTCGCCCCGATCCCCGGCAAGTCGCTGGTCGGTGTCGAGGTCCCCAATGTGAGGCGCACCTCCGTCACGCTCGGAGACTGCCTCGCGCCCGCTGGCGAGGGCGGCCCGTTGCTTCTCGGCATCGGAAAGGACGTCGCCGGGGCTCCCGTGCTCGAGGATCTCGCTGGCATGCCGCACCTGCTCATCGGTGGAACCACCGGTTCCGGCAAGTCGGTGGCGATCAACGCCATGCTCATGTCCGTGCTGATGCGCGCCACGCCCGCCGAGGTGCGCTTCATCCTCATCGACCCCAAGCGGGTCGAGCTGTCGCTCTACAACGGGCTACCTCACCTCTACGTGCCGGTCGTCACCGAGCCCAAGGAAGCGGCGAGCGCGCTGGCCTGGTCGGTCTCAGAGATGGAGCGCCGCCTCAAGGTGCTGCAGAGCGCCGGCGCCCGCAACATCGGCGCGTACAACGCGATGGTCCAAGACGGCAAGGGCCCGGAGAACGCCGAGGAGCTGCCATACCTCGTCATCGTCATCGACGAGCTCGCCGACCTCATGATGGTGGCCGCCAAGGAGGTCGAGGACTCGATCGTTCGCATCGCGCAGCTCGCGCGCGCCGCCGGAATCCACCTCGTGGTCGCCACGCAACGACCCGAGGCCAACGTCGTGACCGGCATCATCAAGGCCAACATAACCAACCGCATCGCTTTCAACGTCGCGAGCGCGATCGACTCCCGCGTCATCCTCGACCAGCCTGGCGCCGAGAAGCTCGTGGGCCTGGGGGACATGCTCTTCAGCAAGCCGGCGTGGGCCAAGCCCAAGCGCATCCAAGGCTGCTACGTCGCGGAGTCGGAGATCGAGACGGTCGTCGCACACCTCAAGCAGCAGGCCGAGCCGGACTACCACGAGGAGATCCTGCACCTCAAGGTCTCCTCGGCGGGTGGGGGAGGCGTCGACGCCGGCGAAGAGGACGACCCGCTGATCTGGGAGGCCGCCGACATCACCGTCACGAGCGGCCTCGGCTCCACGTCGATGCTCCAGCGTCGCCTGAAGGTCGGCTACGCACGCGCGGGGCGCATCATGGACATGCTCGAGATGAAGGGCATCGTCGGGCCCCCTGACGGCAGCAAGCCCCGCGAGGTGCTCGTCGACATCGAGGACCTGGCGGCTATCCGCGCGTTCGAACGCCAGGACGCGGAGGGCCAGTAGCATGGGTCAACTCGGAGACACGCTGCGCGAGCGCCGCACGACGCTGGGGATCACCCTCGCCGAGGCCGAGGAGCAGACCAAGATCCGTGGAAAGCTGCTCGCCGCACTCGAAGACGGCGACTACGACCGTCTTCCGAACCCCGGATACGTCCGCGGCTACATCACCAGCTATGCGCGCTATCTCGAACTCGACGCGCCGGCGTTGCTCGCCATGTATCGTGCCGAGACGGGCGCCAGCCGCTATCACGACATCGCCCCGCAAGACACGGCCGTGTCGCCGCGCGGAGAGCAGCATGCCATGCCGTGGCGCGTCGGCGTCGCGGTCGTGGTGGTTCTTGCGGTGCTCTCGATCGGCGTCTGGGCGTTCATCCGGCTGAGCAGGGGGCCCGAGAAGCCGCCGCCGATCCCGACCATCCCCGAGGCATCATCCACAGCCTCGCCGTCCGGGGAAGAGACGGTGACGTCGCCCGCGGTCGACCCCGCACAGAAGCCGCCCGCGGAGTACACCCCGTTCACCGTGCGCATCGTGGTCGCTTCGGGGCAGGCGTCGTACGTCGAGGTGAAGGTCGACGGCAAGTCCGCATACACCGGTTCACTCACCGGCGGCAGCAGCAAGAAGTTCGAGGTCACCAAGAAGGCCGTCCTCACCATCGGACGACCGTCCGCCGTGACGGTGTATCGCGACAAGAAGAAGGTCGACGTACCCACGAGCGCCGGCATCGGCAAGCTCACGCTCACCGCCGAACCGGCACCCTAGATCGGCAACACCGCACCCACGCACCGACCCAAGGAGGACCCATGGCCAAAGACAACAGCTTCGACGTCGTCTCGGAAGTCGACCTGCAGGAGGTCGACAATGCGTACCAGCAGACCGTGAAGGAGCTCGTGCAGCGCTACGACCTCAAAGACAGCGGCGCCAAGATCGAGTTCAGCAAGGCCGAGAAGACGTTCACACTGCATGCGCCGAGCGATTTCATCGGCAAGCAGGTCATCGACGTGCTGAACACCAAGCTCGTGCGCAGGCAGATCGACCTCAAGTCGGTGTCGTGGGGCAAGACCGAAGCTGCAAGCGGCGGCACCGTGCGTATCGTCGGCACCCTCGTCATGGGCATCGAGGCCGAGCTGGCCCGCAAGATCAACAAGGACATCCGGGACCAGAAGTTCAAGAGCGTGAAGGTCCAGATCGAAGGCGAGAAGCTCCGGGTCTCCAGCTCCAGCCGAGACGACCTGCAGGCGGTCATCGCGTTCCTCAAGGACCAGGACTACGGCATTCCGCTGCAGTACACGAACTACCGCTAGCCGCCGGCCCACGCCGGCAGTCACCGTCGACGATTCGAAAGGCCGTCCGTGCCAAAGACCCCTGCCGTCGCGTTCATCACGCTCGGCTGCCCCAAGAACGAGGTCGACACCGACCGCATGCGCGCTGCGGTCGGTGCGTCCACCTTCACGCTCGCCGAGGAACCTGACGACGCCGACATCGTGGTCGTGAACACCTGCTCCTTCATCCAGGACGCGACCGAGGAGTCAGTGAACACCGTGCTCGACATCGCGGCGCAGTGGCTGCCCGAACGCGACGGTCGCCACATCATCGTCGCCGGCTGCATGCCTGCGCGCTACGGCGAGGAGCTCACCGAGGCGATGCCCGAGGTCGCAGCGTTCGTCCCCGTCGCCGAGGAGGGCGCGCTGCTCGACGTGCTCGAGCGCATCACGGGAGTCGATGGGTCCGTCGCCGCCGAGGCGCCCACGCGTACCATCTCGGGCCCCTCGGCATACCTGCAGATCTCCGACGGCTGCCACCGCGAGTGTGCGTACTGCACGATCCCGTCGATCCGTGGCCCGTACGTCAGCCGCACCAACGCCGAGATCGTCGCCGAGGCGAGGGAGCTCGTTGCGCTCGGCGCCCGAGAGATCGTGCTCATCGGCCAGGACATCACGGCGTACGGACGCGATCTGGACAGCGGCGACACGCTCGCCGATGTAGTCCGAGCCGTCGCCGCGGTGCCGGGGGTCGACTGGCTGCGCCTCATGTATGTGCAGCCCGACGGCGTCACGGATGAGCTGCTCGCCGCGATCGCCGAGAACCCGAACGTCTGCCACTACCTCGACATCCCGCTCCAGCACGCGTCCAAGCCGGTGCTGCGTGCTATGAAGCGCTCGGGTGACTCGGCGAGCTTCCTCGCATTGCTCGAGCGTATCCGCGATGTGCTGCCCGATGTCGTTCTGCGCACGACGCTGATCGCCGGTTTCCCCGGCGAAACGACCGCCGACGTCCGCGAGCTCCGGCGCTTCCTGACCGCTGCGCGTTTCGACTACGTGGGCGTATTCATCTACTCACCGGAAGAGGGGACGGCCGCCGCCGAGCTCGACGATCAGGTGCCGCTCAGAACGCGACGGGCAAGGGCGCAACGCCTGCGCGACCTGGCCGACGAGATCGGGTTCGAACGTGCCGCCGCACGCGTAGGCAGCGTGGTGCAGGTGCTGGTTGAGGGTATCGACCCTGATGAGGGCGTCGTGATCGGCCGCTGGCGTGGCCAAGCACCGGAGATCGACGGGCTCGTGGTGCTCGACGGCGGCACGGCCGGCGAGATCGTTTCGGCGACGATCGTCGATTCGCTCGGCTACGACCTTGAGGGAGAAGTGCTCGCGTGACCGACTCAAGACGCACCGGCAGCGCGATGCCGATGAACCCGGCCAACATCGTCACCATCACTCGCATGGTGCTGATTCCGGTGTTTCTGCTGGTCCTGCTGGCGGACTGGCCCCGTTGGTTCAACGCGCCCGCCCTCGCATACGCGCTGCGCCCGTGGATCGCCGCGATCGTCTTCACCGTCCTCGCTGCGACCGACGGCGTCGACGGCTACCTCGCGCGCTCGCGCAACGAAGTCACCACGTTCGGCAAGTTCCTCGATCCGCTCGCGGACAAGCTACTCGTCACCGCCGCGCTGCTCGCCCTCATCGAGATGGACGTGCTGCCCGCGTGGATCGCGCTCGTCATCATCAGCCGCGAGTTCATCGTCTCGGGCCTACGCATGGTCGCCTCGGCGGAGGGCACGGTCATCGCTGCATCGTGGTACGGCAAACTCAAGACGGTGCTGCAGATCATCGCGGTCATCATGTTCATCGTGAAGGACACCGTGCTGATCCGCGTGCTCGGTCCTCAGATCGAGCTGTGGTTCCAGATCGCATCGTGGACGGTGATGGGCGCAGCAGTGGTCATGACGATGGTCTCGATGGTCGACTACTTCGTGAACGCGCGAGAGGTGCTCATCGGCCCGTGGAGCGGTGGGGGCACGGCTGGCGCCGACGCACTCGAAGCCGGCGAGTCCGAGACCGACGAGACAACGGACTGACCCGGGATGCCGGGCCGCCAAACCGCCGCGATCGTCACCGTCGGCTCCGAGCTCACCGAGGGTCTGCGCATCGACACCAACACGTCTGAGATCGCGAGAGCCGTCGCGCGGCACGGTTTCGACATCGCCGAGGCGATCTCGATCGGCGACGACCCTGGCCTGCTCGCTGCCACACTCGCCCGGCTCGTCGCCGTGCACGAACTGGTCATCACCACCGGGGGTCTGGGCCCCACGCACGACGACATCACCCGCGAGGCTGCTGCTCGCGCGCTCGGCATCGCGCTCTCGACCGACGGCGACATCGTCGAGCGGCTGCGCGACGTGCAGCCGCGTCACGCGGACGAAGGCGCACGCGAGGCCGTCCTGACCCAGGCACTCGTGCTCGAGGGCGCCGACGTCATCCACGCCACGACGGGCACCGCACCGGGTCAACTCGTGCCGACAGCTGCCGGCCGGCTCGTGCTCCTTCCCGGTCCACCCTCCGAGATGCGCCCCATGCTCGCCGCCGCCCTCGCGGGATACGCCGAGACGCGCGCGGTCCCGGCCGAACTCGGCGTGACGGGTATGTCGGAGTCCGATGTCCAGCACGCGGCGCAGCGCGCTCTCGCGGCTTTCAACGGTGTCGTGCTCACTGTGCTCGCGAAGCCGGGCGACGTCCGCGTGCTGCTGCTCGACGACGGCGCGGGGGAGGCGACCATCGCCGATGCCACGCACGCGGTCGCGAATGAGATCGGCGAGGCGTGCTACACCACGTCCGGACAGACCCTGGCCGAGACGCTGCTTGAGGAGTGCCGTCGCAGGAGGCTGACCGTCGCGACCGCCGAGTCGTGTACCGGCGGCCTCGTATCTGCAGCCATGACAGATATCGCGGGTTCCTCGGACGTGTTTCTCGGTGGCGTGGTGAGCTACTCCAACCAGATGAAGATCGACGCACTCGACGTGCCAGCGGGTCTGCTCGCGCAGTACGGTGCGGTGAGCGAGGAATGCGCTCGCGCCATGGCCGAGGGGGCTCGCGCGCTGAGCCGCGCCGACATCGCCATTGCCGTCACCGGCATCGCAGGACCTGACGGTGGCAGTGCGGACAAACCGTTGGGACTCGTGTGGTTCGCTCTCGCCGAGGATGGCGCGACACACGCGACTTCGCGCGTGTTCGCACGGGGCGGCCGCGAGTCCGTGCGAGCCCGCGCCACCGCGACCGCGCTCGATCTGCTGCGCCGGGCAGCCCGCTCGCGCTAGCGCGATGCGCTGCTTCGTCGCCATCCCGCTTCCGACAGGCACGCGCCTCGCGCTGGCCGAGGCCGCAGCGAGCGTGAGGCGTGACAGCGGCGAGTGGCGGGGCGAGAAGTGGGTCGCTCAGACCAACCTGCATGTCACGCTCGCGTTTCTGGGCGACCTGCCGGAAGGCACCATCGCGCCTCTCGTCGCCGAGCTGGGTTTTGCCATCGGCGCACATCGCGAATTCGAGCTGCGCTTCGCGGGCCTGCACGCGGTACCGAGCGCGCGTCGGGCGCACATGCTGTGGGCGCGCTACGACGATGACGCGGGCCTGTGCGGTGCGCTGGCCGCAGACGTCTGCGCCGTCGCAACGGGCTTCGGTGTCGCGCTCGAAGACCGCCCCTTCTCCGCTCACGTGACACTCGCACGAGCGCGTCGGCCCCGCCGGCTGGGAGAGCACGCACAGACCGCGCTCCATCGCGGAGAGCAGACGGTTCCGGAGTTCATGTCAGTGTCCTCGGCTACCTTGTTCGCAAGCCAGCTGACGCGGCAGGGCCCGCAGTACACGGTGGTCGATTCGTGGCGACTCGAGGGTTGAGATCGAGCTCCCGGCGCGATGGACGGCCGGGCGCTGGTCGCGTTGACATCGAACACGTGTTCGTGTAGGGTCGAGACGCCCCGAGGGGGACCGCCCGATACCCGGATTGGAGCGAGTGAGGCATGGATCGCGAGAAGGAAAAGGTGCTCGACGTCACCAAGGAGCAGATCGAGAAGAAGTTCGGCAAGGGCTCGCTCATGAAGCTTGGCGAGCACGCGGCGACCGATCAGGTCTCTGCGATTCCCACCGGCTCGCTCGCGCTCGATGCGGCACTCGGAATCGGCGGGGTTCCGCGCGGTAGGATCGTCGAGATCTACGGGCCAGAGTCGTCGGGCAAGACCACGCTCGCGCTTCAGATCGTCGCCGAGGCGCAGGCGGCTGGTGGCGTTGCGGCGTTCATCGATGCCGAGCACGCCCTCGATCCCAGCTACGCGTCGCGGCTTGGAGTCGACATCGACGAGATCCTCATCTCGCAGCCCGACACCGGTGAGCAGGCGCTCGAGATCTGCGACATGCTCGTTCGCAGCGGCGCCATCGACGTGGTCGTCATCGACTCCGTGGCCGCGCTCGTGCCGCGCGCCGAACTCGAGGGCGAGATGGGTGACACCACCGTCGGCCTTCAGGCCCGCCTCATGAGCCAGGCCTTGCGCAAGCTCGCGGGCTCCCTCAACCGCTCCAACACGACGTGCATCTTCATCAACCAGCTGCGTGAGAAGATCGGCGTGATGTTCGGAAGCCCCGAGACGACCAGCGGCGGCCGAGCACTCAAGTTCTACTCGACGGTCCGTATCGACGTTCGACGTATCGACTCGATCAAGCAGGGCACAGAGATCGTCGGCAACCGCGTGCGTGCCAAGGTCGTCAAGAACAAGGTTGCAGCTCCATTCCGCGTCGCCGAGTTCGACCTCATGTACGGCACCGGCATCAGCAAGGAAGGCTCGATTCTCGATCTTGGAGTCGAGGAGGGCATCGTCGCCAAGTCCGGAGCCTGGTACACCTATGGTGCGGAGCGTCTTGGCCAGGGCCGTGAGGCCGCCAAGGACTTCCTCCGCGAGAATCCTGCACTGCGCGATGAAGTGGACGCGAAGGTCCGCGTGTCGCTCGGGCTACCCGGCGGCAGCGTCGCCCCTGCCTCAGAGCCCACGATCAACCCCGACGCTGAGGCCAAGGTCCCGGCCCCCGCGAAGTAGCGGCATCGCATGTGCGCACACCTTGAACGCATCGAGACCGCCGGGCCGGGCGCGAAGGCCCGGCGG
>CAZFRE010000016.1:0-14061 GCA_964521195.1 uncultured Eubacteriales bacterium
GGCAACGCCGACTGCGTCGACTGCCACGCGGGCAACTACGCCCCGCACGGCTTCGGTGCCGGCAACGCTTCCGGTCACAACACGCCGGAGTACGGCGTCAAGGGTGGCTTCACCAAGTTCGATGGTAGCCAGGGCCCGGTCGTCATCAACAAGGAGGCCATCGCCGGCACTGAGAGCACCAGCACTCAGGACTGGCCGCTTCCCGCCTACAACGTGTTCTGGGAGGCCGGCGATCCGGATGCTCCCACGGGCGCGATGACGGGTCTGACCTGGACCTCGACCATCGAGTGCGAGGACTGCCACGGCAACCTCGACGCCGCTGGTCCTCACGGTTCGTCCGCTGTGTGGAGCCTGGACCCGAACTACCCGGCTCCGTTCGAGAAGGCTGTCCTCTCGAACCTGAACACGTCGGTCACCGGTATCCTCTACCGCACGTCTGACACCACCGTCGGCGCGCCGTTCGCGGCTTCGGTCGCGGGCACGCCCACCGGCATCATCTGCAGCAAGTGCCACGACCTCTTCAACGCTACCAACGAGCTTGGCAACGTTGAGGGCATCGGTGGCGCCTCGAACACCGCGCACGACAGCCACCACCAGGACACCAACGATGGTTCGGCAGACTGCGTCTCCTGCCACATCGCTGTCCCGCACGGCTGGAAGCGTCCGCGTATGCTCGTCGTCGCCTCCGACCCGGCGCCGTACAAGGCTGCCACCACTCGCGGTTCCAAGGTCCCGACCGGTCTGCCTGGTGCAGGCACGTGGTCCGGCGTTGGCGCCCGCAGCTGGTACGCTGGCGGCCCGGTCTCCCTCAACACCTCTGGTGGCGTTGTGTGGGATCGCGGGAACTGCGACGGTTGCACCGGTATTCCGACCAGCTACTACGGCACCGGCAACGCCGGTATCCCGGGTAGCACCGGTAACCACCAGCCTCTTGCCACGGCGACTCTGCGCCTGAAGTAACTCGCTGGACGGCTCAGTTCTCTGAGTCTATGCACGACGGGGGGCGGGCAGCGATGCCCGCCCCCCTGTGCTGGACGGTCGTGTGCGCGCAGCGATGGCACGACCTCTGCAAAGGGCAGGACGGTAGGTCTCCCGCCGATCACCCGGGTGATCGGCGATCGGCGGGAGGGGTACCTCGCGAGTGCGGCGAAAGCGAGCCGCACGCTTGTGTTGGCAGTCGTTAAGGATGGTGAGAGCAACGGAGCGCCACGTGTACGATAGTCTGGTTTCCGCGCGCGACACGGGACTCGGCAGGAAGATCATCGCGCGACGGCTGCTGGCCGTCGCTCTCGTGAGCGCCGCAGTCCTCTCGGTGACGGGTTGTAGTGCGCAGCAAAGCTCCGGCGCCGGCAATGGCAGCAAGGAGGCGAGCACCACTGCTGGCCACAGCATGGCGGGCGCGGTCTCGGACATCTACATCTCGAACGAGGTGCTGGCTGCGCAGCCGGAGCCGCCCGTACTCAACACGCCCGAAGACGCGGTGCGCTCCTACCTCGACTGGACGTCGTATGCCTACCGCATCGCCCAGTCGCAGGTGGCGACCCCGGTGATGACGCCGTACGAGGAGGTCCGGATCGACTCCTATACGCAGTTCAACCTTCAGCGCGATCGCGTACTCGATCAGACGCTCACATCGCTCAAGCTGGGCAAGGTGACCATGGAGGCGAGCCGCGCCCTGGTGCCTGCGCAGGAGACGTGGAGCTACAAGTACGTCTCGGTCAAGAAGGAGGGTGGCGTGCTCGAAGGACCGTACAAGGCGAGCTACGACGCGACCTACACGGTCGTGAAGAAGGACGGCTCCAAGAACCTGTGGGTCGTGGATTCCGTCGAGGCGAAGCCGCACGGCACGGTCAAGTGATTCGGGACGCCTGGCGCAAGGCTATCCGGTTCGTCGGCTCGGCAGGCTTCGCCACTGGGCTTATGGTCGTCATCGCCGTCTATGCGATGGTGGCTACCCTCATCCCTCAGGTGGGCGAGAGCTGGGGGGCTGATCCCCAGGTCTGGGCCGCCGAGCACCCCGTGCTCGAGCAGATCGCGCAGACGCTGTGGCTGCACCGGGCGTTCACGTCACCGATCTTCATCGGGCTCGCGCTCGTGCTGGGTCTGTCCACCGCGTTGTGCGCGTGGGCACGAACAAAGGTGGCCATCGGCAAGGCTCGAACGCTTCGGCGCGCACTGGCCACCGATGCTGAGGGGCTGGCCGCACGACATGACTTCTCGATCCCGGTTGCAGACTCGTTCTCTGATGATGAAGTGCTTGCCCGCACGTCCGACACCCTCGAGCGGCTCGGCGTGCGGGCTTCTCGGCGGGAATCTGTGCTGTCGAGCATCTCGCAACCGTGGTCCGTGTGGGGCAGCCCGGTGTTCCACTGGGCGCTGCTCGCGCTGATTGTCGCGCTCGCCGCGGGCAACCTGCTTCGGGCCGAGGGCCAGATGGGTCTTGCTGTTGGCCAGAGCAAACCTGACAACCCGAGCAGCTACGGCATCATGAACGCCGGTGTCATGCGCAACTGGTCGACGGTGCAGCGTAGCTTCCGGCTCGACGCATTCGAGCAGACGTACGTCACCGACGGCATCGATCGCGGCGGTACGCCCACGGTCGCGCTGTTGGACAAGGACGGAAACGTGGTGCGCTCGCAGCGTGTCTATCCCAACGCGACACTCAAGCATGGTTCGGTCACCGTCTACCCCAAGGACTACGGACTCGCCGTCGAAGTGTCGATCGCAGATCCCAGCGGGGCCGTGCTCGGCCGCTCGGTGCAGCTCGTGGACTTCGATCCCGCCGCAGAGAACGGCACCGTGTCGTCCGGCTACCTCGTGATCAATGACGGAGCGGGTAACCCACAGCTCAAGGTCTACATCACCGTGCCTGTGGCCTCCGTGAACGGGCAGCTGGACCGGAGCATCCCCGATAGTCCTCGGGCCCGATTTGTGATGCGCACGCTCGACAACCAGGTCGTACTCGATCAGACCGTCGCGCAGGGCGAAGGCGTCGACTTCCCTGCCGGCAAGGTGATCTTCAACGGCGTCGGGTACTACGCACGTCTGCAGATCGTCGATGACAGCTCGATTCCGCTGCTGTATCTCGGCTTCATAGTCGCCACGCTCGGACTGACTCTAGCCGTGGTAGTCCGACAGCGAGCCGTGCTCGCGGCGGTCGCCCACGGCGACGAAGGCAGGCGTCTCGTCGTCGCGGTACGCTTCTGGCGCAACGCTCCGACCGACCGCGACGAGATCCGGGCCGAGCTCACGCGCGTGCTGGGCACTTCTGAGAAGGGAAGCGAGTCGTGAACGCCGAGATCCTCCTGATGTGGGTCGCTCTTGCCTTCTACGCGGTCGGCACCGCCATGTACATGGTAGGTGTCACCTTCTCCAAGGAGCGCGTCTTGCGCCAAGCGCTGTGGGTGTCTGCGGCGGGTCTGGCGTTCCAGACGGCGTCGCTCGGCGTTCGGTGGGTACGCCTCGGCCACGGCCCGTATCTCGGGCTCTACGAGGTCGTTCAGGCCCTCGTGTGGTGTGTCGTGGTGTTCTTCGTAGTCGTAGCCTGGCGCTCGCCGCGGCTGAGCGCCGCCGGAATCGCGGTGATGCCGGTCGCGCTCATCCTCTGCGGCGGTTCGATGCTGGCGCCGAAGGTGGGGCTGCCCATCACGGCGAAGCTCGCGAGCGCGTGGCTGGTCGTGCACGTCGCCTTCGCGAATCTGGCGTTCGGTGCATTCGCTGTCGCCTTCGCGCTCGCGATCGCGTACGTGGTCCGGGTTCGGTCGGCGGCCGACGGCAAGTGGGTCAAGCGCTTCGAGCGGCTGCCCGCCCAGAACGCCTTGGAAGACCTGACGGTCCGCTACATCCTCGTCGGCTTCCTGTTCTGGGGCATCATGATCGCCACAGGTGCCATCTGGGCGAATGAGGCGTGGGGCCGCTACTGGGCGTGGGACCCGATCGAGACGTGGAGCCTCATCGTCTGGATCATCTACGCCGTCTACCTGCATGTGCGGTTCACCTTCAAGTGGTCGGGTGAACGCCTGGCATGGTTCGCGATCGCGGCCATGCCTGTCGCGCTGTTCGCCCTCATCGGCATCCCGTGGGCGTACAACACGACGCACGCCGGCATCGGTGGTCTCGGCAAGGACCTGTAGGAAGCGTTTGGCCCGGCGGCTATCCGCCGGCAGCGGACGACAATCTCGGAGAGGTTGACCTCAATGGACGCGCTCGTGCTTGTGCTTTCGGACCCCGCAGGGCCGATCGGCCAGATCATGACGAACCAGGCCGCCAGCATCGTCATCATCCTCAACAACTACTTCCACGACGTGGCGACCGCGACACTGCTCTCGAGTGCGGTGATTCTCCACATCCTGTGGCGCCAGGCGGAGAAGGGGAACCCGGGCGATCAGCTCGCGTTCGCACACGCGTACAAGCCGCTCACGCTCTTCGCGCGCGTGTCGCTCGCGTGGATCATCATCGGAGGCGTGTTTCGCACGATCTTCTTCAACTTCGCCGAGTTCATCCCGGCATCGCAGAAGAACATCATTCCGGACCTCATGATCAAGCACATCGTGCTGGTGAGCGCGGTCATAGCGGGCGCCATCCTGTGGCGTCGTTTCGCGACGCTGGCCAAGGACGTCCTCGCGCGCGAGGCCGCGGGCAAGCAGCAGTAGCGCCCGGCGCGGCTGCGCCGGGAGCACGCCGGGCCTCACCGGCTCCGACGACAGAAACGGGCGCCCGACCATCGCGGTCGGGCGCCCGTCGGCGTTGTCGAGAATGCGGGTCGGCTACTCCTCGGGCTTGCCGCCCATCCCGGGCATGCCCGGCATCTTCGGCATCTTGATGCCGGCGGCGCCGGCGACCTCGGACATCTTGGCCATACCGATGCCGAGGAAGTCGAAGTGCTCGCCGTAGTCCTTCATCATCTGCTTCATCGCGCTGAGCATATAGCTGCGCTTGAATCCCTCGGGGAGCGAGAGGATCTCGGACATCTTGTTCGCGTAGAAGACCATGTAGCAGCGGCCGAGCGCGATGGTGATGTCCTCCATCGACATGTTGTACGGCTCGATGATCGGGTCGACGAGGTTGTACTTCGAGTAGTCGAAGACCCGGATGCGGTCGTAGTACTCGTCCCACAACGGCGTGAACGGCATCGGAGTGATGACCGGGAACACGGCGATGTCGGGGTTGAGGCGGATCGCCTCGGCGGTCGTCGCCTTGATGGTGTCCCACGTCTCGTTGGGGAAGCCGATCATGAACGAGGCCTCGACCATGATGTCGTGCTGCTTGAGCAGGTCGATGGCGAGCTTGTTCTGGTCGACCGTTGTGCCCTTGTTCAGCGAGTTGAGCATCTCATCGGTGCTCGTCTCGGCGCCGAGATAGACGTGGATGATGCCGGCCTTCGCGTACTTCCACAGGATGTCGGTGTCGCGAATGATGTCCTCGACGCGCGTCTCGATGAGCAGGCGAGCGCCGATGGGGTTCTCGATGAGCAGGTCGAGCATCTTCTCCCAGCGCTCGAGGTCATGCGTTGGGTAGGCGTCGATGAGGGTGATGAACTGGACTTCGTGGTTCTTGACGAGCTGGCGCATCTCTTCGACGGCCGACTCGGCCGGACGGGCGCGCCAGTCGCCGCGCCAGAACAGGCGCTGGCTGCAGAACGAGCAGCCCATCATGCAACCGCGCGAGGTGAGCACGGATGCCATGCGGCCGTACGGCTCGACGTTGTAGTGGTAGTCCTCCCAGTCGAGCAGGTCGAACGCGACCTCGAGGGTGTCGAGGTCCTGGATGTGCGGGCGGCCGAGGTTGGAGACGACCTCGCCATCCTTGGCGAACGCTATGCCTTTGATGTCGTCGATGACGCCACCCGCCGAGACCGTGTCCAGTATCTCGACGAGCGTCTCTTCGCCCTCACCCTTGATGATGATGTCCGCGGTGTTCTCGGGATCCTTGAGCATCTCCTCGAACATGAACGTGGGGTGCGGACCGCCGATCAGGGTCACGATCTCCGGGTTGACCTCCTTGGCGACGCCGAGCGCCTTGAGGGCGGCAGGCACGCTCGCGGTGCTGATCGCGCCGGTGACCGGGATGTAATCAAGGGACATGACGAACTCGGGCTGGAACTCCTCGATGGCCGCGCGAATCTCGTCGAAGCCGAGCTTCTTGTTCATCGCATCGAAGATCTTCGCTTCGTGGCCAGCCTTGCGTGCGGCGCCCGCGAGGTAGGCGATCTGAAGCGGCGGCCAGTTGCCGATCGTCTGGACGCCCCAGACGTTGTAGGGGGGCGTGACGAAGAGGATCTTGCTCATAAGACTGAGTCTCCTAGAGGTCCGGTGAATGAGTCGGCGAACGCTCTCCAATGTATCACGGCAGGCATAGTTCACGCTAATCTATGCTAAGATGAATGTGTGTTCCGGGTGTGCCGACACGCCCGTGTTCGACGAACCGAGGGTCGTCGAGGTGATGTCGTGATCCGGCTGCACCGTGGTGCTCAACGGAAACTCAATCCGGAGCCAATACGGCATCAACTTCGCTACAGCATCGTTAAGCTCAGGAGTGCAAACGGCGTCGGTACCCAGAGTGGCCGAGGCCGATGAGGAGAAGAGGACCGATGAATCGCACGAGAACCCGCATCGCATCGATTACCGTGTTCGCAGCTGCGCTGGCGTTGTGTCTTTCGTTCGCGTCAAGTGCGTGGGCTGTCGCTGGCGATAGCATCGCCAACGCAACAGACCTGAACGACTATCTCGGCTCGACGATTACGACCGACCTGGTCCCGGAGGGTACGGGTGGCCTTGGTAGCGCGACCGGCAAGTACTACTTCCGTCAGGAGATGACCGCCGGTCAGACGCTGCAGATCGACGTTGTGCCGTCGCCTACAGTGCTCGGCCTGAAGGTTCTCGTGCTCCCGTTCGCCTCGGGCTATCGCATCGTCGAATCCACCAAGGATGCCTCCGGCACCGTGCACTTCTCGTACATGGCCACCAAGACCGGGATGTACAACATCTACTTCGGCTCGAGCTCGGTGGGCACCGTGACGCTCTCTCCCGCCAAGGTGGCGCCCGTCTCGTTCAAGCTCGGTTCGCTGTTGGCGGGCAGCAAGCAGAAGGCGAACAAGTCGTTCAACGTCTCCACCAAGATCTACCCGCGCTATAACGGCAGCCGCATGCCGATCAAGTTCTACATCCAGAAGAAGAAGAGCGGCAAGTGGCGCTCGTACGCCTCCAAGTCCGGCACGATTCTGGTCCTCGCCACGCCGCCCACGACTTACACCAAGGTGCAGGCGAGCCTCTCGTTGCCCCGTGGCACGTACCGTATACGTGCGAAGTTTGCTGACGCCGCGCACCCCAAGGCCAAGTACAACTCGTACAAGACCGTCTACGTGAAGTAGCGCGGACGCACCACGCGACGTACGGGAGGGCCCCGGCCGTGCAATCGGCCGGGGCCCTCTTGCGTTGCACGAAGGGGCGTGCGCTGTGACCCCGCATGGACCACCGGTGAGCGCGGGCTCCGCGCGCGAGCACAGCGACGGCTGTCGCACGTGGTGCTGCACGTGGTGCTGCACGTGGTGCTGCATGTGGTGCCGCAGGTGGTGCCGCAGGTGGGCGCAGCGTGCCTCCCGCCGGGCAGGTGCGCGTATGGCGCCACGGCACGCTCGTCGGTGGCAGGGTGATGTCATGCAGAAGGGGAGGCGGGCCGTAGGTCCCGCCTCCCCTTCTGGAGTCATCCGTGATGCGGCTGTGCTGCTACTGCGCCTTGGCCTTGCTCAGGACCGGGATCAGCTTCTCGCCATCGGTGGTGAAGGTGAGGACGGCCGTGTACGTCCCGCCCTTCGTGACCTTGCCGCCGTCATTGGTGTTGGCGAGCACAAGGAGGTTCGCGTCCTCGATCTTGTCCGTCTTCGGGGCCTTGCCCATCGGCTTCACTGAGTCGATCTTGACCGCGAGCCGGGATCCAAACGCCATGTCCGGGCCGATGCCGTACGGACGCATGACCACAGTGTACTGAGAGCCGTTTGGCACGGTACCTGTCTGAAGTGCAACGACAGTCGGCTCGGGCGCGCTCGTGAGCGGGGCCAACGTCGCGCCCTTGGCGGCAGGCTTATCGGCCTTCACGGCGTCGATGCCGGGGTCGGGAAGCGGCGGGAACGGCGCGCTCAACTGCGTCGTGGTGTTCTTGGGCGGGTCAGCGGGATCGGACCCGTTCGATCCATTCGATCCGTTGGACCCGTTGGACCCGTTGGAGCCGGAACCGTTGGTCGCGGTCGCCTCGAGGGTCATCGTCGAGCCCTCGGTGACGGTTCCCGACGGCGTACCGGTCGCGCCAGTGGTCGCAGAGGTCGAGCCCGGCGTCGTGCCGGTGGTGGTCGAGGTCGTGTCAGCGGGGGACTTGCAGGCAGTCAGCATCAGCGCAGCTGCAATCGCCACAATGACGAGCGAGCTTGTGCCGACAGTGCCCATCCGGTTCTTCAGCATGTGTATCCCTTCGGCGAGATTAGTGCGTCTTAACAGTATAGTACAAGCGGTCGGTGGGGCGGCCGTGCCGGGCGTGGAGGATATGTGGGGATTCCGAGGGATTGGACCGCGCCTTCGGTGGCACGCGCTACGCTTGTTGGGGCGGTGCGAGTCGGCGTACTGTTAATCGCTCGTGCGCCCGATCGCACGGGTTGTTTCAGGTTGCTTCATGGCACGCACCGTGCTGATTTGTCGTCGACGAACGGCCGTTTTCTTGGAACAGAGTGAAGGCAGCGTGCAGAAGAGCACCGTGTGGAAGGTCATACGAATCGCCCTTTGGGCCGTCGCCGGCCTGGTGGTTCTGCTTACCCTCGCGTTCGCCGGCACCGTCATCGCGCTGCCCGGGTGCACCCAGTGCCACGCCTCGGCTGAGTTCGTCGAGCAGACCTCGGCGCGCGCTCACGCAAGCACCGACTGTGTGCGATGCCATGCCGATACGGGGATCCCGCACCGCCTTGCCTACGGGTACAACCTCCTCTTCGGGCAGACGCTCAAGCTCGCGCCCATCGACGGGGGCCCGATCACCGCGATTCCGGACAGCACGTGCCGGTCGTGCCACGAAGACATGATGAAGACGAAGGTCACGGTCGGTGGCCTGTCGATGCTCCATTCGGAGTGCGCGGAGGGCAGACGGTGCGTGGACTGCCACTCCGATACGGCTCACGGCACTGCGGTGTCGTGGATCAGCACGGTGTCGATGAACATGTGTCTGGACTGCCACAACACCGACCGGGTACGCGCCAACTGCGACCTGTGCCACGACGAGAAGTCCGAGAAGGACCGGATCCGCTCGGGCGAGTGGGCCGTCACGCACGGCTCGAACTGGCAGACAACACACGGTATGGGCGATCTCGATACCTGTGCCGCGTGTCACCCGAACGACTACTGCGTGCGCTGCCACGGTATGCGGCTACCGCACAACACCAACTTCATCCGCTCGCATCCGGCTGCGGCCCTCGTTCAGCGCGAGCAGTGCGACGTATGCCACAAGCAGCGCTTCTGCGACTCCTGTCACGGCATGCCGATGCCCCACCCGGAGGACTTCACCCCTCGGCATTCGAAGATCGTCGGGGATGAGGGCCAGAAGAAGTGCCGGCGCTGTCACGTACAGTCCGACTGCGAGAACTGCCACGTGAGGCACGTGCATCCTGGTGGCGCGACGACGCCGCCGGGGAGTGGTGCGAAATGACGCGGGCCGCACACAAGCGGGGTGAGCGCTGATGCCCCAGATCACATTCGAGAGCATCACCGAGTCATTGATGCGCCTGCCTGCGGTGATCCAGTCGATCCCGGACATAGTCCGCAACCCGGCAGCCAACCCGCTTCAGGCGACGATCCTCCTTGGTATCGGACTCATCCTGCTGCTCATCATCGTGCTTTCAGTGCTGCTGATGATCATGCGTCCGAGCGCCGAAGAAGAGGCGCTCCTGATGGGCGACACGGAGGCCGAGGGCGCCGAGGACGTGCTTGCGCCGGAGGAGCGAGCTCGACTCGAGAAGGAGGAGCGCCGCGCACACAGGGCCGCCTCGCTCACCGTGACGAGCATCATCATCCTCGTCGGGGTCGGTGTGTGGATGGTCGCGGGGCTCACGACCGGCGCGTCGGAAGTCTGCACGTCGTGCCATTTCAACACGAGTCACGCGGCCGCGACTGCGGATCCGCACAAGGACATCGAGTGCGTTCAGTGCCACGAGGGCGGGGGCAAGATGGCGCGTCTGACGGTCAACGTCGCCACGCGCTTCGAGCACGTCGCGTTCGCGCGCACCGACAATGCCGCCGCAGCGGCCTTCGGGCAGCCGGTGGCGTCCGACGGGTGCAGGTCGTGTCACAAGGAAGCGATCACGGGCACGTTCTTCGATGAGGAGCTGCAGCTCAAGGTGGTGCACTCGCACCCGCTCGAGGCGGGTGCCCAGTGCGTCGATTGTCATGCGCTGACCGATGGCGTGGTGAATGCCAAGACGGTCGGCATGGCCCCGTGCCTGAGGTGCCATGATGGGACGCAGGCCAAGGCTGACTGCAACGTGTGTCACGTCGGCGACCCGTCTCAGGCGATCAGGCCCAGCGTCGACATCAACCAGATGGCCGCAGCCCAAGTGCCGAATCCCCAGTGCGATGGATGCCATAAGGACCAGACCACGTGCATGAACTGTCACGGCATCGAGATGCCGCACTCGCAGCAGTTCAGGGCGTACGGGCACGCTCGCGAGGCCGTCATAGACATCTGGTACGGCGACGGCAAGAAGTGCGAGAAGTGCCACTACGGGACCCACAACGGCTGTATACGACTCGGTTGCCACAGCTTCCCGATCGCTGGCGGCCACCCCAATCCCGCGTGGGCGAAGATGCACCAGAAGACCCAGTGGAGTGACGCGGCGGCCAAGACCGCCTGTGCGTGTCATGATTGGAACTCGTACGATCACAACGGCATGATCTATTGTCAGATCTGCCATGAGACGAAGCCGAAGAACGCACGATAGGTCCACGCGGTACGAACTCGTCTTGTGGTGAAGCAGGTCTGGGGGTCCACCTGCATGGTCCGGCGCACCGTCGAGAGGGTAAGCGCATGAGCTTGAACACGTACCGCATCTGTCTGCTGCCCGGCGACGGCATCGGCCCCGAGATCACCGCCGAGGCGGTCAAGGTCCTCGACGCCATCGGCCGCGGTCACGGCGTGGAGTTCACGTACGATGAAGCGCTGCTCGGCGGGATCGCCATCGATGCGACTGGGACGGCGCTGCCGGACGAGACACTCGCCAAGGCCCAGGCTGCTGACGCCGTGCTCCTGGCCGCCATCGGTGGGCCGGAATGGGACACGACCGACCCGTCCAAACCACGGCCGGAGCAGGGGCTTCTAGGGATACGCAAGGGGCTGGGGCTGTTCGCGAACCTGCGGCCGGTGAAGATCTTCGATGCGCTACGCGATGCCTCGTCCTTGAAGCCCGAGTTCCTCGAGGGCGTCGACATGCTCATCGTCCGCGAGCTGACCGGCGGCCTGTACTTCGGGGAGCGCGCCCGTGAGACCGGCGTCGCCGGCGCCGCCGCTGATGGCGGGGAGGGCGCGCGGGCGTACGACACGATGATCTACAGCGAGTACGAGATCGAGCGGATCGCTCGGCTTGCGTTCGAGACCGCGCGCACGCGGCGCAACCGCGTCCACAGCGTCGACAAGGCCAACGTGCTCGAGTCCTCGCGGCTGTGGCGCGAGGTCGTGCACCGGCTGCATGCGGCCGAGTACTCCGACGTCGAGCTCATGGACCAGCTTGTCGACAACTCGGCGATGCAGCTCATCCGCACGCCCAACCAGTTCGATGTCATGGTGACCGAGAACATGTTCGGCGACATCCTCTCCGATGAGGCGTCGATGCTCACCGGGTCGCTCGGGATGCTCGCGAGTGCGTCGCTCGGAGATGGGACGGCGCTCTACGAGCCGAGCCACGGGAGCGCGCCGGACATCGCCGGGCAGGGCGTCGCGAACCCGCTCGCGATGCTGCTGTCCGTCGAGCTCATGCTGAGGCACAGCTTTGCGATGCACGACGTGGCCGACGAGCTCGCCGCGGCGATCGAGCGCGTGCTCGCGGACGGCTGGCGCACGCGAGACATCGCAAGCGCCGACACGCGCGCCGAGCGGATCGTCGGGACGACGGCCATGGGCGACTTGGTGGTCGGGGCGCTCGCTCGCTAGACCGCCTGACCTACGGCGAGCCGAGCAGCTGCTCCATCGATAGCCTGAGGTCGTCGGGGAGCGGGAAGCTCAGCGCTGACTTGGCGTACGTGCGGGCATCATCGTCGAGCCCGCGCCGTCGAGCGTCGTCTGCCGCGAGTGCCCACCAGATTCCCGAGGTCGGGTCTGCTTGCGCCCCGTTCTGGGCGAGTGCCCGGACGGTTTCGAATGACGCGGTCTCTGTGCCCGTGAGCGCTCGGGTGGCGATGAGCTGCGCGGCCGCGGAGTCAACCCGCCACGTGGTGTCAGGTTCACTGGCCGAGAGGATCTGGCGGAGCAGGTCCGCCGCTTTCGGGTCTGCGACCTGCGGCGTGAGCTGTCGGATCGCCAGCACCGCGTACGCGGGGTCGGGCCAGCGGGTGTACTGCTCGGCGAGGATCGTGGGGTCCGGTGAGGTCTGCATCCGAGCATACGTCGCCATGCTCGGGAGCGCGGCGATCGCCAGTCCGCCGAGGAGAAGCGCGGCGCACGCGAGGAATCCGCCGGGGATGACGACCGCCCATCGCCCGCTCAAGGGGCCGGGCCACGACGGTGCGGTGCGCGGGTCGGTCGGGGCTGCGCCGAGCATCGCCCCGACACCTGCGAGCGCCACCAGTACCGAGGCAGGGGTGAGCCACGCCACGAGCCCGGCACCGACCAGGGCCACAGGCATGGACGCGACGAGCGCCGTCGAGAAGCGGCTCGGCTTGCGCTGGGCCGCATCCACGGCCGCCCACGTCAGTGCCACGAGGGCGACCGTTACGCAGAGCACGCCGACGGGCCCCGCGCCCAGCGCGACCGCGAGCACCACGTTGTGGGGATCGAACGCTCCACTGCCGCCGCTCGTCGTGACCGCGACCCAGGCGGAGTACTGCTCGAGTCCCGAGCCCGTGAGTGGGGCTTGACCGAGCTGAGCCACGGCGCTGCGCCAGACCGCGTCGCGATCGGTTCCTACAGTGGCCAGCAACTGCTGGATCGGTCCGCCAAGCATGCCAGTGGCAGCCAGTGCGGCGGCGACGGTCGCGCACAGGGCGAAGGCAGCGGGGGCGAGAGCGAGTGCGACCCGAGGTCCGCGCCCAGCGGGTACCCGCGCTATCGCGGTTGCGAAGAGCAGCGCCGTGCAGAAGGCGAGCGCGCCTGCCCGGGAACTCGACGCGAGCATCCCGGAGGCGAGGAGCCCGAGCGCACCGTACGCGGCTGCGCGCTCGAGGCGACTGCGCGAGATGAGGATCCAGGCGATCGTGGAGAGGGCTGCGATGGCCGCGAACTCGCCGTACGACGTGGAGTTCTCGAACTGCCCGGCCGCTGCTCCTTGCGCGCGCGCCAGGCCACGAGTGAGCGCCTCGACATGAAGTGCCAGCGAGTAGGTCGCTCCAGCGAGCGAGGTCACGATGAGCGTCGACCGCAGCGCCTTCTGGTCAGCGCCGAGAAGCCCAGCAAGGAGCCACACACCGCCGAGCGCCCAGAGCGCCGTCCCATTGTGCTGTCCCACTGCTCCTACGAACGAGATCGCCGGTCGTGCCGAGAAGGCCGAAGTCAGCGAGAAGACCGCGATGGCCAGCGAGGTCGCCATCAGGCTGACGGTCACAGGAGTTGTGAACGTTCGCGCCCCGCCGAACAGGCCGGCGATCGCCAACGAGGCCCCAACGACACACCCCACCGCCGTCACGACGCTCGCGTTCAGCCAGTACGAGCCGGCGAAGGTGCAGGCCAACGTGAGCCCGACTCCCCACGGCAACAGGCGGGCGACGAGAGCACGCTTCGCCGTTGCTTTGGCCGTCATCTCCGCTCCGAGAGCGCCTCGGCGTACAGCCGATCGTACTCGTCGATGATCTGCGGCAGGGCGTACTCCGCGAGCGCGCGCTCGCG
>CAZFRE010000017.1:0-11155 GCA_964521195.1 uncultured Eubacteriales bacterium
GGCAACGCCGACTGCGTCGACTGCCACGCGGGCAACTACGCCCCGCACGGCTTCGCCGGTACCGCCGGTGGCCACAACACGCCGCTCTACGATGTCAACGGTGGCGCCGAGTCCTTCGGCGAGGGCCACATCGTCGTGAAGTCCTCCAAGGAGACCACGATCGAGCAGCACTGGACCCGCCCGACCGCGAGCGTCTTCTGGAGCCAGAGCAAGGCCCTGTCCGAGGTCGGCGGCGTGACTGTCGAGACTCCGGGCACCTTCTCGCTCAACCCGACCGACTCGCCGACCGTCGCCATGGGCGCCCGCAAGCGCGTCGACGGCACGACGGTCGACCTGTCCGGCGCGATCAACACCACGGTCGGCTGGGACTCGGTCATCACGTGCTACGACTGCCACACCGAGCTGGAGGGCCTCACCGGCCCGCAGGGTGCGAACGCCGCGAACTACGGCCTCGACCCGAACTTCCCGGATGACTGGACTCGCGCTGAGCTGACGTCCTTCGACCCGACGGGTATGCGCTCCATCGCTACCACGCTCGGCTCGCCGAACCAGTACTACACCAAGTGGGGCTCGAGGCAGTTCTGGCCCGCCGTGAGCACCGACACCACCAGCAAGGCGCTCATCTCCGGTCAGCCTGCGACGGCGATCATCTACGCCGGTGGCTCCTACGAGGCGACCTCCGTCACCTCCAACGGCTACTCCGCCGGTAACGTGGAGGGCGCGTTCCTGTGCCAGAAGTGCCACAAGCTGGTCAACAGCTACCAGGGTCTGGCCATCGAGGGTAACGGCAGCGGCTTCCGCTCCAACAACCTCGCCCAGATCGGCTACGGCAACTACCCGCACATGGAGCACCACGGCGATATGGTCACCGGCCAGGGCAACTGCGTCTCGTGCCACATCGCCATCCCGCACGGCTGGAAGCGTCCGCGTCTGCTCGTGTACGCGACCGACCCCGCGCCGTACAAGAAGCAGTGGGTCTACTCCGGCTACCGCAGCGGCACCTTCGCTGCCAAGACGGGCGCCTACAACCCGAACGCGGACCTGAACGCCTCCATCGCCGCCACCGACTTCAACGGCTACGTCTCTGAGCCGCAGACGCAGGAAGGCAACTGGGGCTGGCTCGGCCTGAACCAGTACGCGACGAGCGGCAACATGTACCAGGTCCTCAACACGACCATGATGGTCGCCGGTACCCCGTCCAACGCCGCAAACTGGGCAGATCCGCTCGGCAACACGGGCACCTTCGCCGTGCCGATCACCGCGCACCTCTCCGGTCTCTCCGCGGGCGCCGACTCGCACAAGGAGATCGAGAACCCGGGTGTCGACGAGGGTCGCGAGACCGAGGATGACTTCAACGCGCAGGCCGCCGTTCAGGCCGCCGGCCTTGAGGTCGAATGGTCCAAGTGGATGTGGGAGGATGGCGCCGGCTTCGGTGGCGTCGAGTGGCACACCGACAACACGCCGGGTGCCAACGGCTACAACCCGGATCCGTCCCTCAACGCTCAGCACTACAACAACTGCAACGGCTGCACCTCGGCCAGCAACAACCGGCACACGCCGCACAACGCGGGTGTCAGCGAGAACGTTCCGGCTTGGAAGTAGCCTGTACGTGAGGGCACTCTGAGTTCGGAGACTGAGATCCACCAAGGGGGGTGGGCAGCGATGCCCACCCCCCTTGCCGCAAGAATCGTGGAGCTGGACGTGGCGCAGGCGATCGTGCCCGCGATGTGGTGCACTCACGCGGGATGCCCGTGCAGCGACGTTCACGTACCATGAGCGAGTGTGAAGGCGAGAACACGTGCAATCGATGACGAGCAGAATGCAAGGGATGGTGGCGATGACGAGGCGAGTCGGGGGTCGAGGCCCGTTGGCACTACGGGCGGCGGTTGCCATCACGGTGGTGGCTGTGGTTGCGGTTCTCGGCGGCTGTTCCAGCGCCGCGGATGATGCCGCGAACGATCGCAGCGTCGAGGACACCCGTACAGGCTACGGTATGGGTGGTGTCGAGCAGGATATCAAGCTCCCTGCGTCAGTCCTCGCGGACAAGCCGGAGAAGTGGGACCTCACGACGCCTGAGTCTGCCGTACGCAGCTATCTGGACTGGGTCTCGTACGCGTATCGCACCAGTGAGTCGAACGAGGCCACGGCAACGCAGAGCGACAATCAGGTCGTGCGGACCGATGCCTATATTCAGGCGAACCTGCAAGCTTCGCGGCTGCTCGATCAGAGGCTGTCTTCGATCACGTTCGGCTCTCCGCGCGTCGTCGGCGAGACGACCCTTCTTCCCGCGAAGGAGCGGTGGAGCTACCGCTACATGTCGATCAACGAGCCCGGCAAGACCATCGAAGGGCCACTCACCGCGAGTTACGAGACGACCTATGCCCTGATCAAACTCGACCGGGGTTGGGTCGTCGACGATATCGAAGTCACGACGATCGGCAACGTGAAGTGATTCGCGGCGTGCTGAAGCGCGTGCACAGGGCCCTCGTCTCTCCGGCACTGGCGCTCGGCCTGATAGCGTTCATCACGGTCTGGTCGGTGATCGCGACCGCCATTCCGCAGTCCTCCGTCGCGACGCCGGATGCGATGGCCGCATGGACGACCAAGTACCGGACGCTCGAGCCGGCCGTGGAGGCTGTCGGACTACACCGCGCGTTCAGCGCCCCGATCTTCATCGCAGCCGTCGTGCTGCTCGCCATCTCGAGCGGTTTGTGCGCGTGGGGCCGGACCAAGGCCGCGGCGGGTAAGGCGCGCCGGCTCAAGGCCGCGGCGCTCATGGGTCCCGCGGAGTTGCAGCGGGCCCACGACATCTCGATCCCGCTCGATACCGCTGCGTCCCGCGCCGACGTGCTCGAGCGGGCGGCGTCCGTGTTCGCCGCGCTTGGCGTCAAGACAAGACGGCGCCAGGATGTGGTGCTCGCGGTGTCGCCGTCGTGGTCGGTCTGGGGGAGCGCGGTGTTCCACTGGGCCCTCGTGGCCCTCGTGCTCACCGTCTTCGCGAGCCTCGTGCTTCGCTCCGAGGGCGCCATGGGCGTCGCGGTCGGGGCCACGGTCCCGGACCAGGAGGAGTCGTACTTCTCGGTGGAGACGGGGCGGCTGCACGACTGGGCGCGGGTGAAGCGCAGTATCCGCATCGACGATTTCGATCCCGCAGGCCGCAAAGGCGACCTCGAGCTCGGTGCCGTTCCCACCGTGACGGTGCTGGACGCCGACGGGCGCGCGGTCATCACGCAACAGGTGTACCCGAACAAGAAGCTGCATGCCGGCTCGGTCTCGATCTACTCGCCGATGTGCGGGCTCGCGGTCACCGTGGAGATCGAGGATGCCGCCGGCCGCCCGCTGGGCAGAGTCACCCAGCTCGTCGACTTCTCGCAGGAGGCGTCCGGCGGAACCGTGCCGGTCAAGCCGATGGCGGCGACGGACGACCAGGGGCGGGTGGTCATGCGGCTCTCCGCCACAGTGCCGCTCGACAAAGACCCACATGGCGGCTTTGGCGAGTGGATCCCCGAGCAGCCAAAGGCGCACCTCGTCCTCAGTGACGGGTCGGGTACCAGGCTGCTCGATCGCGTCGTGAACGAGGGCGAGACCGCGGCGATAGAGGGCGGCGGCACGCTCCGTGTCGCGGATGTCGGATGGTACGCGGTGCTTGTCGTGGTGGACGACCCGACGATCCCGCTCATCTACGCATCGATGATCGTCGCGATGCTCGGCCTGACCCTGTCCGTCGCGATGCGTCAGCAGATCGTCGCGGCCGCCGTGGTGGATGGCGCGGACGGGCCCTATCTCGCAGTGCAGGCTCGGCTCTGGCGCAACGTCTCGACCACCGCCGATGAGATCCGCGGTGAACTCGAGTCGGCGCTTGCTACGAAGGAAGGACGCACGTCGTGACCACCGAGATCATCCTCATGTGGGTATCGCTCACCTTTTACGTCGCTTCGACGATCATGTTCATCGTCGGCGTGACGATGAACCGTGAGTCACTGACGCGCAAGGCGGTGTACGTCGCCGGACTCGGGCTCGTGCCCCACATCGCAGCCCTCAGCGTGCGATGGGTGCGGCTCGGACACGGGCCCTACATCGGCTACTACGAAGTCGCGAGCGCACTCACGCTGTGCACCGTGGCCCTGTTCGTGGTGGCGGCGCTGCGCAATCCGCGACTCAGCGCGCTTGGTATCGGCATCATGCCGGTGGCGGTCCTCCTGATCGGTGCAGCGATGCTCGCCTCCAAGGAGGACTTCCCGATCACCGCGTCGCTCGCGAGCTACTGGCTCTTCATCCACGTCGCGTTCGCGAACTTCGCATTCGCCGCGTTCGCGGCCTCGTTCGGTCTCGCGGTCGTGTACGTGGTGCGGGAGCGGTCGGACGGCGGGCCGTGGGCGAAGCGCTTCGAGCGGCTCCCGCAGCAGCCCGTCGTCGAGGACCTCATGACGCGGTTCGTGCTGGCGGGCTTCCTCCTGTGGGGCATCATGATCGTCACCGGCGCGATCTGGGCCGAGGAGTCGTGGGGCCGGTACTGGAGCTGGGACCCCATCGAGACCTGGAGCCTTGTCGTCTGGCTGATCTACGCTGCGTACCTGCATCTTCGCTACACGATGCGCTGGAGCGGTAAGCGACTTGCGTGGTATGCGATCGTCTCGATGCCGATCGCGTTGTTCTGTCTCGTCGGCATCCCCACGGTGTTCAACACGATCCATGCGGGCTACATTGGCGGCATGGAAGGTCAGGTGATTCAGTGACGGCACGCAGGGAACGATCGCCCGAACCGACGGAGGCACGCGGCCTCTATCGGGTCGGCTGGTTGTTGTTCCTTGCGCTTGTCGCCATCACGCCCCTCATCATCGGCGCGTTTCCCACACAGACCGGTCCGCTCGCGCCGATACGCACGCACGATCCGATCGGATTGCCCAAGGCTGTCGCGATCCTCGTGCTTGCGGGGCTGTCGCTACTCGCTTTCTGCCTCAGCGCCATCCGAGACGAGGCACAGACCCGCTGGCATAGCGTCATGTGGGTCGTGACTGCCTTCGTTGCCTGGGCGGGAGTCTCCACCATCTTCGCAAAGAGCCGTTCGCTCGCTGTTTGGGGCTCCTACGCGCGCAACGAAGGACTCGTCGCCCTGCTCGGCTATGCGGTCGTCGCATTCTTGGCGGTCCAGTACGTACGATCCATGCGCGAGATTCGCGCGGTCGCTGTCGTGGGCGTGGTCTCCGGCTGCTTGGTTTCGGCCTACGCGTTCGTGCAGTCGCTCGGCATCGACGTCTACGAATGGGTGGGTGAACTCAGCCGAGTCACCTCGACGATGGGTAATGCCGACATGCTCGGCAACTATCTCATCTTCCCCCTTGCCCTCGCGCTCGGGCTCGCGTTCACGGTCGATGCGGCTGCGAGTGGCTGGGACCGGTACAAGTGGTGGGCCGCGGTGGCGTTGATCGGCTACGCGCTCTGGAAGACACAGACGCGCGGCGCGTGGGTCGGTGCCGCGGTCATGGTGCTCGCATTCTCGCTCGCGGGCTGGTATCACAACTGGAATGCGTCGCGAGGCCGCAAGATCGCGTTTGCGGGCATCGCCATCGGGCTGCTTCTCGCGGTGTTCGTCGCGATCGTGCTCACCCGCCCGGCGCTCGGTGGGCAGCAGTCGGTGCTCGACGCTGGCATCGCGCGCGCCACCAACGGCCGCAGTGTCATCTGGCTCACAGCCGTCAAGGCGTGGCTCGCGCGGCCGGTGACCGGTTGGGGGCCGGATGCATTCCTGCATGCGTTCGAGTCCAAGGTCGGGAGTGACTGGTACGCCATCACTCCGGGCACGCTCTCGAGCGACAACGCTCACAGCATCTTCGTGCAGACGCTCGTGACCCTGGGGCTCCCCGGTCTGCTCTTGCTCGTTTGGGCGCTCGTCAGGACCGCAGTGTCTTCGTTCCGAGCATTGCCGGAGTCAGGCCCGCCGCGCCTCATGCTCGCAGCGCTGTGGTCGGGCTTCGTCGGCATGGTCGCGGCGCTTTCGCTCGGCGTGACGATGCCCGAACTCACGGTGTGGATGTGGCTCATGCTCGGCATGCTGCTGGCATCCACGGCGCGGCGTGTCACCACGACCCCGAAGGGCGTCCTCGTCGCGGCCGGCTCCATCGGCGCGTTGCTCGCCGTCTGGGCTGCCAGCTGGCTCGTGGCCGACGTCATGGCGGGGTACGCCATGAAGGGGCAGGTCGGTGCTGATCAGGCAGCGACCCTCGCTGCAGCCAAGCGCGTGAACCCCTTGGCACAGGAGTACCGATGGCTGCATGCCGAGGCGCTCGCGAAGCTGGGTGTCGAGGAGCTGCGTGGCGGACAGCCGACCGGAGCTGAGACGCTCGCGCGAGCGGTGGACGCGTACGCTGCCAGCGCTGCCGCCGATCCCGAGGACATGCTGTTGCGGATCGCCTACGCCGAGTTCCTGCTGTACGTCGACTCACTCCAACCCGGCGCCGGCTTCGCTCAAAAGGCCGTCGTACCAGCCGAGGAGGCCCGCCAGCTTGGCCCGACGAGCGCGCTCGCGCTCGTTTCGCTCGCGAAGGTGTACGCAGCGGCGGGCATGCAGGCGAAGGCCGTGGAGGTCGCTCGACTTGCCCGCTCAATCGCGCCCGAGTACTCTATGCAGACCCTCGGCGAGCTTGGGGCGGAGACGGGTACGACCCCATAGTCCCTCCGTCCGTGCCGAGGCGCCCTGCATCGCGACTTCGGAGGATTCGCCATGACGCGCGCCATGACCATCACCGAGAAGATCCTGGCTGCCCATGCAGGTCTACCTGAGGTCGAGCCCGGGCAGCTCATCAACTGCAGACTCGACATCGTGCTCGCGAACGACGTGACCGCGCCGATCTCTATCAAGGAGTTCGCGAAGATCGGTGTGGAGAAGGTCTTCGACCCCACGAAGATCGCACTCGTCCCGGACCACTACACGCCCAACAAGGACATCAAGTCCGCCGAGCAGGCCAAGATGGTGCGCGACTTCGCCCGTGCGCAGGGCATCACGCACTACTACGAGGTCGGTTGTATGGGGGTCGAGCACGCGCTCCTGCCCGAGCAGGGAGTGGTCGGACCCGGCGACGTGATCATCGGCGCCGACTCCCACACCTGCACGTATGGCGCGCTCGGCGCATTCTCCACCGGTGTCGGCTCCACCGACGCCGCGGCGGGCATGGCGACGGGCGAGGCGTGGTTCAAGGTGCCTGCAAGCCTCAAGTTCAACTTGACGGGCAAGCTCGGACCGTGGGTGTGCGGCAAGGACATCATCCTGCACATCATCGGCATGATCGGCGTCGATGGCGCCCTGTACCAGGCGATGGAGTTCACCGGCGAGACGATCGAGTCGCTCGGCATGGACGACCGCATGACGATCTGCAACATGGCTATCGAGGCGGGTGGCAAGAGCGGCATCATCGCCGTCGACGACACCACGCGCGCGTACGTGAACGGGCGCTTCGAGCGCACGCCGGTCGAGTACTTCAGCGACCCGGACGCCGAGTACTCAGCGGTCTACGAGATCGACGCCTCCACGATCGTTCCCACGGTCGCGTTCCCGCACCTCCCGAGCAACACGAGGCCCGCGTCCGAAGCTCGCGACATCTGGGTCGATCAGGTCGTGATCGGCAGCTGCACCAACGGCCGCATCGAGGACCTGCGCATCGCTGCATCCGTGCTCAAGGGCCGCACGGTGCACGAGAACGTGCGCACGATCGTCATCCCCGCCACTCAGGAGATCTACCGCCAGGCGATGCACGAGGGGCTGTTCGACATCTTCCTCGACGCGAACGCGGCGGTCTCGACGCCCACCTGTGGTCCGTGCCTCGGCGGTCACATGGGCATCCTTGCGGCGGGGGAGCGTGCCGTCGCCACCACGAACCGCAACTTCGTCGGCCGCATGGGCGACCCCACGAGCGAGGTCTATCTGGCATCGCCGGCGGTCGCCGCCGCCACAGCTGTTGCCGGTCACATCGCCTTGCCGGACGACCTGGTCTAGAGGAAGAGACGAGCCATGAAGTTCACCGGAACAGCACACCGCTACGGCCGTGACATCGATACCGACGTCATCATCCCGGCGCGCTACCTGAACACATCTGACCCGCTTGAGCTGGGCAAACACTGCATGGAGGACCTCGACACGGCCTTCGTGGGGAAGGTCGAGCTCGGTGATATCCTCGTCGCCGATGAGAACTTCGGCTGCGGCTCGAGCCGCGAGCATGCGCCGATCTCCATCAAGGCCGCCGGCGTGTCGGTCGTGATCGCGAAGTCCTTCGCGCGCATCTTCTACCGCAACGCGATCAACACCGGGCTTCCCATCATGGAGGCGCCCGAGGCCGTTGACGGCATTCGCGACGGCGACAGGATCAGCGTTGACGCCGATACCGGCACGATCACGAACGAGACGACCGGCGCCGTCTACACCGCGCAGCCTTTCCCGCCGTTCATCAAGGACATCATCGAGCAGGGCGGGCTCGTCGAGTCGATCAAGGCGCGACTCGGCTGAGCTGCGAATGGCTCCGACACGGTCGTGGCTAGGCCTGTGGATTCTTTGTGAGCATCTGCGCAGGCGGTTCCCGTGCGCGCCGTCTCACGGTAGTATGCCGTTCGCACGTCCCTAAGGAATCTTCACCGAGCCGGGTGCTTGGCGTGTGCTTTGCACGGCTCGGGCGTATGTGAGATCGGCCAGCTCCCGCTCAAGTGGGGGTGCCAGCGCGACGTATGGAGGACGGAATGCACGACACCGGGCCCGTTTCGCCCACGAACGAACCGGACGCAGGGTCCATCGGCGCGTCCGAGCCGACTTCAGCCACGCCCGCGGACGCTCCGGCCAAGGCCCAGCAGGCGGCACCCAAGCGCCGCAAGCCGAGCGCGGACCCCGTGGTCCGCTGGCTCATCATCGGCCTCGCCGGCGTTGTGGTCCTGTGGCTCGTCTTCATGCTCTCGGCGATGATCTTCGGCTTGCTGAGCACTCCGGTCTCGCCGCGCACGTCGGCCGAGCGTGACCTCATGGTCTTGACGGGGACGGTGCAGAGCGGCAAGGCCACCACGCAGACGTACTCCCAGTACGTCGCGACACTGATCAGCGCCGGTCAGCTCGCCAAGGCCGAGCAGGCGCTCGATCAGGCGCTGTCGATCGTGAAGAAGGACAAGTCGTACCTCTACGCGCAGCAGGCTCAGCTCGCGCTCGCCCAGAAGGATTACGAGGCGACCGTGCAGGCCGCGGACAAGGCGATGGCCGAGGCGAAGAAGGAACTCCAGGCCTTCATGGACGAGAACGTGAAGAACAACCGCAAGCGGACCGCCGGCGCACAGATGCCGGCGTCGTTCACGACCGCCGCGCTGGCCAAGGCGCAGGCGCTCGTGATCTCGAAAGACTGGCCCGGCGCGGTCAAGGCTTTCGATGTCTACCTGAAGGAGTCACCCACCGACGCCGACGTCATGGTGCAGAGGGCGTTGGCCAAGATCGAGACCGGTGACGAGGCCGGCGCCGAGAAGGACTTCAAGGCGGCCCTCAAGTACATACCTGACTACGAACCCGCGTTGGATGGACTGAAGCAGATCGGAGCCGAGAAATGAGCGACACCCCGGTCGAGTACCAGGAGCAGGCAGGGTGGCGCGAGGCCGAGCGCCTGCGCATCAAGCGCACGCGCCGGATGCTCATCACAGCGCTCGTGATTCTCATCATCTTGCTTCTCATCGCCAGCATCGCTCTCATCCGCATCTTCCAGCCCGTCGGTCGGATCGCGACGACCGCCGAGGCCAAGGGCGTCACGTGGGTGCGGTCGATCTACGGGTGGGGCAAGTCCCAGGACGAGCAGTTCTGGGGACCGCAAGGCGTCGCGGTTGGCCCGGACGGTACGATCTGGGTGACCACGCAGGGGCAGAACCGCGTTGTAGGCTTCAACCCCGACGGTACCCCTGCCGCGATGCTGTACCAGGGGCCGGCAGGTGATCCCACCAACTACCCGAACTCTCTGAGTTATCCCACGGCGGTGGCCGTTGACCCGGCGGGACTCATCTACATCGCCGACACCCCGAAGAGCCAGGTACACGTTCTCGATCGGGACAATCAGGTCATCCGCACGATCTTCGTGCCTACACCCTCCGCGGTCGCGGTCAGCAAGGACAGACTGGTGGTGGGTTCCGCGTCCGGGTTCGTGATCATGACCCCGGAGGGCGAGGTCATCAAGGTCGTCGGCAAGCAGGGTAAGGGCCAGAACGAGTTCCAGGGAGTCCGAGGCGTCGCGATCGCGCAGGACGGGACCATCTTCGTTGTTGACCAGTACAACAACCGGGTGAGCTCTTACGACGCCAACGGCAATCGAAAGTGGATCATCAGCACCGGCAACGCCGGTAACGAGAAGGCGGTCGGGCAGAGTATCGTCTCCACCGTCTCGGCCGCGCCGGCCAACATGCAGATCCCCGCGGGCATGACGATCGATGGTGCCGGGCGACTGCTCATCGTCGACCCGTTCGGGTTCGATATCACCGCGCTCGACGCCAAGGACGGCAAGGTGATCGCGAAGTACGGGTCTCCGGGAACGGTCGACGGCCAGTTCGTCTACCCCAGCGACATCGCGTATGACCCCGCTCGTGACTGGTTCGCCGTCACCGATACGCAGAACGCGCGCGTTCAGATCATCCGACTTCCCGATTCGGGGGGCAGCACGCTCGACTCGATCGCGCGAACGCTCTCCGGCCCGATTCGCGCCTGCCTCGTTCCGCTCGCGCTCATCATCCTCGCGATCTTGGCGGGAATCATCTACCGGATCGTTCAGAAGCGCCGGCAGAAGAAGAAGGTCGCGGCCGGTGCAACGGCCGGTCCTGAGGCTTCGCCGCTCACCGAACCGTCCTCCGAACAGCCCGTCTGACCTTGACCGTGAGGTTAAGCGAGCGTAATGTTTCATACGCGCATTCCTGTGACAACTATGCGCTGCTGCATTCATCTGGCGTAAGAATTGCTTCACAGAATCGCCACAGGTAGTTGACAGCCAAGCATGGTGGGTTCGCCCGAATTGTGAGGCTCAAGACTTAAACCAATCTCGGGAAGGAGGTGCTTTGATGAAAGAGATGACTTTCGTACGTACAAACCATCAAGGAGGATCCGTGAAGAAGACTCTGTTCGTCGTGGCGCTCGCCACGATGCTCGTCTTTGCGGTTG
>CAZFRE010000018.1:0-2007 GCA_964521195.1 uncultured Eubacteriales bacterium
GGCAGCGACGCTGCAGACCCGCCCGTAGGTGATCGCGTAGAGCGTGCCCTCGCGGTTGACGCGCGCCCGGCAGACGCCGCTCTTTCCGGGCGCGATGTGGCACAGGCGCGGGCACACATGACACTGCACCGCGCCATCGGCGAGGCGCTCGTAGAGCATCGCTTCGTGCCAGTCGGCATCCGTCGTCGAGTCGTGCATGGAGCTCCCGGGTCGGCGCAGCCGGCGGAATTCGCCGGCGAGGGGCCCACATTCTACCCTGCTATACTGGAGTTGCCGACCGGTCGCCGTCTGTTGTGCGCGACCGGTCGTCCGCCACGATGAACCGACCACCACTCAGCCCATGACCGAGACGCCCGCGCGCGCCGGGGCCATCGCCTACCGCGGAACCGGCGACCTCCTCTATCTCAACCTCACGAATCGCTGCTCGAGCGCGTGCGAGTTCTGCCTGCGGGAGTGGAGCGACGGGGTGTACGGCGAGCGCCTGATCCTGGACCACGAGCCCGAGATCGATGACGTCACGCAAGCCATCGAGATGGCATTCATGGACGGCCCGGCCGATGAGGTTGTGTTCTGCGGATTCGGCGAGCCCACGATGCGGCTGGACGTGGTCCTCGCCGTCACCGAGTGGCTGCGGCTGCGACGCCTCCGCAGCCGGCTCGACACCAACGGCCACGGCCAGCTCCTGAACCCGGATGTGGACGTGCCGGCGGCCTTGGCGGCGGCCGGCCTCACGGCCGTTACCGTGAGCCTGAACGCCGCCGACCCCGAGTCCTACGAGCGGATCTGCCGCCCCGTGTTCGCCAAGTCGTACAGGGCAGTCCTGCGTTTCGCCGAACAGTGTCGTGAGCACGGCATGGAGACGACACTGACCGCCGTCGACCACCCGGCAGCGGACCTGCCCGCAGTGGCCGACCTCGCAGCGGCCATGGGCGTGCGGTTTCGCGCCCGCAGCCTCGCCTCGCCGCAAGGGCGCGGATCAGCAGTGAAGGGAGACACATGATGGCCGACTCGGGAGCGCGCATCCTTCTCGTCGACGACGAGGAGGCGATCCTCAAGCTTCTTCGCTTTCCCCTCGAGAAGGAGGGCTATCAGGTCGTGACGGCGCGCGACGGCGAAGAGGCACTTGAAGCGTTCGAGCGCAAGGAGTTCGACCTCATCATTCTCGACATCATGCTTCCGCACGTGGACGGGATGGAGGTGTGCCGGCGCATCCGCGGCCAGAGCATCGTTCCGATCATCATGCTCACCGCCAAAGGCGATGAGTTCGACAAGGTCCTCGGCCTCGAGATCGGGGCAGACGACTACATCACCAAAGACAAGTTCAGCCTGCGTGAGTTCCGCAGCCGCGTACGCGCCCAGCTCCGGCGCGCGGAGATGAGCCGCAGCGCCGACGCGACCAAGAAAGACGTGATCCAGGTCGACGACCTCGAGGTCGACCTGCTCAAGCGCAACGTCGTCGTGCGAGGCGCCAAGGTCGACCTGACGTACATCGAGTTCGAGATCCTCAATGCCCTCATCTCGCACCCCGGCCGGGTCTACAGCCGGCAGCTCCTTCTCCAGCTCGTCTGGGGCGACAGCGACTACCGCGACGCCCGCACCGTCGACGTTCACATCCGGCACCTGCGTGAGAAGCTCGAGGCGGACCCGAAGGATCCCGAGTTCATCTTCACGGTTCGCAACATAGGCTACAAGTTCCGCGAGATCTAGGGAGCTGAAGGCGCCGCCCGCGCCCGCCACATGTTCCGCTCAGTCAAGAATTGGCTCACGCTCCTGGTCGTCGGCTTGGTGGCGCTCGCCATGCTGGTCGCCTGGGTCTACGTGATTCCGCCGCTCCGCGGCCGCCTCGTGGAGCAGAAGCTGGCCGATGCGCGCGACAACGCCCGCACCATCAGCGAGACCGTCAGCCAGTGGATCACCTACAACGCCACATCCGGACAACTGATCGTCATCGACGACGACTCCCTCGAACTCACGGTCGGCAAGATCGCGACCCGACTCGGTGGCCGC